>NZ_JAUORV010000014.1 GCF_030548205.1 Aliiglaciecola sp. 3_MG-2023 | reverse complement strand
GATATAAAATCGGTAGCATGGTCTTTAGGCCATGAAACATGAGGACAAAAACGTAGGGGATAAATCCCCTACCTACAAGATATAAAATCGGTAGCATGGTCTTTAGGCCATGGGGTAGTGACCCAAAAGGTGACCCAATGGCTTTCTTGTGTTCAATAAGTTAGGAGTATTCTGATATGGAAAACGCTTGAGAGTCAAGCTAGATAAGGGGAGCAGATTAATTGGTCGGTGTGAGAGGATTTGAACCTCCGACCCCTGACACCCCATGACAGTGCGCTACCAAGCTGCGCTACACACCGACCGAGCTGCGCAGTTTACTTATTTTTCGACACTTTGCAACGACAAATATCGATTGAATTGTTAACTGTTGATAGATTGACCAGTTTTTCCTTTCATTTAGCTTGTGTTCATGTCTTTTCAAAGAATTATGTCAATTTTTTTAACACAAATTACAACTACTACCACAAAACAATTTACAAGTAATTTAAGAACAAGCAGTTAGCACTTTGGTAGTATTTTTGCTTATTTTTTGCACAAAGACGTAATGTTGTTAAGTTAGAGGACAAATCAATGAAATTATTTCCCAAGATTTTGAGTATAGCTTTGTTTTTCAGCCTATTTAGTTTACATGCCCACAGTTTCCCTGTGTATTGGACTGACTGGATGAGTGAGGATAGTGCTTCTTCTGCAAC
This sequence comes from Aliiglaciecola sp. 3_MG-2023, assembly GCF_030548205.1. Taxonomy (GTDB): domain Bacteria; phylum Pseudomonadota; class Gammaproteobacteria; order Enterobacterales; family Alteromonadaceae; genus Aliiglaciecola. Next base: position 158,687 of record NZ_JAUORV010000014.1, on the reverse strand, counting down.
TGGGCAATTAGACATTGGCGGCAGTATAATTGATGTCACGTATACGAACAGCAGCAGTCACTATTTTGTACAAACCGGCACAGCTACTAACTACTGGACAGGCAATGCTTATACCAACGGTAGCATTGATAATGCACCACTGCCTAGTGAACAAGTAGCATTAGGCGCGGCAGGTGAAGTCACTATATCCTTTAGTTCAGCCATTGAAAATGTCTATATCGCGCTCAATAGTTGGAATGGCCAAAATGTGTTATTCGATACAGAAATTGAATTTGAAAGCATAGGCACCGGCTACTGGGGTAGTGGCACTGCAACCGTGAACGGTGACAATACCGGTTTCACCGCTAGTGGCGAATTGCATGGTGTCGTGCTTGCAGCAGGAAGTCATACCTCAATTAGTTTTACTCATTTAACTGAGTATTGGCATGGTTTCACCATTGGTGTTGCTGGTGAAGCCGAGGTTGTTGATCCAGATCCAAACGATATTCCAGAGCCCTCATTAATTGCAATTTTAAGCTTGGGCTTATTAATGTTAGGTAGACGCCAATTTAAAAAACACTAATCTAAATTCGTTTACTAATATCCAAACAGCCCCGATTTAACGGGGCTTTTTCGTATTACTTATTTAACCATTGTTGTATCAGCTGCTTAATTAACTTTCCATCCACCAGCTTAAAGTTTTGCGGGGCATTAGGTAGCCTATTTCGGCCATCTTGCACCACCAATAAGCCGTTTGGGAGCCGTGAACCTAACGGTTGGGAAGTTAACTCTAAACCATCGGTTTCAGAAACACCGTCGATACCCGCCGCTAAATCCATGTTGATGCGAAAACTACCTAAATAGCGCGCGTTCTCATCTAAGTCGAACACGCCAAAGCTGTTATTACCTTGGCTGGATGCCACCAAATAACGTTTGTCATCGAGATTATAAATGCCCATGCCTTCAACATCGGCCACGAAAGTGTCTGAGGTGGTTGCGATCAGTCTAGCAGCAGCTTTGGTAGGACGAGCACTCACTTGCCAAACACCGGTAGATTCTTCACCATAGTACAGCTGATGATGCTTATCATCAGCCACACAACCTTCAGGCTGGCTGGGCACCCGAAACTCCCGAATTAATTTAGCGTTGATCTTGTCGTTTTCCGGGATTAATAAATACTGTTGAAAACGCCCGTCGGTATCATTTACAAAAACATGAAATTGGTCATCTTGTTGATACATACAAAGGCCATAGACATCCCGTAAATCTGTTTGAATATCTGACAAATACGCTAAGTCACCACTATCTGGCTGCAATGAGAACAAGCTAATGCTATTGGTGGAGCGGTTACTGGCCGCGGCTAAATCGAAAGTACGCTCCCCTAAGGTAAAACCATAACGAATATCCACATTGTTTACGCGCCCTACATTAAGCTGTTGCAATAACTTACCTTGCAAGTCGTACAGCATCATGCCCTGTTTTTTATTGGTGCCAAGCACTCTACTTTGTGCAGGTTCAGAGGTATTTACCCAAATAGCAGGGTCATCGGCTGCATCACCAAACACTTCCATGGGCTGTGTTTGAGCATATGCCTTAACAGTGGCAAAACTAGGTTGAGAAGCCGTTTGCTTTGAACTTGGAAACTTGAGTTCAAGTTGGGAATATGCCGTGTGTTCATCATCAAAGATCCCCAACAACAGTTTTGAAGAGTGGAGCACTCCATTCGTCGTTTCTGGTTTTTGTATCCCGGTTAAAGGTATAAAACGAGTATTTTCTCGGTTCTGTCCATGTATAAGCCACACACCTTGTTGATCTGGGGTGCTGAGTAACACATCACCGTTTTCTAGCACGTCAACATGGGTTATTTCCCCTTGTAACTGGCCAAAAGGTTTAACTGCAGCCACTAAGTCTCTAACAAGTTCCGCCTCTGGATCAGCGGGATACTGCCACAAACCAATATTCTCTTCGACTAAATACAAAATGCCTGCTTGGTCATCTACCCCACAGCTTTTAGTTTGAAGGGTACCGATAAATTCATGGACAGGCATGTCGACTAAGGTTTCAGAAGTACCATCAACCACAATACGTTGCTCCACCGTGCCTTGGGCGTCGGCGATAAATACTGACAAGTGTCCTTGGGGCATTTGATACCAACAAAGTGCCTCCACCTGCCCTTCAGGGTGTGCAAGGGTCGTCAGCAACGATAACTGTTTGCTTTGCCAGTCCAGACCGAGCACCAGTATTTCTTGATTGTTATTGTCGTTGGTTGTTATTAAGCCAAAGGTGTCATTGCCTATTTGGATATTATCCCGCCAATCGAGCATTTCCATGTTACCGGCAAAGGTACTGAGGATCTGTCCATGTTCATCAACTAATGAAATGCCATTAACTTCGCTAGTTAACAGCCAATATTGCTGTTTATTGTGCAAAATAGGTAACGCGGACTTACCCGCCACCACTTGCTTTTCGTCGGCCAATAGTGGACGCGTTTGCTTAATTTCGGTTGGATGATGGGAGTCGGCGGCTTGCCTGGAGGTGACCGCAGTTTCGGTTTGACAGGCACACAGAACAACTGAGGCCGCAATCCATAAATAAAGTGATTTCATATTTATTCCTTGCCAATACTATAGTGATACAGGCGCTCGCCTGCGGCGCTAACAAATTGTACTAGCATAGTGTCATCTCCCACGGAGACAGTTAAAAACCCGGCTTGGCTAATAGCATATTGCGTAAATTCCCGCTGCTGCACCGGACGTAGTTCCGATCCTGCACCAGACACAAAGTGCTCTACCTGTTTACCCTCAGGGCGATTATGTTGTAAGTCATGTTCATGGCCAGCGAAGTAGGCATCCACCTGGAACTGTTCAAAAATCGGTTCTAATACCCGCTGAATTCCTGCGGTTTTACCATAACGTTTACCGCTGGAATACAAAGGATGGTGTCCAATCACAATATTCCATTTAGCGGTAGAGTTAGCTAATTTCTGTTTAATCCAGTGTAACTGCTTTTCACCATCTTGCTTTTGGGTTTCGGCATATTTAGCACGAGTTTTGTACTCGGGATTAAGCGGATTGGTATCAATAAACAAAACTAACATATGGCTGTTATCACCCACCGCAAAGGTTTTAGCATAGTAAGGCGCAGGAAATTCCCAACGACGACTGCGTTTAGAATAATCTATTTGCGCCTGCCAATTACCACGGTAATCGTGATTCCCCAATGTGGGGTACCAATCTTCAAATAAATTCGGGCCATCATATATTTGTTCAAAGGAGGTTTGCCAATACGGGTCGTCTACTGAGGCTATACCGTTTGAGTAAAAGTTGTCACCGGTTGTCGCAATAAACTCACCATCAAGTTGCTGCATGGCAATGTCCATCATTCTAGCCACAGGCTTTTGCTGATAATGACCATTGCGGCCCCAATCCCCCAAAATCAAAAAGCTAAGACTATTTTCAGGAACCTCAAGGGCTTGCACACTATGGGTATTATAAAAGTGCTGATCATAAACCTGCTTGGCAAAAGCATCGATGGAACTTAAACATAACCCCAGCAGTATTAAATATCTAATTAACATTGTTATTCCAGATTACGAAATAAGACAAACGAGATTTTCAATACATCATCTCGTACATTGAGAACTGTGAAACGACAGCTCAATACCTTAATTGCGAACACCCCATTAAAGGATGTTCGCTTTATGCAAGTTACAACATCCAACTAAATCCAAGCTCAAACGTCCGACCGTATTCTTCATACTGCGCATTGATGCTGCGCTGGTCGAAATAGTTGTAGAAGCCTTCATCGGTGATATTAATCGCATTGAAGTACAGGTACATGTTTTGTTGAATAAAGTACTTACTGGTAAAGTCGAGTTGCTGATGATCATCTTCCATGCGGATTAAATCGCCATCTATTTCTTCTAAGTTTTCGCTTTTGTAGGTCATGGTTAAACGTAAACTCATTAGGTTACTTTCATATCCAACAGTGAAGTTACCTATTTTGTCCGATTGATTTGGCAAAGATGTTTCAAAACGCTCACCGTCTAATAAAGTGGTGGCGTCCGAGCTTGAGAAGGTACCATTTGCAGATAACAACAAACCGTTATCGAAGGCTTTTACCCAAGATAACTCAAGTCCACTGACCTTAGCTGATTCGCCATTAATAGGTTGCATCACTTCATCAAAACCGTCCCACTCTGGTGAATCTGCGACGTCAGCAATGATCACAAAATTGTCGATATTTTTGTAAAAGTACCCTGCCGAAAGCACGCCAATATCACCCGGATAATATTCTAAGGTTAAATCAAAGTTATCAGACTCAAATGGGTTCAACTCAGGGTTACCCACTTCTGCTTCGCGCTCGGTAATAAATTCCCCCTCGTCTTCTTCGGTTTTAGATTCAATAATTTGAAATGCCGCCGCGTCTTCAAATTTAGGACGCGAAAGGGTTTGGGTAAACGCTGCTCGGGCAATGAGTTTATCGGTGAACTCGTAACGCAAATTCAAACTGGGTAATAAGTGATCGTAACTTCTATCGCTTTCCCACGGCGTATTAACAACCTCTTCTACGTCAGTTTGTTCATTTTCGATGAGCTCTACACGCATACCCGAGGTATTGAAATCCGTATCTTCGTAGCGAACACCTGCTACCACAGTTAGTTTGTCCCATTCGTAGCGTCCCATAATGTAAGCGGCAAATATATCTTCGTTACTCACATAGGACGCGCCATTAGATTCAACTTCGGAATCCAGTTCGGCCAATTCGAAGCTAGTGCTGTTTTGGTTAAAGTAGTTACGTAAACCTGAACGATTTAAACCGGGTCCAAAATCGCCTAATCCCCAATCTGGCTGATCAACTGAAAACATTGTGGGGTCGATGTCATCAAAATCACCATCGTAAATGAAGATGTCTGCCGTAGTCGTTTTTTCTCGCCCACGGTATTTAGCCCCAAACTTCAGCTCAAAGGAGCCATCTTGTAAATCAAACAGACGAGTAAAATCCGCTTTAAGCATAGTTTCAGTATCTTCGGCAAGACTCTTTTCTAAACTCACTTCATCCAATTCATAATTCGCTAAATCCATCGCGGCGGCATCTTGGGTGATTTGCGGGATCTGCCCCTGCATATCAGAATCGATGGCCATTTCCTCACCCACGAAGGTGTAATACAAGGCTTGAGGATCATCCTCATCGGCTTTTGAATAGCCCACTTGGTATTCAACTAACCAATCATCTAAGTGATGCTCACCACCAGCAGATATAGATAAGATGGTTTGTGTCTCTTCACGATCTTTACTGCCGCGTTCAATTTCTGAATCTTCGCCATCGAATGTAAAGGTATTGGCCATACGATATTCATCGTCGGCAAAGCTGCTGTAAAGGGTGCGTAAATAATAACGGTTGTTAAAATCAGGACGAAAGTCTAAATTCACCGCAGCACCGATGCGCTCCCTTGAAATACTGTAATAGCGTTGCTCTATTTCATCATCACCGTTGGATTCAATATTGTCTGAACCAAAGTCACGTTTTGCATATGATAATGCAGCAGCCACCCCAAACACATCATCGAAAACATTGGTGACACTGCCAGATATTTTTGGACTCATTTCATCCCGCAGCTGATTTTGACTCCCCTGCACATTAACGCTGGCACTGGTACCCTGGCGGTCAAATGCACTTAAACTTTTCACTTCAATGGAGCCACCGATGGCGTCGGCATCCATATCTGAGGTAACTGATTTAGATACCTCCAACCCTTGGATCAACTCCGAAGGGATGACATCTAACGCCACAGAGCGCACACCGCCTTCAGGGGACGGCACATTGACGCCATTGATGGTGACATTATTCAGGTTTGGATCGATACCGCGAATACCAACAAAGCGTCCTTCGCCTTGGTCTCGCTCAATGGATAAACCCGGTAAACGCTGCAATGCTTCTGCTGCGTTCTGATCTGGAAATTGACCAATAGCATCTGCCGATACAATGGATTTGATACTGTCTGCAACGCGTTGCAGGTTAATCGCACTCGCCTGCCCTGCTCGCTGACCGTATACAATGACATTTTCTAACTCTTTAGCCGGCGCTCCAACGCTAATGTCTTGTTGCAGAATTTTTCCACCGCGAATAGTCACTGGTACTTCGATAGTGGGTGTCCCCAAATATTTCACTTCTAGGGTGTAGTTACCCTCAGGCAAATTAACAAAACGAAAGCTGCCGTCTCGTCTAGAAACGGTGCTTTGTCCGAGTTCCTTGATATTAACTTCAGCCCCTTGAATGTAGCTAGTTTGACTTTTATCAGTAAGTAAACCTTGAATTCCGCCGTCTTCAGCTAAAACAGTTTGACAGGAAAGCGCGGCGAAGCACGCCATGGCTAAAGTGGATTTAATCATTTTCATTATAACGTCTCTGGTTGCGTTCTAAGGATGGTGTTTGATGGCGAGACAACCTAAGTAGCAGCAATGACATTTTTATGACAGGCAATCAAATACTTGCCGCAATCACCTGCAATAATCCCCTGTTTAGAAAGCATTATTAACCTTAGTGAGCTTATTTGACCTCCCTGCTATCCCTTATGAGTCAAAGGATTGTCGTAAATCCCTTACGCAAAAAAGCAATGACATTCATTATATTGTCATCTTAGTGAGCCAATATGACCCCTGCGCTGAAATAAAACTGTGTCAGCATTGTCCTTGCACAGCATCAATCGCATAGCATTAAATGAGTATTAACATGAACCTTTCACTTCTAGCACGCCATCAACGACTCTTTTCATTAGCGTGTGCATCAGTCACTTTATCTATTACCTTGAGCATCGGTATTGGACAGCTTAAACCCTTAGCCGACATATCTTGGCTCGATATTTTAGGGGAAGGTAGCGTGTCCCTCTTGTCCTTACTGTGGATATTTTTCATATTGGTCAGTCGCCCTCCAGGCAGGGTCACCACAGCGTTGGTGGTCGGCTTAAGCTGCTTTCTATTTTCCGCTAATTTGGATCTAGTTGATGAATTCATGTTTTATGAAAATAGTGCTGAAGGGTTAAGCATGGTTGAGTCAATCCCTGCGGGGGTTGGCATGATTATCATGAGTTATGCCCTGTATCAATGGCACCTAGAGCAATTGATATTGAACAAACAATTACACAAGCGGGAATCGTCTTTACGACAACACCATCAGGTGGACTTCATTACCGCGCTATATAGCGCAGAGTACATGCGCTCACAAATCGACTCAGAATTAGCCAACACGCCAAGCCCGGATTTTGCGGTGGCCATGCTAGATATCAACAACTTCGACGTATTTAACCGCAAATATGGACACGATAAAGGCGATCAACTTTTGCGTGAGTTATCTGATTTAATTTTAATGAATCTGCGCCCCAGCGATCTGGCCTGTCGCTACGCTGGAGACAGATTTATTTTATTCTTCCCCAATACAGATTTATCCACAGCGGAGCACATTGCAGAACAAATAAAAAAGGCCATCGCTAATATTGCTTTTAAACCTGCCTTGTCGGGGGAGTCAGTATTTCATCAACTCACCTTTGCAGCCGAAACGGCCAAGTATGGAGACGTGAGTGAAAGCCTTTTACAACGGGTAAACCGTCGTTTGGAAAATTTTAAAAAAAATGGTCCAGCACATGGTTAAAAGGGATTTTTACAGTTTAGAGGATAAAGTCGTACCCGCTCACCAATTGGCTGCCAGCGTACTGGATTTCAGTCGTTCTCGCGAAGTGAATAAGCATAAATTATTACGCGGTACCGGAATATTTAATGAAGATGTGATTTCAGATAGAAAACTAAGTGTTTATCAACTGTTGCAACTCATAAGCAACGCCCAAGCCTTAACGCCGGGAAACGACTGTGCTTTTTTACTCGGAAAACGGCTGTTCCCTGGCAACTATGGCGCGATTTCGAATGCCCTAATGCACAGTCGAGATTTAACCGATGCCTTTCGAGTGTTACACCAGCAACTCAATCAAATTTGTCCGTTTTTAGATGTTAAAGGGTATGCAACCCAGTCCCATCATTACCTACTATTTACCGATGCCATAGGCTGTAAAGAGCAATTTCAATTCATTGCAGAACTCTATTGTACTGCCTTGGTTGCGGGCACAAAGTTACTGTTTGGCGAACGTATTCCGTATGAGTTTAACTTTCCCTTTGCTCGTCCGAAATATATTCAAGAATACGAAGTGCATCTGAGCCATCGCTTGCGTTTTTCACAGCCAGTGATGAGCGTTAGTTTTGACAACAAATGGCTTACAAAAACCTGTTTACATCGCAGTGACAGCCTCAAATGGCATGCCTTACGCCAGTGTAAGAACAGTGCTATCCCAAAACTGGGATTTTTAGCGGCGGTTCGCAAAGCAATAGCTCAGCAGCATTTAGGCCTACAAGCTGCTGCCGAACAATTTTTAATGAGTCCATCCACATTTAAGCGAAAACTCAAACAACATGGTTACAGTTTTCAGCAACTACAAGATGAAGTGGGAAAACAACAAGCAATTTATTTATTGCAAGTGCAGCAATTAAGCAATGAAGAAAGCGCCAACCTTATGCAGTTTAATGACATTCCTAATTTTCGGCGCTCGGTTAAACGTTGGACGGGCTTAACCCCAAGTCAACTCAGAATGGCCACCCACAACATTGTGAGTTAACCCCCTGAATTAACGGTTTCAGGATTTGTCGTCTGCGCTGATGCGGCTAGCTATAGCACCATCTTGATTACGATATTTGGCATCTGCACGACTGCTATAGGGTTTTTCAGCATAATCTGATAGAACTTCAAAGCTGATAGCCCCTATTTTCATTTTAGGTTTTAATGCCAGTGGCAGTTTGCCGCTATTGAAAAACTCCAACACAATATTGCCAGACCAACCTGGATCTATGCGATGGGCTGTGACGTGGACCATCAATCCTAAGCGCGCAAGAGAAGAACGCCCATCTAACCAACCCACAATATTTGCCGGTAGGGTTACAGACTCATGGGTTACTGCTAAGGCCAATTCTCCGGGATGTAAGAAAAACGACTTGTCATCAGGAACAACAATTTCATCGCTCATCACTGTATTCATGGCTTCTTGAACTTCCGCTTTAGGACCACTAAGATCGATAAACGGCGCGGTATGATCTTCGAACACCCGAAATTTATTACCAAGTCGGATATCCACGGTTACACCACTGATTTCAGAGTAATCAGGTTCAGGAGAAATCGAAATTTTGCCTTCTTTTATGTATTGATAGATATCTTTATCACATAAGCGCATGAAATATTCTCTGTAAGTGTACCGCGCAACATGCGGTGTTTGGTTTAAAGCTCAATTCGCGCACATTATGATCGCCTAGCTGCGGTTGTTCAATGTTTTTCAACAATTGGAATTGAATCATCGCTATTTAAGGTTTCGTTGTAGGCCAGCTGTTGTGACATTTTTTTAGCCGCAAGGAAATATGCTTGAGCCAATTCACTGTTGGGTTGCTGGATAATTAACGGTTGACCATTATCAGCATGCTCACGTATTTGAATATCTAAGGGGAGTTGAGCAAGTAACGCTAAATGTTGCTGCTCGGCTAGCTTTTCTCCGCCACCTGTGGCGAACACAAACTCTTTATTTCCGCATTTGCGGCACTGGTAATAGCTCATATTCTCAACCACGCCTAAAACAGGAATACTTACTTTATTAAACATGGCAATTCCCTTTGTTGCATCAGCCAAAGCTATGTCTTGAGGCGTCGTCACCACTACTGCCGCAGTTAACGGTACCTGTTGCGCCATGGTTAATTGAATATCGCCGGTACCTGGCGGCATATCCACAATCAAATAATCTAGCTCAGGCCATAGGGTTTCATTCAATATTTGCTGTAAGGCTTTACTGGCCATTGGCCCCCGCCACACCGCAGCATCCTCATTAGGGACTAAATAGCCAATGGAATTTGCCACCACACCATGACAATTCAACGGGATCATGTGTTTATTATCTTCACTTTCAGGTTTTGCATGTGGATTACCCAACATGATAGGCACCGAAGGACCATAAATATCTGCATCCAAAATCCCCACTTTCGCCCCCTGTGCCTGTAACGCAAACGCCAAATTGACGGCACTGGCAGACTTACCCACACCGCCTTTTCCTGAGGCAATGGCAATAATATTTTTGATCTTCGCCAATCGCTTTATTTTGGTTTTTTTTGCAGCTATTTCGCAACCTAATAGCACTTTGCTGCCATCGACTCCCAATTCGCTGATAGCGTCTAAGATCACCGGAAAATCCTGCTCACAGGCAAATGGAAAACAAAATTGCAGGTTTTGCTGGGTTGAGGTGAGACACGCCAAGGTTTGCGATTCAGACAAGCTCAACATTTGGCCAATAAGCTGACAAATTTGCTGTATCTGGGGTGGATTAAAGATGAGATTCGACAAAGGGGACTCCTTTTGATGCAATTTATCTGAATTTCTGTCGTTTTACTAATGCATTAAGGCTGCATTTTCGTTACCATTTGCGTCCTTTTTTCAACTAATCAAGACTCGTAATCAAACATGCCAAATCAGCCACGTAAAATACTCGTCACCAGTGCCTTACCTTATGCCAATGGTTCTATCCATTTAGGCCATTTACTGGAACACATTCAAACTGATATATGGACACGTTATCAACGAATGCGAGGCCACCAATGCTACAGTGTTTGCGCCGATGATGCACACGGAACCCCCGTGATGTTAAAAGCGCAGGAGTTAGGTATTACCCCTGAGCAAATGGTTGCGCAAACCCGTGCAGAACATCATCAGGATCTATTAGACTTTCATATTGAATACGATAACTACTATGTTACCCATTCCGATGAAAACAAAGAACTGTGCGAAGAAATTTATAATCGATTAGATAAAGCGGGATACATTAGTAAACGCACAATTAGCCAATTATATGATCCTGAAAAGAACATGTTCTTGCCTGATCGCTTCATTAAAGGCACTTGCCCGTCTTGCAAAGCGGAAAATCAAAATGGCGATAGCTGCGACGTATGCAGTGCAACTTATAGCCCAACCGAGGTGATTAACCCGCGTTCTGTGGTATCGGGTGCGACGCCAATATTGAAAGATTCAGAACATTATTTCTTCGATTTACCCAAATTTGAAAATATGCTCAAAGAGTGGCTGGTCAGTGGCGCGCTGCAAGAAGAGATAGCCAATAAACTCAAAGAGTGGTTTGACGAAGGATTGCAACAATGGGATATCAGCCGCGATGCCCCTTATTTTGGCTTTGAAATACCCGGTGCACCGAATAAATTCTTCTATGTTTGGGTAGATGCACCAGTGGGTTACATGGCTAGCTTCAAAAACTACTGTAACCAACACGATATTGATTTTGATAGTTTTTGGAATCCAGATTCAGATGCTGAGCTTTACCATTTCATTGGTAAAGATATCACTTACTTCCATTGTCTATTCTGGCCAGCCATGCTCGAAGGGGCTGGTTTACGCAAGCCCACTGGCGTAAACGTGCACGGTTTTGTTACCGTAAACGGCGCGAAAATGTCGAAATCAAGCGGTACTTTCATTAAAGGGCGCACTTATTTAGACCATCTTAACCCAGAATATTTGCGTTATTATTATGCGTCTAAATTAAGTGATGGTGTTACCGATATCGATTTAAATCTGGAAGATTTTGCCCAGAAAGTAAACTCTGACTTAGTCGGAAAAGTAGTGAACATTGCCAGTCGCTGTGCAGGGTTTATTACCAAGCGCTTTGACGCTACCTTGTCTGATAACGTCATTGAACCGGAATTACTAGCGCAATTTAAACAAGCCTCCGATGACATTGCTGATATGTACGAAAAACGCCAATACAACCGTGCGATTCGTGAAATTATGGCTCTGGCAGATAAAGCCAACCAATTCATTGATGCCCAAGCACCTTGGGTAACTATTAAAGAAGAAGGCAAGGAGCAATATACACACGATGTTTGTTCTTTAGGGATCAACCTGTTCCGTATACTAGTGGTTTACCTTAAACCGGTGTTGCCAAAGTTGGCTGAGCAAGCAGAAGCTTTCCTAAACGATAGTCTTGATTGGGATAGTGCACAACGTGATTTAGGTAAGCATCAAATCAACAAATTTAAAGCCTTAATGCAACGTGTGGATATGGATAAGGTGAATGCCATTATTGAAGATTCAAAAGAAAACCTTGAACCTAAGCAAGCCCCGGCACCTAAAACAACGGCAACAGAGGGTCCACTAGAAAAAGATCCCATTGGTGAGACCATTAGTTTTGATGACTTTGCTAAAGTGGACCTGCGTATTGCTAAAATTGCCAAAGCAGAGCATGTGGAAGGAGCAGATAAACTACTGCGTCTTCAATTGGACTTAGGCGGTGACACTAAACAAGTATTTGCTGGGATTAAGTCTGCATATCAACCTGAAGAGCTCGAAGGTAAGTTAACGGTAATGGTGGCGAATTTAGCCCCTCGTAAAATGCGTTTCGGTTTGTCTGAAGGCATGGTGTTAGCGGCGGGTCCCGGAGGCAAAGATCTGTGGATCATGGAACCCCATGAAGGTGCACAACCAGGTATGAAGGTTAAATAAGCCTATTTTCCCCGTTGAAGTCAGCGATACAGAGGCGTTCATTTAGTGAGCGCCTTTTTTATGAATTAAAACAGTGTATGTCATCAGCGAACTGGAGTTTTTAAACAACGGTTCTTATTGTTTTACGGTGTTGGATTTACGTCTGGCGGTAGTTTAGAAAATTCATCTTTGAAGGAAAGGTCATCAAGATACAATCTTGAAACCTTTTTAATACAGCCCCTGAAATAGCTTAAGTGAATATGACCTTGATACGAATACGGGTTGATACTCTGGCTGCTCTCAGGCATCTGGATAAAGGGGTCTACCGACATAAAGCGGCTAAGGTTGTAGTCGTACACCCGCCCGTTCATATGCACTAACCTTTATTGGTTATTCATCTCCCTCAGCTAACGACTATCTACACTATTTTTCTGCATTGAAGTACGTACGCTTGCGCCCACCGCGGAAAATTTGGGCGACGGTTTCCATTTCGGTTTAATTAATGACAAGGGAACCACACGTTTTTTAGCGACTATGACGTAGATACTAGAAAAAATCGGTAAATATTGTCGGCAAAAGGTTTCTATTCGGGAAAAAATCCGCGATTTACGCTTAAACAACAAACTGGAAAAAACCAGTTGGTCTTGTTCGATAATTTCAAAGCCAAGTAAATGCAACCAATCATTTATTCGCATACTGCTGAAGAAACGCGCTTCCCGTAACACTTTATTCGACTTCAAAGGTAGGTAGCGAAAAATTCCAGCCAAACTGAAGGGATTAAACCCCACAATAACAACATGGCCATTGGGAATTAAAGTGCGATCCACTTCCCTTAAAATTTGATGGGGATCTTTTGAAAAATCTAGTTCATGGGCTAACAGATAGGCATCCACACTGTTTTCACTAAAGGGAAGCTCGTGGGTTTGAGCAATCACATTAACCCCATGCAGGCTTTGATGTTGCTCAAGGCACTTAGCATCAACCACATTAATAATGTGTTTAATTGCACATTCAGGTAAATCGATTTGACTGCTCAAACAGCCTAATCGCACCATATGGTAGCCGAAAAAACGTCGACTGCATGCTTCCAAATTAGTTTGCACATGCTGTTTCATGTCATCACCAACCGGCAGAGCTTGCCAAGATGTGGGATAAATCGGTTTTTTAGAGATTAAAGCAGGCTTCATATTGTCCAAACAATTGCGCAGCTACCAACAACTTCTTATAGTACAACACTAGCGAAGCGACACAAGCAAGGTAATTATGTCCCAAACCACTCAAACTCAATCAAAGCTTAGGGTTTTTCCTATCCCTGCTTTCACAGATAATTATATTTGGTGTATCCATGACGGCATGAATTGTTGGGTAGTCGACCCTGGTGATGCAAGCCCTGTCATAGATCACATTCAATCGGAAGGCTTAACCTTAAAAGGTATTTTAATCACCCATCATCACAGTGATCATACTGGTGGAATTTTGTCCCTAGTAAAATACGCACCGCAGATCCCTGTGTTGGGACCTGAGTATGGTAGTATTCGAGGATTAACAAAAAAGTTGCGAGAAGGCGACTCAGTGGTGCTAGATGACTTGGATCTTGAATTAACAGTGCTAGAGGTACCTGGTCACACCCTGGATCATATTGCATTTTATGGCCAAAACATGCTGTTTTGTGGTGATACCTTATTTTCCGCTGGTTGTGGCCGGTTATTTGAAGGAACGCCACAACAAATGCATGAATCTTTAGGGAAATTAATGAAACTCCCAGAGCAAACTAAGGTCTATTGTACCCACGAATATACATTAGCCAATGTGGACTTTGCGTTAAACGTTGAGCCACAGAACAGTGCTTTACAAGCCTATTCAGATTGGGCAAAACAACAACGAAATCAGGGACTACCCACCCTGCCATCGAATATCGAACAACAAAAAGCGATCAATCCGTTTTTACGCGCGCAACAGGATGAAATAAAAAATAATGCAGAACAATTTGTTGGCAAGAAGTTACCCAACGAAACCGAGGTTTTCGCCGCAGTCAGAAAGTGGAAAGACAACTTTTAGTGGAGCCAATGACAACACTCAAACAAGTATCTTTAAAACCACAATGAAAATGACATCATTTTCATTGCTTATGGTGCTAGCGGGTTGCCAAACGTTTATGGCGGACTCCCATGCAGACGTGGAAAAAGAAACCCATCAAGAACAACTCATCGCAGAGCAAATTAATAAAACCTGCGAACAAAAACATGCGCTAGCCGATGAGCTTTTTGATTGTACCTCAGCCTCCCACGGCACAATTCCGGTTACTCATCCTACAGAAATAGTAGAAATAACCGTTGAACCAGACAATTACGTGGAATTACCTAACGACGAAGTAACCAGTAGTCCAGACTCAACTGAAAGCCCAGACAACCTCTGGCTTAGAATTAAACACCAATTAACCTTTCCTATCCCCGATAATGAGCGCTTAAACGCGCAAAAGAACTGGTACTTAAAGCACAGCAATTATATGCAACGCGTTGCCACCCGTGCTAAGCCATTTATGCACTACATTGTTGAGCAAATAGAAAAGAATCAACTTCCTCTGGAGCTGGTTTTTCTACCCATTGTAGAAAGTGCATTTGACCCTTTCGCCTATTCCCATGGACGCGCAGCAGGGATGTGGCAGTTTATTCCCGGCACAGGAAAGCGCTTTGGCATGAAACAAACCTGGTGGTATGACGGCAGACGAGATGTGGTGGCCTCCACAGAAGGAGCTATTGCCTACCTAATTTACTTGCATAAAATGTTTGATGGCGATTGGTTGCATGCTTTGGCAGCATACAATTCGGGCGAAGGTAGAGTAAGAAGTGCCATTAGAAAAAATAAAAAAGCAGGTAAACCGACTGATTTCTGGTCTTTAGACTTGCCCAAAGAAACTCGGGCTTACGTGCCGAAATTATTAGCACTGAGCAGTATTTTAAAAGACTCAGATGAAAACAATATTGCATGGACAGCCATCCCAAACAAACCTTTTGTTAAGGTGGTAGATGTTGAGTCGCAAATTGATTTAGCTTTAGCGGCAGATCTTGCTGGTTTAACCCTCAAAGAGCTGCATTCATTAAATGCTGGATTTAATCGCTGGGCAACGGATCCAGACGGCCCTCACAGACTATTATTACCCATTGAAAGTGTCGAAAACTTCGAGCTTGCCTTGAATAACATTGAGGAGAATGAACGCCTTAACTGGGTCCGTCATAAAGTCAAAAGTGGTGATAGTTTATTAAAACTGGCTAAACAATATCACACAACCGTGGATGTCATTAAAGGAGTGAATGATATGCAGGGGAACCTGATACGATTAGGTGAATATATTTTAGTCCCTGTATCCTTAAAATCCTTAGACTCCTATTCCCTTTCCCAAGATCAGCGACTGGCGAGTACTCAATCTAAACCTCGCGGCACTTACTCCTTAAAACACAAAGTACAAAGTGGTGATACATTTTGGGATCTAAGCCGCAAGTACAAAGTGGATATGCGCAGCCTAGCCAAGTGGAATGGTATGGCCCCTAACGACCCTTTAATGCCGGGTAAAGATTTAGTGATCTGGCTTAAGCAGGCATCGGAGTCACAGCGTAAAGATGCGGTCATGCGCTCTTTAACCTATACCGTTAGAAAAGGGGATTCATTGGCTCGGATCGCTAATAAATTTAAGGTTAATTTGGTCGACTTAAAACGATGGAACCAAGATAAACTGCGTAAATATTTGCAGCCAGGCCAAAAGATTAAAGTCTATGTTGACGTCACCCGCACCTAAAGGGCAGAAATGGCAGAGTTAAAAGGGAGCATCGATGCTAGGGTTTAATCGCAGCAATCTAAATAAGAGCCATGAAGGACCTTGGCTTTTACTCGATTTGGTGATGTTAGGATTATTATTTATTAATCTTATCTGGATCATTTTTGACTCCCTCTACAGCACTGAAATTGTTAAACAATCCTTGGCTTATGTGTCGGAATCTTTGGTCACAGGTTATGCACCTATCCACAAGAACTTTCTGTTAATCGATTTAGCCTTTGTGGCAGTATTCTTAAGTGAATTTTGCTTGCGCTGGATAGTGGCGATTGTCAAAAAAACCTATTTAAGATGGTATTTTTTCCCGTTTATCCATTTTTATGATTTGATTGGCTGTATTCCACTTGGCGCCGCTCGAATATTCCGATTTTTACGGATATTTTCAATATTACATCGCCTGCACAAATATCAAATTATTGATCTCAGGCGCACTGCACTATTTCGTTTTGTGGCATTTTATTATGATGTGTTTGTCGAAGAGCTGTCTGATCGTATTGTTGTAAAAGTGCTGTCGGATGCGCAAAAAGATATCGCAGCGGGATCTCCCTTAGTGGAGGACATTACCCAAAATGTCTTAGCGTCTAGGCTGCCGGTCATTACTCGATGGACAGCGTCGGTTATGAGCCATATTGGGGAGTCAATCGAACACAACGATCACGGAGAATCGGTTAGGCAACATGTGAGTAAGAGTGTTGGTAAAGCGGTGACGGGCAATCCGCAAATTTCCACCTTAAAATTGGTTCCGGTAGTAGGCTCAACCATTGAACGAACACTCGAGTCGGCAGTAACCGATATTGTGACCCAATCGATAGTCAATTTGCTTAAAGATGTCACCCCAGAAAAAATCGACGATTTTGTCAAACACGGGATTGGTCGTTTCTCGAGTGAAGATGAAGCCTTAGATGATGAAGTGCTGGCAGTGGTTAATGAGTGTATTGAATTGATAAAACATCACGTTTCCCAGCAGCGTTGGAAATCCGAGTTTGAGGAAAAAACATCCCCTAGCGCGGATTTAATCAAAGAAACAGACCCACAAACACCGCCACAATTGTAGTCGGTGGCTTTAGCCCCGAAACCCTCCATGGCCTAAAGCCCCGCTGTAGTCGGCAGCTTTAGGCCCGAGGGCGGTTTCAATACCAATGCGTAATTTCATGGCCTAAAGACCATGCTACAGGCAACATTGTAGTCGGTGGCTTTAGCCCCGAGGGTGGTTTTAATACCAATGCGTAATTCCATGGCCTAAAGCCCCGCTGTAGTCGGTGGCTTTAGCCCCGAGGATGGTTTAATACCAATGCGTAATTCCATGGCCTAAATACCATGCTGCAGGCAACATTGTAGTCGGTGGCTTTAGCCCCGAGGATGGTTTAATACCAATGCGTAATTCCATGGCCTAAAGACCATGCTACAGGCCCATCGTTAAACCCAGTAATTCCATGGCCTAAAGACCCGCTGTAGTCGGCGGCTTTAGCCCCGAGGATGGTTTCAATACCAATGCGTAATTCCATGGCCTAAAGACCAGGCTACACATTTAGATTTTTCGCCAGGTGGTGCCGTTGGCTCCGTCTTCTAACACCACGCCCATTGCGGTTAACGCGTCGCGAGCTTTATCCGCAGCTGCCCAATCTTTTTCGGCTCTAGCATCATTTCGGGCTTGGATTAAACCTTCAATCACTGATGCCTCATCACCTTGGGCTGCGCCACCTTGTAGATAATCCACAGGATCCATTTGTAAAAACCCTAAAATATCCCCTAGCTTCAATAAAACCCCGGCCAGATCTGATTTTTCCTGGCCTTTGCTTTTGTTGATATCCTTAACCAAATCAAACATGACTGCAAAGGCTTCCGGAGTATTAAAATCATCATCCATAGCGGCTTCAAAGCGTTGTAAATAATCACCTGTTTGCATATCTACGTGCAAATTTGGCTGACTATCACGCAAGGCCGTATATAAACGCTCCAAAGCAGATTTAGCTTGCTTGATATTGTCTTCAGAATAGCTTAATTGACTGCGATAATGGGCAGACATTAAGAAATAACGCAAGGTTTCCGCATCATAGTCTTTTAATACATCACGCAAAGTAAAAAAGTTACCCAATGATTTAGACATTTTTTCTGAGTCAACCTGCACCATGCCAGCATGCATCCAGTAATTCACATAGGGCGTATCAAAGGCACAGCAAGATTGCGCGACTTCATTTTCATGATGGGGGAAGATCAAATCAGAACCACCACCGTGAATATCAAAGTGTGTGCCTAAATGTTTGCTATTCATGGCCGAACATTCGATGTGCCACCCTGGACGACCTGGCCCCCAGGGAGACTCCCAAAAAGGCTCACCAGGTTTAACAGTTTTCCACAATACAAAGTCTAATGGGTCGGTTTTGTCAGCCGACACCTCGACGCGCTCACCAGCGTTAAGCTGATCTAAGTCTTGTCGACTCAACTTGCCATATTGCTCGTAGGTACTCACATCGAACAACACATCACCACTTGGCGCCTGATAGGCATGACCTTTGGCAATTAATCGCTCAATTACATCGATAATTTCCGGCATATGTGTTGTGACTCTTGGTTCGACATCAGGCTCCAACAAGTTAATTGCTGCAAAATCCTCATGCATTAACGCAATGGTGCGCTGAGTTAACTGCTCAGGAGTTTCGCCATTTTGGTTAGCTCGTTGAATGATTTTGTCGTCTACATCGGTGATATTACGCACATAATTCACCTCATATCCTTTGTGACGCAAGTAGCGCACCATGAGGTCGAAACTTAGATAGGTGCGGGCATGTCCCATATGGCAAACGTCATACACAGTAATACCACAGACATACAACCCTACTTTTCCAGCCACCAGCGGCTTAAAAGTCTCTTTTTGTCGAGTGAGGGTGTTATATATTTGCTGCATTATATGAGTTCCATGTGGTTAGGTTAATTTAGTTGCGGGATTCTAGCACTGACTCAAGATGACATAAACCAGCGTGTTTGCAAAAATTCACACTAATATCATTCCAATATGCGCGCAATAGCTGAATTATTTGAATGATTGAGATACAATAGACCGCTTAAACAATTTTAAAATCATTATTTTATCCACAGGAACCCTTGATGGTAAAACTACATACAAACTATGGCGTAATCGTACTTAACCTTTTTGAAGACAAAGCACCGAAGACGGTTGAAAACTTTTTAAGCTATGTAAAAGATGGATTTTACGACAACACAATCTTTCATCGTGTCATAGATGGATTTATGATCCAAGGCGGTGGATTTGAGCCTGGAATGGATCAAAAAACGCCAAACGAAGCAATTCAAAACGAAGCGAATAATGGCGTAGCCAACAACACGGGCACTATTGCCATGGCAAGAACCAATGATCCACACTCTGCGACTGCTCAGTTCTTTATCAACCTTAAAGATAATAGCTTCCTTAACTTTCGCAGTGAATCAATGGAAGGTTGGGGTTATTGTGCTTTTGGTGAAGTCGTTGAAGGTATGGATATCGTCAATAAAATTAAAGGGGTGAAGACCTCTCGTCACGGCATGCACGATGATGTGCCAGTAGAAGACGTCGTTATTCAAAAAGCTGAAATAACGGAGTAAAAAAATAAAGGCTGATTTTTATCAGCCTTTTTTGATCGTCTTATGCAACCATTTACCTACTTTATTTCTGATTTACACCTCAGTGCCCAGCGTCCAGACATAACCCAATGCTTGGCTGATTTTTTGCGGGTTAAAGCCATAGGTGCTGATGCTTTATATGTGCTAGGCGATTTGTTCGAATATTGGATTGGCGATGACGATCGCAACGAGTTTAGTGAACAGGTAGCGAGTTTATTCAAAGAGTATTCTCAAACCGGCGTGCCCATCTATTTTATTCACGGCAATCGCGACTTCTTAATTCGAGAAAAATTTGCCAGCCGTGCAGGCATGACAATATTACCAGAACAGCATGTCATCGATCTCTATGGCACCCCCACTCTTTTGATGCATGGTGATGAACTCTGTACATTAGACCTCGCCTATCAGAAGTTTCGCAAAAAAGCGCGAGGTTGGTGGTGGCCAAGAATGGTTTTAACCTTGCCGTTATGGGTACGTAAAAGAATCGCCGAAAAAGGACGCAAAACTAGCCAACAGAATCAGCAAAAACTAAGTATGGAAATTATGGACGTCACTTCTTCAGAAGTGGTTAATTATATGCAGGAATTTAATGTTCAACAATTGATACACGGCCACACTCACCGCCCTGCGATACATCAACTTGTCGCAAATGATAAACCCGCTCTGCGCATCGTTTTAGGTGATTGGTACGATCAAGGTAGTATGCTAAAAATCACTCCAAAATCCATTGATTTAATTAGCGAAAATTTAGGATAAAAACCGTTGTTTCAGTATTTTAAGTTGGAAACTTTGGCCACATATTAAATGGCTGTTTCTCGAACTGCATCGCGCCTTTCTGATCTTGCCAAATATTAATCCACGCATCCCAGTTCTCCCTGTCTACTTCGGGGTAATCTAATCGATAATGGCTACAGCGGCTTTCCTTGCGCAATAAAGAAGCTTTGAGTTTCATCTCTGCGGTAATGATCATATTCTCGGTTTCATGGGCAATTCGCAGTTTATGTAAGTCTGCCGCCATAAGCATTGGAACATGAAGATCACGGAGTTCTTCTATATAAGCCAGTGCAGCTTGTAGCATACGTTCTTTTTTAATGTACAACACAAAGTTAGGTATCATAATTCCTTGAAGTACTTGAGTTACCCAAGCTGGACTAATTCCGCGTTCACGAACTAATGGAGCAAGAATTTCGGTCTCATTCTTTTTTTGATTTTGCTCTGTAATCATCAAAATTGGCAAAGTAGAGCTTAGTTCTGCAGCCGCCTCTCCCGCTATGGCACCTTGAACAGCAGATCCCGCCAAAGATGAGCCTATTTGAGTATATATCCCGCCAGACATGTGCGAACCTAATGCATCGCCCGCAGCGTATAAACCATTAATGGTAGTTAAACCAGTATCATCGATTGGCACTAAGCCTTCAGATTTGTGAATCGCCATACCGGCACTGGAACCACCAACTTGCTCTCCGCCCATTCCAGGAGGCCCTTGCCGATCTTTGCGTTCAGTATTAAATAATCCACCAAAAACACCTTCAGTAGGTGGTGCAGGAGGCATACCCACTCTTCGAAATTTTTCGGGGACATAGGGACCCCCCGTCAATGTGCTTTCTTCTTTCCTACCAGGCCCTCCCATAGTTATGGGACCACCTAGTCGATAAACTTGATAATTCAGATCAACCCCTAAATCGTGGTGAATTTCAGCTCCTGTTATACCTGGTTTTTCTTCTATTTGGCCATGCCAATTGTCATAACTTGAGCCGGAGTTTTGCGCCGAACCTGGATGCCCATCATTCCACTCTTTTCCAGTGATTTTTGCGCCAATTTTATAGGCCATAATGCTGCCATCATGGGTTAAATCACACACTGGAAAGCCGCTTGGTTTGAACCCACCAGAACCGGTACATAATATAACTGTCTTAGCATGGAAGTGTACTATCTTGGGTTGGTCTAAACTAAAACCAGACGCTCCCACTACGCGATTATCTTGTTTTACCAAATGGGTAATCATAATGCGTTCGTGCAAAGGAATGTTACGTTCGTTAATGGGGCGCATAAAAGATTCATTATAAAGGGGAGAATCAAAGAATCCCCATGCTTTTAACTCTTGGGCTCGGGCGTAAGAATGCTCTGCTAATTGACGTGTAAATACTGAGTTATTGGTACCAATCGCAGATTCGGAAACTAGGGCAACAAACTCATCAATACTCATTTTACTGTTTTGTTTGTCATAACTGAAAAAGCCTTTGGCAAACGGGGTTAGTCCAGAGCTTCCCAAGCGTCCTTTCGAAACCATCAACACTTTTGCACCAGCGTCATGGGCTTTTACAGCGGCAAATAGACCAGCCATACCTCCCCCAATAACCAACACATCGGTAATTAAGTTTTCGTTAGTAAATTCGCCAGACTCTATCTTGCGGTGGTTTATCTGTGGAGGGTGATTAAAAATACTCGCTCCCATAGCATACGCACTTACTGAAGCCCCCAGGACACTGCCAGTTATCCCCATAAATTGGCGTCTTGAAAAATTTTTATTGTGTTGATTTTTTTCAGAATTGGGATCAAATTTACTCATGTTACCTCCAAGATACCATCACCGGAATACTCTTTTCAGGCGTAATAGTGATTGCGCCTACAGGACAGTAAAGACGACATAAGTGACAAATCTGGCAATCTTCAGGATATGCAATCACCGCTTTCTTGGTTTTGTTATCTAACTTAATCACATCAGTTGGACAGCTTTTTATGCAGACTTCACAACCAATGCAACCGGAAATTTGGTTAATAGGCATTACAGTATCCTCAACATTGTAATTCTTAGATTAAAAAGCAAGTTGTTCGAAATAGATGTGTCTTTTGGACATTTTCATTGTCACTAAATTTTTGCAAACACTGTCAATCATTTGCTCCGGACCGCATAGATAGGCAGACCAATGCTGTAAAGCACTCTCTGGTAACGATTTTTCTAATACGAATTTATCAATCACGCCTAGATAGACATCAGCATTATCTGGAGCTTGATCACATACCAATGTTTGCTGAAAATTAATCATTCTTTGTTCTAACCCTTTGATTTCCTTCTGCATCACCATTTGATCTAAACTGGTATTTCCATACAGTAACCGGATAGGCCGAGGATCTTGGTTATCTGCTAATTGATTTAGAAGACTCAACATAGGGGCGATTCCTGCACCGCCAGCCACTAACACGATGCCTTTTGCGCCTTCACTATCTTTTAAACTCATCTGACCAAAAGGACCATCAACATAAACTGTTTGGCCTATGGACAACTGCCCAATTTGATTAGTGTAGTCACCCCATTCGCGAATAATGAACGAAATGTCAGGCAGTTGACGAATTGTTGATGCAATAGAGAATGGATGGTAATCCAAGTTATAAGGAGAAGGATTGGAATTGAGCCAGACGAATTGTCCAGCTTCAAATTTAAAGTGCGGTTGTGCATTTGATGTCAGTGTTAATTTCCAATCATTGCGACTCACCTTTTTAATTTCTTTCACTTCAAAAGGTTGCTGTTTGAGTAGTCTCGGTTTGAGCAAATAGTTGTAGACAGTTCCAGTTATGGAGATTACGCAAAGCAACCAAAATAAAATGTTAAATGGGCTTTGAAGCTGACCATGACTTCCTACAGAGGTTATATGCAGCGTAGCCAAGATAGAGATTATGATAAAGCCTAGACTATGCCACAAACGCCATATTTCATAATGAATAGGAATATGACGACGGAAAATAGAAAGCCCAATCCACACAATAAATAAGCCCCAAGCAATTAAGCCTGTTAGCATTTCTGGGGCAAAAGTGACGGTACGTATAGCTAACCATGCGTCAGAGTTTGATAACCCTAATTTAGGCGCTAATATTAAGAATGGATGCAGTAAAAAAATAGCGCCTATCCAGTATCCCATTTTTTTATGTTGCGGTATGCTCCAATCGGTATGGTTAAATAACGCGATAAATCTAAATCTTCCAGCCAATGGAAATTGAAGGTAAAACCCCGCAATGCCAACCAAATTTAAAAATATGACTATGCTTACATAAACTCCTTTATCGTCCATAGGTGAAATATAAGAAAGGATAAAAAGCAGAGCTAATAGAAAGCTATATATGATCGTAAGCTTAGCTTTTCTGGTAAGGCCGAGGTTAAAGAAATTATAACGTAAACTGCGGTCAGTACTCATTCTTATGTCCTAATTTCATATACCATTTTTACTGTGTAACAGTCACCGGCTTACTGGTTGCATGGTTCTACTTAGCAATTTCAACGATAAATTTTGAAAAGTTATACTCAATTACATTTAGCGGCATAAAAAATGTTACTGCCACGACCTTGAATTGACTATTAGGTTTGTTACACCTTATGGAATTTATACGTTTTGGTTGTAGATCGAGGAATTCGAATATACAAAAATGGTTGAATTGAAACCATTAGGGAAAAGCACGAGCAAATTGTGGTTGCTACTTATGTAAATGTAAGCGCGGGGATATTTAAAAAAGCTATAAATATAACCAGTCAGTAAAAAATATTACTTTTTTTGAATATAAATGTCTCCAAACATGATGGTCGAATCGTCATTGATTAGAGAAAGGCAATTAGTGGTCTATCTCTAAACCTAATAATTAAAAAAGGAATCGTTATGAATGAATATATGTTGATTTATCGTGGTGGAAACAAAGACTGGATGACTGATACCAGCCCAGAAGATATGGCCGAAGCCATGGAGAAATGGGGACAGTGGATGGCAGAGCTTGAAGAACGCAAACAACTAGTGTCAGGAGGATCGCCATTAAATTATGAAGGCAAGCGGTTAACGGGTGATGGCGTGGTGACAGATGTGTCTTTAGCTGAAATTAAAGAACTGGTTACGGGTTACAGCATTGTTCGCTCAGAAACCATGGAAGATGCCATAGAAATTGCGAAGAAGTGTCCTATTTTTCTGCACCCTAATATCACGGTAGAAATCAGAGAAATCGCAAACATTGATTAGTTTCATCTAATCCGCAAAGGTATCCCTCTTTCGAAGCCAGTAAACGCTGGCTTTAGCCCGCTGTAGTCGGTGGCTTTAGCCCCGAGGATTGTTTGATACCCCCATATAATTTCATGGCCTGTAGTCGGTGGCTTTAGCCCCGAGAGGGTTAATTGACCTTCACAACCCATGGCCTAAAGACCATGCTACAGGCCCCGCGCAAAAACCGATAATTCCACAGCCTGTAGTCGGTGGCTTTAGCCCCGAGAGGGTTAATTGACCTTCACAACCCATGGTCTGAAGGCCATGCTACAGACCCTCGCAAAAACCGATAATTCCACAGCCTGTAGTCGGTGGCTTTAGCCCCGAGGGGTTAATTGACCTTCACAACCCATAGCCTAAAGACCATGCTACAGACCCTCGCAAAAACCGATAATTCCACAGCCTGTAGTCGGTGGCTTTAGCCCCGAGAGGGTAATTGACCTTCATAACCCATGGCCTAAAGACCATGCTACAGGCACTGTTTTCCGTGTCTATATGATTTAAGAAGATACTAACAGGCGTTGAATTTGCGCCATCATGATTTTTTGTTGATGCTTATCGCCACCTTTCTCGTTGGCTTGTTTGGCAAACTGCCAGGCTTGCTGTTCATTTCCTTGTAACGCGTTAAGGTGGGCTAACGTGGCCAAAGGTAAATGAGATTGTTTAAAAACAGGATCTAAACTCAGGGCCGTCACCAACTCAATGGCAGCGCTTATCTCTCCGCTATATCCTTGGGCGACGGCTAAATTTAATTGGGTTACTGGCGATCCCGTCAATTCAAATAGTTGCTGATATAAACAATAAATATCGAACCAAGGCGTTTGACTAAAGGAATCTACCTTACAATGCTGATACGCAATGTGTGCTTCTAAATAAAACCGGCCAGTGCCCAATATGGTTAATTTATCGGCTAATTCAAGTAATGTGCAACCTTTGAAAATCATATCTTTGTTCCAGATACTGCGCTTTTGTAGGTCAATGGGTATTGGCTGTCCCTGCTGATCATTTTTGCTTTCTATTCTGGCCATTTGAAAATACATCAAGGCCAACAAAGCGAATGTATCCTGATTGGCAATACTGTTTTCATCAATAAGTAGATCTACTAGTCCCATTGCATCTCGACAGAATATTCGCTTTTCTGACATATCCTTAGGATCAGCATGAAACCCTTCGTTGAATAACAGATATAGTGCGGTATGCACATTATCCAACGCTTGTGGGAGTTCACTTTCACTGGGAAGGGTATATTGATAATCATGAAGCTTTTGACGGGTTCGTAAAAGCCGTTTTTTGATGGTGGCTTCTGGTGTAAAAAGTGCTTTGGCTATGGCATTAATAGACAAGCCACATAAATGCTTAAGCATAAAAGGTAAACGATTTTCAGAGCTCAGTTGCTGATGACAACACATAAACAACATACGTAATTGATCATCCTTAATCCGATGTTCGGTAAATTCTGAATCTAAAGTTGTATTCGCCGTCCATTCGCTTTCTAAAAAATGGCTTAAATCTTGTGCATATTTGCGTTGGGTACGAGATTGCCGAATACAATCCAAAGCTCGGTTTTTTGCAGTTTGCATTAGCCAAGCTTGTGGATTTGACGGTATCCCCTTACTTTTCCAATCGACTAGCGCTTTAAAAAAGGCCTCCTGCAAGACATCTTCGGCTAAGTCAAAATTATGAACACCAAAAATCCTCACCAATACAGCGAATAAGCGGGGACTTTGTGAGAGTTGGAGTTCAGCGACTAACTGTTCGCACTTTGTCATGTTTCAGTATGTCTACGATTTTCATGGATAAAGTGTACGTAATACAAAGAAAAAATGTAAATTGAAAATAATAATTGTTCCCAAAACCGATAATTCCATAGCCTGTAGTCGGTGGCTTTAGCCCCGAGTGGGTAATTGACCTTCACAGCCCATGGTCTAAAGACCATGCTACAGGCCCCGAGGGGTTAATTGACCTTCACAACCCATGGCCTAAAGACCATGCTACAAACCCCGAGGATTGTTTTCATACCTCCATGTCATTCCATGGCCTAAAGACCATGCTACAGCATGAGGAAGATATTTTCTGTCCTGTGTTCTTTACTCTTAAATTATGTACCGTTTATCTGACAACTATGTAATTTACCTTGGATTATAGGTAGAGTGTCGCGGTTAATGTAAATTAAATGACTTTGTAAAACTTCTGTGCCCATTGAATAAACAACGGGCACAGGATTCAGCGTTTCATATTGCTTTGGATTGTGATGTCTACATCATAAAGCGACAAATTGAGGATTTATGAAAAAAACACTTATAGCAGTAAGTATAGCTAGCGTATTTGTTCTAAGCGCATGTAATAAGGCGACAGAGACAACTAGCAACAATGAAGAAGTGACAGCCACTACACAAACAACAAAGGCTGAGTTAGGTAGCTTTGGTATCGAACTAGATGCAAAAGATGAATCAGTTAAACCCGGTGACGATTTTTTCCGCTACGCCGGCGGTACTTGGTACGATAACTTTGTCATCCCAAGCGATAAAGTAAGATATGGTGCCTTCACAAAATTAGCTGAACGCAGTGAAAAGCAAATTAAAGCTATCATCGATGAAATCGCTAGTAACACTGACGGCAACCAATTGACTTCAGAAGAACAATTAATTGCCAACTTTTATAAAGCTTACATGGATACTGACGCGGTAAATGCAAAAGGTATTTCTGCCATTTCACCAGTGTTAGACAGCATCAGCAGTATTGCTGATAAAACGGAACTGACAGCCATGTTTGGTCGTGCTTGGCTCGACGGCTCAGCAAGCCCAATTTATGGTGGAATGTGGTTTAACCGCTTAAACCCCGATGAATATCAATTGTCTGTCGGTGTTGGCGGCTTGGGGCTACCTGATCGCTCATATTATTTAGAAGACACTGAACGCTTTATAAAAATTCGTGAAGCCTACGTTGCCCATATTGAAGAAATGTTGAACTTTGCTAAGGTTGAGAACGCTGCTGAAAAAGCTAAAAGTATATTAGCGTTGGAAACTCAGATAGCGGAAGTTCAGTGGCCACGAGAAAAACGTCGTGACCGAGATTTAACGTTAAATCAAATTAAACGAGAGCAATTGTTCACCGATTACCCAGGTTTTGATTGGAACACTTATTTTGCCGAAACCGGTTATAAGGTGCCCCATTTAAATATATCTCAACCTGAGCCCATTAAAAACGTCATTAAACTGATCAACAATGAACCCCTTTCAGTTTGGAAAGATTATATGACCTATCATACGATCACCAATCAAGCTGAATTGCTGTCTGACGAAATGTTCAAAGCAAACTTTGAGTTTTATGGTAAAACCTTAAATGGGCAACAAGAACCCCGTCCTCGCTGGAAACGCGCCATAGCGCAGATGTCAGGAACCCAATCCCTGGGATTTGCCATTGGTAAAAGTTATGTAGAAAAACATTTCCCAGCAAGCTCCAAAGCACAAATGGCAGAACTTGTTGAAAATCTTAGAACAGCCTTAGGTGAACGTATTGATAGTTTGGAATGGATGGGAGAAGAAACTAAGAAAAACGCCCACGCTAAGCTAGCTTCATTTCGTCCAAAAATAGGCTACCCAGATGAGTGGCAGAGTTTTGATGGTTTAGAAATCAAAGATAATGACTTGTTGGGAAACATTTTCAGAATTCGCCAATTCTTTAGGGATGATAGTGTTGCAAAAGAGCTGCAAAAAACGGATCGTGAACGTTGGGGCATGTCACCACAACGAGTGAACGCCTATTACAACAGTTCATTTAATGAGATCGTCTTTCCAGCCGCTATTTTGCAACCGCCATTTTTTGATCCCAATGCCGATCCCGCGGTGAATTATGGCGGTATAGGTGCCGTCATAGGGCACGAGATGGGCCATGGTTTTGACGATCAGGGCTCAAAATCTGATGAAAATGGCATCCAACGTAACTGGTGGACAGATGAAGATAGAGCTGCATTCGATGCTCGTACAGATGCCCTTGTTGCCCAATATGATGGTTATGAACCTATAAAAGGTAGCCATGTAAATGGCCAACTTACCTTAGGTGAAAATATCGGTGATGTAGGTGGGTTAGCCATGGCGTACCATGCTTACAAGCTGAGCCTAAATGGCAAAGAAGCCCCGGTCATTGATGGGGTAACAGGTGATCAAAGATTCTTTTTAGCTTGGGCACAAGTGTGGCGCGAAAAACGCACTGAAGAAAGCCTAATGACACAATTGAAATCTGATCCCCATGCACCTGCTCGCTACAGAACGGTTGCACCACGCAACCACGATGCTTGGTATAAAGCCTTTAACGTTCAACCTGGTGACGCACTTTATTTAGCTCCAGAAGAACGCGTACGTATCTGGTAACAAACCAATACGCAGCAAGCCCAACCAAAAAGGGCTTGCTGTTTCCACTTTTAAAACTCTCTGAATCTCACGCGAATCAACTAAAAGCTATCCGAATGTTAAGCCCAACGATGCTAAGACCTTCGCTTTAGTATTAATATCATTTGAGGCTTGTTTCACAAAATTAACTTGTTCTAAATTCTCTTGGGAAATATTACTCACACTCATAATGCTATTACTGACATCTTGGGATACGACTCTCTGCTGTTCTGCGGCCGTTGATATTTGAAAGGCCAACCCCGAAATCTCGGAAATTTGCTGGTAAACACCTTCTATCAACTCTCGAGATTGTCTAGTATCAGCAACGCATTCAATGGCTGCATCTTTCCCTTCATTCATAGATTTAGCCCACTTCAATAACGTCGATTGAATTTCATTAATAGAAGATTGTATTTGTTCTGTAGCCGAATGTGTGCGACTCGACAATGCGCGGACTTCGTCGGCAACTACGGCAAAACCACGTCCGTGCTCCCCTGCCCTAGCGGCTTCTATTGCTGCGTTCAACGCCAATAGATTCGTTTGATCTGCTATACCTTGAATTTCACTCATAACGGTTCCGATACTTTTAGCTTCTTCGGCCAATTGTTCAGAAGCGTTCGCCGAACTTTCTACATCTTCAGCCAAATTAGAGACTTTTTGCATAGTTTCGGTCATGGCTTTAGTCGCGTTTTCACACCCCTGATTGGCACTTTCAATTTT
Source organism: Aliiglaciecola sp. 3_MG-2023 (assembly GCF_030548205.1). Lineage (GTDB taxonomy): Bacteria > Pseudomonadota > Gammaproteobacteria > Enterobacterales > Alteromonadaceae > Aliiglaciecola. The sequence goes on along the minus strand of NZ_JAUORV010000014.1, from coordinate 128,577 downwards.
CTGCGAAGTCAAATTAACGTTATTAGCAACTTCACTAATCGACACCCCCATTTGTTCAATGGCTGCAGAAACTTGATGCACTTCTAGGGTTTCCTTTTCAACGCCTTCGGTCGCCCTTTCCGCGGCGGATTTTAGCTCAACAACCACATCATAAAGTGAAGACGAACTGTCTATAACGCGGCCAATAATGGTTCGAATAGCACCTTGATGCATTTTTGCAGGAAAATCCGCTACGCTAACAATACCGGTACCGGAGAAAACAAATCGAGAAACACTGTCATAATCTTGCTGTGACTGTTTAAGAAAGCCCGGTAAGTTAACCATTTCATTTTTAAAGATCAGATAAGGCAGACCCACTAACAGCACAGCAAAATAAGGTATGAACATGGTTAGAGCTAAAATAGCTATGGACAAACACAAGAATAAAGCGTGTTTCATTCCCCAGTTTAGCGCCCATTTACTTTCTGCCTTTTCTCCCTTGTTTAATTTTGCATAGAGGGCTTCTGCACGCTGGCGATACTCAGGTTGTAAAAAACGGCGAACAGACTGGAATCCTTTCAATTCGCCATTTTCGTAGACAGGGGTAACATAAGCATCAACCCAATAATAACGACCATCTTTACATCTATTTTTCACCGCGCCGCGCCAAGGCTGTTTGGCTTTTAGTTTTGTCCACATATCAGCAAATGCAGCTTTTGGCATTTCTGGGTGACGCACAATATTGTGATTTTTACCGACTAACTCTTCTCTTGGAAAGCCAGCAACTTCACAAAATTTGTCATTTGAATAGGTTACTACTCCTCTGAGATCCGTAACTGAGACTAATTCTTCATTCACGCCAAAAGTAACCTCTTGGTCGACAATACTTTGATTGCGCTTAGCCATTAACCCTTCTCCACTTAATCCATTACAATCAACACTTAAGGTGTTGAATTATTTGAATTTATCATTATAAATCACTTTCGTTAAAAGCTCACTGATTTTGCGAGATAATTTATTGGTGACAGTATGCAAGTAACAGTATAGTCACTCTATGATGTAATATCGGCTAAAGTGCCTAAACGTATAATGGAAATCGTATTTTGGGTACAAAAAAAAAGACAAGCCGAAGCTTGTCTTTTTAGCAAAAGGATTAAATTGTAGTAAAAGATTAACTTTCGCGTATCAAGTAATCAAAGGCAGATAAAGACGCTTTAGAGCCTTCTCCCATGGCGATGACTATTTGCTTATATGGCACAGTGGTTACATCCCCAGCGGCAAAAATACCGGGTTCAGACGTGGCACATTTTTGATCAATAACCACTTCACCAAATTTACTCAATTCAACTACATCTTTCAAAAATGAACTATTAGGGACAAGTCCGATTTGAACAAATACGCCTGCCAAAGGCTGCTGTTTTATTTCTCCTGTAATTCTATCTTCGTATTCTAAAGCAACGACTTTGCCATTTTCTGCCAATATCTGTTTAGTGGCGACATTTTTGATAATGGTAATTTTATTGTTGGCTTCGGCTTTTTCAACCAACACTTTGTCGGCTTTTAATTCAGGCAAAAATTCAAATACAGTAACGTGGTCAACCATACCAGCTAGATCAATGGCCGCTTCGATACCCGAGTTACCTCCACCCACAACCGCCACATCTTTGCCTTTAAAGAAAGGTCCATCACAGTGTGGACAATACGCCACTCCTGAACCCACATTTTCTTTCTCTCCTGGGACACCTAACTCGCGCCATTTTGCCCCGGTAGCGATAATGACTGTTTTGGTTTCAATAACTTCACCGCTGGATAAATGTATTTTCTTAGTTTTGCCTTTTTCAATCTTATCAACTCGTAAAAACTCTTTGATGTTGACTTCATAATCATTTAAATGAGCTAGCAAGTTACCGGTTAATTCAGTCCCTGTTGTCTTAGGAACAGAGATTAAATTTTCGATTCCCACAGTATCTTTTACCTGACCACCAATGCGATCAGCAATCATGGTCACGTTCAAACCTTTACGAGCAGAATAAATCGCTGCCGCGACCCCTGCTGGACCACCACCGATAACGGTCACGTCTTGCAAAGGTAAGGTTTCGTTGTCGTCACCTCCAACAATATAAGGGTAACGTTGAATTAATTTATCGACCAATTGGGCAGTATCAATTTTACCATTAGCGAACAACTCACCGTTTAAGTAAACACTAGGTACGCCTTGAATATTACGCTGCTCAATTAGCTCTGGAAACAAGCCTCCATCGAGCATTTCAGTGCTTATATTGGTATTCAATAATGCAAATTGATTTAACGATTGCACAACATCTGGACAGTTGTGGCAACTCAAAGAAATAAAGACTTCAAAATGCAAATCATCTTTGATTTTCTGCACCATGGTTTGTAATGTCTTATCGAGTTTTAATTCCGTTCCTGAAGATTGCAAAACAGCTAAAATTAGGGAATTAAACTCATGCCCACTGGGAATGCCAGAGAAGGAAACCCCGTTTGGTTTTCCGTCAACTTCCAAATTGAAAGTAATAGGGCTACGTAGATTATCATCACGCTCAATTAGCGTCAGGTTGTCTGAAACTGAGCACAATGATGTTAAAAATTGGACTAATTCTTGACGTTTTTCATGCTCACCAGTTTGTAGAACTAGTGCCACGCTGTTAGTCATATTTTTTGTATAAGATTTTAGAGCATTTAAAATATCGTTATTTAACATAGTGTTACCTTTTTACTGCAAATAAACTGGTGAAAAAAATGGCGGGTGGAAGCCTCGACTTCCCTAACCCGCCAGTTTAAGTGGATTAATATAAACTTAGATTTTACCCACTAGGTCCAAGCTAGGCGTTAAGGTTTCTTGACCTTGCTCCCATGCTGCAGGACATACTTCACCGTCGTTTTCACGTACGTATTGAGCTGCTTTAACGTTACGAACCATATCTTTAGCGTTACGACCAATACCGCCAGCATGGATGTGTGCAACTTGGATAACGCCATCTGGGTCAACCAAGAATGTGCCACGATGTGCCATGTGATCTTCTTCAATCATCACATCAAAACCACGTGTGATTGTGCCAGTTTGGTCACCAATCATTGGAAACTTGATTTTGCCAATGGCTTCTGATGAATCGTGCCATGCTTTGTGTGAGAAATGTGTGTCAGTTGATACTGCGTAAACTTCTACACCAAGACCTTGAAGTTCTTCGTAATGTGACGCCATATCTTCAAGCTCTGTAGGACATACGAAAGTAAAGTCAGCAGGATAGAACAAGAAGATGCCCCACTTTCCTTTAACACTTTCAGACGTTACTTCAACGAATTCGCCGTTATGAAATGCTTGTGCTGTAAATTCTGGGATAGTTTTTCCGATCTGAGCCATGTTTGTATTCCTCTTTAATAAAATTGCTTTAAATAGTTTTTGCTTAAAAAGCGTGTTTGCTTTCAACGGGGATAATATTAAATCCAATCAACGTGCAGTTAAATTAAATTAAATCTATACTTATCTTCTATTTTTTAGAACTATAGAAATGCCCGTTTTACGGTCTTGCACTGTTACAATCCATCTCAATAGATTTTATTTGTACTTATGTTCAATTATTTGGAATAACAATTATGGTTTCTTTAAAACAATTAAAATACGCATTGGCCATTGAAAAGACGCGCCACTTTAAAAAAGCAGCAGAAGCCTGCAATGTTTCCCAATCAGCGTTAAGCACCGCCATAAATGAATTGGAAAAACAAATTGGTTTGCAAATCTTTGAGAGGAATAATAAACAGGTGTTGATCACCGCAGACGGGGAGATCATTCTAGCCAAAGCAAAACGCATTAAGATCGAAATGGATGAATTGATGCAACTTGCCCAAACCAACAAAGCCCCTCTATCAAGACCGATGACCTTAGGGGTCATTCCAACGATTGGTCCTTATATGTTGCCCAAAGTTCTTCCTGAGGTCCGCAAACAATACCCCGACTTCAAGTTACAAATAGTAGAAGAGCAATCCCACGTATTGGTGGACTTGGTCCGCAATGGCGATATTGATGCTGCAGTGCTTGCATTACCCTACCCTGTAGATGGACTGATGTCCTTCCCGTTTTGGGAGGAAGATTTTTTTTGGGTAAGCCATAAAGATGAAAGCCCAAGTCAAATGAAAGAAATTACCAGTGAAGAAATGGAAATAGAAAAATTGATGCTGTTAAAAGACGGGCACTGTTTGAAAGATCATGCGTTGGTGGCCTGTAGTTTGCAAAACAAGAAACAGCAATCAGATTTTGATTCCGCCAGTTTGCACACCATAGTACAGATGGTTGCTGGGAAATTAGGCACCACCTTAGTTCCGCAAATGGCCTTAGACCAACTTATCCATCACCAGTCAGAATTACGCGCGATTCATTTAAACGAACCTGGTCCGCACCGCACCATTGCGCTAATCATTCGACCCAATTATGTGAGGACCTCGGAATTGACTATTTTAAAAGATATCTTTCACAATCAATTACTCGAAAAGTGTGGTTCTAATTAACCGAATACGTTTATTGATTTATTGAAATTTAAACATTGATTAAATTAGCACATGATAAAACCTCAATTAAAACAAGGTGAATAACATGCAAACTCTAATCAAAAACGTTAAGTCTATCTTTCATTCTAAATCAGTAAACAAAAGTTCAACTCATTGTAATTACGCAAATAACTACTACGGTGATCAACTTTGTGGTGCAAAAAACGACGATGAAAAGTCAGTTAATTAATCGGTGTTTAGTTACCGATTAACACACCACTATGGAAGCGGAATTCACTATCATCAGAAAGAATTAATTCCGCTTCTTTTTGTTTAAATAATTCAATTCTGTCGTCGATTGGTTGCAACGCAATCTTTTCAGCTAAGCTCAAATAATCCTGAAAATGTCTCGCCTCAGAACGCAGTAAAGATATATAGAAAGTCTCTAACTCATCATCCAAAAAAGGCGCTAATTTAGCAAAACGCTCACAGCTTCTAGCTTCAATAAAAGCACCACAAATCAAGGTATCTGTCAGTTTGGCAGGCTCATGGGTACGCACGCGCTTCATCATTCCTCGAGCATAACGTGATGCTGTCAGGTTAGCGTATTCAATACCGCGATTTTGCATAATCTCCCACACCTGTTGAAAATGGTGCAATTCTTCTTTGATCAGCATGACCATTTTATTGATTAACTCATCACCATGCTCAAAATTTGACTTGCTAATCAACTTTTTAGACAAGTTAACATGTTCTTTAAAATTACCATCACCCACTTTGCGATAAACAAAGTCTTCGAAAGGTTTTAGCCAAGCCAATAATGCGTCGCCGCTTTCTTTATCCACCGCATAGCGACGTAATAACAACATAGCAGTTTGCGCGGCTTTGAGCTCGCAGTTAGCGTGATCGACTAATAACGTAGGTAGATTTTCCCCTTTAATTGCTTCATCAATCCAGCTTTGCGGGGTTGGGCAATAGAGAAAATTGGTAATTGGCTCAAGCAGTTGGTTAATGATTGCAGACATTATGCTATTTAAAATCCATCAATCAATAAATCTAAGCCAGCTTTGATTGCCGTTCGATACTCTGACAAATCAGAACAGGCAACAGGTTTAATGTTTTTCTTTGAAATCGTCGCAATATCTAACAAATCGACGTAGCAATTTGTATCATTAATGATTAGTGGAATTTGTAACCCCTTTATCAGTATTCGTTCTGCTTGAATTTGGATAGGTGCAACCAAAATACTCTCAACATCATTGAAGAGTGTATTTGTCAGAATAACTAAGCGTTGTTCATAGGCTTCACACAATGAAAATTGCGTAAAATTCATAGCTGCCTAATTCTTTCAGAGAAAGTTCCGTGCTTCATTACAACATTATTGTGATCTTCAATCGCTTGCTTGTTTTCCTGGCACCAACGTTGGTATTTTGCTAGCTTCACTGCTTTGCCTAGTGCTTCTTCCAAAATCGCCGATGGGCTTAATTTAAGTTCTCTAGCCTCATTAATTAGTTGAGCGTCTATTGATGTATTGCAAGGAATTTTGTTAGTCGTTGCCATAAACAGACCTTTTTCTAAAACATTGATTTTATTATGCGCATATTTCATGCGCAGTCAAGTTGTACGTTGGCGCACTGGCTATTTCTCCGTCGTTAGGGCAATTGCACACCTATGCCTTTAGCTCGCAGTTAGCGTGATCGACTAATAACGTAGTCAGATTTTCCCCTTTAATTGCTTCATCAATCCAGCTTTGCGGGGTTGAGCATTGTAGGAAATTGTTTATTGGAGAAAGTAGCTCTGAAATATGCAAGAAAGGGTATCCTTTGAGAGATAAAGGTTAAAGATGAAGACTAGGCAACATTCGCTCATGCAGAATTCTAATAACCGCCACACCATAATTGGTTGTTTTAAAATAGATCAGATGCTTTCCTTGGCGATAGAATTTATATCCTACCCGAATATTATCACAGGATATCGCCTGTGAAGATGAAGCTGCCAAACCTTCAAAAGCTGAAACCAGTTCATCAATATAAATGTTAGCTTGGTTGATACCCCATTGTTAAAAAGAGTACTGCCAAATAGCTTCCATGTCCTGCTCAGCCGATGGAGCAAGACGATAACTAGGCATGTTTAGTCTTCATTCTTTCTTTGAATTCACTTACATTGAATAGCTGAGGTTTTCCGCTTGCTTCGCCTTCAATTAATGCTTTTCTAATAGCGTCATCATGGCTATTTTGTTCCTGATCATTGCGTAAAAGAGCGCGGATATATTCGCTATCGTTAGTATAACGGCCAGCTGCAATTTGAGCTTTTATCCATTTATCTTGTTGGTCTGTCACCGTAATAGTTTTGCGAGTTGTTGACATTATACTCCCCCAAAATATGAAATATTCATACTATTGATGAGATTATAGTTCAATTCGACTGTTATACAAAAGGAATTATCGTGTATATAGTTGGGATTCATTTTTGATATTTACTGGATAGGTATCTCTGGACAAAGTAATAGCTCGTAAACAAATTTTGTATCAAATACTGTTGCACACCTATGCCTTTAGCTCGCAGTTAGCGTGATCGACTAATAACGTAGGCAGATTTTAGGCTTGGTAGCTACGTCGATCCAATCTTGGGGGTCACACCTTAACAAGCTTTTGATGAGGATTAACAACGTTTCCAAACAAATAAGACTTCTTAAAATACGATGATAAAACGCCTTTTGGCAATAAAGAAAAAAATTAATACTGCCGCAAATAATGTCACACCCCAATCTACCCATGCTTGGAATTGCATTAGATTAATACGCTGAATAATATAACGGCCTTTAATGTAATTGCTCTGCCAAATAATCCACTAATAATCTTATTTTGGGAGATAGGTGGCGATTTTGAGGGTAAATAGCCCAAATGCCTTCATCAGGGGCGCGATAATTATCCAGCAATGAAATCAAACTTCCACTTTGCAGGTGTTCTTGAACATAATAATCGGGCAATTGTACTATGCCCAAGCCCTTTAATGCCGCATCAACAAGTCCAAAACCACTGTTGTAGCGAAGTTTTCCATTCACGCGAATATTTTTCTCTTTGCCTGACTCTCTAAAGTGCCAATAATCCAGAGTTCCCAATAAACAAACGTGTGTACTCAATTCAGACAAGGAGTGAGGTATGCCATGTTTATCAATATACGCTGATGATGCACACACATAGTTGGTTCGCTTTCCCAGTTTTTTCGCCATCATCGTTGAATCAGTTAACCTGCCAAGCCGAATCGCTAAATCGTACCCTCCTTCCACCAAGTCTAAATTCTGATTAGTCAGCAACGCATTTACCTCAATATCGCTGTATTGCAAGGCGAAATTATTGACTAGCGGTAATATTTGTTGTTCACCAAAGGTTACGGGAGCCGTCAGCTTTACTTTTCCCTGAGGTTTCGATTGCAAGTTTGTTATGGCACGCTCTGCTGCATCTAACCCATCGAGTACACTACGACAGTGTTGATAAAAAACCCGCCCTTCTTCAGTTAAGGATACTTTGCGTGTTGTACGATAAAACAATTTAGTATTAAGTCGTTTTTCCAGCGCTGTTATCTGTCTGCTGACTTGAGCGGTCGAAATAGCCATTTTTTTGGAGGCCTGAGTAAAACTCTCGTTTTCGGCGACATAAACAAATTCAATGATACCTTCCCATTGCATGATTATTACCATATCGTAAAAGTAATTTAATTAAATAGCATATTATCACTTATTTAGAAATAACTATAATGGCTCCCATATCCGAAACATGCTGTGAAATATCACGGCGTTTCATGTCGCAAACGTTAAGAGGACGCAACGATGAGCTGGTTATTTTTGTTTTTAGGTGTCGCCGCTGAAGCCATTTCACATGTGGCTTTGAAAGAGACCGATGGTTTCACCAAACCGCTGCCAAGTCTTCTAGTGTTACTCGGTCACCTGGGTGCCTTTATGTTTCTAGGGCAAGCAATGAAAAACATGCCTATTGGTATCGTGCACGCCCTATGGGCAGGTCTTGCCATTATTACCGTCACCCTATTGTCAACGGTCATTTATCGCCAACACCTTGACCTAACAACCTGGTTTGGCATGGCGTTTGTCGCTGTAGGGGTAGCCATCATTAATCTATCTCAAGGTCACGCCCATTAAAGATACGGCACAAAACATTGCTATTTTTAAATTAGAACTAACTACAAAGTGAGAAAAATATGTCAGATAAATTTATTAAATCAAAAGCCGCCATCGCTTGGGGGCCTAAGCAGCCATTATCCATCGAAGAAGTGGATGTCATGCTACCTCGAAAAGGTGAAGTACTCATCAAGGTTATCGCCTCAGGTGTATGCCATACCGATGCATTTACCCTATCTGGGGAAGATCCTGAAGGTATTTTTCCAGTTATTTTGGGGCATGAAGGTGGTGGTATTGTTGAGCAAGTTGGTGAAGGCGTAACCAGCGTAGAAGTGGGCGACCATGTTATCCCCCTCTACACTCCTGAGTGCGGCGAATGTAAATTTTGTCTTTCAGGCAAAACCAATTTGTGCCAAAAGATCCGAGAAACTCAAGGTAAAGGTTTGATGCCTGATGGCACTACTCGTTTTTACCAAGATGGAAAACCTATTTTCCACTATATGGGCTGCTCTACGTTTTCTGAATACACGGTTTTACCTGAGATATCCTTAGCCAAAGTGAATAAAGCCGCACCACTAGAAGAGGTTTGCTTACTGGGTTGTGGAGTCACAACGGGTATGGGTGCGGTGATGAATACCGCGAAAGTTGAAGAAGGGGCAACCGTAGCTATCTTTGGTCTAGGTGGAATTGGTCTGTCCGCGGTCATTGGCGCGACTATGGCTAAAGCAAGTCGCATTATTGCAATAGATATCAACGAAAATAAATTTGAACTGGCGAAAAAACTGGGCGCAACAGAATGTATTAATCCAAAAGATTACAGCAAGCCCATACAAGATGTCATTGTAGAACTTACTGATGGTGGTGTGGATTACTCATTCGAGTGTGTTGGTAACGTGAACCTAATGCGCTCTGCTTTAGAGTGTTGCCACAAAGGTTGGGGTGAATCAGTGGTAATTGGTGTGGCCGGTGCAGGACAAGAGATATCTACTCGTCCGTTCCAACTAGTGACTGGCCGTGTATGGCGAGGCTCAGCATTTGGTGGTGTTAAGGGGCGCTCAGAATTACCTGACTATGTTGAACGTTATTTAGCCGGCGAATTTAAATTGAGTGATTTTATTACCCACACTATTCCTCTAGAAGAGATAAATGATGCATTTGATCTGATGCACAAAGGTGAAAGCATCCGTACCGTCATTCATTTTGATAAATAAAGTCACTACATTGCCCAAAATAGTAATTATTTTGGGCATTCCATGAGGTATTCCAATGACAATTGAAAATTTAAGTGCCAACAAAAGTTTTGCGGGCTGGCACAAACAATATAGCCACCAATCGCAGGCGTTAAATTGCAGTATGCGATTTGCAATTTACCTTCCGCCACACATTTCAAGTGGCAAAAAGGTTCCGGTATTGTACTGGTTATCAGGCTTAACCTGTACCGATGAGAATTTTATGCAAAAGTCTGGTGTTCAACGTGTCGCTGCCGAGTTGGGTATCGCTATTGTTGCTCCCGATACCAGCCCTCGAGGTGAAGAAGTGGCTGATGATAAGCATTATGATTTGGGACAGGGCGCAGGTTTTTATGTCAATGCTACGCAAGCCCCATGGAACCGTCACTATCAAATGTATGATTATGTGGTTAAAGAACTGCCGAAACTCATCGAAGAGACGTTTCCAGTTTCTGATAAACGCGCCATCAGTGGTCATTCAATGGGAGGACATGGCGCACTCAGCATCGCTATGTTGAACCCTACACGCTACAGCTCAATGTCGGCATTTAGTCCTATTTGTAACCCCATATCAACGCCTTGGGGACAAAAAGCCTTTAGTGCATATTTAGGCAAAGATAAAACCACTTGGCAGAATCATGATGCTAGTGAATTAATGAAACAAGCGACTCACTTTGTGCCAGCAAAAGTTGATCAGGGTGGCGCTGATGATTTTCTGCTTGAGCAGTTAAAACCCGAAACGTTAGAAGCTGCAGCGAAGATGCGTGATTACACACTTGAATTGAAAATTCATGAAGGTTATGACCATAGCTATTACTTTATCGCTAGTTTCATTGAAGAACACTTGCGTTTTCATGCAAGCCACTTAAATAGATAGTCTTTGTGGTGAGATTTGACCACATTGTTATCGAAGATAATTAACTCTTTGAGTAGAGACAAAACGTGAGGAGAATTCTATCCCCCCTCCTACTCAACTATCAAATTTTCATATAGAATAAAATTTTACGGGTTGGTTAAGACCAAAAATCTTTGCCCACCTAAAGTGGATTTAGTGTTATTCCAACCACTCTAACTTCTGTAACGGATAACCTAAATACCACTTTGCGCGCTCTAAAATAATATTTGTTTTGAGTTTCTGTATGCCCAATTCGGGGTTGCCATTCACCATATCGCATATCTCATCCAGTTTTTGGGTATCAGAGCAGCAAGTAAAGCAGATGTAATCGCTGTCCCCGGTTATACGTAGGCAATCCATAAATTCAGGTATCTCGTTAATAGCCTCTTCAAACCTTTGTCTGGCCTTGGGATTATTAGATTCTAAGGTAAATTCAATATAAGCCAATACGTTTTTAGCAATGCGGTTTAAATCCAAATCAGTATAAAAGCCATTAAAGTATCCAGCTTCCTTAAGTGCTTTGGTGCGTTGAAAACAGGCGCTGTTTGACAACCCCACACGCTCACTGAGTTCTTGATTGGATATATCTGCCTGAGTATGAACAATCGTTATTATTTTTCTATTGATCTGATCTAGCTTAATGTTTTTCTTATTGCTCATTGGGAACCCATTTTAAATTAAAAAACGATTGTTTTGTGAAAACGGCCTTAGGCTAAAGATTATCCGTTAGTGTGCTGTGTCTTCAACAGAAAATTTTCATCGTTAAGTAATATACTATGAAAACAAATGAATAAGAAAATTGCCAACCGAAGCATAATGGGAATCAACAACATGTCTAAGCGCACAACTACTGAGTTTGTAAAAAATACCCCCGTCAATAATCACCGTCTAAGTAAAATTGCAGCCGCTATAATGTTGCCAAGCTCCTTGATGCTTGCAATGTCTCCCTCTGTTGTTACGGCGCAAGAACAAGAAATGATTGAAACCGATATCGAAAAAGTGGTTGTTACCGCCCGTGGGCGTGTTGAAAACATCCAAAACATTCCTGAGTCGATTACCTCATTTAATGCTGAACAAATCGAACGGGCTGGCATAAAAAGCTTTCGTGATGTTGCCGATCTAACCCCAAACCTTAGCCAGCTAGACAATTTTCGTCCGGGTTTGGCACGCATTCAAATTCGAGGATTAATTACTCCCCAGGTGGGTGATGCCCCGTTAGCTTTTGTTGTTGATGGTATTACAGCCTCAGATTTAGAGTTCATGAATCAACAACTGTTTGATATTGAACGAATTGAAGTACTGCGCGGCGCCCAAGGTGCGCTCTATGGACGAGGTGCGATTGGCGGTGCAGTTAACATTACTACTCGCAGACCAACCAACGATTTTGAGGCGAAAGTCACTACATCCATCGCCAGCGGTAACGATTTCCGCGTTTCTGGTGTTGCATCGGGAGCCGTAGTCGAAGATCAAGTTTACTATAGAGTCGGCGCTTACAGACGAGATTATGATGGACAACTAGACAATACTTTCTTGAACCAAAAGGTGGATTTTCATGAAGAGAATTCGGTTTTTGGTAAATTGAGTATCGATGTTTCCGACGACTCAATCTTAGATTTAAATGCTCGATTGACGAATACAGAATCCGGTATCGGTTACTATCAAGCAGTTGATGCCAACACAGTGGAAGATTTTTCAATAGAGGTTGAGCACAATGTGCCCGGTTTAGATAGCCGCGATTTAGCCGAGTTTAGCGCGCGCTTTTCACATGAATTTGACGCTTCAACCCTTGAATTAGTTGCCGGTTATAGTGAATCAGATCAAAACGGATTCTCAGATGCGGATTATTCAAATAAAGAAAGTGATTTTGACGGCTTTTACTATGCCGGCGCCCAAGAAAATATATTAAAAGTAGAATCAACTACATTTGAAGCACGACTAAAATCTAATGGTGACACACGGCTGCGTTGGGCTGTAGCCGCTTTTGCCCAAGAGCGCACCCGCAATAGCGAATTCAATAGCTATGACGATTTGGCCGGCAATCAACCTCAAACCCGCGCAGATTTTGACGAGAGTCTAATCGTTTTTAGTATTTTAGATGATAACACCAGCAGCGCATGGGCCTTATCTACCCAGCTAAATTACGATTTAACCGATAAGCTGGAATTAACAGCAGCAATGCGTTACGACACAGACGACAGAGAATCCTTTGATCCTCGCTACGTTGAAGATACCTTCGAGAAAAAAACCTTTTCTGAGCTACAACCTAAATTCTCGGCAGCCTATCAAATGACCCCTGACACCCTTCTTTATGGTGGTTATTCACGGGGCTTTCGTAGTGGCGGTTTTAACGAACCTCACCCCGATATTAGCCGTACCTTCGATAAAGAAATATCTGATAGTTTTGAAGTAGGCTTTAAAACGAGTGTACTAGACGGTAACGGTACCTTTAACTTTGCGTTGTTTCGAATTGATCAACAAGATGCGCAAATTACCCGATTCAATGGTGAGACCTTTACTTTAGAAAACATCTCTGTTGACGATGTAACCACTCAAGGTATTGAATTTGAGTTATCAGTTCAGGCCAGCGAAAATTTAACCTTGATGGCCAATGGTGGAATTATTGACTCTGACATTAAAACTTTTGCGCAGCGCCCTGAATTAGTTGGTTATTCGCTCCCACACGTAGCTGACTACAACCTTAACTTGGTCGCTGAGTATCAATATGAAATGTCATCAGACATAGATTTAATTTTACGCGCCGACTTGAACCACAACGGTCCTCGAATATTTTCTTTTGATATTCCCGATATTGCTTCATCTAAGAAAACCTTTGTTAACTTAAGAGCGACCTTCGAAGCCGATGTGTGGTCGGTAACGGCTTATGCAGATAATCTAACAGATGAGCGTCAAGTAGAAGACTTAGTTTTGTTAGGCAATAGTGTCGTGTCGTTAGGACGTTTCCCCAACGTAGGCTCAAGTTTTGGTGTTCAACTCGACTATAACTTCTAAATGATTCAATTTTCGTGAGCCCTTATTTAAGGGCTCGTTGTTAGAGAGTCTACACAACTATGAGTTTTCACTATGAAGCCGGAACTAAATGAATTTTCCGCGGTAAGGATTACGGATAGCCAACTTGTCCCCTGGCCTCGAGTTGCTGCCGTTGGTGCAATGGTCGCATTCTCATTACCCACTTTTATTACAGGTCTAGAGGTCTATCAGGCTCTTGAGCCTATGCAAACGCTACTTGCATTATTTATAGGCTCACTGATTATCTTCGCCATTGGTGGGGTAATGGGTGTCATTGGTGCTAAAACTCGAATGAGCTCTTATTTACTGGTGCGTATCGCGTTTGGCGACAAAGGCGCAAGCATAGTTAATATCGCGTTTGCCATATCACTGTTGGGTTGGTTTGGGGTGAATATTAACTTGTTTGGAGATGCAGTATCGCGCCTTGCATTAGATGTCTTTGGGCTCAATATCGCACCTTTAACCCTCGCTATTTTTGCCAGTTTTTGTATGACTTTGACTACAGTTATTGGGTTTAGAGCGATTAATTGGCTAGCCACAATAATGGTGCCTGTATTGGCCGGTGTGACCTTCCTACTGGCGTATTCCGCGCTGAGTGAAAAGTCATTTGAACAAATTCTAGCAACCGAAAAAGTCGCCACTTTGTCACTCGGTGATGGCATTTCAGCGGTAGTAGGCGCAATCATCATTGGCGCTATTATTTTACCGGATATCACGCGATTTGTTAAACACTGGTCTAATGCGATTTATATCGCGTTTATTGCCTATGTTGTTGTGCAAATGCTGGTAATGGGAGCTGCGGGATTAGCCGGCGCATCTTCAGGACATGCAAACATACTAGATATTATGATTGATTTAGGCTTAGGCATTGGCGCATCCATCATCGTCATTGCTGGGAGTTGGGTGCTAAATTCTTTGAATTTGTACAGTGCAGTGCTTAGCACAACCGCGACCTTCCCTAGGTTAAACGCAACTTGGGTGACTATTGGCTTAGGCTTAGTAGGCGTTTTTTTCGCTTTGTTGAACCTGCTCGATAACTTTATTACCTTTATCTTTTACCTATCGATTATTTTTGTTCCTGTAGCTGGGATCATCATTATGGATTACTTGGTCATACGCCCCCATGCATACAACATTGATTCTCTGAACAACAATCGAACGATAGCCCCCAAAGGATTTATTGCATGGTTGATTAGCGCCGTTTTTGCGGTTTTAAGTACCGAAAATTTAATTCCCTCACCTTCGGGAATAGCAGCCATTGATGCTATTTTTCTTGCTGGCATTGTATACACCACATTATCTTGGAATGAACGTCGTTCCAATCATCGAACACAAAGCTAGAGGCAAACACAATGAGAATTGGAATAGATGTAGGCGGCACTCATACTGATGCCGTAATTATGCAAGGTGACAATGTACTGGCATCCACCAAAGCCCTTACTTCAGCAGACGTGATTTCTGGAATTACCAATGCGTTGGATGTTATTTTAAACGACAGCGGTATTTCGCAGAACGAAATCGAAACCGTCATGATTGGCACAACCCAATTTACCAATGCCATTATTGAACGACGTGAGCTGGCACAGGTAGCGGCCGTAAGAATTGGCTTACCCTCAGGTAAAGGCATGCCCCCCATGTTGGACTGGCCTCAAGACCTAAAAGATGCTCTTGATAGCGAATATTACATGCTACATGGTGGGTATTTATATGATGGTTGGTCATTAGCCGATATCGATCAACAAGAAATCAGTAATATGCTCAACAGCATGCTCAAAAGCGGCGTTAAAAATATTGCTATAGCGTCTGCGTTTTCACCGATAAATTCAGCACCAGAAGAGCAAGTTGCCAACGAAATTCGTAAAGCGATACCCGATGCGAAAATAACCCTATCCCATAGTTTTGGTCGTTTGGGTTTAATGGAAAGAGAAAATGCGGCAATTTTAAATACCACATTATTACCTTTCGCCGACAAAGTGGTTAGTTCATTTTTAGGTGCTCTGAAAAAACGCGAACTGCATTGTCCGGTATACATTAGCCAAAACGACGGCACCTTAATGAACGCTGAATTCGTGCGTTCCTACCCAGCCCTAACATTTGCATCAGGACCGACTAACTCGCTACGGGGCGCGTATAAATTAACCGGTTTAAAAGACGCTATTGTAGTTGATATTGGCGGTACCACTTCTGATATTGGTGTTCTGCAGAATGGATTCCCCCGAGAATCAAACGTCATTATTAAAGTTGGCGGCGTGCGGACTAATTTTAGAATGCCCGATATTTTAGCGATTGGCTTAGGCGGCGGCAGCATAGTATCCGATGATGGCACTGCTATTGGCCCCCATTCCGTTGGTCACAAACTGGTTACCGAAGCATTAGTTTTTGGGGGCAACACTTTAACTACCAGTGATATTTTAGTGGCTAGTGGTGGTGCAAATATTGGCGACAAAACAAAAGTAGCGCATATCTCGCCGCAAACTATTAGCCAGGCCAAGAAGACCTTACATGCGATGCTTGATAACAATATCGACATGATGAAACCCGGTGGGAAATCCATGCCCGTGATACTAGTCGGTGGTGGCGCTATCTTGGTGACCGAGGGATTAGAAGCCGCATCCGATATTCATCGACCTGAACATGCTGGTGTGGCTAATGCCATTGGAGCCGCTATTGCGCAAATTGGTGGTGAAGCAGAACAGATGGTGTCTTATCGCACCTTGCCACGTGAAGAGGCGATAAAACAAGTGACTAAAGATGCCATGCAACGTGCAATAGATGCAGGCGCGGCAGCAGATACGTTACGCACCGTCGATATCGAAGAAACCCCCGTACCTTATATGGATGAGTCTAGTACCTGTATTCGGGTTAAAGTAATAGGTGAATTAGCTGCCTTACCGACCAATACTTCTGAACGTATACAAGAGTCCACATTATGAAAATTGAACAAAAACATTTAGAAGATTTAGCCCTAGGTTCTGTTTTTTTAGCAACAGGTGGCGGCGGTGATCCCTATGTTCCCCGTTTAATCGCTGAGCAGGCAATTAAGCAATTTGGCGCAGTAGAGGTAATTGCGCCGAGTGAACTAAGCGACGATGCCTATGTGGTAGCGATAGGTGCTGTAGGCGCGCCTACAGTTAGCCTTGAGTTACTTCCTTCGGTTGAAGATGCAGCAAACACCTTGGCCGCTTTTGAAAAGCACGTTGGCAGAACCGTTGATGCGGTTGCTTCTTTTGAAATCGGTGGCGGCAATTCATTGATTCCGATTGTTGCCGCAGCTGGTAGAGGCTTAGCGGTTATCGACGGCGACGGTATGGGCCGAGCCTTACCTGAAGCGCAAATGATGAGTTATGCTATTGCTGGTGTGAAACCCACGCCATCAGTTGCTTATGACTACGCCGGCAATGTGGCGACGTTCTCGACCAATAGCACCGAGGTGTATGAACGCCATATCCGCAGTCTAGCTATGGCCGCTGGCGGCATGATTACCGCAGCTGAACATCCAATGACCGGTCGTCAGTTAAAAGATTCAATTATTCCAGGGACCTTGTCTTTTTCCATTAAACTTGGTCAAACTCTGCGGGAAAATCGCGGTTTAGCCACCGAAATGCTTGCTCCTTTACAGGCACTGTTTAACGATTCAATCTACGGTGAATGTCGCTTAATCTTTACTGGAAAAGTGATTGATAAAGCCACTCGAATTGTTGGCGGCTACGATATTGGTGAAGCCACCATTGAATCTTTTGATAATAACGACTTACCGCTGACAGTTAGCATTAAGAATGAATACTTATTGGCTCTAAAAGGCGAAAAAGTGGTTGCGAGCGTGCCTGATTTGATTGTTATTGTTGATTATGAAACCTCGACACCAATCAACGCGGAACGTTTGCGCTACGGTCAACGAGTGGCGGTATTTGCAGTAGGCTGTCCCCAGTTTTATCGTTCTGAAAAGGCCCTTAAAGCGGTGTCGCCTCGCTGCTTCGGTTTTGATTTAGACTATGTTGCATTAGAAGATATTAAATAGCCGTAGATAGACAAAAAAGCCGTTAGTTGCGAAACAACTAACGGCTTAATTACTACGAGCAACGTTCTAGTAAATGTTGTAATCCAAACTAAATAGTTTAATTACCGTATCCAGCTGGCATCAAGAATTCCCATACCGACGCTTCGCTGCCGCGTTCACAGGGTATTTCAATCACAACCGGACCATCTTCTGAATCGACAACAGCTTGTTCGAGTAATTCTTTGAAGTGTTCAGGTGAATTGGATTGATAAGCCTTGGCACCAAAACTCTCAACCAGTTTAACGAAATCAGGGTTGGTCAATTCGGAACCCACTACATTGCCATCAAAAAAGTTAATTTGATCCCGTCTCACATTGCCGTAGGCGTTGTTGTTAAACAGCAGAATTATCAGTCCAATCTTAAATTGTACAGCGGTGGCTAACTCTTGCACGCCAAACATAAACCCGCCATCACCGGCAAT
Source organism: Aliiglaciecola sp. 3_MG-2023 (assembly GCF_030548205.1). GTDB lineage: Bacteria > Pseudomonadota > Gammaproteobacteria > Enterobacterales > Alteromonadaceae > Aliiglaciecola. The sequence goes on along the minus strand of NZ_JAUORV010000014.1, from coordinate 110,331 downwards.
AGACATCACAACTTTGTCAGGGTTAGCGACTTTCACCCCCATACCCGTCTGAATGCCGTGGCCAAGGTTGCCCTGGTAACCACAAGTAACAAGATGGCGAGGCTCATATACTGGAAAGCCCAACCAAGATGTAAAGCCAACTTGGGAAATTTCTTCTACGATAAAACCGTCTCTTGGCATAACATCTCGAATGATGTTTAGATAGGTCATTTGCGGTTGAACTTTTTGAATTTCTTGCCAGCTTTGTGCTTTGATTTCATTAAAATAGGCTTCTTTACTAGGACGAGCCGTGGCATCTTCTTCTAAAACATTTAACAAAGCTTGAGTCGCTAAGGTCGCGTCTGCAACAATAGACACATCACCACGTAAACGAGTCAGTTGTGTAGGATCAATATCAATCCGTACCAATTCGCATGTAGCCACCCCGGTTTGCCAACGAAACGCGGGTAATTCCATTCTAGAGCCAATGCCAATCATTACATCTACTTCTGAATACAGCTTATACCCCGCAGCACAGTTAAACCCATAAGGCGAATCATCACTGACAATGCCTCGACCTCCTCTGAATGACACTACTGGTGCTTGCAGTAATTTCGCTAATTTCAGTATTTCATCTTTGGCATCAACCGCACCACTACCCACCATTATCATCGGATTTTTTGCTTTTCGTATAACCTCGACTGCAGCTTTGATTTTCTTATCAAGAGGCTCATAAGCTGGGCTTGGAATGGCAGGAAAATTCACATCGACATTGGCTTTTTGCCCAAAAATGTCCATCGGCACTTCTATTGCCACTGGTCGCTTGCGACCGGAACTAAGTTGCGTAAATGCATTAGACATGATGGCTGGTGCATCTACAGAATGATTGATGCGCGCAGCCCATTTGGTCAGCACTTTTAGGATCCCAAGTTGATCATCAAGCTCATGTAGCATGCCGTGTCCGATTCCCACAAACTCACTAGGAACTTCACCGGTGATGCATAATACCGGAGTGTTATGTGCGGTACACAATGCCGCTGTTGAATTGAGTACTCCAGGGCCTGGAACCACACAATATACGCCTATTTTTCCAGTAGATTTGGCATAGCCATAAGCCATGTAGCCAGCACCTTGTTCATGCCGAGTCACGACCAATTTAATTTTGTCCTGATATCGACTGAGTGCATCAAAAAAAGCATAGGTTTGGGCACCAGGTATGCCAAAAATAGTATCGACACCATTTTTAATCAGATATTGAATGATGGCGTCTGAGCAGGTAATTTGTGTCATAGTCTAATAACTTCCATTGATGTTTTTATTTATATTTAGATGTCAAAAATTATTCAGTTTTAGCATTTGCAGAAATCTAAACCACAAATGCGAAATGAGAACGTTATGCAAATAAGCGATAGTAAAAATAGATGAGCGTGAAAGTGGTTAAGATAAACACCCCGCACAAGCTCCACATTTTCATAAACCGGCTTGGCTGCAACGCTTCAGGAACAGCCTCGCTCCACATTGCACGATGATTCAAGTAGGCCAAAATAGGGCTGATAACAAAGACAATGACCGAAGTAATATCGATAAAGGTAGCGAAAGACTTCAGCATCGTCGCCAAAATCAGAATTGCCGCAATACACAATATGATCATGGCAATGTTATAATTTTTCTTAGAATTCAGGTTTAATTCAGGGCGGTTAACGCCGCTATCAAGTATTCCAACCAGCACGCGTGTCATTCCATCAACCACCGCGAACAGCGTTGAGAACATCACGAAGATGGCAATAGTCGCAATGAGTGGGAAACTCCAAGGACCAATTGTTTGGGTAAAAAGTGCCATTAGCTGCCGTGAGAAGCCGGAATTACTCGCTTCAATAGCCACTCCGGTATTGTTCATTAAGCCGGTGCCAAGAACTAAGAAACACAGAGCCAACAACACGCTCATCACATAACCCACGTTAAAATCTAGGCGGGCTTCCCGGGGTGTTGGCAACTTCCCCGTATCCTCTGCTCGAGCGCAAGTCCATAGGGATTGGGTCACTGAACCATCGGTTGGTGAAGGCATGAAACCTATCAACGCAACCACATAAAGAATGACTGAGGAATCGATAGCAGGAATGGCGAAAACTGAAGGAGACCATTCCATTTTACCTGCGACCAAAAACACCGTAATAATAATTAGTAGGGTAAAACAGGAAACAATATACTTGGTTAATCGTTCTAATAGGCTGTAGTGGCCGCTAATCAAAAATAACGCGATAACCGACAGCAAAACACTGACACCTAGGACTGGATTAACCGAAAAATCAAAGGCCGCTTGAAATAAGCCTAGGGTGAAAAGCGCGATGGCGCCGACCACAAAAACCATGCTAAAAATTTCCGCGAAGGCAAAAATCGCAAATATAAACCATCCCGCTGTGCGGTAGCTTGTGATCAAGTTTTTACCCGTAGATGCGGCAAATTCACCACCAAAACGTAGGGCTGGATATTTGACTAAACAGGCTAAAATAATAATAAATGTTAGCCCTAAGCCATAATCTGCTCCGGCACGGGTAGACTGGACTAAATGAGAGACTCCTACTGCCGCTGCTGCGTACAGAATTCCCGGTCCTAAGACACTCAGGAACGAGCTATATTTTCCTTTCATATTTACTTTCTCTTTTATTATTCTTAAGTGAAGCTATTAAATATATTGAAACATGTGCTCGCTAGAAGGTTATTCGATCATCACACAGCCAAAAAGGTGATCTAGCATCACCTTTTTGACTGCTTTTTAGCTTTCCATTTCAATGATACTTTTCAACGCCGTTTTGAGTACATTGGTTTGCTCAGAACTTAGGTCACTCAACATATGTTCTTCATGCTGAGCAGCAACTTCTAGTAAGGATTTCTGTAACGCCATGCCCCCATCTGTTAGAACAAGCTTGTCGTCTATAACCGTCAATGCCCCTCTTTCTTTGAGGGTATCCACTGATTCACTTAAATCTTCCAATGGCTGCATGGCCAAAATTGACAGAGTCTTCAGGGTATGCACTGGGGTGTTTGACAAAATCGTGACCACCCGCCACTGCTCTGGAGTCACATCACAGCCATCAATTAATTTCGGATATAAATCTTGACGGTACTTAGAAATAGCAGAATTCATTAAATATAACAAATAGTTATCTAAAAATTCATTACCAGTTTCTGCTTGCTCTCTCTGCACATTACCACTTGGATGAGCTGAGGTGATGGCGTAACTACCCCGAGAGAATGCCAAAGGTGTAAGTGAATCATCGTGTTTGTATTTAAGCACTTCACCGACAATAATCAGGTGATCGCCCCCCTCGTAAACCTTCCAGGTTTTACACTCAAATTGTGCACCACATCCTGTTAGCAACGGCGCGCCGCCTAGACCTTTGGAAAAGGAGACATCTTTAAATTTATCTTCTCCTCTTCCTGCAAACTTATTCGAGATTTCAACCTGATTTTCACTTAACACGTTGATCGCAAAATATTCTGCACTTTCAAAAATGGATTTACTGAATGCGCCTTTATCAATACTCCACAAGACGAGTGCGGGGTCAATGGATACGCTGTTAAAACTGCTCGCCGTACAACCAATGGGAGAACCATTTTCATCAACAGTGGTGATCACGGTTACCCCAGTAGGAAACTGGCCTAACGCGGTTCTAAAATCTCGTTTATCAAACTTAGTCTCTGTCATAATTTTTGTCCTAACGTTTTGATCTGATGAGTGACTAGCGCCCGGCTTTATGGGCCGGTAACGTCCCTATTCCCCAATGGGCTTTTGGATATTCACTAATGATCACCCGAATATTTTCCTCCGGCGCACCAATGGAATCCATCACGGCTTCAGCAACCGCTTTGATTAATGCTTCTTTTTGCTCAACTGAGCGACCTTCCATCATATTTACATTTACTATTGGCATAGTTGACTCCATTTTTGATGGCGCTTTTCCCTTAATAAACCATTGTTTAAGGTGCACTAGCTTAGCTAGACAAAAACGCACGAAATTCGGTAATAATATTAAATATCAATCACTAAACGTTCACATTTAGCACGAGAACAACATAATGCGATTTGGTCGTTGTCTTCTTTTTCTTCGTCAGTTAAAAAATGGTCTCGGTGATCAGGAATACCCTCGATGACGTCGGTTATGCAGGTGCCGCACACACCCTCCTCACAAGACATGTTCACTTTCACACCTACTTTTCTAAGGGCTTTAGCAATCGTATCCTCGCTTCCTACCGTCACTGTGACATCACTTTGTTCACAGTAGACTTCAAAGCTATCACCGGATGTATCAACCTCAGCACTAAAGTATTCAAAGTGAACTTGCTCCGACGGATACCCCAATTCTTTGGCACTGTTTATCACCCAATCCATAAATCCAGTAGGGCCACATACATAGATATGGGTATCTGATTGCGGTGAGCCAAAGGTGGTTTGTGGGGAGAACAACTGAGATTTATCTTGATCATCATAATGGAAGCAAACTCGATCACCGAAAGTAGCAACTAACTCTTCCTCAAAAGCACCTGCGCCTTTAGTACGAGTACAATAATGAAGCTCAAATTCTTTATTCGCCTTTAACAATTCATACGCCATGGCGATCATTGGCGTTATACCTATTCCACCACCCGCAAGAATACTTTTCTGTGCGTCTAAATTAAGGGGGAAATGATTCCGTGGTGCACTAATTTTAATATGTTGTTGTTCGGCAAATTCAGCATGAATTTTAGCCGAACCGCCACGAGAATTAGGATCATTCAGCACACCGATTCGATACGATTCACTTGATGCTGGATCATTACACAACGAGTATTGACGTATTAAATCATCTCCGCAATGCACATCAATGTGAGCGCCGGCAGAAAAAGCAGGCAAAGATTCACCATTGGCACTGACCAAATCCATGACAGCGATACCCGCGCCTTGTTCAGTTCGAGACTTTATTACAACGTCGATTAGTTCATTATCCACAAGATTCTCCTAGTCATGCTTAACGCATGTATATTCCACCGTTAATATCCCAAGTGGCACCTGTGACCGTATTTGCTTCTTCGGTTGCCAACATTACGACCATTGAGCCGATAAATTCAGGGTTACTCATCGCCTTAACGGGGATCATGTTATTAATAATATGTTCAAGTTTATCTGCTGGAACTTTGTCTCTCACAGAAGGCACATCTACCGGGCCTGGGGCAATTGCATTAACGGTCACACCTTTGTCGGCAAACTGTCTGGCAAAGATTTTCGTTAAGGTGGTAATACCGGCTTTCGAAGCAGCATAATGAGCGCCAGAGGCTGTACCGCCCATTTGCCCGGCAAGAGAGGCTAAATTGATGATTCGACCAAACCCTTTGTCAGCAAAATATTGTCCAAACACCTGACTACCAATGAAGTTACCCCGTAAATTAATATCTAACACTTGGCTAAACTCTTCTGGGCTGATGTCCATTAGTGGCGTTGTAGGCGTCATTGCGGCGTTGTTCACTAATACGTTGCAGTCCCCAAAAGTTTCAGTTGTAAAAGCTAAACCGTTAACAAAATCGTCTTTGCTTAATACGTCAAGTTTAGTGGCAACGACCTTCTCCCCTGTGGGATCAAGTACCTTAGCGGCTTCGGCGGCCATAGACACGTCCACGTCACTCATCACCACCGAGTAACCTGCTTTGCATAAAGACTCACTAATCACATAGCCTAACCCTTGGGCAGCTCCGGTGACCAACGCCACTTTTTTGTTGGTACTCATATCAGCCCCTTAAAACAAGTAATTGACAGTGGTCAGATGCTCGCTTGATTTCATCACTTTGACGATCTTTTCAGCAATTTTAAAGCTGCCACCGTCACGAACTAACTTAAATTGCAAGTTCGCAGGATAAATACGCAAGCCGTTTTTGTTGTTCTCATACAAACTATATGCACAGCGCACTCTTACAAAGCCATCAATATCGTCTAGGATCCGAAAGCGCGACATAGTACGCACGGTTTTTTCGCCTAATTGCGTAGAAATAGCATCACCGCTGGTTAAACGTTCAATACGTAATTTACGCATTTCATCATCATCGTATGCCACATTGAGAGTATTGGCGTAGTCAGTGGCATTGTGTTCAACGGGCACAATATACAATCCCGATTCTAGCCATAGATCTAACCATTGTAGGTATTCTTTGTTATCTAGCATGTCCGCTTCAATGTTCAGAAAAGCAGTGACATCGGCTAATAATTGCGTATCTAATTTCATTTTATTGCTCCTTACTTTCCGCTTTCCACAGACATCATTTGTTTATATTTCTGATACGCTGCACGCATTCCGGTTTCAGAACATACTGCCCCTTTAACATTGCCATCAGCAGAAGTAGATAACTTAGACATTCCGCGATTCACCATGATCCAGCCATCAGTTCCAGCCATTGAACCCGCTTGAACACGTTCCCAAGCTTCACCATCATCTGGTGTACCGAAGCCCATAGGCCCTTGGAAATGTTCATGTAAGCGAATACGCTTTTGATTGAAAGCTTGTGGGGCACCTTTACCACCAATGGCAATATGATGAATTTCAGTTTCATTTGCACTGATAGGCACTAAGTTACGGAAAAACGCCATTGAACACGCAATATTCGGGAACAAATTCAAATTAAATCCGCTACCGCCCACCGCTCTGACCAAGCGACGAACTTCTTCATCTGAATGGCCTTCATCAGCTAAGCTTTTTGCCAAATCTTCAAAACGTTCAGGAATTGGCTCATCCAGATTTTCTTCTAAATCTACCAGCTCAGGGATCATCACCATAACACTGTGACCATTACCTAAGTCTTCCACATAACCTTCGCCATCAAGAAAATCAAACACTTCGGCGGCTTCTTCATCAACCGAAGCAATAAATGACTTATGCACTATGGGGAAGTGGTAAGCATCAGTGGTATTTTCTAATTGGATCTTCCAGTTACCCGGAAATCTGAATCTGTGATCGCCTAAGGTTTGCAGAGGATAACCACCGCCCTGCTTCATAAATAAATCAATCCACTTTTTGGCGCCGCCTAAATGTTCATCGAGGGACTCTAAATCATCTTTTAAGGTAGCAAAGATCATTCCGTTATAAGACTCGGTACGCACTTTAACTAGCCCAAATTCGGCTTTATCAAGAATATTTTCATATTCTTCTGGTTTCGGTAGAGCACGTAAACTGCCGTCTAAACCATATCCCCAACCATGATAAGGGCAAGTGAAGGCTTTGGTTTTACCAGATTTCCCTTCACAAACCGTTGCCCCTCTGTGACGACAACGATTGAGCATGACATGGATGTTCTTTTTGCGGTCGCGAACCACAATGACAGGTTGGCGGCCTATTGATGCAGTTTTGTATGAACCTGCTTCAGGCACTTCGCTTTCATGGGCAACCCATACCCAAGTATTGTTGAAGATTTTATCTAGTTCTTCATCGAAAATTTCTGGGTTTGAGTACAAGGATTTATGAACTCTGTCTTCCAGTACTAAATCAGCCGTACTGTTTAGGTTTTTTACTTTAATTTCTGTATTCATGAGAGGTCCTATTCTGGCACTGGCAATGCCGCGCTGTTATCCCATGGCTTAGCCATAGGACGACTGAATTTATTTTCAGTAACAAAGTGAGATATTTGACAAGTCTGCTCAGTTAGCTCAAATGTTGCGGTAATTTTTGCGCAACTTAACTGTGAACGACCATCAACAAAATCTGAAGGCTGCATGAGTAACCACGTTCCGGTCGCTTTGTTACCGTCAACTGAAATAACTTCATTACCCAACAGATGCACATTCAAATTAAAATGCCCCGGCAAAGTCGCATATTTAGCAAACATAGCTTCAATGGCAGCTTTGCCTTCATAGCGGCCAAAAGTCTTGGCATAACGCTGACCTTTGCCTTCCCAGATAGCCTCTTCAGTGAAAAGATCCATTAAGATTTTAAGCTCAAAGCCTGGCGCTAAATCGTCGCAAAGGTGCATATATTGATTCATGCAGGCACTCACTCTTTTCTCATTCTCTAAAGTGAAGAGTCGTTGTTGCAAGGCATCTAATTGTTGTAATGAGATCATGATTATTGCTCCAAAAGGTTAGCTTGGAACAACAAGTTCGCGGCCAATGCGAGCTTCTACTTTGCAATATTTCCACAAGCTATAGGTACCATCACCAACTGGCGTTGAACGGAAGAAATCACAGCCAGCAATCACAGTTTCGAGGTCAGGAACATCAGCCATAATATAGGCTGTCCATGGCGCAGAAGCCGATGGACCCACTTGAATACGATCATCGTCCATAATGCCTAGCACGTTAACACCAGGTAACTCAGAAATGCCTTTCATCATGGCACTAAAGGCTTGCCAAACATCACCCATGACCTCTTTTGTAGAGTCCATAAAATTTTGATTCACGCCGATACAAAACAACACGCGATGGGAAGTTGATTCACTCATAATATTTTCCTCCAATGGGGTTTATTATTTTTTTAATAATTACGTTTAAAAATGCTGACTTGATAAGTTCTAAAATTATAAATATCCGGGAAACGGTGGGTGTCCAAACATGATCGCCCCGGCATTTTGGTAAGTCACCTCGCCCATAAAGGCATGTTGAGTGACCAAATGTGCATCTCTTAAGCAACGAGATAAGGGGTGATCAACATACGCTCCTTGCATGCCAGACAATTGATAAGCAATGCGAGTGGCTTCGGCACATTCTCGTGCCACGTTTGTAGTTGCCAAGCGAATGAGACTAATTTGATCTTTAGTTGGCTCATCGCCTTGCATAATTGCGTCCCAAACTTCGTCAGTAGCTTCATAGAAGAACGCTCTGGATGAACGCACTTTAGCTTCAGCTTTGGCGATATCTATTTGTGCATAATGACGCTCACCTAAGTTAGGTGCGCCAGTAACGGATTTTCGGCCTTTAGCAGATGTAACCACCACATCTATAGCGTCACGAGCAATACCTAAAGCGGTCACAGACAAAACTTGCGCGGCAAATGACAATGAAGGGTACTTAAAAAACGGCGTGTCGACAGTGGGTGTTCCACCACGAACAAAGGTCCATTCTTCGGGTACAAACACATCTTCAACAATTAAATCGAAACTGCCCGTTCCAACCATGCCGTGAACGTTCCAAGTTTTTTCAATTTTAACTTTATCTGCAGGCATAACAGCCATTTTAGGTAATTTGCTGCCATCATCTGGCATAACACCTACACCCAATAATGATGCGCCCATGCAGCCGCTAGCAAATTGCCAACGACCGTTGACTATGTATCCGCCAGTGACCTTTTTTGCTTTTTGTGGTGGGAAAATACCTCCAGCAAAAACGATATCCGCTGACTCTTTCCATACTTCTTTGAGCGTATCCATGGGCAATGCCGCTAAATACGCAGGGTTCATACCAAAACTGGCAACCCATCCAGCTGAACCATCTGCAGCAGAAATAGTTTCAATGGCCTTTAAAAATTCGCTTGGAGTTTTGCCGCTACCACCAAATTCTTCAGGTACAAAAGAGCGATAAATTCCAATATCTTTAAATTGTTCAACAACATCATTTGAAATAAAACGCTGCTCTTCGAATTCACCTCTGCGGGCGCGAATATCAGCGAGTAGTGCATTTACTTTTTCCGGTCCACCCCACTGGGTCATATCCATTGAATTTTTATACATCGTTTTTCTCCACACTTTCAGTGTTGTTGTTATTCGGACGGCTTAATTTTCTAGCTATTTCGCAAAGTAGTTCATCATTTCCTTTGGCACCTACCAGCTGCATTCCTACCGGTTTTCCCAATTCGTTAGTCAATGGGATAGTAATGGCAGGATGCCCAGACAAATTGAAAGGTCTGGTTAAAGAGCTAATCATAAGGTCGTTTTTACCTGCTAATGCATCCACACGTTTAAGTGGGAAAGAGGCCAGTGTTGGTAATACGAGGGCATCAACACCTATTAATGCATCGTCAACTTGCTGGCTGAAATTTTGTCTAATAGTTTCAGCTTCAAAGACGATTTTAGGGTCAATTTGACTTGCCCCTTGCAATCTCATTTCGATATCGCTGCCCAACTCAGCGGTATTGAGTAAGTCACCGAACGCTTGCCACATTTCAAAATTCATTAATTTCAAAGCAGCATCAAATGCGTCCTCTATTAAAGGTAAGGCGGTATGACCCAATTCGACGCTTTCGTTATCAATGGCTTCATTGACTAATTGATTTATTTGGTCGTCGGCGGCGACTTCTACCCGCGCCAGTTTAATCGGTCTATCGATGGAAACAGGGGCAAAGGTACTATCAATACATCCCATTGCTGTAATTAACTTATCCGCCGTGGAAGCTAAGGGGCCAACACAGTCTAACGTTGACTCGACGGGCAAGACCCCTTTGCGACTCACTCGTCCAAAAGTAGGTTTAAAACCAAATACACCGCAACACGCAGCAGGCACTCTAATTGAACCACCGGTATCTGTGCCGATACTGAAATCCACTTTCATTTCAGCAACTGCAACGGCACATCCACTCGATGATCCACCAGGGATATAGTCAGGGTAGAAATAGTTAGTGGGAGTACCGAGATGAGGGTTAACACCGGTCATACCGTATGCCAGCTCATGCATATTTAGCTTACCGACTAATTTCACACCAGATGACAACATAGTTTCCACAACGTCTGCATGTTTTGTGGCCTTAGCATTTTGACTAAGGGCTTTGCTACCGGCTTCGGTAACGAAACCAGCCACATCAATATTATCTTTGATACCCGCAACCAATTGGGTATTTGTGCCAATTTCAAATTTTTTGGTAAATACACACATACTCTTTAATGCCTTGGTTTCGAATACTAATGTTTAAAGACTAATTTAATTTACATGATTATTCAAGTAATTATTTATGTAATAATTCCATTGATAATGACAAAAGAAATAGTCCTATCTAACAATGGGATTAGTTGTTTTCGAGCGAATCTAAATTTAAGAAATAGAGGCTAGCCAGCAGAAATTAACTGGCTATAAAGGTTATTATCATCGAACTCGTAGTTGAAAAACAAAAGCCGCGGCTAATATCAATGGCATAGCAAAAACCACAAAATTGAGCTCCATACTAAAACCGTAGGTAATTAGTAAGCCGCCAACGTATGGGCCAATTACCGCACCAAATCGTCCTAACCCTAGTGCCCAGCCAATGCCTGTTGCCCGTACCTCTGTTGGATACATTTTTGCCGACGTTGAATACAATCCAACATATGCACCTAGTAATAAAAACCCGATGATAAACAGCAGAACAAACAAGTTCATATATTCAAATAAAAAGCCAAATGAAAGCATCGCTAAACCAGATATGGATAAAAAGATACCAATTAACTTAGTCAACCCTATGTTTGCTGCAAACCATCCTAAAAGAAGCGAGCCAACTACCCCACCTCCGTTTAATGCCACAGCAGAAAAAACACTGTCTGACTCACTTAAGCCTTCATTAATAACCAACTTGGGTAACCAACTTAATAGAAAGTAAAGGGAAATAAACACAAACAAGAATGTCAGCCACAACTGTAAAGTTTTGGTTCTAAATTGCGGACTCAATAAGCTAAACACACTGGCTTTACTAATTTTAAATTGTTTATCTTCAACAAATTCAGGTATTGGACTACGCTGCATTTTGAGCAATAACTCATTGACTCGACTCAAAGCGCTTGGGGTTCCTTGCGTTTTCAAAAACTGCAATGATTCCGGCACAACACAATACACCACGACGGCCATGAGTAACGTCACAAGTCCCAAAGTAAAGAACACAATTTCCCATCCATAAAGGGGTAAAATCGGCACCACTATAATACCGCCAATAGTGGCACCTAACGGGAAACCTGCAGAGATAATAGCCACGCTAAAACTTCGATATTTAGTCGGAGTGTATTCTGATGTTAATGCCGTCACATTGGCTAACATGCTACCCACACCTAAACCTGTAATAGTGCGCAGTACGATTAATTGCCAAAAGGCGCTGACCAAGCCAGTTAAAAACATTGAAATACCGATTGCTATCACACTAGCAATCAACATTTTCCGCCTACCGATTTTGTCTGCATAAGGGGCAATTAACATTGCGCCCAACATCATGCCAGCCAGCGTTACACTGAAAACCAAACCTAAATTGGTGGGGTTTATTTGCAATTGTTCACTAACGCGCTGTGCAACAAAGGACATTGAGGTGATATCGAAGCCGTCTAATATCATTAATAGAAATGAAATTAATACGACGAGTATTTGAGTAGTAGATAATTTTCCATCATCCAAAATATGCTCAAATGATTGTATAGCTTGACCTTCTTTCATACATTGCTCTTTCATTGGCAAGTGAATTCACTTTGTAAAAATGCTCGATTAAGTGCGCCCTTAAAGTGCTAATGTAACAACCTTGCATTTACGAGCGCAGCAAACAAGAGAAGTATTTGAGATGCTCAAATTCTTCTCTGCTGCGGATAACCTTGCTTAACTTGCTTAGTAAAAGCTGTATCTAAAAGAGGCATACCATTGGCGACCGCGATCTCTGATGATCTCAGTTGTACCAACATTAGACTCATAACCTGCGGTGATATATTTTTCATCCGTTAGGTTCTTCAGTCCAAAGTCTACGCCATAGGTTTCATCAGGCGAACGCCATAAAACCGTTAAATCAACAATGGTCACTTCAGGTGTGATGATGCCATCTGTGTTGTCTGGGTTATTGTAATATTCAGTATGGTAATTTGCGCTCAAGCGAGCGGTAACAAGTGAACCATTTTCAAACTCCACATCACGAGCCAAACTGACGTTACCTGACCATTCTGGAACATGGTCAAACTTACTATCAACGGTGACAACTGCAGCCAGAGGCGGTTCTACGTCAATATTGGTAAATTTCGCATCTGTGTATCCAACCGCAGCTTCAATAAACCAGTAATCAGCAAAGGCGAGTTTAGATTCAAGTTCAAAACCTGAAATTTCAGCGCTACCGACGTTAGCTTCGAAGAAACCAACAAAACCCGGGTTTTGAGTTCTTACCTGAATATCAGTGTAATCCATTTGGAAAACAGCACCATTGATTGAGAAAGGTCTATCGCTGCTATCGTATTTGAATCCAAGTTCATATGACTCAACGTATTCAGGGCCAAATGACGGTACCGTATCCAACGCTGGGAATATACGTTGTACAAAACCACCAGAACGGAAACCTTCCGTGTACGAGGTATATACCATTAGCTCATCTGTCGCTTTATAGGCTAAGTTAACCATTGGTGTGGTTTCTTGCACATCAATGGAATTTAAACCAAGAGGAAGCAGCAGTGAACCATCTTCAAGACCAATATTGTTGCTGATAACCACTTGAGTTGGGTCGAAAGTTTTTTCTTCGTCGGAATATCTGAGACCTACGGTTAAATCTAACTTTTCAGTAAAACTATAAGTTGCCTGAGCATAAATCGCCGAACTTGTGGTGGTGAAATCATTATCACTGTCGAAGTTAGCAATGGCAAAATCATTAATATTTCGGTTGTTACCCTCTTCATCGAAGTAGTATAAACCGGTAATCCAGTTCAACTTGTCATCTTCAGTCGAACCCATTAATTGAATTTCTTGGGTAAACTGCGACGCTTCGAATGAATCATAAAAGTGGACGACGGTTAATGGTGACGCATCGGCGTCTCTGGCAAACTCAGCATCTAAGTCACGATAAGCGGTAATCGATTTCAATTGCAGATTATCGTTGATGTCCCAAGTAACTTGTAAGTTTGCACCCCATGCAGTGGTATCTGAGTAGGTAGGAGCCGTACCTAAGTTCTCACCTTCAGTGGCATATTGATTGTTGTAACAAATAGGATCAGTAGAAGTAATACCCGCTGGATAACCACAGGTTTCAGCCTGAGTGACATTGTTGTAAAAGCCCGCGAAAGAACCATCAACCAAGGTACCGGCGTCAGCAATTTCAAATGCGGGACCGTTTTCATTTTCAGTGCTGTGATCAAGAATTAAGTTAACTTCGACATCATCCGATGCTTCCCAAAGCAAAGAACCGCGAAATGCCAACATATCATCATCGCCTAAATCTCCGCCTGCAGGACGGCTAACATATCCATCTTGCGTCGCACTTAAGGCAGAAAAATTACCGTACAAGGTGTCAGTCAGTGCACCGTTTACCGATACTTTTAGTTTCGCCAGTGAATCAGTACCTATGGTTGCATCCACATAACCTTCAAAATCTTCTGTGGGCTTTTTGCTGTAAAGGGCTACTGCACCACCCACACTGTTTCGACCAAACAGAGTACCTTGAGGTCCACGCAAAACTTCAACACGGTCAACGTCGAGTAAATCAACTGTGGCACCAACGGTCCGAGCAATATAAACGCCGTCTACGTAAAAACCCACACCGTTATCAATTGTTCCTAAGAAATCACGTTGCCCTACACCACGAATATAAACCGTAGCAACAGATGATGAACCACCTGCGCCTGGGCTATTTTGGTATGTCAGGTTAGGCGTTACACCACCTATTTCAGACACATTTTCAATACCTCGGGCTTCAAGACCGTCTCCTGAAAAAGCGGTCAATGACAATGGAGCCTCTTGCAAACTCTCTTCACGCTTACGCGCTGTAACTTGTATCTTTTCCAACATTGCACCAATACCAGACTTGCTGTCAGCAGCAGCCTCGTCTTCTTGAGCATGTACAGGGGCGATAGCGATAGCTGAAACGACGGCTAAAGACGCGGGAATACGTGCATTAAATATCGTTCTAGTTATTTTATTTAGCTTGCAGTTGAGTGACATAATTGTGCTCCAATGGTTATGTTCTAATTATTCTACTTTTAATTTGTATGAGTTATTACGTTACATGTCAAGTAAAAACTCAACGATAATTGTTTTATTTTTATTCGAAGATGGTTGTTTTTAAAAAATATGATTGTATTTTACGTTTTTTATCAAGTAATATTGCGTGCTTTATTGTGTTAAAAATGTAACTAACATGTTGAATATATGAAAAAAAATACTGATAAACTAAATAAATTCAAACCTGCCTCTGAGAGTTTTGAATTCCAGCAATACCCCTTTTATTGGCTAATGCGAGTAGGCAGCGCCTATTCCATGAGAATGGAAAAGTCCCTTAAAAAACAAGGAATTAACCTTACTGCCTGGCGTATTTTGATGATTCTTCGTGAAATGGGCACCTTAAGCGTTAGCGAGGTTGCTACCCATGCGGTAGCGAAAACCCCGACCATTACAAGAGCGACCTATAATCTTCAAGAGAAAGAGCTTGTTCTTATCCGCACCAGCAAAAATGACGGAAGAGTCTCAATTGTAGAGCTAACTGAAAAAGGCAAAACAGTGATTGCTAATATTATCGAGAACTCGCAAAAACTCTTCGATAATATTTATGAAGATTTCAGCGCAGATCAAATAGAAACTTTCAACAGCACACTACAAAAGCTGTTCCTCAATTTAGACGAAGCTTAGTTTAATACAGGCAACACTTACTGAACTCTAGGCCCAGTCAATGGGCCCCGCCGTTCACTTAGTTAACGCTTAGATAGTTTCTTCAGCCAACTTATCATGGGCTCGTTTAATAACGTAGGCACGAATGGCTTCCACGTCACTCTCTTCTAAAATTTGCTTAAATGACACCATTCCTTTGGACGATAATGCGCCACCAAGCACCACACTCTTCCACGCTTCATTGTTCAAGTTGAACGGGCTGTAACGTAAATCGGGTAATACACCGCCAGACACCACAGTATCACCGTGGCAGTTAAAGCAGAATTGCTGATAGGTTGCTCTACCGTGATTTACGATATCGTCACTGGCTGTTTGTGGCGGCGGATTGAGATCTCGCTTTACCACATTTAGCGGAGGGAGTTGTTTATCCCCACCTAATTTAAATACTAGCACGCGATTAACTTTATTGGCAGCAGAGTCGGCAACCGCTTCACCCAGTAATAACGGCATAATACCGCCCCAGCCTGCCAAAATCGCAACATATTGTTCACCGTCTATTGCATAGGTCACAGGCGCCGCAACAATGCCAGTTTGAGCATTAAACGACCACATCTTGTCACCGTTTTTCGCATTATAAGCATTAAAATTACCAATACCATTACCTTGGAATAGTAATCCACCAGCGGTAGACAACGCCCCCCCATTCCAAGACACTTTGTGTTCAACTGACCAAGCCGCTTCTTGTTTCACCGGATCCCATGCCAATAAATAGCCTTTTAGCATTGCTTTAATTGCTTTGCGGATATTCACATCTTCAGGCATCGCACCAGCAACACCATCGATACCAAGGTTTACGCCGATAGGATTATGTTGGAAGTTGGGATCACTTTGAAAGTTAAAGGGTAAATCCATCGCAGGGATATACACTAACCCCGTATCTGGACTGTAACTCATGGAGTGCCAGCTGTGTCCACCAAATGGACTGGGTAAGCCCATGAAGTTTTCTTGTTTATAGCGAGCACCAGGGACCACTGCCGGTCTACCCGTTTGTTTGTCGACGTGGGTTGCCCAACTGACGTTGACAAAAGGTTCCGCTGACAAAAATTCGCCCGTTTCTCGGTCCAATACATAGAAGAACCCGTTTTTAGGCGCTTGCATAATCACTTTACGTAACTTGCCATCCAGCTCCATATCGGCCAACACCATTTGTTGAGCAGCGGTGTAATCCCAGCTATCTCCAGGTGTTGTTTGATAATGCCATACATATTCACCAGTATCAGGACGCACCGCGACTATTGAAGATAGAAAAAGATTATCGCCACCTTCTGGGCTGCGAATATTTTGATTCCACGGCGAACCATTTCCCACACCTATGTAAAGCAAATTAAGCTCAGGATCATAAGACATGGAATCCCAAACGGTTCCGCCACCGCCAAGTTTCCACCATTGCCCTGTCCAGGTTTTCGCTGCCATTTCCAAAATGGGATTTTCAAACGGCTTACTAGGATCGCCTGGTACTGTGTAAAAACGCCAGTTCTGCGCGCCCGTTTCTGCGTCATAAGCCGACACAAACCCGCGAACACCAAATTCACCACCACCATTACCAATGATGACATTGCCTTTCACCACCCGAGGTGCACCAGTAATGGAGTAAGGAATGTCTGTAGGAGTGGTTTGCACCTCCCATACCAGTGAGCCATCTTTGGCATTTACTGCCACTAATCTTCCGTCCAGAGTACCCGCAAAAACTTTGTCTGCATAAACGGCAACGCCGCGATTAACCACGTCACAGCATAAGTTAACCGCCCACTCCGGGGGCACTTTAGGATCATATTTCCATAATAAACTACCGGTTTTAGCATCTAGGGCATAAATACGACTCCAGTTGCCGGTAACATACATTACGCCATCAACCACTATAGGTGTGGCCTCTAAACCGCGGGTTCCCTGTAAATCAAAATCCCACTGCAAACCTAGATGTTCAATATTATTTAGGTTTATCTGCTCCAAAGAACTAAATCGTTGTTCTTTATAGGTACCGCCATGGGTTAACCAGTTCTGGGGTTCGGAATCAGCATTAACCAACCTTTCATCTGTGATGCCAGGAATTAGCCGATTTTGCGGGGTCACGCCCTGCTGTGAGCTTGGTTTAGTGTCAGATAACGACGGGTCGTCTTGCTTTGCGCTGTCACAACCAGATGCACCCAGTATCGACAATATGATGAAAGAAATTTTGATAGTTGATGAGTATTTTTTTAGGAATAGATTACCCATGTGTGGCCCTTTAAATGAGATTCTTATTATTTGTCTTAGCACAGTAAATGATAAAGGGATGACTCACTATCCGAATTCGCGCTCAACTATCCATTTTTGATAACAATTGACAGCAAAGGAACAATGACGTAAAAAAAACAAGACGAACAAAATAAGAAAACAAAATGAACTCCAACGTACCCCTGCATCAGTTTTCTCGGTTTTCGTCGACAAATGTAGATGAAACCTTGAGAAACGTAACCAATGTATTTTGTCCTCATCAGTTTGAGTTGCTTGAGCATGCCCGTTCATTTGCAGCGCAATTAAATGAAGCTAAATTTTCCCAATCAGCCCTTGTATATATTTCCTACGGTACAGCCGTGAACATTCAAACGGAGCAATTGGGTAATTGTTTTCTTATTCAAGTGCCTTGGCAAGGTCAAGCTGAGGTAGCAGTGGAAAATGTCATAACTCATATTCAACCAGGCATTGCCAGTGTTGTTTCCCCCGAGCAAGCGATGAATATGCGTTGGTCAAATGACTGTAGTTTTTTTACTGTTCGATTAGATAGGCAAAAAGTTGAACGTAAACTCAGCCAATTAATTGGCCACGAATTGCATGATCCCCTGACCTTTGATACCAAGTTTGATCTAACCACTGCCGAGGGTAAAAGTTGGATGAACGCTGTTAATTTTGCTAAACAGCAATTGGAACTTCCGCTAAATCCCATTATCGCCAAGCCCCTGCTGCAACAAATTGAAGACACCCTATGTTTAATGTTACTGCAATTGCCCCATCACAACTATCGCGACAAACTGAATGTGGGACACGATAACGTCACACCACGTTCGGTGAAACGGGCGAGAGACTATATTCACGACAATATTCACCTTGATATTTCCCTAGAACAACTCGCGATGGTTACTGGCGTGGTACCTTCTACGTTAAACAAGCATTTTAGCCATTTCATTGGGCAATCTCCGATGAAATATATTCGAGGGCAAAAACTAGCAGCGGTGCATGAGGTATTGCAGTCCTCAAATGAGAATGTAAGTGTGACTGATGTGGCGATTAAATATGGCTTTAACCACTTGGGAAGGTTTGCCGAATATTACAAACGCCGGTATGGGGAACGTCCATCAGATACACTTCAACGTTCAAAATAATTGATAAACAACCGAGTACTTCCCAGCTTATTTAAAAAAGGATAGCTTTGCACTCCAAAGCTATCCTCTTATTAGGTTCCAGTAAATTAAAGCTTACTGACTTTTATCGTCTGTACCGAGGTGTATTCTTCAAGGCCCAATTGACCAAACTCAACACCAAGACCAGACTGTTTGACCCCACCAAAAGGTGCATCCGGTTGTACGTTGCCATGTTCATTGATCCATACCGAACCGGTCTCTAAACGTGATGCCAAAGAATAAGCCAGTTCTGGGTTAGAAGACCAAATTGATCCCCCGAGGCCAAATTGATTGTCATTCGCCATGTTAATCGCATCATCGATGTTGGTGTATTTAATTATGGGCAACACAGGTCCAAATTGTTCTTCATCCACTAACCGTGAACCATTGGATATATCACCAATAATGGTAGGCGGGAAAAAGTAACCATCCCCTTCTCTTACCTTGCCACCAGCCAGAAGCTTGGCACCATTGGCGAGGGCATCTTCAGTCAGCTCAATGACTTTGTCTAATTGCGCTTTATTTTGTACCGGTCCAAATTCAATGCCTTCTTCCATGCCATTTCCGACTTTTACCGTATTGGCAAATTCAACGAGTGCATTGCATACATCATCGTAAATTGATTCATGCACATATAAGCGTTTTAAACAGGCGCATGTTTGACCATTGTTATGGAAACAAGACAAAAATAAGTTTTGAGCTATGGCCTTTAAATCCGCATCGGGTAGCACTATGCCAGCATCATTGCCACCTAACTCTAAGGTTAAGCGCTTTAAGTTACTTGAAGCCAAGCCCATTATTTTTTTACCCGTTGGCGTTGAACCGGTGAAGACTATTTTATTGATATCTGGATGGGCTGAAATTGCGTTACCTACGTCTGCATCACCGGTGATCACATTAAGTACACCTGGTGGTAAAACGGTATTGGCTAATTCTACAAATCGCATAGTGGCAACAGGTGTTAAAGGTGACGGTTTAATAATAACTGTGTTACCTGTTTTTAATGCGGGGATAACATGCCAAATAGCGATTAATAATGGCCAGTTCCAAGGGGTGATAGATGCTACCACACCCAAAGGCTTTCGATGTACTTCCACTCTGGCTTCATCATTATCTTGTATTACTTTAACCGGTGTAGAAAAGCTGCAGGTAGCTTGAATCCACGCCATAGAACCACCGACTTCCATGCCCGAACCTATCCCACCAAAGCCGTTAAAAGGTTTGCCATTCTCTTGAGTTATAAGTCCCATAATCTCAGGCATATTGCTTTCAAGTAAGCCAACCAAGGCGTTCATTTTTTCAATTCTGGTTTCTTCTGGCAGCTGACTCCATTCAGGAAAAGCATTTTTTGCTGCAACAACAGCCTCATCGAGTGTGCTTACATCGCCTAAAGCACAAGTCGCAAACGGCACGCCTAAAGCCGGGTTAATAACATCGAACGTTTTCCCAGATGTGTGGCTTTTGCCATTTATGGTCATGTTAAATTGTTGCATATTTTTATCCTTATTTTTTTCATAAAACAAAATCTAAACTTTTCAGTACATCAAGCTACCTGAATTCGGACGATAAATAAACATTAAATTTCACGTTATATTTCACCTTAAAAGTCACAATACTTTTCAACAAATAGGAAAATATACAATTTTCCTTTCATCGATTGCACCTTGAACATTTAAAAATAGAGAGAAGGAAAAACGGAATAATAGATGGGCTATCACCCCGAAATTGGCTGAGTAAAAAAGGTAAAGACTACAAAAACAGCCTGCAATTTTTACTCAATGCACAAGGAACACTCCCCATAAACGGTAAGTCAAATGCCTGCATTGTCCCCCAAACGGCGCTTTTGGTCAGGTGGAATACCCTTTGCTTATTAATCGCTAACATTACGAACCTGGAAGTAACGAGTGCGACCTCGCGTTTCAGGACATCTTAAATATACGCAAATAGCGTTGCAATTAAGGAGCTTAAAATGGCAATTGTTAAATGGGCAACCGCAAAATACGAAGGATTTGGTAAAGACGGTAAAGGTCAGGTCACGATGGAATCAGGAGCCTTGCAGGATCATCCATATGGATTTAACACTCGATTTGAAGATAAATCTGGCACCAACCCCGAAGAGCAGATCGCAGTAGCGCAGGCCTCATGTTTCACCATGGCACTATCAATGGGATTGGCAGAATTGGGGTTCAATAAAGGAACATTGGAAACCAAAGCAGCGATTACGTTGGTGAAAGATGATGACGGTTTTTCCATTACGAAATCTGAAATAACCTTAGATGCACTGGTACTTGGCATGGGTGCAGAGGAATTTGAAAAAGCGGCGGTTGAAGCCAAGCTAAACTGCCCGATTTCAAAGTTGCTAAACTGTGACATCACACTGGATATTACTAGCTTTAACAACAACTAATTCCCAGTTCATGCATTGACGAAGGTAGCCCATTGGGCTACCTCATCAAATTATTGGGTTGATGTCAGACACATTTCTCGAAAATCCCTTCCCCCAAAAAGCGCCCTAAATTATAGGGATTGAACAATTAACTAAAAATACAATTGAAATTACTTACCGACCGGTATATTATTACTTTCATACCAAGTGGTACATTAATACTTAATGCTAGATATAAACGTTATTGGAAATCAATAAATCTATAAATATCAAATACCTGAGCATTACTAGTGCCACCTTTAATTGTGGTATTAGGGTGATTTAGATTTTAGTTATTTGCGACTTTCTATCATTGCCAAATTCCACGGTTAAACAAATTAAAGTGGTGTGTAAACACTTTACTAGTGGTCACCACAGAAGTTCCTTATGCATGTAATTAACTAAGAGGTACAAAGTTCGAAAATGTACAAAAATCTATCATTTTTATCTGTTCTATCGCGCTTAATAGTCGGTGTATTCATGTTTAACGCATACTTACCTTTAGCCAATGCAGACATGAATGACTTTTCAAACGAGCCAACCTATAACTATGTAAGATCACAAGCTGTTGCCGCAGATCTACTGTTAGGATCTGACGATATCACTGGCGTTCGATTGGCTTACAGGCCTTACGTTTATGAATTAAATGATGTGCCTTTTTTTGATCAACTGGATATTTATTGGGAAGTGAGTGCAAATTTCTGGGAATATGGCGAACATAATAATCATGCAACTAACTTTGTACTCGCCCTTTCTCCTGTAGTGAGTAAAACTTTTTATCACATTGATAATAAATACCCCCTCAAATGGGAATTTGGCATTGGTATATCTATGGTCGACGACACACATTTTGCCGGTAAAGACATTGGCTCACATTATCAGTTTGAGGATAGATTGGGGTTAGTCGTGGACTTTGGAAAGAACTTAAAACAATCTGTGTCTGTGCGTTATATGCATTATAGTAACGGGGGTTTAAACAGTAATAATCCTGGCGTAGACTTTTTGAACATCTCTTATGCGTTTAAATTTATTTAAACGCTAGGGTTAATTGGCTGAAGGGTCGTTGCCAAAACTTAACGTCACCATTAGCCCCGACATCTAAAATGTGAATCAATTAAAAAGACTTTAGTATGCGCTGCTGGACATCTAGGTGTTCAGCTAGCTTACAGCGGTTACCCTATCCACAGTATGGAGCTCCTTTGCTAGCAAATTGGTGCGCGCTAAACTTTTTCACCTTGCTAGCACCGTCACATCATACAAGTAATAACTTCAGCCCCTGGGGAAACTTGCTAGGGCTAACTGAGCGACCTCATTCAATTGAGCTTCTGTCGCACCGCTGCTGGCTTGAATAGAAATCCCTTGAATTATCGTATTTAAGTAACGAGCTAAAGCGGCAGGATCTGCACTTTTCGGCAAATCACCTTGTTCAATGGCCAATTCAAATCGAGCTTGAACTTTCTCTTGGCTTTGCTGACGACGCTTTATCAGCTCTTCTTTCACACCGGCAGCAGCTTCACTGCAGGCCAATGCACCTTGGACCATCACGCACCCTTGAGGATGAGTTGAATCAGACATATTTTTAGCCGCACCAAGCAGCATCGCTTCTGCTACTTTATAAGCCGTTGGTTGCTCTAATGCGGGTTTAAAAAAGCTGCAAGGACGATTTTCATAAAACTCTATGGCTTGCAGAAACAATTGCTCTTTATTACCAAAAGCAGAGTACATACTGGGTTTATTGATCCCCATAGCACTGGTTAAGTCAGACAATGATGCACCGTCAAACCCTTTAATCCAAAATACCTCTAAGGCTTTTTCAAGCGCAGTTTGCTTATCAAAAGCTCTTGGTCTGCCTACTGCGGCAGAACAACTTGCGGCACTCATAAGTCGCCTCCTAATGTAAATGCTTTGTTATTGTAAACTGGCAAATACCCCTTGTCTATAAAGGGTTATTTACTCTTTAGTACAAAAATCACACCACGCAACAATTAATGGTTTATTGAAAATACCCACTTTGAGGAATGCTGAGTTGAGCTTAACCCTGTATGCGATGGGCGCTGAGGTTAATTTCCTAAGCTTGCACAACCTATCCCCTTTCCTTCCTTTGACTCACCTAAACAAACTTCATTCCCTAGTGATTATAAAAAATCGTTCTTAACTATAAATAAAATAACTTACCGATTAGTACAAAATAGATTGACTGTATGTTTTGTTTCTATATTCTTACCGACCAGTACATAAATATCAAGTATTAAAAATAATCTAACGATGAACATATTAAATTTAAAGGAACTGAGATTCATGATTACAACACACAATATTCAAAATTGGCTAATGGGTGGCGTAGCCAGCCTAGTGTTAGTTGCTTGTGGCAGCCCCGATGCCTCACAGCATTCTTCCGCTCCCGTTGCTCCGCAAGTTAGTGTTGCTGAAGTAGTTAATGAACGCATTACTGAATTGGATGAGTTCACTGGGCGTTTACAAGCGCCACAAACTGTTACTTTAGTACCACGGGTTTCCGGTTACATTGAAAACGTTTTGTTTGAAGAAGGGACAATTGTCAATAAAGGCGAAGTGTTGTTTCAAATTGATCCGCGTGCATTCCAAGCCGAGGTAGATCGGCTAAAAGCTGATCTTCAAAGCGCCCAAAGCGCATTTATTCAAGCTAAAAATGACTATGATCGCGCTAAAACATTAAGTGAACAACGGGCTTTATCCATTGAAACCCTCGATGGTCGCTTAGCTCGCAAGCAACAAGCGGGTTCGGCCGTCGTGTCAGTAAAAGCCGCATTGGAAAAGGCTGAGCTTGACTTATCTTACACTCGAGTAACCGCACCTATAACCGGACGTGTCTCTTATGCACAAATTACCGAAGGCAATTTCGTCACTGCCGGACAAAGCATTCTAACCAGTTTGGTATCTACAGATAAAATGTATGCTTATTTCGATGTAGATGAGCAAACCTACCTTAAATACACACAACTAGCAGAATCAGGTCAACGTTCAGATACCCGTGATACAAGTGGAAATCCAGTTTACATGGCCTTAGCCAGTGAGACGAACTTTGAACACACAGGCAGTATCGATTTTGTTGATAACGCGGTAAACCAACAAACCGGTACAATTCGAATCCGAGCCAGCTTCCCGAATCATGACCATAGTTTATTACCGGGTTTATTCACCCGCGTGAAGTTAACCGCAAGTAACTCATATGAAGGTATCTTAATTGATGAAAAAGCAGTAGGCACTGATCTAAATAGAAAGTTTGTTTTGCTCGTGAACCAAGACAATCAACTCGAATACCGTAATGTTGTATTGGGAGAAAAGATCTACGGGCTACGCATCGTCACAGATGGTCTAAAGCCTGAAGATATTATTGTCGTAAATGGCTTGCAACGTGTTCGCCCAAATATGCAAATTCAACCTAAATTTGTCGAAATGACCTCAAAAGAGGTGCTTACCGCCCTTCGCCAGCAACAAAAGTTACTTGATCAAGCAAGCAATGAATTAACGGCGCAGACTGACGCTAATTTTATTGATCGTGGCTAAGGGGAAAGCAATGTTCTCGCAATTTTTCATTCGCAGGCCAATTTTTGCAGCTGTCATTTCACTTATTTTCCTGATTGTAGGTGCCATCTCTGTTTGGCAATTGCCGATAACCGAATACCCAGAAGTAGTGCCGCCCACAGTTGTGGTGACTGCTAATTACCCAGGAGCAAACCCAAAAGTTATCGCCGAAACTGTCGCATCACCGTTAGAACAAGAAATCAACGGCGTAGAAAATATGTTGTACATGTCATCGCAAGCTACTTCCGATGGCCGTATGACTTTAACCATTACATTTGCCATTGGCAGTGATGTTGACCTAGCCCAAACTCAAGTGCAAAGTCGTGTAGAGCGTGCAAAACCACGACTGCCGGAGGAAGTACAACGATTAGGAATAACCACAGAGAAATCGTCACCAGATTTAACCATGGTTGTGCATCTAACCTCACCAGATAAACGTTATGACATGCTGTACTTATCTAACTACGCAGTGCTAAACGTGAAAGATGAATTGGCCCGTATTGAGGGAGTGGGTCAAGTTCGAGTATTTGGCGCGGGCGATTACAGTATGCGCGTATGGCTAGATCCAAACAAAGTGGCCGCGTTAGATTTGTCTCCAAACAACATTGTGACCGCTATCCGAGAGCAGAACCAACAAGCTGCTGCTGGTAGTTTAGGCGCGCAACCCAGCGGCAATAGCGACTTTCAATTACTCATCAACGTAAAGGGCCGTTTAGCCAACGTAGAAGAATTTGAAAACATCATAATCAAAGTCGGTGAGCAAGGTCAGATTAGTCGCTTAAAAGATGTGGCACGTGTCGAATTAGGTGCTTCATCATATGCACTTCGTTCCATGTTGGACAATCAAGATGCCGCGGCAATACCCGTATTTCAAGCGTCGGGATCGAATGCGATTCAGATTTCTAACGATGTCCGCAGCAAAATGGCTGAACTGTCCCAAGGCTTTCCTGATGGGTTGAGTTATGAAATTGTTTACGATCCAACCGTATTCGTCCGTGGTTCAATTGAAGCGGTAGTGAAAACACTTCTTGAAGCCATATTATTGGTGGTATTGGTGGTCGTAGTCTTCTTGCAAACATGGCGAGCGTCAATTATTCCCCTTGTGGCTGTACCTGTCTCCTTAGTGGGTACATTTGCGTTCATGCACCTTTTAGGGTTTTCCCTCAATGCACTATCGCTATTTGGTTTGGTATTAGCCATAGGGATTGTAGTAGACGATGCCATAGTTGTAGTAGAGAACGTGGAACGAAATATTGCTGACGGATTATCTCCAGTGGATGCCACACAAAAAGCCATGAAAGAAGTGACAGGACCGATAGTTGCAACCACTTTGGTATTGGCGGCAGTCTTTATCCCAACTGCATTTATGTCTGGTTTAACAGGGCAATTTTACCGCCAATTCGCCTTAACCATCACCATTTCAACCTTTATATCTGCAATCAACTCTTTAACCCTTAGCCCTGCTCTTTCGGCTCTGTTGTTAAAAAGCCATGGCAGCAAGAAAGATCGATTAACCCTGGCTATGGACAAACTATTGGGTGGTTGGTTATTCAATCCATTCAACCGGTTCTTTGCTAAGTTATCCGATGGCTACGGCTGGATAGTGAAAAAAGTACTACGCTTTGGGGTTTTGGTTGGGGTGATTTATATTGGTTTGGTTGGTTTAACCGGTTTACAATTTGCAACCACGCCTACCGGTTATGTGCCTGGCCAAGATAAACAATACTTAGTCGCCTTCGCCCAATTACCGGATGCAGCTTCACTAGAGCGCACTGAACAAGTGATTAAAGAAATGTCGCGGATCGCTCTGCAACAACCTGGCGTCGCCCATTCAGTCGCCTTCCCTGGTTTGAGCATAAATGGTTTAACCAATAGCACCAACAGTGGCGTGGTATTTACCCCATTGGATGACTTTTCCCAGCGAACTGATCCCAGTTTATCAGCTGGAGCAATCGCCGCCGCCCTTAATCAAAAGTTTGCAGCGATTGAAGATGCATACATCGCTATATTCCCGCCGCCGCCAGTCCAGGGCTTAGGCACCATAGGTGGTTTTAGATTACAAATTCAAGACCGCGGAAATTACGGATATGACGAGCTGTACAAGGTAACCATGCAAGTTATGCAAAAAGCTTGGGCAACTCCTGAATTAGCAGGTGTATTCTCAAGTTATCAAATCAATGTACCGCAACTTGATGTGGATATCGATCGCACGAAAGCAAAACAACAGTCAGTTTCATTAGATGAGTTATTTGGCACACTGCAAGGTTATATGGGATCAGTTTACGCAAATGATTTCAATCAGTTTGGCAGAACTTATCAGGTTAATGTGCAAGCCGATGAGCAGTTTAGGCAAACCCCCGAACAAATTGCCCAGCTAAAAGTGCGTAACAATAACGGTGATATGGTTCCCATCGGCTCTTTCATAAACGTGACTAACACCGCTGGCCCTGATCGGGTCATGCATTACAACGGCTTCACCACAGCGGAAATAAATGGTGGTGCAGCGGCTGGCTTCAGTTCAGGTGAAGCGCAAGCAGCGATTGAAAAAATCCTTGCCGAAACCCTGCCCAACGGAATGACTTATGAATGGACCGAAATTACCTATCAACAAATATTAGCCGGAAATGCTGGTGTATATATATTTCCACTCATTATCTTGTTGGTGTTTATGGTTCTGGCGGCACAATACGAAAGCTTAAGTTTACCTTTAGCAATCATTTTAATTATTCCAATGACCTTACTGTCTGCCTTAAGCGGAGTATTGAT
This sequence comes from Aliiglaciecola sp. 3_MG-2023, assembly GCF_030548205.1. Classification (GTDB taxonomy): domain Bacteria; phylum Pseudomonadota; class Gammaproteobacteria; order Enterobacterales; family Alteromonadaceae; genus Aliiglaciecola. The sequence continues at coordinate 82,694 of NZ_JAUORV010000014.1, read as the reverse complement.
CGCCGGAGGTGATAACAACATATTTACCCAAATTGGTTTTATTGTACTCGTCGGCCTGGCGACTAAAAATGCCATTTTGATAGTTGAATTCGCCAAAGAATTACAAGACCAAGGTAGAACTGCCTATGAGGCGATCCTTGAGGCTGGCCGGCTGCGCTTGCGTCCAATCTTGATGACATCCATTGCCTTTATCATGGGTGTAGTGCCCATGGTGTTCTCAAGTGGCGCTGGCGCAGAGATGCGTCAAGCTATGGGGGTTGCGGTATTTTCGGGGATGATTGGTGTCACCCTATTTGGTTTGATACTCACCCCACTATTTTATTACATGTTAGCCAAACGAGGCGAACGCAAAACACCTGAATCCACTCCACTAATTACTGCCCATCAGGAGGTTTCTCATGGGGAATAGATTAACAAAAGCCACTGTTGCAGGGTTACTCGTTAGCCTAAGTGCCTGTGCAGTTGGCCCCGATTACGCTGCTCCAACCAAGGTAAGTGATGTAACCCTTTCCGGAGATTACCAACAAGCTGAAAACCTGACGAATTGGTGGCAAGCGTTCGGAGATGAAGATCTCAATCGTTTAATTAGCGTGGCCCTTGAAGAGAACCGGACTCTATTTCAAGCCCAAGTTAATGTACTAAGAGCATATTCATTGTTTCGTGATAGTGCTAACGATGTATTGCCCAAAGGTACCCTTGATGCGGGTTATCAGGCAGTAGAAAACCCAACGGTACTAAGTAGTGACGATGACACCCTTTACCGTGGTTACACAACAGGTGCGAGCCTAACCTGGGATTTGGATCTATTTGGTAAAGTGCGTCGAGCCATAGAAGCCGCTCAAGCAGAAGCACAACAGGCAGATTTATTGTGGCACGATGCAAAAGTGCAAATTATTAGTCAAGTTGCCTCGACCTACGGTGATTATCGAGGCGCACAATTTCGATTAAAAGTGGCCGAGCAAAATTTACAAAATCTGCGTCAAACCCGCGCTATTGTGCTAGCACGCTTTGAGGCTGGCTTTGCTTCTGAGCTAGAATTAGCCCGTATTGACGCGCAATTATTTCAAGTAGAAGCCAGTGTACCGCAAATCCGTTCGCTGTTAGCCCAAGCGGAAGCGACTCTATCGGCTTTACTGGCCAAAAAGCCTGGAAGTTTAGGCCTAGAAAATGAACCTGCACTCCCTCAGCTTTCACACCCTGTAGCTTTGGTGCCGGGTGAAAATTACCTGCGCTACCGTGCCGATGTCGCCAGTTCAGAGCGAGCGTTAGCCGCAACCACTGCGCGCATCGGTATTGCCACTGCAGATCTCTATCCGAATCTGTCAGTCAGTGGATTCCTTGGTTTTATGTCCGGTTCAGGATTAACCTTAGGGGGAGAGACGAAGAGTTGGAGTATTGCTCCAACCCTGAGTTGGCAGGTTGCCGACCTAGGCTCCGTGAAGGCTCGAATACGCCAGGCAGAAGCCAGTGCAGATATAGCGCTTGCGCAATTTGAGCAACAAATATTTGATGCCCTTGCGGACATGCAACTATCACTACAGAATTATAACTATAGTCGCCAGCAACAACTTAGCACCGAATATCAATGGAAAGCGAGCGAACACGCCATGACGATTGCAAAGCAACGTTTTGAGGCCGGTAGTGGCGAGTTTTTGGAGTTGTTAGAAGCGCAACGTGATGTGCTGCAAAGTCGTGATCAACTAGCACAACTAGAACAACAAAGTTTTAATCGATTAGTCGATATATATCGTGCATTTGGTGGAGGGATTGCGGTTCTTTAATTGAACCTTTTCCCTGCCAATAAACAAAAGATGCATTCTACACAGTTGGTAATGTGACATAAATTAGCTGTCAGGATCAAAATTCTGGCAGCGAACTCCGCCTTATAAAGTTGTATTTCACACCTGAAAACCACCAAACCCCATTGTTAAATTAAAATCAAATTTCGACGTTTTTTACCCCTTCAATTTTCCGTACCGAGTGGTATAATAAACACCTTAATATTTTTCTAGGTAGTCATTATGGCAAGTGGTCGTAAAAGAGAGTTTGACTCTGAAGCAGCATTAGATGCTGCTATGCATGTCTTTTGGCAAAAAGGATATATAGGTGCATCTTTGATGGATTTAACTGACAGCATGAACATTAGTAAACCTAGTATGTATCGCGCTTTTGGTAATAAAGAATCATTGTTTGTGAAAACAACCCAACGCTACATTGACACAAAAATGAAAGCACACCTTAGATTATTATTCGACGAAGGGGTTCCTTTAAAACAACGACTGAAAAACCATATGATGTCCATAGTAGATATGCAGTGTAGCTCAGAACTTTCAAAGGGCTGCTACTTAGTATTGTGCCAATCGGAATTGGTAAGCGGTGTGATCCCCAAAGAGGCGGAACAAATCCTCTTAGAAGCAGAAGCTATGCCCATGCAATTGTACACAGATTTATTCCAACGCGATCCTGAAGCAATTGAATTAGGTTTAAATCAACACGCCCACGCCAACAGCCTTAGTTTGTACACTATGCTAAAAGGCACTGCAAGTATGGCCCGCTCTGGGGTCACTAAATCAGAACTTGAACAATCTATCGACCGCATTATTAACGGTATAGGCGTGCACTAAAGCGCACTAGTGTCATTATCTAGGGAAACTGTCGGACGCATTAGCAAACGTCTTTGTCGATATGGCATTAGCGATTAGCGTTTTTTGAATAATCTGATCAAATGAAAGTCACAAGTTAGGGTTCAGGAGGCATTCGACGTCGTTACAAGTCATCAATTTAGTTAAACGACTTAATTTTCAGGGCGAGTTAACGACTTTCGACAATAGAAATCATTAAACTGACTCCTACTCAAGTTCAAAACTAGTTTTTAAGGATAACGTTGAATGCTGAACAAACAAGTTAACGGAATGAAAATACTGCTCACCATTGTTATTCTTAGTTTAACGGTTTCGAGTCAAGCCAATGAAAAAGTTACTTCTCAGCCTTTATCCATTATTTATGGATTTAAAGAAGCAAATAACAAATCAATTTATTTGAGCGATGAGCAAGGGAAACTACGGATAAAAGTCGTAGATGCGACTAAAAGTGATGGCTACCCATCTGTTTCGCCTACTGGAAAGCAAATAGCTTTTTACGGCAAATACGACGATCACAATACATGGTCAATTCACACTGCAGAAATAGATGGCAGTAATATGCGCCGCTTGACCAATGTAAAAAATGTTTGGGATAGTGCTCCTGCTTGGTCTCCTGATGGAGAAACTATTACATTTGCTAGAGAGTACAAAAATGTAAACGGTGACTGGCAAGAAGAAGTTTGGCTGATGAACGCCGACGGAACTAATCAGCGCCAAATTAAAGCATTAGAAGGGCGTGCCCCTGAATTTATGCAAGATGGACGACTGCTCTTTCAATCTAAGGCCAGCCCAAGTCAAATTAGCATTGCTAATATCGATGGTAGCAATGTGATTCAGCTGACCAATGATGATACAAATAATATGTCTCCTAAAATCTCACCAGATGGTTCGCAAATCGCTTACCTTTCAAATAGAGATGGCAATCAAGAGGTATACATCATGGATCTTGATGGTTCTAACCAGAAACGACTAACATTTAATCGTGTTGAAGAGTGGGATCCAGCTTGGTCTGCTGACGGTTCCAAGGTCTTTTTTTCATCGCAGAATGTCCATGGTTTTTATGATATCTACAAAGTAAATAAGGATGGTTCATCCATTCAGAAAATCTTGAATAATGGCTCTCAATCAGCAACTGTGTATCAGCTGAATAAAAGCTATTTAGAAAAGTTAGTTAAAACGAGGCAAAAATAAAAACAACACATAGAACATGGGTTTTCTGAGTGGCGGCGATTGGGTGTGAGTTCAATTGGTTAATGCAACACTTAGGCGACAGACGGCTTCGAGCGAGGAGCAGTCGGACAGCCCAGCAATTCTGAACGATCCCTTTATGCGTTTAGCAGAGCATCACTGGTGCTGTTTTAGACGTCGGTTCAACTGACCACTGATGTCGGCGCATAATGTCGAGAGTCTCTTTCAAATTCCGATATCAAGAAATTACAAATCAAACAAAAAGAGCCGTAGTCCCCCCATGATATGAATTGTTGCTGTTTAGCTTCGTCTGAAGCGGCGCATTGCAAGTAGCGCCAAGCCAAATAAGCCGAGAGTAGTTGGTTCAGGGACTGCCACCTGCTCAAAGCTCACACCATTTACGCCCAAGGAGTTGCCCGTAAGATTCAGACTATTATCAAACGTTAATGCGTTTGATACTGTCCCGAAACCAGAACTATAACTTTGATTTAGAACGAAGGTAACAAATGTTGCTGAATCATCCAATAGTCCAAAGTTGCCTTGGAGCCCCACTTTAAAATCTGTGATTTGTCCGCCCAATACTGAAAAAGACTGAAAGAAACCGCCAGCTGTATTGTTTAAAGTCAGCAAATCTATTGGCTGACTAGGAGCCCCTAAGCCACCTGGCATTGAATCTACCCAGATGCTCAAAGCTTGCTGATTATCAAGGTTGTCTTGCAAGCCAATTATTCTTCCACTAACAACTCCATCCCGGTTACCTTCATTATTAGCAAAAGAGAAACCAAAAATCAGCGAAGAGTGAGCTGAAAATGAAACACCGAACAACAAAACAAACAAACAACTAATTTTTGCTGTATACAACTTAAGAGAAAGAACTTTTTCTGTTATTTTCATGGCCTATTCCTATTTATTTTTGTGGGGATCACTAAACTAGAATACAGATATTTTTCATATACTCACTTTAAGCAAGAAATAAACCAATAACAAAATATTACATATTTTCATATACCTATATATTCGCAGACATATAGAAAAAAAACGGTGCAAAGAAAGCTGACACAAGTTGGGCCAGGAAACGTAAACATTTGACGCAATTGTCTTGCTTTCCTAATTGAGGTGCTGGGCGGATTTGCAAGTAATATTGCTTAATCAGCAAAATAGAGTAATTTTACCGAACTTTGACTGACTGCAATTGGCACTTAAGACGGCCAGCTTTAATCAAACTCGTGTATCAAAAGCGCTAAATAGAGTTGAGATTAATTCAACTAATGCGCTACTCAAGGTTATGCAGTAATTCTCCTAATTGACCTATTTCAATATCAGGTTCTATTCCCCAAGGATCAAAGACAGCAGTTGGGCTGCGTTTTAACCAAGCCGCATGTAACCCGCAGGACTTCGCTCCGATTACATCAAATGGATTGCCTGAAATCAGCCAGGTATCTTTTGCTTGTGAGTCAATTCTATTTAACAAATGTTGATAAATCTTTGGATCGGGCTTGAATGTATTGATTTCATCGGCAGTTACCACTGCACTAAAGTAATCTGCAATTTTAGCCTGTTCGAGTAAGCTGCAAACCGAAGCAGACTCACCATTGGAAAACGCAATCAATCGATATTTTTCTGCCAATTTAGGAAGGGCAAGTGCAACATCATTAAAGGCCGGTAAACCGCTGTATTGCTTAAGAAGCTGTAGTTTTTGCTCCTCAGTCAAATGGATATTGAGTAAATCACAAGTGAAATTCAACGCGTCTTTAGTACAAACAGAAAAGTGCTCATAACGTTGCATCAATCCACGACGGAAAGAATATTCTAATTGCTTTGCTCGCCACGAATCGGAAAACAACTGCGCTTTACTGCCAACCAAACTTTCTAATTGCTGCAACACCCCCTGGGTGTCTATTAGTGTTCCATAAACATCAAATGCCAAGTTTAGCTTCATACAACCCTTCCCCACTTTTACCATAAATTTAAGCCTATTAGGTTTCAATTAAAAGGCTAAACAAGATTCATAATTAGATTTTCCAAACATCACCGTTGACTTTAACGTACCGTTCGGTACAATGCAAACCATTAAACCGTACCTATCGGTATAAAAAATACTAAAATAACCCAAAATTTGAGGAACATTAGATGACAACATTGACTATCCACACTATAGAATCCGCACCAGCAGACAGTAAACCATTGTTAGAAAATTCAGTGAAAGGATTTGGTATGCTACCAAATCTGCACGGTGTACTAGCAAGCTCGCCGCAAACACTTGAGGCTTACCAAAGATTACACCAGTTATTTATGGATACCTCTTTTGACGCAGAAGAGCTGACCGTTGTTTGGCAAGCGATTAATGTAGAGCACGGCTGTAGCTATTGCGTGCCGGCGCACACTTTTATTGCAAACTCTATGAAAGTTGACCCAGCGATCACAGAAGCGTTGCGTAATCAAGAACCAATGCCAACTGCTAAATTGCAAACATTGTTTGATACAACAATTACCATTGTGCGTAATCGTGGAATTGTATCCCAAACAGATTTAGACAAATTCTACGCTGCGGGTTACGGTGAGCAGCAAGTGTTAGAAATTATTTTGGCATTGTCTCAAAAAGTGATTAGCAATTACACAAATCACATCGCTAGCACGCCAGTAGACAAACCGTTTGAACAGTTTGCATGGTCTAAAGAAGCGTAATATTTAATCGTACAATCACTATAGGAGTGATGATAATGGACAAACAATATACCCCACCCGACATTTGGACTCACGACGCTGAAAGTGGGGGTCAATGGGCAAGTATTAACCGCCCGGTGTCAGGCGCGACACACGAAAAAGCGTTGCCAGTGGGCAAACATCCATTGCAGCTGTACTCGATGGGCACCCCCAATGGTCAAAAAATCACTATTATGTTGGAAGAGTTGTTAGCATTGGGCAAAGACGCCGAATATGATGCTCATATGATCAAAATTGGTGAAGGTGATCAATTTTCATCAGGCTTTGTCGACCTCAATCCTAATTCTAAAATTCCAGTCTTGGTGGATCACTCCTATGAAGAAGCGTTACCTGTTTTCGAGTCAGCGTCTATTCTCATTTATCTCGCAGAGAAATTTAACGTTTTACTTCCAAAAAATGTAGTTGAACGCACTCAAGTAATGAACTGGTTGATGTGGCTGCACGGTTCTGCCCCCTATTTAGGGGGCGGCTTCGGACACTTTTACCATTATGCGCCAGAGAAATACGAGTACCCAATTAATCGCTTCACCATGGAAGTTAAACGCCAATTAGATGTGTTAGATAAGCAACTCGCAAAGAGTACGTTTCTCGCGGGTGATGAATTAAGCATTGCTGATATCGCAACTTGGCCATGGTACGGCAATCTTGTTATAAACAACTCATACGAAGCCAAGGACTTCCTGCAAGTTGAAGATTACAAACATGTACAACGTTGGGCAAAAGCCTTGTTAGCTCGCCCCGCATTTCAACGAGGCCGCATTGTTAATCGCAGTTGGGGAGAACCTTGGGAGTACCTTGAAAATCGTCATAGTGCTGAAGATATTGATAATGTTTTAAAATTAAAACCAGAGTAACGGTTTGCCCCCGTAAAAACGATTATTATAAATGCCAAACAAGCTTAGGGTTGTTTGGCTTTTTTATTAATAAAAATCAAATATTTGATTTAGCATGCAAACAAACATTTTCACTTTAGGCATCAAAAAATCCATTCCTGTGATCTTGCGGCATCCCTCACAGCACTATTTACAGAGACTGTCACCTTAAATACTTTAAATGCGACACCTAAAAACCGGAATACAGTCAAACTTGATGATTGATAATAGTGAAGTTAACGCTTGAAAAGAGTTGCTTAAGACCTATTTATCAATGAAGAATATTTTTGAAAAAGACTCATGCTGCCTATTTTATTACCGTTGTTTATTGGTGTTGTAATCATTGCCGTCATTATCGGCAAACCCTATTGGCGTGAATTCAAACGAAAAAGAGTAAATCAAGTGCCCTTTCCAAAGGAGTGGCGAAAGATTCTGAAACACAGAATGCCCTACTTTAGAAAAATGCCTGCGGATTTACAATTACAGTTAAAACAGCATATCCAAATATTCTTAGCCGAAAAAGAGTTTATCGGCTGCAATGGTGTCATAATTTCCGATGACATCAGAGTAACGATCGCAGCCCAAGCCTGTTTATTATTGCTCAACCGTAAAACCGACTATTACCCAAAACTACGCACAATATTAGTCTATCCTCGCGCCTTCACTAAGCAACAACAAACTCGCAGCTCAGACGGTGTGCATTTTAGCCAACATGTCGCAATGTCGGGAGAATCTTGGGGGTTTGGTAAAATTGTATTGTCTTGGCAAGATACCCTCGATGGTGCTTATTTACCTGACGATGGCCACAATGTGGTGATCCATGAGTTTGCACATCAATTAGATCAAGAAGACGGTTTAGCCGACGGTGCGCCAATTTTAGGTAAAGATCAAAGTTACGCCTGTTGGGCTGATGTTTTTTCAGATCAATTTGAACAACTTAAATACCAGGCTAATTCTGGCAGCCACTCAATATTTGATTATTATGGCGCTACCAATCCTGCCGAATTTTTCGCAGTGGCAAGTGAAGTGTTTTTTGAAAAAGCTAAACAACTCAGGCATGAACATCCAAAACTCTATGAACAATTAAGTTTGTACTACCGCGTAGACCCTAGCCTTTGGTAAACGTAGACGACCTATTAGACTCGGTATCTCTTTAGCTCACAATAATGCAACGCAACGATTTAGATTGAATTGAACCTAAACTGCGTAGTAGCAATTGAAAATTGAGTGTTAAAAGTACAAAAAATACGTGTACATAATCAATCAACGTATGCAGCTATCTATTACACTTTTAGGTATGCCAACATCAACCCTAGATAGAATTATGCAGAAATGGAATTTTAGTCATCAAGTTTGTTCAATGTTCAGTATTGTCAGCCTTTTGGGAATACTGCTAAGTCAATCTAGTTTCGCAAGTTCCAGGCAAACAATTGCGCAAAGCGAACAGACAGTACCAGGCAATAACGGACAATTTAATATTTTTTTGGGTGCGACAATTAACTCTTTCAACGAGGTGATATTTACAGCTCAATTAATAAATACTAGTGAAGGTGAAGCAGATGATACCGCACTTTATCGCATGGCATTGCCCAGCACAGTCAATCCAGCGGTTATTACCCTTGAAGAAGTAATTAGAGAGAATCAATTATTAACCGTTAGCGATCGTTCGTTTCATATCAGCGATTTATATATTGATATTTCTTTTAGGATAACCAATCGACCACTCAGCGACTCCCTAGCTGCCGGCGATTTCACTAATTTGGCCTTGATGTTACCCTTAGTACCGAATTCTAACGAACTTGGCAATTCAATTATTGCGGTAGAATCTGAAAATTCAATTGTTCTAATTGCTGAAGCAGGTGCAACTGTTGAATCGGGAAATGGTGAGTACCGAGAATTTAATATATTTAGCTTAGTTGGAATTGGCAGCAACAACCAGGTTATTTTCTTTTCAAGTTTAGACAATACTGAAAATGACGCAGAAGACAACACAGCTTATTTTAAACGTTCTAATGACAACTCAATTGATGAACTTGTGCGCAAGGGTGATTCAGTAAATGGCGGCATTTTAACTCATCCTGGCGGGCTAGAAACCAACGACAACGGCAACGGTGTATTTTCAGGCCAAAATGACTCCGAAGACGTCAATAACAATTCAGGTTTATATAAAGTTTCCGGTTCTAGCTATTCTCTGGTTGTCCATGAAGGAGATATAGCCCCCACTGATGATACAGAAAATCGTTATTTTTCCGCATTAACTGATGCTCGAATTAATAACCATAATCAAATAGGTTTTAAAGGAATGTTGCAAGATGAAAACGGGTTTGCCGTGACAAATGGCTCTGGTCTGTTTTTAGCCGACAACTTATCCATTAAAAATATTCTACAAAAAGGCCAAACGACACCAGATGGTACTGCCACGTATGGCAACCTACTTAGCCCCTTTAGCGCTACACCGCGCCCGGCGATGAACGATTTGGGACAATTGGCCCTCATAGTCGACTTATTAACCGAAGATGCTCAGATTAACGGGGTATTTAGAGCATCGGAAACAGAGGTGTTAGAACTAGCAAGAAAACACCTGAGCTATGAAGATGGCAGCCTACGAAATTTTCAAGATCCGGCAATCAACAATAGTGGCTTAGTGGTATTTCAAGCCGATTTGGCTATAGAAGAAGTCTTCGATGATGAAGGCTCTTATCTGCGGACAGAAGATATTTTGATTATCACAGATGGGGTACATTACGAAACCATAGAACGCGGGGGACGGGAGCATAACGGTAAAGTTATCAGCGAGATTTTTTTTAATAACAATCCATATGGCCCAGCAAATGGTTTAAGCGATACAGGCACAGTGGTATACACAGTAAGGTATGAAGATGGCCATCGAGGGATTCTCGCCTGGATACCCGACTTTGGTTGGCGTACTGACGTGACACAAGGCGTTTGGGATGATGTGTCACATTGGGATTTTGGCGGTTTACCTGACCAATTTACAGATGTCATTTTAAACCCCGAGCAACCAACCGACATTCTTGGGCCCATTGCAGACACAACAATCAAATCACTATCGTTAGGCGGCACTTCTGGCAGTATTGACCTCACCCTTCAAAACAGTACTTTGAGCATGACCGGTGGCTTGGTAGTTCACTCTGGTTCAAGCATTTTTGGGCAAGGCAGCATAGATTCGAGTGTACAAAATGAGGGGCTCATAGAGGTATTGGAAAATCAGTCACTAACAATATCCGGTGAGATGATTAATGATGGTCAAATTACCATTAATGAAGGAAGCCAATTAACTTTCCTAGCCAATTTTACAGGGGTAAACCCCATTCAAGGAAACGGCACTGTCACTTTTAATGGCGAAATACAGTTAACTGATGAACCAGGCCTGTTGACCATTCAAGGCAGTTTAAATTTGACCGAGGATAGCGCACTAAAAATAGCAATTGCAGGATTAGAACGAGGTGAAAGTTATAGTGCCATTGATGTTGGAGATACAGTCTCCTTAGGAGGCACATTGCAATTAACTATTTCAGATAACCTGAATTTAAGCGATGGCGACACCGTCGAGTTATTGCAGGCCGGACAAATTTCAGGTGAGTTTGATAACTTAATGGTTCCTGATTTAAGCGAACAAGGCTTGCAACTGTCCGTCAACCAATCGACGACTAAACTAGAACTAGTAGTAACTCAAGATGCTGATCCTCTCGATACAGATGCAAGCTCTGGAAGCGGCGCAATAAATATAGGATTGTTTCTATTGTTACTGCTTCCCTTAATCAGATATATTGTTGATAGCAAAAGGGCTGAATAAGCTCAAACGACATTTTTCGTTTAAGTTGGTAATCAAAATTTATCTCGTTGGAAAACGGTTAATGCAGTCAGTTAAAACTTTATTAACTGACAATAGTCTGTTTCAACTGCATTAAAAAGCCATATTAGCTATTTTGAATTTGATGCAATGGCCGGCTTTGTGTAAATAAAAAATACCTAATTTCAATTGCGCAAATTTATACTGTGCTTAGGCCCGAAACAATGCTGTCAAATCTACATTGTCGAAACTACACTGCCAAAACTATGCAATCCAAAACGATGCAATCCAAACAATGCGCTCCATACTCTGCCACTAACGGTATCTTGTCATAGGTTTGATAAAAAGCATGTTGTGCTGTCTATTCTTATTTATCTAGTGGTAAAATAATTACAATCATACTGAATACCTCAAAACCTATTTGCCTTTGAGTAATTCTATCGTTTTTAGACACGAAATTAACACTGTCAAGAACCCTATGCTTATCTGCAGTAAATACAGGGAATTCCTGTCATAGATTACCTTTTAGATTTAGCTTGGTTGTACAAAGATAAAAATTACTATGAATATACCGCGCTCTTTACCCCTACGTATTTTAATCGTAGTGCCCTTTACCTGTTTGCTTATTAGTGCAACAGCTATTTTTGCTGGGGTGTCTTACAATAATAATCGCGCTGTAGCGATAGAAATGGCGCATACTTTCAACGAGTTAATTAGCCAACACCTCGAGAGCTACATAAATAATACCATGGAGCTAATGCCTACCTTGGTGTTAAATAATGCCCAAGCATTAAAAAAAGGCGTACTCTCCAGCGATGACCCCCTTAGCAACTCTCCTTGGCTATTAAATCAATTACGTCAGTCTGATCAACTCAACTTTGTAACTCTGGCATTCAATGATGGTGGCTATATCGCAGCCTCCAGACCCCCGCAAAATAGTAGTACTCTAGAAATAGCCACCAACTTGATGAATGATGAAATGCATTTGCAAGGGTATTCGTTAAATAAGCAAGATTTGCCCAGTGAACTGCATAAAGATATTGGCTTTTACGATCCCCGCTTACGCCCCTTTATGCGTTGTGCCATCACACAACCACAGACCCCATGTTGGGGCAAGGTTTACCAATATCTTGAAGGTAAAAAGTACGCAATTAGTTTTTCACGGGCGATAAGAAATGAACAAAATGAACCCATTGCCGTAGCAGCGGTTGATATGAGCCTCAATCGCTTAAGTGAATACATTAATAAACTCAAATTGAACAACCAGAGCATCGCTTTTTTGTTTGAACAAGACGGAACCCTGCTTGCTTCAACGAAGGAAGATTACTTGGTCGCCAATCCGTTAACCAATACACGTTTCACCTTAAGCAATCATCCAAATACCTTACTAAATGACTTGGCAGCATTCCTTCATCTGGGCTCTTCTGAAGAACTCATAGAGTTGAATAATCGCGATTACGTTGTCACCTCAAAAGACATTCAGTTAGGTTATGGGAAAGTATGGAAGCTGGCAGTTCTACAACCCCTTGACGTGACCATATCCGTGATTAAAGGAAAAACTTCCGATACCATTATTCTGATCTTAGCCACTTTATTAGGGATGATTGCTTTAGGTGCGGCAGTGACAAAGCTGATTGCCAAGCCCATTGAGAACATCAGTAAAATGGCCTTAGATGGCGCGTTAGACGAATTGGAAAAAGCGCCTTTCCAACATAGTTTTATACCCGAAGTGAGGCGTTTATCTTCAAGCTTGGCCCGTTTAGCAAGTGCCCAAATTGTCTCCATTACTCAACTTGAACAACGTGTAGTCCAGCGCACAACAGAGCTCGAAAAAGCCAACGTTCGTTTATTAGCACTATCTCAGAAAGATCCCTTGACCGGAATTGCTAATCGAAGAGTTTTTGATGAAACCTACCGACTTCAATGGGCTTTGGCCCAGCGTCAACAATCGCCAATCGCACTTATCTTATGTGACGTTGATCAATTTAAAGCATTCAATGATAATTACGGTCATCAAAAAGGAGATGCGGCACTGATCCGGGTCGCTAGTAGTATTCTCAAGCAAATTAAGCGTCCGACCGACTTACTGGCTCGTTATGGCGGCGAAGAATTTATATTAGTCTTACCGCAAACTGACGAAAAAGGTGCTTGGGAAATCGCAGAAAGAATCCGCAAAGCCGTAATTGCAGAAAATATCCCCCGTGATGATCAACAGAACTTTCCGTATATAACCTTAAGTGTGGGGTTTGCGTCTATGGTTCCCACCCTTGAGGACGATCGCAAATCACTGCTTAGTCAGGCTGACCAACAACTTTATATTGCCAAAGCGAACGGCCGTAACCAAAGTCGGCCAAGGGTTTGCTAAATATTGGCGTTATCAATAGGGTCTTGGCTTTACTGTTATTTGTCACGATAGAATAATCTACGCCAAGTTAACTTAACAATGCTGGGCGCGGAAACAAACAGCCTAAATGAAAGCTAAGTCGCCGAGCCGGCAACTTAGCATGAATCGAGAATAGAGCGGTATTAGGAGAATTTGGCCAGGGTAAATTTAGTATCTTCAGTGCGCAATAAATATAGTGCGAAACACGCTGCCCACATTGGCCATGCTGCAAAGAATAATAAGTTATTGAATGGGTCTAAGTATTGATTCATGGCTGATAACGTCGATCCTCCGTGAAGCAAAAATATCAGACCGTAGGTGATACGCTTTTTCACACCAGCGACAAATGCTATGACCAGTAAAAGCTGCAATGCCCCTAAGATATAAGCCACAGTTTCGCCCATACCGGGAATTGAATAAAATTTCTCAAAAATTCTAATGCTGTGCCCTGGATTAATAAATTTATCCAATGTCCAAACAAACATGACTAAGAAAACGCCTAGTCTCATTGCTAAAAGCGACCACTGTAAGCGGCTGCGAATTTCGTTAGGAAGTACTTCACTCATTTAAATTCCTTAGTAACTCAGTTAATTATTTTTTATTTAACGTCTCTAGTCGACGCAACGATTGACCTAGATGAGATTTCAGCCTTTCTAGCGCCGTTACCTAAGATCAGGAATATCATCAGACCGACTCTTCTAAATTTTCTTTCAGCTTTTTTTAGTTGTTTAGAACTTTCTCGGTGGATAATACATATATAGAGACCAACAACATGAAGTTCTGTTGGTATAAAGCGGAAGTAGAGAAAGCACTTATACGATGAAAAAGTGCTGAAGCATTTTTTATCACTCTGGGTAAACCATAATTAATGTTTATATAAATAACTAAATCTCAATTTATTTGTAATAAGTGTGCAATAAAAATCGGCACAGCTAGGTCTTTAGGCTCAGAGTGATTAATTTTAGGAACAGCAATGGTAACCAAATCACAGCAGTTGTTAGTCGGTGTTAGTTTGATTATGACCTACCCCGTTGCAGCTCAAGACAATAATATTGAACATGTAATAGTGACAGGCGAAGTGCAGCCAGCCCTTGTTTTATCACCTAAGAACGCGGTCATCGATGGTCCATTCGGGAAAGATAAAAACTTAACGGAAATTGCTCGCTCAATATCATCTATTTCTGAGGATATGTTAGAGCAATTGTCTATTGATGACTTGCAAGACGTGCTGACGTTAGTGCCAAATACTTATTCAGCAAGTGGTTTTGGGGCGCCAAGTTTACCGACGATTCGTGGCCAGCTAGGTGAATTATTTCAACAAGGTATGCGACGTCAAGCAGGTAACAACGGCTTTGGTATCCCCCTGTCTTTTAACAGTGTCGGCCAAATCGACGTAGTAAAAGGTGCCCCTTCTGTCATTTTAGGCTCAAGTCAAAGAAACGGCGGTTTTGTTAATCTAAACAATAAAGTGGCTTCTTTATCTGGTACCGATATCAAAGTTCAGGCTAATGCAGGAAGTTGGCAACATTATCGTGCTCAGTTAGATATAAATACCGCCATTGAAGAAGGTAAAAGCGGGATTCGCGTAAGCGCTGAGTATATCAACAATGATAGTTATTTCGACTACAGCGGATTTCAGAGTGAAGATTTATTCGTGACGTTGCGCTTGCTGCCTGATGACAAATCTAGCTGGGATATTAGTTTCGAATATTATGACGTGGATTTCACTGACAATGCAGGTATTAACCGTCCTACCCAAAACTTGATAGACAATGGTTTATATATTACCGGGCAAGGTATTCAACCTAATGGTTCAGACATCCCTGGTGCATTCGCCGTTGTGTCACCAACGGGTGAAGTGGCAATTCCTCGTAGCACGGTGTTAACTGATCCCGACAACATCAATAATGCACAAACATTTGTTTTGCATAGTACTTACCTGCGAGAATTAAATTCAATCCATAGTTTAACCAACCGAAGCTACTTTCAATATTTAGACCGCGAAGAGATTGCCCAAAACAGTTTTGTGGAGATTATTGATGGTGCAAAAACTGCGCAAAACCGTACTGAGATTCACTCCATTTGGGATGCAGAGCAACAAACAACTTGGGGGATTGACATACGTTACAACAATGTATTGGGATATAGTCAATTTACCACCGAAGCCGACTTGCCTATTGATTTACTTGGCAGTATCGAACAACGTCGAATTCCGCTAACTGACGCGCAAAAAGCACGATTAGTTGAGTTAAGACCTGGGGTTTTTGTGTCTCCCGGTGCTAATTACGATATTGATGGCGATGGTTCAAATGACTTTTCGTTATCTGACACCACTGATTCGACAACGTGGCAAACGGGTTTATTTGTGGAACAGGAAAGTGATTGGAACGATCGCTTTAGCACCACCGTCGGCATCCGAGCCGATCACTACAATGTTCAGGCCAGAGATGCGCTGGCACCATCAGGGCAAATAGCAGCCCAAGACTCATTCTCTACTTGGTTATACTCTGGCTCGGCCTCAGCACGCTTTAAAGTAACTGACTCTGTGGTGTCTTACGCTACTTATAGTTATAACGAAGCAACCTCTAACAGTATGGGCGGCGGAACCGTTTTAGGTGCAGACAATAAAATTAATCCTTTGAACTTTGCAACCGAAAATACACTTTATGAGGTTGGCTTTAAATACTCTCCTGCTGATACACCTTGGTATGCTGATGCCTCAATATTTGAACAATCTCGCAGTTTACGCAACCGAGACGGTAGCAATACAGGGATAATCGCCAAGGGTTTTGAAGCTCAAGTGTTTTATCAAGGAAAGGTGTTTTGGGCTAACCTTGGATACAGCTATTTAGATGCTCGCTACGATAACTCCGCCAGTGCCCAAGACTCTCAACAAGTAGCTGATGCGTTCGACAACTCGCGACCTGATATTATTCAAGGCACCGGCATAGGCGCTCCTAACTTCGCGGGTTTTGCCCCATCAAATCAACCAGTACAAGGGATTCCGCAGCAAGCAGTTTCCATCAATGCTGGATATCAAATATTGGATAATTGGGATGTCTCTGGCTCTGCCATTTATACTAAAAGCTATCCTCTGGATTACCTCGCAACCGTGTTAATACGCGACCAAATAACCATTAACTTGAATACTAATATTGCGCTGACAGAGCAATCGAGTTTGCGCTTAGAAGTGCGTAATTTAACCGATGAAAAAAACTGGCGCCCGGTATTTGAAGGCGGCTATTTTGGTTCAACTTTAGTTTTCCCTGAACTTCCGAGAAATGTTCAGTTAACTTATACATACAATTTTAAGGCTTAAACACCACATGAACAGTAAACGTGTAATATTGATCATTGTCATTGCTGCATTAATTGCTAGCTTTTTTATCTTTGATCTTAACCAATACCTCACCCTTGAAAGCTTAAAGAGCAATCAACAAGCATTGGCTGGATACATTGAAGCTAACTGGTTAGTGGCATTTTTTGGCTATTTAATTATATATGCAGTCGCTACTGCGTTAAGCGTGCCAGGTGCAGCCATTCTTACACTAGGCGCGGGCGCATTATTTGGCTTCGGATGGGGATTGTTACTTGCATCATTCGCTTCAAGTATCGGCGCGACTCTCGCATTCTTAGCATCCCGTTTTTTATTGCGAGATTGGGTTAAAAGCACCTTCTCGAAAAAGCTGGAGTCTATCGATAAAGGAATCGAAAAAGACGGTGCTTTTTATCTGCTAAGTTTGCGTTTAGTACCACTTTTTCCTTTCTTCATCATTAACTTAGTAATGGGTGTTACCAGTATCAAAACCTGGACTTACTACTGGGTTAGCCAAGTCGGTATGTTAATTGGTACAGCTGTATACGTAAATGCCGGTACCCAGCTAGTTGAAATTAATCAATTGTCTGACATTATTTCCGGTGATCTGATTTTATCCTTTGTGCTGTTAGGTATCTTCCCTATTCTGGCTAAATTTATACTCAGTGCGTTGCAGCAGCGCCGGGTATATAAAGGTTGGAAAAAACCCAAAACATTCGATCGTAATCTGGTTGTGATTGGAGCAGGCTCTGCCGGTTTAGTTACCGCCTATATTGCTGCTGCCATCAAAGCAAAAGTAACCTTAGTTGAACGTCATAAAATGGGCGGCGATTGTCTAAATACTGGTTGTGTGCCATCTAAAAGTTTATTACATGCAAGTAAATTAGCGCACATTCATCACACATCACAAAATGCCGGCGTAACCTACGATGCACCCAAAGTAGATTTTAAAGCGGTGATGAACAAAGTTCACAGTGTCATAAAATCTATCGAGCCCCATGATTCTGTAGAGCGATACGAGTCATTGGGCGTGAATGTTGCTATCGGCGATGCCACAATCGTTTCGCCTTGGCAGGTGGATATTCAAACCGCAGATGGAGTGCAATCTCTGACCACTCGCAATATTGTAATTGCTACCGGAGCTCGCGCTTTTGTACCTGACATTCCAGGTTTGAAAGAGATTGATTATTTAACGGCTGATAATCTTTGGGAGATCCAAGAACAACCTAAACGCCTAATTGTGCTTGGTGGAGGTCCAATTGGTTGTGAATTATCACAAGCGTTTGGTCGCTTAGGCACCCATGTGACCCAAATAGAACGTGGCGACCAGGTGTTAAGTAAAGAAGATCCAGATGCGGCTAAGCATTTGCAAATTCAGCTTGAAAAAGATGGTATCGATTTACGCCTGAATACCAGTGCTATGGCAGTTGAAACCAGCACCGAAGGAAATGTGTTAGTTGTTGAATTTGAAGGTAAACAAGAACGTATTCCATTTGATAAAATTTTAGTAGCTGTTGGCCGTCAAGCGAACTTAACAGGGTTTGGATTAGATAAACTGGGCATCGAGACAGACCGTACTATCATCACTAATGACTTTTTACAGACTAAGTATCCTAATATTTTAGCGGCCGGTGACGTTGCAGGTCCATATCAGTTCACTCACACGGCAAGCCATCAAGCATGGTATGCCGCTGTAAATGCGTTGTTTAGACCATTTAAAGTCTTTAAAGTGGATTATAGTGTTATCCCTTGGGCAACCTTCGCTGAACCAGAAATTGCTACAGTAGGCCTAAATGAAGTAGCCGCAAAAGAAAAAGGTATTGAAGTTGAAGTGACTCGCTATGATATTGGCGGCCTAGACCGCGCGTTGGCTGATGATCACGCACGAGGCTTTGTTAAAGTGTTGACTAAACCTGGAAAAGACAAAATTCTGGGAGCCACCATTGTAGGTGCAAATGCCGGCGAACTATTAGCCGAGTTTGTTTTAGCCATGAAACATGGATTAGGTCTAAATAAACTTTTGGGTACTATTCACATCTATCCTACGATGGCAGAAGCGAATAAAAACGTTGCAGGAAATTGGAAGAAAAATAACGCACCTCAAAAACTACTGGCTTTCGTTGAGCGTTTTCACACGTGGCGACGTAAATAGCTTAACCAATGGGGTGATAAGGTTGTTTTAGTGCGAGCATCTAACTAAATTTTGCGACGCTTGCCTTCGCCCCTATTCTGCTCACCGAGGCAATTATAACCTTGTGGTTAATTACCAAGTTAACCACAGAGTATGTGTACTTTATTTCGTATTTTTATAAATGATAATTTAACGGAAAATGATATGTTTACGTTTTTAAGTAAAATCAAAGTAATGGTTACCAACAGTGTTTTGGCTGGCACCATATTTACTGTTTTAATTTGTGTAAAATCACAGGCTGCTGACTTTGATCATCGTTACGATAGTTACAATCAATTGTTAGCGCAGGTTGTACAAGTCTCCGATGACAAAAAACAAAGCAGAGTGAAATACCAACAATTAGTGTTGAAAAAAGAGATTTTAGAAGACGCTTTAACGGGATTTTCAATTGTCACTAAAAGCCAATATGATGATTGGGATACGCAACAACAATTGAGTTTTTTAATCAACGCATACAATGGGTTTACCCTAAAGCTGATTGTTGATAATTGGGATGAATTTAAACAAGGTGATGCAGAATCTATTCGTGACTTAGGTTCACTTTTTAGTTCACCTTGGGAAAAAAAGTTTTTTATGCTTTTTAACAAAAAACATAATTTAGACGACATTGAGCATGAAATGATCCGTAAATGGTTCAAAGAACCACGTATTCATGCAGCATTAGTGTGTGCTGCGGTATCATGCCCTCCCCTTCGAAATGAAGCGTTTACAGCCGATAAGTTAAACACACAATTAGACAATCAGATGCATCTATTTTTAGCGGATAATAGCCGCAATGGGATCATCTTAAAAGGTCAAAAAGGTGAAGCGTCCCTTTCTTCGATTTTTAAGTGGTACCGTGAAGATTTTGAAAAAGGTCAACAAGGGTTTAACTCATTATACGACGTGCTTAGGGTTTATAGTGATGCCCTTGTGGACAGTGACGCCCTTGTGAGCAGTGACAATGATGCAGAGACTAAACGTAATATCATTAAAAACGCCAACTACCCCATTACATTTAAAGATTATGACTGGCGTTTAAATGACGTGGCCAACTTTTAACATGATGGTATCTATTATTAACAGAGCTTACCTATCAATAGCGATAATATTGCTGATGTTAGCCAGTTTAATGCCGTTGGCCCACGGGCAAGAAACTCAACGGGACAACGCCGCGAATATGACAGCAAGTCCACAATGGCAAAAAATCTTATCTGACGCGCGTGGTGAAACAGTTTACTTTTACGCTTGGGGCGGCTCAAAACCGGTTAATGACTACCTGCGCTGGGCCGCGAAGGAAATTGCCAGTCGTTATAAGGTACGTTTGCGACATGTCAAAGTAGCTGATATTAGCGAAGCGGTGAGCCGCTTGAAAGCTGAGTCTGGTAAGCAAAGTGCCATCGACTTGCTGTGGATAAACGGCGAAAATTTCAGTTTTTTGAAACAACAAGAACTGTTACTTGGTAATTTGTGGTCAAGTATTCCCAATAGTGCAATGTTAGCAGTTCAAGCACTCTCACTACAGAATGATTTTGGGGTTCCCATTGATGGATTTGAAGTGCCATGGGGAGTGGGTCAATTTAATATGATTGCCAACCCAAATATATTTAATCTCAATATTGCTGGCAAAGTGAACGACAGCAAAATCACGCCAACGATTATTCTCAAGGCAGCCCAACAATATCCCAATAGGATCAGTTACCCTAGACCGCCAGAGTTCCATGGGACAACCTTTTTGAAGCAACTTTTAGTGGGCCTTAGCCACAACGATAAACGACTGTTTGAATATGCTACCCCTGAAGCCCAGGCAAAACTGTTACCGTTGTTGTGGGATTATTTAGATCAATTGCATCCGTTAATCTGGCAACAAGGACGAGCTTTTCCTAGTTCAAACACAGAGCAACTTTCTCTGTTGCAACAAAACAAATTGGATATGGCTGTCAGTTTTAACCCAAATCAATTAATCAAAGAGCAGCAGGAAAAACGATTACCCCCATCTGCGCAACGTTTCCATTTCGCTCAAGGCGCGATAACAAACAGCCACAATTTGGCTATTCCTAAGGGAGCCCAAAGCCCAGCCGGCGCAAAAGTTGTGATCAACTTTTTATTAAGTGAAGACGCTCAGAAACAAAAATTAAACGGCAGTTGGGGGGATCCAACGGTTATTACTCCGCTACTTGATCCAGCGTCAACCTTGCCTTCGCAACAAGAACTGCATAGTTCTTGGCAGCAAGTTATTGAAGAACAATGGCAACAAAAATACGGCGCTTAACCCTCTCCACGGGCTGGTTTATTGTTACGATAGTGGCAGGACTGCCTTTGTTTGGCATTATCGTTGGTTTATGGCCATCGGTGGCTATTTCTTGGCGTGACTTAATAGAATTTTTTACCTACAACGGCATAGCAACGTCAGTGTTAAGCACACTGTTTGTATCGCTGACTGCGCCTCTTGTCGCGCTTTACATCAGTTTTATGGTGTACAGCCAATATCGTTTTAACCCCCGCTGGCAAGCACTGGAAAAAAGACTCGCTCCGTTGTTGTCCTTACCTCATTTAGCCGTCGCCTTAGGGTTAGTTTATTTATTTAGCTCAGGTGGTTTACTGTGGTCGTCACTGTGGGGCATATTCGGTGCCACCGCGCCACAATGGTTAGGATTGCCCCACAAAAGTTTAGTAACCCTGTTACTGGCAATGAGTATCAAAGAGGTCCCTTTTTTCCTATTGATCTTCAGCGCCCTTGGTCGCCAGTTGCCGATAAAATCATGGTTATTGCAAGGTAGAGCCCTAGGCTATAGGGAAATTACCAGTTGGTGGTTATTAGTTTTTCCGGTTTTGTTAAAACACTCTCGTTTAGCGCTGCTTGCTGCTATGGCTTATACTTTGTCGGTGCTGGATATAGCCCTATTGGTTGGCCCCAATATCCCAGAGTTATACGCTGTCGTATTGTATAACTGGCAAACTGGCTTCACTGTTGATGAGCAAGCCTTGGCATTTGTAGGTAACCTTGTACTAATAGTGATGTTAAGTATATTAATTGCAGGCATATATACACATGAGTGGTGGGCCGTACGAAATTTACGCCATCACGCTATTCGTAGAACGTCATTAAAAATAATTCGCGTTAGCCGTTTATTTAGCCATTGGCTTGGCTTATTTAGCCTTTTAACCCTAAGCATTTTAATCACATTTTTAATCTGGTCATTGGGTTGGAACAATCAACAAAACATGCTCAGCACAACCCCGATAGATTGGTCTTTTGGGTTATGGCGAGACGAATGGTTTTTTATGCGAGGTCCGCTGTTAAATAGCCTTTACATTGCTTTAGTTAGTAGTATTGTTGGAGTGTTAACAACCCTTTTAGCCTTAGAGTTACAGCGACAAGCAAAACGTTACCTTCCAGATTATATTTGGTTAATGGCGATTCTGCTGCCGCAACTAAGCATGGTCTATGGCTGGCAAATATCCCACACGGCGTTGAATGGGAGTTATCATACGGGTTGGGTTGTTATCTCTCACCTACCCTTTACTTTTGCATATAGTTACTTAGTGCTGCGCGGCCCTTTCCAAAGTTTAGATCGGCACTATGAATTAGTAGCTGCAAGTTTTGGCTGTAGCTATTGGCAGCAATTTTGGAAAGTACGCTTGATGCTGTTACGACCAGCCATGCTGAGTGCTTTGGCCATCGCATTCTCCGTCAGTGTTGCCCAATATATTCCGACACTAATGATTGGCGCAGGTCGCGTCTCTACAATCACCACTGAAGCTGTTGCTATCGCCTCGGGTAATGAACAAAGTATCACCGCGGTTTATATGCTAGTTCAGGCATCATTGCCCTTTGTGGCCTTTTTTGTCGCCAGTGTCGTGTCCCAACGTCTTAGAGGAAGTTTCGATGTTTCGCATCAATAATTGTCAAATTTCAATAGAAAACGGATGCATCGAGCTACCAGATATATGCCTTGATAGTGGGGAGTTATTAGTGCTAACTGGCCCTAGCGGCATGGGCAAGTCGACATTTTTGCATTGGCTTTTAGGCGACAGCCCGAAGCATGCTAAAGTCAGTGGTGAAATAACCTTAAACATGAAGCCGCTTAACTCGGTCAAGATAGAACAGCGCCGTATAGGCTTGTTGATGCAAGACGTACATCTGTTTCCCCATTTAACTGTGCTAGATAACATTTGTTTTGCCCTGCCTGCAAATCTTAAAAACGAAAATGGCAAAAAGCTAAGTAAAAATCAACGTCGAGATACCGCACTAGCGTTGCTAAAGGAAATTAATCTAGACTACGTTGCCCAGCATTATGTTGAACAATTAAGTGGTGGTGAGCGTTCAAGGGTGGGCTTAGTCAGAGCACTAGCAAACAAGCCTGAAGCACTGCTTATGGACGAACCTTTTGCGGCATTAGATCCAAACACTTGCATGCAAGTAAGCCTGTGGGCATTTTCTCAACTTCAATCCCGAGGTGTACCTAGCATAATGGTAAGTCATGATATTAATAACATTCCACCTCAAGCACAGCACATAGACTTAGCTGATTTTTATCGCAGCCTATAATAAATCGCTGCACACAAATAACGTCCCTGCACTGGGACAAAATGATTAAAAACAAGGTAAACCATGATTGACCCTCTTCTAAATCGGCTTTTAAAAAAACCTCTTTGTAGCTTGGCTAAACAACTAATAAAAAGAGGAATCAATGCTGATACGGTAACCTTAGTCGGTTTTGTCATTGGTATGTTAGCCATCCCGGCGATCATATTCGACCACTACTTTTTGGCACTATGTCTAATTTTGTTAAACCGATTAGGAGATGGGCTCGACGGCGCTATTGCAAGAGAGACAGCTCCTTCTGATGCAGGCGGCTTTTTGGATATCACCTTGGATTTTATCTTCTATTCTGCCATTGTTTTTGCATTTATCTGTGCCAACCCGATAGAAAATGCCGTGGCGGGTAGTTTTTTAATGCTCTCATTTATGGCCACAGGTGGTAGCTTTTTAGCCTTTGCAATTATGGCGAGTAAGCATGGTATAGACAGCCCTAACTACCCACAAAAAAGCTTGCATTATATGGGCGGATTAGCTGAAGGTTTTGAAACCATTTTAGTCTTGTGTCTATTCTGTTTATTTCCCACTCATTTTGTACTCATCGCCAGTGTGTTTGCATTGATATGTTGGTTAACTGCGGCGATACGAATTTGGGTTGGCTACCATACTCTTTTGGCCACCAAAGACTAAATTTCTTTATTGTTAGGTTTTTCACGAAATGGCATGAGCAGAACCGTACTAATCCCTGTATTGCTCGACTCAGATGGATAGTCTTTTAATCCCAACACTAAACCATCATCGCCTGCCTGAGCGTTGTTAGTATAACTATTAAAAAGACGATCCCAGATGGACAAACAAAAGCCGTAATTGCTATCCGTCTCTTTAACGACTTGACTATGATGAATACGATGCATGGCTTGGGTAACAATGACTCTGCGTAACGGCCATTCTAACCAGTTAGGTAATTTAATATTACTGTGATTAAAAATGGCGCTGGCATTGAGCAGTATTTCAAATATAAGAATAGCTTCTACCGGTATCCCTAATAACAGTATTCCTAATGCTTTAACCACTAAACTTAGGGCAATTTCAATGGGATGAAAACGCAGTCCTGTGGATGCATCCAAATGCGGATCGGCATGGTGGACTCTATGCAAACGCCATAAAATAGGCACGCGATGTAATAAGCGGTGCTGCCAATAAATCAAACAATCTAGCATGATCACTGCCAGTAAAATTGCTAGCCAATCGGCTAATTTCAAGACATTCAATAAACCAAAATGAATATCATCGGCGAAAATAGCGACTACCGCTAACCCTGCAGGAACCAATAACCGACCCACCACGGCGCCACAAAACACCAAAAAGAAATTACTCAGCCAGCGTTTGCCATTTGCTACAGGAGAGACCCTATTTGGCAATATTGCCTCCCACACCATCATAACCATTAGTACCACTAAAAAACTACCAATGCGCAGCCACGCTTCATTTTGCATATGAATTCCATACCTCTTATTAAGAGATTTACAAGTTGAGCCTAAAACAATTACTGACCGTATCTATTTGTTCATATATCATAAGTCCATAAAACACGGATATTACAATAAGATCGGAGTACTCTCTATGAAGACCTTGGTAAGCCTAATTAGCTTTCTCGCTATTTTACTCGTTGCACTACCTGGCCCCCTATACAAATTTGGAATTTTGGAGCTCGGCCCTGCGTTTACAGCTTTGCGTTATGGTGTTTTTACTGGTATTGGGGCAATCGTTTTGATTCTAGTTCAACTCATTTTTTTACGTAAAAACATCAGTTGGCCAAGTGTCGCAGTATCCGCTGTTTTAGCTATTGTTGCTGTGGGTTTACCTCTTAGCATTATGAGCAAAGCGAAATCTGTTCCGCCCATTCATGACATCTCAACTGATCTAGTTAATCCCCCTAAATTTTCGGCTATTGCAACCTTACGTGCAGATGCTCCCAATCCTGTAGAGTACGCTGGCGAAGAAACAGCTAAACAACAACGTGAAGCTTATCCGCAATTGAAGTCACAAGTATATACTCAATCTTCCGCGCAAGTTTTTGGCGCAACCGAAGCCGCTATGAATGATTTAGGTTGGGAACTCGTTAATGCAGATAAATCAGCAGGCATCATAGAAGCTACAGATACCACTACTTGGTTTGGCTTCAAAGATGATGTAATTGTTCGCATTGCCAGTGCACAAGCAGGCACAGTTTTAGATGTTCGCAGTAAATCCCGTGTTGGTAGAAGTGATCTCGGTAAGAATGCCGAACGAATTCAACAGCTTATCGAAAAAATCAATAGCCACTTATAAACATATTAAGCCTCAATATTTTAGTTAATTAAAATATTGAGGCATTTTCTGGTTACTCAAACATTAGCTAAATCGAGATAAAAATACGCTATTATTTAAATGCGATATACTTCTATGGCTATAACATTTGAATATTAACTTTTAGATAACTTATTTTCGGATCTAATTAAATAGACATGAGACGCTTTTTAAAATCAATACAATCAAGACTGGTGTTACTCATTTTATTGGTAGCCTTACCTGGTATATTCACCCTTGTTTATATGTCGATTGAAGAGCGCCAGCATGCCATCCATGCGGCTCAGCACGAAGCTATAAAAACCGTAGAGGTTACTACTACTTTTCAAGCTTTATTAATCAGAAGAACTGAGAATTTTTTAAAACATTTGTCTACGTTTAGTGCAGTGCTAGAGCCTGATTCTTCAGCATGTAGCGACTTTTTAGCTGATATTATAAAAATAAAAGATATCTACTTTAATATTGGCGTACCAAAAGTTAACGGTGAATTGATTTGCAACGCCAAGCCCCTGAATAAAAGTATCAATGTTTCAGACCGTCCTTATATTCAAAAAGCCATTGCTAGCCGGGAATTTTCAATTGGTGAATACCAAATAGATAGAGCAGCAAATGTAACCAGCATTAACTTTGCCTATCCTGTCATACACCCTCAAAGTAATGAGATTATCGCCGTCGCCGTGGCCGTATTGTCTCTAGATTGGTGGAGTAAACAACTTTCAGATTCTCGTTTACCGCAGAATTCAGTGGCGTACATTACCGATCATGAGCAAAAGGTCATTGCCGCTTTTCCCTATCAACCAGAAATACTTGGTTCGCACATCTCAACTATTCAACCCAGTCTAGAACAATACGAGTCTGTTTACGGCATCGACGACCAAGACAGGTTTTATGTGACAAGGCCCCTGCGAAAAGACAGTGAACTGATTAATATTACAGTCGGCATTCCTTTCTCAGAAGAGCTAAACGCTATAAATTCACGTTTGCTAAATACAGCTATTGTTCTTTTCCTCATCCTTGTTTTAATGCTTGTCATTGCTAGTTGGGGTATCCAAAAAACTTTAGTAAACCCACTCAAAAACCTTTTGCAATCAACCAAAGATTTAGAGTTGGGAAGAGATATCGACGATATTCCTAAACAAGGCACTTCTGAACTAATTGAATTACAACATCGTTTTATGCTGATGGCCAAAACACGTTTGAATGCGGAAAAGCAACTTCAACAAAGTCAAGCGTCCCTTTTAAAAAGTGAAAGTGAATTTTCTGAACATATTAAAAATACCCCTTTAGGCTGTATATCTTGGGATAGAAACCTATTTTGCACGAAATGGAACAAATCCGCTGAAAAGATTTTTGGTTACAGCGCCGAAGAAGCCGTTGGTAAACACGCAACGGATCTTATTTTGGTGCCCGAGTTACGAGAAGAACTGCAAAATGTTTATCAGTTAATTTTAGAGCAAAAAGGCGGTGCTAAAAATACCAATGAGAATCTAACAAAAAACCGTGAACTGATTATTTGTGAATGGTACAACACACCAATTTTGAATCAAAACGGTGATGTCACTGGTGTCACCACGCTGGTTCAAGATGTCACAAAAAACAAACAGAACGAGGCACAGCTTACCTTAGCAGCCAGTGTTTTTTCCCATGCCCGCGAAGGCATTATTATCACCGATACTAAAGGCCATATTATTGATGTCAATCAGACCTTTGTAAATATAACCGGTTATACACGAGAAGAAGTTTTAGGGAGAAACCCAAGCTTCCTTAAATCTCACAGGCAATCCCGAGATTTTTATCAAAAACTATGGAAATCCATCGGGGATAATGGATTTTGGTGCGGGGAAATCTGGAATAAACGTAAAAATAATGAAATTTATGCCCAACTGCTAACCATTAGTGCAGTAAATGATGAAAAGGGTAATGTGAAAAACTATGTGGCCATTTTTACAGATATTTCAGAATTTAAAGAGCAACAACATAAACTCGAACACATGGCCCATTTCGATGTTTTAACCAATCTGCCTAACCGAACTTTGTTAGCGGACCGATTAGGACAAGCCATATCTCAAAGTAAACGCAATGAAAGAATGTTAGCTGTCGTATTCTTAGACTTAGATGGTTTTAAAGAAGTGAACGATAGTTACGGCCATAGTTTAGGTGATGAACTGCTAGTTATTATCGCATCTCGATTAAAAGAAACCATGCGTGAGTGTGATACATTATCGCGCTTCGGTGGAGATGAGTTCGTGGCCGTATTGGCAGACCTTGAGCAATTACAAGACTTTCAACCCATTATAAATCGTATGCTAAAAGCTGCTTCTACGCCAGTAATCATAGATAATATTAACCTAAAGGTATCCGCCAGCATAGGTGTGACATTGTATCCAGCAGATCAAACCGATGCTGACCAGCTTATTCGACATGCCGACCAAGCAATGTATTTAGCTAAACAGAAAGGCAAAAATTGTTATCACCTTTTTGATATCAAGTCTGAAGATGCCATTAAGGCGCGCCATGAAACTTTACTGAATATTAAAGCGGCTTTAGAAAACCGTGAATTTGTCCTTTTTTACCAGCCAAAAGTTAACATAAGAACAGGTGCAATTATCGGGGCGGAAGCATTAATTCGCTGGCAGCATCCTCAGCGTGGCTTGTTATCTCCTATCGAGTTTTTACCCTACATTGAGAATCACCAACTTAGTATAGATGTGGGAGAATGGGTAATTGAAGAAGCGTTACGACAATTGGCAAAATGGCAAAGAAATGATCTGGTGCTTCCCATTAGCGTGAATATTGGAGCCCTACAAATTCAACAAAATAACTTTCCAGCGCAGTTACAAAAGTTACTGACAGCTTACCCTGAAGTTGACCCACAATTTTTAGAACTTGAAGTATTGGAAACCAGCGCGCTAGGTGATTTATTGGATGCGTCTGAAATAATGAAAAGCTGTATTAAATTAGGGGTAAATTTTGCTATTGATGACTTTGGAACAGGATACTCTTCACTCACCTATTTAAGAAGATTACCCGCTAGCTTAATTAAAATAGACCAAATATTTGTACGCGACATGTTAGTCGATCCAGAAGATCGAGCTATCGTAGAGGGTATAGTTGCCCTTGCCAAATCTTTTAATCGTGACGTCATTGCCGAAGGCGTTGAGACAATCGCCCATGGTGTGTCTTTGCTCCAACTAGGCTGTGACTTAGTTCAAGGTTACGGAATAGCAAGACCAATGCCCGCTGCGGACATACTCCCTTGGACAACTAACTGGAAAAATGATGAAGTATGGCGCTTATGGTCGTCCGATAAACAAAACTAAAGTGGCATTAACTAGATGATGAGGTATTCTTTCTAGCCAAAAATATGCTGTGCTGGGTACCGCTTCGTTTTTGCGAACTTACCACGCGAGTATCTACTTCGAACCCTGCATCTTTTAGACGCACACTAAATAAATAATCAGGCCCAGCGGACCACACGGCTAACATGCCCTTGGGGTGCAAAACCTGATAAATAGCTGCAATACCTTGCGTTGAGTACAACCAATTATTGTTCCCCTGGGTCAGCCCCTCTGGACCATTGTCAACATCCAGTAGAATAGCGTCATATGTGGGTTTATTTGTCTCCAAAAGTAATTTTACGTCACCAATAACAACCTGTGCACGAGGATCGTTAAGTGGCCGCTTTGCGCACTCCCCTAAAGCTCCTTGATTCCACTTAACGACTTCTGGGATTAATTCAGCAACGCTCACTTGAGCACTCTGATTAACCACTTTCAATACCTCAGCCAGGGTATACCCCATCCCTAAACCACCAACCAAAACATGGGCTTTATCGGTGTTTTTTAAATAGGCGCATCCTAACTTAGCCAATTCTTTTTCTGAATTAAAAACACGACTATTCATTAATTCGCCGCGCTTTCCAGTCAAGCGGATGGAAAACGCCTTTTCTCGTTGAAAAAGTGTCATTTCACCGCCACCGGGAATAGCAGCAGAGTCCAATTGAATCCATGGGAGCATAGTTAGCCTAAAGAAAATAAAAAATAATCGCATAGGCTAACACAATTTTTCATCTCAATAAGTACATAAATAAGTTTACAAAGAATCACATTGCGCTCAATTGTTTATAAATTGGTAAAGTAATTAACTTAAAATTGGTTACAATATTGGTTTAGTTAATTCAGAATTTTAAAGAGATCAGAATGAGTAAACTGCGATTTAAAAAAATAGCGCAAGCCAGTATCATCGTACCTTTATCACTTTCCGTTGTTGTCGCTTGTTCCAATACTGACATGAGCCATATGTCTAAGGATAAACTTTCCCCCAAAAGCCCTATTCCTGCCACTAAATTTGACCTATCAAACTGGAAAATTACCGTTCCTGTAGACATGGACAATAATGGCAAAATTGATGAAATTGATGTGGCAGAAATGCAAACCTATGTTCACCCTGACTTTTTCTACTTAGATGAAAATGGCGGTATGGTTTTCGCAACGCCCAATAAAGCAATTACCACAGCATCATCAAGCAATACACGCAGTGAACTCCGTCAGGCTTTTCGAGGAACGAATAAAAAAATAAAAACCAAAGCACCAGGTAATAACTTTGCTTTAGCTGCGCATGCCAATGCCTCTCAATTTGCCTCAATAGGCAGCAAAATAGATGCAACACTGAAAGTAGATCATGTCGCGATAAGGGCAAAAAATCCTAACACCCCTGCGGCCTATTCAGTGGTAGTAGGACAAATCCATGCCGTAAAAGATGATAAAGTCATCGCCCAAAATCAAGGGTTTGGTTATGGTAACGAGCCCATAAAAATTTATTTTAAAAAATGGCCTAATCATCAAATGGGTTCTGTTTTTTGGAATTACGAGCGCAACCTAGCTAAAACGGATCCAAATCGTACAGATATTGCCTACCCAGTATGGGGAAATACCTGGAAAAACCCAAATGAACCTGGAGATACAGGTATCGCGTTAGGAGAAGAGTTCAGCTATCGCATTAATGTGCACCAAAATACCATGTATTTGACCTTTAGCGCTAAAGGCAAAGACGATGTTAAATACGCGATAAACCTAGCTAACAATATTGACGCATATGGTAAGGTTGACGAGAAAGATAACCCACAAGGTTATGCTGGCGACTCCCATTACTTTAAGGCTGGAGCTTACAATCAGTGCAGTACAAAAGACCAGGCTGGCACTCTTTGGTATGCAGGATGTTTAGGTACTGGGGATTGGCAAACAGACAAGATGAATGGTGACTATACCCAAGTAACTTTTAGTAAGTTGACATTGAGTTCACCGCAGGCCCAGTAGATAGCTCAAGCTTTATCTCTACTCGGCACAAAATGCAAAGCAGATAGCAAACGCATGCTCTTACAAGTGGGAGCATGCGACAAAACTAGCGAGAATAAAGTTAATTAAGAAAGTCTTCTAAAAACCACGCTGACAATTCATGTCGACCTTGTAAGTTGCTTTTTGAATAAAGACTAGAGGCTTGTTGTCTAACAGTGGCCTCTTTTGTTTCCCTGACAGAGGCAATTTCTTTTAAGCTTAGACCTTTTAATATTAGTATTGCAACTTGCTGCTCACCAACAGTCAGCCCCCATTCTTTAAACTGCGCCTGAATCACTTGAGCATAATGTTTACGTTCGGTTTCAATTTCGCCGCTGAGGGTTTTAATTTGCATATCTGCTTGTTTTAGTTTTGTCGCTAAGCGATTTAACGACCTAGAGCGTAACCTTAAATCATGAATAAGAAGTAAGGCTGCAATGGCCGAAACAAGAACGATAATGGTCTCCCCTAATACATGCCAAATGGGTACATTTAGTTGTATGTCTACAAACACATCCATCGCATTGAGAACCATAATGGTAATTAGCACTAAAATGATAATTCGATCTTTCATTTACTTTCCAATTCTTTAAATTTAATACCAATATTGGTTATCTCGAACATATGTTCGATGCCAAGTCCTACATGTGTTTATTGTCCGATTACGCATAAAAATCAATAATATATGCACTGACCTAACCAGTGAGCACTGCAAAACAATGTTTTACCTTCAACCTATTCGAAAACTACTTTTCCTATTATTTTTTATATGGCCTACGTATAATTTTGCCGCCCAGTTAACCCTTAATGATGCATTAAACGCTGCATTAGAAATCCATAAAAAGGAAAACCAAAGCCTGTTAAAGGGTAATGTTGAACAACCTTCAGATTCTTGGTTTGCTAGTCCTCCTACCGTCGGTCTTCTATATTTACACAATCAGCAGAGCCTGGGTTCCAAAGAAACGGAAATCAGTCTCAACTTAGCAATTAAGTCGCGTTTACAAACGGAAATTGATCGGCAACTGCAAAGTACCATCCCTTTGATTAAGCAGCATGCTTTGCAACAACAAGCATTATTTCTATCTGGACTGATACGGTTTACGATTTGGGAATATAAACTCCAATATGTATACCGTAAACAAGCAGAGCAAAAACTAAACGTTTTAAATAAATTATTGAAGCATTATGAGCAGATGGAACAAGCCGGCAACACTCCTTCTTATTTAACGTTGCTGGTAAAGCAAGAACGCATTCAGGTTGAACTTGCCTTGTTAGATCACCAAAATCAAACACAAACCTTGTTAGCTCAATACACTGATCTTACTGGCTTAAATGCTCTGCCCGATAACACCGAAGAACTCCCCTTTGATGTGAGTGTTGAGATATCTAGCGAGCACCCCGACATACAGGCTTTAGACGCGGTTTGGCAATTAAATATAGCCCAATTTAATGCAGCTTCCAACCACTCTAGGCCTTGGAACCTTGCCATTTTTGCAAAACAAAATGAAACAGCAGGGATCACCGACAATCAAATAGGATTGGGTGTGGAAATGCCGTTGTCGATTGGAAACAACTATACTCCGGCTCAGCACAGTGAATTTGTC
The DNA here is from genome assembly GCF_030548205.1 of Aliiglaciecola sp. 3_MG-2023. GTDB lineage: Bacteria > Pseudomonadota > Gammaproteobacteria > Enterobacterales > Alteromonadaceae > Aliiglaciecola. The sequence continues at coordinate 49,756 of NZ_JAUORV010000014.1, read as the reverse complement.
GCAGCTCATTCGCTTTATGTGATGCAACGTAATCAGACTCAGCAACAAATTCAACAATCCATCTCAAATGCGGCCGGCCAGCTCAAAATTAGCAAAGCACGGCAAAAACTGCTTAATCAATCATTACAGATAACTCAGAAACTACAACCAACCTTAGAAACATTGCTGACTTCAAATACTACGGATCAAGAATGGATCTTGAGAAGGACGCTAGAGATTGTCGAAATTCAAGGGCAATACGCCATAAATCAAATTAATTTGGCCAAAAACATAGCCATTCTTAATCAAGCTGCAGGAAAATCTTTATGAAAGGTTTCGTAAATTCCATCTTTATTGCCACCAGTTTACTGGTTATCACTTCCACTTCGGCACAACAGTTTAGTCTTGATGTAAAAGATCTTAACGATTTAGCATTACTTACAAAACAGGTAGAGCAAGTAAATGAGTATGCAGGTCTTCCTACCTTGGGTGAAGTCTCAGAATTGCCAGGTCAAGGCTATACAATTCATTCACCGTTTACTGCCCAGCAAGTTCGTTTTCTGCAACCTGTTGGCACTAAACTCAATATTGGAGGGAGTTTCGTTGAATTAAGTGGGCCTGAAGTGCACCACTATTTTAATCAATATCAGGTTAAAAAATCGTTGTTTGAACTGACCGAACTACAATATAAAAAAAATAAATCATTGTTTAAGCAGTCTTCTATCTCACAACAAGCTTGGCTTGACATCAATAACGCCTACTTCGCTGCTAAGCTAGAATATGATGAAATGCAGCATTTTTTTGAACTGGTAGCTGATTTTAATGACGAGACTGAAACCCTAACGTTAAAAACCCCAATTAACGGTGTTGTGCATTACACTCGCTTTGAATCGCTAACAGAAGGCAATGTGATTGCAAGAGTCATTCCCACACAAAGTATCAGGTTAAATTTTAATATTAGTAATAATGAAGCACAAAATCTTGCTTACTTATCCGCAACAAACTCTCAGTGTAAATTAAATATATATGCCATCGAGCTCGTTGCCACGGGACTGGCTAGTAAAGTATGGAGCGCCCCCTTGACCTCCGACTGTCCTTATAACTTAGGACAGAACTTATCAGTCACCCCATTTTTTAAGCAACAGGCATATCTAGTCCCCAAACAATCGGTTTTCTCGATGAATGGATCGCAGTTTGTATTTGTTAAATCAGGTGAGCAATTAAACGCAATTAACGTCACACTAATTAGCAGTACTGAGCATAGTTATGCGATCACCAGTCAACAATCTCTCATCAATAGCAATGTACTTATCAGTTCTGTAAGCGCTGCTCAAGGCATACTTCTCGGGTTAGGGAGTGAATGAATGTTATCTAATTTGATTCGATTATCCCTCAGCCAGCGGATTTTTATTCTATTAATGGCGATCGGAGTAATGCTAATCGGCATTGTCTCTTGGATGAATATTCCCATTGACGCTTTCCCTGATATTTCACCCACTCAGGTAAAAGTAATATTGAAAGCACCAGGAATGACAGCTGAAGAAATAGAAGCGCAAGTGACACTTCCCCTTGAAACAGAATTATTAGGGATACCAAATCAACAAATATTACGCTCAACCACCAAGTACGCCATTACAGACATTACCCTTGATTTTGTCGAAGGCACGGACATTTACTGGGCTAGACAACAAGTTGCAGAACGCTTAAACAATATTTGGTCTTCCCTTCCCTCTGGTCTTGAGGGTGGTATTGCACCAATGAGCACTCCTTTGAGTGAAATGTTTATGTTTTCACTGGAAAATCCCCAGCTAAGTTTACTTGAGCGAAGGCAAATACTGGAATGGGAAATTCGCCCCCTACTGAGAACCATTGATGGTGTCGCCGATGTGAATATATTAGGTGGCTATGCGAAAACTTACCAGATCACTCCAGATCCCGTTAAGCTAGCTTCATTAGGCCTAACCTTAAATCAACTAGCACAGCACATTCAGGCAAACAATTTGAATGGCAATATTGGCCGCTTGGATATAGGTAACGATGCGCTAATTATTCGTGGTGAAGGCCGTATCGATACGTTAGACCAACTTCGAAACATGTTAATTAGTAATCATCTTCAACAGTCGATAAGACTCTCTAATGTGGCGGATGTTAGCGTTGGTCATTTAACCCGTTATGGCGCTGTTACCCGCAATGGACAAGAAACCACTGAAGCCATAGTTATATCTTTGAAAAACGCCAACACTGCCAAAGTAATAGAAGGTGTCAGTGAAAAGTTAAAATTAATTGAAAAGACCCTACCAGCAGGTTCACAAATAAACGTTTTTTATAATCGTAAAAATTTGATCGATACAGCGATAGGTACCATTCAAGAGGCATTGTTGATTGCCGTTATATTGGTGATCATTGTTTTAACTTTGTTTTTGGGAAATATTCGAGCAGCATTAGTTGTATCAATGATCTTACCTCTTGCAGCGTTGAGCACTTTTTGGTTAATGAATAGCGTTAATATGTCTGCCAATTTAATGAGCCTAGGTGGTTTGGTGATCGCCATTGGCATGCTTGTGGATGCTTCCGTGGTAATCGTCGAAAATGTGGTTAATCAATTAAGTAATAAAAACCACTTACCTAAATTACATCTGGTATTCCGAGCCTGTAAAGATGTTGCTGTACCTGTGGTTTCCGGCACAATAATAGTCATAATAGTGTTTTCTCCATTGCTGACACTAACAGGTTTAGAAGGTAAATTATTTAAACCCGTAGCGATAACAATTGTATTTGCAATGTTTTGTGCACTGCTGTTATCTCTAACTGTTATTCCAGCGTTAGCATCAATATTAATCAAACAGCATGATTCCGGTGAACCTAGTTTTGTCACCGCATTAAAAGCCAAATATCGAAGCACATTATCTACAACGTTGAATCGCCCTGCGCCACTGATCATCGGCATTTTATTAGCATTAATCGTAAGCGCAGTGCAGTTTGTCTATCTGGGTAAAACCTTTATGCCGGTGTTAGACGAAGGCGATATAATTGTACAGCTTGAAAAAACACCAAATATAACCCTAAATGCTTCCACTGCGCTGGATATACAAATTCAAAATGCATTGCTTGAACAGGTGCCTGAAATAAGTCAAATCGTTGCGAGAGTCGGCGCTGATGAAATTGGTTTGGATCCAATGAGCTTGAACGAAACAGATATATTTATGGAATTAATCCCACAGGCACAATGGCGATTCAGTTCTAAATCAGAGTTAGTCGATTCCATTCGAAATGTACTAAAACAGTTTCCTGGAATTAATTTTGGATTTACTCAGCCTATTCAGATGCGGGTTTCAGAAATGCTTACAGGCAGCACTGGAGATGTAAGCATTAAAGTATTTGGAGAAGATTTAACCGAGTTGGCACATTTGGCCTCTCGCATTGCCCAGCTCACAAAGTCCACTTCAGGCAGTGTTGATGTAAACACCGCGGTCACTGAAGGAGGCGAGTTTTTAAATATCCGTCTCAAACCGGAAATTGCCCAACGTTATGACATGAGCATTACTGAACTATCCAACTATTTACGCTCACAATTCGAAACCTTTGCAATTTCAGAAATAATTCAAGGAAAACGTAAAACTCCAATTGTATTCGCTGCATCTGCTAGCTCAGCGCTGCGTCCAGGCACATTGCATGAGATTAAAAATAATCTAATTTTGTTGCCAGATGCCAGCTTAGTGCCGTTGCAGGACATCGCTGAAATAAGCTTTAAACAAGGGCCAATTTTAGTTGAGCGAGAAAACAGTAATCGCTATTCCGTGGTAACGACCAATGTGTCTGGCCGCGACATAGTGGGTTTTGTGGAAGAATTAAAAAAGACCCTGACGAATACACTGGAACTGCCTTCAGGCTATGTGCTTAGTTTTGGTGGCGAATTCGAAAACCAACAGCGAGCTACCAATAACCTGATGATGGTTGTGCCGATTTCGCTACTACTTATTCTAATCATCTTATTTACTACCTTTGGCTCATTAGCAAAATCATCACTTATCTTAGTGAATATTCCTTTTGCCGTGATGGGGGGAATTTTCGCTTTATTTATCAGTGGCCAATATTTGTCGGTACCTGCATCAGTGGGTTTTATCGCGTTATTGGGAATTGCAGTGTTAAATGGTGTTGTGATGGTAAGCTATTTTGAACAAACTAAAATGGAGTTTAATGACACACTCACCCGCGTAATTGATGGGGCGACTCGACGCTTAAGACCAGTTTTAATGACCGCAATGACAGCCATGTTTGGACTTGCTCCTTTAGTATTTGCATCAGGTCCAGGAGCAGAGATTCAAAAACCGCTGGCCATTGTTGTTATTGGTGGGTTGTTTACCTCTACACTTACCACTTTATATTTATTGCCGGTTTTATATAAATGGATGGAGACTAAAAATGGATAAAAATAATCGTTATCAGCTGCTTATCCTCTTAGCACCGCAAGAGTTAAAAGACAACCTAGTCGATACGTTAATTAGCCATGAAGCATTGTCGGGTTTTAGTTTAAGCAAAATACAAGGTTATAGTCGTGCACACCACCAATACAATATTCAAGAACAAGTTGAAGGCTATAGAGACTTATTTCGATTTGAACTTTTACATGAGCAACTCCACTACCAAGAGCTGTTAACAAAAATCAAGCAAACTTGCCCCAACAATAATATACGCTATTGGTGTGTGCCTGTAATTGAGAAAGGGGTATTGTAATATTTAGTAGATTAACACTGGCACTTATTAATACAAACATTGCAGTAGACTAATGGTTTTATTGCTTACTTGAAAATTTTAGTAATTGGGTGGCAGTTAGTGGTCGGCTAAAATAAAACCCTTGTACTAAGTCACAACCTAAACGTTTCAATATCGCAAATTGCTGCTCCGTTTCAACGCCTTCGGCAACAACGGTTAACCCAAGACTATTTGCCATTGCAATGGTCGCTTTAACTAAATCACAATCTGGTTTGTTGGTTGTGATCCCATGAATAAAACTACGATCAATTTTAAGCACATCAAAGGGATATTGACGCAAGTAACTTAGCGACGAATAACCCGTTCCGAAATCATCTTGGGACAAGGTTATCCCTAAGGCGCTGATTTGTGCTAAGGATTCATGAATGTAGGCTTGTCCATTCATCAACACCCCTTCGGTAATTTCAAGTTCTAAAAATTCTGCATTGACGCTTATGGTTTGCAGGCTTTTTTGCAAATTCGTAACCAAACTCTGATCTCTGAATTGACGAGGAGACAAATTAATTGCCATTGTGTAAGCCTGCTTATCACATTGCTGCCAGTGTTTCAGAAACCCTAAAGCCTGGTTAAACACATACTCGCCCAAGGTAATAATTAAACCTGTATGTTCAGCAATGGGTATAAATTCATTTGGGCTAACATTACCCAGTGTTGCATTGTTCCATCTCAATAACGCCTCCGCCCCAACAATTGAATTCGTATTAACTTCGAATTTAGGTTGATAGTAGACTTCAAACTCACCACGTTCGAGCGCGGCATGCATTTGCTCTTCAACTTCAAAACGACGTTGCATCGACTTATTCATCTCAACAGTAAAAAATGAGAAAGTATTTCGCCCTAACGATTTGGCTTGGTACATGGCAGTATCGGCATTTCGCAATAAATCAGAGGCACTATTGCCATTCTCAGGATAAATAGCGATGCCAATACTTAAGGTAAGCATTAATTCTCTACCGGCCAATTTAAACGGGGTTCGAAACACTTTTAGTAAATTTTCTGCAATGGTTAATACATCGTTATGATTGCTAAACCCCTTCAACAAAACGATAAACTCATCCCCGCCTAAACGTCCTACTGTGTCTTCCTTGCGCACAACCTGGGTTAACCGGTGGGCAGCTTTAACCAGCAACTTGTCACCTATTTCATGGCCCAATGAATCGTTCACTTTTTTAAAATCATCTAAGTCAAGGAAAATGACGACGGCTTTTTGATTGGTTCTTTTCGCTTCGATTAATATTTGCGAAAGCCGATCTAATGCTAAAAAGCGATTAGGTAGTAAGGTTAGACTGTCATAGTAAGCTTGATGACGAATCAATTCAGCAGATTTATACTGTTCAGTAATATCGCGAATAACAACTATAATCTGCTTATATTCGGTTAAGTAGGCAACTCTCGCTTCAAAATATGAAATTCCTTGAGGCATAGTGAGGTCGTATTCAAAGCTACTCATTTCCTTTTGTTTTATTACTTTATTAATATGCGTCTGAAATTTTTTGGAAATTTCATCAGGTAAAATTTCCGACATGTTCTTGCCAATAAATTGCTGAGGAGAAACGTATAAGTCTTCTTTTTTACTGGTATGATAATCAATAATCCTCCCATCTTTTTCCATCAAAAAGAATAGATCAGGAATGGCTTCAAAAATGGTTTCGAGCATATGCTGTTTAAACAAAGCCTGAGCTTCAGCTTCTCTAATATCCGATAAATCAATATCAATACAGTACATTTGTTGGTTACCATATTGATTTGTGAACATGACATGGCTTGAAAATACCGATACATCAGCACCGCTTTTATTTCGTAAGGTTATTTCCGCTGCAGGGATCTCGATACCATTTTTAAGCCAATTTTGGTGAGCGTCAATGACCCCTTGTCGCATATAAGTTGGGATTATGAGATCTTCTAGTTTTTTCCCCGAGGCTTCAGCTTTGGTATAACCATAAAGTACTTCACTGCCTTCATTCCAGTAGATAACTCTACGTTGATCATCATACCCTTGGACCGAAATGACTCTAACAGCATCAAATAATTGGTGGAGAGGATCGTTGAGCTCATATTGATGAGACAAAACTTTGCTTATTTTATCTGAACTCATTGTGTCAACTACTCCAAATTACACTGCTTACATTAATAGTAGAAGTAAATAAAAAATTAACACTATCAATGTAAAAAGCAATTAATCAAAGGTTGCTGGAATATATTGAACGAAAATCAGCAATTCTAAAGGTTACAATAATAGCCGATTCGTAAGGTTCTAAATTGAGACTTAAACGGACCGAAATATCAAAGGGAAAATATAAATTGTAATTTCGTGAATAACGAGGAACATCAAACACTTCCTCTATCTGACTTACTTTCAAACGCCTCGAAACATTGGATTTAGAGGGGTTAACTGTTAACCAATATAAGACAGTGTCATCACAGTGACATAAAACCTTATTTTATTTGTAACACAATTATCACAATTCCAACCTAAGCTTTTTCATCGCAGAAATTGGATTTGCGTGGTATCTGGAATTCCATATTCTAGAGTCTTTTCAACATATTCTGCACCTTTAACTGTTAGCCACAGTCTTTTGACAATACACCATATTAATCGTAGGAAATAAGAATGAAACTCAACTGGAAAGTTACCGCCAGCGCCCTTGCGCTCGCAGTCTCTACAGGTATGCATGCTAATGTATTACCTGAACATCAGTCTGATAGTGCGTGGTTTACCGATGCACAATCTAAAATGCAAGAAAAGTTTGCTGTTGATAATCAATTCAAAGCGAAAAATGTCATATTGTTTGTAGGCGATGGTATGGGGGTTTCTACATTAACTGCCTCGCGTATTTTGAAAGGCCAGCTGCAAGGCGACTCAGGTGAAGAAGCCTACCTAAGCTTCGAATCGTACCCTTATACTGCATTAGTAAAAACCTACAATGTTGACGCACAAACCCCAGATTCAGCAGGTACGATGACAGCCATGATATCCGGTTTAAAAACCGATGTTGGCGTGATTGGTGTAGATGAAGATATTGAACGTGGCGACTGCAGCACAGTGGCAGGTAACGAAGTGGTTACCGCGTTAGAATTAGCTGAGGTGAAAGGCTTATCAACAGGGATTATTTCTACTGCTCGCATCACCCACGCAACGCCAGCAGCGACTTATGCAAAATCTGCCGATAGGAATTGGGAAGATATTTCGGATATGCCTGAAGCTGCAATTACTGCAGGTTGTGTTGACATTGCCGACCAATTAGTGAACTTTGAAGCGACTTTAGAACAACGCTACTCCGGTATAGATGTGGATGGTATTGAAGTCATAATGGGTGGTGGCCGCCGTCACTTTTTACCCAACGACGCCAGTTACAATAGTGCAGATGCTGTCAGCAGCATTGAAGGTGACCGCACAGATTCAAGAGATCTCACCGCTGAATGGCAAGCGAAATACGAAGATGGCAGCTACGTTATGGATCAAGCTGGTTTTGATGCCATAGATACGGAAGCCACGTCCAAAATATTTGGATTATTCAATGAGTCTCATATGCAATATGAAGCCGATCGCGAAAATGATGTAGCAGGCGAACCTTCTTTAAGCGAAATGACCTCGAAAGCCATATCGGTGCTTGATAACAATGAAAAAGGCTTCTTTTTAATGGTGGAATCAGGTCGTATTGATCATGGCCACCATGCAGGAAGCGCATACAATGCGTTAACTGATGTATTGGAGCTGGAAAAAGCCGTTCAATATGCATATGAAAATACCGATCCCTCTGAGACCCTCATTTTAGTCACGGCTGATCACGGTCATGTATTTACTATTGCAGGTTATCCTAAACGTGGAAATCCGATTCTAGGCAAAGTAGTAAATGTGGGCGAAGAAGAAGCAGCTACTGCTGCTGATGGCATGCCATACACCACTTTGGGCTATACAAACGGTTTAGGTTACCAAAACCTAGCTGATGAAACGGACGCAGATGCAGCTTACGGTTTTGATATTGCAGCCGGCCGCCATGACTTAACAGATGTTGACACTACCGCTTCCGGTTATCACCAAGAAGCGCTTATCCCACTTGGCTCTGAGACCCATTCAGGGGAAGACGTAGCGCTACACGCTATTGGCCCTGGTAGCCAACTTGTGCAAGGCGTAATTGAACAAAACGTGATATTCCACCTGATTAATCAGGCTTTGAATCTGGTAGAAGAATAAGCGGAGTGATGAAAATGAACCTTTTTAAATTAAGTATGATCTCAATAGCTATTGCTGGACTAAGTGCTTGTACCTTAGACGGTGATGATGGTGCAAATGGAACAGACGGTTCTAATGGCAGCAATGGACTGAATAGCTTAACTTTACAAACCCAGTTATCTAGTGGCAATGAAAATTGTCCAGTAGGTGGTGTGCAAATTGATTCTGGCATAGATGCAAACGGAGATGGAGCCTTATCAACAGACGAAATAACCGCTACAAACTTTGTATGTTCACCTGGCTCAAATGCCCTGTCATCAACTGAACTGCTAACCAGTCTTAATAATGACTGGTTTGTCACTGGCGCTGTAGAAGTTGAAGAGAACAAGACAGTTTGGCAACAAGCAACGAGCTCTGACTCAGCACAAACAATTGAACAACTTCGTGGTAAAGCTAAAAACGTAATCTTGTTCGTTGGTGATGGTATGGGCATTTCAACGGTTACGGCCAGTCGCATATTAGCCGGCCAATTAAATGGCAATGACGGTGAAGAAAACCAATTGAGTTTTGAACGTTTTCCGTTTTCTGGATTATCTAAAACTTACAATGTGGATGCACAAACCCCCGACTCAGCTGGTACCATGACAGCTATGATGAGTGGTGTGAAAACGGATGTTGGTGTCATTGGTGTTGATGAGGCTATTGAACGAGGTGATTGCAGTACCGTTTCCGGAAATGAACTTGTAACCGCCCTTGAACTTGCTGAAATTTCAGGTAAGTCAACTGGCATCATTTCAACCGCGCGTATTACTCACGCCACGCCAGCAGCAACCTATGCTAAATCCGCTGATAGAAACTGGGAAGATATTTCAGATATGTCGACTGAAGCGGCTGAAGCGGGTTGTATCGATATTGCAGATCAACTGGTCAATTTCGAAACCAACCTAGAAGATCGTTATGAAGGTCTTGATATCGATGGTATCGAAGTCGTTATGGGTGGCGGACGTCGTCATTTTTTACCTAATGATGCCAGTTTCAACAGCCCTGATGCAGTAAGTGGCGTCGAAGGAGATCGCACTGACGGTCGTGATTTAACCGCTGAATGGAAGGCAAATTATCCTGCAGGTACTTACGTCTATGATCAATCAGGTTTCGATGTTATTGATACTGAAAACACGCCACAACTATTTGGTCTTTTTAATGAATCACATATGCAGTATGAAGCTGACCGTGGCAATGATATTGCTGGCGAACCGTCTATTGTTGAAATGACAGAGACAGCCATCAAAGTACTTGATAATAACGACAATGGTTTCTTCTTAATGGTTGAATCGGGCCGTATTGATCACGGTCATCATGCTGGAAGTGCTTACAACGCGTTAACTGACACTATTGCATTTGCTGAAGCCGTTGCTAAAGCAGATGAGTTAACCAGTGACGAAGATACCCTGATAATTGTAACGGCTGATCACGGTCATGTTTTCACTATTGCTGGATATCCTAAACGCGGCAATCCAATTTTGGGTAAAGTAGTCAATGTTGGCGCTGACGAACCAGCCACCGCTGCGGACGGCATGCCATACACCACTTTGGGTTACACTAACGGGCTTGGTTTCCAAAACTTGGGCGACGAGACTGATGCAGATGCAGCTTATGGCTTTGCTAATGCCGCTGGTCGCCATGACCTGACAGATGTTGACACTACCGCCTCTGGTTACCATCAAGAAGCGCTAATCCCCCTTGGTTCAGAAACCCATTCTGGAGAAGATGTAGGTATACATGCAAAAGGTCCTGGTGCTTGGTTAGTGAATGGCACAAATGAACAAAGCGTGATATTCCATGTTATGGATTACGCTGCAGACTTGGTTGAAACTGCCAATGAAGTAGTTCAATAATCAATTACTTAACATCATCGAGGTAGCCTTCAGGCTACCTCTTTGTTTTTTGGAGTCACAATGCAACGTTTCGTTATACTATGTATATTCTGCGGTTTTAGCTTTTCTTCAATTGCCCAAAACTGCGCCTCGAAAGCCGATGATTTAATTGCTAAATACACTATAGTCACCTCAGTAAAACATGCCCAAGAGCAAACTAAAAAACTCGAATTGTGGCGACGTGTAAACGCTGTTATTCATGTTTATCCACAAACTGAAATAACTGAGGGATGGGAAAAATCACATAAAAACACCATCAAACCCACTCGCTACTTTGATGATTACCAAAGAGCAATAGAATATCAACCTGGTGAGCGTGTGCATGGAAAGCAAGATAAAGATTGGTCTTTTCGCTATCAATTGATTAGCGATAAAATGCTCAAAGTAATGGAACACAAAAGCACTTCGGGTACCGGTTGTAATACTGTGGATGTATTCGAATATACCAACCCACAGCAAAAACTAATACTACATTGGCAACCAGAATTGCAGCTAATTCAATCGTTTAAAATTATCACCAGAGGTCAAGAAATTAACTGGCAGCTGGATTCAGTCACCTTTGATAAGCAAGTTATTGCTCAGCGTTTTAAAACACTAATGCGTTATCAAACCACTGATTTTGCCGATATCGGTGACGACCATTCAGATCCGTTTTTAACCAAAATGGTGACGCAAGGTTTCATCGAACCAGGTGCCAGTGGCTTTTTTGACGATAAGGGACATGCGTTAGGAAAGCACACACACTAATTTTGGTTTCTATCATAGTAATTCATTTTACTATGATAGAAACTCTAGCCATTATTGGTTATTTACTCACTGGCTAGTAGACTACCCAGTACGTAAACCAAAGGCGCATTCCAGTTAATCGCCACTTCGTTACTCGCATAGCTGCACCAGTCATCAAGATAGCTCGCAGCCGCAAAGTTACTCTCATAATCGCATTTATCTTGTTGCCCAGGTTGTGGCCCCCCAGCCAACATACCGGGCACAGGTTCATCTATTTTATCGCCAGCAGAGATGCGGTGATGTGGATTTTTCGGGCTTTTTTCACCAAAGCCAGTTAAAAAGGAATAACCTGTGGGATTGCGGCCGAATACAAAATTAAGGTTTCCTTGGGCAACCTGTCGATACTTTTCATCGCCTGTAATGCGAAACGCGTTCAGCAACATAATACTTTTATTTAAGACAACCGCATTACTTCCCCACACGAAATCGTCCGAGTTCATCGTCACACCGTACCCTGTGTTTTCATATATTTTTATAGCAGCATCGGCGTAGTCTATCAGTTCTGATTGAAGTGTATGAAAATCCTTAGACGCTAAAAATGGCTTCCCTTCTCTGGCCAGGCTAAAGTAACCCAGCGCTGCAACGTTGCTCCAGTCAGGCTCTTTAAGCTGTTTATTGTATTGTTGAAATGCCCGCCAATATTTCTGTTCTTTGGTGGCTAAAAACAATTCAGCTCCAGCCCAAGCAAACTCATCTGCAAAATCATCATCCCCATACTCACCACTGCTCACATCTGCAGGTTGCTGATAGACATAATCTGGGTGGGCACTCGCCCAGTCCCATGCTTTTTGAGCACTTGTTAACCACTGTTCCAGTTGTTGGGGATTATCCGCAAACAAAGGGCGTAAAATGCGGCTCGCCGCGGCAAGGGTGGCTGCGTAATCCAATGCAGCAGATGTCGAGAAACCAATGACATAACGATCTGCAGTGTCCTCGGCCGGCATATCTTTACCTGGCCACTGCAAGGTAGTGAGTTTATGATAAACCGCACCTTCCTCATTTTGCATGGTATGCAACCACTCAAGATTCCACATAAGTTCATCAACAATGTCGGGAAGCTGATTATTGCTCTCAGGAATTGTCAGTGAAAGATTGTCATAATAGTCTGGATAATCAGCATAGGCAGCTAATAATGTATAGGTAGCAATACTGGCATTTACCGTATATTTACCGTAATCACCTGCGTCATACCACCCCTTAGGTGAACTGATTGTGCTAAATGCCGGTTGACTAGTACTGGCTGCGGAGGGATGCACAATCACGTTTAGATCTGAGTGCCCTTCTTGACGTTGAAATTTGCCCGCATAAGGCGCAGTTAATGCCATCCCCGCGCGATTAAAGTAGAAATATTTTAAGGCCGCATTATGTGCTTGTTGGTTAATTTGCTCATCAATTTTTATTTGCCGAGAAAGCTCAGAACCTGCTCCCATAATGGTTAAATTATAAATACCGGGCTCAGAAAAGCTCGAAAAGTTGGCAAATTGAAATTTCTCAGGTCCTCGGGCAGACCAGCTTTTCGGCTCACTCAATGGGCCTTCAAATACAAAATCTCCTTGCAAATTTCGCAACCGGAAAGAGGTTTCTTGGGTACGTGACACAATAGCCCCTTTTTCACCATTTATGAAATATCCCAGTTGATTAACCTGAATGGTTTGCTCTGATTTTTTTATCCCTTGTGCCTTGAGGACGGGAGAAGTTTTATCTGCTGTTTTACAGCCGACTAGAGCCGAGGTTACTGCGCAGCATATTAAACCAGACAGCAATGTTTTTTGATGAAATTTAAGCATTTAGTTCCCTCAATTAATGGGCGATAAAATGGATTCATGACAAGCAGCACGGGTCTAAGCAAGCACCTCACCAATGAATCAACCGCAATTAAGCCTAAACGCATATCTGAAGCATTTTGGCTCCCTAAAACACAGTGTGAAAGAATGGATTAATAAGGAAATTTATACCAGTCAGTTTTCATTGCTTTTTCTTCTTTTGTAATTTCGAAAAAACATAATGAATCGGCTGAACGACTAAATCCATATAAAAAATTGATACGCCAAGGGAGCAAGAAATGATGAAAAAATCGCGGTTATGATCAGTGCGACCGAACTGAAAGCGGTATCTTTAGAGGAATGCTTCACACTGACAGAAGTACCAATAGCATGAGAAAGACTGCCTAAAATGATCCCACGATGCGCCGCATCTTTCACCCCTAATAATCGAAATATAGGATAAAACAAGGTTGCGCCTGTTAATCCAGCAATTAACACTAAGATCACCACTATAGCGGTTTGCCCATCTAAACTTGCACTAATTTCCACGGCAATAGGCGTGGTGACAGATTTTACAATAATGGATGCTAAAAGTGGTGCTGGCGTATCATACAACCAGGCAACAAACCCCGTTAAAAAAATTGAGATAAAACAGCTACTAAAACACGATAGCAAAATGAACTTTAGGTTAGAGCGAATTTGTGGCAATTGCTCATACAATGGATAAGCTAACGCCACTACCGCAGCTTGCATGAAATAGTTTATCCAACTGGTTTGTGCATAATAAGTTTCATAGGGTATATCGAATCCGTAGAGCACCAACATAACCATTGTCATGCCTAGCAACAATGAATTCAGAAACGGCACTTTCAGATGTTTTAAAACAAACAAGGCAACAACATAAGCAATGATTGTTAAGCCAATCCACATTATTCCTTCTCCCCAGAGTTAAGCATTCTAAACAAATAGCTGAGCAGTATAGCGACCAAAATATTTGCACCTAGGGTGCAAGCTAAAAACAGCCCCATTTGTTGATAGAGAACATCAAAATAATTCATTAGTCCTACAGAAATAGGAATGAAGAACAACAGCATATGTTTTAGCATTAATTTGGCTCCCCCTTGCAAAAATTGAACGGGGACAATGCCGACTGATAAACAGAAAAATAAGAGCAACATACCGATGATACTGCCGGGGAATGATATTCCTGATAAGGCTTGAATTGAAATGCCTGTCCACAAAAATAAGAAGATAATAGCGATGGAAAAGAAAAGCTTAAAGATCGTACTTAACACACTGATTTAATGCCCATTAATAATAGATACATTGATAATACCAGAATGTCATCACAAGTCTGCGCACCAGGTTAAATTAAACAGGAAATTAATAGTCCGTAAGTACTATTTCAATTAAACAGGTTACTTAAGGAGGTTGTTTATCAATGGGGCAAAAAACTAACGCAATTTACTATTTAACTTTTTGACTAATTTAAATATTTAACTATCAATATATTCAAATAGCCCACCATTTTCCCACATTAAGCATTTGAATAAATGAACTATAATGGTACATTTTGGTTTATTCATGAATTTTCTTCATAAGATTAGTCAACTATGTTGGATCGTAGTCATCTCAGTATCATTAAAGCCGTTGCCGAAACAGGAACGGTTACCCAAGCGGCTTCACAACTTTGTTTAACCCAATCCGCCCTCAGTCATGCAATAAAAAAAATAGAACTCCATTATGAGGTGCCAGTATGGCAAAAAGATGGGCGTAAATTGCGCCTAACCCAAGCAGGTAACCAACTACTTGGGCTAGCTAACCGCTTGTTACCGCAATTTGAGTATGCGGAACAGCAGTTAGACCAAATTGCCCAAGGCAAAAAAGGCATTCTACGAATTGGCATGGAATGTCACCCCTGTTATCAATGGCTACTAAAAGTAGTGAATCCCTTTCTCACAGCTTGTGAAGGCGTAGATGTAGATGTTCGCCAAAAATTTCAGTTTGGCGGCTTAAGCGCCTTACTTGGGTATGACATAGACTTACTTATCACCCCTGATCCGTTGATCCATCAAAACGTGATTTACACCCCAGTTTTTGATTATGAACACGTTTTGGTTGTATCTGGGAAATCTTTGCTAGCCACTAAAAAACAAATTGTGCCACAAGATTTAACAGAGCAAACTCTGATAACTTACCCCGTAGAACCTACCAGGTTAGACATTTTCAGCCATTTTTTAACCCCAGCGGGCGCCAGTGTAAAACAACACAAATTCATTGAAAATACGGAAATTATGCTGCAAATGGTAGCCGCAAATCGCGGTATTGCTGCACTACCACGTTGGTTAGTAGAAGAGTATCAACAACACATGGATATCAAACCAATATCGTTAATTAGTGCGATGGCGAAAAACGGAATTCGAAAATCGATACACCTAGGAATTCGCGCCAATGAAGCACCACCAGATTATTTAACTACGTTTATGAATTTATCTAAACAAGTGAAAGTGGTATAAAGTTGCACCAGTGAAGCCTTAGACTGTGACGCAATATCAAACCAAAATTAGCCTATTTCAACTGATTTACCGATCCAAAATTTTTTATTTAAGTTAAATGCGAGAAATCCTGTTTTGCAATATTGGTTGGATGCAACAGCAAATATCTAAAACCCACGCTTTTTCCTCCCCAATTCCACCCCTCGTTCTTTACATAGCTCTTTAAATAGTTATTTGCATACGCAATTGAATTGAATACTTTAGTCATAATGCAACCAAAACTAATTATTTGGCGTAAAAGTAAACAAATCAGTTGACGAAAAATCGTTTGTAAAAGAAACTGTTGTTAATGGATTGTTATTTATTGGTTATTTAATAATTAACGATCGTTCAAAAAGCCATCAAAGGAGTCATATCTTGGTACTAAATCACTTATGGGGTTTTTATACTCATCCAAAAGAAGAATGGCATGCAATTGACGAAAGGCATGAAAGTTATTTCTATAGCTTGAGTCATATAGGCATCATTTCACTTATTCCTGCTCTTTTAAGTTATTACTCTTCCTATCATTTGGGTTGGAGTATTGGCGTTGGGGAAGTTATTAAGTTAGATCAGATGTCGGCGGCATCACTAGGCATAGGTATGTATTTTGGCCTAATTGCGGGCGTCATTGCTTTGGCAATTATCATTTATGAACTGGCCAAAGTATTTGACTCTAACCCAAGCTATACACAGTCTTTAGAACTAGCTGCTTATACGGCAACACCCTTATTTATGTGCGGGTTTGCCGCGTTTTATCCCGCGCTTTGGTTTGTTATGGTGGTAGCCTTTATTGGTATCTCCTATTCTATTTACCTGTTGTACTCAGGGGTTCCGATCATGCTACACATACCTGAGGACAAAGGTTTTATTTATTCGAGCGCTGTAGTGACAGGTGGTCTGATTCTGCTTGTGGTACTTATGGTGGGTTCGGTGCTGATGTGGAGTGTCATTGGTGATCCGGTGTTTACCCACTAACGTTTTCAAATAGCATAAAAAAAACCGCGTCACTTTGCAGCGACGCGGTTTTTTGTTATCTATTGTTTCTTAAAGCGCGTCAGAATTCTCTGCAAGATATTTAGCTACACCTTCTGGAGATGCATCCATACCTTTTTTACCTTCTTGCCAGCCAGCTGGACACACTTCACCATGCTCTTCATGGAAGTTCAAGGCGTCAACCATGCGTAGCATTTCATCAACGTTACGACCTAGTGGTAAGTCGTTAACGACTTGGTGACGTACGTTACCTTCTGCATCAATTAAGAAAGAGCCACGGAAAGCCACGCCTGCATCAGGATGTTCTACATCATATGCTTGGCAGATTTCATGTTTAGTATCAGCTACCAAAGTATACTTCACTGGACCGATGCCACCTTCGTTTACTGGGGTATTACGCCATGCGTTATGGCTAAATTGTGAATCAATTGATACACCAATAACTTCAACGCCGCGCTTAGTGAACTCTTCATAACGTTTATCAAACGCTATCAACTCTGAAGGACATACAAAAGTGAAATCTAAAGGATAGAAAAAGATAACTGCTTTTTTACCTTTAATGTTTTCGCTAAGGGTAAAACTATCAACAATCTCTCCGCTGCCAAGAACTGCTGCTGCAGTGAAATCTGGGGCTGGACGACCAACTAGTACACTCATTTTTTTCTCCATTTATTAGTGAAAGCATTTTAAACGCAAATGCATGATAGGTAATATTTTCATTACTGATAAGCAGAATATAAGACTAGTTTATTAAAACCCAAGGAAAACAATTAAGTTTTTTCAATTTATTTGAAAATTAATTTAGATTTGAACACTGGATCCCGCTGTCGCTCGTAATAAACCCGTTTAAAGTATAACAAATAGCCAATTTAATACTTGTATTCGATACAAATAACAACTATTATCATTTGCATAACGATTGAGGTGTATTTGAATGTACGTTTGTTTGTGCCACGGCATTACTGATAAAGCTATTGAAAAAGTTGTCCGCGAAGACGGTATTGGTAGTACCCGTGAATTACGCGCTAAGTTGGGTGTTGGTAGTCAATGTGGGCGCTGTATCCAAATGGCTCAAGATATTATCGATACCACAATTGTTGACGAGAGTTTATTCAAAGAAGTGAGTTAAATCGAACTTTATTCACCAAAAAAGGAGCATTGAGCTCCTTTTTTCGTTTCTAAGGTTAGGAAAAGTCTAGCCTTCTTTACCTTCTTCAGCATTTTTTTCTGCCGTTTCTTTAATCAAAGGCTGTAATTCACCTTGCTGAAACATTTCCATAATGATGTCACAACCACCAACCAATTCACCGTCAACCCACAGTTGCGGGAATGTTGGCCAATCTGCATATTTAGGTAATTCGGCACGAATATCAGGGTTTTGCAAAATATCGACATACGCAAATTGCTCACCGCAAGACATTAGCGCTTGTGAAGCTTGAGAAGAAAAACCGCAACTTGGCAGCTTCGGAGACCCTTTCATATATAATAAAATTGGGTTTTCATTAATTTGTTGTTTGATTTTCTCTACAGTGTCCATTTTACCACTCTCTAAATATAAGTTAGTTTCAATATGGGTGTTAGTTTACCTCTTTCAAGCTCTCCTTTCCAAAAGGTTTGCTAAATTACATAGATTTGTCACAATCACTGGCAGTAGTTGAATAAATGCAAATTCAGAAATAATCTAACGACTACGTAAAAAGTATTTGTAATTCGGGTTGATAATAAGCATCTTATCCCCAGATCATCATTTATAAATCATATAATTATATTAGAATGTAAAGCTGATATTGATGCTTTACATTCTTGAAATTCACGCTAGCATTTAGCTGAAAGTAATTTAATAAACGCTAAGCTCACATTAATGGAGAATTTACATGGCTTTTGAACTACCCCCGTTACCCTATGAAAGAAACGCTCTAGAACCGCATATTTCTTCTGAAACTCTTGATTACCACTATGGTAAACATCACGCTACTTATGTAACTAAGTTAAATGGTTTAGTTGAAGGTACTGCAATGGCTGATATGTCATTGGAAGATGTGGTTAAGCAATCAGACGGCGGTGTATTTAACAATGCTGCGCAAATCTGGAACCACACCTTTTATTGGAACAGCCTAAGTCCAAATGGCGGCGGCGAACCAACTGGTGCTTTAGCTGATGCAATTACTGCGAAATGGGGTTCTTTTGATGACTTCAAAGCGGCTTTCAATGATAAAGCAGTCAATAACTTCGGTTCTAGCTGGACATGGTTGGTAAAAACAGCTGATGGCAGCCTAGATATCGTCAATACCAGTAACGCAGGTACGCCAATCACAGAAGAAGGTCTAACACCTCTTATTACTGTAGATTTATGGGAACACGCTTACTACATTGATTACCGTAACGTGCGTCCTAACTACTTAGGTGGTTTTTGGGCACTTGTTAACTGGGATTTCGCGGCATCTAACTTCGCTTAATTCTGCGTTAAAACGTTAAAACAAAAAACCAGTCGAATGACTGGTTTTTTTATGGGTGTTGCTAAATTGTCTGCGGAGCTTGTAGCATGGTCTTTAGGCCATGGATAGCAACACAACCTCTCGGGGCTGAAGCACCCGACTACAACAGTGTCTGTAGCATGGTCTTTAGGCCATGGGATGGCAACACAACCTCTCGGGGCTAAAGCACCCAACTACAACAATGTCTGTAGCATGGTCTTTAGGCCATGGGATAGCAACACAACCCCTCGGGGCTGAAGCCACCGACTACAACTGTGCCTGTAGCATGGTCTTTAGGCCATGGGATGGCAACACAACCCCTCTGGGCTAAAGCACCCAACTACAACTGTGCCTGTAGCATGGTCTTTAGGCCATGGGATGGCAACACAACCTCTCAGGGCTGAAGCCACCGACTGCAACAATGCCTGTAGCATGGTCTTTAGGCCATGCAGACAACACAACCTCTCGGGGCTGAAGCCACCGACTGCAACAATGCCTGTAGCATGGTCTTTAGGCCATGCAGACAACACAACCTCTCGGGGCTAAAGCCACCGACTACAACGGTGCCTGTAGCATGGTCTTTAGGCCATGGGATGGCAACACAACCTCCCGGGGCTGAAGCCACCGACTACAACAGTGCCTGTAGCATGGTCTTTAGGCCATGGGATGGCAACATAACCTCTCGGGGCTGAAGCACCCGACTACAATGTAGCGGCCAATCGGGTACCTTGATTGATGGCACGTTTTGCGTCTAGTTCTGCTGCTACATCCGCTCCCCCTATCAAATGATAGGGTTTGTTTAAACCATCGGCTAATTCACGCAACGGATCTTGCCCGGCGCAAATAATCACGTTATCCACATCTAAAACTTGTACTTCATCGTTTACCTTAATGTGTAAACCTTGGTCATCAATTTTTAAATATTCGACACCGGCTACCATATGCACACCTTTGGCTAACAATCCTACTCGATGGGCCCACCCTGTAGTTTTTCCTAAATTAGCCCCTACTTTCGTGGTTTTACGTTGTAGCAAATAGATTTCTCTTCCAGAAGCGCTAGGTTGAGGCTTCACGCCTTCAACACCCGCTCGCGCGCTGAAAGTCATGTCTATCCCCCACTCTTTCATAAAGGCTGGAATATTTTGACTGGTAGATTCACCTTTATGGGCTAAGTACTCAGATACATCAAAACCGATTCCACCAGCACCAATAACCGCTACTGAATTACCAACCGGCTTTTTATCGCGTATCACATCTAAGTAACTTAATACTTTTGGATGCCCAACGCCGGGTATTTGCGGGGTTCTCGGTTTAATTCCAGTCGCAATCAATACTTCATCAAAATCACCGCTGTTCAAGCGTTCAGCATCTACTCGAGTATTTAATTTCACCTCTACATGATGTAATTCTAATTGTTTTGAGAAGTAGCGAAGGGTTTCATAAAACTCTTCTTTGCCTGGAATTTGCTTCGCTATATTGAATTGTCCGCCAATTTCACTGGCACTATCAAATAAGGTCACTTTATGACCCCGTTGAGCAAGGGAAACTGCTGCTGCTAATCCAGCTGGCCCTGCGCCAACTACAGCCATATTTTTAATCACATCGGCTGCGACTATATTCAGCTCAGTTTCATGACAAGCTCTTGGGTTTACTAAACAACTGGTATCTTTGCCTTCAAAAACATGATCTAAACAGGCTTGGTTACAACCGATGCAAGTATTGATTTCATCAGCTCGATTCTCCATTGCTTTAACAACAAAATCAGCATCAGCGAGAAAGGGCCTAGCCATAGAAACCATATCGGCATCACCACGGGCTAAAACTTCTTCGGCAACCTCAGGCGTATTAATGCGATTAGAGGTGATCACTGGAATGTTTAACGCTTTTCGAAATTTAGCCGTCACCCACGTAAAGGCAGCGCGAGGAACTTTGGTGGCGATGGTGGGAATACGCGCTTCATGCCAGCCAATCCCAGTATTAATAATAGTTGCACCGGCTTTTTCAATCTCTAAACCCAATTCAACAACTTCATCGTAAGTTGAACCACCTTCCACTAAGTCGAGCATGGATAGTCGATAAATAATAATGAATTCATCACCAACGGCTTCTCTTACGCGGCGGACAACTTCAATAGGTAGGCGAATCCGATTACGGTACTCTCCCCCCCATTTATCATCGCGATGATTAGTGCGGCTGGCTATAAATTGATTTAAAAAATAACCTTCTGAGCCCATGATTTCAACACCATCGTAGCCAGCTTTTTGGGCTTGTTTCGAGGTGAATACAAAATCGTCGATTTGTTGTTGAATCCCTTCTTCATCTAACGCTTTGGGCTTAAAAGGATTAATTGGCGCTTGAACCGCTGAAGGTGCAACTAGCTTGGGATTATAAGCATAACGTCCTGTATGCAAAATTTGCATGCATATTTTGCCACCTTCAGCGTGCACTGCATCAGTAATAAATTTATGTTCATCTATACGTTTATCACTATTGAGCAAATTAGTTTTCGCATGAGTAGCCCCTACTTCATTTGGTCCAAACCCACCGGTAACAATAAGGCCAACGCCACCTTTAGCGCGCTCTTTGAAAAATGCGGCCATACGAATATGACCATTTTCAGCCTCTTCAAGACCTGTATGCATCGACCCCATGATCACGCGATTGCGAATCGAAGTGAAGCCTAAATCAAGAGGTCGAAACAAATTTGGAAAGGGTGTACTAAGGTTTACATCTGCAGTCATTCTATTGGTCCTGTTTTACAATTATTTGTGGCTCATCATCGAGCTTTTATCTAATAACTCAGCGTATTGCGGCAGGCGTTTTTCGGTTTGTGATGCCATAGCTTCTTGAATATCAGGCATTTGGAACATGCCAGACTGCCATGTCGCCATATAATTAAGGCTATCTTGCACATTATGATCACGCGTATAGTTAATCATCTCTTTACATCCTGCTACTGCCATTGGGGAATTGGCCGCAATCTTTTTAGCAAGCTTCATCACTGTCGAAAGCATGGTCTCATGATCTTCAAACACAGCATTCACAAAGCCCTGAGCCAACGCTTCTTGCGCACTCCAATTCCTACCTGTAAACGCCAGCTCCCTTACTAAGCCCTGGGGAATAAGATGAGGCAACCTTTGCAAGGTACCCACATCGGCAGTCATACCGATTTCTGTTTCTTTGATGGTAAAAAACGTATCTTGGGTGCAATATCGACAATCAGCCGCGCAAATCATGTCTACCGCGCCGCCAATAACTCCACCATGGGTAGCAACTAACACCGGCATTCTGACTTGTTCAAGGGCATTAAAGGAGTCTTGTAATTCCAAAACTGAACGTCTTAGTCTTTCCGCTCTGCGCGCGGGTTCGCCTTTAAAGTCTTTTGCCATTTGCGAAAATACTGACAAATCCATACCCGCACTAAAATGTTTTCCTAGGGCTGAAATAACGATCACTCTCGCTGCCGACTCATGATCAATTTTTCGAACAGTGTCAGGCAATTCCTGCCAAAACGCTGGGATCATGCTGTTAAGTTGTTCGGGGCGAGACAACTGAATATGGGCAATATGATTTTCTATTGTTACCGTTAATGTGGTTAATTGTGAAAAATCTAAATTTTTATCTACGTTTTCCAAGGTGGTCTTCTCCAAGCTAGTACACCGACAATAAGTAAAGCACGCCTACAAAGTTGAGGCTGTTTAGTTAGCTTATGCGTACCTATAAATCGGATGAATTCCATGCCGGAACGCTTAAACTTACCTTATCTAGACAACGTCAAGATAAGGTAAGATGTTGACGCTGTCAAGATCTATGATAAAGTGCCCGAATGACCGATAAAAAGCCCCTCAAAGCCCGATACCACCACGGTGATTTGCGCACTAGTCTTATACAAACGGCGTCCTCTATGCTCAAAGACCATGGTGTGGAGAACCTGTCATTGCGCAAGCTCGCCGATCAGGTGGGTGTTTCGCGCACAGCGCCTTATCATCATTTTAAAGACAAAAATGAGCTTTTATGTGCCATAGCTGAGCAAGGGTTTAGCCATTGGAAATTGCAGATGGAGGAGTTATTCGAGAATCCAGATTTAAATGAAGAGCAGAAATTAAGAGCTTTTATCCATGGATATATCACTTACGCTGCGCAGAACCCAGAAATGTATGATCTTATGTTTGGTCGAACAATATGGAAACAAAATAGCGCCACAGACTCACTGAAAGATATCGCCTACCCGACATTCCAATTTCAAGTTAAAATGACCCGAGATTGGCAACATAAAGGCTTATTACCCGCCAGGTTAGATACACTAAGGCTATCTCAAGTTACTTGGGGGACCATTCATGGAATTGCACGATTGCTAATCGATGGTATTTATGCAGATGCTGGTCATATCGATGAAATGTGTGAAACTGCCTTACGCATGTTTGTGATACATAATCAGCAGATAGGTTAGATAAAACTATAGGTTATATTGCTGTTTTATCATATCAGCCGCTTTTTCAGCGATCATGATAGTTGGAGCGTTAGTATTACCACCAATTAAACTCGGCATCACCGATGCATCAACCACTCTTAAGCCTGTAACCCCTTTCACTTTTAGTTCGCTATCGACCACCGTCATCGGATCCTCAGTATTTCCCATTTTACAGGTGCCAATAGGGTGATAAATGGTTTCTGCCCGTTTACGTAAATACGCTAGAATTTCTTCATCTGATTGAGCAGCGATTCCTGGCCCTATTTCCCGCGCGCCGTATTGATCAAACTCCCTAGCGGCTAATATTTCACGGGCTTTGCGTACACCATCGATCATCACAGCTATATCATCTTGATGAGTTAAATAGTTTGGATCAATAATAGCGGGTTCCAGGGGATCTGATGATGCTAATCTAATTTCACCTACGCTTTTAGGATATAAACAACACACATGGATACCGTACCCATAACCAAACGCAGTGCTGCGTCCATGATTTAATAAAATTGCGGGCAAAAAATGATATTGCAGATCAGGGCGGTCCGTAGCATATTTAGATTTAACAAATCCACCAGCCTCGGCAATGTTCGACGTCATTAATCCTTTACGTCCAAATAAATACTGGAATATGGATTTGACATACATTGGCAATGACGGGAGCGCCACAGCGTAACTTTCTCGGGCTTTACAGCGCTGTTGAACAATTGCATCCAAATGATCTTGTAAATTCTGCCCAACACCGGGTAAATCAACATTAACTTTTATGCCATGCTCTGCAAGATGAGCTTTAGGGCCAATTCCAGATAACATGAGCGCCTGTGGACTATTGATTGCCCCGCCGCACAGCAACACTTCCCGCTTAGCATTAAGATGTATCAAGCTGCCTTTAAAATGCAGTTTAACACCGCTGGCAACGTTATTTTCAATCACAATGTGCTCCACCTGTGCATGGGTAAGCACGGTTAAATTAGAGCGCTCTAATGCGGGCTTTAAATAGCCTTTTGCACTTGAGCATCGCTGTCCATTGACTTGGGTTACTTGATAAAACCCGAACCCTTCTCGTTCCTTACCATTGAAGTCTTGTAATATCGGCACGCCAACTTGTTCTGCACTTTTAACGAACGATTGGGATAATCTATTGGTATGCCGCAGGTCATTGACATGCAACAAACCCTCATCGCCATGGTTTTCACTGGCGCCATGTTGTTGACGTTCAGATTTAATAAAATAAGGTTTAACGGATTGCCAATCCCAGCCCTGAGCCCCTTGAGCTTGCCAATCATCATAGTCTTTCTGATCACCACGTATATAACACATAGCGTTAATAGAGCTAGAGCCACCTAAGGTTTTACCGCGAGGCCAATATAGTTCACGGTTATCTAAATTGACTTGTGCTGCCGTATTATAATTCCAACCGACATTTTTAATTCTGGATAACAACGACAAACCAAATGGAATATGGATTAAAGGATTTGAGTCTTTGCCACCGGCTTCAAGTAAACAAACCTGAACATTAGGATTTTCACTTAAACGAGATGCTAAAGTAGAACCAGCGGAACCTGCGCCAATAACAATAAAATCAAATTGGGTCTGTTTTAATTCATGCATGCCGGTTTCTGCTTTAAAGGTTGTAATTAGTTAAGGTTACGAATAAATAGTTATTTGAGTTCACAAGACAGGTCAACTGCTCTGATGTCATACCAGTTAGTTTATCAAAAAATAAAACGGGTTGTTACTTTAATGTACAGGTTGATCTAAATAAATAACGACAAACTTGACATTAAAAGCCCCTCACCTTCACACTTAACAATAGATTAAGGTAAATAAGTTAAAACTAAGTGGCAAACACTCTTCGAAAACGATTTTCATTAGCACTCCACGAATGGATGGCGAAATGGATGATCAAACTTGGCAAATTGCGCCATGTGGATTATACCATTGAAGAGTTAAATGCATTAGCACGGCCACATTTTCCCCAAACCTTTGACGTGGAGGTTCCAGTGGGAAATGGCAAATTGGCCATTCTCGAGGCCGAGATAGACATCCCCCATAATAGTGATGTTGTGAAAGTGCAGCTCTACTCAAGCCTCAATATAGATGCTGTTGGCAATCCACTTTACCGAGCTCATTTGTTGATTATTTTAGAGGTAACACCGAAATACAATGCCGTGAGCAAAACGGTGGAAATTGATTCTTTGAATTTAGCGACAATCAGATTGATTAATGACGAATATGCATTACTTAACGATTCTAAACAGTTACTTTCCTTAGTCTTTCCTAAAAGCGTGCAGAGCTTAATATCAGGTACTTTTAAGTCAGCACTGGGATTAATGACTGCTGGTAGTTCAGATGTTGCAGCAGATTATCTAAAGCTTTATTTATCGGGCAGCAAGCAACGAGTACTGGATTACCACAAACCGCAGATTTCAAGCCTGTTAGACAAAACCAAACACAATCCAGAATTCGTTTACAAACTAGACCCCGATGATTGGCAAGAAGCATTGTTCATGCAACATGGCCGCAGTGTTTGTGTAGAGCAACGCTGCATTCGGTTTAAGTTTTAAGCAGATTTTTTTGTGGCTTCTTCGGTTTCCAAATGATCATGCTCATCTTCTTGATCATAAACCTCATCATCGACAATCGATAGATCCGTTTGCCGCACGCGTTCACCTATATCATCAATATTCAGAGAAGGATCATCAATACACTTTTCAAGCATTTCAAAAGCTTCGGTGAAGTAAACCGACAACGTTTCCAGGGATTTTACGTTTTTATCACAGCAAACAATCCCAACATTAGCCGTTCCCGCATAGGTAATTAAAGTAATATTTACTCCCCCACCTGGCGTCATAGTTGAAATGGGATAGCAAGAAAGTAACTTACTGTCTTTTAAGTAACGTATATCTGTGGGGCCAGGCACATTAGAGATAAGAATATTGGCAATTGGACGGACAAAATCCGATAATCGTAACATTTCAAATATTAACGAATAAGACTGTATTAGCACAGTGTAATAACTGAATGCTAGAGGTCTGGAACGCTTTGCTGCGCGTTTTACAATGCGGTGATTTTCAATTATTTGACGCAAGCGTAAATAGGGGTCGTTCTTACCGTGGGCTAAACGTACGGGGACTATGGCTATTTTGTTCCCTGCTGCCTGATCGCCAGGTTTACGCAAATTAATTGGCATGTTGGTGTATAGGGCTTTTTTAAAGGTGTGACCTCTATCCATCAAAAATCGATGTACCCCAATGTCAAAGCAGCAAAGTAAAATCTCATTAGCAGATGCCCTGGCACGCTTACTTAATCCCCTTACCCGGGCAAAGTTCAAATCTACCGTTGAAACAACCCTGCCTTTTTTGACTTGGCCCGTTAATAAGGTTTTGGTTCCTGAGAAAGGTAACGGCATATAAGTAGAGTTGATTCGCGTTAACTTCATCAGTAAGCGCAGAACAATATAAAGTAAGTCGAACACCACCATAAATAACTCAAAGGCACCGCCAAAAATTAACGTTAAGATCCCTAACTTTCTGCGCTTACGAGTACGTCTTTTAGCTGCCCAAACCGGTATAAAAGTATCAGTATTTTTTTCGGGCAAATATCCTGCCTGGAACCAGCGAATTAATGTCGCCCCATCACCGTATAAATGATGCACTTTGGCATAAATGGCATACACATTACTGTGGTTATCAGTAATGAAGTGGTACTGCCAAAGGGGTTTGTCACGATCCAACCACTGTTCATGTAGTTTGGCGACAAATTTATGCAACGCTTCTTTATCATTTACATCGTCAACCACATGATATTGAACATGATAATCCATATCTAAGGTATCAATTTCATTAAGGCCAATGGGAAACCCCATAAAACTTTTAACTGTGCCATTGAAAGGGCTCACACCTTTGTCGAATTGTTTTACCTCGTTACACAAATCTTCAACATAGGTAGAGGAAGCATTTTCTGGCATTTCCAAAAGCTGCAAACTGGCAACGTGTTTTGGGTTATCTTCAGACTCAGTAATCCAAAATGTTTTGTCGAGAAATGATAGTTTCTTAGTCAATCTCAATATTCCTTAAACGTACGGATTTCTAGGAAACGCCTAACGCGCTTACCAAAGTTTGAGTTGCGATTGCTTCTTGCAAATGATGCAGCTCCCCGGGCGGTAGATCAATATATGGTAATACCGCAAATAGAATAGTCGCCAAGCCTTTATATAAGTAAGTTTCATCGCTTATATTTTGACCTTTTAAAGCATAATAGTTCGCTGATTGACTAAACACTAGACCAACCAGCTCAACAATCTGAATTCCTTGGTGAAAACTCGCCTTTAAACTGCCCTTTTTAATGAAAACATTGATTAATTTTTCAATACTTCTTTCTTGTGAAAGTATCAGCAACTTAAACTTTTTAGCCACCATGGGATAATTTTCAGCGAGATTAGCTTGATTATGGAAGAGGAATTGAAAGTGATGACCTTTTTCTAAAATGACGTACAGAAAATAAAAAAACTCTTCAATAGTCAAATCTTTGTTAGTTGCTGAATTAAATGCTGTATCTATTTGATTTTTATATAATTCAAACAGTTCTGATACTATCATCTCTTTGCCTTTAAAATGATAGTAAAGATTTCCTGGGCTAATATCTAATTCAACCGCAATATCAACGCTACTGACATTACTCTCCCCGTGTTGGTTAAATAAATCCAACGAAGTGACTAGTATTTTCTCTGCCGTTTTCATACTGAACAACCAAAGTTAGTCGAATAAATTTTCTTGCATGGCCAATTTAAATAACAAACGCACACCGGGAAGTAACATGGGTTTGTAAATTGGATAAAATATTTTCATCTATCATTCCATAAAATATTAGCAACATACAAGTGCTAGAAATAAAATAATAGGTTATTCATTTGAATCATGTTTAGGGTAAATTATGTTTACTTTTTGGCCATTAACATTATTATTTGTCTGTAACATCACAAATTGTATAAATGTATAACGCCAAAGGTCGCCCCCGATTAGTTAGTAAATAGATGAATCAATTTTAGCAACCAATAACCAGAGGCAATTCCCTTGATAAGAGTGCTATTTAATAAAAAAGGTGGCGTAGGAAAATCGAGTTTAACCGTTAACCTCGCAGCTATTTCAGCCCATAACGGCCTTAAAACCTTATTGGTCGATTTGGATACTCAATGTAATAGTACTGCCTACCTAGATGCCATAAAAAAGGATGATGATTGCACTATAGCCAACCTGTTTGAACAAACGATTACGTTTCACTTGCATCGCAAACCAGCAAACGCATTTTGTCAGCCCACCAAAGTGAAAAACTTGGATATCATTGCCGGTTCTGCACGATTAACTGAATTGGAAAGTGAGTTGGACAGTAGACACAAAATTTATAAGCTAAAAGAAGCGCTAGAAGCCCTTGAACAGGATTATGACCGTATTTATATCGATACTGCTCCTGCCCTAAACTTCTTTAGTTTATCGGCACTTATCGCTGCGTCACGCTGTTTAATTCCCATTGATTGTGATGATTTTGCCAGACAAGGCTTATACAGCTTGCAACAGAAAATTGCCGAAATTAAAGAAGATCATAATCCTGATTTAGAGATAGAAGGTATTATTGCCAATCAGTTTATGAGTAATGCGAATCTGCCAAAACAGATCATCAACGAGTTATTAGACGAAGATTATCCAGTACTACCGGAATATGTTGCGCAATCAGTGAAAATGCGTGAATCCCATCAAGCTAAAAAACCGTTAATTGAACTTGCGCCTAAACATAAATTGACCTTGTCATTGATCGGTATTTTTGACCTTATTGAAGGCCAGAATAATTAAACGATTATTCTATTATAAACAGCAAGTAAGAAGACAGAAGCGAGTGATTGACTGATGGAGGGTTAAATTAGATAAAGCTGCATAAAACCGGCTATCATCCCAAGAATAGCTCCAACCACAATCAACTTCCATTCATCGGCCTGGTAAGCAGGGCGTAATACCCCTTCAAACTCTTCAGGCGTAAGTAGTTGCATTCTTGCGCACAAATCATCCCCAACTTTTAAGGCATCATTGGCATATTCATGGGCATATTGCAGATACTTGTCAGAACTATCAAAAATCATTTTCACGGCAAGCTCTTTCATTCGGTAATACTTCTCAGAGCCAACACCTAATGCAAAGTAAGGCTGAGCTATTGCCACATAACGCTCGATAGCATCATTCACATGAAGCTCAATCAATTCCAAAAGTTGAGCCGATCCTGAGCCATGCAGCACTATATCAGTGATGTTTTTAGAGTTGATAAGCTTTTTCTCGATGATCTCAGAATACACTTCAGACACTTCTTTTTGGCGCTTTAAAAACATACCTTGAAAGGTCAACCCTAAGAATCGAATGGGCTTCTTTGGCTCGAATATTATTTTAATT
The DNA here is from genome assembly GCF_030548205.1 of Aliiglaciecola sp. 3_MG-2023. Classification (GTDB taxonomy): domain Bacteria; phylum Pseudomonadota; class Gammaproteobacteria; order Enterobacterales; family Alteromonadaceae; genus Aliiglaciecola. The sequence continues at coordinate 19,441 of NZ_JAUORV010000014.1, read as the reverse complement.
GCGATCCAATTGGTGGCATAGCCTACGATTAAACCACCTAAGGGTAAAATCCACCAACTTTGAAACCAATACCAGAAAGCCATAGTAGGCAAACCGAATAGAAAGCCGAAATAAAGACCTGAACGCTCGATAAACGGAAACTCTTTTTCACCGGATCTTAAAAAAATCTCATTGATAAGCTCGGGGTCATTGACTAAGTGTTCCACCACTAATTCTTTGATATCCAGAATTTCATCTACATTGTGTTTGAAATCGTCGACCATTTTAGCAACGACGTTAGGAATATCAGCTTCAACACGTTTGTACACCAAATTTTTAGCTTGCACGGGCATAGACGCCCACATTTGAGGAGCAGACTCCTGCATGACCTGGTTGACAACTTTTCTTAACACTTGTTTGAGTCGACGTTGAATGGACGCGGTTAATTTATCTGCTTCTATTCTATCAGCGAGTTCTTGGACACTTAGCAGTTTGCCTAAGACCAGTTCGACTTCTATTTCGGCCATTTCCTTGCGCTTCATAGGAATAAGTCCTTGCCAGCCGAAAAAAGGACGAATACCAATAAACTCTATTGGATAAAACATCATTTTGACTGCTAGAAAGTTAGTTGCCCAACCTACTATCCCGCTGGTGATTGGGATCAGCAACAGCAGGTAATTTTCTAAAATCCATTGCATAAGTAGCGTGGATGCCTTTATTAAGTTAATCAGAAATGAAAAACAAACTCGTAAGATAGTTACTTAGCGAAGCTGGCTGTTCAATAAATCATCGCTTTTGAGTCTACGCTAAGCCCGATACTTAGGTCAGGCTAAACGCTGCCATTACAATGGTCAATCAAATTTATGCTGTTGATTATTAATATTATAATTATGCATTAAGGTTAACGGACTTCAACCCTATAATTTCCGTTAAATTGGGTAGCGTTTTCTAATTTAATGTTTTATTAATACAGCATACTAATGGCTAATATTTTTTTAGCTGATGAGATGTTAGTTTTTATAACGACAACAGTTTATTATAGTTTTAATTTCTAGCCCTTTTAGTCAAAAGGGCTAGGTTTAAAGGCTTTTAATTAAATAGTCTTAGTATCTAATCGTACTAAGTTAAATAGGTTGAACCATATGGCGTACCGGGATTCCCTTAGCGAATTGAATGCTGCAATCAAACATGCAGAAAGTTACCAAGAGTACAAGGAAGCCTGCCAAGAACATGATGAAATTTCTGGTGCAGAAGATTGGAAAGCAAAAGATGCCTGTAAAGAATACGATTACCGTCTTATTCGCAAACGTGTACAGCGCATTAAATTAGCCCGTTCGCGGGGCGATGCACTGGGTTTGATGTCGATTTTGCATGAAGGAATTCATGGAAACCTAGGTAATATTGCCAACTCAGCGATAAAAAATCACAGCAAAATTGGTACAAAATACCTCATCCAAGAATTTATCGACCAAGTCTGTGAGTCCTTAGATTTTATTTATCACGCAGATGAGTCTGAAATCGATTTTTACGAGAAACTATCGTTCTTTGATGAAACTGCCCATGCGTTTGGTCAAAGTTGTCTAATGCTAAGTGGCGGCGCGGGTTTAGGATTTTTCCACGGTGGCGTGGTCAAGTCTTTGAGCGAACATGATTTACTGCCAGACGTTGTCTCAGGGGCAAGTGCCGGCTCAATCATTGCGAGCCTCATTGCTACCCGCACCAATGAAGAACTAAAAGAAGCTTTAGAACCGCAAAATATTTACGAAAAATTTAGTAATTGGCGTATATGGCAAGGCTTTGGGCGCAACAGCCTAATGGATAGCTCAAACTTAGAAAATGCATTAATCGAATTATTCGATTTAATGACATTTGAAGAAGCCTACGAGAAAACGGGCCGTCACGTTACTGTAACGGTCTCACCGTCAGATTTACACCAATATTCTCGTTTACTGAATGCTAAAACTTCGCCCAATGCAATTATTACCCAAGCGGTCAGAGCTTCATGTGCCATCCCATTGGTATTTAGCCCGGTGCAACTCAAAGCTAAACAGGCAAATGGTGACATAGTGCCCTATATTCCCAATCGACGTTTCGCTGATGGCTCCTTGATGGCTGATATGCCTTTTAAGCAGTTAGCTCGCCTTTATGGTGTTAACCATAGTATTGTAAGTCAAACAAACCCTCTGGCTGTGCCGTTTTTATCCCGTGATAAAAAAGATACAAGAGGCATTGCGGCCCTTACCTGGCGACACATTGCAAACATCACTAAGATGAATAGCATATACGCATTTGACGTTTTAGAAGGCGTTACGTCTCACAAAGGTGCCAAGTTAGGCATTCATAAACTTCGCTCGGTCATCGATCAACAATATGTAGGCGATATTAATATTTTGCCTCAACGGGGTTTTGCCAGCTTGAAGCATATCTTAGCGAACCCGTCGTTACGCAGTATTGAAAAATTGATTTCTAGTGCAGAACAGGCAACCTGGCCGCAAATTGACCGTATTAAACGGGATACACAAATTAGTAAAACATTTAGCAAGTATCTTAAAAAGCTAAAGAGCAGAGAACAAAGAGTACTTACTCAGCACAACGGTCTCCGATTGGTGGATTCACCAAAATCAGCCTAAAAGTCTCTTTCATGGTGCGGTTCAGGTATGCGAACTTAGGTGACAAGCCTGTTACAGTGATATTGTGTAGTGTGACTTGGCATATACATTGACATCTATGGTCTGTCTGAATAGATCCCCTTACAACAGTCAAAACCAAAAAATCCTCAGACTCAACTGGGGATTTTTTAATTATATGGCACTTTAGGTGCGTCTTATTTGTAAGGATTGCCTGTTTTCTGCGTAAAAACGTATTTTAGTTCTGGCTAAAATAGAGACGCTTCCCGCCCCTAAAATCTACTCTTTATCATCAGTGCTTTTAGTGGTTGTGGTTTTTTTAGCGGCAGGTTTGCGCGTTCTTGTACCCGTAGTTGTTGCACCTGCGGTTTTGGCTGCAGTTGTTTTAGTCGTGCTAGTGGGTTTACTAGCAGCGGTCGACTTAGCAGTGGTTGTTTTTTTGGCCACTGTCTTGCGCGTACTCGCGGGCTTAGCTGCAGTTGTTGACGCTTTGGTGGCCGTCGATTTCGTTGCAGACTTTGCGGCAGCTTGTTCAGCAGCCTTTTGCTGTGCAAGCTTAGCGACTACGTCAATTAGGTTATCAACTTTGTTAGAGAGTATTTCTAGTTGAATTTCGCGACTTTGACTCTGCATGCCCAATTTACTTTTGAACATTGCAATTTTGCTTTTTAACATCGACTTCCCCTTAAATAGTGAGCTGTGTTCTAGTTTAGCTTTAATATCCGCTTCCACCGATTCACCGCGTACGATCAGGTCTTGTACTAAAGCATTGCCGTCTGTATACAATTTGTCCAGTGCATCAGTGGATTTGTTTAAGCTTTCTCCATATGCGCCAACACTTGCCAACCAAGACTTACGCCCGGTTTCTTCTACAGATTCTATCGCTTTCATAACTCCCCCGACTTTATATCTCACTAGAGACGTATAGAAGTTCAGGTACTGTAAACCTTAAGATGACTTAAGGCTCACAGCAATTCCTGAACTTATTGATATTACTTAGCTGCTAATTTTGCAACTGCATCAGTTAATGCATCAATTTTTGCAGAAAGTTCTTCCACTTTGTCTTCAGAACCTGAAGATGCATCTAAACCTAACTTTTTACGTACTTCAGAAACACGCTCTTCAACATTGGTCTTAGCTTTGATTTTCGCTTTGGCTTCAGTTTCTAATACTTCGCCCTTTTCTACTAGCTCTTCAAATACTTTACCTGCTTCAGTGGTCAATTTTTCGTATTGACCTTGAGCTTCGTCGAAACTCTTACCATAAGCACCTAAACCAGCTAACCAGATTTTACGTGCAAAATCTTCAGCGTCTGAAACTTTACTTTTGATTGCGTCTAAATTAGTCATGATTATTTCCTCGATTTGTTGACTGTAATCAAGGTTAACGATCAAAATTAGAAAGCGCATACTAATCTTACAAATTAATCCAAATTAATTCGAAACATTAGTGCAACCATTTGAAATTAAATGACTTTAAAATATTAATAATGGATCGTAGGGATAGGCGTTTTGAGGAGAGATTTCAACTTATAAACTAACATTCATATTATTAGCGTTATGTTCACAGAAGCACTGCGGTGTATTCACTATCTGCGAACAATGAATACACAGCAAAATATTTAATCAACCAAATCCTTAGGCATTTCGGCGCGAATTTCATGCCAAATTTTACCTGACTCTATTCCATATTCGCGTACAACAGACACAACTTTATCAAATTCTTCTGCATCAGCTAATTCCATTAATTTTTGATAATAGTTTCGAGATAATTCACGAGATTTAGGGCAAGAGAAATAGTATCCACCAATTCGAGAATACAAACCTCTAAAACCATTCATCATCAAAACATACACTTTGTTACCTGAAGCAAACGCCATGTCGTGGTTAATTTGATAATCGAATAAGGCAAACGCAGCCCCGTCTTCGGGAATATCTTGATATCCTTTGAGGATCTCCTTCACCCTTGAAGCATTATTTTTAATTGCACCACGAATAAATACTGCACTTAAATTTGTTCTCGCCGCTAACAGGTGATCAACTAATTCGGAAATCCCTTCTTGATCTAAACGTGCCAGTGTTTCAAGGATATTTAAACCCGACGTTTCCCAAAAATTATTCACTTTGGTAGGTTTACCATGCTGAATTGTTAGCCAACCATCTCGGGCAAGTCTTTGAAGTACTTCTCGCAGAGTTGTGCGAGTCACGCCTATGAGTTCTGACAACTCACGCTCCGCCGGTAAAATCGTCCCTGGCGGAAATCGCCCACTCCATATTGACTCAACAATATATTCTTCTGCAAATCCTGCTGGACTTTGTGCCTTGTAAATCATGCAACGGCTCTCTTATTATCATTTTAGTGTCATGTTGATAACTCATTGTACCAGATGAATTTTATATGGAACAACGAAAGTTTAACAGTATGTTAATTATTTAATAGACTTTATCTGTCGCAAAGCTGAGCAATATCTGTTCAAATAGTATCAATTCACTGATTAACAACAGATTTACCTTGCATTTATTGCGCTTACCTTTTAAAAATGAAGGGATAAATATTTGCGATTGCACTTCAGGTCGATGAGTAAAAGGACTCCTCTATGCAAGTTTCAATGACTCAAGCTATTTACAAAAACTTTTTAGGCCATGCTCCGGATTGGTACAAGCAGGTTATTGTAGGGTTTTTAATCTTAAACCCAATTTTATTTTATTTTGTTAGTCCCTATATTGCTGGTTGGGTGTTGGTTTTGGAATTTATCTTCACCTTGGCAATGGCCCTAAAATGCTACCCGCTGCAACCCGGCGGGTTATTGCTCATAGAAGCACTTTTCATAGGCATGACATCTCCAGGTCATATGTATCATGAAATAACTGTAAATATTAGTGTGGTTTTGCTGCTGGTATTTATGGTCGCAGGCATTTACTTCATGAAAGATCTACTGATGTATTTGTTTACTAAGCTATTAATAAAGATAGAAAACAAACGCGCACTATCCTTAGCCTTTATTATCGCTTCGGCATTTTTATCTGCATTTTTAGATGCATTGACGGTAATTGCAGTAATTATTGCTGTAGGTTTAGGCTTCTACAGTATTTATCATAAAGTGGCCTCAGGTAAAGATTTCCACATCGATCACGATCATTCCAGTGATGATGAAATAGCCCAACCAAGTCGTGATGATTTAGAGAACTTCCGAGCATTTCTTCGTAACCTGATGATGCACGCAGCTATAGGAACAGCGCTAGGTGGCGTTATGACCATGGTTGGTGAACCGCAAAACTTGATCATTGCAGACAAAGCATCATGGGGTTTTGGTGAATTTTTCGTTCGCATGGCGCCGATTACGATTCCTGTTTTCTTTTCAGGCTTGCTTACCGCCTATTTCGTCGAAAAAATGGGATGGTTCGGATACGGCGCGCAATTGCCGCCTGTCGTAAGAGGCATTTTGAGTGATTACAACACTCAGATGGATAAACAACGTACAAAATTAGATACCGCTAGACTCTTTACCCAAGCCATTATCGGTATTTGGTTAATCATCGGCTTAGCTTTACATTTAGCAGAAGTGGGTCTTATTGGTTTATCAGTAATTGTACTGGCCACCACCATGTGTGGCGTTATTGAAGAGCATTCTATTGGTAAAGCGTTTGAAGAAGCCTTACCTTTTACTGCCCTGCTATGTGTGTTTTTTGGTGTTGTGGCGGTGATCATTGACCAAGGCCTATTTACACCCGTAATTAACTACGTGCTAACGTTTGAAGGTAAAACTCAACTGGTGATGTTCTACCTCGCCAACGGAGTGTTATCTATGGTCAGCGACAATGTCTTTGTAGGCTCGGTCTACATTACCGAAGTCACCACAGCGCTGCAAAATGGACAAATCACCCGAGATCAGTTTGATTTGTTAGCCGTCGCTATTAACACAGGAACGAATTTACCCAGTGTAGCCACCCCGAATGGACAAGCGGCATTTTTATTCTTGTTAACGTCCGCTATCGCGCCTTTACTGCGCTTATCATATGGTACTATGGTTTATATGGCATTCCCCTTTACAATTGTCTTAACCCTAGTAGGTTTGGCTACAACCTATTTTGGTTTACAGGAACTGACCGACGTTTTATATAATCTGCATTGGATAAACCATCATGTTCCAAGCGAAGCCGCGGGTGCCCCTAGCGCTCACTAAAATTTAGGATAAAATTCATCAAAATGAACATATTTGTATACTTGGGCAATTTAGCGTCAACGCGATGGGCTTGGTTGACGCTAACGTTGTCTGCATTGGCCTTGATTGTAACCGCGCTGTTTTTTCAATACGGATTAGATCTTAAGCCATGCATCATGTGCATTTATCAACGCACAGCCGTATTTGGTTTACTGTTCGCAGGTTTACTCCCTGCCCTCAAAAACAATATCATCACTCGATTTATCGGTTTTGTGACCTGGGGGATCTCGGCTATATGGGGCATGTTTATCGCCATGGAGCACGTAGATATCCAGAACGAAACTAACCCGTTTTTTGTTTCCTGTGAAATTGTCCCTAACTTCCCAGCATTCCTTCCCTTGCACAATTGGTTGCCCAACATGTTTGCTGCCACTGGTGATTGCGGCAGTATTGATTGGGAATTTATCAATATGAGTATGCCTGAATGGATGATTGTGGTGTTTGCAATTTACAGCGCCGTGTTTACCGTGGTTTTATTCAGTCGACTTTTTACCCGCCGCAGCTTTTAAGTCAAACCAACGGCTAAACACAGAAATCGATTAACCCGCAAGTTAATCGATTTCGTTCAACGGCCAAATCACGATGTGATCTTCAAAGTCGCGCTCATCCACGTCTTTGTCGAATACGGTTTTTCCCCGCACAGACATACCAGCCTTGTGCATTTCTGACTTTTTATTCTTATGCAGTAATGGATGCCAGCTAGGCAGCCCTTTGCCTTCGTTAAGTCTACGATAACTGCAACTAGGCGGCATGTAGGCAAGCTGATGAAGGTTATCCTGGGATAATGTGACACATTCTGGCACCAGTTCATCACGGTCTGCGTATTGGGTACAAGCACATGTTTTAGTATTTAAATAGCTGCACACAACATTGGTAAAATGTAACTCTTCAGTGTTAGGCAATTGCGCGGTTTGGGAAGGCGTGACTTGATTGGCAGAGTCTTCTTGAGGCGCGTTTACGGGGAGTTCATCAACTTGCCCAGCACTAACTTCTGAGAGAATGTCTTCTGTGGCGCTTTCTTCTTTGACACTGTCTTCTTTGTCACCTTCATCTATGATTTTGTGTAAGCAACATTTAGCGCAGCCGTCACAAACGGCCTCCCACTCTTGACGATTCATTTGTGCTAACGATTTCGTCTGCCAAAAGTTTGCTGCTAAGCTCATGTTGCCACCAGCACTTTGCTGTTTACACTAAAATGCTCATGTAAACTCAAACACAATTGATCACCAGGATGCAAGGGACCCACGCCTTTGGGTGTCCCTGTTAGCACTATATCACCGGGCAACAAAGTGAAAACCTCGCTAATTTGTGACAATAAAGAAGCAAGGTTCCAGATCATCAGAGACGTATTTCCGTGCTGTCTGAGTTGTTGATTAATGTGCAAACTAAAATCTAAACTTTGAAGATCAGCCAGTTCCCCAACCTCAACAAAACCCGACATCGGACAAGCCCCATCAAAGGCTTTAGCTCGCTCCCAAGGTAAACCTTTAGATTTAAGTTTACTCTGCAAATCTCGTAGGGTTAAATCCAGTGCCAGACCCACTCCATAGATAGCATTGAGGCAATCTGCCTGGGAAGCGTTTTTTAACGGAGACTGCATCAGAATGGCCACTTCCAATTCGTTATGACAATTTCCTAAGGTTTCGGGAGGTAACGAAATCGGATTATTTACATCACATAGGCTAGTCGAAGGTTTCATAAATAATAATGGGTTATCGGGTATTTCATTAGCCAATTCTTCAACATGGTCCACATAATTACGTCCCACGCATACAACTTTGCCAACGGGTAGCTGAATAGGCTGACCATTAATCGTTTTATGACTATATTCCATCTAAGACCCCTTTTTAATTCGATCGGCCAGATAACTAACTGCACTGCCAAAATAGGTTGAACGATTCCAGCGCATAAGCGTATGAAAGTTGGAATAAACCAAATAGATCCGACCATGCTCATCATCGGGCATAATTAACGAGGCTTGTAAGTCTACATTGGGCAAATCTGCACCATTGTAGCGTCTCACTCCTAGTGCCTGCCATGCACTTAATGATTTCATCTTAGATTTAGTTAAACCCGCTAAGCTCAAATCAAAATCGGCAGGAATACGAACTTGGCGTCCCCAGGTTATACTGTCATCCCATCCTTCTTTACTTAAGTAATTAGCAATGGATGCAAAGACATCTTTGGGGTTGCTCCAGATATCTTTTTTACCATCTTTATCATAGTCAACTGCGTAGGTAAGAAAAGAAGTTGGGATGAATTGGCTTTGGCCCATTGCTCCCGCCCAAGAACCGAGAAACTGTGACTTTTGAATATGACCTTGCTGTAAAATCGTCAAAGCCGCAAACAACTGCTTTTTAAAGAACGTTTCACGTCGTCCTTCATAGGCTAAGGTAGATAGCGCAGAAATAACCGAATAATTTCCCATTATCTTTCCAAAATTACTTTCGTTACCCCATAAGGCGACAATAAAGCGCGGTTGCACACCGTATTCTTCACCTATTTTTTCTAAAACCTGCTGATGTTGAGTATACAAATCAATGGCTTGTTTCACCTTCCAATCTGGTACCCGCGTGCGCAAATATTTATCTAGGGTGATTTTAGACTCTGGTTGATTTTTATCTGCTTTGATGGCGCGTTTGTAGAATGTTATGTCGGCAAACGTTTGTTCAACAAATTCAACCTCGAAACCTTCTGAAATCGCTTCCTGCTTAAGTTGCTCCACATAATCGCCGTAGCCTTGTTCTGATTTTTGAGCACAAAGGGGAAAACTTAACAGCAGAATTAAAAATAGAATGCAGTGCCGGTTCACTAATTTGATCATGTCGCCAATTTAACCTTTACTCTTTAATTGTGATTGTTTGTGTGCCTTTAATAAGTCTTCATTTGGTGGAGGTAGTTGTAAATAAAAACCTTTTGAATTCAATTCAGTGGTTAATTTATGAATATCCACCTGGGCCAATTTTTGACGTTTTTGCAGAGCGAGAATCATCACAAAACTAGGGGGGCCAAAGGTTTCCATAAGGGGTTTTGGCACATCATCAAAGTTATCTTTTTGTAAAACGTAGAGATAGGTTTGCTGCTTTTTATTACTTTTGTACACATACACAAGCATTATCGAATCTCCCCATATTTGGCCACTATTTTAAGGGCCTCATCACCTAGCAACTCCTCTCTCCAGCCTTGCATTAAATCAGGTTTTAATCCCATTTCCCGCAGTTCATCTTGTTGATGCCAATGATATTTTAACAATTGTTGGATTTGTTTTTTAGAGCCTATAACTTCAACGGGTATTTCAAGCTCATCTGCTTTTAATTGACATAAAGCTCGTATTTCAGCAGACGCTTTTTTGAATCCTTTGTGGGTGATTAACCTTTCAACAGGCGGCGGGTAGACCTCAACGGGCGCGAGTTTGGCTTCTTCCACCAAACTCAGTAAGGCTTCTGAATGGATCCGCGCTTCCTGTGGCGTCATACCATCAATGGCAAATATCGCACCTTTGTGACTAGGCAAGGTTCTTGCGACTTCAACGAGATTGGATTCACGCACGACAAAATTTAACGCCAAGTCACGAATTCGCGCCTGCTCGATGCGCCACTTGGCTAATATTTTAAGTAAATACAATGAAATTCCTGACAACTTCCAATTGTTTTTAATATTTAAATAAGCCAGCTCAGCCGGAAGGTTAATGGACTTTTTCAATGCCAGTTGACGCATTTCTTGATAAATCCATTCCGTTCTTCCTAACGCTGCAATTTGTTCACTTAATTGAGGATAAATTTGCAACAAGTAGAGAACGTCATTTGCAGCATATTGACACTGCTCTTTACTAAGGGGACGAGCTATCCAATCTGTCCGCGACTCACCTTTATCGAGTTTAATATCTAACATTAGCTCAATGAGATTAGCGTAACCTAATGTAGCTCCCATATTTAATAAACACGCTGCAAATTGGCTATCAAAAATAGGCGTCGGGATCACTTTCAGGCTATGCCAAAACGTCTCTAAGTCTTCAGAGCAGGAATGCAAGACTTTCACTACATCCGGGTTAGCAAAAAGATCCACCAGAGGTGATAAGTCATCAATTTCTAAGGGATCGATAAGAACCAGTGAAACACCATCAAAAACTTGAATCAAGCCTAACTTAGGGTACAAGGTTCTGGTTCGCACGAATTCGGTATCAACGGCAATGGCAGACGCGTTGCTGGCTTGATCACAAAAGGATTGTAATGCTTCGAAACTAGTTATAAGGGTATATTGCATATGAAAAGATGGACACCTAGAAAATAAAAAACCGACATGAGCCGGCTTTTTGATTTAAATGAAATAGTAAAAGATTTCGTTTAACTTAATCGCGCAGCTCTTTGCGCAGTATCTTACCAACATTTGTCTTTGGAAGCTCGTCTCTAAATTCAACAAATTTTGGTACTTTGTACCCGGTTAAATTTTTACGACAGTGATCGATCAAGATTTTTTCCGTCAATTCATCGGAGTTACGGACGACAAAGAGTTTTACTGCTTCCCCGGATGATTCACTAGGCACACCAACAGCAGCGACTTCAACGACTTGATCGTGCATTGCTGCGACTTCCTCAATTTCATTAGGAAATACGTTAAACCCTGACACTAGAATCATGTCTTTTTTTCTATCGACGATATAAAAATAGCCTTGTTCGTCAACCGTAGCGATATCACCGGTTAATAACCAACCATCTTGAATCACCTCGTCGGTTGCCTCGGGACGATTTAAGTAACCTTTCATCACTTGCGGCCCTTTAACGTACATTTCCCCGGGTTGGCCCATAGGGACTTCATTGCCATCATCGTCACACAATTTAATGTCTGTTGAGGAAACCGGCATCCCAATAGAACCTTTATAACTCTCCAGTTGCGGAGGATTCACGCTGACCACAGGACTACATTCGGTTAACCCATAGCCCTCCAACAAGACTTTGCCTGTTACTTTTTGCCACTTTTCAGCCACCGAGCGCTGCACCGCCATGCCGCCACCTAAAGCAAACTTCAAATCTGAAAAGTCAAGATCGTTAAATTCGGGGGTATTGAGTAAACCATTAAATAAGGTATTCACCCCAGTGATCACTGTCCACGGATGTTCCGACATTTCTTTTACAAAGCCGGTCATATCTCGAGGGTTTGTGATTAACAGGCTTGGACACCCAAACTTAACAAATGTCAGGCAATTCGCTTGCAAGGCAAATATATGATAAAGCGGTAGCGCAGTGACCACCAGTTCTTTTCCCGGTTGAATAACCGTCTGTAATACTGACGAAATTTGTTCTAGGTTCGCTACCATATTGCGATGAGTGAGCATCGCCCCTTTTGATACACCAGTCGTGCCGCCGGTATATTGTAAAAAAGCAATTTCATCATTGCTTATTTCAGGCCGGGTATAGGTTAAGGAAGCTCCTTTTTTAATAGCAGATAGGAAACTTTCAGTTTTCGCAATAGAGAACTTCGGCACCATTTTTTTAATGTATTTTACGGCAAAATTCATGAGCCAACGTTTAGGTGCCGGAAACATATCAGCAACCTGAGTTAGCAGAACCTTTTGCACATTGGTTTGCTCAATGACTTGCGCCAAAGTAGATGCAAAATTCTCAATTATGACAATAGCTTTGGTATTCGAATCGTTTAATTGGTGTTGCAGTTCTCGTGCAGTATAAAGTGGATTGACATTTACCACGGTTAATCCTGCACGCAAAATGCCAAATAGTGCCACGGGATATTGAATAACATTAGGCATCATAATGGCAACAGGATCACCTTTTTGTAACCCTTCACTTTGCAAATAAGCTGCAAATTGTGCAGATAAAGTGTCTAACTCGGCAAAGGTAATACTGTGACCCATATTGATAAACGCAGTATTATTCGCGTAAGTCGAAACCGATTGTTCGAATATATCAACTATTGAAGAATAACGCTCTGGGTCAATTTCTGCAGGAATATTGGGGTCGTAGTGCTCTAACCAAATTTTGTCCATTGTGCCTCCAGGGCTTATGCTTCTCAATACAGTTACATGATCTTAACGAATGAACATTAAAATTAATACAGGTAAGACCTGATTGTTTTCTAATTTTATTGTTTTAATGGCGTGTCCGCCAGAAAATTAAGCAATTTAGCTGCAATTTGTTGTGGGTAATCCATATGTAAGTGATGTCCCCCTTCACACGTCACATGAGAAAGGTTCGTCACCCAATCAAATCTTTCCTGCATTTTTTCACGCATAACTTCATATCCAGAGGTACCCATAATCGCTAACGTAGGAGCTTGAATATTTTGCATGAAATGTTTGGCTTGTTCATCTGTTAGTCGAATAGACGACAGAGTGCGAAGCCGTCTATCTGTGCGAAAACGGAGCTGTCCATTTTGTTCGAGCAAATTTCGATTCACTAAAAGTGTAGCAGCCTCTTCGCTCAAATCGCCAACTAATGCTCTAGCATTAACAACAGAATCATAACTTTTGGGGTGTTTCGCTTCCCTTGCCCGCAATTTCAAACGGCTTTCAATAGACTCACGCATTTGCACAGGACTAGTTTGCGCATCCTTAGACATGGGGCCAAATGATTCAATGGTAATGAAATGAGACACAAATTCAGGGAAGCTACTTGCATACAATGAGCCGACAATTCCGCCCATTGAATGTCCAAGTAAAATAAAGTTTTTATAGCCTTGACTCAATACGAGTTCATGTAAGTCATGCACAAAGTCAATTTGGTGATAATGGGCATCCGCACTGCGATGGCTAGAATGACCGTGCCCTGCAAAATCAATAGCGATCAAGTGATAATCATTCAAATAGTGAGATAAAGGGATAAAACTGGCCGCATTATCCAACCATCCGTGCAAAGCAATAATAAGGGGTTTATCGGTATGACCATTAGCAAGTCCAGCTAACTCAAGGTTAGGCAAAGAAAACCTGACATCATGCATTTTCATATCCTTTTAGGCATGTTGTGAAAAACAAAAAAGCGGCAAGTACATGCCGCTTTTTAACACTTTATTGCCACCACCGGAAATTATCCGCCGTGATACACCGCTATCGTGATTAGTTATAATTGCCTAAAAATCACTGTTTAAGGCTCTTTATCAATAGTTCTTACACTGTTATTTCGTGACTGTGACGAACGACTAGGTTGCTGCGTTCTGATTGGCGTTGAAGCACCACCAGAGGGGCTATCGTTACTACGACGGATAAACACACGCTGATGATAAGGGCGGTATGGCCATCCCCAGTAGTTTCCATATGGCCACATACTTATGGTTCTTACGTTGACTTGCTCTAATTCTTTCCAAAGATGATATCCGGTAGATTGAATTGTTGGGAAGACAAACTTGTGCTCGCCCACCATTCCCTCTTCTGAACCTGTAACTTTTCCGGTAAAGGTAATTGCACGACCTTTTTCAAACACCACGGGATCAATAAAGCCGTCGATATAAACCCGAAATCGCCCCATACTCTGGTTTGATACCGAAGGTCTGCCATAGGAGCGAAGCGGAAAGTCTACAACTTCAACCATAGTGGCATCTGGTAAGTTGGTTATTTCAGCAATCACGCCCCCCCAACGAACAATTTTCCCAATATTGTTTTCGGGATTGCTAGTAACTTGCTGATATTCAAGTAGCGTGGTTCCTTCATCTACCTGAATGCTATCAGGGATGACCGTACAGCCCGCCATCAGAACTACTGATATAAATATCGTGATTTTCGCTAACATGAGAATCCCCTTTACTACTTAAATTCAATTAACTAGATTTAATACAACCTGAGATGATTAGGCTCCGTATTTATCTTCTACTCGTCTTTTCGCTAAACAGACCATGAATCTATCACTTCATGTTATTAAATCAATTGGACTTGCTTCTAAACTCACTCTAAATAATAGTAACACCCCATACTCACAATAGGTTTGAATATTGGTTGAATCAACTTCATTTTGGGATATAAATGCCAAACCCACTATAAATTAGCTTAGCAAATAAGCGCAAAATATTACACTAAAACTGTATGCGACAGGATTCAAAAAAGCCGATACTAGACGAATGTATCAATCCCCATTAACGATTGAATTTCACTACGTTGGTTTTCCTTGGCGAGAGATTGGTAGGCGTCTATCGCTTGACGAGCAGTAAAATCTTGAGGTTGTGATGAGTTGCTTTTTTGTTGGCTAAAACGTTCAGCTTGAGCAAATGCTTCTGGTGTATTTTGACGCGTAACAACCTGCTGACGAGGCAACTCAGTGTCACGTCTTTGATTTTGTTGCTCTTGCGCTTCCGCTTGTTTTTGCGGTTCACGAGCAGTGGGCGTGATTGTTAGTTGATTTTGCGCAGCAACTAACGAAGATTTAATTTCCACTAAGCTAAACTCTAGCCTCCTTTTTACCTGTCAAACCATTTTAAACAGCAATAATCATGCACAAAACATGTGCCTGTGTAAAAAAGAACAAAATCTGAAAAAGGACGTTCGGCAATCAAGGGGTTATTCTCTGCCTGGTAGCTTTTTCCAGGTGACCTTATCACGTAAATATACCGGTTGAATGTTCTCAGCCTCACCAAAACTCCCTTGAGCAATAGTTTCGATTGCTAATGGCATCATAGCCGCACTAGCGGGATAAAGAATTGATGCCTGTCCTGTTTTTTCTACTATTGTTTGAAAGGCAGGGTAAGCCGCCCAACCGGTTCCGCATAGTACGTCCGGTTCCTCGGTTAATAGCGCCAGCACAGCATCAGCTGAAAGCACTTGCTCTTCGCCAACCAAACGGGCTAAATTATTCTCATTGCGATATAACGCAAAATACACTTCATCCATTCGAGCATCTATGGCAACCGCAATTAACTTGGCCTGCGTCTCATCAATGGCTTGCTGTGCCATGGCCGCCAGGGTAGAAATACCAATAACCGGTTTTTCAGTGCCGAGTGCCAAGCCTTGAATAATACCGGTTGAAATACGGACCCCCGTGAAGCTGCCTGGACCGCGTCCAAACACCAAATAATCCATTTCTGCTAATGTTTGATTGTTCCGCTGTAATAACTGTTCCACCATAGGCAGTAATTTTTGGCTATGCTGCTGGGGACAAACTTCAAATATGGAATCCGTTTTTTGTTCAATAAGAATCGCCGCAGAGCAGGCTTCAGTGGCTGTATCTATCGCAAGTATCTTCATCAATTCACAGGCCTTCAGAGGAGTTTAATTCAGTTAAAAAATCGACCGCCACCGATAAATCACGGGTACGCTTCATTGGCGGTAAACTAGCTAAAAACGTTTTTGCATAATCTTTGGTGATCAGACGATTATCGCAGATCACCAACACCCCTTTGTCTTTTTCATCACGAATGAGTCGCCCTGCCCCCTGTTTTAGGGAAATAACCGCTTGGGGGATTTGTATTTGCGCAAATGGATTTGCGCCTGATTTTCGACAATCTTCAATTCGCGCCTGCAAAAGTGGATCATCCGGTGCCGCAAACGGGAGTTTATCTATCATTACACAGGTCAAATCGTCACCGCGCACATCTACTCCTTCCCAAAATGCACCTGTACCTAATAGAACCGCTTGTTTGTTGCTGACATATTCGTCTAGTAAGGCTCGTTTGGTCGTGGTGCCTTGCACTAAAATTGGGTTATCAATATGTTCCTCTAAACTTTCAGCGATAATTTTCAGCATTGCATGGGACGTGAATAGCAGGAAACAACGCCCTTTACTCGCTTTAATTAAGGTTATAGCGACTTCCAGTAAATTTTGTCGCATCTCCCAACTACTAGGTTCGGGTAAATACCGAGGCACGCACAGTACCGCTTGTTGTTGATAATCAAAGGGACTATCTAAAGCTAGGGTTTTAGCATTATCCAAGCCCATTAGACGTTGAAAGTGGGCAAAACCACCATCAACCATCAAAGTGGCAGAAGTGAAAACCCAACTGCGTTTAGGCTCTTCAATAAAACTGGCAAAACGTTTAGCAATGCTTAATGGCGTTAAATGCAAAACAATGTGCTTGGGTGTTGTTTCATACCATAAGCTCACCCCTTTTTGATTGACATCGTTTAACACTGCCAATTTTGCTTTGGCATGAGTTACCCTTTCAAATAGGGTATCCAGTTCTTTCTCTCGCCCCAAATGAATTTTAATCACTTCATAAAGCACCGTTAACGACTCGTCCAACTTACTAATTTGCGCTTCAACCTCTGGACGTTTTAACATCTGTCGCCAATTACCACGTTCTGGAGTGACGGGAAATAAAATCCGTAAATCCGCGGCAATCAAACGACATTTTTCAGCAACCTTAACCAGTTGTTCTGCGTCTTTGAGTTGAGTCCGTTTTATAATTTCAATATCTCGTGCTAAATCATGTATTTGTCGACTGGAAAGCGCTTCTCCAAAATACTCACTGGCAATATCGGGAATTTGGTGGGCTTCATCGAATACCACCACATCCGCTTCGGGAATTAATTCCCCAAAACCTGTATCTTTTAATGCCATATCAGCGAAGAACAAATGATGATTGACCACGACAATATCCGCATCCATCGCTTTATTGCGAGCTTTCACTAAATAGCAATCTTCGTAGTCAGGACAATCTCGGCCAAGACAATTATCAACTGTAGAGGTGACTAAGGGCAGAACTCTGGCATTTTCAGCCAATGATTTAAGCTCTCCCATGTCGCCAGTGTTAGTGGTGGAGGCCCATTGTCTGACTTGGGTTAACTCATCTAAGGTTGTGCGCTCTAGCAAAGTGCTATTACCACTGTGTTGTCCTAATCGGTGCAAACAAAGGTAATTAGACCGCCCCTTGAGTAACGCCGCTTGGCGATTACTTTTTAAGGCTTTTTTAAGTAGCGGCAAATCTCGGTGAAATAGCTGCTCTTGAAGATTTTTTGTGCCCGTTGAAATAATCGCTTTTTTATTACTGATCATCGCAGGGGCTAAATAAGCAAAGGTTTTCCCTGTGCCGGTACCCGCCTCAACAATGAGTGGAACTTGATCATCAATACATTGCTCAATGGCGTTAGACATAGCAATTTGTGAAGCGCGGGGACTGAACCCTTCAATAGCAGTAGACAATACTCCATCTTCGGCAAACAACACTGACGTTTTATTCATATTCTGCTTGCCTGCCTATTACTGTCACAAATTAGTATCACTATTGTTATCCATTTAACCAAAATTGCTTTCTCGCTCCGCAACGGGAGAAATTGGCGGTGAGTATGCCAAAAAAATTAAAAAAATGTTAGCGGAAGATAACCTTTGAGTGCAGTTGTGTTGGATATAATGCTTAAAAAATTGCCCCAAAAAAGACAAGTCGCACCAAAGGTGTATTAAAAAACAGACTAATTTATCCAATATAACCCGACCAAACAGCACCAAGAATAATAAAACCATTAATAATCAAATAGATGAAACTTTGGCATAGATTAAGCAATACTTAAAATATTATTTAATTCATCATAAAACAGTAAGATTTATTTGCTATTTTTCTGTTTTCACTGATGGAAACGACAGGTTAACAATCAGTTGTTTCAAGTGGCACATAGAAAGGAGTTCGATTATGTTATTCTGGTTAATATTAGCGACTGTTGTCACCTTGATGGCAATTTTCAAGCCTGCCGATTTATCTAGTAGGTTAATGTCGGCTATAATTTCTACGATATGCTACGTTGGTATCTTTTTATTTGTGACATTGACCTTCGCTCGATCACTTAAAAAAGAAACAGCACTTTAAAATGGACTAAAGGAAACACAATGAAAACAATCAATCAGAAAATTGTATTATCACTATTTATCGCTAGCTTAGGCCTTGCTGGGTGTTCAGAAGCCCAAAAAGAATCAACCAGTGAAACCAAAGCTGAAATGACTGAAGAAATGGAAGAGATGAAGGAAGAAACTTCAGATTATCTTGACGACGCCAAGGATGAAGCGGCAGACATGATGGACGACGCAAGCGAAAAAGCGTCAGAAATGAAAGATGCAGCACAAGATAAAGCCTCAGAAATGATGGAAGATGCTGGGGATGAAGTAGAAGAAATGAAAGAAGCTAGCGCTGACAAGATAAAAGAAGCCTGCATCAAAATGAAAGAGAAAACGGGTGGAGACGTTTCTGATTGTAATTAATCATAAACGGGTGTCTTTTAAATGAGACACTATGTGTAACACCAAAAAAGAGCGAATTTTCGCTCTTTTTTCTTTTCATGGACACCCACCTTTTTGTCATGGACACCCAGAGTTCTTTTCATGGACAGCCAGCATTTTTTTATGGACAGGCACCTTTTAAAATACAGCATTTTTTTATGGACAGGCACCTTTTAAAATACTAACCAGCTCGGTTAATTATTTGTAAAAATAGTTAACGAAGTGTTTTTACGCCCTTATTTTAGATAAATGCATGCAGCGATTCGGTATCTGCGGTGGGTAAGTGCTTTTGAGATGTATTTAGCGCGAGGCTAGGCCTGCTTCTTGTGCAAAAAAATGCCTGAAATGAAAAGTGATTCAGAAGAGCGTTAACCCAATGAACTCATTTGCCGACGTTTTCGTTTGTAGTGCTTTAAAGTGTCTGTTTGTCCGGCTGCCACACTAAAATGTGTTTCAAAGGTTAAAAACATATC
>NZ_JAUORV010000013.1 GCF_030548205.1 Aliiglaciecola sp. 3_MG-2023 | reverse complement strand
ATTATAGTTTTTTGTTGGTACTCACTAAAAAATATTAAGTTGTTATCACCACAACCTAAAAAGATGCCTGTCCATATTGATAATATTGATATGATCCGTTTACCATCTTAAAATACATGATGTAAAACGTATTGATTAAATTATGAAGAGTGTCTTTATAAATTTATTCACCAATGGCACCGCAGGCTAGCGCACCGCTGGCGTTAGAATTGGTTAATTTATTGCTCAATTGTACTGCCTTAAGCGCAATGTTCACGGGGCTTACTTTTCATTGAACTGGCATGAGAGGCTTATCGATAACAAGGTGGTAAGTCGTGATCAGTCGATGCCTATCGTTGCACAAACGAGTAATTTTTATCGTCATTTCCCCAAAAACTGATTGAAAAGTAATCTCTTCTCGGCAATATATGCAAAGTACGGCAGCATAGTAGCGGTTTTTATGGGGTCGAATTTAACTGTGAGAGTTATTGGGGGCCTTGTTACGAAATTGGTTACATGGTGACTTTGCGGTATGCAATGCGGGTGTGAGCTCAAGTGATATGGAAAATCGACGAAGAGTACGCGGCGTAAAAGCGTCGCGACAAAAATTAGAAGCCGCCATGGCGGATAAAGGCTTTAGTACGCAAATTCAGTTAGCCAAATACTTGGCTGATCTCGAGAATTTGTCGAGCCCGCCCAAAGATTTGATCAACAAGGTGTTTCGCGAGCAACCTGTATCTTTTCACAATCTCACGCGGGTAGCAAAAGCCTTAGGCGTAAAGGTTTACACTCTCATACTAGCTTCTGATGATCCGTCAGTATTTACCTTGGCAAAAGGACAAAGCGCTGAACAAGACACCGGCGCTGAAAAGGCCGAAAGTGACGATGGCGACCAGGTTAAACGTACTGAGGCTAGGTCAAGAATAAGGCGCGCATTACCTTGGTTGGCGTTTGCATTTGTCAGTACGGCGATTATTGTAAGCCTGATAGTTGGGCTAATACCACAAGATAGGGGTGACAGTACGAACAGTACGCATTTCGCCAGCTTGGTTCCCGCTATTGGCCCTACTCGTGTCATAGTGATTGCCGATCTTGAGCTGCGTGGCCTTGGCGCAAAGTTTGTTGAGTACACTCACGACAAGCCGACCATTAATGCTGTGCTTATTGACGATAACGATGCCACGTCGATGAGCAACAAAGCCGCTATTGAAATGTGGGATGCACACGTGGTGATACGCTTGCAACATACTCGCGCAAAACACTACTGGGGGATCACAGTTACCTTGGCCTCAGCGCGGCATAGTTTGGTGGCGTTACAAGAGGTTTTTCATCCCGAGGCGCAGCGCGCTCGCACAGAAAATATTGTTCGTACGCTTTTTAAACGCTTAAATCGAGTGCTTGTCGGTAAGGCGTTAGCGCCGCAATCTATTGCTCAACCCGCTGCCTTTCGGGCCTATGTTGAAGGTGTAGATCGCAGCTACACTAGCTACAATATGTCCCATTACCAGCGCGCCTTAGCGAGTATTGAACAGGCTCGAGAGCTCGACCCTAATTACGGCTTAGCCTATGCAGAGTCTTGTCGAATCAAAGCGAATATGAGTTGGCAGGGAGAAGAAGCCACATTATTAGAGCGGGCGGCTAGCGATTGTGCGAAGGCCGGCGCGCTCGCAGCCCCTCATATTTCGGTCATTCTTGCCAAGGCCGAGCTACTATCGCGTTTGGGCGAAAAGGCCAATGCACTGGCCATGGTGCAAGCAGCCCTGGTATCCGCGCCTCATAACGCCGATGCCTTGAGTCTTTTAGCAGAATTGACCTTGCAGATATGGAGTGGCAACGAGAGTAGCGCTGTATCGGATGAGAATATTCCACGCTTTATCAACCGAGCGCTGGCTCTGTCTTCTGACAACTGGCATGCATACAATACCCTTGGCAATTACTATTTTGCCAAGGGCAATATTGAAATGGCCTTAAAAAATTTTAAGGCTGCCAATCAGTTTGTGAAGCAAGAGGTGATCCTTTCTAATCTGGGAATTATACAGTTGTGCTTAGACGATCTGGCTGGGGCAAAAGCCACTTACGGCGAACTCATTACTCATTTTGAGCACAGTGCATTGGGCTATGAAAACCTCGGCACCGTGTTTTACTATCAGCACAATTTTCACACCGCATTAGACTACAAACTAAGGGCCATTAGTAAACGAAAAGCTGTGAATATTCATCAGATTTGGGGCGATGTTGGTGACGTTTACTGGCAGTTGCAGCAAGTTGATAATGCCATTAACGCATATCAGCAGGCCTTATTGTTGATTGATAAGGACGAGCTGTTAGGCAATGCGTCAGTGAGTCAGCAAGTTGCTAAAGCTTATTATAAAGCACGCCTAAAGCAGTTGGGCGTTACGCAACATGTGTTTCCCCATTTTGAGTCTATCATCAGCCAATTGTTAGCCCATGGCGAGAGGCTTAACGTTAAGTCGAAAACGTATTTAGCCTGGTTGGCACAGCAGTTTGGTCAGACACAAGCGGCGCAGGAGATTTGGGACGCACTGACTTCTACTTGTCCGGTGTATGACCGCTATCCGTTAAAACAGTAAAAAGGGTATTGTGCGTTAGCATCAATACCCTTGAGTGTTTTTACTCGTTAAAGTGAATAGCTTATAAATCGGGGTACAGTACAGCCCTGACCGCGGTGCCTCCGCCCAGAGCAAGAATGGCTATTTCGGCCGAGTCATCTAATAACAGCACTTGATCACCGTCGTTAATAATATAATCACTTTCGATGAGTTCATAATCCTCTACGCCAAGTTGGGTGTGTAAGTACACATAACTTCTTAATATTGGGTAGCCATCATCATCGTAATACCACACTGGGTGTGTGTCGTCTTGCACGAGTTGCACGCCGGTGTTGTTAGTAAAGGCGAATCGGATCCCCGGCGAACCGTTCACGTACAACCACTCCATATAATCCGGGGTCAGTGCGGTGTAGGTGGTATCGTCGGCCACTATGTTGTATTCAGCTTCTAAGGCAAGCGTGATTCCAGTGACCTCGGGAAAGCTAAGGTCCTCACTGGCTGTAACTGCGTATTGGGAAAGTGTTAAATGGATCATGGTAGAGCCGCCAGGTGGTAAACAATCTAAACCAGGAAAGTTGACGCGATTAAAGCTAGTAAAATCATAGCTGTATTCGGTGTCATTAAATGAGTAGGCAACCGTTACCGATTTCGTTAACTCGGTACCGTCTGCTTTCATCATCTGCCAATTGTCGGTATCTTCCAAGCAGAGCTCGTAATCACTGGTATTGGTGATAGCAAAAGCCCCTTCTATGATAGTCTCAAAATAGGCTTCATCGTTCTCGCCGACGTAAGCAACGCCCTTGTCTACTGTGCGAGCATACACTTTTACATTGCTATCAATACTCAAGCTGCCATCGCCGGCACCGTCACCGGTTGTCACTATGGTCGCGGTTAGCGGTTTGGTAAATTTACTATTATCAACGCTTAACAGGCCAACACAGTTTCCGTCATCGGTGGTATAAGACAAGCCGCCATCTAATTGCGCTGCTGTGCTGGTCGCTAGGTTAGTGGCGCAAAACGTTGACTCAGTTGGCGCCTCAGAGCCCACCCAATCTGAGGTATCTACGTATTCATCACTGCTTAACCATTCGACTGAGCCGCTAACTAAAATCGAATCGTTGCCGTCTTCCCAGATAAATTCTGAGTTAGCGAAGGTGATCAACTGCGCCTCGATATCAATAGTAATTTCGCAATTTACGGTGCATTCAAAGTTATATTCAACCCCGTCAACCACCGAAATAATGCTTGCTCCCGTGATGTTGGTGCCATCGGCAAAGGCAGCTACTAAGGCAAACCCATTATTGGGTGATGCGGTTAAATTGCTCAAGGTTTCAACAGAGTCAATATCTTCGCCACCCACTAAGAGAATAGACGTTTCAACGCCGGTAAACTCCACGTAGCCTACGGCGATGTCGCGAACCTCTAAGTAGTCCCAAAAATCGCTCAATGCGCCGTCATTACTGGTAACACTGAGGCTGGTCGAAGAACCTGTATCACTGCCAGAGTCACCACCGGTGTCAGTGTCGTCGTCACTGCCAGTGTCATCGCCAGTGTCTGTGTCGTCGTCACTGCCAGTGTCATCGCCAGTGTCTGTGTCGTCGTCACTACCAGAATCATCGCCAGTGTCTGTGTCGTCGTCACTACCAGAATCATCGCCAGTGTCCGTGTCATCGTCACTGCCAGAATCATCGCCAGTGTCCGTGTCGTCGTCACTGCTAGTATCATCGCCGGTGTCCGTGTCGTCGCTATTGGCTTCATCATCAATACTAGTGAGAGTGGTGTCTAAGTGCGCAACGGCATTGTCTATGGATACCATGCGTTCGTAGTTATATTCTAAGTGGCTGGCGAGTTGTGCGAGGGCAGCCGTGACTTCACTATTTTCGGCAAAGGCTGCGCTAGCAATATCAAAGCTAATGGTATAATTCTCAGCTTCTAGGCGCACGTTTTCACTAATCTCTATACCATTTGAGGGATCTCCGTCGAGATCCAAAGTTTGTAAAAATCGCGCAATATTAATGGCGATATCCGTAGAGTTTGTGGTTGCAAATGAATAGGGAGAAACAATGGCATCGCCGGTCACCGTGCCAAGTTGAATATTGCCTATCGAAAAGGTAACTGTATCACCTTCACTGTATAAAAATGTACCTTCGTCGTCAGTGATCCCCGAAGTTGTTCCCGTGGTGTATTGTAAGCCCTCTACTGCACTGTCTAGAAATACGCCCTCTATTAATTCACCACTGTCATCACTATCACTACAAGCTGTCAGTGTTAATGCGACTGAGGCACCAACGCACATGCGCAAAAATTGATTAAACGTAGCTTTCACGATTTTTTCTCCCTAAATATTTCAGTGAACACAGTGCGAATCTATCCCCATGAAGAATATAAGTTAGCGCAGCGCTGAATCAATGAAATTTGCGCTCGTCGGTTTTTAAGTAGCGTTAACTGGCGTTAAATATCGCTGAGTATTTATACCGAGTTCACGGTGAAAGGAGATGTGTGGGCCATGAGAGATTGCAGTATTTAGCGTATCCAATATGTAAACGTATTGGTTTTACCGGGCTTGAAGTTTAGGCTATCGCCATCAGGAATTGATGGATATCACAGATTCGCAGTGGTAAGCAGTTTAGCTACCAAACCGATGGCTACTCCTTATTCGATACCAGCGTGTCTTACTTTTTAGATATACGTATTTAAGATTTTCTAGTGTATCTGAAAGGGCGCTAATCTGATCGATACTGAAGCCAAAGTACATATCTCGCTCCTCAAGGATATTACATCTGATCAACGTAGACAGCCATTGATCAACGTGGACAGCCATCAACGTAGGATCAACAACAGCCACACACAACGTAACATGGACAGCCACACACAACGTAACATGGACAGCCACAAACTAGACCCTAGGGAAGAGATCAACGTAGACAGCCATAAACTGGGACGTGAGGAACCGTCAACGTGGACAGCCATAAATCACGATCAACGTAGACAGCCACAAACTAGACCCTCAGAAAACTAACTATGTTGAAGTTTGCTTAGTTGAGGTTCGACATATTCTGCTTGTCAACTTTACCCAGGTTTTCGGTCATTGCTTTTAAGAAATGCTTTTAGGCTGGAGTTACGTTTTGGTTTAAGTAGCCATATGAATAAACATTTCCATAGTAGGCATGGCTGAATGCATTAATTTGAGACAAAAAGGCATTAATTTTACAAGGGGTGAGGTGCGCCCGCTTTATTCTTTTTTGGATGGTTCGCCGCAGTACTTGTAAAACAATTTCGAAAAAGCCGACAGTGAATAAGAATTTGTGACAAAGAGTTGTTTCCACGTACTTACTAAAAAATTTACTATTTCAAGGTTGGATGCCGATATATCACTCTATATTTCCCTGTACCAATTGCACTCATGGCCAAGTTAAACCTATATTTGATGGCAAAGATGTTTCACAAAACCAATATGACGCCAAATTTTAGTAGCTTAACCCAAGCAATCAGCCGACTTTGAAGAAGGGCGCAGAGCTTATTTTATCGGTTTCACATCTGCCGGGAATGTATGAAGTGGCAACATGCCTTCTTGCGTCGCAAGGAACAGCACTACATGACTTGAAACCAATTCATATTGATATTCTCTAGCTGTCAGTTTTTTTTCAGTCAGAATTCGCTGTTTGTAGGCTTCGTGGTCTTCTGGAATGAGTTCAATAGTCATAAAGGACGCATAGCGTTTATTGTTAATTTGGGCTTTGTTTATAAGCGTTTCTGCTTCGTATTCATCCATAGGCAAATAGGCACCATGGGACCCTCTTCCTGATAATCCCATTTTGGGTCCGATGTACATAGTTTCAAACACAGCATATTTCTCTTTGAATTTACGGCTGTAATCACTGGGCGATGTGGTTACGATTTCACCATAGGGATAGAAACCATAATCAGTGAATAGCTGAACTAGAAAGCCTTTGTCGTCGAAGCTATATTCAGACATGAGCGACCAGTTAAGCACAGCAACACGGGTGATATGTTTCAATGGTTCGGCGTACTGCATAAGTTCAGGTATTGCTTCGTCTAAAAAGGTCCTCAGTAATCGTCTTTGCTCAAACGGATTGCCATTAAATACGCTACAACGGCTAAGTGAAAAATCTACGCTTTTCATATTTATATCGGGGCAGAAGTACTTGTGTATATGTGCAACCTCTGCAGAACTTAAAAACGCTTTTTTTAGCCTTTCTAGCATCCAGTCTGCACGGCGCTTGGCTAGAGCGACATCATAGGAGGGGGCACCGCCATTTTCACCTTTTGGGGTAGTTTTATACCACTTCACCAGTTCGTTTTTGTCAATAAATGAAGCAATGTCTAGAAAATCTCTAAGGGCTCGAAAACGTCCTTGCCAGTCAGGTACATTAGATGGAGTATAATTGGGTTGATAAGATGGCGCTGCTTTTGTCCCCGTGGAAAGAAGTCCGTTGCTGACCAGTGCTGGGATACCCTCATATACCGGCAAATGAAATGTTTTGTAGTTGAGGTTTTTGAGAGTAAAAGCGTGATCCGCGGTGGCCCATTGCTTGATGAACTCTGGACAGTCATGTAATGCACCATCGCGCATGCTGGTACACAAAGATCAGTACGAGCAGGCAGTCGCAATTGCTAAAGCAACGGCGCAAGGGATAAAAGTTGAAAATCCAATCACCGCAGAGCCTGGGTCCTTGGGTCCCATTTCAAATGGTCGTCAGTATCAAAAAATTCAAGATCTAATTCAAAAAGGAGTATCCGAAGGGGCTGTCATCGAAACTGGTGGCTTGGGCCATCCTGAAGGACTAGATAAAGGCTACTTTGCGCGTCCAACTATCTTTTCAAATGTGAATAATGATATGACCATTGCCCGCGAAGAAATTTTTGGTCCGGTGATGGTTATGATCCCCTATGAAAATTTAGATCACGCTATCGAAATAGCAAATGACACTATCTATGGTTTGGCCGCATATATCCAGGGGTCTCTTGAGGAAGCTAAATCTGTTGCTACAAAAATACGCGCAGGACAAGTCGTAATTAACGGAGCTGAACTCGACTTCTCTGCTCCGTTTGGAGGCTTTAAGCAATCGGGTAATGGTCGTGAATGGGGCGCACATGGATTCGAAGATTTCTTAGAAATCAAAGCAGTAATTGAACCTGTTGAACAATAAAATTTTACCGCATTTGATAGAAATATGGTCTGATCATATCAATTGGTTTGATCAGACCAACCTTTAATCTCAAATGTTAATTAAACTAAAAGGCGAAAACAGATTTTTACATATGCCTATTTATTTAATTGCTTGCTAATTACTGGTTAGTTTGTACTCATTCCTTTTCCATTGCCGGTGCAATATCTGCACTGTATTCTTTATTCGATAGTTTTCCCATAAAATGAGGATAATGTTTATTAAAATTATCCATAATAAAGTCTACAGGTAACTCGGCGAATGTTCCCCAATCGGTAATATACTCCATATGCTTATGTCCCTTCTCTGTAAAAGGTTGAAAGATGGAATCATCTTCACCATTGAACTCCAACGGGAGGCTATGCATTTTTTCACATAAAGAACGATTAAAGGCCGGAGTTGCTTTTACCCACTTTCCCTCAATACACACTTCAACATATCCATGCATTGAAAAAATATCCGTACCCAGCATCTCTAATAATTTCGGTGTAGCAAGGTGATTTTTAACATCAGCTAAACCAAGACGTGCAGGTATGCCAGCTTTTCGACATAGTGCAATCATTAGTGATGCTTTGGGAATGCAATACCCTTCGTTCTTTTCACAACAATAACTCCCTCTAAAGCTATTTATTCCATCAACAAAGCAGTAGGGGTTGTATAAGTAATTGTCTCTAACGAGGTAATATATTTCTATTGCCATCGCTTTTGGGCTGCCAATCTTAATTTGTTCGAATAGGCTTGTTATTTGTGGGTCATCGTAGTCGAAATATTCAGTAGCACACAAATATTGCTGCATGTCTTTTTTAGATATTGCGGTCATTAAACTATTCTTTTGATTTTGGCCAAAAAACTATAATCAGAATATCCTAAAATAGACGAAATAGCATATAAATGTTAATCATATGTTGTTCTATTGTTTAGTTATAATATGATCTCTT
This sequence comes from Aliiglaciecola sp. 3_MG-2023, assembly GCF_030548205.1. Classification (GTDB taxonomy): domain Bacteria; phylum Pseudomonadota; class Gammaproteobacteria; order Enterobacterales; family Alteromonadaceae; genus Aliiglaciecola. Next base: position 154,804 of record NZ_JAUORV010000013.1, on the reverse strand, counting down.
AAGTGGTCACTCATAATTAAATATTCTTCAATCTTTGCTCTTAAACTTAGACAGGGCGCTCAGTCATGGACCGGCTTTCAGTCATGGACAGCCACAAACTGGGACAGCTACTAACATAGACAGCCATAAACTGGATTTTTTTAAAGTATGTCCACGTTTAAAAAGATGCCTGTCCATGTTTAAAGTAGTCCATGTTTAAAGTATAACTTAGCTTTTTTCCTTGATGAGCATGCCGTTAACTTTAGCAAAGCTTGCTTTATGATCTTTCAGTAATAGTAGTTGGCTTTCAAAAATATCTTTATAAAGGTTAATGGCGATAATTAAATCCGCTCTGGACCCTGACGATGATACAGCCTCATCCATCGGTAAAACTTGAAGTAAAGAACCTAGCCGTACAAGCGGTGTCACATATGGCCTTGACCACTCACGACTAGCTTGGCTTGCGTGCAAGTATAAGTTTGTTAAAGAAGCATGGTTCACAAGTTCAGCACGTAAAGATTCGTTGTTTAAAACGCTCATATCACCGTTGGTTATAAGCTGCTGGTATGTATCTGAATGGCCTTCAGGAGGGGGCAAGTTGAATGCCGTTTCAAAGAAACTTTGCATCAGCTCCAAATCCGTACCTTTGGGATAATTGGTAATTTGTTGCTGGAACTTTTCTATTATCGGTGCGTTAACCTCAAGAAATTCAATATACTCGTCGGTATTTTTCTCAAGCATCGTAAAGTCGGAGTGTAACCGTTCTATGATTTGTTGCTCACGTTTGTTGTCTTTGCGTTCTTCATTCCAACTGGTGATTTGAAAGGCAATCAAGATGCCGGCCACGACTATGAAAAAATCGATGGCAACAGCAAACCAATTCTGTTCTTTGACGTGTTGTGAAATTCTTCGTAATAACAAATCGAATCCCTCCTGATGTGTTTGCCAAGCTTAGCACAGTAGTTTTGCAATAAAGAATACAATAATAAAGAAGACACCCACCTTTTAAAAATGATCTTGAAAACAGATTAATGGGTTATAGAAAGGCTAAAATTACCTCCGTTTTGGTATAGTATTTACAGTGCCAATATGACTTTTAAGTTTAAAGTTGATTGTGATGAAGGTGTAAGTCAGTGCAATTAAAAAGTAAAAAAAACCGTATATCAGAATTTATTCTCTCGTTGTTGGATAGAACCTCATACACTAGACATGAGCTGGACAAAATAATTGTCGGTTCAATTAGTCGTCGATATTTGTCTGAGCCGATGTATGCGGTAGATCACTTACGAAGAGCACTTGTTGATTACGGATACATGTCAAAGGATCCTGTTACCGATATTTACACCATAACAGAAACAACCGAAAAGCTGCAGGTACAGCATCATCGTATTGAAAGTGGACTGCAAAAGGCAATAGACGACGCACCCGAGGTGAAAGTGCAGTGTGAGTTTTGCGATAATAAAGCTAAGCCATCAGCAATGCTGAACCACTATTATAAGAAGCATTCACTGAAGGATTATTTAGATACGATTAAACAAGAGTTTGGTAATTCTTACATCAATGGTTAACTAATATCGCCAATTACATTGTGTGTCTTTAATCAACGACTTACCTGGTATCTGAAGAAGGTAGAGACGTGTCATATCAAGGTGACAGGAATCTGAAAAGCCATGATGACAGCCATGATTGCAGCCGATAGATTGCAGCCGATAGATTGCAGCCCTTATTACCTGAGTAATAGTGACACGAAAACTGTGTTAATCAAACTTGCGCTTTCGTTGCTTTAGTCGCTCTTCGCGCTTTTTTCTCTGTTTTATTTTATCCCGCCAAACAGAGACAACGATTGCAACAATTATGGCTACAAACAAAAAAGCAATGCCCACTCCAGACCAAAAACACAATTGCTCGTAAACACATGGTAAGCCAATTTGAATTTCAGTGTTGTTCACAATTTTTGCTTACTCCAAACGTAATACTTTGTGCCAATTCGCCAGATGTAAGTGACTTATCATTCTGACCATTTTTACTCTTGATAGAGTAGACCTGTTTTTTGTCAAAAACCTTTCTGTTTCTGCATTATTGCGATCAAATTCAGTAGGAATCAGTAATATTAGGAAAGTCGACGACACTAAGTAGATTCAAATTTTACTTTCAAAAGTAGGGAGCCTCTTAAAAGTTTTGAAAGAATTTAAACGTGCTATTAACTCAGTAGTTTATCCCGTTAAACATGACCTAGATCAATATATAAGGCTGCCTAAGGCGTACACTGAAATTGTCAAATTTAAACCATAAATATGAGGTAAATTGCAGCATGCAAGTAGAAAAACATACGCTTAGTCATGATCTTCCAGAGCATAAACACACTATCCGTCATCTTAAAATGAATGATAGGCACTTTGTTAAACAATTTGATCAGTATCATGATGTTAATAAGGAAATTCATCACATCGAAGAGCAAAATGAAGCTGTTTCAGATGATTATTTAGAGTCGTTAAAAAAACAACGAGTAGTACTTAAAGATCAATTGTTTGCGCAAATAACTGAGACTGAGAAAGCGCTCTAATTTTTAGCAAGCTTTTTGACAATGACAAGGCGGGTATAAAATGAAAATGCACAAAGGTTTAATGGTTTTCTCTGTTTCCCTTCTGCTTTTTGGCGTTATGTTCATCCAGGGATGCACCAGTCAGATGGCCACTAATCTCAGAAAAGTTACTTACCCGCCAGATTTTAAATACGTTGAACCGTCGAAATTGCGTTCAGATATGGATCGCCTCGCACAACAAATGCGTGTTTTAGAGTTTGCGTTAAGCCAGCAACATGAGCCGCAAAGTGTGGGGTTTGCTAATCAACAGCAGCAAGTATTAACTACTTTACACAATATTGAAAAGATTGCTTCTGGACTGCGTGCTGGAGATGCGGGTGCCAGTCACCCTTTTTTGCAAGATTATATGCGTGACTTTGTCAGTAAAGTTGATAATGCACGCATTGCCGCCTCTTTAGAAAAACCGAGTTATTATTTGGCTGGTAAAGTGTCTGGCGCATGCACTAATTGTCATAGTGTAAATCGCTGAAGCAGTTAGAAAGTGAGTGGTTATGAACTACAGCTAAATGCTTCTTAGTGATGTTGATTAGTCACTAACTTTAAAAAAGTCCCTACCTCTTCAACCCTTGTCACCCTATAAGCGTGACAAGGCTATTCGATACCGATTAATCAAATTCTAAACACAGGTTTTACTAGATAGCTGAAAACTGAAATATACTTTATGGAGTCTTACTTTTTCGCAATGTTGCTCTTTTTTAAGTTTTCAATATCGGCAATAAGATACGCCACTGAGGCTTTATTCAGACCATTATATATACCTCGTACATGACGATTTTGGTCAATGAGTAGCAGGCTTTCAGTATGCAGAAAATCATCTGTATTTTGAATGTTACCTAAATCTTCACTGGCAAAATATGCGGATTTAGCAAGTGAATATATTTCGTCTCTATTGCCAGTGGCTAAGTGCCATTTACCACTAACTATGCCATTGGTATTGGCATAATCCTTCAATAGTTCCACTGAATCAGACGTTGGTCTAATGGAGTGTTGAAGAATTTTCACCTCAGGATCATCCAGAAATTTTTCTTGAACCGCTATTAATTTCGATCGAATTGAAGGACAAATTCCGGGGCAGGTGCTAAAGAAAAAACCAGCAACATAAATTTTATTTTCGAAGGTTTTTTCGCTGACTTCTTTACCATCTTGATCCGTAAAACTAAATGGTGGAATTTGATGAAAGTTTTCAAGCTCTTTACTATCCGGCTCTAGCCAGATGGGCGTAAACTCTTCACTGTTGTAGTAGGGCAAAGTATCAGACGCGTGGGTAAATGCACTTAAGAGCAATCCACTAAAGAGAATTGCTTGCTTGATTTTGGTAGTAATCTGGCGAAACGATTTCATTTTCAACCCCAACACAGTTATTTGCTTTTCTAAGACCATAAATCCGCCCATTTTTATATTCAAAATTGGAAAATAGTTTTCCGTTTAATCGCCAGGCTTGTTGCAACCCTATGGGTTTGCCCGCGAGATAGTTAAATTTCTTAAACTTCGCCCCGTTTCTGTACCAGCGCCATGCCGTGCCCTCAACTTTGCCGTTAATATAAACAAAATGAGATCGTCGATTGCCGTTGACCCACCATGTTTTGGTGTCACCATCACGTTTGCCAGAAACATAGTGAGATTCGTACCCTAAGGTTCCATTTGCAAACCATTTGCGTGCGAACCCCTGACGTCTTCCATTCACAAATTCATCGCTGGTGGCTACATTTCCTGCTGGGTGATAACTTCGCATATCACCGCTAAAGGGTTCATTTTGGTATACCCGCTGCCCTTTGCTGTTAATGGCAATTTCTGATTTATCAACAACAAGTGGGGTGACAGGGATAAACGTCTTCGCCGCAGCAATGGCAGTTACTATCAGTACCGCCAACACACATATTGAGTGCGGGCCAAAGCAAAAGCCGTTTTGGCGACTAGTTGATATCACTCGGTGTACCCTGAAAATTACCTGGGAAAATTAAATAGTAGTCACCATTTAAATATTGTTCGGTTGAAACGTGATAGTGATATTCGGCATCTTCTTCTGTTCCGCCGGTATATAAGGTGACTGAAGTATGCCCGTTAGACTCATCAAGATCCGTTGGATAGCCAGCTGTCGAATAGCAACGTCTGCCAAATATAAAAAAGCCATCAGCCATAATGCCAACCAGTGAATCATCATCATAAGACACTGCTCTCGGTTCTAAATGGTAGTGGTAGGTTTGAGGGCCTGTGTGCGCGCCGTTGCGGTCAAAACCCTGAATGACACCTAAGGAAACATCACCATTACCTTCTGAGTCGTTGAATATGGGAGCGCCACTTATGGCAATACCAATAGCGCCAAGAGGTGTGGCTGAAGACGTGGCCGCAAGCTCTGGGTTTACGGGAACCGTTAAATCATAATCATTAATATAATCTTCGATATCCCCTGGTGAGCGTTGCTGATCAAATAATTCAGCATCTTCAGGTTCAACATATAAACCGCTTTCGTTGCCAGAATCCCAGTATGAAGAAGTGTGATCAGGTTTACCTGCTGACTCCAGCGCTACCGTGCAGCCATCTTCAGATAAAACAACAGTGACGTTTGGCGCTGCTACAAATTCAAGAAATGCACTCGATAGTTCAGTCATCGGCGTGTCGCAGGAACTGGTGTCTGAACCTGTATCCGTTCCTGAATCTGTTCCCGTTCCCGCATCACTGTCGTCTTGGGTAAGCGCAGTATCTGATGAACTTCCGCCGCAGGCTACGAGCAATGAAAGCATGCTGAACACACAAACTATACGCAATGGATTTTCTAATTTAAACATAATCGCTCGCTCCGGCCGCTTTCGTTACACAGGGCGGCTTTATTTGTATTAATAAGGTCAATTCATGTGCAATTTAGCATTAAATAAAAATGTAGAATGTGCATTTTCAGAGGAGATTTACCTACAATAAATTGCACTTTTCAGTGGACAGCTATTAAATTTCGTTGTTTAAAAGTTTTATCTCCACAGGTTTACAGTGGTTCGTGTGCTAGGTAACCTTGCTGAATTGAAACCCTAACCACCTTGCTATTAGCAATCTAAGAGAAAATAGATGATACCCATTGAAACTTTACTGATGTTTTTGGCTGCGTCGGTGGCGCTGTCTTTTGCGCCAGGCCCAGATAATATTTTTGTGTTAACCCAGTCAGCACTCAATGGTCGAAAAGCGGGGATTTTAGTGACCTTAGGTTTGTGTACAGGCCTGTTTGTACATACCGCTGCGGTGTCATTCGGTGTTGCCGTTATTTTTCAAACCTCGGCACTGGCGTTTAACATTCTTAAAATCGTGGGCGCTGTTTATTTATTATATTTAGCCTTTCAGGCTTTTCGAGCCGGTGCCGCTGGCTTAGATGCTAAATCAAATACCCAATTGCCTTGGCGACAACTCTATTCACGAGGCATCATCATGAATATTACCAATCCTAAAGTGGCGATATTTTTCCTTGCTTTTCTTCCTCAATTTGCCGATCCCGACAAGGGTTCTGTTACCTTACAAATGGTAATTTTTGGTGGGGTTTTTATTGTTACGGCCCTAGTTATCTTTAGTTTGATTGCCTGGTTTGCTGGTTATCTAGGAGAATGGCTAAAAGGATCTACAAAAGCCCAGGTGGTAATGAATCGAATTGCAGGAACTGTTTTTAGCGCCCTTGCGTTGAGGCTTGTTTTAAGCGAGCGTTGATATGCTTCTGCCATTTATCGCTTGTGGGAACATGAAGCTAAGCCACGTGCTCTATCGCACCAGATAGTCATGAAAGCACAATCAACCCATATTCATGAAAGCACAAAGGAGCTTTCCTGTTCTATATCTTAGAATGCCACAATTTGTTGGCCATATGATTGTTGTTTGAAGGATGTCTATGAAAACTATTTTGTCTGCGCTGATATTCAGTGTGTCGTTATTTTCTACTTATACGCAAGCCGATGAGACTATCTTAGCGGGTGGTTGTTTTTGGTGTATGGAGTCTGATTTTGAGAAGTTAGATGGGGTTACTGATGTCGTATCTGGCTTCACCGGTGGTAGCTCACCAAACCCTACATACAACGGCAATCACCGCGGGCATTATGAAGCGGTCAAAATTACCTATGATGCCAATGTGGTGACTTATCAGCAAATATTAGATCATTTTTGGGTAAACATTGACCCCTTCGATGCACAAGGGCAATTTTGTGATAAAGGCCATAGTTATTTGAGTGCAATTTTTGTTGCTAACGATGAAGAGCGGGGGATAGCTGAAAAATCAAAAGCGGCTGTGCAGGCTAAATTTCCTAGTCAGAAGCTGGTGACACCCATATTAGCGGCTACCCGTTTTTACCCAATTAAAGGCGATGAGATTGGACATCAAGATTTTTACAAAAAGAGTCCGGTTCGCTACAAAATATATCGTTGGAATTGCGGACGTGATCAACGTTTAGAAGAAATCTGGGGCGACAAGGCTAAGCATTAAATTTGCTACAAGTCAGCAGTCAGGGGTTTCGCAGTGCTGTTAAAGGCAAAGGGGGTAGGTTTTTACCTTTTAGTCAATGTTGGTGGGCTTATTTGCTGATTTGGTGGGGTTAAGATATATTGCTTTTCATATCAAGAATATCGAAAAAGTTAACTTTTTTAACAATGTAGGGAAGGGATATTTTCTTATTAAATAAACTAAGTTGAATGATTTATTGCTAACTTTTTGATTTTAAAGGCCTTATATGTCTAAACGTTTGCCGCCGTTAAACACGCTATGGGTATTCCTCACCGCTTCTCGTTTATTAAGTTTTACTAAAGCCGCCGATGAACTCTTCATCACCCGGTCTGCTGTCAGTCGGCAGATTAAAAATTTGGAAGAGTATTTTGGGTTTAAATTATTTGAACGCCATAAAGTGGGTTTAGAACTGACTGAGCAAGGCGTTATTTACGCTAACTCCATATCGAATGTTTTTGCAGATTTAAAAGTTGCCACTGATACAGTCCATCACGGTAGCGAAAATCGAAAACTAAAGTTGGGGATTTCTGCTACTGTTAATTCTACGTGGTTGATGAGTCGGCTATGTCGGCTTGAACAACATCACCCTGAACTGACATTGTCATTTTTTACTAACAGTTTCGATACTGGTAAAGATTCAATCGATTTTTCAGGCGAAAATATGAATGCGGCGATTCGTCTTGGAACAGAAGAGCAATGGCAAGGTTGTCACTTCGACAAACTCATCGATGTCTATGTGCAACCTGTGTGTTCTCCGTCTTTGCTTGATGAATCTCATAACCCTGAGGACATCTTGGATTTAGCCAACTACAATTGGTTGCACTATGGTCACTTGTCAAAATTATGGGCTCAATGGTTATCGAATAGTCGTTATCCTGCTTTGCAAACAGACAAAAAAAATATTGTTCTAGACAATGTTGCTGTGGCGACGCAAGCGGCTGTTGATGGTTTAGGCATTATCCCAATGTATCGACCATTAGCTGATCCCCTTATAAAGGAGGGAAAATTAGTGGTTGCTCATAATTATATGATGCTAAAAAAAGAGTCATACTACTTTGTTTGCCCTGAAAATTATAAAGATAATCAAACACTAAAAATCTTTCGAGACTGGTTAGTTAACGAGTCTGAGCAAGCACAACAACAGTGGGATAAAGAATTTTTAGACTAATACTCTAGGCCTATTGGGGCAGCCTAGCTAGATGCCGCCCATACACAGATATTTGATCTCGATGTAATCGTCGATACCGTATTTAGACCCTTCTCTGCCGTTACCGGATTCTTTTACTCCGCCAAAAGGGGCTACTTCTGAAGAAATAATGCCTTCGTTTATACCTACAATGCCATTTTCTAAGTTTTCGGAAAATCGCCAAATTCTTGCGTAATTTTGGGTATAAACATAAGAAGCCAATCCCGCCTCAGTGGCGTTGGCTAATTCAAGGGCCTGTTCTTCGGTGTCGAATGGAATAATTGGCGCAACAGGGCCAAATATTTCTTCATTAAATATACGCATCTGAGGGGTAACATTGGTCAAAATGGTAGGCAAATAATAATTAGAACCCAACTCGCTTGCTGCGCCGCCTAACACCTTAGTTGCACCATTTCTTTCAGCATCTGTCACTAAAGCATGTATATTTTGTACGGCATCGGTATTAATCAACGGACCCATAGTGACGTTTTCGGTATTGCCGTTTCCTACTATGAGTTTTTTGGTTTGTTCAATAAACTTTTCAGTAAATTCTTGATAGACGCTTCGTTGCACCAAAAACCGGTTGGCACAAACACAGGTTTGGCCAGCGTTACGAAATTTGGATGCAATAGCGCCTTGAACAGCTTGATCTAAGTCAGCGTCTTCAAACACAATAAAAGGGGCGTTGCCGCCAAGTTCCATTGAGGTCTTTTTAACCGTATCGGCACATTGTTTAATTAATAATTTCCCAACCTTAGTGGAGCCTGTAAATGACAGTTTTCGCACTAGTGGATGATCTGTTAACGCTTTGCCTATCTCTATGGCGTCAACTCCTACTACGATAGAAAGTAACCCTTTAGGCAGACCTGCTCTATCGGCTAGCTCAGCTAGGGCCAGCGCACTTAATGGCGTAGCTTCTGCAGGCTTGACCACAACAGCACAACCGGCAGCCAATGCTGGCGCCACTTTGCGAGTGATCATCGCATTTGGAAAATTCCAGGGTGTGATGGCTGCAACTACACCAATAGGTTGCTTAACGGTTAGCAGTCTTTGATTTGCATTGTTACTTGGAATGATATCACCGTAAATACGTTTGGCCTCTTCTGCAAACCATTCAATATATGCAGCGCCGTATTGTATTTCCCCTTTGGCCTCAGCTAAGGGTTTCCCTTGCTCTGCACATAGAATTAACGCCAAATCATCAATGTTCTCCATGATCAGGGCATGCCACTGTTTTAATATTTGAGTTCTATATTTGGCTGTTAGTTGACGCCATTTTTGCATGGCATTTTGGGCACACTTTATCGCTGTATTAGTATCATTTTTGTTGCCGCTAGCAAGCTTGCATATTTCTGTGCCTGTGGCCGGGTTGACTATAGGAAAGGTGTTTCCTGAGTCACCGTTCACCCATTCCCCATTGATAAAAAGTTGTGTTTTTAACAGCAACGGATCGTTTAGCGATAGCATTTTAACCCCATTTGATATTGGCAATAACGTTGATAGAGGGCCTTCGTTTCACTGAAGGCCCTGAATTGGCTGAAGGCTCTCAACCAGTTGAAGACTTATATTTAGTTGAAGACTTCTATTTAGTTGAAGACTCCTCCAATGAAACTAAGGTTGCGCGGTAATGAGGTAAGCATTTTCCTAGCAAAAAGGCCGAGCCGCCCATGGCGATGGCTGAAACTAATATTATTGAGTAGCCAACCATGTCAGGTGAACCAAAAATGTAGTCTGTCGATAAGGCTACCAATGTTGGCCCTAACCCTAAGCCGATTAAGTTGACAATGAACAAATATAAGGCACTGAATTGTCCTCGCATATTTGTCGGCACTACTTCTTGAATTGCTGCAGGTCCTAAACCCATCATAAAGTTTGCAAAGAAAGTTGAGATTGCCAATATAACCAAAATGATCGTTAAATCAGAAAGCAAAGGGTAAATCACCGTAGGAATAATACCTAAGATCATAGCCCACATTGCGACTCGCATTTTCGCATCAGTTTGACCTGCTCTATAACGTTTATCAGCAATAATGCCACCAACAATTACCCCTCCGGCACCACAAAACAGTACGATTAGACCGAATGCCATTCCGACTTCACCACTTGACATTCCGTGTACTCGAATCAAATAACTTGGCACCCAAGCTAAGGCTCCGTAACCAGCAGCGGAAGCTAGGGCTGCTCCAAAGTTATGTAAGAGCACGGTTTTTTTGTTTTTCTTAAAAAACTGAATAACTTCGGCGACGGGAACCGCCTTTTCTTGTTTTTGGCTTCGGGCTGGCTCTTTTAGAGTAAATAGTAGGGGTACTAATAATAACCCCGGCAGACCTACCGCAAGAAATACAGCCTGCCAAGCATACACTTCTCCTAAAATAGGAATGGTGATTGATGAAAATTCCGCAGCCCATTGAATCACCATACCGCCTACAATCAGCGCCATGCCGCCGCCTAAGTAGATACCCATGGTATAAACCCCAATTGCTTTGGATAGGTGTCTTTTCTGCACACTATCGGCGATGAGTGAGTATGCTGCTGGAGATAATCCCGCTTCACCTACCCCCACGCCCATACGAGCAAAAAACAACGACCAATAACTTTTGGCTAAGCCACAAGCAGCGGTCATTAAGCTCCAAATAAAAATTGACCAGGCAATAATACCTCTGCGGCTTTTGCTATCAGCTAATCGCCCTAAAGGTAATCCCATGAGGGTATAAAATAATGCGAATGACAGGCCTTGTAACAAACTCATTTGCGTATCGCTTATGTCCAAATCTCGCTTCATAGGTTCAACTAGTAAACTTAGAATTTGTCTATCAATAAAGGAAAATGTATAAGCTAATAACAATATAAAAATTAAATAGGCCGCATACAGACCTTGTCTTGATGATTGTGTGGGTATAGAAGTTGTTTCAACCGAGCTTTGTGTTTTTTCAGTCATTTCACTATCTCATCTAAAAATTAGAAGGAACTAATAAGCGGCTTGATAAATGGCTAGAATATCTGCTTCGTTCATCGGTCTGGGATTATTAATCAACAATCGTTCTTGTTTCATCGCATCTTTCGCTAGCATTGGCAAAGCGTCTTCATTTACTTCTACACTCGCTAAACGATTTGGAAGGCCAATATCGGCAATTAAATACTCTAAATGTTGGATGAAAGCCTGTGCTTTTTCGTTATCAGACCCAAGGTTCGCACAATCTTCAGGAATAATAACGTCCGCTAATTCAGCATATAAATGCGCTGCAGATGACATATTAAACTTCAGTACATGGGGTAATACCAATGAATTACTCAAGCCATGAGGAATATGGTAATGACCACCCAGTGGATATGCCAAAGCATGAACGGCCGCTACGGGTGCATTGGCAAATGCTTGTCCGGCTAAGGTTGCACCTAACATCATGTTAGAACGAGCGGTTAAATCTTCACCTTGATGCACAGCCGTTTGAATATTGTTTGCCATTAATTTTAACGCTTGAACGGCAAGCATATCTGAATAAATGTTTTTCTTAATTTTACTGGTGTAGGCCTCAATGGCATGGACCATGGCATCAATACCAGTGGCTGCAGTAATATGTGGTGGGAGTTTGACTGTTAGTGTTGCATCTAGCAACGCAATATCGGGCAGTAATACACTAGATACTATTCCCATTTTCATGGCTTCACCTGTGGTCACAATGGAGATAGGTGTCACCTCAGAACCTGTACCAGCAGTCGTTGGAATTTGAATCAGCGGTAATCTTGAGTTTTCAAGTTTGTCGATGCCAAATACATCATTTAAGGTTTGCTTAGAATGAGTAAGTGCTGCAATTAACTTTGCGGTATCTAACGAGCTACCTCCACCTAGACCAATTACCCCGTCAATATTATTGTTTTTGGCAAACGCTAATGCGTTTTCAATAACTTCGGTAGGTGGATCAACCTCGACGTCACTAAAGAGTACATAATTGATTGCACTATTTTCTAAACTCGCAATCATTTTTTGATGTAGCCCTAGTTTTACAATTCCCGGATCGGTAACCAGTAACACATTCTTGATGTTGAGGGTTTGACAATATAGCCCTAACTCAGATGACGCGTTCGGTGCATTAATAATTGACTTAGTAGTATTGAAAACAAATGACATATTTTTAACTTATTTGTTGGAAAGAGGGGAAGCCCCCTCTTTGATTTCTGCAATCATGGTATCGAATTTAGAATGCTAATTTCACTTTCGCATAGAGCACACGGCCTAGTGGGTTATGTTGTTTAGGATCATAACTTAAGCTGCCTTCAGCAATATAAGCACGTGGTGGCATTTCATTGAGTAGGTTTTTAACACCTAAGGTTAATATAGCTTCACTGTCATCGGTAATATAAAAATTAGCCGAATATTGCATATCTACAGTTGTAAATGCGTCTACTGTTGAACTTTCGTTTGGTAAAGCGGACACATCTACTCCAGTGTCATAGCTTGAAACATAGTTAACATTAATTGAAGCTCTTTGGCTTTCACCCAACCAATTAAAGTTTACAGAGCCTTTGGTTTCAGGCATTGAGCGAGCAAAGTTATCAATATTAAATGAGCCAGCCGCTTCAACTACTTCACCGTTATCTTTAGTCAGTTCGTACGAATTAAAATGCGATGCATTTAAACTAATATTAAACTGATCTGATAAAGTCCATGTCGATTCGAAGTCAATACCTTCAACACTTACCGACGATGAATTGAAGTAGTTAACTTTGACAGAAGATAAGAAACCAGCATCAGTACGAATAATATCTACACCATTTGGATCATCAATCAACTTCCCCTGAGCATTTTCAACAGTGATCAAATTGGTATAATCAACACGCCAGAAGTCTACTTTAAAATCCAAGTTATCAGTTGGTTTAAAAATCAAACCTATATTGTAGTTGTCAGATTCTTCAGGCTTTAAATCCTCGTTACCAGTAGCGATAACACCAACAAAGGCACTGGATTTTGCGGTACCGTCATCATTGTAATCGGTAATACTGGTAATAACTGCCGATGAAGCATTTTTCTGTGATAACGATGCGTCTCTAAAGGCGGTACTTGCAGATGCGCGCATAATCCATTGATCAGATATTTGCCAGCGAACGGCTATTTTCGGATCGACACTTGAATCATTTTCTAATTTTTCGTAACGCAGTGCCGCTTTTATTTCAATGTCTTCTGAAACAGGGATAACACTTTCAGCAAACAGGGCAAAGGTGTTTTTATCAGCATCAACTTCTGACAAACCTTGTAGAAAGATTAAATCAACTGGGATAGGGTTGCCTTGGTCATCAAATTTGATTTCATTGACATCATCGGTTTCAACTTTAAAGCTTTCAGTTCGCGCTTGAATACCAGCCGCAAAACCAATTGTTCCGGCTGAAACTTCATATAAATCACCGCTAACAACAGCATCGAGTACTAACAAATCGGTGGTTTTCTCTGATTCTGTCATATAGGTAAAGTCATCGATAACGGATTGGCTAAGGCTAGAGCGATCAAAAGGGTTAAACAGCTCATCGTTATTCGGACCACCAACCCCTGCTAATGCTGCTACTAGTCTTGATTTCAATTGGTCTTGCTGATACTGCTTATAGTTATTTTTACTGTAAGTTAATGCTGTGTCCCAACTCCAACCATTATCAAAGTCACCTACTAAACTTAACGAGGTGCGGAAGGTATCATTTTCACGGGGTGATAAAGCGGGTTCATAATCAGCTCCTAATGGTCGACCTAACCAAACGACACCGACACCAAATGGGTTACCTGAGTCTGTAGGACCAATGTATGGAAACGTTAAGTCTGGGTAACTGGGTGATTGAGGGTTATCTTTTACCTCATTTGAGCTCCAACTAAGATCCGCAGATAAGGCAATTCCGTTGTCAAAATCATGAGATATATTGCTATACAGTTGTGCACGGGTTTCAGTATTCACTAAGTTATATAAAGGCCCATAATTAAAACCACAGCGTGAACCATATGCTTGGGGAATGATCATGCCTAAGGTATCATCTAAGCAGGTGGGGTCAGGTACATTTTCATAGGCACCATAGCTCCCAGCGTAGGGTCCATCGGCTACCTCAGCGTTAGCCAAAAGTAAGAATGAATTACCCAAAGAGCTAAATGCTACATCACCCAACTCAGGTCTATCAGCAATGGTTAGCGGTGTTCTGTCTAAGTAATGACCCGATACTACAATCGAGGTGTTGTCAAATTCAGCTCCCCATAAAAAGCCTATGTCAGTGTCTTTTTGACTACTATCGTCGGCTTTGCTGATTGAAGCGTTAATTTCAAACCCTTCAAAATCTTTACGTAATATAAAGTTAACTACACCGGCAATGGCATCCGAACCATAAGTAGAAGCGGCACCTTCTTTTAACACTTCAACTTGCTCAATAGCATCAATAGGAATATGACTGGTATCCACAAATACACTGCCATCATTGGTCAGTGCTCCTGAAATTGTTTGACGACGACCATTGATGAGCACCAATGTTGAACTTAAGCCTAAGCCGCGTAAATTCACATTACCTGTTCCTTGGCTAGCGGCTTGTGAAAAAGAGTCAGCTTGGTTTTCAGCACCAGAAGAAATCGCTAATTTTCCGATCAGCTCTGAAACCGTGGTGGCACCGGTAGATTGAATGTAATTGTAATCTAGTACTTGTACTGGCTCGGCGGCATCCACTGAGGTACGTTTAATGTATGAACCTGTAACTTGAATTTTTTCAGGTTCGTCTTCACTACTTGTGTTTTGTTGAGCACTTGCTGAGAAAGCTAGTGCAGCCGTGATAGAAATAGCGAGTAACTTTTTTGTAGTTAATATTTTAGTTGTTTTCATAAATTGTGTCCCGAAAGTGTGTGTCCTGAAAATTCGTTTTAAAACAAAACGCGTCTTACTAATTTTTTGGCCTATTAGCTCTGGTACATCACTGAATTGAGCACCATCGCGCACTCAGTGACAGCGTCTTTTGATTGTTGCAATACGCCAAAGTTGATAAACCCATGAAACATGTCGGTATAACAAGAGTGTTTCACTGCTACACCATTTTCGGTGAGTTTATCTACAAACATTTGCCCTTCATCCCTAAGGGGATCAAAGCCACAAGTTAAAATAAATGCAGGAGGAAGGTGTGCAAACTCCTCGGCATTTAATACGTTAAAACGGGGATCGTTTTCATCTTCTTTACTGATGTAATGTTGGTGAAACCATTTTAATAAATTTTCAGTTAACAGAAGATCTTTAGAGAATGCCTCTCGACTTGGAGTGGAATTGTTACCGACAATACTGGGATAGATTAATAACTGAAAATAAGGTTTAAATTTGTTTTTATTGAGTAAGCAATAAACGATAGCTAAATTAGCACCTGCACTATCGCCCCCTAACCCAATGCGTGTTGAATCAAGCTTTAGAGATAGTGCATTTTCCACAATCCAATCTGTAGATTCTTGGGTGTCTTCAATGGCTCCAGGAAAGACCGTTTCTGGAGCGAGTCGATAGGCAACGGAAATAATCACAACATTTGATTGCACACATAGTTGTGCAAGGAATTTGTCATAAGAATGAATGTCACCAAGGACAAAACCTCCCCCATGAAAATAAATAAGTGTAGGGTACAGATTTTCATGTGAGGAGGCTGGCCTATAAACTCGTGCTTCTAATTCATGGTTTGCACACGGAATGCTTATATCTTCTTTGGTGATATCGGTAACATCCTCATGTTCGTAGGGATTCTTCCGAAATTGCCTAACATATTTAGGTTCGAATTCGTATGCTGGAGGTAAAGAATGAATATAGTTAAGCACTTCTTGAGCATGGTCATCAAGACCAGTACTTGATGCTTCGGCTTTGTCTGAGACATTTTCTTTTGCCGTATTTTGACTGCCAAAAAATGTTTCTTTTTCAGTCTGACCTATTTGTTTATTTGCATCTTTTGACAACATTATTCCTAGCCACTGTTATTTTTTTGTTATTTTTTTGTTTTTTGGAAGTGGTAGTTTTTACATCTTAAAAATTGCGCGCTCAAGTAACATATATGAAACACCCTGTTGACATATACTCAACAGTGATGAAAAGTTTATTTGAAACAGTGGGTTATATTATGTTTTTGTATGGTTGCAAGCTAGTTTAGGTAAATAAATTGTTTGATTTATTTTGTGGTAAGTGACAAGGCCAATAACAAATAGAGGGATTATTCTTAATGCTTGTTGAATAAAATACCCAGCAAAGCCAGTTAAATTAAATGGATGGCTAGGGTCTGTAGAAAGCCGATAAAAACAAATTAGCAAAGATAAACGCAGGTTTACCTTTGCTGTGGTATTTAATCGTGAATGGCACGCTAATTTTGTTACGTCTTAAGGTGATTATCACCCTAGTTCCCAGGCATTGAAATGTAACCTGGTAACTGTTCTATTCGATCCATCCATGCGGTGATATTGGTGTACTTAATCATTGTGATATTTCCCTCATGGGCGAGGGACACATAGGGGTATACAGCACAGTCTGCTATTGTTGGTCGACCCGCCGCCAACCAGTCATTGTTTAAAAGGTGGTTATTGATTAACTCTAGAATTCGCTCGGAGCGCTGCGCGCACAGGGCCATATCACTTTGTATGTTGAATTTCTCAATGAGTCTTGCAGTGTTGGGGCCGTGTTGAATTTCATTTGCCGCAACTGACAGCCACTGCATCACATCCGCTTTTAGGTGGGGTTCACTTGGCCACCATGCCTCACCGCCAAATTTACTGGCTAAATAGACTAGTATGGCTTGGGCATCTCGCAGAACCACTTTGCCATCCTCTAAAATTGGAATTTCCCCCCATGGATTTAAGTCAAGTATGTGTTTTTCCTTATGTTCACCTTGCATAAAATCCACAGGAACTATGGTCAGAGGTATCTCTGCTAATGAAGCAAATAACCTTACTTTGTAACAGTTTCCTGAAAGTTCTAAATCATATAGTTTCATTGTTTCCTTCCTCAGGTAGTAATTGATTAAATTCAAGAACGTTTCCATCTGGATCGCGAATAAACAGTGATATTCTCCGTGGTCCTAGTCTTTTCGGTCCTTCAGTAATCATAATTCCCTCTTTTGCTAACCATGCTTGGAATTCACTCATGTCGTTAATAATGAATGCTGGATGGGTAACACCGGGTCGTTTAATTGGTTCGTCTAATAAGACATTCTTTTGCTCTTTTGATTTTGCGCCGTTAAATATCAGATTAATTCTGACGCCAGCGGAGGTGACCATTTCATTGGCTTCACCTTCTGGGATCCGATAGGTTTCTTTAAATCCAAGGCGTTCATAAAAATGGATTGCAGTTTGTCTGTTGCTAACCCTAATTCCAACATGATCATAAGCAAGGGCTGCCTGAGGATTGATAGGGGGCACAAAGCTCATTTTTTTGTCCTTCTGTGTTTAAACTTAAACTATGACACTTTGTGATTTAAAAGATAATACGGTAAATTTGGTAAAGATATTTTCATAAAGTGAAATAATAATGGATCGATTAGAAGCGATGTCAATGCTGATAAAAGTCTTGGAAGCGGGCAACTTCTCTAAAGCGAGCAAAGAGTTGAATGTGCCTTTACCAACATTAAGCCGGAAAATATCGGAACTAGAGGCTCAACTGGATGTTCGCCTGATACATCGAACCACGCGAAAACTGTCATTCACTGAGTCTGGGCTTGAATATATCAAGGCTTGTAAACGCATTCTGGAACAAGTAGAAGAAGCTGAAAGTGATTTAAAAGGCGAGTATTCAGAGCCTAAAGGGGATTTAGTGATTACGGCTCCGGTCATGTTTGGTCGCTTATATGTTTTGCCAATAGTGACGGAGTTTTTATCTTTGTATGCCAATATAAATGTGCAACTTGTGTTGGCTGATGGAAATGTCAATTTGTTTGAAGATGAGGTGGATATGGCGATTCGCATTGGTAAGTTACCGGATAGTTCCTTAATCGCAACACCAGTCGGAAAGATGCGTATCGTTACTTGCGTCAACCCTAGCCTGTTAGAGGAGTATCCGCCGTTAGCTTCCCCAGAGGATTTAGCTGGTTTTCCTTGTGTGACGTTAAAAACGAATATGACAATTCCCCATTGGAGTTTTCGACTTGCTAAGTCTACTTCCCCCGTAAGTATGAATATTGCCTCTCGTTTAACGGTTACCGACAGTGAATCAGCCGTGTATGCGGCAATAAATAAAGTGGGGGCGACACAGCAACTTCATTACCAAGTGATGCAGGGGGTGCAAGCAGGTACTCTAAAAATCGTCTTGCCTGAATTCGAACCAGAATCTGTGCCTGTGCATTTACTCCATAAAACCAGAAAGTACATGCCGCAAAAAATGAAAAGCTTCCTTAATTTCGCAGCTCCCAAACTAAAAGATCGTGTTCAGGCGCTTTGTTCTTAAATGAAAGGCCATTACATTTTCTACCCTTACAGGTAAAACTCTATTCGCTTCATTTTTCAATTTAACATTGGCAATGGGACTAAGTATTGTCCGTCCACTGTACGTTACTTTCGTCTTTTATTGCAGCCTTTAGTAAATCGATTAAAGGTAAAGCACGGTGAGAAAGGCTAACATCAGGCGTTTCTTCGTTATCGTCAGTAAGCTCTTCTGATTCGGCGTGTTGCGTTGCTACTCCGAGCGCAGTCTCCAGGTTCGCAAGAGCTGCAGGGACATCTTTTGCTAGAATTGCACTGGGTACCGTGCCGCTATGCCCCATCATTTTTAGTAATTGCACTGCGATATCTCCGAACATAGTAATGTTGGCACCTGCTTGACTGGAAAAAATTATTAACATGATAATTTAACTCTTCGGGTTGTTCGAAAATGTAATATAAGTGTACACCATACAACACCCTATACTTCAACTAACGAGTTTCACTGCATTGGGTTAAATACCTTCCTATCTGAAGTCTAAACATCGAGGTTATAAGAATTATAAAGACACCAAGGAATTATAAAGACACCCATGTTTAGGAGATACGGAATTATAAAGACACCCATGTTTAGGAGTTACCAACGGAGTTACCAAGACACCCATGTTTAGGAGATACCAAGGGAGATACCAAGACACCCATGTTAAGGGGGGAGCTTCGATTAGCTTTAGTTGATAATCGCGCAGCGCGAGGCCGCAGGTTATAAGGAGAGTTACTAAGACACCCATGTTAAGGGAGGAGCTTCGATTAGCTTTAGTTGATAATCGCGCAGCGTTAGGCCGCAGGTTATAAGGAGTTCGTCCAAGTAGATTGAGTTATAAAAACTCGTGAGCAACCACAAAATTAAAAAGTGTGCTTTAACCCAATGGCTATGCACCTTGTATGATTGCTACCTTGTGCTATACCTTAATTTACTTTTAGTATCGGTTAACTCAAACGCTCATATAAATTTTATTCAGTAAGGGAATACATAATGAATCACTTTATCTCTTTAGCCGTTTTAGTCACTTTGTCTGCGCCATTCAATCTTAGTGCTAAAGATACGCATGTTCTACAACGACTCCAAAGCGTGAAAAAAGAATTAAAAGAAGGGGAGTCGCATAATTACTTTATCAAGGCGGCAGAAAATCACTTTATTTTTGGAGAAGTTGAGCAAGACACAATCGATGTGAAAATTCAGTTATTTGACCCTAAAGGGACAGAAATTAAGGCCTACAATAGCACTGAAATTGGTAGTGAGCCTTTTACATTAGATACTAAAAAGGCTGGCGATTATAAAGTCGTTGTCAGCTCGTTTGGTGAAAGTACCGCTGGCCGTTACTCAATACAATTAGTTCGTAATGAGGCCATCCCTGAGGACCCTGATAAACGCCTCGAACAATTACTCAGCCCATACGATAAGGAAGCGACTCCTGGTGGGATCATTGGTGTGTTTGAAAAGGGGCAGACTACCCACGTTCATTCCGCAGGTATGGCAAATATTGCCCATGGTGTTGCATTTACCCCCGACATGCCAACCAATATTGGTTCTGTTTCAAAGCAGTTTACTGGGATGGCGATGCTACTACTTGAACAGCAAGGAAAGTTAAGCTTAGACGATAATCTTCGGCAGTATTTTCCGGAACTGCCAGATTTTAGCGCAGACATTACCATCAGAAACCTTCTTACACATACCTCGGGTTTACGTGAAATATTTGATTTTTTAGGGATGCGGGGGTGGACGGGCGAAGAATTCATAGACAAGCATCAAGCTATCGAAATAGTGAAAAAGCAAGCAAAGTTACAATCCGCGCCTGGCGAGAAAATGAATTATAACAACACAGGCTTTATTTTAATGGCACTGCTTGTTGAACGCGTTAGTGGACAGCCATTTTCAGACTGGATGCAGGCAAATATTTTTGAGCCACTCCACATGAAAAACACTTATGTAAGACGGGATCCTGGCCATATTATCCCCAATGGGGTTCAAGGATACGATAATGATAAAAATGGCTTTCGAGAAGCTGGAGATTTGTATTCCGCACCGGGAGCCGGTGGTATTTATACTACTGTTGCTGATATGGCAAAGTGGTCGCAGAATTACATCACTGGCGAGTTGGGTGGAAAGGACCTGATCACTAAATTAACGACGCCTGGCATACTTAACAACGGTGAACCGCAAACTTATGCATTAGGTTTGGGCGTCGAAGATTATAAGGGATTATTACGCTACGAACACGGTGGTGCTGATATGGCGCATTATACTAACTATGCATTCTTTCCCGAACTTGAAAAAGGGGTGTTTTTAAACACCAATAATACAGCTTTTAACATGGCTATGTGGAATCAAGTCGTTGACTTGTTTTTTGGCAAGGATTTTACCGAGTCATCGAAAGAAATTGATAATCAAGAAGATATAAGCAGTTTTAGTTTATCCCCAGAATATTTAGCGCAGTTAGCAGGGAAGTTCAAATCAGAATTGCTCGGAATGACTGTGGAGATAATGGCTTCAGACGTACAGCTTAAAATGGTCTTTGACGATAGTAACGCCATGCCCATGATAGCGCTCTCTGAAACGGAGTTTGCGGTGAGCGATGGACAATTCAATGTGCGCTATTCGATGAAAAATGAAAAAATAAGTGGCATCTCCATTAAACCCGGTCTCAGTTCGGATCGTTACGAGTTCACAAAACTCGACATATTTGAACCTACAAAAAAGCAATTGGCTGACTATACAGGTAAGTACTTTTCGAATGAGTTAGAGGTACTTTACACCATCGGCATGAATGAAGAGGATAGCCTCACGCTAAAACTGTACAATCTCCCTGAATTGACCTTAGTTCCGTCGGAACCAGATGTGTTCAGCGAAACGACTACTATATACAGTGATTTGAGTTTCATTCGAGATGCAAGTGGCAAGGTAACTGGAATAAGCCTCAGTAATGGCCGTACCCAGGACGTGATGTTTGAGCGTATGTCCTTGTAAGTTTTTAGAGCGGTTGTATGGGAAGCTCAGCATGCACAGTTATTGGCAAATAACTTGGGGTGAATGAGTACTTTTCCCTACAAGCAGCTTGGCAGACGAGGTCGAAACCTATTCAACCATCAAGTTAGCTCTGGATCAGAGGGACTAAATTACCTATTTAATCGCTCTAGTCGATTTAATCTGGTTAGAGCGATTTTAGCCTTGGCATAGCCTCTTTCTGCCGATTCTTGATACCAGCGTTTTGCTGTAGCGCGATCTTGAGCCACGCCTTTTCCGGCCTCATAGCTGAGCCCTAATTGGTACTGGGGAATGGCATCGCCTTGCTCTGCTGCCTTGAGCCACCACTTTACCGCTAACTCATGGTTTTGTTCAATTCCCGCTGCGAAAGCATAAGCGTTTCCTAAATTATGTTGTGCCAATGTGTTACCCAGTTTGGCTGCTCGTCGATACCATTCAACGGCTTCTTGTGAGTTCTCATTTTTTCCTAGCCCTTCGGCATAAGCGGTTCCCATCAAAAATATGGCCTCGGGAACCTGTTGCTCAGCTAATTCTTCTACTTTAGAAATCACACTCTTAGCAATTTCCTTTGCCTTGTCTTTATCTGCTGGATATCCCATTCTGCCGGTTGAATATACCCTTGCTATCCACATTACGGCCAAAGGATCTTGAGTAGATGCTGCAATTTCAAGTAGTGCTTTCGCCTTGGCATCGTCTACTTGCCCCGTTGCACCTATATACCATTTTATTGACTCTTCTAGTTTGCTATTAATTTGATAGGTTTGTTGTGCACTAGTGTGAAAAGAAATTGAGATGAAAAGAGCGATGAGCAAGAAGCATGATCGAAGAATAGATAATTTATTATAGTTTTTCATTTTAATCCTAAGGCTTATGCTGTGATTGTTGAAAATTGAGCGTTGAACAGATAAATAAAATACACCTAAACTAATGAGTTACTACTAGCCTGTGTAATTTCGTTTTAGAGTACAAGTTAATAGAGCATGGCTCAATGTACTTTTAAAATGAATATTTTGATAAGCAAAAAAGGAAGAAAAAGGTGGTGAATGGCGTAAATAAAAACCGCCCTTATCATGTTATTTAATAAGGGCGGTAATACAGTGCCTTTGTTTAAAAAGCTTAACTAAAGGCAAATTAGTTGTTTAGAAAGATGCTTTAACAGCAAGCCTTGCGGTAGTGCCATCACCTATAGTGACATTATTGGTACCACCACCTGCTAAGTAGTCTTCATCTAACAGGTTCTCAATGTTCAAACGAAAATCAACATTTTTGCCCATTAAGTTTGTGCGGTAGGTTGCACCCACATCAACACGTGCATAACCGTCTTTGGTAACAGTGTTGGCATTGTCAGCAAAACGCTCACCTTGATAGAAAACACCGGCATTCAGGGATAGTTTTTCATTCACTTCATAACGAGACCAGATTGAAGCCGACCATTTAGGGGCATCTGCAGGAGTATTACCCTGATAAGTTTCATCTACTTCATATTCTGCATGTAAATACATAGCAGATGTCATCACGAACCACTTGTCGGTAACAGCACCTTGAGCAGATATTTCAAACCCTTTGTGGGTTTGTAAACCAGATTGAGTCGTCACTGTTTCATAATCTGGATCATCATTTAGTTGCTCAGAAATTAACGTACCTGATTTTTCAATATTGAAAATTGCGGTATTCAACAACAGACGATCTGATACTTCCCATTTAGCGCCAACCTCAATTTGCTTAGAGGTGGTTGCATCGATTTCCATACCAAAGTTTCTGTCTAACTCATCTTCAATGGTTTCACTTGATTGCGGCTCGAAACCTTCTGAGTAGTTTACGTAAATAGTGCTGTTTTCAGCTGGGTGATAAAGCACACCAACTTTTGGCAATAATGACTCGTTATCAGCTCCTTCACGATTTTGTTTGTCGTAACGACCGCCAATGGCTACTTGCCAATGATCATTAAAGGTCATTAGATCTTGGAAATATACACCATAATAATCGTACTCAGTGGTACTTAAGGTTTCATCTCTGTGATAATCAAGATCAGGTAGTGAAGGCTCAACTTCACCAGGCGTGAAGGTAATTGTATCGCCGCGCTCAATTAATTGCCCATAGTAATAATCCAGACCATTGGCGCCAAATAAAAGGTTATGCTCAACGCCACCAATATTCACATCACCATTGAAATCGATAAAGGCGGTTTTAAATTGCCAATCATCAAAACGGTCATAAGGGTTAGAGTTATAACTATCCCCTGCTTGATAACCCGAGGGTAGGCTAGGTGAAGACTCAAAGCGTTCACGTTCGAAAGTTTGTTCGTTATAACCTAGTTTTACTTGCCACTCAGGGTTAATGAAGTAGGTTAATTTAGCGCCAATATTCTCTACAGTTATATCGGTAAAGGCCCAAGAAAAGTCATTGATCGTGTGTTTTTCACTGACGATTTCACCGTTATCATTTAGCCATGCACCTGTGTCTAAACCGGCTTTGTCGTTTGTGCGATCGTAATAAGCATTGATTATAAAGTCGTCGCTAATTTTATGTTCAAGTACCAGTGAACCTAAGAAGCGGTCACGTTCACGAGTTTCACCGTTTTGGTAATCACGGTCAAAATTAACGTCTTGTTTGACTAAAACGGCACGGTAGTTTGTGTCTGCCATGATTTCGCCACCTGCATCTAACATGAAGCGAGTAGACCCAAGTTGGTCAGTATCTGCAGATACTTCTAGAAGACGTGATTTGGTTGGTTGTTTAGTCACCATATTGATCAAGCCGCCAGGTGCAGATTGACCATATAAAATGCTCGAAGGTCCTTTAATTACCTCTACGCGAGATAAGGTTTCGATAGGCTGCTGATAGTGCGACCAATGCTGGTGGCCGTCACGTAGGTAGCCAGTAGAAGAACTTAGTTCAAAGCCTCGAGAGCTGAATACTTCGCGGTTACGTTGCTTAGAGCCTGGAGATAAACTAGCGTCATTGTTCAGCACTTCACCCAACGTAGTCGCCAACTGTTCATTAATGATCGTATCAGGAATGACGGTGACTGACTGGGCAGTTTCTAGGAGAGGAATATTACTTCGCATCGCACCAGATGCATCCTGCACTTGATAATCATTAAAATATGAACCATTTACGCTAATGACCTCAAGGTCTTTTTCGTTATCGCTCGAATCCGGCGTTTGTGCGGCACTTGACAGAGAAATTAGCCCTAAACTAACCCCAACGAAAATCTGGTTTAAACGCATGAAAAGTCCTAAATTTTTTTATATTAATCGACGAAGGACCGAGATATTAGCACAAACACGAATGATATCAATTCTTATTTGCAGTGTTATTTGTGTGTTGATTACTATGGTTTTAACTGATTTAAGCTTTCAGGCGCTGATTGTTATCAATGGATTTGAACAACAGCACCAGTGTTATACAATCAGTAGGAATTTCAAAGAAGCGCGGCGAAAGCATTGCTCGCGCAAATCAGATTTAGGAAGTTAATTTGAAAAGATCAGCGATTTTAGCCGTTTTACTTGTGAGTTTGGCTGCCTGTAAGGTTGCCACTAAAGATAATCAAATGATGAGCACTCAGATGGAAGATGAAGTTATGCAGCCAGCTATAAACAGTATAGCCACTGACTATGTAAAGCTCGTATTGGAAGTTGGACAATTCGATAGTGATGTTGTTGATGCTTATTACGGACCAGAAGATCTTAAACCTGCTGAATTAGAGAAAGGTTCTGATTTCCCTGCAGCAAGCCTTAAAGCCAAAGCACAGTTATTAACTAAACAACTTTCAGCTTTGCCTACAGACGCACTGTCAAAAGAGCAACAAGTTCGATTAACTATGCTTAAAAAACTGCTCATTGCGATTGAAACTAAAATTACTATGTTAGATGGACAAGAGTATGTTTTTGAGGAAGAAGCCAAGTTGTTGTACGACACTGTCCCTCCTAAGTTTCCACTGTCTCACTTCGATAGTTTATTAGCGCAACTCGATACCTTAGTGCCAGGTGAAGGGAACTTATCAGAGCGTTATACCGAGTTCACCAGTCAATTTGTTATTCCAAAAGATAAAATTGATATCGTTTTTAGAACTGCCATTGCAGAAGCGAGAAAAAGAACGTTATCGAAAATATCCTTGCCTGAACACGAGAACTTTGTATTGGAATATGTGACCGACAAAGCGTGGAGCGGTTACAATTATTATCAAGGCAATGGGCAAAGTTTAATTCAAATAAACACCGATTTTCCCATTTATATTACACGGGCAATTGATCTTGCTGCCCACGAAGGGTATCCGGGGCATCATGTTTTCAATGCGTTATTGGAACAAAAATTAGTGAACAAAAATAAGTGGGTGGAGTATTCAATTTATCACTTATTTTCACCTCAATCACTTATTGCTGAAGGTAGTGCTAATTATGGCATTGACGTGGCGTTTCCGGGGGAGTCTAGGTTGCAATATGAAAAACAAGTACTGTTTCCATTAGCGGGGTTAGATGCAAGCAAAGCAGATTTGTATTACCAAGTTCTTGACTTGGTTAGTGAGCTTAGTTACGCAGGTAACGAAGCGGCAAGACAATATTTGAACGGTGATATTAGCAGAGAAGAAGCCGCCGAAATCATGGTTAAATACCAATTGTATAGTCCAGAAAAAGCGTTACAACGCACCCGGTTTGTGGATAAATATCGTAGTTACGTTATTAACTATAATCTTGGCAAAGACTTAGTGGCTGAATACGTAGAATCAAATGGTGGTACTGCTGATCATCCTGATAAGCGTTGGCAAGTATTTGAAGAACTCTTAAGTACCCCGAAAACTGCAAGCATGTTAGAAAATTAACAAAACAGCATAAAACAGAGGTAATTTTTCATTTCAAGGGTTGCCTCTGTCCATGCGCAAACACGCTATTGGGGAAGGATATTATGTGTAGTACATGATTAGTTGGATCACTACCATTATGACTAAAAGTGGCAGTATCCAGCGACTCATTTTCGACATTTGCTCTGCAGATAATCTAAAATTCGAACGCTCGAGTAATGGAATTACGATCAACAAAGAAGCAAACAATACGCCTAAAATAATTAAAACCGTCAAATTTTACTCCTCCTGTTACCACGCTATTCTTCAATACCAATCCAATATCGGCATACTAAAGGGCGCGACTTATTTATAATATACACAATGGGGGGGACGAGAAGTAATTCAAGTAGATCAAAAACAGAGCTTGGAATAGATTATACCGTTCAATCAGTGGAGTAGTGAAACATAACGCTCACCACGAGGGGATAATGAAAGGTAAATATACCTAGTTAATTATCCACCGGTTGAGGAGTAAACTAATGTGTCTTCGGTTACTTTTAAAGCCTGTACCGGCTTTCCTGGATGTCTAAACCAGTAATCACCTTTGCGCCAAATAGTGCCGTCTTCCGCCTCTACTTGTCCTTCTAGTATGAAGCCTTCGTTATAGGTTTCATAGCCTGACTCTCGAACGGGAACTGTTAAACCTTTATAAAATCGAATTAAACAGGATCCCTCTTTACTTAGTTTATCTTCACTCAGCACAAATCTGCGGCCAATCGTTTTCTGGCTAGGCCCTATTAATACTGGCCAGTTATTTTCAATTGGCACCTTGGTGTAAGCAAAGTCTCTTGTACTGGTTTTGTTATCAATATAAAAAGGCTCGTCTTTTGCTATTGCTTTTGGATAATTGAAGTCCAGGTTGCGCGGTGAGCGTCCAATAAAAATTGTTTCTGTTGGAACTGCACTTTTAAAACCGTGCACAAGATAGGGAGGGTGATAAACATAGGATTGGTCACTAAGCCAAGTCTTGTGATCAAAGGTCATTTTTCCCTCAAGTATAAACAGTTCTTCGTAAACTGTATGGTAATGAGGAATGCTAGGTGGATTCGCGCCTTCTTCAGGTACAAAGCGGAAAAGAGCCGTTCTATCGCCGCTATCTTCATTAAAGTTGAGCATTTTACAATAGACGCCTGAGGACAGTTTATCCCAAGGCAGTGCATCAGAGCTTAAATGGTCGATATGATGTCGCATAGTTTTACCTGTACTGTATTTACTAACTGCAGTTCTTTTTTAGTTAGCGGGTTCAGCCGTTAAGGTTTCTATTGGATTAGTCATTTCGTGATTAACTTTATGCTTACCAGCTAGAAAGAAAAACAAACCGGAAGCTATCAATCCTGAACCTACGAAAATGGTATACATCCAATGCCAGCCCATAAATTCTACAAGACGGGTTGTCACTAACGGGGAAACTAGAAACCCTGCATTTACACAGGCTGAACCACAAATTCCCATCGTTGAACCACGTAACTTGGGATGAGATTGGTTCATCAAAAATACAATAGCAATGGAAGCAGTACCGTTTACAAAAATCGCCATAATTGAAAAAACAATAAGATCTTGCCACTGTGATTGAGGCAGCCATATGGCGATGACCAACATGATTGCCCCAAGTGTTGCAAAGGTTAATGTTGTTGCTCTTAATGATAAATAACGTCGACTGATATAAGCGGATAATAGATAGCCGACAATACCAACCACTTGTAGCGTTCCCATTATTAGTGCTGCCATCTCACCGCTATAACCTCTAGCGACTTGAAAAAATGTGGGTAAATAGAAAATTTTGGCACCTGAAGCCAGTCCATAACAGAAAAATGCTGCGCAGAAAGCAAGGGCAGTAAATCGGAAACTACCTGAAAAAATGTCCTTAATTGAACTCGTATTTTGTGCGCTAGCATCATCGTCAGACAATTTAGGATTATTGGGCAAACTCAAAGTAAACAACAGTACCAGTGGCGCGACAATAAACCCCATCATAAAAATCATACGCCAGCCATTATCTAACAATAACGCAACGACTAAAGACGCGAAGAACCATCCAAATGGATAACCACATTGCAGCAAAGAGATGAACCAAGTTCGATTCTTGTCTGAGCTATAATTAGCCACCATGGAAGCAATAATGGGCACTAACGCTGCGCTTAAACCGAAGCTCAGTGCGCGTAGGATAATAAACCCTTGTTGCGAGGTGGCAAGACCCTGTAAACCAACTAATATGGCAGATAACCCCATACAGATTAATAGCATCCAGCGGTGACTCCAGCGGTCAGCTAAAACCCCTGCTATTGGGGCAATGATCATCGCCGCCAAAAAAGATATTGAGATTATCGATCCTGTGTCATTAAGTGAAAAAGCAAAGGTCCCCATTATGTCTGGTAATACGTAGCTAAATAATGACTGGTCCATATTTGTAAGGGTTGAACTTAAAATCGCGATAACGAAAACAAAGATGCCAATATTACGTGCACGCCATTGCATAAAAGCGTTGCCAATTGGTTTTG
Source organism: Aliiglaciecola sp. 3_MG-2023 (assembly GCF_030548205.1). GTDB lineage: Bacteria > Pseudomonadota > Gammaproteobacteria > Enterobacterales > Alteromonadaceae > Aliiglaciecola. The sequence continues at coordinate 125,807 of NZ_JAUORV010000013.1, read as the reverse complement.
ATTCATTGTTTGGGTTAGGGGTACTTTGGGAATTAATCATTCACAGGACTCTTAATAATAACGTCTTTTTTTTTGACCATATCAGTTATCTAAATATATTGATATATGTATATGTTTAATTTTTTGTGTTTTTAACAGGTGATTTCAGAATGGGTAAATAAATTTAGATTGAAACCTAATCGATATTAAAAAGAGGAGGAGGCTGACGTTTAATATGAAGCAGCGACACCAGCTGATATTGCTAAATTAGATTAGATCATATTTGTCTGTCTCTGAGTATTGACAGTAAATCTCTTTTTTTCCCGCTGCGTATCCTTCATACTTGCGCCACTTTCATTTTAAGCAGCTAAAACTTCATGTTAAAACGGAGTATTTTGAGACTAGTTGGCTCGGCAATCATCGTATCGATAACGATTATTGGCACTTCTATTCATACCTTGTATAGCAAAAAAGAAATTAATATTGATCCCAAATTACATGAAATTTCTGGGATTGAAATTGATAAAAAAAATCGTTTGTGGGCCATTAATGATAGCGGGGATGACCCTAAGCTGTATCAGATAAATCAAGACGGTTCGATTGCTAAAGAAATATTAGTAACCAATGCTAAAAATGTTGATTGGGAAGACATGACTCAAAATAGTTTTGGGCATTTTTTCCTTGGGGATTTTGGTAATAATGATAATAGTCGCAGGTGGCTCACGATCTATAAAATCGAAAATCCCATTGATATTAAAGGCAATACTACAGAAGCTGAAATTATTAAGTTTACCTACCCAGATTTAGATGATAACCCAGTCACACCAGAAAACAGGAATTATGACTTAGAGGCTTTTGTTGAATTGGACAGGCACCTCTATTTGTTTACTAAAAACAGAACTGAGCCCTTTGATGGCATCACTAACGTTTACAAAGTAGGTGATCATGCTGCTAACTTTGATGCTGAATTAATAGGATCATTTAAAACATGTACAACCTTAGGAAAGTTATGCTGGATCACATCTGCCGCACTAAGCCCAAATCGTAAACAGTTGGTGCTTTTGGACTCAACCAGTATTTGGTTATTTGAAAACTTTGAGGGAGATAATTTTTTTAGCGGCGATGTATTTCGCATTGATTTAGGGATCGTCACGCAAAAAGAAGCCGTTACCTTTTTGGATGACAACACCATTGTATTCACAGACGAAGCGTTTAAGGGCATTGGTGGCAATGCTTATGTTATCAAACTTGATGAAGTCGAAAAGATTGTCGTTCGACGTCGAGCTGAAATTATCCCTAAACAAGCACCCAAAGTAATTAAAGGGGCTGAAATTCGAAACCAAAAAAACAAAATTCTTAACGAAAACTCTTAAAACACCCACCGCTTTTCTCACAAACAACACTGCTGCCAGCTTAGTGTCTATTTAAGTAGGCTGCATCCAACCTGTATTTTGACTAGCCTACTTTGCGTTTCAAATTGTTCGTCTTGCATCAATTTGGGTATTCACCTATACGGTATTTAACAATTTTTGTTTTATATTTTATTGAATGATACATTGTTATGCTAATGATTCTAATATGTCAGCTCAGAGCTTTAAGGAATTAAAAATGTCGCAGGTCCAACAAACATCAGGCGGCTCATTGCTGGCTGATAGATTGCACGCCACTGGTGTGAAAACCATCTTTTCTCTCGCGGGTGCGGGACATACTCACTTATTACTACCCCTTGAAGATTTAGGTGTTCGGATAGTCAGTACCCGTCATGAAAGCGGGGCAGTCGGGGCGGCTGACGGTTACGCTAGGGCTACTGGTGAGATTGGCGTTGCCGCAATTATTGCTGAACAGGGTTTACCCAATGCCGTTTCTCCTATATCAACTGCAATGCATGCTGGTTCTCCTTTAGTCGTGCTTGCTACTCGTTTTCCCGATAGTTGGGTTGAAGCCGATGGAGAAGTACCTGTTGATCATCATCAGATGATTTCAGGGGTGTGCAAATGGGTCAGAACGGTTCCATCAGCAGATAAGTTAATTGAATATTTTGATACTGCATGTCGCATTGCTACAGCAGGAAGACCTGGTCCTGTGGTGCTAGTGATTCCGCAAAATTTCTTGATGGCTCCCTGTCATCCTTCGATTGTTGAACTTCCTCATGTTCCCAATCCTCCCATTGTCAATGCCACAGACATTAGAAAAATTGCAGATATGATTGTTGCAGCCAATCATCCCGTTGTCCTGATGGATTCAGGAGCCGTGCCGAAAAAAGGCGAAGAAGCCAAAGTCTATGCGGCATTGAATAAATTCAATAAAGACTTCGATGTACCTATATTTACCTATGGCCAAGCTCGTGGATTGATTCCAGAAGATAACGAATCTGTATTGCCTTGGCCGTTTGGGCAGCTCGTTTTGCCCGAAATAGATTTACTGATCGTGGTGGGAACCCGTTTAAATATGTGGTTTGGTTTCGGGCGAGCTCCGCGGTTTCCTGAGAACATGAAAACAGTACAAATTGATATTGAGGCAGAAACTATCCATCGTAATAATCAAGTCACTTTTGGTGCCGTTGGTGATCCTGCTACTGCAATTCAAGATCTGGCTTTAGAGTTGAATGATCGTGGTTTTTCTGCGGGCAGTTTGCGTTGGTTAGATGGTGCATTGGCTGAACGTAAGGCGCTGGTTGAAGAACGAAAAAGCGGCAACAATAAAGAGATTCATGCACTTGAACTTATTCAGCAAGTTGAAAAAAATCGACCTAAAGATGGCATCTTTGTTGGTGATGGCGCAGATATTCTAAATTGGAGTCAAGCACTGGTCAGAATTGCTCGACCCCGTGGTTATTTAGATCACCACCCGCTAGGCTCTATGGGGGTGTGCTTGCCTATGGCTTTAGGCGCTGCTGCAGCAGAAAGAGACATCGCCACTGCCCAAAACCGTGCGCCAAAACGCACTACTTTATTAACTGGTGACGGCTCATTAGGTTTTTATATTGCAGAGCTCGATACTATTGCTCGGGAAGGCTTACTTCTTACTATTATTGTCGGTAATGATGCCCAGTGGGGTACAGAGGTGCATGGACAGCGCTTGATGACAAAGCGTACCGTCAGTACAGTATTGGACTGGGTTGATTACGCTAAAGTAGCTCAAGGATTCGGGCTTGAAGCACATACGGTTAATACGCGAGACGAATTAAACGGGGCTATCGAACAAGCTTATACGGATACGGGACCTAAATTGGTAAATGTTCGTATTGATCCTGCCGCCGGTATGGAGCTGAAAATAAACCCTCAACTTACTTTTCTAATCTTTAGTGACTTAGCGCCACCTAATCGGTAAGGCTTGCTGAACTTTTCGTTTACATAATTGGTATTTCACAGCGACAGTTTGATTTTTTCAAACTGTCGTAGCTAAGACACAAGCATCTAAACCCTCTTTATTACATCATTTTTGGAAATAATCCTTTGCCAATTGCCGCATATATCGTGCGCCCATTAATCTGTACATTGCCGTGTAATATTTTTGTTAAAGAACGGTTGGTTTTATGTCTTCAAAATTTAAAAAGGCTACTATTGCCGCAATATTCGGCATTTACATAGTTACGCCATTTTCCCACGCAATTGAAATTTTTCATCAAGATGATGGTGAACACGTTACTACAGTGAGTCTTGGTGGATACGCGAAAGTAGATCTTCGTCATGTTAACGGAGATGTTGCGTATCAAGATTATTGGGTGGGTAATTTCCCTGGCGGGGAAGCGACTGATACTTCTCATACCGGGTTCAACGTGCGCGAGTCTCGAATAAACATGAAGGTTAGCCATGATGATGTGTCGGGTTTCTTTGAAATTGATTTCTATGGTGGAGGCGGCAATGAGATTATCAGCAACTCATCGAACGTTAGGATTCGCCATGGCTTTATAAATTATCAAAATTGGTTGGCAGGTCAGACGTGGAGTACCTTTATGCCGCTCAATGTGATCCCTGAAACCCTAGACTTTGGTGGTCCTCACGTAGGCGAGGTATTCATCCGTGCCGTGCAGCTTCGGTATACCTATGGAAATTGGCAGTTCGCAGTTGAAAACCCTGAAACCTGGGGGGATGATGATGTTGGAACACCCTCTAGTGCCCTTGGTCTTACGGGTGATGAAGCCGATGCCGATGAGTCTATTCCCGATTTTGTCGTGCGCTACAATTATCAAAATGATTGGGGCTCATTCGCGGTTGCCGGTTTATTGCGTAAGGTCGATCAAGGCGGCATAAATGAAACCACTGCGGCACTCAATGTTTCAGGTAAAATTGATTCAGTGGGTAAAGATGATTTTCGCTTTCAGGTTACCCTGGGCGAACCCGGCCGTTATGCTTCTACAGCCTTAACTACTGATATTGTGGTCAATCCTGATAACCAGCAAATTGAAGTGGAGCAGTCTTTAGTTTATACCTTAGCTTACCGTCACTACTGGAGTGAGACTTTGCGCTCAACGGCGTTCTACGGTGCAGCTGAAACCGATGTTGCTGAGAAAAAACGTGCCCATTGGGGGCTGAATCTTATCGAATCATTAACTGACTCCTTAAATGTTGGGGTCGAGGTGGGCAATTATCGTGTTGCTGATCCAGATATAGAAAGTGTCAGTTCAAACTATTTACAATTCTCGGCGCAGTACTCATTTTAATAAAAATATTCCTTTTTACGCTGCAGTGCTTGGCGAAAATGCTCAACCAAAAGGTTGAGCATTTTGTTGGGTTGCCGAGTTTTGGGATACACCGCGTAAATTCCTAAATTTTTGGCTACAAAGGGACTTAGCAAGGGGACTAAATGGCCAGACAATAGCTCTTCATGAATAAGTGCTCTGGGAAGATAAGCAATACCAAAACCACTTAATGCACTTTGTTTTAACGTATCCAATGTATTTGTTCTAAAACGACTGTTTACCTGCACGGGATAATCTTGGTCATTTACATGAAACTTCCATGCTTCCATTTTTTTGTCTTCGTATTTGTATAATACACACTGATGTCTGAGTAAATCGTCTGGGTGCTCAGGGGTGCCATTCCGATTTAAGTACTCAGGACTTGCACATACTATCCAAGAGGAATCTATTAACCTTCGACCAATTAAGGATGAGTCTTCAAGATCAGCGGTTCGAATTGCGAGGTCATAACGCTCATCCAACATATCAACTACACGGTTGCTCACCAATAATTCAACATCAACCCCAGGGTATTGTTCGCAAAAATCTGTGAGAGCTTGATTAAGCACCAAATTAGCGGTGACGACTGGCATGGTGATGCGAATTTTACCTCTTACGATGCTGCCAAATCCAGATACCACATCTTGCGCATCTTGAATTGCTTGCTGTGCCACTATGGCTTTTTGATAGAGAGCTTTTCCTGCTTCGGTAAGGCTCAATTTGCGTGTTGTACGGTACAACAACTGCACATTAAGCGCTTTTTCTAAGCGAGCAATACGTTTGCTCACGACAGACATCGTAATCTCGTGTTTAACCGATACTTTTGAGAAAGATCCTTCTTCTACAACAAATACAAATAAAAGGATATCGTCAGCTTTAACCATGGTAGGAGCGTTCTATTATGTCAAAAAAGGAAATAATCATATCGTTAAACCTTATATATTAACAGCCTGTTACTATTGTAGAGTCCATCACAAGATTTTAACTATCAATTAACAATGGTTCGAAGCACGCTTTAAGGTGATTTGACAGCGTATTGTTTACGTTTGAGAGGATGAAGAATGAGTGATATTGGACTCGGGTTGTTAGCCTTAGCACCCATTGGTTTGTCGGCGCTTTTACTGCTTGGTTTACAATGGCCTGCTAAAAAAGCCATGCCGGTAGTGTTAGCCCTAACTATCTTGTTAGCCTTTTTTGTCTGGAATATGACAGCAACTCGGGTCACTGCATCGATTATTCAAGGTTTAATCGTCACTGTCTCTGTCATGTGGATTGTGTTTGGCGCAATATTTTTACTTAATACATTAAAATATACGGGGGCTATTCAGACAATTCGCCAAGGTTTCGCGCAAATATCTCCTGATAGGCGTATACAAGCTATCATTATCGCTTGGTGTTTTGGCACTTTCTTAGAGGGGGCTGCGGGCTTCGGCACACCAGCAGCTATCGCAGCTCCATTGTTGGTTGCATTAGGGTTTCCTGCGATGGCAGCGGTACTCATTGGTATGATGATTCAAAGTACCGCAGTATCATTTGGTGCAGTAGGTACTCCCATTATCATTGGTATCAATAACGGTTTAGACTCAGCCAATATCAGCTCATTACTCGCCGCTGAAGGGTGGCAATGGTCGCAATTTATTCAACATATCACCTCCGAAGTCGCAATTATTCACGCGTTAGTTGGCACCTTCATGCCGGTGTTTATGGTTATTATGCTAACTCGTTTCTTCGGTGCTAATCGCAGTTGGAAAGAAGGGTTTGAAGTCTTGCCATTCGCCATATTTGCAGGCTTAGCCTTCACCGTGCCTTATGCGTTAACTGGTATTTTTCTTGGCCCAGAATTCCCGTCTTTGGTAGGAGGCCTTGTTAGTTTGGTTATCGTTGTGAATGCAGCGAAAAGAGGTTTTTTAATGCCTAAAACCACTTGGCGTTTTGCTGAAAAATCTGCATGGCCTAAAAGCTGGATTGGTAGCATCAATCTTGATACTAGCAACGAAATTCAGCATAACCCTATGTCGCAAACAAAAGCTTGGACTCCTTACTTAATTGTTGCTGGTTTACTGGTGATTTCTCGTGTATCCCCAGAGATAAAAAGTTTTCTGGCGAATATGAGTATTGGTTTAACGGATATTCTCGGTGAGCAAGGAGTTAGCGCAGCATTTAGCCCCCTTTATCTTCCCGGTGGTTTACTCATTATTGCAGCGCTTACTGCGATTCTGTTACAAAGCAAAGGTAAACAAAGACACTTAGCGTTTAGTAGTGCATTGTCGGAATCAAATAAAACCATTATCGGCGCAGGCATGGTGCTTATGTTTACGATCCCTATGGTGCGCTTATTTATTAATTCTGGCGTAAATATAGGCGACATTCCGAGTATGCCGATGGCGAGTGCGCAATTATTTGCTGATATGTTAGGTGACGCGTTTCCGTTAGTGAGCCCCACAATAGGTGCATTAGGAGCATTCATTGCAGGCTCAAATACTATTTCTAATATGATGTTCAGCCAATTTCAATACGAAGTGGCAATGAACTTACATTTATCGCCATCTTTAATTATTGCAGGGCAAGCTGTCGGCGCAGCAGCAGGTAATATGATTGCTATTCATAACGTTGTTGCGGCTAGTGCCACTGTTGGTTTATTAGGGCAGGAAGGTGCTACCTTGCGAAAAACCTTATTGCCAACTTTTTACTATGTTTTAGTGGCAGGGTTGCTGTTGATGTTTGCTACTTACATATTGAATATTAGCGGCCCGCTAACCTCTGGATAGCGTTCTCTATGCACAATGAGTGAGGCCATTTTAGCTAGTTTGTTTCGAATTTAGCCTGTCTGTGTCAGGCCCGTAGAATATATTTATCACACTTATAGATAGGTGGTAGTTGGAGAATTACAAAATGAATCATGACTCTGTTATTTCACAGTTTAAATCAATATTGAATGATGAGCATGTCACAACGGGAGCCCGTGAAACGGAGCACTATCGTTCAGGCTGGCGCTCAGGTCAGGGAAAAGCACTAGCCGTAGTGTTTCCACAGACGTTAATACAGTTTTGGCAAGTGCTTGAGGTGTGTGCGCAAAACAACTGTATCATTATCATGCAAGCGGCTAAAACCGGCCTAACCGAAGGTTCTACACCCAATGGTAATGATTACGATCGTGAAGTTGTGGTTATCAATACCTTGGCAATGGATAAATTACTTATTTTAGGCAGTGGCGAACAAGTTATTGGTTTTCCAGGAACAACCTTGCACTCTCTAGAGAAAACCTTGAAGCCCCTTTCTAGGGCACCACACTCAGTTATCGGTTCCTCAATGTTAGGTGCATCTATGGTGGGTGGCGTGGCGAATAACTCTGGTGGTGCGCTGGTGAAGCGCGGACCTGCATATACTGAGTTATCTCTGTTTGCACAAATTAATGAGCAGGGTGAGTTACATTTAGTGAATCACTTAGGCATTGATCTTGGAGATTCTCCAGAAGAAATTTTAAATAATCTAGAGCAAGGTAACTTTGATCACAACAACCTGAATACGGACAAGCTGGCTAGTGCATCTGATTATCAACAGCGCGTTCGCGACGTTGATGCCGAAACTCCTAGCCGATTCAATGCTGATACAACTCGTCTTTATGAAGCCAGCGGTTGTGCAGGTAAACTTGCTGTATTCGCTGTTAGGCTAGATACCTTTCCAGTGGCCAAGCAAGAAAAAACCTTTTATATCGGTACCAATAATCCCGATACGCTGACTGAGATTCGACGACATATCTTAAGTGAGTTCAGCAATCTACCTGAGGTAGGAGAGTATTTGCACAAAGACATTTTTGATGTGGCCAAAGACTATGGCAAAGATACCTTTTTAAGTGTTAAGTATTTAGGAACAGATAGGCTCCCTAAAATGTTTGCCTTAAAGGGCCGAATCGATGCGGTTTTGAATAAAATATCCTTTATTCCTAAATTCATGACCGACCGGGTGATGCAAGTGGTTGCTAAACTTTTTCCATTACATTTACCGGCTAGAATGATGGCGTTTAGAGCTAAATATGAACATCACCTGATTCTGAAAATGAGTGATGATGGTATCGCCGAGGCACAACAGTTTCTAGCAAATTATTTTGTCGATAAAGCGGAGCGTGGGGGCTATTTTGAGTGCACCGATAGTGAGTCTAGCAGTGCGTTCTTGCACCGTTTTGCAGCTGCAGGCGCGGCCATTCGTTATGAATTACTTCATCAAAAGGAAGTCGGTGAAATACTGGCATTAGATATTGCACTGCGCAGGAACGACCGTCACTGGGTAGAAGAGTTACCGCCGCATATTATGGATAAAATTGATAAAACACTCTATTACGGTCATTTCTTTTGCCATGTATTCCATCAAGATTACGTGCTTAAAAAAGGTGTCGACGCGAAGCTACTCAAAGCTGATATGTTGGCAGTTCTTGATAACAGAGGTGCTAAATATCCGGCTGAACATAATGTTGGACATTTATATAAAGCCGAAGACGGATTGCAACAATTTTATAAGTCATTAGATCCTACCAATACCTTCAATCCAGGTATTGGTAAAATGGATAAATATAAACGCAATTGCTCCTGCTGTATTTAGAAAAATAAAGCCCTACAGCCTGGTTTTTTAAGTGCGGTGATATTTCACCAAGCTAGGCTGTTTTAAAGAATCCCACCTCTTTGTTGAGCTTTTCTGCAAGTTTATCCAAGGCTATGGTGGCTGCGTTGTTCTGTTCTAAGGAATGGACTGTTTTCTTGTTGATTTCATCTATTTGTGCCATCACTCCATTTATGGTGGCTATCACATCTACCTGGTCAGAAGCCGTGTCGGCCACTATAGTCGCATTGCTATAAGAGCTATTCGCACTCTCTTCAATTTCCTCTAATAAGCCCATGGCATTGTGCGTTTTTGTCTGACCATCTTCGACTTTAGGTAAGGTATTTTGCATAACAGTTACTGCAGTGGATGTTTCTCGTTGGACTTCTTCGATGGTTGATTGAATTTCACTGGTAGCTTCGCCTGTGCGCAGCGCGAGTTGTCTAACTTCATCTGCTACTACTGCGAAGCCACGGCCAGACTCACCTGCACGAGCAGCTTCTATCGCCGCATTCAGGGCAAGCAGGTTCGTTTGATCAGATATGCCGTTGATCACATTGGTGATGCCGCCGATTTGATTGGTGAGTGCTTCTAATTTGCTTATTTGATCAACCGCTTGAGAGACGGTTGTAGCGACATTTTTCATGGCGTCTACGCTTAAAGACATAGAGTCTATGCCGTTGTTGGCTCTTTCCACCATGCGTTTGGCATTGACTTTGTTTTTGGAAGCGGTTTCAGATACCACCAAGATATTTTCTTTCATGTCACTTAATCGGGTTCGGGTGCTTACCGTTAACTGATCTTGTTCTTGAGCAAGTAGGAGAATATCGTTTGACCCTTGAGTTACCACGGTTGACTGCTGTTTCAAGTCTTGTGAGGCTCCAACAATTTCCAATACGGTTTTGCGCAGTCGTTCTTGCATTTTGGACATAGTGGCTAACATACTAAACTCATACTTAGTGCTGAGTGATTGCACCAAGTTACCTTGTGCTATTTTCGTAAGAGACGCTGCTGCGATAGCAGGCTCAGCCCCAAGTGATGCTTTCACACTATTGGCAATGATGTAGGCCACTAAAATCGCAAGTATCAACGCGCTAAGGGTGAGGAGCAGCATAGTGGTCTTAAAGGTGGCCGCATTTTCTAAAATATCGTGGGTAGCCTCGATGTTTTTAGCTTCTTGTAAATCAATAAATGCATTAATACTTTCCAACCATTGCACAAAGAGCTGGCTCCCGCCATTTTTAAGCAGGGTTAAAGCATCCGCGTTTGTTTGCGCGACTTTAGAGCTTATGACGTCTTGTATTACCCTTTCGGTTTGCTGTTGAAGGGAATCGATTTTTTGTAATATGGTATTTTCTTGCCCACTAAAAGCCGTACCGGAGGCTTGCATAGTTTGCATTTTGTCATTGGACAAACGGTAAAATTCAGCCAGCCTTTCAATGTCACTCACCAAGGTGTTTACCGACGCTGATGTGTCTGCTGTTGCCAGATCGCGTATGGCGATGGCGCGGTCATGGACACTACCACGAAAGTTTATTGCGTACCTTTGTTTAGCAACATTAACGTTTGTCATAGTCGTTAGTGTGCTACCGATCATATTGACGCGATAAATGCCAACCAGCGTTAGTATTATCATTAGCAAAATGACTACACTGAAGCCAATAAGTAAACGTGTATTGATACTAAATTTATTAAATATATCCATGCTCTTTCCAGTTTAAAGATAGACTGTTTAGGCCATCTACAAGTTTAGGGTTGGTATTTACTTGGTTGCCATTCGGGCTGCGCTGCTTGAGTATATAGATACACAAAAGGGCACTATGTAGGTAAGGATGACCTTGAACCAAACGAGTTCTGCATCACCAAAAATGGCTTCTGCTTGGTTTATCAGCGTCAGTAATGTGCCTACTACAATACTAATTATAATTGCTGTCTTAAATTGCTGTGCGGTAGACATACTAATGACCTAAAAGCATATGGGTTAAATTTAGTTTCAATTTGAAAAACAACGGTTTAGAAACCTAGGTGTAAACTTCAATATTCGACTAGTTAAGAACTGTGTAATTACTGAAAACTTTCACTATCTTCATTTTTTATTGTTACCAATAAAACTTTAGGTATTAAAATCCTTAACCTCAGTAACGCTAATTGTAGTTTAAATCAGCGGTTATTCTATTAGACTAAAGCAGTGTAAGCATGCAGTAGCGCATTAAGTTGTTCAGTAAATCTAAAATGGCAAAAGGATCGGAATGCAACATTTTGGTTGAACCTATGTTTATCCTTTAGGTCACAGACATAGCCGTTTTAGTTCACCTCTTTGGAAATCGATTTATGTCTTACCGCTATTTATTTGTCACTGTATTTTTAGTCATGGGTTTGTCAGCTTGCGCTGGCAGGCATGAGAGGCATCAGGAAGCAGAAAATGAATTTACAACAGAAATTCATTCCGATGGTTCGAAACGCTTCGTTGTCGCAATATTTTATCAGCAGGAAAAGGCCGGTGGCGGTGGTGGACGCGGTGAAGGAAAACGCGAAGGTAAAAAAGGCGGTGGCGGCCGTTCTGGACAGGGCCAAACTGGTCGTGGTCGATCTGGCTCACAGGAGGATAGTTCGCTAGTAGATTCTGTGCAGCGTAGTGAAGGCGGATCAGATGAAGAAAAGCGTGAAGCTATAATGGATTTGTTAGAACAGAAACTGGCTGAAACAGAGTATTGTCGACATGGCTTTATTGAGCTGGATTATTCGCAAATGCGCAGCAGAACTGAACTTGTCGGTGAGTGTCAAGAAAGCGCCTCAGAACAAGATAAACAACGTTGGGACTCGTAATCTCAGAAGGTTCATAGTCTAACTTTGTCTTTTATTCAGACGCTTCCATGCTAAATTGCTATTCTTAATAATACCCACAGTGATTGTTTTTGAATAGCAATTGATTATGCCTTGGAGGCAATATGAAATATCTTTTAATAACCCTGTTTATACTCTTTAGTTTTACTGCCAATGCTGAGGATACTAGTATTGATAGCGAAAGTGTTTTAGTGACCGTAATCCTAAAACATCAGCAAGACAAAAGTTTGACTGAATTGCAAGCCATCCAAGATAAAAACGAATTTTGGCAATCATTTCCCCCTGAAGGAATGAAAATCGAATCTTGGTATGTAGCGATGGGATTAGGGCAGGTAATCACGTTGCGAGTTTCACCTAAAGATCTGCGAACCTTGAACTTGGCAGTAGAAAAATCTGCATGGGGATCTTTTACTACTGAATTTTATCCTACTTATGAATTTCAAGAAATTGCGAAAAATATTAAAGCCAGCAAAGCTAAAACAAAATAGACATCTAACAATTGCGCTAGCCTTGATTGATTAATCGGGGCTAGCTAAACCTTTCTATCATGGAATACAATTTTTCTTGTTCAATGGGTTTAGAAAGATATTCATCCATGCCAGAAGCAATACATTTTTCTCGCTCATCTGACATGGCGTTTGCAGTCAGGGCAATAATTGGAATTTTGTCTGCGGGGGCCGACATTTGCCGAATATGTTGGGTGGCTTCATAACCATCCATGTTAGGCATCTGACAATCCATTAAAATTAAGGAGTAGTGACGATCAAATTTAATTGCATGTTTCATAATTGATAAAGCTTCGGTGCCATCCTTAACGATGTCGAAATGAATATGTCGCTGTTTTAACATTTCCCCAATAACTACCTGATTAATTTCATTATCCTCAACGATTAAAATTTTCAGGTGGCTCAGATCGCTGACTAAAGGTTTTACTCCTAATGCCCCTGAGATTTGCTCAACATCATCCACCAGGGCAACATTGATGTTAGCTTGGAATTTACTGCCTTTGAGGGGGGTACTTTCAACACTAATATCTCCCCCCATTAACTGACATAACTTGCGTGTGATGGAGAGTCCTAATCCGGTACCGCCAAATTTACGAGTGGTTGAAACATCTGCTTGATTGAAAGGTGAAAAAAGATTGTGCAACTGGACTTTTTCCATTCCAATTCCTGAATCTTCAACCGTAATGGAGAGCTTAGCCCGGTTATCTTCTTGTACCGTCAGATGGCTGGAAATTTTCACATTGCCTTGAGGAGTAAACTTGATGGCATTAGAAAGCAGGTTGGAGCAGATTTGACGCAATCGAGTGGGGTCGGAAATGGCAACAACTTTATTAGTTGCTTCGAAATTTTTAACTAAATCAATCGATTTGTCTTGTGCCCGAGGGATAAATATATCAACACAGTTATTGAGCAACTGATTGACATCTATGGTTACCTCTTCAAGGTTTAATTTATCTGAGTCAATTTTAGTAAAGTCTAAAATATCGCTAATAATGCCAAGTAAAGAGGTAGCACTGTCTTTGGCTAATCCTAAGAATTTTTTTTGCTTAGAATCAAGATGAGAACTTTCCAAAATTTGTAGCATGCCCAGCACGCCGTTAATGGGAGTGCGAATTTCATGGCTCATGTTGGCTAAGAATAAACTGCGAGCTTCGAGGGCTAGAGAGAGTTCTTTATGTCTACTCTCCAGCTGAATTCGATTATTAACTTGGTCAGTAATGTCTTGAAAAGCACCAACGAGCCTGACACATTTACCGTTATCTAGCTCTGCTTTGCCCTTTACTGTTATCCATTTCTCGGTGCCTTTTTGAGTGATGATCTCGAATTCCCCGGAAAAGTGTCCACCACTTGCTATTGCATTGTTAATATATGAAGTAATTCGTTGTTGGTTTTCTCCCACCTTGTAAAACTTCAAGCCTTCTTCTAAAGCAGGTTCATAATCTTGGTCAACTTCGTGAATTTTTTTAGTTACCGCTGACCAAAACAATTTATTTTTAATTAAATCCAGTTCCCATGCTCCAACATCAGCAACCTGCCCCATTTGCTCCAAGATATTCTGTTGTCGAGTCATCGCTTTTTGCTGAGCCTGAAGCAAATCGATTTTTTCGTAACGAGCAATTTCATTGGCGACCCAATGTGAAAGTAGCTCTATAAAATCATGGTCTTCTTGACTAAAGGGAACTGAACGAGGAGCGCTAGCAGAAAAGTTAATGGTGCCATAACGTCTTCCTTCGACTATCAGCGGAGCACCTATATAACTTTCTAAACCAAAATTTTTGTAACAAGGATGCTGGGCGATTCGGCTCTTCCCTGCATGATAAAAAGACAGCGCATGATTGGTTTCTAGGGTATGCAAACAGTAAGTTTCAGCAACATCGAATGTTGTTCCTGGGAGTAGATCATCGTCTGGGGAAATGGCATACCTAACAGTGTAAATCTCGTCAACAATTTCACTAATAATTCCCAAATCCAAGTGGAATACTTCAGCACCTAGTTTCAATAACGAAACCATTTTTTCAGAATTTGAAAGGGAATTATCTGAGGTGATTTGATACAGCTGTTTTAGATTACGCACCGCAATGTTTGTCCTTCGAAATTTATCTCACTGATAGATCTAAATTAAGCGTTTAATATGAAAATTATAGTTGAATGGAGAATAAATTTACCAGTTGTTAATGGCAAATTAACGTTTTGCCGTTCACGTTTCAAACTCAACCTAATATAAACGTAAGTTGGGAGATTTTAGATCATTTTTCTAGAAAATAATTTTCTTAATTTGTGGGCAAAGAGAATAAAACTATAACATAGTGCTTGATGCAGAGGTACAAGATGGCCTTAACTAAAATAGATATGTTGAAGGATTTTTATAGAGGGGAAAGGCACCAAGGATGAACCCGCAGGCCTTTCATATTCTGCGGGGTTAGGGAAACGCTGGTTAAGTTGACGACAGCGTGATGCGTTTTTCAACGATGATTGGTGTGTCTCTGCGAACAGCAGAGATGCGAACTCGCACTTTTTGAGTATCGCCGGAAATACTTTGATATCTGACCGACTGGTTGCCTTGGATTCGGGTTAAATACATAGTGCTATTGTCCAGCAGTTTAACCCCTTTACTACTGACCACTTCCGCTTTTACATTGTGATAATCAGGGTGGATGTTATAGCTAATGGTAAAGGCTCCTTTCCCGCCCGAGATTGTATCTTCAGTGGAAAGTGTGACTTTCAGTGGCGCGCCTGCTGGTGGCTTAAAGTGTTGCAACATGACTGGGTGTAATTCAGGTGACAGCGGTGGAAACGTTGGAATTTTACTTGTCCCGTAGTCGTGATACTGACAGCTAAAGCTATATGCTGAGAACAATACGCAACAATACCCAAGAAAAAGAGTTAATTTCTTCATTTTAATGCCTAATTTGTCAGTTGAATGTGAGATTTATAAAAACGTGACAGCTGTCATTCGTGTGGATTTCAGCACAGAAAAAAAGGAGCAAATCAGCGTTTCATAAAGGAAGTTTTGGCAGAAAAATAAACTCGATTGCCAAAAGACACGATTATCAAACTAGCAAAATGATCTTGTTGTGGTCAAGTTTTATCGATGAAAAAGCGAACAGCAGCGTTCAAAGTGCCAATTGGTCGCAATAGATAAACCAACGACCGCAAATTGCAAACTAAAAGCATGATCTATTCTTTCTTAGAGCTTTATTATTATGATATAACGTTCTTAGACTTTAAGTTGAAAATTTGTACTAACTAATATTTAAGAGTGGGAATAAAGTTGAACAGAAAAATTACTTTGAGTCGTTATTATCGTGGTGGGTTCCTTTTCTTGTTGATGCTTGCGTTTACATCAACTCAAGCGGCAAGCAATCCAACTTATGATGAAGTGGAATGGATAGAGTTAATGCCCAAGAGTGATCTTGATGCTCTGCTCGATCCCCCTGACTTTCTGGTTGAAATTAAAGACGGCAGTGAGCTTGATTCTGTAGAAGCGTTATCAGGTATGAAACAGAAGAGCGAAAACGCCGAACGATTTGAGCAAGCATTAACATCAACTCGCATCATCCAAAGTTTTGATAAAAAACAGGTCAGAATTCCAGGTTTTATTGTCCCCCTTAGTTCAGATGAACAGCGTCGCGTGGTGGAGTTTTTTATCGTCCCTTATTTTGGCGCTTGTTTACATATGCCGCCCCCGCCACCCAATCAAATGATCCATGGCAGGTTTAAAGAAGGGATCAAAGTGACTCAACTCGATGTCGCCTTTTGGTTTGAGGGTACTATTAATATTGAAACTACCAGTAATGACACCGGAACATCTGCTTACGCGATGACATTGGATAATATTGAAGTTTACGAGTAGTTATTTGGCCGCAAAATCGGTTAGGTTAAGCTAACCGGTTTATACCAACCTGATGATGTGCGACGCCATTAATTGGTTTAATTCACAAAATCTAAGGTGAGTAACAAGCGCTTTTGATTCGGTTCATAGGCAGGTGAGCGATGCACCACACCAGCAAGCTCATTATCCATCCATGTTTCGCCCTTGAGTAGAGCTACATGACCCGTGCCCATGGATTGTATGTCTGTTTGTTGAGCAAACAATCCTGAAACAGCGTCTTCTAAACCTTTACTGCCGTGACCTAATTTATCTCTGCTTACCTTGTTATGTTCCAACCATTGAGTGCCATTTCCTGCAAAGGTGGTCACTAACCGACACGGCACGTGATCCACATGAAAACGTGGACACATGGGGGCATCAAGTATCCGTAACCGGAAACCGACCTCTTCAAGCTCAAATAGAGTACAAAACATATCTACCAGTTCGGTTGTACTCGCTATGAACGCATCCCCTGTGTTATACAATTTAAGCGCTTCACGAATACTCATACTTATATTCTGAGCATCAATAAAGGCTGATATATTTAGTGAAGACGTCGTTTCCAGCAGGCTTTCAACGTCAGCGACTACTGAAGAGGATAACTGGCGTTGCCAGATCGCCATATTGACACTTTGCTTATAAATCTGGGTCAATATATCGACCTCTTTTGAACATACAGAGTGTCGCTCCCAATCATCATAATTGTTGGTAGTTAATACTGTGGCTGCTTGCATGAAAACCTCATTTAATCTGTTTTTAGGGAAAGTTTTAGGCTCCAAAATGGGTTTAGCTGATGGCTTGGTAATCTGCAAAACTAGTTTTTCGGCGCTTCAAGTTCTGAAGGTGTCCAAAGCCCACTAATGCAGCGCCAATAACTGAGGCTACTGCTTCACCCGTTTCACCAAAAACATCATGTCCGAGTGCGCCTGCTAGTACTAAAATTACCAGCCCTATCAACGCAGTAATTAATATAGGCATACTACGTTGGTGAACATAGCCAAACGTAATGGCAAAAATACTGATGGGAACAACCCCATAAAGTAGCCATATATGAAGATGTTCGTCGTCAAGAATCGCAAGGCTAGTTAAGGTTGGTAAAACAAGCAGAATGATGGGAGAGAGCAGGCAATGGATAACACATAACGTAGATAAGGTAATTGCAGAGCGATCCGCAAGGGTGAGTAGTTTATTATTAATCATTTTGATTCCTAGTTAATTTTAATGGTGCTGTCGTCACTGACTCATTCTGCGAAAAATACCATCTTCAAATTTAACGATACTGCGCACCGATATTGGCAATTCAAAGTAAGGGGCCTAACAACCTTATTGATGGTTAATGCCACTTCAATTGATGACGCTTAGGGTTTATTAAGGTTGAGCCTTGTCCAGTTTGAATGCTCCACTGAACTGCTAAATTTTGTAAATTGTTGCTTGAATTTAAAATCGGAAAAGAGACCTGAGTTACCTCATCGGGGCATTCAATTAGGTATAAAATCTCTATGTCACTATGTTCATGTTCACCGGAATGCTCATGGTTGTCAGAAAGCTCGTGGCTGTCGGAATGCTCGTCTTCACCAAACTCAAGGGAACTCTGGGAATAATTCACTTGTGTACAATTGACATCAAATTGGATTAGGTTTTCGAAGTGTTTTTGTTTTTGGTCAAATTGCTCAGCTATCAGTCTTTGTTGCTCATTTTCAGGGCTATGTTCAAAACCAAGTATGTCAGAGGCAGGGAGTACGAATTGTACCTGCCATAAATCATTTTCCTGAGCAATAAATACCGAACCCTGTCCATGGATATGTTGTTGACTATGCACTGCCGCGGTCCAGCTAACAAAGATCAGAATGCCTAAAATAAATGACTTCATTTTTACCCCCTTCTCAATTAGGTTTCGTTAATTTGACCCGTTTACACAATACTGGTTGTTTTAAAACTCGGTCAGTGAATGGGACTTTTTACGAATAATAGAGATAATATAACATTACTTTTTAAATTGATATAGTATAACATATCGAACTTATTGAGGTGATCGATAGCCAACAGCTTTGTCGTTGCTATTAACTCACCAATAAGCCCATGCTAATCTTGGCAATTCAGTGATTAAGGCTTTGTCATAAATCTGCATCGACGCATGAATATACTGTCTAATAATGAGGTTATCGCCCACCCAAAGCATTATTTTTTGGTTGCAGTAGTCGCCAATTAGAGAAATGCTAACGTTTGGTATTAAAATAGGAATGTTTATGGTTACCCGAAGAGAGTTTAATCGAGGTTTTATTGCGGTTGCATTTAGTGGTCTTGCGACACATTTACAAGGCGGGGAATTAACTCGTTATTTGTCGAATGTATCCGCAGCTTCAGGCAACTTATCCAATTTGCCTTCTGGCCCCGCGGCGCTGGGTAGCTTGGTTCCAGATCCTAAAGGCATTATTGATTTACTCCCTGGGTTTAGCTATCAGCAAATTTCGCATTTCGGTGATCCTATGGATGACGGATTAACTGTGCCCGACAGAGCAGATGGTATGGGCTGTTTTGAATTGGACGATGAGCGAGTGGTGTTGGTGCGTAATCATGAATTGTCGCCGTCAAAATCTGCTAACCAGCTCGCAGATAAAAGTATCCATAGTACAAGGGTGTATGATACTGATTCATCGGGCATTCCTTTGCCAGGGGGAACCAGTAATATTGTCTACAATTTAAAAAAGCGACAAGTCGAATCTCAGTTCATGTCATTGCTAGGTACCATCCGTAATTGTTCTGGTGGCACTACTCCTTGGGGAAGTTGGTTAACCTGCGAAGAATCAGTAGCCACGGCTTCTAATGCAATCAACAAAAATCACGGCTATGTGTTTGAAGTTCCTTCGAGAGCAACAACATTGGTAAAACCAGAACCAATAAAAGCTATGGGACGATTTAATCATGAAGCGGCTTGTGTCGATCCAGTCAGTGGTATTGTTTATCTTACAGAAGATCGACCTGACAGCTTGTTTTATCGATTTGTGCCCAATATCAAAGATGATTTAAAAGCGGGCGGACAATTACAGGCCCTAGTGATAGCAGGAAAGCCCAAATTCGACACTCGAAATTGGCAGCAACCGCAAATGCAAATTAATCAGGATTATGCTTGTCAATGGATAGACCTCGACAACGTCGAAAGTCCCGAAGATGATCTTCGTTTAAGAGGGTTTGCAAGAGGCGCTGCGGTGTTTGCGCGAGGGGAAGGAATTCATTTTGGTGAACAAGAAATGTATTTTTGTTGTACCAGTGGTGGCAAAGCCAAATTAGGGCAAATTATGCGCTACCGGCCTTCACCTGAAAGCAAACATCAAAGTAAGGGAACACAAACCGGCACGCTGACGTTGTTTGTGGAAAGCCCCAACAAAGCGACCTTTAACTTTGGAGATAATTTAGCGGTAGCTCCTAGCGGCCACTTAATAGTGTGTGAAGATCAGTATTCAGATGTTGTCAATAATCACCTCAAAGGGGTCAGTCCGCAAGGTCAAGTTTATGACTTTGCAAAGGTTCGTTGGCAAACTGAACCGGCTGGCGCATGTTTCTCCGCTGATGGTTCTGTGTTGTTTGTAAATCTTTATTCTCCCACCCTCACATTAGCAATAAGAGGACCTTGGGGATCACTCTATGCTTGAGGTTACCAACGTACCCACCAATATTATTACGGGTGCTTTGGGGGTAGGGAAGACCACGTTAATTCAGTCCCTGTTAGAGCATAAACCTAAAGAAGAAAGGTGGGCAGTATTAGTTAATGAATTTGGTGAAGTCGGAGTCGATGCTGCTCTTTTAAATAGCCCTGAAGAAACCGGTGTTTACATTCGAGAAGTGCCAGGAGGATGCATGTGTTGTACTTCAGGACTACCCATGAAAATAACCTTGAATCTGCTGTTGGCTCATGCAAAACCCCATCGCTTAATTATTGAACCAACAGGCCTTGGTCACCCAAAAGAGGTTTTAGCCACACTTACCTCCGAAGATTACAAAGGTGTACTTGATGTTCACGCAACCCTAGGTTTAATTGATGCACGTAAACTAACTCAGCCCCGCTGGCGGGCGCATAAAACCTTTCAAG
Organism: Aliiglaciecola sp. 3_MG-2023; assembly: GCF_030548205.1. GTDB lineage: Bacteria > Pseudomonadota > Gammaproteobacteria > Enterobacterales > Alteromonadaceae > Aliiglaciecola. Next base: position 105,246 of record NZ_JAUORV010000013.1, on the reverse strand, counting down.
AGCAGCTGCAAATAGCTGATTACGTGGTGGCAACTAAGTCTGATCTATATAACCATGAATCAAAGCCAATGTTAGTTAAATATTTGGACGAATTAGGGATAACAAACACTCCTGTTGTGTTTTCTAACAAGGGCGTTATTGATCCAAATTTACTTTCAAATAAGTCTCAACATCTACAAAGTGTTTATGTACATCAGCATAATCACGCGGCACATTCAATTCTGAATCCAGGGATAAAAGTCCCCACAAAAGGGTCAATTAAGGTGGAAAACAGTGGAGAAGGTTATTTCGCTTGTGGTTGGGTTTGTGCTCCTGCTGAGCTTTTTGATTATCAACTCATTGTAGATACATTAAGTGGTATAAATGTAGAACGCCTGAAAGCCGTTTTCATTACTCAAGAAGGGGGAGTGGGTTGTAACTTCAGTGATGGAGTATTGCGTTTGACTACTTTGGACAGTGCAAAGGATTCTCGAATTGAATTTCTTACGCAAAATAAATTGCTAGCTGAACAAACCTGCAAAATATTAGAAAGCGCGTTAGGTTTAAGTGCTACTTGAGTAGCGTTATCAATACTATTAAGAAGTACCCATTTAAAACGGGGGGAGTGCATCGTCGTAATTAAGGCAGTTGGTAACGGTATCGATATTAAGTCAAAAGAAATCGACGAAGATCCTGTTCTTGGCGCATCACATGCAAAATAAATACTTTATTACTCTCAAATTTATAAAATAGTCGACACGGCTTAACGACAAGCTAGCGATAGTTTACCGTCGGAATTTCATTTGGTACTTTCCCTGCCTCAGGATAACTTTGTAAATGTTTTATACGTTTAAAAACAGTTTTCACGAGCTTTTTTGCAGCTTGCCAACAATCGCTATGCTTAAGCATAGCGTTATGGCTTAACTTAAATATCCGCGATTAATCATCTAATTCCCAAGCTGGGAATGGGTCGCTAAGGGTTTTCCAGTAATCTTTTCCTTGGAGTAATTCGGCATCGTTTAATAAGCATTGATCTAAGGCTTGGGTGATGCTGTGTTGGTCTAGGTTTTGACCGATAAACACCAGCTCTTGGCGCATATCTCCAAAAGGTTCCACCCATAACTCGTTAATTGATTTAAGTGATTCATCATCAGTGGGCCATTGTTCCGGTGGCGCGGCTTTCCAGAATAAACCACCAAAACCGTACCTTGCAATTCCACCGGCTTGACTCCATTGGCCTGCGAATTCTGGGCGTGTAGCTAACCAAAAGTATCCTTTTGAGCGAAGTAACTTGCCGTACTCTTCGGTGCTGTGTAGGAACTGGTAGAATTTTTGTGGATGAAAGGGTCTTCTTGCACCGTAGCTAAAGCTATTTATTCCATATTCTTCCGTTTCTGGAGTATGCTCACCACGTAATTCTTGCAACCAACCAGGCGCTTGCTGTGCTTTATCAAAATCAAATAGCCCTGTACCTAGAATACTATCTACCCTGATGTTGCCGTTACTGATTGGCAGAATATGCGCCTGTGTATTGAGGCTTCGCAAGACCGCTTTTAGTCGTTTTATGTGCTGATCATCAACCAAATCGGTTTTACTAATAAGGATAACATCAGCAAATTCGACTTGATCAACCAGAAGATCTGCGACGCTGCGCTCGTCTTCTTCACCCAAACTTTCACCGGTTTCTTGCAAGTATTTTGCTTCGTCGTAATCTTTTAGAAAATTCACTGCATCTACTACTGTTACCATGGTATCTAGGGTGGCTACATCTGATAAAGAGATGCCATCTTCATCGGTAAAGGTGAAGGTTTCGGCTACCGGTAACGGCTCTGAAATACCCGTTGATTCAATTAGCAAATAATCAAATTTTCCAGTAGCAGCGAGTTTAGTGACTTCAAGCAATAAGTCTTCTCGAAGAGTGCAGCATATACAGCCGTTACTCATCTCGACTAATTTTTCATCACTATGATTTAACGAAACGTCACTTTTTAAGATAGATGCATCGATATTGATTTCGCTCATATCATTGACGATGACCGCCACTTTTTTATCTTGGCGATTATTTAAAATATGACTCAGTACGGTGGTTTTTCCTGCGCCAAGAAATCCTGATAACACAGTAACGGGGAGTTTTTGTGGGTTCATATTTACGTCTATTCCGATGTATGAGGTGTTGGAAGTTTGTTTTTTCGTTGTAACTGGTAATTTCGAATATGAGCAAAGGCAATAATGCATGATCCAAAAACGGTCATTGCAACTTCACCATAGTTGCCAAGTAAGTCATGACCTATCAAGGCAGTTAAAATGAGTAGCGTCAGTCCAAATGAAGCAATTAAAAAAACGCGGCCACTGCGATGATGGAAGTAACCCATTATCAGCGCTATGACGCTAATGGGCACAACGGCGAATAGCAGCCAACGGTGGAATAGCGCATCGTTTATGGCGAACAGCCCAGAAAGCGGTGGCATAAGAATGAGCAAAATAGGAAAAAAGAGACAGTGAATGACACACAGTAGCGATAATCCTACCGCTGCTTTATCACTTATTTCTTGAATCTTAGCCATTTACTACTCCTGAGTAATTATTTTTAAGCTTTTGCGAAGCGCACTTATCGCATATGGTATTGAGTTCAATTTGAGATCCTAAAACCGAAAAGCCCGCGGTTTGTGCTTGTTCAGACAGTGCTTTAATCAAGTCGTTTGCCAATTCGACTTTTTTTATACTCTGACAAGATTTACAAATCAGGAAAAGCGGCGGTTGATGTTTCCATGGCCCAAAGGTGGGAGCACAAATAATGTATTTGTTTATGGAATTAAGACGGTGAACTAGCTTCGCTGTTTCTAAAAATTCCAATATACGATAAACCGACATTGCGGTAATAGATGCACCAATTGTCTTTTTGTAGTGATCTGTTAGTTCGTATGCTGAGACAGGTGTGTTTAGTTTGAATAGCACTTCTAATACGTGTTGACGTTTCTCCGTCAACCTACTGCCAGACTCTTCACAAATTAGCCTTGCTACCGAGATCATATTTTTCGTTTCACTAGACTTCATTGTCTTTATTCCTAATCGACTTGTCGCATATTGAGGCCGTCATTTCCTCATCAATAGCAAGGATAAAGTTAGGCTGAACTTGCCATTACGAACCTGCTTGTGTTGATAACCCCTTAAGACAAATTTTTCCAACGTATAGGATTGCCTTTGATTTCGATACATTATAACATAACTTCAAATAAGTGAAACAATATAACATAACACTGGAGACTGGGATGTATAAAATATCGCGAATTGTGGCACTTGTTAGTGCGCTCATACCGGCGAGCTTAATGGCACAATCTATAGAAGGGGTAGTGAAAAATAGTGAAGGGAATGCCGTTAAAGGGGCGCTAATCACTGTTGAGGGTACGAGTGCTAAAACGCTCACTAATAGTGACGGGCGCTTCGTATTTAATGATTTAAAAGCAGGGTTAAATGAGCTGCATATCTCTGCTTCAGGTTTTGCCCATCTTTACCAAGATATCGTGCTAACTGAAGATGGCGTTGAAGCTCTAGCGCTTACCCTCATTCGTTCACCTATTGAAGTCATCGATATTGTTGGTACTCCTATTCATATGTCGGTGATGGAGTCTGCTTCACCGGTTAGTGTCCTTTCTGGTGAAACTTTACGTCGTCAACAAGCTTCTACCCTTGGTGATACTTTAGAAAAACTTCCTGGTGTTCAATCCAACTTTCACGGCAATGTTGCTAGTACACCTATTATCCGTGGTTTAAGTGGCCCGCGTGTGTTAATCGCACAAAACGGTCTAGATGTGAGTGATGTTTCACGAGTGGGACCAGATCATTCAGTGGCCACTGAAGCGTCAACATCTCAACAAATTGAAGTGTTACGCGGCCCAGCAACACTTTTCTATGGCAGCGGCGCAATCGGTGGTGTGGTTAACGTAGTCGATGGAAGAGTGCCCACCGACAACACAACTCGCGGTGAATGGTTGCTTGAAACCAATTCAGCTGATGAGAAAAAGCTAGCTAGCTTTAATGTTACCACTGGTTATGAGTCTTTTGGTTTTTATGCGGATGGTTTTTGGCATGAGTCTGAAGATTATGAAGTGCCAGTTGAGGCTGAGGTTGAAGAAGAAGAGCATGATCATGAAGAAGAAGAAAGCCATGATTATGTTGTAGAAAACAGCTCAGAGAAATCAAACGGTTTCACATTAGGTGCAAGTTATCTTTTTGATGCGGGTTATGTTGGCGTTGCAGTGGAACAGTTTAATCGTGAATACGGTATTCCTGGTCACTCACATGATGGAGACGTCAACGTTTATGCAGATTTGGAACAAACTCGAATTCAACTGCTTAGTGAAATCAATATTCAGTCAGAATGGATCAATCAGGTAAATGTGCGCGGAGCCTATACAGACTACGAACATTCTGAAATTGAAAATGATGCTGTGGGAACGTTATTTGAAAATGATACCCACGAAATAAAAGTAGACGTTCTGCATAATCCTTTATCAGATTGGAACGGCGGATTTAGCCTGCATTTCAAAAACAGTGACATTTCAGCGGTTGGCGAAGAGGCTTTCACTCCACCTTCTAAATCTGAAACTATTGCTCTAGCGTTGATGGAAGAAAAACACTTTGGCGATGTGTTATTGCAGTTTGGTGCGCGAATTGAGCGAGTAACTATAGATGCCGATGATGTGTTACTGCCTGTTCTTGAGGCCCATGAACACGAAGAAGAAGAGGAAGATGAGCATGATCATGACCACGGTGATGAAGAAACTGCTACACGGGTTTTCGACGTAGCACACAAATTTACACCTGTGAGTTTGTCGGCAGGTTTAGTTTGGGATTTTACACCCGGTTATAACATTGGACTTTCTGTTTCACGTTCAGAGCGAGCACCTTCGGCCGCTGAGCTTTTGTCTTTTGGGGCGCATATTGGAACCAATAGCTATGAAGTTGGCGCTTTATTCGCGTTAGACGGTGAAGAAATTGGTTTATCGGGTGAAACAATCGACCTTGAAACTGCCAATAACATTGATTTGACACTGCGTAAAACCCAAGGTGATGTGGCATTCGTCTTTAATGCTTTCTATAACCAAGTAGACAATTACTACTATCAAACCAATACCGGTCTTTTTGTTGAAAGTAGTCATGACCATGACGATGAGCATGACCATGACCATGACCATGATGCCGAAGAAGAGGAGCACACTGACGAGTTGCCAGTTTATATATTTGAAACTGATGATGTGGTGCTAAATGGTTTTGAAGTTCAAGTGGCATGGCAGGCAACAGATACAATCAAAGCAACAGTATTCTCTGATTTTGTTCGCGCACGTTTAAAAGATGGTGGCAACTTACCACGCACGTCTCCACTTCGATTTGGGACTCAATTCGCCTACGTAGATGACAGCTTGACAGCCCACTTAGATGTTACCCGTTATCAAAGCCAAGACCATGTAGCAACGGATGAAACAAGTACAGCTGGCTATACCATGGTTGATGCAAGTGTTTCTTATGATTTACCCGTCTCCAATCAAGACATTATGGTGTATCTAAAAGGCACAAATCTGACTGATACCGAAGCGCGAGTTCACACCTCATTTATAAAAGATATAGCCCCTCGCCCAGGACGTAGTTTCGCTGTGGGTATAAGAGGCAACTTCTAATTCGACAATCACTTTTTACACATTAAGGAATAAACAATGACAAGCACACGCAAACTTTCTCTACTTGCTGCCACGATCGGAGCATTGCTGCTAACCGGTTGCGGCGATGCAGAAACGACCATTATTGAAAAAGAGTCGATTGAAGTGGATGATTCGACTGAAGATGATCATGACCATAGTGATGACGAATATTTAATTGATTCTCTGGGCCGATTAGCGGTATTAACTGCCAACAGCAGTACGGCGATATACGATTTAGATGACGGTAGTGAATTAGATACGTTTTCACTAACTTATGCATCAAGCACGCTGACCTCCTCTGCAGATTATCGTTATGCGGTCATTGCGAGTCGTTCTGACGACTACGTAGGCTTTATTGACAGCGGTATGTGGCGTGAAGATCATGGCGAGCATTTGCATGACTATGAACAAGGTCCTGCGATGAGTGATTACGAGATCACGGGAAGTCGTCCTACCCACATAGTCAAACATGATGGTCAGATGGCTATATTTTTCGATGGTGATGCAGACTCCAGTACCCCTGCATCTGTACAAGTTGTCTCAGACACTGATATTAGTGGTGAAACTAGTGTACTTCCGACCTTGAATTACACCGTAAACATGCATGGTGCAGTTGAGCCAAAAGATGATTATTTATTGTCAACGGTCCGTCGAGATGATGCTGAAAGTACCTCGGTGGCTAAAATACTCCCGGATCAAGTCGCTTTATATCATCTACACGATGATGAATACGAACAAGAGCAAGTGCTAGATGTGTTATGTCCTGATCTGCACGGTGGCGCACAAAATGAAACCTATGCCGTTTTTGGATGCAGTGATGGTGTTTTAATCGCTCATGAGCATGACGATGAGTATGAAGCTGAAAAAATTGTCAACATCGACGTTTTAGACAGTTTACGTATAGGCACAATATATGGTCACGAAGAAAGTGATACATTTATTGGCATCGCCGCTGGGCATGACGCAGGTGAGTCTATTCTAATTAAAATAGCCCCTGAAGATAGTGAAATGGAAGCACTAGAATGGCAACCTGAAACGGATGCCAGCCCGGTTGCTTATGGATTTTCCTATGAAGGCGACATGTTTTTAGTGTTAGATAGCCAAGGTTATTTGAATATCCTCAGCGCCCACGACCATGACGGTGAAACTCATTGGGAGCTAGAGCAAAGCTTTGATATTTCTGATGAAGACATTGCCAATATGCCTGATGGTATGAACTTCAGTATGACTGTGGCACAAAATGGAAATTACGTTTATGTGTCTGATCCTATCGCTGAACATGTATTGCAAATTGACTTGGAAACCATTGAAGTGGTTAGTGATATTGAATTGGGGTTCGCAGCCGCCAGTATCTCTTGGTTGGGTGTTGCTGAAGAACACGACCATTAATCATTAAGGGCTTTATTGTGCATAGCCATGGGGAGGTTTCCCTATGGCTATTTTTTGTTTTTTTATGCCATTTTCCACCAAAGCGGTCAGCTTAGTTACGCATCTCTAACTATTACTGAGCCGAGGAAAAGTGCCCGTTCATACGCAAAAATCGAGCAACCACTAGGGTCAACAGTGCCCAACCAATTCCCATTAACCAGCCTGCTATCACATCCGTTGGCCAATGCACTCCAAGGTAAACTCTACTCACTCCAATGGAAAACGTTAATATAATTGCGATAACATAGAAGTAGGTTTTTACGCGATTACGTACCGGCAAATACGACAGCATTCCAGCTAATGTAAAGTACACTAACGCTGATAACATGGCGTGTCCGCTGGGGAAACTGCTGGTATAAACATAGCTGCCATGGGGTACTAAGTCAGGGCGGGGACGCGTGATACCATACTTTAATGAAAAGCTCACTAACATTCCTGATGTTATTGCGAATACTAATAAAGCAGCGATTTTAGGTTTGTTCTCGATGAGTAAGAACAGCGTTACGAACAACGTAAAACTGGTTAACACCGCGACCCCGCCTAAAGCAGTGATGTCTCTCATCATCTCCTCTACCCATTTGGGTCCAAGGGGATCGGACAAATCTTCCGCGTTTCTAAAGGCAAGGATAATATTCTGATCGATTTGTGGGGTACCCCCCGAGACTGCAAACCCGGCTAATTCATAAAATAGCCAAAGAATAAGAGCAAAAATAAAAAGCAGGACAAACTGCTTGTTGTGAGATTTTTCCATTTTTAACTTTAGCATTTCCCATCTCCTTACCTCGGCCAAAAAAATATTTTCTTCAGCATAAAGTGGTTTTGAACTAAGCCATTACAAACCTTCATATTATACGCTATCACGTTTGCGTTAAATTCATCCATTTAGCATGATTATTTAACCGGTTTAAAAAAGTTGGTTTTATATACAAAAACCATTCGTTCTTTCCAATAATCCAATTCACCTATATAACTTATTGATTTTACGTGGTTAAATTTCATATAAGACTAAAGTCGTAGATCCATTTTAGTAGCGGGTAAGTCTATTGGAAGGGTTTTATTGGTATTATACAGCTCACATCAACCGATATATTTTACTGCAAGAGAGAACCAACAATGTCAGCAACTTCTAGAATTCTTTGTCCGACACTTAAAGAACGTGTAATGAGTGCAGAACAAGCCGCTGAATTGATTCCCGCAGGTGCTAATATCGGCATGAGCGGGTTTACAGGTGCGGGTTATCCAAAAGCAGTGCCCAAAGCATTAGCTGAGCGTATTAAAAAATCGAATGCGGAAGGCAATGATCCTTTCCGCATTAGTTTGTGGACCGGTGCATCAACCGCTCCAGAACTAGATGGCGTGTTAGCCGAAGTGGATGGTATCGAAATGCGATTACCTTTCCAAAGTGACCCTATTTGCCGTAGCAAAATTAATAACGGTACAATGGATTATGTGGATTTACATCTTTCTGAGGTGTCGCAATATGCCTGGTCTGGCTTTTTGGGCAAAATGAATATTGCGCTGATTGAAGTTGCAGGCATCCGAGAAGACGGCAAGCTAATTCCTTCTTCTTCCATTGGTAATAATAAAACCTGGATAGAACAAGCGGATAAGATCATTTTAGAAGTAAATACCAAACAGAATGCAAAACTTGAAGGTATGCACGATGTTTATTATGGCACTGCATTACCACCAAACCGCAAGCCGATTATGCTTACCGACCCTGCGGACCGAATTGGTGAGTTTTATTTTGAGTGTCCACCTGAAAAAGTCATCGCAGTAGTAGAAACCCATGCAGAGGACCGAAATTCTCCGTTTAAAGAACCGGATGCGGTATCGCAAAAAATAGCCCAGCATATTCTTGATTTTTTCCAGCGCGAAATTGAAGTAGGTCGTTTGCCAAAAGAATTACTACCGATTCAATCTGGTGTGGGTAATATCCCCAACGCCGTATTGGAGGGTTTAGATGCCGGTCCATTTAAAAATCTATCAGCTTTCACTGAAGTGATCCAAGACGGCATGTTGAAAATGCTAAAATCGGGTACCTTGAGTGTGGCATCGGCAACGGCATTTTCGTTGAGCCCTGAAGGACTCAAAGAGTTTGATGACAACATTGACTTGTACCATGACAAAATTATCCTGCGTCAGCAGGATATTAGTAACAATCCAGAATTGGCTCGTCGTTTAGGCATCATCGCCATGAACGGAATGATTGAAGCTGACATCTACGGTAATGTTAATTCTACCCATGTGATGGGCACTCGTATGATGAATGGTATTGGTGGTTCTGGAGATTTTGCCCGTAATGGTTACTTGTCTATTTTCGTATCACCTTCCATCGCCAAAGATGGGGCAATTTCATCTATTGTTCCAATGGTATCCCATGTGGATCACACCGAGCATGATGTGAAAGTGATAGTGACAGAACATGGATTGGCAGATTTACGTGGGTTATCTCCACGCCAGCGAGCCAGAGAAATTATCAATAATTGCGCAGATCCTAGCTACCGACCTGCGTTACAAGATTATTATGAACGCGCTCTGCATGCTGGTCGCGGCATGCATACCCCGCATTTGCTCAGTGAAGCCCTTAGCTGGCACGAGCGTTATGAAAACGAAGGACATATGTAAGCCAAATTAGTTTTTAAACAAGATCGTTTAAACAGGGTCGGAGTTAATTGTTTGATTAGCTCCGACCTTTTTTGTTTCTTATCATTTAAGCTGATTGAGTTTTATGTTTATTGTGGATAAATACCAATAAAATAAAGCCAACGAGCACTACTACAGCACCTATAGGGCGACCTAGATCCGGAGAAAGGTTAAAGCCAATTGCCGCTGTCATGATATATGAAATGGTGACCCCAGTAGCAATTACAGCAGGGATACTGGCAATCCAATGGAATGTGCCTCTGTCGAACAAATATTTAGTTGCAAGCCATAATACGCTGGTGGATAGCAGCATGTTTGAGAATGCAAAATAGCGCCAAATCACCGAGAAATCCAATTTAGTCATAAAATAGGCAATGGCTAAAATGGGTATGGCAAGGAGTAAACGATTACGAATGCTCTGCGGGATATTGAATGCATCAACTATGGTGAGTCGCAACGAACGAAACGCGGTGTCGCCAGAGGTAATAGGGAATACGGCAACCGCAACTATTGCCATAATGCCACCAAATATTCCTAAGTAGCTATTCGCAATATGGTTTACCACCAACCCTGGGCCACCCACATCCAGCATGGCTTTAAGTCCTGCATAGCCTTCTGGGAAAGCGGCAATGCCAGCCAAAGCCCACACACAAGCCACAATACCTTCACACATCATTGCACCGTAATACACTGGTCTTACGTATTTTTCATTGGTTAAACAACGAGCCATAATGGGCGCTTGGGTAGAATGGAAACCACTGATTGCGCCACAGGTAATAGTCACAAATAACAAGGGCCAAGTAGGTAAACCTTCTGGGTTAGGAGCGAGAAAGTCATGGGCATGATCGGCTTCAAAATAGGCTAAAAAGTCCCCAGCCATGGGTAGGTGTGGAGCGTCAATAAGTAAGGCGATGGCAATCATCGTTGTCATGACGATCATCAGTAGCCCAAAAATGGGGTAAAACTTAGTGATAATTTTATCGATGGGTAAAAGGGTGGCTAAAAAGTAATAGCCTAAAATTACCAGTACCCAGAAAGTGTTGTTGGCCAAAAACGTATCTTGGAAAACCTCCAGGTTACTAAGTAAGCCTGCGGGGCTCATAATAAACACCACCCCAACAAAGAACAGTAACATTGCCGTGAAAATAAGCATCACCCCTTTAAACAGGATGTTGAAATAATGCCCCGCTATTTCCGGCAAGCTTTTTCCGTCTTCTTTTATGCTCATCACACCAGAGAAATAGTCGTGAACGGCACCACCCAACACATTTCCTAATACAATCCATACCAATGCGACTGGCCCATATAATGCGCCCAGAATAGGACCAAAAATAGGACCGACACCGGCAATATTCAAAAACTGTATTAAAAACGCGCGAACAGGATGGACAGGCACATAGTCGACACCTTCACTAAAACGTGTTTGAGGTGTGGCGACATTGGGATCTATACCAGCTTGTTTTTCAACAAAAGGACTATAAAATTTATAGCCGAGAATCAATATAGAAATACAAATAAAAAAGATGATCATTAAAACGAGTACTCCAGTATCAAAAAATTAAGTGAAGAGCGCGTTGGACGTACTCTTTGATTCATTTTTGATTTGCTTTAACCACTTAAAAAAAGAACCTGCAAATTTGCGGCGCATAATAGCAAAAACCACGTCAACAAAAAATATAATTACAGACTGAATTGCTAATCCAAAAGCCCTATTCGTCGTGGCCTTTTAGATGCTGAACTTTGTGTTATTACTTACCGAAAACGGACCAACCTGTTTTATTGGCAAGCAGTTCTAAAGCCAATGTACCGAGTTTGCTATTCCCTATGTCGTCTAATCCGGGGGACCATACACCAATAGAAGCCTTTCCTGGGGCGATGGCTAATATTCCGCCGCCTACACCGCTTTTCCCGGGTAATCCAACCCTAAAGGCAAATTCACCGGAACCATCATAGTGACCGCAGGTAAGCATTAATGCATTGATGCGTTTTGCTCGCTGTGCAGAAACAACCGTATAGCCGGTAATTGGGTTTACACCATTGTTGGCTAGAAATAAACCTGCTTTAGCTAGTTGAGTGCTGTTCATGGCAATTGAGCAATGGTGAAAATAGGTACCTAGCACTTCTTCTACGGGGTTTTCAAAGTGGCCAAATGATGACATGAAATAGGCGAGGGATGCGTTTCTTGCTCCTGTATCTAATTCAGATTTAGCCACTTTTTCATCAATGGCTATACTGTCATCATCTGCAATATAACGCATGAAATGTATGATTTCGGCTAACACTTCTTTCGGTTCATGACCTTGCATAATGAGGTCTGCAATGGTGATTGCGCCGGCATTGATAAATGGATTTCTGGGCTTTCCCTGTTCATGTTCTAATTGTACGATTGAATTAAACGGGTCACCTGAGGGCTCTCTGCCCACTCGGTGCCAAATGTTATCCCCCAACTTGCCCAGAGCCAATGTTAGGGTAAAGACTTTGGATATACTTTGGATTGAAAACAACTTTTCGGCGCAGCCAGATTGGTAAATCTCACCATTAGTTAGGGCGACACTAATAGCGAATTGGTTAGGGTCGATTTTAGCCAATTGAGGGATATAGCCAGCGACTTCACCTTTATCCTCGATGGCCATCATTTCAGCAGCAATTTCATCGACAATCTGTTGCAACGATATCTCCATTTATTTGAATTTGGCAGTTGGGTTGATATTGTTTCACATGCTATCTCGCAGTTCTGCCATTAATTTTACGCTTTTAAGTCTGGCAGTGGGATCATGAATGGGAAAGGAGACAATTAATTCATCTATACCCGTTTTTTCAATAAAATCCGCTAATTTAGGTTGTATGGATTCTTTTGTGCCCACCAGTGCATACTGTAAGACATGTTCTACATTGTACATATCTGCAATGCTCCAATGAATTTTATCTACCGGTTTGGGGAAGGGCGTATTGGCACTGGTGCGCATTTGCAGAAACTTTTGTTGCACCGAGGTATATAAATAATTTGCTTCCTCTTGCGTATCCGCAATCACGGCCATGACCCCTGCCATCGAATAGGGTTGAGGGTTTTCAGTGGTTGCTTTGAAGTTAGCGCGATAACTGTCTAATGCCTGATGTAATTGGTCAGGAGCAAAATGAGACGCAAAGGCGTAGGGCAGTCCAAACTCCGCAGCCAGTTGTGCACTGTATAAACTTGACCCCAATAACCACAATGGGATATTGGTATCTTGGCCAGGCACGGCTAACACAGGCTGAGCTTGTGGACCTAAGTAGTTTTGTAATTCGCGAATATTTTGTGGGTACTGATCTACGCCCGAACCACCTTGTCTGCGCAGAGCCATTAGGGTTTGCATATCGGTTCCGGGGGCGCGGCCAAGTCCCAAATCAATACGATCACCATAAAGTTCAGCTAAGGTTCCAAATTGCTCTGCAATAATCAATGGGGCATGGTTAGGAAGCATGACGCCACCGCTGCCAATCCTAATTCGTTTAGTAGCAGCTCCTATGTTGGCCAGTAGCACCGCCGTTGCTGAACTGGCAACACTTTTCATACCGTGATGCTCTGCTAACCAATAGCGTTTGTAATCATTGTCTTCTGCAGTAACTGCAGTTTCACGAGCCATGTTGAGGGCTTCGGAAACACTGCGACCTTCACCAATAGTCGCCAAATCTAATATGGAAATCGGAATCATAATACTTGCTGAGTCATTGAATCGTAATAGGATTATTGCGGTGGATGATGCAACTTACAAGAGGACTCGGGTGAATAACAGTAAAGATCTAATTCCTTGACTATAATATTGGGCATAACTCAAATGAATAGAACTAAATGAATGCATTTAGAGTCCTTAGTTTGTGCCGATAATAGATAGTCAGTGGTTTTATCAGTGGTGAGCTTAACCTCGACTATTGTTTCATGACTTTCATGGTTGACCCAGTGTTGAATGGTGATATTGTGTTGTTTTAAAGGGCTAAAACCCTGTAATCACATTACTATATGAGAAGAGACTAATGAAAAAAGGATTAATCGTTTTTGCAATTATCATTTTGCTTATTGCAGGCGGTGCTTGGTATTTACTAAGTGGCGCAGGGGACTTCATTCGAACCCAAATGGAACAACAAGGTTCCAAATATTTAGGTACGCCTGTTACTGTTTTTAACGTGGATTTAGCACTGAGCGAAGGTCGTTTGACCATTAGTGATATTGATGTTGAGAATCCAGATGGTTTTAGTGATGAAGATGCCTTCAGTGTTGAAAATATTACACTGGATCTAGGTGAAGTCTTAAACGAACCCTATGTTGTGCAAACAGTTAGCATCAATGCGCCGGAAGTACTTTATGAAGTAGATGAAAGTGGGAAGGGCAACTTGCTCGTTATTAAAGATAATTTAACTGCGAATTTGCCTAAATCGGAAGGCCAAGCTTCCTCTGAGCCTGGAGCTAACCCGCTTATTATTGTTGAAAATGTGACGGTCAGCAATGTCCGCCTTAAACTTGATTTCGAGAAGCTGTCTACGGGTGAACTTAAGCTCGAACAAAAATCGTATGAGATAACCCTCCCTACTTTTAATGCTGGGCCCATTGGTCAACCCAATGGTATTCCTGCCGACCAAGCTGGGGTGGCAATAGTTAATGCCATGTTAGACAACATCATTGACCAAGCGAAGTCTGAAGCTAAGAAAAAATTAGCAGAAGAAGCTAAAAAACTTGCACAAGAAAAGCTGGATGAAGAGAAAGAAAAACTCACTGAAAAAGCCAAAGATAAACTGAAAGGTTTATTTAACTAAGCTAAATCGAGTTTACGCTGCAAGGTCACAGGGGCACCTGTTGGCTTGCGGCGTTTTTTCTTCAATTATTTACAGTCTAATCGTGCTGGGTTGAATTTACCTGAGTATAAATTTACGTGTACTGATTCACGAAAAAAGCAGGTTTTGATCACAGGAATAAGTGACAACATATCGAATCTCGCTAAGTAGATATAAGCTTGAAAAATTGGCGGTTTAAGAGTCGGGGTGTCTAGATTCGAGCGCAACTTAAAATGGCTTTGAATGGAGAAAAAGTAGCAATGGAAAATTATATTCTGGCTATTGATCAAGGCACCACCAGTACCAGAGCGATTCTATTTTCTTTGCAGGGTAAGCCTTGTTTTATTGCCCAGCAAGAGTTTAATCAGTCTTATCCCGATGATGGTTGGGTTGAACATGATCCTGAAGAAATATGGCAAAGCGTCCTAAAAACCTGCAAAGACGTTATACTTGACGCGCAAATCGACATATCTCAAGTCCTTTCCATCGGTATTACCAATCAGCGAGAAACAACCTTAGTATGGGATAAAAAAACCGGCAAAGCGGTTTATCCAGCCATCGTCTGGCAAGACAGGCGAACGTCTTCAATTTGCAAACAATTGGCTCAAGATGAGTCGTTAGCGGATTATGTAGCTAAAACCACTGGGCTTTTATTAGATCCTTACTTTTGTGCCACCAAAATTCAATGGATACTCGATAATGTAGAAGGCGTCCGTAAGAAGGCGGAATCTGGCTTACTTGCGTTTGGTACCATTGATACCTTTTTGATTTGGCGTTTAACCAAAGGGCGTTGTCACTACACAGATGCAACGAATGCGTCTCGTACTATGCTGTTCGACATTCATCAACAGCAATGGGACCAAAAACTGTTAGCTGAATTCGATATCCCGCCATCAATCTTACCGCAAGTACTAAACAGTGCTGACGAGTTTGGTAAAACGACACCTAAAATACTCGGTAAAGCTATTCCTATTCAGGGGGTTGCCGGTGATCAACAAGCGGCGCTATTTGGGCAAACCTGTTTTAAAAAGGGGATGGCAAAAACAACCTATGGCACGGGGTGTTTCATGGTGTTGAATACCGGTTCTACGCCACTGAAGTCTAACAATAGGCTGTTAACAACGGTTGCCTATCGTTTAAAGGGTAAAACTACCTATGGGTTAGAAGGCAGTATTTTCATGGCGGGAGCTACCATTCAATGGTTACGTGACGGTTTACAACTGATCAAAGAGGCTTCAGAAACCGAATCTTTAGCGAAAATGGCGAGCGCCAACAATAGTGTGTTTTTAGTGCCTGCATTTACCGGGTTAGGCGCGCCATATTGGGATCCTGATGCTCGAGGGGCTATTTTAGGCTTAACGCGAGATACAGGGATTAATGAAATAGTCGCGGCTGGTTTGCAATCCGTATGCTATCAGTCCAAAGATCTGCAAAAAGCCATGGAAAGTGACGGTGCCAGAGCAACTAACCTAAGGGTGGATGGCGGCATGGTGAAGAATGATTGGCTCATGGGATTTTTAGCTGACATTTTAGGAGCGGAGGTAGATCGTCCTGAAGTGACCGAAACCACCGCTTTAGGCGTTGCTTATTTGGCAGGCTTACAAGCAGGAATTTACAGCTCGTTAGATGAGCTAAGTGAACAGTGGCGATGTGAGCACACGTTTGTTCCAAGGTTTAGCAAACAACAACGAGACCAGGCTTATGGCTTATGGCAACAAGCGGTTAATCGTATTCGTTGTACTGAAATGGGCAAATAACTGCCGTAATCGAAGGTTTAATTTACTGTAACGGCGGGTTTTTGCCTCAAAATTTAATAGCTGCGTGTTACGAAGTTATAAGCTTTGTTTGCCTGATCTATGCTGTCGGTAACTTGACTAACCGTTGATTCAATTGAGGCTTTTTCAGTATCTTCAAAAAAGAAATCAGCAACGGTGTGATAAATTGATTTGCCCGTATAGGATTCAAGTGCCATATCAGCAGCGGCAAAGGCGACACCTATTGGCCCACCGTAGGCGTAACCACCAATTATTTCAGCAACAGGATCAACGTCAATCTCTGAGGTACTTTGATAAATATCTGACACCACTGGGATATGGTTTAATATATTGACCGTATCGAATAGATCATCAACACCTAATCCATCGTCTCCCACAATGTAATTTGAAAAATCCTCTACGGAGCTCAAAAAGGTTCTATCCGTCGCAGTCTCACTTAGATCCGTTGCGCTAACGTCTGTCTCCCCAGAGGGGATTGCGGCACTGAATAAGCTGGCATTGAGGTTACTCAATAGAGACGTTTGTAAGTTTGTAATCGACGATAATGAACTCAGTTGAGATAGGGCATCACCGGCGAATTGATCTAAGCCAATTGCCGTCACTAGGTTTTTTTGCATACTATCAATGGTTGCAGAAATCCCTGAACTTTCGGCGTCCGAAGAGGTATTTTCACTATCTTGCATAAGCGATAATAAGCTACCAAACGCTTGGTCTAAACCTGCCGTTGATGTGCTGACTGAGCTATTAGTTTCGACCTCAGTAGTGGAGCTTAATCCCAAACTATTTTGTAAGCTATCGATGAGGTTCATAGTGATTAATACTCTAATTTTTGGTGTTTTTAATTGCTTCTTAATTATTTCCTTACGCTAGATTCGTGCCAAAAATTTACTATTGAATCAGGAGGTTAATTTAATACAGAGAAAACAGTTAGTGATTCTCTCAGGCTTTTTAGCGTCATTAGTTTACATATAAAATATAAGTGTAAATTTTCGGTAAAGACCTAAATCAGGCGATTTTTTTGCAGTAAACTAGTTAGCAGAATTTGGCTAGATGAGAGGCGATTCTAATAATAAAAATGTCGTTATCAACCGATGATGGCAGAGGTTCTATGTGGTATGAAAACTCAATTTCTCTTGTCTCTTGCTTGTCTCGTGATTAGCGCCTGTTCACAAACCCCAACAGCTGAACAGGAAGTGGTCGAAAACCTCCCTACCAATCCAAAAGTTAGTCAGCGTGGTATAACCCAAAAAGATAAAGAAACCATGCCGGATGATCCTGACTACAGACCTATTCGCATGGAAAATGTTGAATCTATTGCGGTACCCACAGGCTCCTTATTTCAACCGGATAATGTGGCTAGCCTATACCAATTGCATCGCAATTATCATGTGGGCGATATGATTTTAGTCAGACTGAGTGAGTCTACATCCTCAAAAAAGTCTCTAGATTTTCAATCGGATAAAACCAGCAAGTTTGAATTAGGCCCCTTGAGTGTTAATGCCGGACCGATTCAAATTGACGAAGATGATTTGAATATTGAACACAATCAAGAAAATGAATTTGATGCTTCAGCACAAACCAACCAATCCAACTCTTTAGATGGTGATATTACCGTTTATGTAAAAGAAATTTTGCCCAACCGCAATTTAGTGGTCGCGGGCGAGAAATGGATCACCCTCAACACCGGGCAAGAATACGTGCGATTTTCAGGTGAAATCAGAACCCAAGATATTGATGCTTCAAATACCGTCGTTTCTTCTAAAGTGGGTAACTCACGTATTGAATACAGCGGAAAAGGTAAACTCCACTCCAATCAAGAAGAGTCAATGCTTAATAAGCTCTTTGGCATTTTCAATTAAATTAAAAGTGAATTTAAACATCATGAAAATGCGCAATTACTTAGGGTTGATGCTGTTGTTATTGACGAGTCCTCAAGTGCTGGCAATTTGGCAGCAGGGCGAGGCTACGGTTAAATTAGATGGTGCAGATGCCAGCGATGTGAGGGTGACAGCTATTAAAAATGCAGTTGCTGACGCGTCCTTTAAGAATGGGAGTTTTGTGTCGGCCGAAGATGTGGTGCTGGACGGTTTGTTGGTTAGCAGCAAATCGGTGATCACCACACAAGGTCAAATTAAACGCGTGGAAGTATTAAGTGAGACGGTGAATGCTGACTCCCTTAATGTTGTAGTGAGAGTTGATTTTTCGCCTTTGTTTGATTGTTCTCAAGATAATTACAATCGCAGCGTATTAATTACCCAGTTTCAGGTATTAAAACCCCAACAAGCCAGCTATGGCGGGATTTTTGATATTGGTAAGCAAATAAGTAAACGTATTGAGCAGCAACTTCGAGATGAACAATCTCAGCCCCAGGTTCGATTAATCGACAGAGCTTTTACTCGGGTAAACTCCTACGATAAAATTAAACTCAAAGAGATAACCGATAAGGCCCTGTATTTGTCTAAGGAATATGGTCGTCAATTTGTAGTCTTTGGATTTATCAGAGACATCAGTTTGTTTGAGCAGGTTAAAGAAAATCTTTTATCTGATGAGGTGTCACTTCGTCGTAATTTTACCATTCAAGTTTATGTACTTGATGCGTTTCGCCATGACATTATTTTTCAAGAGTCTTACCATAGTGAAGCAGATTGGGAATTTAGTAACGATTATCATGTGGATACCAACAATAGTCTGTTCTGGCGCAGTGATTATGGTCGCACTGTATTGAATACAGTTAACGGTGCGGTTTCCGATATTTCGGGCTCTCTGCAATGTGAAAAAAGCTTTGCTCAAATTGTGAATACCGACCACGGTCGGTTAATTATCAATATGGGAGCTGATAATGGTGTGAAGTTAGATGATAAGTTCGTTTTGTATAAAAAAAGCTTACCCATTGGCGTCAATGGAATGAGCAACTCGGTATTAATCTCTGATCCGCAAAAATTACTTAAGGTTGTGCAATTAGATAGCCAAACAGCCGAATTGCAAAACGCTGATTTGAATCAAGTAAGCCATGCTGATTTACTCGACCTAGTGAGTCCGGTTCACTGAGTTTGAGCTTTGTTGCGCATACTGCAGCTATCCATCCATGTTTTTGTTGCGCATTTGATTTCCATAATATTGATGCATCATTTTAGTGCGCAACTCCATGAAAATCATTGATCCATCTATCCCAAATCGACGTCTAGCCCTTTAAAATCAATAAACGTCAAAACCTGACCAGTTGGTCATTTTCTTGCATTGTGTCCTAATCATTCGTTCACTTAAAAATCAAATGCCAATGACAACCGTTTTTATGTCTTGGCTATGGGCAGATCTAAGGTACATCAATGAAAGCAAATTCTGAGTTGCTCTATGGGTTACACGATATACCTACAAAACAGCAAAGTATCACCGCTGCTACTCAGCATATTTTGGCCTGTTTTGTGGGCATTATCACACCCACTTTAATCATTGGCGGCACCTTAGGGTTGCAAGCCGAATTACCTTACCTTCTGAGTATGGCGTTGTTTGTGTCTGGAGTGGCAACCTTTATACAGGCAAAAACCATTGGTCCCATAGGCAGCGGTTTGATTGCCGTACAAGGTACAAGTTTCTCATTTGTGAGTGCTATTTTAGTGGCAGGCTTCGCCATTAAAGCCAAAGGCGGGAGTAATGCGGATGTTTTGGCGACGATTTTTGGAGTCTGTTTGCTCGGTGCGTTTATCGAGGTTGTTATCAGTCAGTTTATTACTAAGGTGCGGCGTATTGTTACTCCCTTAACCACGGGCATCGTAATTACCACCATTGGTTTTAGTTTGATAAAAGTCGGCATGACTGACCTTGCGGGTGGGTTCGGTAGCGATACCTTTGGCGATACTCAAAATTTATATATTGGAATCTTTGTTCTGATTACTATTATTGTCCTCAACTTATCTTCGAACCCCTGGATTAGATTATCCGCCATTATGGTCGGTATGGGGTTAGGCTCTTTACTGGCTTATTGGTTGGGCATTATTTCTGTGGAACATATTGGCGAGCAACCTTTATTTAGCGTGCCTGTCCCTTTTAAATACGGACTGAATTTTGATATTGAAGTATTCTTGCCAGTGGCACTCATTTATCTGATGACAGCGTTGGAGAGTTCAGGTGATTTGACTGCTAACAGCTTGTTCTGTGGTTTACCCATCAAAGGTGAGCAATATTTAAAACGTATTAAAGGAGGAATTTTGGCCGATGGCGTAAACTCGGCATTGGCTTCGGTATTTAATACCTTTCCAAATACGACCTTTGGACAAAATAATGCGGTGATTCAGTTAACCGGTGTGGCAAGTCGGCATGTTGGCTTTTACATCGCTGCTATCTTGGTGTTGTTAGGGTTGTTTCCGATTGTAGGAGGAGTATTGCAATCTATTCCTAAGCCGGTTTTAGGAGGCGCCACTTTAGTGATGTTTGCCACCATTGCCGTGGCGGGTATTAAGATATTGGCAAGTGAGCCCATTGACCGCCGTAAAACCTTGATAATGGCAACCTCATTTGGTGCGGGTTTTGGCGTATTAATGGAACCGAATGCGCTTCAGGGGTTACCTGAAGCACTTCGCAATATCTTTTCTTCTGCTATTACCACAGCAGGTGTAATTGCCATTGTAATGAGTGTCTTAATACCTGAACCGAAAGCAGAGCTAACTCACGAGGAAGCTAAGCTTCCCTCGCGATCTTGAGGTTAATTTATGGTTTAGACTTCACTACCTATTAGTTGGCTGACACGACTTTGGCTTTGCCTCGGCCACTTTTCTCCGAGGCTGCACTAAGTTCCCCGTCTTGTTGCAGAATCAAGTGCACATCCCCAAACCTGCCTTCGCGGATAGTGTAACCCATTTCTTTCAGGGCATTTAACACTTCCTCATTGATACCTGGATGTACTCTAATGGTATCTTTGGGCCATAATTGGTGATGAAAGCGTGGGCTGTTTGCAGCTTCTTCAGCGCTCATATTAAATAACAGTGTGTTGAGTATTGATTGCGTAACTGACGAGATAATCGTGGTGCCACCGGGTGACCCTGTCACTAATTTCACGTCATCGTTGTCTAGCACTATGGTCGGGCTCATGGACGATAACATGCGTTTAAACGGAGCGATGGCATTGGCTTCTCCACCAATTGCACCAAAGAAGTTGGGGACTCCAGGCTTGGCACTGAAATCATCCATTTCATCGTTTAATAAAAACCCAGCGCCTTCAGCGACCACACCCGCACCAAAGCTTAAATTAATAGTGGTGGTATTGGATACCGCATTTCCCCAACTATCGACTATAGAAAAGTGCGTAGTATCTTCACTTTCATGCAGCCCTGGC
Organism: Aliiglaciecola sp. 3_MG-2023; assembly: GCF_030548205.1. Lineage (GTDB taxonomy): Bacteria > Pseudomonadota > Gammaproteobacteria > Enterobacterales > Alteromonadaceae > Aliiglaciecola. The sequence continues at coordinate 83,587 of NZ_JAUORV010000013.1, read as the reverse complement.
TTGATTTTGCTGGTGGCGGATATAGCACTAAGGTTAATGTCTTTTGCCCGTGATTGGATATAGTCCGGAAGGATTAATTCCGTTTGTGGAACGTCAATAAAATCTGGATCACCTAAATATTCTGCGCGATCCGCAAACACTCGCTTGCCTGCTTCTGATACTAGGTGCAAATAAGCAGTTGAATTTTGTTTCGGCAACGGATTGGTTTGGATAACAGTATCCAGCATACCCAGCCATTGCGCTACCGCAATACCCCCTGAGCTAGGAGGGGGAGCTGTGATAATCGTATAACCACGCCAAGGAAATGTAACCGGAGTACGCCATTTAGCTTGGTATGAAGATAGGTCATCGAGCGTAATTAAACCGCCGTCTTTTTGCATAAACGATACGATATGCTCAGCGGTTTCGCCCTTGTAGAACCCATCGACACCAAGATCGCGAATTCGCTCTAGGGTGGCCGCTAATTCTGGTTGCTTAAATAAGGCACCTGCTTGAGTCGCTTGAGCAAAGTATTCCTCAAAATTGCTTTTCATTCCTTTTTCATTTTTACGCGCGATGTACCGGCTGACTTTTTGCGCAAACTTCTCAGGTACGATAAAGCCCTCTTTGGCCAAACTTACTGCCGGTTGAACTAATCGAGTCCAAGGTAACTTTCCATATTTTTGATGGGCTTCCCACATGCCGGCAACGGAGCCTGGAATACCTGACGCTTTTGCTCCAAATAAAGATTGCGTTGACACTACATTGCCGTCTTTATCTAGGTACATATCACGTGATGCTGCCGCAGGAGCCATTTCACGATAATCTAAGAAGTCGGCTTGATGATTGAAATAAATTGTCATAAAGCCCCCGCCACCGATATTGCCCGCTTCTGGAAAGGTCACTGCCAAGGTAAATTGGGCTGCAATTGCCGCATCAACTGCGTTGCCGCCATCGTCTAATACAGCGAGGGCAACGTCGGCTCCAAACTCATCAGGCATCGCCACTGCATAGTCGCCCTTGGTTTTTTCAGTGCCTGTTTGAGAGCAGGCGCTTAGAAAAATAACAAAAGATAAAACAAACAAAATACGCATAAACATCTATCCAATCATAATTAAGCTAGCAATAAAATAAGCAACCAGAGTTAAACTACCGGCTACCAGCGCATAGGGCAATTGAGTACGAACATGCTCCAGAAGATCACAACCTGAAGCTATAGAAGAAACCGCGGTACTATCTGATATGGGAGAACAGTGATCACCAAATATTCCTCCCCCTAAAATCGCGGCAATAACCAACGAAGGAGGTAATCCAAGTTGTTGGATTAAGGGCACACCTATGGGGATGAGAATGGCAAAAGTGCCCCAAGACGTACCCGTCGTAAAGGACATAATTGCACCGGCAATAAACAACATAGGAACCACAAATACTAATGGTAAGTACTCACCAACCATGCCGGCAACAAAGGTTCCAGTGCCGAGTATTTTTAGGCTAGCGCCCAGGGTAAGAGAAAGCAGTACGATACTCACTAAGGGTAAAAGTTCGCCCATGCCTTTGAAGCCAATCTCAACGGCACGTTGATGATTAAATTGTTTGCTTGAAATTAATAAGAAGTAAGCAACAACCGTCGCCAACACAGTGGCATACAGAACAGATTTGCTACCACTGCCTTGTGACAACACGCCATCTCCAGTCCAAAACATGAAACCCACCATACTGAGTACCATGGTCAATATTGGTACCACCATGAAGCGAGCTTTAGAAGCGGGCGCAGCCGAAAGAGAACTTTGCGTGGCATCAAGTTGCTGTTCGGCTTTAGCCATTGGGCCATGAACCTTATCCGCAAATACGGTATATGCTGCAATGACTAAGGTAATGATGGCATAAAAGTTAAATGCCACTGTACCCCATAAAATACTGGCAGATGATTCTTCCAGGTCATAACCATCTAACAATCCGAGAACAAAGGCTCCCCAACCATTGAGTAGAATTAAGATACATACTGGCGCACTGGTACTATCGATAAGATAAGCTAGTCGGGCCCGACTCATGCCGAATTTATCAAATAGACCGCGGGCAAATATACCGGCGGTAAGCACACTTAAATTTGATTCGATGAAAATAACAATGCCCGTTAACATTGTTAAGCCACCTACTTGTCGGCGATTGTTAGCAATACCGCGTCGAGTTAACCAGTTTACGGTGGCGGTGACTCCGCCGGAGTCTCGAATGTAAGCCAGTAGCGCGCCCACTAACAAACTAAATAACAAAATACGGGTATTACCCGCGCTGGTTGCGACATCTACCACACGCTCAATCGAGGAAATGGGGGCTAAAAGAATACTTTCAGAAGCTGATGTGAGTAGTATAAGTGCTTCAGAGCTCAATACCGCCATCAGTAATGCCATGATGACTTCTTTCTTCCAAAATACGATAAATATCGCGATCAATGGCGGTATGATGGAAACCCAATCCATAAATTATTCCCTAAAATCTTTTCTTTATTATTATGAGTACATGGAAGTATTCGTGATCAGAATGACATTAAATCATAAACCAATAGTGAATTCGTTTACTGAAGATTATCACATGTTCTTAATTTAGGTGCTCACCTTAAACTAGACTGGTTAAAAAGGGAATATATACAATTCAGTCAGTTAGCATTAAGCCACGTTTTTCCAATGATAATAAACAAGATTGAAGTAGGTTTTACAAAGGCTTATGCAAGAGAACTGTTGAATGAGTAAAAAGCATCAAACCTAATCTAGTTGTTTATAGTCAGGGATTAGGTTTGATGACTTATATTGATTGCAATAATGGCTGACATTCAGCAACTCAGTTAATGTTAAGCAGTGGTATTGATGGGTGGAGCCACCTTATTCATCAGTTCCACGGATTTTTGGACGCCTTCTTTTGAATAGCCTTCGGATTCCAATTCAGTTAGCAAGTCTTGCAAACGTGAAGCTGTGGTTTGGTCTTTTGTATCTTCTGCGATAGAAGACAGCATGCTTTTGAATGAGTCAAAATTGACTTCCTTTTGACTATCTTTTTCTCCATATAAGCCTATTTCACCATCCATTTTCGCCATCATTTGCGTCATTTTTTGTTCGCGTTCTTGAATGGCTTTATCGTGTTCTTGCTGGCTTAAATTACCATCGCTGTTTGCGTCCATGTTACTGAACATATCAGCAGATTTAGTACTTTCCACCCCTTGTGCTGATAACGCCTCCATAAACTCGGTGGCACTGACTACGCCATCTTCGTTCGTGTCTGCAACATCAAATTGTTGTTGGGGTTTCTCTTTTTCGCGGGCAGCTGGATCTATTCCGCCGCCTATGGACATCATACTCATGGTTAGCTCCGGTTGGTAAAGTTCAACTAGTTACTAAGCATTTTTAATTCCAGTTTATGTAAGTATTGTGTAAAGGTGGTATTTTTGTTTTAACTGTATGAAAAGTATGTATTTTATTTACTCTTTAGCCGGATTAAAGCAAGCTAAAGAGTACTTTTTTCCATTAAATTGAGGGTTATTCCGGCATGTTTTTGCCTATTTGCTAGACGCATCTATGGGGGGCAGGAAATGTGCTGCCAGCCCAGTCGTTTTGCCTGCCAATGATAGTGATGAGAAAAGCGGTCGGCAATGATAGTGAATAAAACCTTATTCTTTGGGTGTGAACTTTAAGTTATTGAATTAAAAGGTTCCTATCTTTAATTCTATATTGCTATTACTACTAAAGTACCCCTTAGATTAACCCATTAGACAATAGGTTAACAGCACACATCTGGCCTACCATTGTTAACTAAACGTTAATGAGTAAAATAAGGCAGTTGAATATGCAACCATGGATAGTCGCTATTTCGGGAGGGATCATTAGCTTTTCCGCAATTGCGGAACAGCCCGGGCCTGAGATCATCGAAAAGTTGGTTATTACAGGGGTATCACCATTAGCAGTGCAGAATGTTGGCAGTATCTATTCGGTAAATCAGGTGCTAACCAGTGAAGATTTATCACCACAGCATGGGGCGTCCTTAGCTCGTTTACTCGATGCTCAACTTTTTAGCGTGTCCATTAATGATGTGACTAACAATCCCTTTCAACCTGATGTGCAATATCGTGGGTTTACCGCTTCACCTTTATTAGGTTTGCCCCAAGGATTGTCAGTCTATTTAAATGGAACCCGTTTTAACGAGCCATTTGGTGATACGGTTAATTGGGATTTACTGCCCACTTCTGCCCTTGAGCAAGTTTCCCTTGTCGCTGGTGCGAATCCATTATTTGGACAAAATACGCTAGGCGGAGCACTGGTTTTACAATCTAAGAATGGTTTTACCTTTGAACAGAATAAAATAAGTCTGCAAGGCGGTGACTATGGTCAGCAAGGGATTAATTTTGAGTCTGGCGGTAATAACGATACCTGGGCCTATTATCTGAACGTTAATACTTACCAGGAAGATGGCTGGCGTGACTATTCTGATAGTGACATTAAACAACTTTTTTCAACAATCAGTTACCAAGGAGACAGCCATCAAGCCGAGTTAACACTTGCAGCCAGTGATAATCGTTTAATTGGTAATGGTGCCATTCCCGTAGAGCTTATTCCTTACGAAGGTAGAGATGCGATCTTTACGCGTCCGGATCAAACCGAAACTGCCTTGCGTTTTGTTGGCCTAAAAAACCAATGGGCCCTGTCCGAAGAAACTAACTTAGTGGTTAACCTTTATTATCGAGAGAACGAAATCGTGACTTACAACGGTGACGATAGTGATTACGAAGAGTGTGATGTAGGTTTTGGAGAAACCCTGTGTGTTGAGGATGAAGATGCGGAACTTGCCGAATCAGATGACGATTTTGATGGGGATGAGGAGAGTGACGCTGATGAAGGTGAGGAAGAAGAAGAGTTTGAAACCGATGACGCCGTACACTTTGTGAATTATGCTGCCCTCACCCCCCTTGAAGATATCTCTGCTTATGATGCCGATGTTATTGATGGCACAGCGAATACCAGCCTTACCAAGAATCGTTCTTACGGGGTCAGTACAGAGTTAAGCGGTAAGCTTGAGTCAGCCAATTTATCACATCATTGGATTGTGGGTATGGGTGTTGATGTGGCATCAATTGATTTTAGTAGTGATACTGAATTTGCCTTGTTAAACAACGACACCGTGCAAGATAGCCGAGATGTAATGGGAATTGGTGTTTATGATCTCGATTCTAAAGTCCGTTTATCCACGGATGTGCAGCATCTTCACCTGTTTGTGAGTGATAATATTGAATTAAATCAAGATTGGTCTGTGCAATTATCTGGACGTTATAATCGTTCAGACATCGATATGGTTGATGGCGTTGAAACTGGACCTGGTTCGTTAAATGGTGAGCATCAGTTTAATCACTTCAATCCTTCGGTAGGGGTTCACTATCAAACCGACGGCTTTTCTTTTTATACTAGCTATAGTCAATCTTCTCGGACACCTAGCCCCGCTGAATTAAGTTGTGCTGATGAGGATGATCCTTGTAAATTACCTAACGGGTTTGTGGCAGATCCTCCCTTGGAGCAAGTGGTTACTAACACTATTGAGGTGGGGGCTAAATGGCAATATCAACAAACCCTATTAAGTGCAGCCATCTATCGCAGTGATAGTAAAGACGATATTATTTTTCAGCAAGCAGGTGACAGACCCTCCGTTGGCTATTTTGTGAATGTTGATAAAACCCGTCGCCAAGGGATTGAATTTGGCCTTGCTCACAGCATTAATAAATTAGATATTAATGCCCAGTTAAGCTATTTACAGGCTACCTTCGAATCATCCTTCATGTCTTTTAGCCCGCAAAATCCTCTAGGACCAAACAGACAAGTAAGTCCTGGAGATAAGATACCTGGTCAACCTTCAACCCAGGGTAGTGTTTCTTTTGATTATGCATTGAGCGATGCACTAGCCTTAAATGCAGATATAAGCTATGCCTCTAGTCAATATTTTCGAGGGGATGAAGCCAATGAAAACCGTCAACTTTCAGGCTATACAATTGTAAATTTAGCGGCCAGTTATGCATTTGATAATGGCATTAATTTGGCTCTTCGCTTGGAAAATGCTTTTGATAAGGAGTTTGAGACTTTTGGTACTTATGGGGAAGCTGATGAAGTGTTAGGTGATCTATACCCTGATATTGAATCCCCAGAATTTATTGGTCCCGGTCAACCTAGAACCTTACGTGTGTTCGCATCTTACGCGTTTTAAGTCAGTTACAAGACTCGCCAAAATGAAAACGCTGTTATTTTAAAGAGTTAAACTGCGTTTAATAGGGTTCAGTCATTGTTTATTTACGATGACTGAACCTTTTTATAGGTTATTTTTTACAAGTCAGTGTCATTAACAGAAATCGTTCGTGATAACATATTGCCTTCTTTCCCCTGTAGTCTGGGGTCACATATTCTGATACAAAGGTCATTCATCACAGTGCGATTTTTCTATTCTTATAAATATTCATTGCTCTTTATTCCTACGTTGTTTTCGTTAAGTGCATTTCATGCCATTGCCGATTCCACAAAGCAAAGGACCGGTAATTTAACACCAGCAGCTGTGCAACAAACTCAGAACGAAACTATGCAGGCAGATCATGAAGGTGACGAACACGAACATGGACACGAAGATGAAGTAGAAACCATCACGGTTTCCTCTACACGGGTTGGCCGCAACGTGACCGATGAACCTGTTCGAATTGAAGTGATAAACCAAGAAGAGTTACAAGAAAAAGCCATGATGCGACCTGGTAACATATCCATGCTGGTGGCGGAAACCGGTGGGGTTCGTGTACAAACCACTTCTCCTGCATTGGGCAGTGCGAATATTCGACTACAAGGTTTGTTTGGTCGCTATACTCAGTTGCTAAATGATGGCTTAGCCCTGTATGGAGGCCAAGCTGCGTCCATTGGTTTGCTGCAAATTCCGCCCACTGATTTGGCGCGAGTAGAAATTATTAAAGGTTCGGCATCGTCTCTATATGGGGGCTCAGCCATGGGGGGAGTCATTAACCTTGTTTCTCGTAAACCTTCTGATGAAGCTCAAGGAGAAGTACTGGTTAATGTTACCTCCAGAGACGGACAAGACTTAACCACTTATTTAGCTGCTCCGCTAAATGATTCGCTGGGGGTATCTTTGACCGCTGGGGGTCATCACCAAAGTACCCAAGATTTTGATGGGGATGGATGGATTGATATGGCTGGTTATGAACGTTATACCGCTCGACCTCGTCTATTTTGGGAGGGGGAAAGTGGCGCAACCTTGTATGCCACTGTGGGTTATATGACGGAAAATCGTCAAGGTGGCACCCTTGAAGGCTATACCTTACCCGATGGTGGTTTTTTTCAGCAAACCCAAGACAGTGAGCGCATTGATAGTGGCATTATTGCCACTGGCCCCTTGGGAGATGTTTTAACTTGGAATGTACGCGGCTCGGCCATGGTGCAAAACCATGATAAACAGTTTGCCGAAGATATAGATGAAGATCGCCACGAAAGTTATTTAGTAGAAAGCACCCTGTCTGGTTATACGGACAAATCTCAATGGGTCGTCGGTGTCGCTATGCAGTCAGATAATTTTGCTTCAGAGTATTATCCTGAGTTTGATTATACCTTTGATGTACCAGGTATATTTGCACAGGCGGATTATGAATTAAACGAGCATTTATCGACTTCGTTAAGTATGCGTTTAGATGATCACAGTGAGTATGGCAGCCAATTAAGCCCTCGTGTCTCCTTATTATATCGCCCACAAGACTGGACTGTTAGAGCTTCTTATGGTCGTGGCTATTTCGCACCTACCCCCTTTGTAGAAGAAATAGAAGCAGCGGGTCTGTCCCACTTAGCACCGTTGGAAAATATCCAAGAAGAAACGGCAGTCACTTCGTCTCTGGATATTGGACGTCAATTTGAATACATTGAAGCTAATGTGACGTTTTTCGCCTCAAATGTTGAGCATGTTACCGAATTAGAAGCTTATGCGTCAGAAATGGATGGCCCCCTTGATCGTGTCCGCTTGGTAAATACTGAAGGGGAGTCGCGTATTTACGGTTCAGAATTAATGCTGCGCTATAAGTGGGAAGACTTTAAGGTGACCGCCAGTTATTTGTTCTTAGATGCAACCGAATACAATGCAACCAGCGACAGTCGTCAAGATATTAAGTTGACCCCTAAACATTCGGCTGGACTTGTTGCCATGTGGGAGCAGCACGGCAAAGGGCGAGTGGGTTTTGAAGCCTACTATACTGGAACTCAACGATTGAGTGGCAATCCTTACCGTTCTGCTAGTAAACCTTACTGGCACCTTGGTTTATTGGGTGAAATCACCCTAGGTCAGTACAGTTGGTTTATTAATGCAGAGAATTTACTTGATGTTCGTCAAACAAAAGAAGACCCGTTAGTGCTACCAATGCGCGCTCCAGATGGTCAATGGACCACGGATATTTGGTCTCGCAATGATGGTTTTACCGTAAATGCCGGTATGAGAATGCGCTTTTAATTTTTCGTTATTCAACTTCGAGCAAACCGTTTATTGGGCATGAAGAATCATACTTATGTATGCTATGTTATTGATTAAACGCCAATAAAATCGTTTTCTTTTGTTCGTAATTACTTAAAATAGCAACTTGTGAACATAGCGCTATGATACTGGTAAATTAATAGATTATCGAAAAGGAGCTTAACATTGAACGGAAAAAGTACAGGATTTACATTAATAGAATTGGTCATTGTTATAGTGATCCTAGGAATTCTTGCTGCAGTTGCAGCTCCAAGGTTTATTAATTTAGGTACAGATGCTCGTTTAGCTGCTTTGGACGGATTAGAAGGCGCAATGCGCTCAGCATCAGAATTAGTCCATTATAAAGCGACCATTGAACAAAAAACCGATTGTGACACAGACCCGACCATTGATTTAGGTAGTGATTCTATCACGCTGCGATGCGGATATGCTTGCCCGCATCCAAGTGGTATTGCCAATGCACTCGAAGTTGATGATGACTTTACCTGGGTTGGGGGAAACTGCAGCGGACAGTTAGGTAATATTGATGTGCAGTTCAGTTCTGCACCTGATCCTAGCAACTGCAAAATTCGCTACGTATCTGCTAGAGAAAATAGAGAGCCGACGTTTACCCAAACAACCACAGGTTGCTAGAGCAACTATATTCATTAGTGGGTTGCGAATTAGGTAACACCAAAAAGCCCGAAATGTTCGGGCTTTTTGGTGTCTGTCAATTTACCGCTGCTAAGTAGAGTTAGTGCAGTTTTAACTTAGGGCCAACAATGTTTCTGACTTTGCGGAAAAATAAGATAAATATCCCTTTAAACCAGCCATGTATGGCAAATAAATGCATGTTATATAAAGAAATGTAAACCAATTTGGCTAATCGCCCTTCAATAAACATACTGCTGTTAGACAGTGCCCCCATCAAATTACCCACAGTGCTATATTTACTCAAATGCACCAAAGAACCATAGTCCTTGTATACATACTTCTGGCCTGGTTTATGGTTAAACTCATTAATAATGTTAGTTGCCGCTGTGCTAGCCATTTGGTGGGCAGATTGAGCCCGCGGCGGCACCCAACGCCCATCTTCTTGTTGAAATCCGCAACAATCACCAATGGCATACACGTTTTCATCTATGGTACTTTTTAGATACGGCGTGACCAAAATTTGATTAGCACGGTTGGTTTCAAAAATGCCCAGTTGAGTAATAAAATCTGGAGCTTTTACCCCCGCAGACCAGACCATTAAATCTGCCTCAATTAGCTCATCATCGCTGGTAACAAATCCCTCTTTTTTCGCCGCAGTTACCTTGGTGCCTTCCAACACTTTTATGCCTAGCTTGGTTAAAGCCTGACGAGCTGAGTTGGTGATTTTTTCCGGTAACGCGGGAAGGATACGTTCCCCAGCTTCAATAATGGTCACGGTTAATTTGTCGGCAGACATTTCCGGCATGCCATAAGCTCTGGCAAGGTTGGCCACATGATGCAATTGTGCTGCTAATTCAGTCCCCGTTGCTCCTCCTCCCACAATAGCTACATGCAAGGGTTTACTGTCGACCCCTTTTTGATTGATCCGCAAAAGTTGATTAAGCAATGCTTTATGAAAACTTTCAGCTTGAGCCAGTGAATCAAGGAAGTAACAGTGGTCGGCTACCCCTGGTGTGCCAAAATCATTGCATACACTGCCAATGGCAAGCACTAAAGTGTCGTACTTTAAGGTGCGTTTAGGCAAGATAAGTTGGTCATTTTCGTCGAACAAAGGAGCAAGTTCAATTTGCTTGTTTTGGTTATCTATGTGGCACATATTGCCCAGTTGAAACTGGTATTTATTGGCAACCGCGTGAATGCGATAGTTAATCCCATCTGAGTTCTTATCAATGACGCCAGCTGCGACTTCGTGTAACAGTGGTTTCCATACATGATTCTGGCTTTTATCAACCAGAATTATTTCTGCTTTGTTTTTTCGTCCTAGTTTCTGACTAAGGCGTTTGACTATTTCTAGGCCGCCAGCGCCTCCTCCTACAACAATTATTTTTTTCATTTAGGTTCTCCAATCATTCCAGATAGGACATTTAGGTTGTAAAAGGCTTATCTTGAAAGACTAGTGTAATTTAAAACTTTAGGGCAGTTATACTGCCCTAAAGTGAATGTCGTCAGCGTGAATTGTTATAAATACTCGCTTCCATTGTTGACTACCAGGTGTAATCCACTGACACCATCATATTTCTCGGTCTACCTGGAAAATAGCGATCTCCACCAAAGCTGGTGTAGTCGGCTCTTTCTGCGTAGTTGCTATCCGTAAGATTGTTGATTCTAGCAAATACAGTTAACGCCTCAGTGACTTGCATCGACGCTCTGAGGTTCAATACATCGTGCCCATCATAGCGGTGTAAATTTTCTGGATCCGTGTAGTAACTGCCCATATGCTCCCATTCTAACTCAGTTCTGGTTGAACTATTAATATTCCAACCAAGACGAGTATTGGCGATGGTTTTTGGCGCGGTATCAATATAGTTACCGTTGATATCAATATCGCTAAGAATTTGACTGTAGGAATAAGTATGCTTGGCATAACTTGCCGCCATCTTTAAATCCCAATTTTCAGCGATCTGATACTGTAATTCTAGCTCAACACCACGATGTCTTGATTCGCCATCGTTGACATTGTAATAGTCGCTATCCCGAAAGATGAAGTTGTCTTTATCCATGTTGTAAATGGATACCACGTAACTCAGGCCTTCAAATTGGCCTTTTACGCCAACCTCAGCATTAGTGACCGTTTCAGAGTCCAAATCAGCGACTTCTTGTTCTCGCTGCAGGCGGTATAATTCAGTTGCTTGGGGAGCGCGATAGCCTTTGGATAGATTTGCATAAAATTGCGTGTTTTCAGAAAACTGATAACCAATACCCAGTTTCGGGGAAGTATTACTATAGCTGTTTTCAGACGACGGAGGACGACTGTAACGGCAACCGCCAAAACCACATTCAGTACCATCATCCCGTGTGCGACCGCTTAGCATATTGTTGGTGTAATCATAATTCATATGTTCGTAGCGCAGACCAAAAGACACTAACCATTTGTCTTGTTGCCAGTCCAATGAAACAAAAGGCGCGTACAAGGTCGCATCAACGTCGTAGTCATAGTGCATTCCAATGGGTACCGTCTCTGTTAAAAACGCAGATCCTTCCGTCTCAGCGTCTTGATATTGGCGCATACTGCCTTCCGATTGCTCTGCATCTAAGCCTATGCTGACGGTGAGGTTTTCCGTTGCAGTGTGTTTCCACATAGATTGCACACCAAAACCATCTTGATCATTTTCTTCCATCGGTGTGCCAGGTAAAAAATGCATTAAAAACGACATATTTTGATTACGTATATAAGGGGTTATTGAGAGCACATCTTGGTCGGTTAAATTCCATAGGGCATTTGACCATAATCTCAAAGATTTGGCCTTTCTAAAGGCTTCAGGGTTTTCATTCGCCTGAGCTAAGTCTTCATCTTTGTAACTTTCAAAACCAGTTATATAGCCTGCCGTTTCCTGATCTAAATTGGTGTAGGTCAGTCCGGTGGTAAAGGTAACGTTATCAGCTTCATAGCGGTGGCGAAGGTTAACCTTTTCCTGATCAACACTTTCTTCATCTCGATACCCGGAATCTCGGGTGATACTAGCATTGATACCAATGCCCGAATTGCCAAAGTCAGCCCCCTGACGAAATTTGTATCGGTTATAGCCAAAGGAGCCGTAATCGATGCCAATTAGTCCTGCGTCCACAGTGGTATCAGGGGTAATAACATTAATTACACCGTGTACTGCATTAGAGCCATAAAATGCTGAGCCAGGCCCTTTTATCACATCTATGCTTTGCGCCATTTCGCTGTGGGCTTCAAATAGTTCGTTAATATTACAGAAGCCTGCTGCTCGTAAGGGTATGCCATCTTCAGCGGTAAGAATGCCTCCGCAAGCGCCTGAACCTGACATTACTTGAGAGCGCAAAGCGGGTAGGTATTCTTGTCCATTTCCTCGCTGCACCCCGGCACCTGCTATAAAGCTAAGAGCTTCTTCGATATGGGTAGATGCTAATAATCCAAGGGTTTGTTCGTCAATGGTACTCACTACATAAGGTAAGTTGGCAGTGTTAGTTGCGACACGAGTGGCTGTGGTGGTGATTCGTTCGATCCCATCGGGTGATTCTTGGGCGATAACTGATAACGGCAATAGGCAGGTGAATACACCTATGTGAGCAAGTCGAACAGATTTACTTAAGGGAGTAAGTGACGATACTTGCTGAAGGGTTTTAGTTAGAGAAATCATATGAATACAGCCTTCTTAGTCATAATTTGGGAACGCAGTTTGACACTTACAGAGTTACAAATCTAGGTTCATTTTAGTATCTAAATAGTATGTTGCTTTTATGTTAATTAGTAGTTCGGTTAGCTGCACTTTACGCACTGTTTTTATACGACTTTACAGTCCTAAGAGAACTACTTCCATCGGCTACTACTTTGGAACTAGATCTTTAGTGCCTTTATTTTTGAAGACTAAAGTGCAACACAAAGAGACCAATCGACGAGTTTCTAAATTGTCTTTAGCAGCCAATACTAAATCAACAAAAAAAGTGCATCGGCAACGTATCGATGCATAGGGCTGGAGTGACCCGGGATAGATAGTTCATGTTGCTCTCCCAATAATACTAACAATCATACAGGGTACACATGAGCATGAATAAATTTACATTAACAAAAGTGAGTTTGGCCGTTTTAGGCTTAGTTAGCGGCTGTGCTTCAGCAGCTGTCACCATTTACGATGACCCCGAGGTGGCAAGTGTCTCGGTGGATGCATCATTCAATACTTTTTACGTGTCTAGTAGCACGGATAACGACATCACGGGAATAGATCGTGATCAATCTCGAGTCAAAATGGGTTTTCTTCCTAACTATGTTGGAATGAATTTTAGTAAAGAAATAGATGGAGTGAAGATCGGTGGCCGCTCTTCTTTTTGGGTCACCATAAATGATAGTAATACCGGCGTAACGTCAACGGGCATCGATGTTCGTCAATTTTATGCCACCTTGGATTTTGACTGGGGGCAAGTGCTAATAGGGAAAGATTTCACACTATTTAATCGTTCTAATATCTTTCTAGATGAAATCCTTCAGGGGTATGGCAACGTTAATGACACTCTGGGTCTTATCGATGGTCAAGGGGTTTCATTTGGCAATATTGGTACAGGTTATACCTACCCAATGCCTACGGCACAAATCACCTATCGTTCACCGGAATTTGCTGGTGGTTTTAAATTAGCCATTGGCTTAATCGATCCGGCAAACACCTCAACCGATACCGGAGCTGGTCGCTCTAGTGAAGAAAGCACTCCTCGAATTGAAGGCGAATTAACCTACACCAGTAAGTTTGATGACGGAATGTTTAATGCGTTTGTTGGTTTCCTTTCGCAAACCACTGAAAGCGACATTCAAGGTGACGTGGACTCCACAGGGTATTCCTATGGTGCAAAGGTTAACGTTGGCGGCTTCGCCCTAAATGCTTCTGGATTCACAGGCGAGGCCATTGGGCTTTTGTTGGGTCCCACAGATAATGCTTTGGGTTTACAAAATCTACTTTATGAAAATGGCGACGAGGTGGATAGCAGTGGTTATCTGGTACAAGGCTCCTATAAAACCGGTGCCAACCGATTTGTCTTGTCCTATGGCAATACTGAAGTTGAGACCGAAGTGCCGTGGGAAATGGATGGTGCTCAGGCTGCTTGGTTCTATAGCTATAACAGCGCAGTAACCTTTGTGGTGGAGTATGACTTAAACGAAATTTCAATTGGTGACGCCAGCGAAGAAGTTAAATCTATTGCCTTGGGTGCCATTGTGAACTTTTAAGTTTTTAACTTTCAATTTTTGCCCTAAATTTTAGGGCAAAAATTATTTTCCGGCAGCCGGTGCCGGTGTGACTTCCAACCTCATTTTGGGGAGGGAGATACAAAGTCCGGCAAACTGGTAACGCTTTTACAAATATGAACACCGGAGTAAATAAAATGATATATGCAAATCCTGGAAGTGAAAATTCACTGGTAACCTTTAAACAACAGTATGGTAATTACATTGGTGGCGAATGGGTCGCACCGGTGAAGGGGCAATATTTTGATAATGTGTCCCCCGTTAACAACGAAGTATTTTGTTCGGTTCCGCGTTCAAGCGTGGAAGATATTGACTTAGCATTAGATGCAGCCCACAAAGCAAAAGATGCATGGGGTAAAACCTCTGCAACAGACCGTTCAAATATACTATTAAAAATTGCAGATCGTATTGAGCAAAACCTCGAAATGCTCGCCGTGGCAGAAACATGGGATAACGGTAAAGCCGTTCGAGAAACCTTAAATGCAGATATTCCATTGTGTGTTGACCACTTCCGCTATTTTGCTGGCTGCTTGCGCGCGCAAGAAGGCAACATGAGTGAAATTGATGAGAAAACCATTGCTTATCATTTCCATGAGCCTTTAGGTGTGGTTGGCCAAATTATCCCATGGAACTTCCCGATACTCATGGCCGCTTGGAAGTTGAGCCCAGCCTTGGCTGCAGGTAACTGTGTGGTAATGAAACCCGCAGAGCAAACTCCCGCTTCAATATTAGTGTTAATGGAGTTAATAGGCGACTTACTACCGCCAGGCGTGCTTAACATTGTAAACGGTTTTGGTAAAGAAGCGGGTGAAGCTTTAGCCACAAGTAAACGTATTGCTAAAATTGCCTTTACCGGTTCAACACCCGTTGGTTCACATATTCTAAAATGTGCAGCGGAAAACATTATTCCTTCTACCGTTGAGTTAGGCGGTAAGTCTCCTAATATCTATTTTGAAGATGTTATGAGTCATGAAGATGAATATCTGAGCAAGTGTGTTGAAGGAACGGTTTTAGCGTTCTTCAACCAAGGTGAAGTGTGTACCTGTCCTTCTCGCGCACTGATCCAAGAATCTATCTATGATGATTTCATTTCGCTTGTCGTTGCCCGTACACAACAAATCAAACGCGGTAACCCATTAGATACCGACACCCAAGTCGGGGCTCAAGCTTCAGAACAGCAATATGACAAAATTCTAAGCTACCTCGATATTGGTAAAAAAGAAGGTGCCGAAGTGCTTATTGGTGGCGGACCGGCGATGGTGGAAGGCTTCAGCAAAGGTTTTTATGTTGAACCTACTCTACTCAAAGGTCGCAATGATATGCGTGTGTTCCAAGAAGAAATTTTTGGACCAGTTGTAGGTGTGACTACTTTTAAAGATGAAGCAGAAGCACTGGCCATTGCCAACAACTCTGAATTTGGTTTAGGCGCAGGTTTGTGGACTCGTGACATGAACCGTTCATACCGTATGGGACGTGCGATACAAGCCGGTCGTGTATGGACGAACTGTTATCATGCTTATCCTGCTCACGCTGCTTTTGGTGGTTATAAAAAATCAGGTGTAGGTCGTGAAAACCATAAAATGGCGTTAGGTCATTATCAGCAAACCAAGAATTTATTGGTGAGCTACGACACCAACCCATTGGGCTTTTTCTAAAAGCGTTGCCTTGTAAAAGGCGTAAGTCTGGTTTCCACACATTGTGTGGAAACCTTTTTCGCTTTTGCCATTGGATAGCATGAAGAAGAACCATCTTGCCATTCATAAAAACGGAGTGTGTATGCGAATTTCAACCTTTTTAGTCGTGTTTTTGTGGTTATTATTTGGCGCAGTCGCTCAGGCTAATGACACCATTCGTGTTGGGGTTTTGAAATATGGCACCCTTAATTGGGAGATGGATGTTTTAGAAAAATTACAATTAGCAAAACACTACAACCTTAAGATTGAACGCATCCCCTTGGGTTCTCCACAGGCATTATTAGTTGCCTTACAGGGTGGGTCGGTGGATGTGATTCTTAATGATTGGTTATGGGTAGCACGCCAAAAAGAAGCTGCTCGGGATTTCTATTTTTACCCTTATTCCACAGCGGCTGGAGCCCTGGTAACCCATCCTCAGGCAAAGATTAAAACTCTGGCTGATTTACGCGGCAAAACCATCGGTATTGCGGGGGGCAATACTAATAAAAACTGGGTTTTGTATCGCGCTTTTTTAAAACAACAAGCTAATTTAGATCTGGCTCAAGATCTAAAGGTAAAATTTGCTGCCCCGCCAATGCTTAACGCGTTGCTGAGCAAAGGTGATTTAGATGCAGTAGTTAACTTTTGGCACTATGCCGCCCAATTAAACGCGCAGGGTATGACGTCTTTAGTCACTATGCCCGAGGTATTAGAGGCGCTGAAAGTAGAGGGCCAGGTTCCGGTTTTGGGATGGGTATTTAAACAACAATGGGCCGATGATAATAAGGGGGCTATTAATCGTTTCTTGAGTATGTCAGCCCAAGCACGTCAACGTATGAAGCTGGACGACGATATCTGGTCACAGATCCCAACCTTAACCCAAAAATATCCCGCCCATGTGCAGCCTTTTCTAATTGACGGTTATCGACAAGGCATTCCTGATGCCCTTGCTGAAGCCCAGAAAATACAAATAGATTCACTCTTTCAACTGATTAAGGCCAATGACAGTCAACAAGTATTGACGGGCAATTTGGGAGGCTTACCAGATGATATCTTCTGGCGTCACAGCGATGTTAGATAAAAACATTCAGCCAAAGCAAACAAAAAGTCGTGGTAGCAACACAAGTACACTTATTCGTATTGCATCTTTGTTGCTGTTATTGGCTATCTGGCAATTAAGTGTATGGCTTTTTGCAGTGCAAATGCTGCCGTCGCCAACGGCGGTTTTTAACGCCCTTATTGACCACATTGCGTCAAATGAATTGCCCTATCATTTGGGCGTAACTCTGCAACGGGTGGCGTTTAGCTTTACTATAGCAATGCTACTTGGCTCGGCAATCGGCTTGCTAATGGGCTATTTCAAAAAGGTTGATAATTGGTTCGATAGCTTACTTACTTTAGGGTTAAATATCCCAGCATTAGTGACGATCATTTTGTGTTTTATGTGGTTCGGGTTAAATGAATTTTCTGCAGTGTTAGCAGTTATTTTGAACAAAGCGCCTAATGTTGCTGTCACTTTACGTGAGGGAGCAAAAGCCATCGATAAAAGTCTGATGGAGGTAGCGAAAGTCTATCAATTACCCTGGCAGCGAACTTTAACAAAAGTTTATCTACCACAACTTTATCCGTATTTTTTAGCCGCAGCGAGAACGGGGTTAGCGCTAGTTTGGAAAATTGTCTTAGTCGTCGAATTAGTGGGGTGTAGCGACGGTGTTGGTTTTCAACTGGGTAACTTTTTTCAGTTTTTCGATATTACTAGTATCTTGGCATATACCTTTGCCTTTGCTGCAATTATTTACACCATTGAAGGCCTCGTTTTAAGGCCTTGGGAACGCAAAGTAACAAGGTGGCGAAAATGCTAACTATTGATATCCAAAACAAAAGCTTTGATTCTGACGTCAGTATTATTAAAAACCTTCATTTTTCGGTAGATAAAAACGAAATTGTAGCTCTAATTGGACCATCGGGGGCAGGTAAAAGTACATTGCTTAACCTCATTGCTGGTCTTGATGAAGAATTTGAAGGCACGATTACAAGTGCAAGTTGTGCAACCCATAATATTGGTTTGATGTTTCAAGAAGCACGGCTAATGCCCTGGTTAACGGTATTGGAAAATGTGCTATTGGTAGCAGAAGGTCGAAAAGATAAACAGAAGGCAAAGCAAGATGCCTTAGACATTCTCAAGTTGGTTGGAATGGAAAGTCACGAGCATGCTTATCCGAAACAATTATCAGGCGGTATGACTAAACGTGTTGCTCTAGCTAGGGCATTTATGTTTAACCCTGAAGTGTTACTTATGGATGAACCTTTTGCTTCCTTAGACGCGCCTTCTGCAGAACAATTAAGACAGAAGTTACTCATTCTTCAACAACAAATGAGCTCTAGTATTTTATATGTGACCCATGATTTAACAGAGGCCGTGGCCATAGCTGATAGGATCATATTTTTAACTGAAAAACCGATGACCGTTATCGAGCAAAGAGAGGTATCTCTTCCTCGACCACGGTATTTACACGATCCTGAGGTAAGCGAAATTTGTCAATTTTTTTACCGACAATTTCCAGATTTACTATGCTCACATGAAAATAGTGCTAAATGCATGTGAAACATGATGGCTATTGTTGTTAAGCAATTGTGAAAGAGATAATATTCCTCCATACCTCAGGAGGAAACATGGGCACTCAAAACCTACATTTAAATGTGGTGGAAAAATCTATCCCAGGCGTAGTAAAAGCCGGTTCGGAACATACCGATCCTGTGCTTGCTGCCCAGGAAATTTATACTGCGATTGCGTCATGCAAACCTACGTGCGTGGTGTTTTATTGTGGGGTTAATTATTCACAAGCTGAACTCTCTAAAGAGTTAACTAGGTACTTTTCAGATACTGTCGTAATAGGCTGTACCTCGGCAGGTGAAATTACCCCGTTGGGCTATCGTAAACACAGTATTAGCGCGTTTGCATTGAGTAGTAGTGAATTTGCTGTTGAGTCCATATTAATTGAAGATTTGGCCACCTTTAATGTATCTGAATCGGACGTTTTAGTTGGTAATATGATGGATAACTTGCGGAAAAAAGCCGTGTCTCCCCATCCTATTGAAAAGCAGTGTTTTGCTTTATCGCTACTAGATGGTTTGTCGGTTCGTGAAGAGTTAGTGATAAATGCATTAAGTTTAAGTTTGCAAGATATCCCCATTGTGGGTGGTTCAGCAGGCGATGATCAGAACTTTCTGAATACTCAAGTTTATTACAATGGCCAATTTTACAGCAATGCTGCGGTAATCATGCTAGTGAATACAATTTGTGAGTTTGAAGTGTTTAGTCAGCACCATTTAGCGCCGGAAAACGAGAAGTTAGTGGTTACTCAGGTTGCGCCTAACTCCCGGGTGGTTCATGAGTTCAATGCCGAACCAGCAGCATTAGAATATTGTAGGATAAATGGTTTAAAGCTCGAAGATTTAAATTCTAAAACCTTTGCTATGTATCCTTTGGCGGTGCAATTTGGTGAACAACTTTACATTCGCAGTATTCAAAAAGTGAATGATGATCTGAGCTTAACGTTTTTCTGTGCCATAGATTCAGGTGTTGTATTAACCAAAATGATGTCGCCTGGGTTGTTACCCCATACATCGCTTATATTTAATTTACTAAAAGAATCAGTAGGTGAAATGCAACTGGTTATTGGATTTGATTGTATTCACCGACGTATAGAAATAGAACACCATGATATTGCCGAACAAATGTCTGTTATGTATCGAAAGAACAATGTAATCGGCTTTAGTACCTATGGCGAACAAATTAACGGATTGCACCTGAATCATACTTTTACGGGTGTTGCTATTGGATATCCCTATGACCCGAACCAACCTAGCCTCATCAAAAAACAGTGATCTAACTGGCAAAGTTGATCATCACAGAAATGAGTTAGAACAACTGCGTTATGAGAACCAAAAACTTAGCAAAATAAACAATGTTTTGATGCGCCGAGTAGAGATGGGATGGGGTAACCACAGTGACGCATATCAATCCTTTGAAGATGCCGCACTTCTGGCAGATAAAGTAAAAGAACGAACCCAAAAACTTCAACAAACACTTCACCGTCTAGAAGAATCAAATCAAAAATTAGAGCAAGCACGCTTAGATGCTGAACGAAATAGACAAGCGTCAGATCAAGCTCGGCAACGGCTGAATGATGCTATCGAAAGTATTTCTGATTCCTTTGCTTTATTTGATGCAGATCGAAAAATGGTGATGGTAAATAGTCGTTGTGGTCAATTCTGGCGTAAACACAATATTAATTTTGAAATTGGTAAAACGACCTTTCAGGAAATCACTGCCGCATCTTTACCCTATGTAGACATGCAAGCTAAAGCACAAAAAACCGTGGGAATGTACCCTGACCCTATTACTCATACCATTTTTAAACTAAAGGATGGTACTTGGATACAAATGTCCGAGCGCAAAACCTCCGAAGGTGATTTGGTGGTGATTTATACCGACATCACCAACATTAAGCAAAGCGAAGAATTACGCTATGAAAAAGCCATGGCGGAGCAAGCCCAGGTACTTAAATCTACCCTAGAAAACATGTCTCAAGGCATCGCTTTGGTGAATGCAAAGGGCAATATCGAGACTTGGAATAAACGTTTTCTACAATTAGCAGGGATACAAAAAAGTAAAATAACTCGCGGTGATAATTATCTTGAACTACTTCAAGGCAGTGAGTTGGATGAGTCACTCTCCGAAAGTGAATTGCCTAGTATGTTATTATCGCAAGGCGATTTTGAGGCTGAAAAAACCTTACAAAGCGGTAAAGTTATTTTAATCAAACGTCACTTAATTACGAGTGGTGGGTACCTTAACAGTTATACCGATATAACAGAGCGCAGCCTCAATCAACAGGCGCTGCAAGAAAGTGAACAGCGTATTCGGTTAATCACTGATGCTATGCCAGCACTAATATCTTATGTAAATAAAGACATGTGTTACGAGTTCGTGAATCGTGAATTTGAAAAGTGGTTCCATCGTTCTCGCTCAGAAATTATTAGCCACCACCTTAATGAGGTGTTAGGCGAAGAAGAGTTCAACAAACTCTATATTTATATTGAGAGAGCCATGCAAGGGCAATCAGTGAATTTTGAACTTGAGCACCGGCATGATGGTGGAAATCCACGTATTTCAAACAAGACATTCATTCCCCATTTTGATCAAGATCGTAACGTCATTGGTTTTTTCACCTTAGAACAAGATGTGACTGAACAGCGCAGAACGGCTAAAGCACTGCGTCATGCTTACGACTACATGGAACAGCGAGTTAATCAACGTACTCAAAAAATATCAGAAATTAATCTGCAATTACGTCAAGAAATAGAAGACCGGCAGCTAGCTGAAAAAAGTTTAATTGCCGCAAAAAGCGAAGCAGACCGCGCCAATGAGTCTAAAAGTAAATTCCTTGCAGCCACTAGCCATGATTTATTGCAGCCGATGAATTCTTCGCGCTTGTTTGTGGCCGCTCTGAATGAACTTAGCTTAAGTGATGATGCCCAAAAACTACTTAGTTCATTAAGTTATTCTTTGGAAAACCTTGAGTCATTAATCAGTGCCTTAGTGGATATTTCAAAACTTGAAGCCGGTCTTATTGAGCCGGTATTGGAAGATTTTTCGGTAAATGATTTACTGAATAATTTGGCCAGTGAATTTACTAAGCAAACAGAATCAAAGAATTTGCGTTTTAGATTTAGTGGCTCAACCAGTGTGGTTCGCTCAGATCCCTATTTGTTAGCTCGGATTTTACGTAATTTATTAAGTAACGCAGTACGTTATACCAATGAAGGTTCAATACTGCTAGGAGTGCGCAGACGCAAATCCGCTCTGGAAATACAGGTGTGTGATACTGGTATTGGTATTCCAGATGATAAGTTAGTGGAAATATTCCATGAGTTTAATCGTATTGATGGTAAAAAGCGCCGACATGATCAGGGGTTGGGATTAGGGCTTGCCATTGTGGAAAAGTTGGCCGGTGTTATGAATCATCGTATTTCTGTAACTTCTACTGAAGGGCAAGGGTCCAAATTTAGTATTTTCATTCCCTATGGCAGCAAAACTGCTCAAGATTTATCCGTCAATCAAGTTACGGCTCGAGACAGGTTTAATAGCCATTTAGACGCAGCCAATATTTTGATTATTGATAACGATATGGAAATTTGTTCTGGTATGGAGACCCTGTTACAAGGCTGGGGGTGTGAAGTAACTAGCGTTCAAACATTAGCTCAATTGCAGGACCACAATTGGTTACGCGCATTGGCGCCAGAATTAATTATTGCTGACTTCCATCTTGATAATGGTGAAACCGGTTTTGACGCGTTAAAGATCACCGAACACGTATTGGGTAAATCAGTTCCGGTCATTATGATCACTGCCAACTATACCAATGAACTGCGCCAACAAGTTAGGGAAAAAGGTTACTCGCTACTGAATAAGCCCGTAAAACCTCACAAAATGAAGTTGGCAATTTCTAATTTGTTATCTAACAAACAGTCCAGCTAGCCTGAGCAGTCCATTGTTACAATGGGAGTCTTAGGTGAGCTGGGTTGGATGTCATAATCTAGTGTTAGCGAATTAGATATTGGTTGAAATCAATGTTTGCGGCACACAGGGCGGCTTGAATTCGGTTATGCACATTGAGTTTATTTAATATTGCCGACACATGGGCTTTTACTGTGGTTTCGGCAATATTTAGTTCGTAAGCAATTTGCTTATTGGATTTGCCCTTAGTAATGCATTCAAATACCAATAATTGTCGTCTTGTCAGCGCGCCAATTAATTTGGGATCGATTTGTTGTGTCGCGATGTCTTTTTTCGGTGAACTCACCGAGCCATTGCGAATAATATCTGGCGGTAAATAGACCTGTCCCGATAGTACTTGCTCAATGGCTGCTACAATTTGCTCACAGCTTGAGGATTTGGTTATAAAGCCCACAGCACCATAGGTAAAAGATTGCAAAACGATACTTTTATCTTCTTCTGCTGAAACGATGACAATTGGAATTTCGGGGTATAAATTGCGGAATCTTACTATTCCATTTAATCCATCCATGCCAGGCATATTAAGATCAAGCAGAACCAGGTCAATATTTGGATTTTCTTCGGCTTGAACAAGAGCCTCTTCCAAATCAGTACAAGTGATGGTTGTGGTATCAGCAATATTGCGCTCTACAAAATCGGTTATTGCATAGCGAAACAATGGATGATCATCAGCTACTAATATTTCTACCATAACAAACACCCTAGTTTAAGTTTAACACTTACTTTACAAGATTTTGGCGTGCACTGTCGAGTCATATCTTAGTTCTCCCTTTTTGCATACTTCGTTTAGGATCGTAGCCCCATATGGCAAGGGAGCTCAGTACAATTGCTGTTACTAAGGTTATTGTCATCGCATTGACGTTAGCGGTTTCATATAAGGCGAATCGAATTAACTCTACGCCGTGGGTAAAGGGATTATATTGGGAAATCCAATATAATACTTCATTTGATTCACGCATTTTCCAAAGTGGGTAAAGAGCGGAAGATAAGAAAAACATGGGAAATACCACGAAATTCATGACTCCTGCGAAGTTTTCAAGTTGTTTAATTCGTGAGGATAAAAATAATCCCAGAGCGCCCAACATTAACGCGGTTAACAATAATGCAGGAAAGGCCAGCAAGTAGCCCATTAATGTCATTTTAATGCCCAGCAACCAGGCGATGGCAAAAAACACATAGACTTGGATAATTGAAATACAGGCACCAGCAAGAAGCTTGCAAATGAGCAAGAATGGCCTTGGCATTGGACTGGTCAGTAACACTTTCATGCTGCCCATTTCGCGGTCATACACCATAGACAACGAACTTTGCAAACCGTTAAAAAGTAAAATGATGCCGGCTAATCCAGGCACTATATACACATCATAAGTAATATAAGTTTGATAAGGCGGAATAATTGCGATGCCAAGTGCTGCGCGGAAACCAGCTGCAAATACCACTAACCACAACAATGGCCTTACAATAGCGCTTACCAACCTGGCTTTTTGTTGTAAAAAACGCAACATTTCTCGCTTAATTATTCCGTTAAAGCAGTACCAGTATTTGATCATGATATTCGCCCTTCTGTCATCCTTTGGTACAAAGTCGCCACATCTTTACACCCGTGTTCGCTGAGCGCTTGTTGACAGGGAGCATCTAGGCGTACTTTTCCTTGATGTAAAATAATTAAATTATCCTTCGGGTTAATTTCATCAATTTGATGGGTGGAGGACAACACCGTGATTTTTTCATCTACACAGAGTTGTCGAATGTACTCATTGATGCTTTGTCGTGTCGCGATATCTAAACCAACACTGGCTTCATCAAGTAACAATAGTGCAGGTTGGTGCAGCAACGCACGGGCAATTTCTACTCTGCGACGATGACCACCATTTAGGGTTCTGACTTTTTCGTGTTGCCTGTCTTGCAGCTCGAACCGGCTCAATTCAACCTGAATACGTTGTAAGGCAATACGCCGTTTTATTCCATGAAGACTGGCATGATACAACAGGTTCTGGGCAACGCTTAAATCAAGATCCAGGGTACTCTGTTGAAATACGATGCCCAATGATTGCATTACATTACTGGGGGATTTATTGAGGGATTTACCTTGTAGGGTAATTTCACCGTTTTCGGTACTCAATAACCGGCAAATAAGCGAAAATAAGGTACTTTTGCCTGCCCCATTTGGACCTAAAAGGGCGTAGAAGTTACCTGGTGTGAGGGTTAAGTTAACCGCTTCAAGTACATTCTTTTGTTGATAGCGATAGTGTAAATCGGTTACCTGTAACACTGGGCTGTTTGAGTCATTTTTCATTGGATAGCAACTCACGGCTTCACCGCGATACCCCAGGGATAACGGCCTACGCGAATTGTTTTGATGACGTCCAACTTGTTGACATCTATGACGGAAACATCACCACTGACACCATTAGTGGTTAATAGCAGTGACTGGTCTTTAGCGAAGGCAAGCTGCCACACCCGTCTGCCAACCAAAAGGTAGTCCAATACCTCAAAACTCTGTGCATCCACAACAGCTACGTGGTTTGATGGGCCTAAGGCAACGAAGGCATATTTACCGTCGTCGGTGAGTTTTATACCAACTGGCTGGACACGGTCTTTATGCACGCCTTTGACTTGGAAGCGAATGGTATTCAGTATATTTCTGCTCTCTACATCAACTACAGTGACAGTGCCACCAATTTCAGATGAGGCCCATAACTGTTTTCCGTCCCGGGTAAATTCTACGTGGCGAGGCCTTTGGTCTACTAATGTGTTGTCTACTAATTGAAAGCTGCTGGTATCTATCCAATGCAACATATTAGTGGTTTCAGTGGTATTTATTGCCCATTTTCCATCTGGACTGATGGCCATTCCTTCAGGCTCAACTCCCACATCAATTTGAGCCAAAACGGTACGAAGTTTTGTGTCGACTACGGTAACAATGGCGTCGTCTTCATTGGCGATATATAGATGCCGGTCATTTTTATGTAGCGCAAATTGTTCAGGGTCTTCGCCAGAAGGAAGGTTGTGGATAATACGGTTGCTTGCCACTTCCAGTACTTGTACTGCATCTGATTCACTGGCGCAGATATACAAGTGTGAATAGTCTTTATTGAAGATAATACCCCGAGGACGCATGCCAACCTCAATGGTCTCCACAACTTCTAATTTATCTAAGTCAATAATGGATATAGTGTCGTCCTTTTCATTTGAAACATAAGCTGTCTCAGCAAAGGTTGGAGCGACATTGATGAGCAGGAGTGACAACAACAGAAAATTTTTCATTTTTACACCTCGTCCATTTTGCATTTAACTTCAGGTTTGTCGTAGCCAAGTGTGTCCAGATCCGTTAACGGATGCAGGAACCCTTGTTGTGGAGATTGGCTAACCAGTGCATTGGGCTGCGCCAATGGAATAGGTTGTCTTAACTGACCGTTAAAGTTTCGAAAGGTTAATTTGCGGCCTTTAAAGGCGGCTAATTCAAATTTATCACTCATCATGTATTGATAGAGTTCTTCAGGTTTGTTTGATGTGCTTCTCGTCGCCGCCTCTGCAATTGCTCTAACAGCTAACCAAGCGGCATAGTCTTGGTTTTGCATTTCTCTTCCGGCAAATTCATTAAATCGATTTTGTAACTGTACGGCACCCCATTGTTCAATACTGTGATGCCAAGCCACCGGGGTGAGCCCATGGGTGCCTGCCACTGGACGAGGCAGCCAGGTATTATAAGGCAAATAGAATCCGTACTGGTTATGGGCATCGGTGACGATAACCACATCGTAATCTTTGCTTTGCGTCAGTGCCGGGACTTCTTGTTGTGCCATACGCCGCAAATCTGTGGTGAAACTCCACTCACGCTGCCCGACAATTTTATTCCCAAATCGCATAGCTGAACGCTTATATGAGGCTGCGATAGTCTGATCTTGCGGGTCATTTGAACTTACCAGTAACCACTTCTGCCAGCGTTTTAACACCATAAACTGGGCTAGGGCGTCACTTAGCATTGCCTGACTTGGAATGGTATGAAGTAGCCCACTTTGACATTGATTAGTGCGCCAGGTGTCACTTTGATTGCCAGCATTTATAATCAGCCTCTGAGCTGAATTGTGCTTTAGCAAGGTGCTAAGAAGTGCATCGCTACCAACGGCTATTATTGGGCCTTGGTGTTGCTGTTCCCAATCTGCGACCTGCTGAGCCAATCCCTTTATATTATTATCCTGAATAATGGTGAGGGTAAAATGCTGGTTCAAAAAACGCCCGGTAGTATTGCTATCACTCACTCCTAGTTGCGCCCCTGACGCGGCTAAATCTTGTGCGTGTAATTTACTGGTCAATACACTGTTGGGCTGAGTGGCCTGTTCTAACACTATGGCGATGGGGACGGTTAGACTTGGAGTACTTTGCTGAGCTAATACCTCATTCGTTGTGCCTAAACACAGTAGAGTAAGTAGGCTAAAACCAATTAGGCGCTTGCTTATTCCTGACCTTTTTAGAATATCTGCAAAAGTCATTACGCTTACTGTTTTGGCGTGTTTGGCATCATTGTTCTTACTGTTCAGTATAAACATGAGCACATTCCTTATTTATCACTAAGTCTGACTCATACTAATGGAAGATTTAGGCTTTATGTATGAGCAAAAAGGATGAAAGGTTTACTACCTAAGTACAATTGGAAGCGTTTTTCGAATCGAATACCGTTATCTCACAGGCTGGATCGTGATGCTCATTCGACAAATAAGATAACTAAAGTTGTCTGCTTCAAGAAGTCAGCCGTTACCTTTTGAGACAACTTTTGGAGAACGTAATGAAAAAATTAAAAACGGCAGTATGTGCCACTACGCTAGCGGCAATGTCGATATTTACCTATCAAGTTTATGCACATGGCAACGTTACGCCTCAAGCGGTTGATGTAAGTTCATTACCCCAATTAGGTGAAGAGTGGTTAGAAAGCAACCCGTTTACTGGAAATGAAGAAGCTATTAAAGTCGGGGATTCAGCTTACAATCAAAACTGTGCTCGTTGTCATGGTTTAGAAGTTATCTCGGGCGGAATTACGCCAGATTTGCGTAAACTAAATGATCCAAATGAGTTTTTTAGCCCTGAAGAAGCCGATGAGTGGTTTATGAGTCGTATTCGTCATGGTGCCGTTGTTGATGGCCGAGTATATATGCCTCCTTTTGAGGGAATATTGAGTCAAGAAGCTATGTGGGCAATCAAAGCCTACATTGAAACTCGTGACGTTCCAGAGTAAATCATGATTAGACGGCTGTTTTGGCGCTACTGTCTTGCGGGTTTCTTGTGCTTGTTAGCTAGCTTGCCCGCGACGTCAATTGCCCGAAGTTTTGATGACATTATGGAGTCTGGTTATATCACTGTGGCAGTGTATAACGACTTTCCTCCTTATTCCTTTAAAGACAATAAGGTCCCGCGGGGAATTGATGTGGATGTTGCTGCTCAAATTGCCAAAAATCTCAATCTTGACGTTCGTTGGATGTGGATTACTGCAGATGAAAATCTAGAAGATGATATGCGTAATGCAATCTGGAAAGGCCACATTATTACTCGTAAGAAAGCTGACTTGATGATGCGCGTTCCATACGATCACAAGTTTAGTTATGCCATTGATGGATATGGATTACCTAAAAATGAAATGGTGGTGATGTTTGGACCCTACCACAGGGAAAGTTGGGCGATACTAAAAGACACTCAGAAAACCAATAACATCGACACCTTAGCTATATTTCAGTACGAAAAAATAGCAGTTGAAATTGATTCACTACCAAGCTTTTTTCTCGGCGCGACCATCGGTGGTCGTTTGCGAGATAATATTGTGCACAGTGAAAGCATATACAAAGCCATCGATTTGCTTAAAGATGAAAGTGTTGCCGCAGTATCTGGTATGCGTTCTCAGTTAGAGTGGGGTATGCCAGATGTTGGGTCACGCTATACCATTAATGCTACTGGCTTAGCAGCAATTAGTATTAAGTCTTGGGATATCGGCATGGCGGTACAGCAAGACTTCCGTCAACTTGCTTATGCTGTAGAAGATCAAATTACGCTAATGGTCGATAACGGCCAAATGCAGAAGATTTTCGACAACTATAAGGTTACATTTGAACCATCGAGTTTGTACCAAGAAAGCCATTAATTGCTGCCGTTAAACGCCATCCAAGGCTAACGCTAGTTTTGCGTTAGCCTTATTTATTTCCTTATCCCAGAGCTTCTATTTATCCCTGTTTTCATCATCGTCCTATGGACTTAATCATTGTTGCTGTATGAGAAGGTGCGAAAAACCATTTAAAAAAACCGGGTAATTAATTTCCAATTAGTGGAAGGATTTAACAAAGTACTACTACCAACGGACTAAGAATGATAATCCAAGGTTCAATGGTTGTTAACAACTTGTTGTTCAATACTATTTATGACGGCGAAGGTGGTGAAAGCAGAACACTGCTCAACACCGCTATAGACGGACAATAAAGTTATGTGCCGGGGATAAAGGTCAGTACTTGAGACAGCCTCGGAAAAACAATAAAGGTGATGTAACGCCTTAAGTACCTGTTGAACTACTGGAGAATTCTAATGAAAAGCCGAAAAATTTCTGGTCAATTGCTTAGTACGGCACTTGGCCTCACTCTGGCGCTGGGAATGCTAAGTACAAATACCCATGCGGCAGTCACTGATAAAGATATATTAAATGATCAAAAAACCACTGATGATGTAGTGAGTTATGGTCTTGGTCCCCGCGGCCAACGATATAGCCCCCTTGACACACTCAATACTGACAACGTTAAAAAGATGCACCCGGTGTGGGCTTTTTCCTTAGGTGGAGAAAAGCAGCGTGGGCAGGAATCCCAGCCAATTGTCAAAGATGGCGTGATGTACGTGACCGGTTCTTATTCTCGAGTCTATGCAATAGACGTGAATACTGGTGATGAGCTTTGGCAATACGAAGCGCGTTTACCCGATGGTATTATGCCTTGCTGTGACGTAATTAACCGTGGTGTCGCAATTTATGATGATGTGGTTATTTTCGGTACCCTAGATGCGATTTTAGTCGCTCTAGACCAAAAAACCGGTAAGGTTCGCTGGCGTAAAAAAATGGGTGACTACAAAGCAGGGTATTCTTCAACTGCAGCACCTATGATTGTTAAAGGTATGGTAATCACCGGTGTATCTGGTGGTGAATTTGGGATTGTGGGTAAGGTAGAAGCCCGCGATGCTAAAACCGGAGAGCTAATCTGGACACGCCCTACAGTTGAAGGCCACATGGGATACCTTAATGGCAAGGAGAATGGCATTACCGGTGGTGAGGCCAATAAAACCTGGACTGGTGATTTGTGGAAAACCGGTGGTGCAGCTACTTGGTTAGGCGGAACCTATGATCCAGATACTGATTTAATCTTTATGGGTACAGGTAACCCTTCTCCTTGGAATTCTCACTTACGTCCTGGTGATAATTTGTATAGTTCTTCTCGTTTAGCCATTGACCCTGATACTGGCAAGATCGTTTGGCATTTTCAAACAACTCCTCATGATGGTTGGGACTTCGATGGTGTAAACGAACTCATAGCGTTCGATTATAAAGACGGTCGCAAAACCGTAAAAGCTGCTGCAACAGCAGATAGAAACGGCTATTTTTATGTGCTTAATCGTGAAGATGGTAAGTTTATCCGTGGTTTCCCATTTGTTAGTGGTATTACATGGGCAGAAGGTCTAGATGAAAATGGTCGCCCTATCTATAAAGAAGGTGGTCGCCCTGGAAACCCCGCTGATTCAGAATCAGGTGAAAAGGGTGAAACTATTTGGTCTGTTCCTTCTTTCTTAGGCGGAAAAAACTGGATGCCAATGGCGTATAGCCAAGACACAGGATTATTCTACGTTCCTTCTAACGAATGGGGTATGGATATCTGGAATGAGCCAGTCAGCTATAAAAAAGGCGCGGCTTACCTAGGTTCTGGTTTTACCATAAAACCTATTTATGACCATATTGGCTCATTAAAAGCAGTTGACCCTAAAACCGGTGAATTGGTTTGGGAATTCAAAAATACCGCACCGTTATGGGGTGGAGTATTAGCCACCGCAGGTAATTTAGTCTTTACTGGAACCCCTGAAGGCTATTTGTATGGCTTTAATGCTAAAACAGGCGAAATCGTTTACAAGTTTAACACCGGCTCTGGCATCGTTGGCTCGCCAGTGACTTGGGAAAAAGACGGCGAACAATACCTAAGTGTTCTGTCTGGTTGGGGTGGCGCGGTTCCTTTATGGGGCGGTGAAGTTGCCAAGACCATCAAAGACATTAACCAAGGCGGCACCGTTTGGACGTTTAAGTTGCCACGTAGCTAGAGGTGGCACCGCGGCAAGGGGGGGTCCCACCATCTTGTCGCGCTTTTTATAGAAATACCAATCCATTCTGGACGCTAGCTTTCAGTTTGGATTGGCCTTAGTGGTCTGTAGGACTCATTTTCAGACTGTTTTTGTGGTATTTCGTCAGTTCGATTTAGAACTGGATTAAGTTAGGACACTAATAGCCATGAAGATTTTTCGCAACTGGTTATTCTTATTCCCATTGATTGTATTCAGTGGTTCCACATTAGGCTCTGCTATTTCCGAACAACAAATAAAACACATATTCCCTAAAGCAACATCTATTGGCGACACCCTGGCTGAGTATCCAGTTCAACCCATATATCAACTTCAAGAATTATTAGGTTATGTCTTCCAAACCAATGACTTAGTCGATTTCCCTGGTTTTTCTGGAGATAAAATTAATCTTTTAATTGGCATCGATACTGGGGGAAACATCAAAGGTATCCAAATATTATCCCATCATGAACCTATATTTCTTCATGGCTTAGGGCCTGAGCCATTAGATAGGTTTATTGAGCAGTATATAGGTAAGAACGTCTCCAATAGGATCATCGTCGACAAGGCAGCAAACGATACCAACCTTGATGATAAAACCGTGCATGTAGACGGTGTTACTAAAGCCACGGTTTCGGTGATTGTGGTGAACGACACAATATTACTGTCATCATTGCAAGTCGCTAGAAATATGCTGGAGGGCTTTACTGTCGCCCCTTTGGCAACCCCAAAAGATGATTTCCAATCCTTGAGTTGGCAACAACTTCTAGATAGAGGTTACGTACGAAAGTGGACGCTAACGCGGCAACAATTTGAGCAAGAATTGAATGCACAATTAGAGGATTTTCCAGCAGACACCTTTGCCGTGGAAGAGGGCGATGAGTTTACTATTTACTATGCTTACTTAAATGCTCCTAGTATTGGCATTAACTTATTAGGCGAGGCGGAGTACCAACGCTTAATGACCGGACTAAAGCCCAATGAGCAAGCCTTCGCTGTGATGTCTGAGGGCTTTTTTCATTACCTTGAGGATGATTTCAAGCCAGGTACCGTGGCCGATCAAATTAATTTAGAGCAGGGCAATTTGCCCTTAGCCATGCGTGATTTGAATTTTTACAGTTTTACTGAGCCAAGTCTCGCTTCTGGAGCGCCTATTACCGATGACTTGCAATTATTTGTTGTGAATACGCAATCGGGGTTCAACCCTAGTTTAGATATGCAGTTATCCCTTAATTTAACCGTGGCGAAAAACCATCTCGTTCAGCAGCAAGCCCGTTTTCAAGATGACTATGCATTGCCTAGCTCTCTTTTTGATATTGCAGAGGCGGTGGAAGTTGAACCGCCAACCCCCCCTTGGGTGCGCATATGGGAATCGCGAATCGGTGTGATTAGTGTCTTAATCGCGAGTTTAATTTTAGTGACGGTGATTTTTATCTATCAGCATAAGTTGTCAGCCAACCAGAAGCTATTCCGATATGTTCGTTGGAGCTTCATGTTTTTTACCTTGTTCTTTATTGGTTGGTATGCCCAAGGACAGTTATCTGTAGTGAACATATTTCCTATCATTCAAAGCCTGATGAATGGCTTTGAAATTCAAATGTACTTAATGGATCCGGTCTTGTTTATTTTGTGGATTTACGTATTCATTAGTTTATTTATTGTTGGACGAGGTATCTTTTGTGGGTGGTTGTGTCCTTTTGGTGCCTTACAAGAAATGCTCGGTTGGGTGGCTAAAAAATTGCGTATTCGCCAAAAGAAAGTGCCCTATTGGTTACACAGTAAATTGTGGTGGGTTAAGTATGGAATACTAATTGGCCTAGTATTTACTTCTATTTATTCTATTCGTACTGCTGAAGTTTTATCTGAAGTAGAGCCTTTTAAAACCGCGATTACGTTACAATTTTATCGTTATTGGCCCTTTGTTGTTTATTCGGTTGTGTTACTTGCAGCTGGATTATTTATTAACAAGTTTTATTGTCGTTATGTTTGTCCTTTAGGGGCGGGATTGGCGATTCTAGGCTATTTCCATATGGGGGAATGGTTAACCCGCCGGAAAGATTGTGGCTCTCCTTGTACATTGTGTCATCACAAGTGTGATATCAAAGCGATAACACCCAAAGGAGAGATTAATTATAACGAATGTGTGCAGTGTTTAGAGTGCATAGTTTATTATAATAACGATGATTTATGCCCGCCTCTTAAGAAAAACAAGCGCAAAAATAGGGGCAAAGCCATAGATGTTAGCCAGCAACCAGCATAAAAATACCTCTCAGGACGGTAGCAGGGTCTTCAGGCCATGGATTTTTTCGAAGGGGCCTAGGGCAATTTATCGGGGCTAAAGCCACCGACTACAGGCAAGGTTTTTTCTCGGCATTGGACATTCAATCCAGACCTGTAGCATGGTCTTTAGACCATGGATTTTTTCGAAGGGGCCCGGGCAATTTCTCGGGGCTAAAGCCGCCGACTACAGGCAAGGTTTTTTCTCGGTATTGAACATTCAATCCAGACCTGTAGCATGGTCTTTAGGCCATGGATTTTTTCGAAGGGGCCACGGGCAATTTCTCGGGGCTAAAGCCACCGACTACTGGTAAGGTTTTTTCTCGGCATTGGACATTCAATCCAGACCTGTAGCATGGTCTTCAGGCCATGGATTTTTTCGAAGGGGCCTAGGGCAATTTCTCGGGGCTAAAGCCACCGACTACAGGTAAGGTTTTTTCTCGGCATTGAACATTCATTCCAGACCTGTAGCATGGTCTTTAGACCATGGGGGCCCCTGGCAATTTATCGGGGCTAAAGCCACCGACTACAGGCAAGGTTTTTTCTTAGCATTGAATATTCATTCCAGACCTGTAGCATGGTCTTTAGGTTTAGTTTGGCATTATAAACTGTTATAAATAGAAAAATTGCATCCGAGTAACGCCATGCCCATACCCCACCTACAAACCAATCGTCACCTTTTGCTGTTGATTAAGCTTAGATATGGTTTTATCTTTCTGCAATTGTTAGTTGTTCTGTTAGCCGAGTATTGGTTTGAATATAACCTTCCCTACTTAACCTTAAAGTTAATTATTGCCATAGAGTTGGCAGTGAATATGGTGCTGTTCTATTGCTATCGAGGCAATCGTAATGCCCGTGAAGGTGAATATCTGTTTCAAGTTTTACTGGATATTTTACTGCTGACAATTTTGTTGTACTTTGCCAAAGGAGCCACAAACCCCTTCGTTTCTTTGCTGTTGATCCCCGTTGCCATAGCCGCAGTGACCCTTTCCCGTCGTTTACTCATATTGGTGAGTTTTGCTGCTTTGGCAGCATATTCTGTGTTGTTTTTTAGTATTGATTCTCATCAAATGCATATGGTGGATATGCAGCAGCATTTTCTCGGGATGTGGGTTAACTTTGTTCTATCTGCCTGTGTGGTGGTGCTGGTCGTCGCATCTTTAGCACAAGCTATGCGTAATCAAGAGCGCTTTGTCAGTAAGTTAAGAGAGGAACAATTACGTCAAGAACAACTGGTCGCTTTAGGGACGACGGCGGCACAATTTGCTCATCAGTTAGCGACTCCCTTAGCGACGGCAAATCTGCTTACTGAAGAGCTTGAGTTTGAGTCATCTGAGGCTGACCCTTTGCTCACTCAACTGAAGGAGCAGTTACATTTATGTAGCCGTCGATTACAAGATTTCCGGGAGATGTCAGAAGAGGTCAAGCTGAACAGTAAAAGACTGATCCCAATGCCTGAATTGCTTGCAAAATTACAACAAGAAGTACAGCTAAATTTCGCTGACATTGACGTCGAATATAGCATCCCAAGCTTAGAAAATTTGGCGGTACGAGCAGATACCACTTTATTACCAGCGCTATTAAATTTGATTCAAAATGCGGTGCAATCGAGTAAACGAAACGATTGTCAGCAAATTCAAATACAATGTCGTCTCGACAATAGTGCGCAAACAAAACAATTTGTGTTAACTATTCGCGATTTTGGCGCTGGATTACCAGAAGAGAGTTTACTCGAACTAGGGGCAACACTCGTTGAAAGTGAACAAGGATTTGGAATGGGAGTACTACTGAGTCACGCTACCTTAGAGCGTTTAGGTGCGCAATTGCGTTTGTACAACCACACTGAAACAGGTGCTGTGGCCGAGATATTAATGGAGTTGGTGATCTTGCAATGAGGTTGTTACTAATCGAAGATGAGCAAAGTTTTGCGGGCATATTACTGCGTCGCTTGACCCACCACGGATATGAATGTTTGCATGCCGATACTGTGGATAAAGGTCTTGTTATGGCTGAACAATCACTCCCTTCACACCTGATCTTAGATTTGAAAGTTGGCACTCAAAGCGGTTTGTCTATATTACCCCAGTTGCGGGAATTACTTCCTGACGGTCGTATTATTCTGTTAACTGGCTATGCCAGTATTGCTACCGCGGTAGAAGCGATAAAAGCAGGAGCTGACGATTACCTGTCAAAGCCAGTGGACAGTAAAACCTTGTTAGCTATGTTAGCTGGGGATAAACCTAAAGAAGCCACTAGTGACACCCACATCATGTCGCCTGCCAGGCTAGAATGGGAGCACATTCAACAAGTGCTAAAAGCAAATCATGGCAATATTTCAGCAACGGCGCGCCAGTTAGGTATGCATCGCAGAACCTTGCAGCGTAAGTTAATCAAAAAACCAAGATCTGATTGAACTCCCTAGTGAGCTCGAATTACGTCCATTAATTCACTTCTGGTTTAAGTGGACGTTTTACGTTTGAGCAGATTCAATATTCCGTGAAACCTCCCTAAAAGCCCATTAACTGGCAGAAGCAAAGGGATAATTTATCGCATAAATACGTTGATTTAATCACCGGGCAAAATATCGTGCTAGTATGTTATTTGATTGGTATGAGGGAATAAAATTGCAAAATCCTTTCTATTTTCTGGGGATCGACGGTGGCGGCAGCAAATGTAAAGCTCGCCTCGAGGACGCGCAAGGAAATCTGTTAGCAGAAAGTGTGGCTGGCCCTGCAAACCCTGCTAGGGATATGCAAGTCGCCTTAGCTTCCATTCAACAGGTCAGCGAACAGGTTATGACCTCAGCTAATTTGCCTGTTTCCGCGTTATCAAACACTTACGTTGGAATGGGGCTGGCCGGTCTTAATTTGCCTATGTATAAATCTAAATTGCAAGCTTGGCAACATCCTTTCGCTCAATTAAGCCTGAGTACAGATTTATACATTGCGTGTCTGGGGGCACACAACTGTGATTCAGGGGCGATTGTTATTGTTGGAACAGGAAGTGCGGGATTAGCCTGTCATCAAGGGCAGCAGTATGAATATGGTGGTCACGGCTTTTTATTAGGTGATAAAGGAAGTGGCGCATGGATTGGGTTGCAAACCCTAAGGTGGGCCCTAGAAAGTTTCGATGGAATGGCACAATCTAGTCCCTTCATTGAGGCGGTTTTCGAGTTTGCGCAGTGCTCAGATGCGGCACAAATAATAGAAAGTTATTTAACCTCAAGTTCAGCCAAATTTGCCAACCTAGCCCCGCTGGTATTTGAATATGCAAATCGCCACGATCCTGTCGCCACCGACATCATTAAGGACGGCGCCAGTTATTT
Organism: Aliiglaciecola sp. 3_MG-2023; assembly: GCF_030548205.1. GTDB lineage: Bacteria > Pseudomonadota > Gammaproteobacteria > Enterobacterales > Alteromonadaceae > Aliiglaciecola. The sequence continues at coordinate 46,979 of NZ_JAUORV010000013.1, read as the reverse complement.
AAGCGCCCTTACTAGAAAGTTGCAAAGTCATAGCCCCCAACGTATTGCGTTTATTGGCGGTTTAGCCCCTAGTGTTATCCCTTGGCTGGATGAAGATATTCAGATTGGAATAAAGCAACCCCTTGCAGCACCAGAATGTGGCGCAATTATGATGGCAAAAAAACAATTTGAAAGCGCAAACAAGCATAGCTGACAGCAACATTAATTGAACAACAACATGAAGTGAAAAACAGCCTTTTATGAGGTGTTCCATTCACGCGGATCCCATTTGAGGTAATTGCTCCCATGGCACATAAATTAACTAAGACTCACTACCATGCTAGTCGGTTTTTCGATGGGCAAAGTATCCAAGAAAACCTTAGGCTAACTATTGAAAATGGGTTGATAACGTCTATCGATAAACATCCACAACCCACAGACTTTCCCCTCGAAGGGTTAGTCACAGCCGGCTTTATTGATACCCAAGTAAATGGTGGCGGCGGGGTTATGTTCAATCAAAGACCTAGCCTCGAGACTCTGCGTACTATGCGTAAAGCCCATAGCTTATTTGGCACTACGGCAATGCTCCCCACTTTAATTACTGATAATTTAGATTGCATGCAAAGTGCAGCAAATGCTATTGCACAAGCCATTAAGGGGCAAGAAGCGGGGATATTGGGAGTGCATTTTGAAGGGCCACATTTAAGCATGCCTAAACGAGGGATCCACTCAAGTGAGCAAATTCGACCGCTGAGTGAGGATGAAATGGCTATTTTTTGTCGTCAAGATTTGGGCCAAGTGGTAGTCACTGTTGCACCTGAAAACGTGTCCCAAAGCCAAATCATAGAGCTGGTTAATTGTGGTGTAATTGTCTCCCTTGGGCATTCCAATGCTGATATTGATACTGTTTTAAAGGCAATTGATGCTGGCGCTACTGGCTTTACACATTTATTCAATGCCATGTCAGGTTTAACTGCACGTAACCCAGGAATGGTTGCCGCAGCACTGCAAGATGAGCGAGTGACCTGCGGCTTAATCGCTGATGGATTGCACGTCCACCCCTACAATTGCCGGTTAGCTTTTCAATGTAAAGGTTGGCAAAAATTAATGTTAGTGACGGATGCTATGGCCCATGTGGGGGCTGAGGTGGAAACACTGCCATGGCTAGATACCCAGATTATCCGCAATGGTAATAAGCTTACCTTAGCTGATGGAACTTTGGCGGGGTCTGCCTTGGATATGAGTTCTGCGGTACGTAACCTACATCAAAATATGGGTGTCCCTTTAGAGTCAGCCCTGAAGATGGCGAGCTTAACGCCTGCAAAATTTTTAGCTTGCTCAAACAGAGGGAAGTTAGCTGTAGGCATGCAAGCCGATTTTGTATTGCTAGACGAGCAATTGTGTACTTTAGGCTGTTGGATAGCGGGGATCCAAGTCACTCACCATTAGCTGAGTGACTTATTTGGCATTTTGCAAGCTAATAAACAGCGGTCAAAGGGGTTAGGATTTGGTTATTTCCACATCGGTTTGGGGAATACAACTGCAAGCGAGTATATAACCTTCATTTACTTCTTGTTCTGTTAGGCCATTCAGGACGTTTAGGTTTCTGACCTCACCCCGATTGAGTTTGACTTTGCATCTGCCACATATACCGGCTCTGCAAGAGAAGGGGATATTCAAACCCGCTGTTTCTCCTTGCTCCAGAATCGACGTTTGATTGTTACCTTGATGTTTTACATCCCAACTAGAAAAAACGATTTCCACTGACTTTGTTGCTGCCTGATCACTTGCCTGTAATTGACTAGCAAGATTTCTATGTCTCCTTGCTGAGGTTGGTGTTTGGTCAAAATAGATAGTAGGCGCTTGCTTCTCAGTTACCACTACTTCATCGTTTAGGGTTAACTTTCCGGTATTAAGAGCAATAAGGTTTTGACCAAATAGTAGATCGCCTTTTTTGTCTTTTCGGTATTTCTGCAAAGTGGTAAGGGGTTCTCTGGCTTGGTACTTTTTAGCTGATTTGGGGTCAACTGTAGTGAATATACAGCGAGAACAAGACTTCATTACCTCAAACTCAATTTCACCAATGCGAACCTTTTTCCAAGTATCTTCTTCGAAAGCGGTACTATTATCGACAACTAAATTAGGGCGAAATTGACTCATGGTAACCGGTGTCGCTAGACGCGAATTTAAGTCATTCAGGCTTTGTTGAGATATGAGCAAAAACGGGTAGCCATCAGCAAATGAAACCTGACTTTGACTATTTTTCACTTGGCGTTTCGATTGTTCGCCAAAAAATACTAATTTGCAGGTTTTGCCAAGGTATTGGCTAAACCATTGATCATATTTAGGGTGGCAGTACTGTCCCTTAATGTTATCTTCCCAGACCTTCACCATTTGGTAGTTATCTGAAAAATCGCTGTATTTTATGGTTAACTCAGGCATGCCTGGCGCGTTTAGACGCAGTCCCGTAGCGCAAACTTCCGTTTGAACCAGGCACAAGGTGCTGTCGGTTCGAGCAGTAATGAAGGTGCCATTGGTGGTAGTTAGCACAAATCTGCGGTCGAATTCCAAGCCCTTCTGTTCCACCTTGCTACTGCTTAAAGCAATGCCAGCACAAGACTTGATGGGGTAGATATTAATTTGACTTAAGCTTAGTTTAGACACAATACTTTTCTTATTATTTTATGTGTTAAAGCACTGCTAAGTGGATAACAGTGCCGCAATGAATGCCCTTAACCCTAGGTTATTGGGATGCACTTTCCAGATAATCAACGGCCAAAGATGACATCACTTTCACACCGGTTTTCAATGCCTTTTCATTAACATAGAAATCAGGACTGTGGTTGGTTTTCATCTCTTCTTCAGGGACCCCATCAGCACCTATACCCAACATGAAATATAAGCCGGGAATTTTATCTTGGAAGTAGGAAAAGTCTTCACCGGCCATAATGACTGAATTATGACGTACATGTTCCTCACCCACCACCTTTTGCATGGTAGGTAACATTTGTTGGGTTAAAGCTTCATCGTTGTAGGTGACCAATGTTGCTGAAATAACCTTAAAGTCAGCCTTTGCACCGGTTAATGATGCTGCGGTTTCAACAGTCGATTTTAAACGCTTAAGTAACTCTTTTCTTACGCCTTTGTCAAAAGTACGAATCGTACCGCTCATGGTGACTTTGTCAGAAATAATATTGTGTCTCAAGCCACCTTCAATGGTTCCCACAGTGATCACGGATGGGGCTGCCGTAATATCAAGTTGTCGACTGGGAATGGTTTGAATTGCGCTAACAATCTGGCTTGCTGCAACAATAGGATCGACTCCTAGCCATGGCGATGAGCCGTGGGTTTGTTTGCCAGTCACTTCCACAAAGAAAGTATCGACAGCGGCCATAGCACCTTTAGGACGGTACAGAATATCCCCTGATTTATATGGCCAAACATGCAAACCAAAAATGGCCTCAGGTGCGTATTCACCCGCCAATACTCCTTCTTCGATCATCATGGCAGCGCCGCCGCCTTCTTCAGGTGGCGCCCCTTCTTCTGCAGGTTGAAATATGAATTTAATGGTGCCAGGGATATGTTCTTGCATACTGGCTAACACTTTGGCTGTACCTAATAAAATTGCCATGTGTGCATCGTGTCCACAAGCATGCATGACTCCTACTTCCTTACCATTGTATTGGGTTCGTTTTGTAGAAGCGAAACTTAAACCCGTTTGTTCGGTTACCGGTAGGGCATCCATATCTGCTCTCAGGGCAACCACTTTACCGGGTTTACCGCCTTTGAGAATGCCAACAACGCCGGTGTAAGCAATCCCTGTTTCTATTTCCATACCGAGATCTTTTAAGTAGGCAGCCACCGTTTTAGCGGTTTCAATCTCGCGGTTAGATAGTTCTGGGTTTTCGTGAAAATGGCGTCTTAGCTTTATGACTTCTGCCTCAATCTCTTCACTTTTTTGACTTATTAATGTTTCCAAATCAGCACACAAAGCGGCGCTGGAAAGCACGAAGCTGAGTACTATCGTGACAAAATATTTTGCAAGTTTCACTCTGTTGATCCTTAAAATCTATGCGGTATTGAATCAGTCTACTAAATTTAATCTTTATAATCTTGGTGTAATCAAGGATTTAGTTAACATGGGTATTAGGTCATGGGATGAAACGGGTTGTTTACAAGGGTGAACTGGACTGGAAAGGTTAATGAAATGTTATTCGCTGAAATTATTATAGCTTCAACCGATTTTATTATACGGGGCTGGGCACACAAGCTTATATGATTTCGGCTATTCCAACATTAGACAATAGACCTCGGAACCACGTCATGAAAAAATGTATCAGTAGCTTATTAATAAGTCTTTGCTTTTTATTTAGTGCTCAAATCGCTGCCCATGAACTGGGTTTACAATTATTTAGTCTACGTCATCAGTTTGCAGATGATCCGGCCAAGACCCTCGACCAAATTCAAGATTGGGGTTTACATACTGTTGAAGGCAGTCGCGATCTATATGGTTATTCGGTAGAAGAATTTAGAGCTGAATTGGATAAACGTGGTATTGATGTGGTGAGCACAGATACCAGTTTTGAAGAACTGAGAGACAATCCTATGGCCGCGGTTTATCGGGCAAAATTTTATGCTGCAAACTATACCACTTTCTATTGGGTTCCCCACGGTGACAACTTTCTTTTTGACGATGCTGATAAAACTGTCAAAGTGATGAATGAGGCTGGTGCACTGTTGAAAAAACATGGTGTAACTTTGCAATATCATGCCCATGGGTATGAGTATCTGCCGTATAAAAATGAAACTTTGTTTGATTACATTATTCAAAACGTGGATCAGGCGCAATTTCAAATGGATGTATTTTGGACGAAACACGCTGGAATGAACCCAACAGAATTACTTAAAAAATATCCAGGAAGATTCACGTCACTGCATCTTAAAGATCGTAAAAAAGGGACGCCTAATTCATCTAAAGGCTCGGCAGATGGCGATACCAATGTGGTGTTAGGTCAGGGGGATGTTGGAATTGCTTCTGTCGTCGCTGAGGCAAAAAAACAGGGCATTCGATATTTCTTTTTGGAAGATGAATCTTCCAGAGTGGTACAGCAAATACCCAAAAGCATTTTATATCTTAAATCGTTAGAAAAGTTCTAATTATCTTTAAGCACTAGAGAGTTTTGCGTCGGCCAAGCTCTCTTTCATTCCTATTCTGTTTCTTTGGCTAAAATTGCAGAGGCTACTTCCAGGTGCTTTAGTTTGTCAGTTTGTAATTTCTCGGCCTGCATTTGTTCGCGCATTTTGGACGGGTGAAATCCAAAAAACTGTTTAAATTGTTTGGTGAAATAACTGTGATCACTGAATCCACATTTAAACGCTATTTCTGAAATCGGCGTATCTGTTTCTACCAATAATAATCGTGCATTTTCCAATCTGACTTCGTTGATAATACGGGTGGGTGTCTTAGACAATTGTTTTTTGAAACGTCTTTCGAGGGCGCTAACGGATAAGTGAGATAACTCAGCTAGTTCGGTTAACGAAATCGCCCGATGATAATTTTTGCGAATAAAATCCAGAGGAATCCGAATACTATCAAAATTTGCAAGGGCTTGAGAGGATTTATGAAAATGCCGGGTGATACCATAAGAGCCAATAATATTGTTATTTTTATCGCGAAGTGGTCGTTTTGAAGTTGAAAACCAGCCCAACTCACCATCTTTAGATAAATTCATTTCCAAACGAGATGTAATTAATTCGCCATCCAGTATTTTTTGATCGTCCGTTATGTATTGCAGTGCTAAATGTGGCGCAAACAGTTCAGTATCTGTTTTTCCATACACTTGGCTTCGACTCTGAAAACCAGAATGCTCTAAATACGCATTGTTGGCATATACAACACGACTCTGTCGATCTTTAATCCAAAACAAGATGTCAGGGGTAAGCTCAAACACTTCAACCAATTGCTTGATCTCTAGCTCCCCCATAGATTCAATCCAGAATTGTGACATAGCTACCTCCGTTGGCCACATAATCCTAGTTTAACTAATTTTATGGTTGTGCGCGCCGAAATTATTGCACTAATGACCGAATAAATCATATCGAGAGTACTAGCAAATTACCTATACTTGATAATAGATTGTTAAAAATAGCTTGAGGGTCGAGTTTTCATGGATATTGGAGTGTCATCGAAAAAAGTTCGCATGGGCATGGTTGGTGGAGGTAAAGGCGCATTTATTGGTGCTATTCATCGTGCCGCCGCAAACTTAGACGGCGAGATTGAATTGGTCTGTGGCGCATTTAGTTCTGACCCCGCGAATGGACAAGAAACTGGACAAATGTTGAGTATCCCCTCGGAACGTTGCTATGCCGACTTTAACACTATGTTTACACAAGAAGCTAAGCTTCCCGCTTCGCAACGGATGCAGTTTGTTTCCATAGTAACGCCGAATCACTTACATTTTCCAGTAGCCGTAGCTGCATTGCAGGCTGGCTTTCATGTGATGTCAGATAAACCGGCAACTTTTACTTTAAACGAAGCCATTGAGCTGAAAGAGATTATCGAACAATCTGGTTGCTTGTATGGCCTTACCCACACCTATACGGGCTACCCTATGGTTAAAGAAGCCACCGCCCGGGTTGCAAATGGCGAGTTAGGAGAGATTACTAAGGTTGTTGTTGAGTATTCACAAGGATGGCTAGCCAATAAAGAAGATGAAGCTGGAAAACAAGCGAGTTGGCGGCTAGATCCCAAACGTGCGGGTGTGAGCTGTTGCATGGGAGATATAGGTGTACATGCTGCCAATTTAGCCGAAACCATTAGTGGATTGGAAATTGTTAAACTATGTGCAGACTTAGAGCCCGTCGTGGATGGTCGTGTACTGGATGACGATGGTACTGTGCTGTTGCGCTTTAATAACGGTGCAAAGGGGGTCTTATTATCAAGTCAAATTGCCGTTGGTGAAGAAAATAACCTCAATATTCGCATTTATGGCAAAAAGGCTAGTTTGCAATGGCAGCAAATGGAACCCAATACCCTTTGGATGAGATTTAATGATAAGCCCAGTCAAATGATCCGTGCCGGAGTGGGGGAGTGTGCGGCAGCAACCGCTCAAAGTATGCGCACTCCTGCTGGGCACCCTGAGGGCTATATTGAAGCCTTTGCTAATTTATATTGTCAGTTTGCCCAACAAATTCGTGATTTTGATAAATCGAAAAACACCGATATTTCCCTGCAAGCACCAGGCATAGAGGCTGCTATCCGCGGTATGGCATTCATCGAAAACACAGTAGCTGCGAGTCGCTCTGAACAGAAGTGGCACCCGTTTTTACTCTCCAATATAAAGCTCTAAGGAATCGCGCTATGAAACAAATTAAAGGTCCAGGAATTTTTTTAGCTCAGTTCGCTGCTGATGAATCACCTTTTAACAGTTTAAATGATATCTGTCAGTGGGCTTCATCCCTGGGGTTCAAAGCCGTACAAATACCCACTTGGGATGAGCGCATATTCGATTTGCAACAAGCTGCAACTAGCCAGTCTTACTGCGCTGAAATTGAAGCCACAGTTGCCAAACATGGCATGGTAATAAGTGAACTATCGACCCATTTACAGGGCCAGTTGGTAGCTGTGAACCCTGCTTATGATGAAATGTTTGATGGTTTTGCCCCTAACGAGGTTAAAAACGATCCTAGTGCCCGTCAAAAGTGGGCAGTGCAGCAAATGTTGTGGGCTGCGAAGGCGAGCGCCAATTTGCGGCTAACTGCTCATGCTAGTTTTTCCGGTGCCTTGCTATGGCACACAATGTATCCTTGGCCGCAGCGCCCGGCGGGTTTGGTGGAGCGAGGTTTTGAAGAGTTAGGCCGTCGCTGGTTACCGATTCTGGATGCCTTTGATGAAGCCGGAGTAGATTTATGCTTTGAGTTACATCCTGGTGAAGATCTTCATGACGGTGCGTCCTTTGAAATGTTCTTGGCCGCCACTGAACATCACCCTAGAGCCAACATTTTATATGATCCAAGCCACTTTATTTTGCAGCAACTCGATTACCTAGCCTTCATCGATTTGTACCATGAACGGATTAAAGCATTCCATGTCAAAGATGCTGAGTTTAAACCTTCAGGTCGATCTGGTGTGTATGGCGGTTATCAAGGCTGGCTAGATAGGCCAGGACGCTTTCGTTCTCTTGGTGATGGTCAAATTGACTTTAAGGGGATATTCAGCAAATTGACTCAATACGGATTTGATGGTTGGGCAGTGATGGAGTGGGAGTGTTGTATTAAACACCCAGAAGATGGCGCTGCTGAAGGGGCTAAATTTATTGCACAACACCTGATACGACCCACAGAAAAAGCCTTCGATGACTTTGCTGGTGGCGGCGCAGATGATGAGTTAAATCGGCGTATTTTGGGGCTTTAAACTCCCCCTTAAATTGTGGGTTGATAACTTGTCTGTGGTTTCATCCTAGGAGTAATAAGAATAATGAACAATGTAACTCTACTACTTAGTTTAATGATGTTTTTGCAGTTTTTCATATGGGGAGGCTGGTTCGTTACCTTAGGTACGTTTTTGGCAAATAATTTAGCCGCCTCGGGCAGTCAAATCGGAATGGCTTTTTCAACTCAATCCTGGGGAGCCATTATTGCGCCATTTATTATTGGCCTGATTGCCGATCGTTATTTTAATGCAGAGCGGATACTCGGGGTGCTGCATTTAATCGGTGCAGTGTTAATGTACTGTCTGTATCAAGCGGCTGATTTTACTGCTTTTTATCCATTTGTTTTAGGTTATATGATTGTCTATATGCCCACTCTAGCGCTGGTTAACTCGGTGGCGTTTTCACAAATGCGTGACCCGTCAAAACAGTTTGGCAAAATTAGAGTATGGGGCACCATTGGTTGGATTGTCGCGGGCTTGTCCATTAGTTACCTATTCGCCTGGGATGGCAAAGAAGCCATTGAACAAGGCATGTTAGCCAATACCTTTTTACTGAGTGCTGTTGCGTCATTATGTTTGGGGCTGTTCAGTTTTATGTTGCCAAAAACACCGCCTAAAAGTGCCGGTCAACAAATGGGATTGCACGAGATACTAGGACTTGATGCCCTTGCATTATTGAAAGATAAGAACTTCTTAGTGTTTTTCGTATCTTCTATTTTAATTTGTATTCCCTTGGCTTTTTATTATCAAAATGCCAATCCATTCTTAACTGAAACCGGCGTTACCAACGCAACCGGGAAAATGACCCTGGGGCAAGTTTCTGAAGTGGTATTTATGCTCATTCTGCCGGTCTTTTTAAATCGCTTTGGAATTAAACTTACCCTGTTGTTCGGGATGCTGGCATGGGTTTTACGCTATGTATTATTCGCCTATGGGAATGCGGATAGCGGTATAGTATTGCTGTTAGTTGGCATTGCATTACACGGGGTGTGTTATGACTTTTTCTTCGTTTCCGGACAAATATACACAGACTCTAAAGCAGGCGCTAAAGTCAAAAATGCCGCCCAGGGTTTAATTACCTTGGCAACCTATGGAATAGGTATGTTGGCCGGATTCTGGATTGCCGGTAAAATAACGGATTCCTACGCAACCGAATTCGGCCATGCTTGGTTCAACATTTGGTTGTTCCCAGCGATATTTGCTTTCGCTGTGTTCTTACTATTTATGCTGGCATTTAAAAACGAAAAAATTGCAATCAATCACCAAGTTGGAGCCACCAATGAAACCCACTAAGCTAAGTCAACCACAAAGACGAAAATTCATGCAGCACCTAGTTCGCACCATGGGTGTAACGTCGGCTACGGCCTTGGTGTATGGCTCTAATCTTAACGTAGCACTCGGATTTCAAATTAGAGCAGAAAAATTAGATGCCGCTGGCCTGTTGTTTGATAAAACCACTATGCAGACGTTAAAGCACATAGTTAACACTATTTTACCCAGAACAGATACGCCCAGTGGTGCAGATTTAGATTGTCATGGCTTTGTAGATCATCAATTATTTCACTGCCACAGTAAAAGTGAGCAGCAAGTATGTTTGCAAATCATTACCCAAATCAATGACTATTCATTGGCACACCTAAACCAATCTTTTCCTCAGCTTAACAATCAACAACAAGTTGAATTACTCCAATCTATTGAAGCTATGAAGGGTTTTACTCAACTTCAGAGGAACCAGTTTAAGTTCCTCAAATCATTAATTGTATTTGGCTATTTTACCTCTGAGCAAGGCGCTAAAGAAATTCTCCGCTACGATCCTGTACCTGGTGGTTTTAGTGTTATTCCCCTTCAAGAAGGGGATAAATCGTGGGGAAGTCTTGCTTACTATTGAGCCAAATTGGCACTGATTATTACTTTTTGGCCCAGTTAAAAAATCCCTAGGAAATAACGTGAATAAAGATATTTATATTAAACAGCAGAATGAAAAATTTGATGTATTGGTAGTGGGCTCCGGGATCACCGGTGGATGGGCGGCTAAGGAGTTTTGTGAGCGTGGCTTCAAAACCTTGATGATCGAACGTGGCCGAGTGGTTGAGCACCGCAAAGACTATATAGCCGAAGGCAAACCTGTTTGGGAGTATGATAATCGAAGTAAAGTCGATAATCTGTTAATTGAACAGCAATACAAAATTCAAAAAGATTGTTATGCCTTTCACGACGGCACCAAACAATTTTTTGGCAATGATCGCGATTTACCCTATGAGACAACTGAAGGTACAGACTTTAGGTGGATCCGAGGTAATCAGCTAGGTGGTAAATCACTGTTGTGGCATCGCCAAAGTTATCGAATGTGCGAAGATGACTTTCTCGCCAATAAACGTGACGGCGTGGGGAACGACTGGCCCATACGTTATGACGATATTGCCGATTGGTATTCCTACGTGGAGACCTTTGCGGGGATAAGTGGTAGCAAAGAGAATTTGCCTAATCTGCCCGACGGCGAGTTTTTACCTCCATTTGCAATGACGGGTCCTGAAAAAGCGTTAAAAGCTAAAATTGAAAAAGCCTTTCCCGGTCGAAATTTAATTATGGGGCGTACCGCGCACCTTACGGAGCCTACATTACTGCATTTATCTCAAGGAAGAGTGCAGTGCCAGACCCGTAATGAATGTCAAAAAGGCTGCTCGTTTGGCGCTTATTTTTCAACACAAAGTTCGACCTTGCCAGCAGCTGCTAAAACCAACAATTTAAGTATCGCTGCCAACAGCGTAGTGCATAGTGTTATTTATGATGAAACACGCAATCGCGCCATTGGGGTGAGAGTGATTGATAATGATGATCTTTCGACCCGTGAGTATTTTGCCGATGTGGTGTTTTTGTGTGCAAGTACCATTGGCACTACTCAGATAATGCTCAATTCTACTTCTAAAAAATTCCCCAACGGCATTGCTAATTCTTCTGGTGTTTTAGGTCACTATCTGATGGATCATAATTATAATGCTCGTGCTACAGGGGATATTGAAGGGTTTGATGACGAATATTATAAGGGGCGTCGACCTTCATCTTGTTACATGCCGAACTTTCAGACTAGGCCAGAATTGTATCGCAAAGGCTACCTTCGGGGATTTGCCTACGGCATTAATACCTATCGTTCTGATTGGCGAGGGAAAAGTCAACAAGATGGTATTGGCAGTGACTTTAAGCAACAGTTAAGTACACCGGGTAAGTGGGGAGTGGACTTCTCTGCTCAAGGGGAGATGTTGCCACACTTTGATAATCAAATGTCTTTAAACCCGAATAAAAAAGACAAGTGGGGTATGCCTCTTATTAATTTTAACGTGGAATATCGTGAAAACGAAAAAGCTATGATGGATGACGCCGCGGAAATGGGCGCTGAAATGTTGCGAGCAGGGGGATGTACCAACGTTAAAAGTGGGACTAGCTATGAGCTGCCCCATCGTGCTCCAGGCATTGCCATTCATGAAGTAGGCACTGCGCGAATGGGACGTGATCCTAAAACATCAGTGTTAAATCAATATTGCCAAAGTCATGATATTCCGAATTTATTCGTTACTGATGGTTCAGCGTACTGCTCCTCAGGTGTAGTGAATCCATCACTTACTTTTATGGCGCTAACAGCCAGAGCTGTGGATTACTGTGCAAAGGAGATGAAAGCTCAACGTCTGTAGTCTTATATCCTTGTGATTATTAGGCTTGCTTGATACCGTCTTGTCCCTCAAAATAGGGAGGTCTAGCATCTAATAAATTAATAGGAACATAATGGCGAATTGCTGCAGTGACAAATCCTGTGAAATAGAAGCACTCAGAGACAAGCAAGGTAAAACATTAAAGATAGTGCTGGCTATTAATGCGATCATGTTTGTGGTGGAGTTAACCGCAGGTCTGATGGCAAATTCCGTGTCGTTAATTGCTGATTCCCTGGATATGCTAGGGGATGCGATGGTTTACATTTTTAGCATTTATGTTATCGCCCGAGGGGCAAAGATGAAGGCCATCTCTGCGATGTTTAAAGGCTCGATAATGGCGGCATTTGGATTATTTGTGCTAGGCCAGGGGATATACAGCCTAATGGTGCCTCACTCACCCACATATGAAACGATAAGCTTGTTTGGTTTTATTGCTTTATTGGCTAATGCCGTGTGTTTGGCGCTGCTTTGGAAACACAGGACGGAAGACATTAACATGAGTTCTGTTTGGTTGTGTTCTCGCAATGATATTATCGCCAATATTTCGGTTATTTTTGCCGGTGTAGGGGTATGGTTAACAAGCTCTGGTTGGCCGGATATCGTTATTGGTTTTGCCTTAGCCTTTCTATTCTTGCAATCTGCATCCAGCGTCTTAAAAGAGGCAATTGGCGAATATCGTACCGCCCAATCTTGAACGTTTTATCAACTTTGTAGCCTGGTCTTTAGGTCTGGGGGCTCGGCATTGGACATTCATCCCAGACCTGTAGCCTGGTCTTTAGGCCATGGATTTTTTCGAAGGGGCTCCCGGGCAATTTCTCGGGGCTAAAGCCACCGACTACAAGCAAGGTTTTTTTCGGCATTGGACATTCATTCCAAACCTCTAGCATGGTCTTTAGGCCATGGATTTTTTCGGGGCTAAAGCCACCGACTACAGGCCATGGAAAAGCCCTGTATTCGTGCCGATGAATAACGCAATAAAAACGATAAATTAAGGTGAATGCTTAGGTAAAAGCATTTAGAATCGCCTCCTTCAAAAAAGTTTTCATTAGCAAGGACAATTCAAGTGAATCTGAAGTACGGATTTTGTTGCTTAGCGGCGCTGTTTTCCCTTTCAATTTCTTCAATGACAGTTTTAGCCCAACAAAATGTGGAAATTTTGCAGGTGACTGGTACGCGAATGGCTGACAATTCCTCTGGCAGTGTTGCTAGCTTATCAAGAGAGCAAATTGATCGTATCAATCCTGCATCAACTCTAGATCTTTTGCAGCGTATACCGAACATTATGATTGCCGAAAATGGTGTAGCCGGAGGAGTGTCATTTGTTTCGGTACGCGGCGGTGAATCTAACTTTACGTTAATTTTGATTGATGGTGTGGCCGTTAATGATTCCACTAATAGTCGTGGCGGCGGCTTCGATTTTAGTCAGGTTAATCCTCAAAGTATCGAGCGAATTGAAGTTTATCGAGGTGGCATTAGCGCTATCTACGGTGGCGAAGCCATTAGCGGCGTGATTCATATTATTACCCGAGAGGATGCCGCCCCAGCAATTAATTTAGAAGTAGGCAGCGATAAACAGCTTAACGCTGGCCTAAACTTGTCTCACAAATACGATAATGGTGTGTCGCTGCTAGCAAGTTTGTCTTCTCGTGAGCGCGAAGGATCGGAGTTTGCTATTGCTAAAAGCCAACAAGGGCTCTTTAAGGCCGCTTTTGCTAACGCTAAACAAAGTCATCGATTATTGGTTACCTACAGCGATAACGAAAACCTAAGCTTTGCGGAAGATTCCGGTGGCGAGCAATATGCAATGCCTCTGAGCGCTGAACAGCGCAATAGTGAACAGTGGTTACTGGGCTTAAATAATACCTTCGAGTTAAACCATTCGAATGCAATCAATCTTAACTTATCTTGGTTAAATCGTCAGGAATCTTCAGAGCACCCTGGTATTGCTGAAGGTGTGCAATCAGGTATCCCTGCAAGCACTATTGATTCAGAGTTTACACGCTCTGAAATTGAACTGTTTTTGAATCATCAACTCAATCAAACCACCACTATTGTGGTTGGGATTAGTGCCCGCGATTCTGAAGGAAGCAATACTGGCTTTCTTGATTATGGATTTCAGTTACCAGTCGATTTTGTCTTAGAACAGGACTCCCAAAGCGCCTTTATTGAAGGGAAATACGGGCAAGACAATTACAGCATCGATCTCGGTATACGTTATGACGATGCTGATAACTTCGATAGTGAAACCTCAATTCGATTCGCAGGACACTATAACCTATTGGAAGAGTTGAGTTTATTCGCTGTGTACAATGAAGGTTATAAATTGCCAAGTTTCTTTGCCTTAGCTCATCCACTGGTGGGGAATTCTGATTTACAACCTGAGCGAAGTATTAATAAAGAGCTAGGTTTACAGTGGGATGCTGAGTCAGGACACATTACCTTAGTTCTATTTGAAAATGATTTTACAGATTTAGTAGACTTTGATGCGGAGTTATTTACCAATGTTAACCGCAGTAACGTAGAAACATCGGGAGTGGAGTTGAGTACAAGTCTTGAGTTAACGACTTGGCTGCAATTTTCTGTGGATGTGAGTTACCTGGATATTACGGTTAATGGAGAGCAAAGCCAATTGCGCAGACGCCCCCAATGGTTTGGTGGAGCAAGTTTAGATGCCCGGTGGGAAAATCTGACCATTACTATTTTTGCAGATGTGAGAGATGAATATTTAGATAGCTCAATTCCCACAGGATTAGTCGAATTGGGAGGGTATGCAAAATATGGTGTTGCCGCTAATTGGCAGTTGTCTGAAAATTTGCAAACCAATTTGAACATTGATAATGCCCTTGCCCACAATATCCAAGATTCCGTTGGGTTTGAAAACAATGACACCAATTTTCGGGTCGGCATGACCTATCAGTTTTAAACTAAAATTACCTATGAAAGGCCAAATACAGTGATGTGTTTGGCCCTCATTACTAACCCACAATTGCCGTTAGTGAACGAAAAAAAGTACAATTTCCACCGCAATCAAAATGATAATGATCCATTCCAAAAACGATGAATGTTTATGGTTTTGCTCTGCCGCCAACATTTCAAAAAGTTCATGAATAGTTTCTAGCTTGAGGTTGAGCAATTCAATTCTTTGGGTTAGCTCAAGGTATTTGATTGCGGCTAAATAGTCTTCTTGGGTTGCGGGATAATCCCAAAAATATTCAGGCACATCCAACAGACTAAAGCGCAACATAATGTCATTTTTAGTTTGAAACAGCGCTCCACGCCGCATCGCTAATTTTTTCCGACTCAATTTTATGTTACCCGTGGTAGCAAGTTCGGTCGCTAAGTGTCGATTATAGGCAATCGTATTTTCCGCCTGGGATTCAAATACCTCCAATTTACGTGATTGCGCAAAGGCATGACTAATGGCTAATAAAGTGTGTGCTTTTGCCGCTCCTAAAGTAAAGGTGTCATTGCTAATAGAAAACTTAGCATCCTCGACCAAATTAAACTGGTAAACTTCCCAATGTTCGGATGCGCTCGTGCTGTAAAACCCTTTTAAGTCTTCAATTAAATCAGCCTTTTTAGCCGCACTAATACCCCAGGTCACCACTACACCATAATCAAATATAAATACATGGCCTTTAGGCAGATCTATATGTAACGCATCTCTGTAACGATTCACTACAAAGTGTTTTGCAAACTGACTTTGAATCGCCTTGAGCTCAAGGGTGTCTGCAATGCAGATGACTTCAATCAGTTGAGATGAAAAATTGCTTGTCATGTTTTTTCCTTATTAATTTACACGACTAATAACAACGGCTGTCCTTAATTTGGACTTACCAAATACCGACAAATTATTAAAGTCTTCTATAGCCAATGGAATATGTTGGCAATCTGCTATTTGCTGATTATCAACCTCCTGTGAGGTGTCATCTGGATCTGGATCATGGAAATATAAACAGTCATCATCCACATGGGTAATCGTCA
The DNA here is from genome assembly GCF_030548205.1 of Aliiglaciecola sp. 3_MG-2023. Classification (GTDB taxonomy): domain Bacteria; phylum Pseudomonadota; class Gammaproteobacteria; order Enterobacterales; family Alteromonadaceae; genus Aliiglaciecola. The sequence continues at coordinate 30,881 of NZ_JAUORV010000013.1, read as the reverse complement.
CCCAGTGAGGTGACTTTTTACCGTCTAGTCGATAGGTACTTATCAAGCTAAGCACCGCAGAACCTGCTGCTAATTCAGATTGGATCATTTGCACACTAGGAGCGTCAAACTGAACCCTCAATCCAGTTTCTTGGGCCTGTTGTTTAAAACGTTTTTCAACTGCATACATGATGTTTTTTTTATGCTCACTGCGCACGCCATCAAGGAACAAGGTGTCTTTTGTGTTGACATATACTTTGGCATTGAAGCCCCTTTCCATCGCTGCTATGCCTAAACCAATAGGGTGACAACCACCGTGACCAGATGTCATAAAAATGGTGGTCGCTTGTCGCCAAATATCTAATTCAAGAGACTGATCCATGTGTATCTTAGGATCAAGATTATTCATGGCCATCATCAAAGCTGCAGGCCCACAGGTAAATTCCGTGGTTTGTCGATACCAAGGGTAACTCGCCCAGCGCTGTTGAGTTAAGCGTTGATGAATCGGCTTTTGCATACGCAGAGCGTCTATACTGTTATGATAGTAGTTGCGATAAACACCAAAAGACCGATACCCGAAAGATTGATACAGATTTATCGCTGCTTCATTGTCACAGGCAACCTCTAGGCGCATAAATAACTTGCCGCGCTCTACAGATTCTCTTTCCAGTTCACTTAATATACGTTTGCCTAAACCACTTCCTTTGGCCTGTTTTGATACAGCAATTGAATATAATCGGCACAAACGAGTTCCCTTGCGCATTAACACAAGTCCATAACCTAGTATCTTGGTCTGGTTGTTTGCTGCAGCATCTTGCAGGACAGCCACAATAAATATGCATGTGGGAGATTTCAGCCAATGCCTGAAACTCCGACGACTTAAGCGATCAGAATCGAAACTCTGTTTCTCCAATTCAAGTAGTTGCGGTAAATCTTCTGTTTCTGCCGCTCTAATTAAAATAGGCATCCTTTGTTGATTGGATGGCAAAGCTTTCACTTAGCGACCTCTCGCTTCAAGACGGTTGGCAAACTCTTGCATAATGATCATGTATAGCTCTTTACCTAAATAGAGATCTTCCACTTTCGCTTCCAAACTTGGATTGTCATTGACTTCAATCACGTAAACCTGGTTATTAACTTGTTTTATGTCTACTCCATATAACCCTTTACCCACGATAGCACTGGCTTTTACCGCTGCGTCTAACACCGGTTTTGGTACTTCGAACGTTGGCAAGGTCTCAAAATCACCTGAGAAATGCGCTTTGGATCCATGGTTGTATATTTGCCAGTGATTGCGTGCCATAAAATAGCGGCAAGCATATATTGCTCGGCCATTAAGCACACCAATACGCCAATCAAAGTCGGTATAGATATATTCCTGTACTAGCACCAACGCTGATTTCGTTAACATTTCAGTTAATTTAAGTTTTAGCTCTGCAAGGTTTTCAACCTTAAACACCCCCATTGAAAATGAACTTTCTGGCAACTTAAGTACAATTGGATAGCCAAATTCCGCAGCTAACTTTTCGCAGGTTTTATCATCCGCGTTTGAAACGAAACTACTTTTCGGCGCTGGCACTTTGTTATAACTAAATGCATCGTGCAGAAATACCTTATTGCAACAGCGAAGAATCGATTGGGCATCGTCCATAACCACCAAACCATCTTGTTCAGCTTTGCGGGCTAAACGATAGGTATGGTGGTCAATGGCAGTCGTTTCGCGAATAAATAGCGCATCATAGTGACTAATATTCGCGGCTTGTTTCGCATTAATTAGCTCAGCATGAATGCCCACTTGCTCGGCTGCTTTTATAAAGTTTTTTAGCGCTTTATGGTCACTAGGCGGTGTTTTTTCCTGTTCATTAACTAAAATCGCCATGTCCCATCGAAATTTTTTCTTGTTGTAATGATTGCGCCAAGTAGATTGGGTGTAATCTTTCAAACGTTGAGTAAACAGCGGCCAACTTTTTCCATCCAATTCGTTGCAGCCCACAATCGATACCAGCACCGAAATAGAATTATCGGATGGTTTGATTCTCAGGCGTAATATAGGCGCTGGATAGCGCTCAAACACATGTTTAGCTAATTTTTTGAAACTTTCATTTTCGGACCAGCCAAAAAATACCAATAATTCCACTTCTGTCTTATCTACCTGCTTGGCTAGGAAAGACGTTGCCAGTGTTAGCCCTGCTTTTTCCATGGAATCAGGCCGATTAAATGGGGTTAAATCGTTAATACAGTTAACGCTGGGCAACACTTTATGTTGACGCGCTTCAGCCAACAATGAGCAGTAATATCCCTCGCTTAAATACAGCGATGTATTACATAAGTTGATCACTCTGGTTTTGGGTTCACCAGCTTTAGGATAATCCGCTAAATATTGTGCGAAATCGATGATATTTTCATCCATTTCTGGCAGGTCATCTAACTTGTCAACAACGACTAACGATTTATACATTTGTTAATTTCACTCTTAAAAGTCAATTTTTTAAACGCTGAAAAAGTTATTTTTTCCACCTTAAAAAAGTGAGCGAAATATAGACGTTCCATTGCCAAATACAACGATAAAAGTGCAGTAGATTGACGAAAAATTATTGTCTTCACGAGTAAATTAATTTGCTGGCAAAGAGAGATTAATAGGATAAAAATTCAGCCAGATTTTTAGCCTAATTAATTTGGAGAATAAAATGAATAAATGGCTTTTAGGCGCAGCGACAACAGCATTGCTTGTAAGTGTTTCTTATGCTCAAGAAGTAGCTGATCCAGACACAGTTTCTGATATGTTGCAGTATTGCCTTGAAGTTGCCGAGGAAGATGGAACAGGTGATTTAAGTAAACAGGAATTTATACTAAATTGTGTTAACCAAGAGCTCGAGTCTGAAGGTTTCACAAAGATAAATGCGTTACCTAAAAAAGTATAAGCCGTAGCATGGTCTTTAGGCCATGTATTTGGCGGGTTTGCGCGGGGCTAAAGCCCCACCTACAGGTGTGGCGCTGTAGCATGGTCTTTAGGCCATGGATTTAGCGAGTTTGCGCGGGGCTAAAGCCCCCACCTACAGGTGTGGCGCTGTAGCATGGTCTTTAGGCCATGTATTTACCGGGTTTGTACGGGGCTAAAGCCCCCACCTACAGGTATGGCGCTGTAGCATGGTCTTTAGGCCATGGATTTGGCGGGTTTGCGCGGGGCTAAAGCCCCACCTACAGGTGTGGCGCTGTAGCATGGTCTTTAGGCCATGGATTTGGTGGGTTTGCGCGGGGCTAAAGCCCCCACCTACAGGTGTGGCGCTGTAGCATGGTCTTTAGGCCATGGATTTGGCGAGTTTGCGCGGGGCTAAAGCCCCCACCTACAGGTATGGCGTTGTAGCATGGTCTTTAGGCCATGTAGCCCTAAGATTCCAGATATCTACTTTAAACTTATTGCAGAAACAGAATTTTTGATAAATTCAATCACGGTTATGAGTTCTTCAATATGGTTATTTTCGATCACATTTAAAAAAATACGCACGTTAAAATCACAGGGAATATCTAACTTCACCAACCCTGGGTAGTTTCCCGTTTCCGGTAATAATGTACAGCCGTTTTCAGCGGTCGTTAATTGGCCAAGTCCTATTTGATAAGAGCTGGTTTTTAATCGCGCATTTCGGCATGGGGGGAATTGCTGATAAATCTTTTCAGTGACTTTATGACTCCATTCAATATGTACATATTCTTCTAGATTTAAACTTTTAGATTTGGCAAAAAAACGCAAGGGTATTTCGACAATTTGCGTCGTTTCAACGTTATCCAGTTTTAAGGGTTCTGTGGTGAAGGCCATATCTATGGTCCGTTCATGCAGCTGACGTGACAATAGTTCGGTATTGCCTAAATCTGTTCTAAGTGAAATTTGCGGAAATTGATGTGCCACATCACATAATATTTTATCAAGACTTAAATAAAATGCATTTGGAGTGGTTGCTACACCCAAGAAGCGGGCGCTTTTATGATTTAATGCTTGTTTTGCTTCAAGGAGTTTAGCAGACAACTGTTTTGCATAGGGAATGAGTTGTTCACCTGCCGGGGTAAGTTGAATACTGTTTCGATTACGAATGAAAAGCGATGTATTAAAGTACTCTTCAAGTAGCTTTATTCTAGCACTGACAGCAGATTGGGTGAGATATAAGTTGTCTGCTGCTTTACCAAAATGGCGTGTATTAGCAACTTCCAAAAAAGTACTAAGAAAACGGATATCCACAACAAATTCACGAATTTAATTAGGTTACCCGTTTAATACTTTAAATATCTATTTTAAGCAAGCTTTACGGATAGCTTGTTGGTTCTAACTTAGTGATACTGCGATTGTCTATCTCGCTCTCGACTCAACCTTTTACTATCTCGCTTACGTTTTGCAATATCATTTGTGCGTTTGTTTTGATGCTGCGCGTCAGAATCACTATACATCCAATCAGAATTTTCAAAGTCTTCCTTTTCGCGTCTGTAATCTTTACTCATTTTGGCTCACCAGTTAAACATTTATTACCCAAATCAAAGCAGAATAGAGCGTATCTAAATTCAAGCCTGCTTGAGCATCAATATCATTGCAACTTCCCTCGGGGCTGTGAAACAAAAAATATTTATCTTAAAGATAAATATTTTTTTGCGGAATTGGTATTAGATTTGTTTGGCGGGAATTATATCTGCGTGAGCATGGTTAGTAGGCCACAGGTTCCGATTAAGTTTTATCGCGTTTGTAGCATGGTCTTTAGGCCATGGGTTTAGCGGGTTTGTGCGGGCCTAAAGCCCCCGCCTACAGGTATGGCGTTGTAGCCTGGTCTTTAGGCCATGGATATAGCGAGTTTGCGCGGGGCGGTAGCATGGTCTTTAGGCCATGGGTTTAGCGGGTTTGTGCGGGGCTAAAGCACCCACCTACAGGTATGGGGTTGTAGCATGGTCTTTAGGCCATGGATTTAGCGAGTTTACGCGGGGTTGTAGCATGGTCTTTAGGCCATGGATTTGGCGGGTTTGCGCGGGGCTAAAGCCCCCACCTACAGGTGTGGGGTTGTAGCATGGTCTTTAGGCCATGGATTTACCGGGTTTGTACGGGGCTAAAGCCCCCGCCTACAGGTGGAAGAGAATTCACAGGGAGAACCTCCGAAACAACCCATTTATGCGACGAACCATCCAACGCGGATAATGGGTGGCATATTGAACCAGCATTTTATTGGCCAACTTATCTAGAAAAACAACATCACCATTCATCATCGCTTTGTATGCATCACTGGCTAGAGCCTCAGGTTGGGCTTTTAGAAATTTTGGAATATATTTTTCTACTCCATGGGCGTTACTCAACATTTTTGTTTCGGTTATGCCAGGACACACACAGGTCACAGTCACGCCTGTACCCTTAAGATCTTCGGAAATCCCTTCGCTGAATGACAGTACAAATGCTTTACTAGCACCATAAGCGCTAAAGTTCGGTGTGGGCATGAAACTAGCAATGGATCCTAAATTAACAATTCTACCTTCCCCCCTGGCTACCATTGGGGTTACGAAGACCCGTGTCATATTTACTAAACTTTGAATATTCAATTGAATCAGGTTGTTGAGTGTTTCTGTATCGGCTTGTTGAATGGGATCTATTTGCATCATGCCAGCGTTGTTGACCAAAATATCAACTGTTAATTTGTCTGTTACTAACTGTTCATATAGGGTTTGCGCACTTTCTTTAAGGCTTAAGTCAAGTGGATACACGTGACAAGTTACCGCATATTTTGCATTTAGATAAATCGATAATTCATTTAACTTTTGCTGATTTCGGGCAACTAAAATTAATTCATGCCCATGTTTGGCAAAGGTTTCAGCGAAACTTCTACCAATTCCTTCTGATGCACCTGTGATTAAAGCTGTGTTTAATTTACTCATGGTGATTCCTGTTTTGCCAGACGATGTAGCTTTTTAACGCTATCCCATTGAGTTGAAAATTGTAGTTCATTTAAATGGAAAACTCTCTGATGGTTATTTTAGAGTAATCTTTTTGTGTGTTTTTTGCACTATAATTGGTTCGGCTGATACTCAATAGCTATGCTTAATACGTAACAAAGGAATTGGAACATGCAAGCTGAATATGAAGAAGTTGCAACTAAAGGAGGCTCTCCAAGAACTAGGGGAGAAAAAATAGTAGACCCAGAACTTGATGACTTAGTGGAAGCACCAAATAAATCTGCTTTTCCTAAAGTGAGGTTTTTTGCGGCTATTGGGGTGATACTTTTAGGTATAGTGTTGTGTTTAATTATTTCTGCATTTAGTCCATTAAATCCCACTCCTGTTATCACACCGTTCAATATTTTCAGTGCCAAGAGTTGGTATTACCCTATCGAGCGAAACGCTGTATTAAGGTTGAACATAGTCGATACCACCTCCAAGCTGCGCGCTTACAAAGTGAATGAAAGACAACTTAGTTTACAGTTTGAAGATGGAAGCTTGTTGTATTTGCCTCATAAAAATAATCAAGAGGCCAATCAAAACTCCCAACAACCTAAGTTACCCAACTTAACGCAGAACGTTACCCTGCCAAGCAATAGTGGAGATGCAACCCAAACGTGGTTATCTGAGTTAAGCACCCTGTTTTCCCCCGTTCTACAAGCAGATATTGAGATTCAAAGAGTAAATGTAATTGGCTATGTGTCACCCAGTCAGCCCATTACTAATGATGATTTAGACAGACTAAGACAATCCCCTAATAACGCAAAAGCAGAAGCTCCTAAACAGCAAAAAATTGCTTATAACGCTGATTATGCCCAGCAGCAATCAATTGAATTAGCGCAATCTGTTGCCGAATTCATTGCTTCTTATTTTGCTGTTTCTCCCTCTTTGATTGAAGTGACTGGGTATGGCTTTGAGCGTCACTATACAGATGATTGGCAAGTTGGGTCCGGTCCTAGTAGTGGGGTCTTTGTGTCTATTATACCTGCTATGTCAACGATTTCTGAATTGCCGTGGACGCCATTTTCATCTTCCCAAGACGAACCACTTATTATACAAAGTGCACAAAATGAAAATTGGACAGTTTATAATTCTGAAATCGTTGTCTTTGAAGATGGAAGTGGGCAGCAAACCACTGAATTAGTTTTGCCTAGCGCTCTGTACCGTATTTGGGCAATAGAACCTCAAATTCCAAATAGTGCAAATTGGATGAATGACATAAAAGCCTCAGAACATCAGGTTTTTCCGTCTCCACTGGCGCTATTGGTATTGGCTATCAGTATTTTTACAGCGTTAAGAATGTTGGTGGTCAAGCATGGGAAAAAAGATGTGGAGGTTATAGAGTCGCAAAAATTGATTGATAGCTTTGTCTCAGACTCCCCAGCCAATGATTTAGCTCAAGACAAGTTAGGGTTTATCGAGATCTCCTCAGCGTTATCCCGTTTTTTACGAAATGCTGGCACCAAAGCGCCGCTAACGTTAGCCATAACCGGAGTGTGGGGAAGTGGTAAATCGTCGTTAATGTATTTTTTAAAACAAAATTTGGAAAGTTTTCGACTTCATCCTGTTTGGGTGAATGCTTGGCATCACCAAAATGAAGAGCAGTTTCTGGCTGGTTTATTGAATGCCATTCAAGGCAATGCGATCCCTTCATTTTGGACGGCGGCAGGCCTGTTATATCGTTGGAATTTGTTAAAAATGCGATGGACCGAAGCGCCCTTCTTTTTCTTTTCTGTGTCCGTCATATTTTTGTGTTCGTTAGGATACATAGTGACATCTGGCGAAGCATCATTGAAACCATTTTCAAATTTGTCGGCTGAAGCTATTCCCTATTTGGGTGCAGTATTTGGCGCGTTTTCAATACTAAGGGGGGGTATGGATCGTATTTCTGGATTGATTAATACCAATATCTTAAAAACCCTATTACGCAGTCCAGGCAGCAACCTTGATCTTCGGGCAAATGTAGGATTGAGAGAAAAATTTGCCAAAGAATTTAATCTATTATGCAACGCCCTGGGCGATAGTACCCTGACTATATTTATCGATGATTTAGATCGATGCAAAGAACAGCGCATCATGGATGTAATGGAAACCATAAATTATCTCGTTTCCAGTGGTAATTGTTACATTATAGTGGGGATGGAGCGAGAGCCCATTGAAAACGCTATCTGCAGTTATTATCAAGGCACCCATCAAGACTTAGAGCAAGATGCTCTAAGATCAAAGGCGAAACGCTATCTTGAAAAAATCATTAATATTGAAATTCCTGTTCCAATTGCTAACGGCGAGCAATTTGATGGATTAGTGGCTGATAGTGTAGAAACACAATCCTCATCTAGCTTCCCTTGGGTCAAACCCCTAGGACTATTACTAGTGTTTATTTTTAGTTTGGTTTTGGGAAGTTATCTTTCAAGTGTCTTAAATTCAAAAAACAGTGACAATAATCAGGCTGCTGTTGAGGTTAATCAGACGATTGGCGGCAACTATGACAAGCCACCCCCAGATCCTGAATCTGACAGTATCAATACGCAAACTTCTGATCTATCAGTGCAAACTGGAGAAGACGCACAAATGACCCAACATAACGCCCCGCAAATATTGGAGTATGCAGTGTTTGCTTCTGAGCACTACTATGTTCAGGCTGTAATACCAGTACTATTTTTGGCATTTATCGCCCTGTTAATTCGCGTTGAGCGCTTTCGACAACGTAAACGTATAGTCGAAAACGATTCAGATGAATTTCTCAATACTGTTTCTATTTGGGCGAAAGCCCTTGGTCTTTCCCACAGAACACCGCGAAACATCAAACGCTATGTGAATAGGGCGCGTTATTTGGCAATGCGCAATTACGAATCTGGTGCGGGTATTCGAGAAGCTAATTTAGTGACACTGGCTGCCATGTTAGAGTTTGCCGGAGACAAGGGAAACGAAGACAGCAATTTACAAAATGTCGATATTCCTACTATCGAAGATAAAGGATTGGCGCTACAGGTAGCGTCATTGCTCAATCAATCTGAGAACATTGATACCAAGAAACGTCGAACATTTTTATATTGGGTACGAGGAGTGAACGTTAATTAACCCGCGTATTTGATGAAAGACAATGAAAATGGCTCGTGCACAATAATGTTAACGAGCCATTTAAGGGAGTGTTGAAAGGCGGTCTACATTTTATAACGCATACCCACAAACATCTTGCGACCCCATTCTGAGTATGAGCCTGGCACGCTGCTCGTACCGTTGTAGCTATGCCAATTGTCATTCAGCAAGTTATCCAATTGCACATAGGCTTCTAGGTGCGCACTAAAGGAATAAGTCGCTGAAGCGGACACCCAAGTCATAGGGTCAGCTGTTCCTTTGTAAGGAGTTTCAGTGACTAAGTTTAACGGCGACCAATGGCTTAACACGAAACTTTCCGTGTGTGACCCAGAAATACTTAAACTTAGATTGTCAGTGTTATACATCAAATTTAGCGAATAAGAGGTATCTGGGATGCCCGCTAGAACACCAATTTTTGTGCCTCCTTCATAGGACTCAGTATCTATGTAGGTATAGTTTGCGTTGATGCCAAAACCAGAATCAAAGAAGTGTTGCAATGAAAATTCATAACCAAGAACTTTAGCCGTATCGAGGTTTTTAGGTTCAAATACATTAAATGGTGTATCGACATAGCCCGTTTCTATCCATGGTTGCGGATTTTCAACGGGATAAACCGGTCGGTTTGCTTGATCTTCTTCATTGGGATAGACATTTTGCCAATCTTGAACAAAACCTTTGATATCTTTTTGGAAAATAGCTGCTGTTAGGGCTGAACCTTCAGCAAAGTACCATTCTAAAGATACATCAGATTGTTTCGCTTTTACGGGAGATAATTTAGGGTTTCCCACACGGTTGAGGATAAATTCTCCCCATGCCGCTGAGCCGTCATCCACTTGGGTTGATAGTTGATCTAACGAAGCCCTAGCCATTACTTCAGCATAGGATAAACGCAGAAGTAACGTATCCGACAATTCAACAGCAAAATTAACTGAAGGAAGTAATTCTGAATAGCCATTCTCTACTGAAATTGCAACAGGATCATAGTGTTCTACAACCCATACCCAAGCCGCAGGCGCGCTAACTTTTTCAATTTCCCACAACCAGCCATTTGAAGTGGTGTCGGTATTAACATAGCGCAATCCTGCGTTTCCTGACCATTCCATACCAGCAATTTCACCTAACAAGTTGCCTTGGATGAAAAAGGATTTGGTATCTTCGATAACTTCAAACGATTCGTTTGGATTAAAACGCCCTTCATCCGCATCTGAAAATCCTTCTGGGTAAATTTCACCGGTAAAACGATTGATAACATCTGGATTATTATCTGAAGCTTCTAAAGCCGCTTGATAAGCATCAATGTCAAATCCAACAAACTCCCTAGGGAAATCACCAGAGACATCACTTAAAAAGTCATCAATGGGGAAACCTTGTACCACATCAACCCCCGTATCTGCGAAGGTAAAAGGAGCGTTACTGTATAGTGTTTGAGCATGTTGATTGTCAATCTTTACCCGATCTTTACTACGCTTATTATAAACTGCGCCAAATTCAATACTGGAAACCACAGGAATATCTAAAAATAACTCCCCTACAAGTGATCCCCCTATTACTTCATCTTCAATGTTTACACCGTTTGTTTGGGAATAGTGGGGGCCGAATTGACTATCATTAACTAAATCTCCCATGTTACTAATTGCATCATCTGCAAAATCGATGATGACATTAGGTAAACCGCCTTCGGTCAAGCTAAAGGTTGCAGTGTTTGGCACTCCACCGATTCCATGTGCAACCACAAATTTATCTTTTCCACCAGCATCTCTTTTAGCGTTAGAAAGGTATACATCACCGGTAACAACAAACTTATCGGTAACTTCAAACTTTCCGTTCAAACCTACTTGATAGGTATCAACCACTCGGTGTTCTGTGATAGTCACTAATTCTGGAATTAAATTGTCCATGGTCATGCCTGTGACCACTGTACCTTGTGGATTTAGCTCAGTTGCGATTCCACCATAAGTTGCATCACGCCAGCTTGCTGCTTGGCCTACCAAATAGTATGACTCGGTATAACCTTGAGATGGGGCATCTAAGCGAGTCCAAAGAAAATCTGCATTAATATCAACTTTTGAACTGGGTTGATATTGAAAAGCGCCAGAAAAAGCCATTCGTTTCTTTTCTTCAATTTGCGCAGTGTAGGCAACTACATTGGGTATGATTAATTCATTAGAGGCATCTTGCCAATTAACCACACCGCCATCACTGTTATCATGATCCCACCCCCAGTTAACACCATAGTTTAAGTCAGAGAGGGAGTCAGTTCGGGTTGGTGTATTACTAAACAACGCTGAGAATAGAAACCCCATTGTGTCATCTGCGAAGGTGTTGCTGCCAACTGCAGTAAATTTGTATCCGTTTTTATCGGCTTTATCACCATAATGGCCTTCTACGGAAAATGAACCCTGCAGACCTTTGTTGTCAAAAGGGCGAGCTGTTCTTAAATCAATTGCACCACCTATGCTCCCCTCCAGGGTTGACGCTTTCACTGACTTGTGAACCCAAGCTTCTGATATCACTTCCGAAGGTAAAACATCAAAGGCAAATTCACGTCCACTTTGATCTGTTGCCATAATACGACCATTGATCGTCACGATACTAAACTCAGGGCCTAAACCTCGGATATTAACGCCTTTACCCTCGCCACCACTGGTTCTGTCAATTGTCACCCCAGTAATATGAGACAATGAATCTGCTACATTGGCATCAGGAAATATCCCTAATTCTTTGGCAGTAATCCCATCAACAATGGAATCACTGGAGCGCTTTAAATCTAAGGCCTTAATTAGACTCGCTTGAGTTGATGTAACAGTTATGACTTCTGTTTCATCCGTGGTGTTATCAATTGCATCTTGAGCGTGAACATTAGTGCAAATCAAGGCCACAGCAATGGCTAACGATGTCTTACTAAAGTGAGTATTCATGTATCCCTCTTATCTATTATGGTGATTTAAATGAAAACAAATCTAACGAAACAATAACCAAGTTTAATTTAACATTCAACATTTTTTAAACAAAATGCAATATAATGAAATTGTTAGTGGAGTTGATTTGTATCTTTTAAGCTAATTTTTATCGCTTTCTTAAATCTTTCAATGCGTGGTTTTTGTTCGTTTTATAGCCTGAAGGGCTCGATTTTAAACGCTTTAGTAATTTGGGTTTTCGCGGCTAGGCCGCTTCAAATATGTGTGTAATAAAGAATTGAAAAATATTGATAAATAAATTTATTTACCTTTATAAAAACCGAAAGCGTTATCTTTTCTGGTGTTTCATTAAGTTTCTTTTTGGTGTTTTTCCAACTTGGAAGTATCAGTTGAGTCATTTTTGCTTTCGTCATCGAAGGTGTCTTTTTGTAGTACAGGCTTTAGCCCGTAAGCCGCAGTTGCGACGTCATCTAAGGTGTTTTGTTGTAGTACGGGCTTTAGCCCGTAAGCCGCAGTTGCGACGTCATCTAAGGTGTTTTGTTGTAGTACGGGCTTCAGCCCGTAGGCCGCAATTTGACGTCATCTAAGGTGTTTTGTTGTAGTACAGGCTTTAGCCCGTAGGCCGCAGTTGCGACGTCATCTAAGGTGTTCTGTTGTAGTACGGGCTTTAGCCCGTAAGCCGCAGTTGCGACGTCATCTAAGGAGTTTTTTGTAGTATGGGCTTTAGCCCGTAGCCCGTAGGCCGTAAGCCCTCAGCCGTATATGGGAGTTGTGCTTTTAAAGCCCCAATCTAAACACCTTGCAAACGCTTAAGGGCTGAGGCTGATAATGCTTCGCCCGATAGTTTAGCAGCATAAATGGCTGCACCAATAACGGGGGAAAAAGCAGGTTGTTGAATACGATATGTACTTGAAAATTCTTGAAGGGCATTAGCAAATGGTTTAGTGATAAAGTCGTTGGCGCTAAAAGCCCCACCAGAAAAGCTTACTTTTACCTCTTCATCCTTTGAATACTGCAAGGCTTTGCGGGTACCTTCTACGATTTCAGCCAACTCTTCCCCAGCATCGGAAAAGATCTTTTTGGCCAATGTGTCTCCAGCTACAGCCGCTTCATATACCAGAGTTGATATTTGTGCAATTCTTCCCCTAGAACCTTGCCACTTGGTCAGAACTAGTGCTGACATATCCAGATCATTGGTAATCTCAAAAGTATCTTTTAGCTTATAATATAGTGGACCTTTGCTATCGCGCCCATCACTCATACGAGAAAATAGCATGAGACCTTTGCGACCAATCCAATAGGCCGACCCTTCGTCACTAAATAGCTCTCCCCAACCACCGCATCTCGCACTTTTTCCAGCGCGCATACCATAAGCAATGGAGCCGGTACCCGCGATCATGTTAATCCCATCTTCGCCAGCAAAGGCCGCCGCCCACGCGTTGACCATATCATTATCACACTGATAGTTTTGTTGCGGTAGGATGTCAGACGGAAGGGTGGCTAAACTTGGATCTATTTCACTATCCTCGCCAAAAGCAGGCAACCCCAGGAAACCATATTCTAGTTCATCGACTGTTTTACCAGCTTTAGATAGTACCGCAGAGATACCTCTATTTATGACGGCTTTTGCTCCCTCAATTCCCACCTCAACATGATAGCAGGTGGGCTCCTGATGACTAGCGAGTAGATCACCCTGAGCGTTAATTATGGCAAATGCCGTTTTTGTTCCGCCACCATCTACACCTAAAAACATGGTTATCTCCTGAGAAACAATTACTAGATTACAAAGCGTGAATATTTACGCCTTTTACAACACGGTTTACCGTACCTGAAGCGCTCGGATTATCAGGTTTATTTCCAATGCTAAGTGCATTGAAAAAGCCAAATACTTGGGCGCAAGCAATAAAAGGTAAAAGTAAAAAGCGGTCTGATAGTCGTGCCATGTTATCAAATACAATTTCATTTTCCTGTGGGATCATGGGGATTGTATCTGCGCGCAAGGTAAGAACATGTCCGGCTTCGTTATCAGCTTGCAATTCTTTGACTAAATCAAGATCATATTGTCGAGTAAGCGGATTGTTAGAGATGTATACAATAACCAAGGTATTTGCATCTATCATGGCTTTAGGTCCGTGGCGAAACCCGAGCGGGGAATCAAAACACGCCATAGTCTGACCATCGGTTAATTCTAACAACTTCAATGCACTTTCTTGGGCTAAGCCTTTAAACGTGCCACTGCCCAAATACACTACACGACTAAATTTTCTATCTGCCAATTTCGACAGCGGTAATACTTGGTTATTTAAAAGTTTTGTCGTGGCAACAACCGCTTGATTAAGCCCTTCTTCGAAATTTTGCGAGGGACAGAACAAATAAAGCGCACTAAGCAGCATTGAACTAAAACTAGAGGTCATTGCAAAACTGCGGTCATTTGTTTGTTCAGGTAAAAACAACGCGAGTTTATTGTTACCTTCACAGCGCTTGGCCAGCTCACCTTCACTGTTGCAAGTTATTGCCACCTGATAACATTCGTCAACCAGTTGATCGGCATATTCTAATGCTGCCACGCTTTCAGGACTGTTTCCAGAGCGTGCAAACGAAACCAGTAGTGTAGGTACGTTAGCCTGAAAATACTCAGACGGATTGGAGACCAAATCTGTAGTCGGAATAGCTTCGACTCGTTTACCCAATTCGTGCATTGCAATGGGAGTAACGCACTGGCCAACAAAAGCGGATGTTCCAGCACCAGTGAAGATGATACGGATATCTGACTTGCTCAATATAGGCTTTAAAAAAGCTTCAATTTGTTGCTGTTGAGATTGCAACAATTTCAAGGTTCCTCGCCAACACTCAGGCTGTTGAGTGATTTCTTTGGCTGTCCAATAGCCATCAAGTTGTGCTAATTTTTCTTCGGAAAAGGTTAGGTATTTCATAGTTTGCTGCATTCCTTGATCAATTGGCTGACTGCGAGTAACAGGCGGCAGAATATTGGTTTAGTACTAACGATATTTTGTGAAAGATAAACCCTTTGATGGAACTATCTATTTCACCGGCTACTAGCGCCTTGTGTTGTTCTGGCAAATATTGACTAATAAGTGTGAGCGGCGGCGGACTCTGTTCAAGGTTTTCTATTAATTGTGATAGCGCCTTGTTCACCTTTTCATCAGGCCAGTAATAGCGAATTCTGTCGCTCAAACTGTATTTGCAATCCAATTCTTGCTGTCGGCTGTCTTGGGAGTAATACTTCTTCCAATAGCTATCATTTTCGTGCATTGCCGTTAATAGCGTGCTTTTTAGATTGCTGCAGTCGTTTGCGCCTATCCATTCTCGTTCAATACACTCTAATGCAAAACAAGCTTCTCTAAACGCGAAAGTTAGCCATGGACCTACTTTCAAAATTCCAAAATGCGCGGATACTAAATCGGCTAGATGCTGTTGGGTTTGATAGTCTGTGGAATGGGCTTCGAATACCATATTATCGTGGTGACTTATCATTTCACTCAAACTACGGGCTTTATCTGGTACAAAGGCATCTATTTTGTGTAAGCCAAACTCCACTCCCGGTTGCACCACTAAGCCTATAATTCGTGGCCAAACATATGACAGCCCAGCTTCTGAAAATGTGTCTTGGTGAATCGCGATTGTTGTTTTAGCATCTTCAACTGAAGTCAGGTCTAACTCTTCAGAGTCATCTTGTGTTCCGCCAGGTACTGGAACCTCGGTTCCAATAACATAGACTGGCGCTTCACCGCCTGTTTCTTTCCATGCTTTTTCTGCAACTAAACAAAGCCTTGCTGCGCGTTTTGCGACTTCCTCATCTCTCAGTGGAATGGGATCATCACTACATGACATTGAGCAATCTAAGTGAATTTTACCAAAGCCAGCGCGAACATATTGAGCAATTAATATTTCTGATTTTGCCATTGCCTCTTTGGCAGTTAAATGTTGCCAGCAGTTTGGCCCTAAATGGTCACCACCGAGTATGATTCTATCTTCTTGAAGACCAACACGTTTCGCCATCGAAAGTACCATATTGCGAAAATCGATAGGTGTCATGCCGGTATAACCACCATCTTGGTTAACTTGGTTAGAGGTTGCTTCAAGTAATAAAGTTTCATTATGTAATATTACATGCTTCATTGCAGCTTCTATTACTAAGGCATTCGAGGTGCAAACCGAGTAAACTCCAGCCTTAAGCCCTTTTTTTTGTTGGCTTACCATATCCAATAATACTTTCATTTCACCTCCGTAATCGTTGGTTATAGCTTACATTGGCAAAAATTATGGGGTATAAAGGCGATTATGTAAATAAAAAAGTTACATTAAATTTCATTTGGTTGGTTTATGTCTTTTTCTTTCTTGTTTTAATACTTGTTTTTTACTTCTAAAGCAATGGGTTATGTTATTTTTGCTTTTTTATGTTTCATTTTGTATTGACATTGGTTTCATTGATGGCCAATATTGTTTCCGAAAGACGACATGCTGTAACTCAAATAAATAACAAAGCTAGTTCGTTTCCAACTATCAGGTGACAAGGTGATACCCATGAATACACATAAAAACACAATATTTATACAATCAACTTTAGCGTGCGCAGTCGTATTGGGGCTAAGTGCTCCACAAGTTAACGCTCAGCAAAGTGACGAAGATACCGAAGTCATCGTAGTAACGGCCGTTCGTGGTAGTTTAGAAAAATCCGTTTCTATAAAACAAAATGCAAAATCTTTAGTAGATTCCATTGCAGCACAAGAGTTAGGGCGTTTTCCTGATGATAATGTCGCAGATTCCCTTTCTCATATTTCGGGTATTACTGTCAGCCGAACTCGAGGAGGGGAAGCTCAATACGTGAATATTCGGGGTTTAGGACCAGAGTTTAGTATAGTCACTCTTAATAACCGTATTCTTGCGACTGATGACGGTGGGCGTAATTTTGCGTTCGATGTAATTCCATCTGAAATGATCAATGGCGCCGATGTTTGGAAAACCGTTGAAGCTAAGGGAATCGAAGGAAGTATCGGTGGCGCGGTTAATTTAAAATCTGCAAAAGCGTTAGATAATCCAGGACAACACGGTGTATTCTCTGCCACTGCCGATTACAATGACCTCTCTGAAGAGGTGGGCAAGAAGTTTAATGCTATTTATAGCACCACAAATGACGACGAAACTTTAGGTTTTATTCTTGGAGTCACTCATGCAAGTGGAACTGAGCGTGCCGATGATATGTTCGATAATTTTGTTTTTGGTGTGCAAGATGAAATGTCCTATGATGTAGACGGTAATGGCATTATTAGTGACAATGAAGAAAATCTAGTTATTCCAGGGTCTTATGCCTTGGGTTCTTACGCTACTGATTTTACTCGAACGGGTGTTAATTCAAATTTACAATGGCGTCCGAATAATAAGTTGCAAGTTAGTGCTGATATTATGCTAACCAAGCTGGAAGCAGACTCCACCGGTTATACCCAATCTTTCTATATGGCCGATGAGAGTGAGGCACAAAATCGCTTATCTAACATCGTCCTTGATGGCAATGTGATTACTGCCATGGACATAGCTGATGTTAGTATGGAAGTCGTTACCCTAGATGAGCATCGTACCGTCGATACTTCTTTGTTTGGTTTAAATGCAAAGTACCAACTGACTGATGACTTAATTGTTAAAGCAGACGTTTATCGCTCTCAATCAGAGCGAGATTCAGGGGGAAAAAATACCTTCGTAGTGGCAGGTGCTCCAGGTGCTCATAGTGGACACTACGAACTAAATAATGGCGGTTTGCCAGATTACATCCCAACTTGGACTGAAGGTCGTAGCTCCGATGATTTTGGGAATGATGACTTCTCTCCCCATTGGGCGGCGCGAGACGGAAGTGATATAAAAGACACTGTTACTGGCGCTACTTTGGACGGCGAACTAAGTTTTGACCATGAGTTTCTTGTTTCCTTGGATTTTGGCGCTGCCTACACCAGCCGCAATAAAACCAATACCGCTTACGACAATTATGAGTACGGTGCTTGTAATTACTGTGGTTACCCATTTACTTTTGGTGAAGTTGGCGCGGATGTGGTCCGTGACTTTCCTTACGATAACTTGTTTGCCGGAGAAGGTGCTAATATCCCGCGCTCTTTTCCCATTTTCAGTATTCCTGATTATGCCGCAGGCCTAGCTGCTTCAGACGGAATGACAATAGTTGATTACCTCGGTAATGAGCGCACTTTTGGAGAAAGTGAATCCGCGCTTTGGGAGCCTATTTACAACCCAGTGAATTCTTACGATATTGAAGAAGATACAACCGCACTATATTTGCAAGCTAATTTTGAAGGTGATCGATGGTTTGCCAATGCGGGGCTGCGTTGGGTAAAAACTGAGGTTACTGCCATGTATTCTTATAACAATATTGAATCCATCCAGATTGTTAATCCAGACTCGTCGAACCCCTCTTGGGATGTAGAGTATTCGGATAGTGCGGCTCAGACTGCCAACGGAAGTTACAATAAAATTCTGCCGGCGATTAATTTCGGCTTTAACATTACCGATGATCTGCTTTTTCGGGCCGCCGCGGCGCAATCCTTGTCTCGTCCAACACTAGATCAACTTGCGCCACTAACAACAGATAATGCGCAATCTGGATTATTCACTATGGATATCAGTGGTAATCCAAATATTAAGCCGGTATTTTCTGACCAAGCAGATATGGCGCTGGAGTGGTATTTCGAAGAAGGTAGTTTGCTCAATGCGACGCTTTTCTGGAAAGAACTAGATGGTTTCATTACGTCGAACACCACGAGAGTTGAAATTGCCGGTGAGAGCTTTCAAGTCACCCAGCCGATCAATGGTGATTCAGCTGAAGTATTTGGGTTGGAACTTGGGGTTCAGAAATTTTTTGAAAATGGTTTCGGCTTTACGGCTAGTTATGCCTATACGGATACAAGCACTGTTGTAAATGGAGAAGATGCAGGGGCTTTACCGGGTGTTGCCGATACCTCTTATTCTTTCTCTGTGATTTATGAAAAAGACCGATTAAGTGCGCAGTTGGCCTTAGATTATACTGGCGATTTAGTTGTCGATGCATTTAGTCCTTTGGGAGACGATTACCAAACCACCATGGAAGAAAGCAAGATCATGTCGTTGTCGGTAAAATACGATATTACCGATTACTTGCAATTATCACTTGAAGGTCAAAATCTGCTAGATGAATCTAATCGTAGTTTCCAAGGTCGCCCCGATCTACCTGCCTCTATTCAACTATATGGTAGAACTTTTAAAGCAGGATTGCGCTACGACTTTTAAGTCTTGATAAACAGAGCCTAGGGACGTGAACTTAGGCTCTGTTTGCCGTAAAGGTCGTGAGTGGCTAACAGATACAATACTTAGGTTAGACAATAATAAGAACAAAATAGGAAGATAACAATGCAGTCAAAGAAATGGTTGATTTTTGCCATCATAACCACTGTCTCATGGGGATTTTGGGGGGCATTAACGGCAGTATTTGCTGATGAATCAATACCTTCTACTGTGGTATACAGTATTTGGGCTGTCACTATGATTATACCTTGTATAGTGGCTTTGAAACTCATTGATTGGAAGCTAGAAACGGACAAACGTTCTATTTGGCTGGGTTGTTGGATTGGCTTCTTAGGGAGTGGCGGTCAAATGTTATTGTTTTATGCCGTCACTGTTGGTCCTGGTTACCTTATATTTCCTATCGTTTCATTGTCACCCGTGATCACCATTGCGCTTTCTCTCGGGCTGCTTAAAGAACGCACGGGGTTACTCGGTGGAATAGGCATTGTTCTAGCAATGCTGGCGTTACCCCTGTTTGAGTATTCACCGGCGGGTGAAGAGCACAGCTACGGTATTCTATGGTTCCTACTCGCCCTGGGTGTAATGGCAGCATGGGGAGTTCAAGCATTTTGTATGAAACTGTCTAATCATCACATGAGTGCGGAAAGTATCTTCTTCTATATGACGGTCACTGCCGTTGCGTTAATACCGGTTGCTTACTTAATGACTGACCGTAGTGTCCAAGTTGATTACAGTTTTTCTATGCTATTTGAAACCGCGTCGGTACAAATATTAAATGCCATTGGTGCATTGTGTTTGGTGTATGCATTCCGCTACGGAAAAGCCATTGTGGTTTCGCCGTTAACCAATGCTGGCGCACCGCTGTTGTCTACAGTGCTGACCATCGTATTGTTAGATGTTATCCCAAACAACGTTAAAATCGCAGGTATTATTATTGCAACAATTGCTGCGCTCATTTTAGCTTTAGAGCCTGAAGAAAAGCCGGTAAATTCGACTATGGAAGGGCGTACTGGTGAATAAGCTTACTGCCTCATTAAGTTCAACCCTGATGATAATCGCGGCGACGACGCTGATTTCTTGTAGTCATTCTAACGTCGGCAACGATGAAATATCACAACACTACAGCATGTCTGATTTCCCCAAAGTTAAAAAATTTGATGCCCACGTGCATGCGAATAACCATGGGGCTGCATTTATTGAACAAGCACAAGTGGACAACTTTGAGCTACTTACCATTAATGTTGATTATCCTGATTTTCCGCCTATCGATGAACAACAAGATATTGCGTTATCATTAACCCAAGACTACCCACAAACCATATTTTTTGCGGCTACTTTTTCAATGCGCAACTGGGACGATACTTCATGGGCAAAAGACGTGCAAAAGCGTTTAGATACGGCCCTTGTAAATGGCGCTAAGGCAGTCAAAGTGTGGAAGAATATTGGTATGTCCTTCCGTAACAATGCGCAGCAGCTAGTGATGATTGATGATCCTGGTTTGGATCCTATTTTTACCCATTTAAGTCAGTTACATGTACCCCTCATAGGGCATCAGGGAGAGCCCCATAATTGCTGGTTACCTATAGATCAAATGAGCGTGAATAACGACAAAGAATATTTTGCTGCGCACCCTCAGTACCACATGTATTTGCACCCGGAAATGCCCAGTTACGAAGCGCAAATGGCGGCCCGGAACAATATGTTGGATAAACATCCTCAGATGCGTTTTATTGGAGCCCACCTCGCTAGCTTGGAATGGAGCGTTGATGCCATATCGGAATTTTTGCAACGTTACCCTGATGCGACCATCGATCTCGCTGCGCGTATGGGACAAGTTCAAGCCCAGTCAGTAAAAGATCTAAATAAAGTCAGAGCATTTTTTATTGAATATCAAGACCGCATTCTTTATGCCACAGACCTAACTCACAGTCCTGGCGCTGCAGCGCAAGAGTTTAAAAATAGTGCCCATCAAAAATGGTTAGAAGATTGGAGTTACCTCAATACTGACAAGGAATTCAGTGTACCTGAGGTGGATGGCATGGTTACCGGCCTAAGACTACCTAAATCGGTGATAGATAAAATTTATTATCACAATGCCCGACGAGCGTTTAGCCTCAATTAATAACAATTAAAAAGAGCAGAAGGATCTTTGCAGACCCTTCTGCTAAACCTAGTACATGGAGAACATAAATGTCATTCAAATTTATTTCTAGATTGGCTGCAATCATAGTGTGCGTACCTCTATTGCACGCTTGTATTACTCCTGTTGATCAGGAAGATGAAGTCGTTAAAGTGAAAAATAGCGGTATTACCTTAGAATTCGATGGTCAATTGCACAGCCGTGTCTCTGCCACCCTAGGCAACGAAATGAAAGTGCTAGGGGATTATCAAGGTAGTGAGTATCTTGTTACCAAATCAGGTGAGCTCATCGATGATTTTATGTTGCTCAACAGTACACAACATCAGATTGACTCCAACTTAGGTTCTGGGATGCAAACCACTTTAGTTGGCGTCGCGTCCAATGGCTTACAAAAACAACTGCAAGTGCAGGCTTTCCCTAACTTTCCCAATACGTTGTTTATCCGAGTTACCTATAAAAATACAGCCTCGCAAAGTTTGATTATCTCTAAATGGGTACAGAATGCCTATCAACTTTCTGCAGCTGAAAACACACAGCACACAGACTTAATGACTGCAATGACCCGTTCCGAACCAGATTTTTGGTCTTATCAAGGTGCTTCGTTCGCTGATCGTCGAGATTGGGTAATGCCTTTGCAACCCGGCTACGAGCAACAGAACTACATGGGAATGAACGCAACAGATTATGGCAGTGGTACTGCGGTGGCTGATATTTGGCGAAAAGATATAGGCTTGGCGATTGGTCATATTGATTTAGATCCTAAATTGGTTTCTTTTCCGGTGACTTACCCTGCAAATGAACATATCACCGAAAAAGCGGCGTATTTGCATGTTGAACTTGAAAAAACCGTGAAGCTAGCCCCTGGTGACGAATTAACCACCTTAGATACCTTTGTATCAGTCCATCAAAAAGACTATTACGCCACATTGAAAATGTATCGTAACGTAATGGCGAAGAAAGGGCTGGTTATGGCGGATGTTCCAGATTCAGCTTATGAGCCTATCTGGTGTGCTTGGGGATATGAACGCGACTTTAGTTTTGATGAAATACTGCAAACATTACCCAAAGCTAAAGAGCTGGGATTGGAGTGGGCAGTGTTGGATGATGGCTGGCAAACCGCAGAAGGGGATTGGTATCTTGATCCTGAAAAATTCCCTAATGGTGATGCAGATATGCAGGCATTTGTTGAAGACATTAAATCTGCTGGATTGAAAGCCAAGCTTTGGTGGGCACCTCTGGCTGTGGATCCTGGCACCGATATGATTGAACAACATCCTGAAATGTTGCTACTCAATAAAGATGGTAGTACTCGAGATGTTACATGGTGGGACAGTTACTATTTGTGCCCAGCGGATGAACGCGTTCGTCAACACAGTGTTGAGCTGGTTAAAAAGATGCTTGGCGAATGGGGATATGAAGGCTTGAAAATTGATGGTCACCATTTAAACGGCGTTCCTCCTTGTTATAACCCAGAACACAATCATGCCACTCCTGAAGCATCTGTTGAAGCCTTAGCTGATTACTGGAAGCTAATTTATGAGACAGCCATGGAAATCAATCCTGACGCGGTAATCGAAATATGCCCATGTGGTGACTCATACGCATTTCATAACCTCCCTTATATGAATCAAACCGTGAGCTCAGATCCTCTCACATCTTGGCAAGTCAGATTAAAAGGGAAAACACTCAAGGGATTAATGGGAGAATCAGCGCCTTATTATGGTGACCATGTTGAGCTAAGTGATAATGCTAGTGACTTTGCTTCATCCTTCGGCATTGGTGCAGTGTTAGGAACTAAATTTACCATGCCATCAGACAATGAAGCGGCACAACAGTTCTTGCTCAACCCGGAAAAAGAAGTCATTTGGAAGCAATGGTTTGATTTATATAATCAAAAAATGCTTCCCAAAGGTACTTACTTAGGTGAACTTTACGATATCGGTTTTGACCGCCCTGAAACCCACGTTGTAGCCAAAGACGGCAGTCTATATTTCGCTTTTTATGCGGATAGTTATACTGGAAGCCTTGAGTTACGAGGGTTAACTGCTCAGCAATACAAAGTGACAGATTATTTCCACGGTAAAGACCTTGGGGTGGTAACTGTGACCGATGGTAAAGCAAACTTAACTGCCAACTTTAACCAATTTCTATTGGTTGAATTAATACCATTGGGCGCCAATGGCAGTGAGTAAACTCATGATCCGTTGTTGTTTTTTACTGCTTAGTATATTTGCCAGTTCATTCTGTCTGGCAAATACTCAATCAAGCATGCAGGGGCAATTGGCCCCTGGCTTTTCCCTGGCGGATTTAAATAGTGATGCTCAAGTTGATCTTAAGAATTACAGAGGCAAAGTGGTCTATGTGGATTTTTGGGCATCATCCTGTTTTGCCTGCCGTAAGTCTTTTCCTTTTCTAAACAAACTGCGACATAAATATGCGCCACAAGGATTTGAAATTGTGGCGGTGAATACCGACCTAGCGAAACAAGATGCATTGAACTTTCTAGCTAAGTACCCTCTTAACTATCCTGCGGTATGGGATCAACACGGGACTTCATTTAGTGCTTACCAGGTAAGGGCTTTGCCCACGGGCTTTTTGATTGACGCATCGGGCAAAATTCGATTGGTTCACCTTGGGTTCTCGGAGCGTCATGAAGCTTATTTAATCGCTCATGTGGAAAAATTACTGGCTGAAATGATCGAGTAGAATTAGTGCTTTAGTAAACCCACATTAATCAATAAAAAGCACAGTGACAAACTTGGTTTTTACAAAATGAAAGTTACGTTGTGTTAAAGTTTCATTAGGATTAGAATAAACATTGTTCAAAATGAAACTTAAATAGGAAAAGGTAAAAGAATGCGCGACACCAGTCACAGACGTGAACACATAGCCCGAATGCTTAAAGAAAATGGAAGTGTTCAAGTGCTTCCTCTAATTGAGCAATTTAACGTATCAGGTGTCACCATTCGCAAAGATTTACGCTTTCTTGAAAATCAGGGAATTGCCACTCGCTGCTATGGCGGTGCCATGTTAAACGACAGTGGCGTGTTTGAAACTGAAACTACCTTTGATCGAAAACAAGCATTGCATGCTGAAGAAAAGTCGAGCATTGGTAAGGTCGCTGCCGGTTTAGTCCATGACGGTGATGCTATTATTTTAGACTCAGGCTCAACCACTCTTAAGCTAGCTTCGCATATTGGTGGTCGAGAGAATGTTACCGTTGTGACCAATAGTTTGAATATTGTCAACGAACTGAAACTTCAAGAGCACATAGAAGTAATGTTATTGGGCGGTACACTCAGACATAAAAGCCAGTCATTTTTCGGCAGTAGCGCGTTAGCCACCCTTAAAGACTTACACGTGGACAAACTCTTTTTAGGGGTAGATGGCTTCCATTTGGATAAAGGAATTTCTACCCATTTTGAAGCTGAATCCTTATTGAATCAGTTGATGTGCAAGGTTGCCAGTGAAATTATAGTCGTTACCGATTCCTCTAAATTTGGTCATGTTTGTCTGCATAAAATTCTAGAGCCTGCAGGAGTCAATCAAATTGTTACCGATAGTAATATTCCACCCGATTACCTAGATGGACTGCGCCGAATGGGCATTAAAGTGACCCTTGTTGATGTGGATTAATGCTTTGGCACGGTCACGGGGCGGCGACATGGCCTTTAGACCATGGGTTTAGCGGGTTTACGCGGGGCGGTAGCATGGTCTTTAGGCCATGGATTTAGCGGGTTTGTGCGGGGCTAAAGCCCCCGCCTACAGGTATTGGGTTGTAACATGGTCTTTAGGCCATGGATTTAGCGGTTTTGCGCGGGGTTAAAGCCCCCGCCTACAGGTATGGATTTGTAGCATGGTCTTTAGGCCATGGATTTAGCGGTTTTGCGCGGGGCTAAAGCACCCGCCTACAGGTATGGTGTTGTAGCATGGTCTTTAGGCCATGGATTTAGCGGGTTTGTGCGGGGCGGTAGCATGGTCTTTAGGCCATGGATATAGCGGGTTCGTACGGGGCTAAAGCACCCACCTACAGGTATGGGTTTGTAGGACGGGATTTATCCCGTTGGTGCGTTAACTTTATTGAACACTCAATACTTTGTTTAAATTACCAATAAACTCCATAGAATCAAATGTCAGTGGCAACCGGGTAAGCTTTTCGCCCTCTTGATTAATAATTAGCAATACTGGGTAACCAGTAACCCGATAACGCTCAGCGAATGCTTGCCCTTGTTCTGTGTCGTAGTCTACCCGAGCAAAAACGAAGTTCTCATCAATTACATCTTTGACTCTATCATTGGTAAATACTGTGCTGTCTAACTTACGACAGGTGGGACACCAAATAGCTGACATGTCGGCTAATATTAATTTATCGTGGGCTTGAGCTTTAGCTAGCGCGACATCAAAATCGAGCATCTGGATTTGGATCTTATCCTTAGCTTGCTGACCTAAATGACTTTGATACCACTGGTAAGCTAAGTAAATAAAGGTGGCAACTATAATAAACAATACTATATTGACCAATTTATTGTTAGATTTTGATGTAATTTCAGTTGGCATTGCTTTTCAATTACCTTTTGGTTTTGGCGTCTTTTAAATTAGACCTGTTGAACTAAGGTTTTATTACAAATTCGTTTACAACTCAGAGTTTAGCTGGGCAAAGCTTAACCCAAATTTCTGTAAATACACTCGTAACCTATGGGAATCATTGCTGCTACTTTTATTCTTTCTGCTGATGTTAAATAGTTTGCGACCGGCATCGGCTAAATTTGTTGAAGATAAACATACTTGAATGACATTTTTCAATTGCATTTGATCGAATACATCCATGATCGATAGCTGTTCTTCGTCAATGTAACGGCTTAGTTCGATATTGTTTGTGTCACTTTTAGCATGCCAGCGTTGGTTTAAGCGAGCTATTTCTGCCTCTACAGTGCGCGAACCAATGCGGCCTTCTTTACTAAGGGTTGCCATGCGTTTTACGCTGGCATTGAGGTCGCGAAAGTTAGCACTCCAAATCGCTTTTTCACTGCGGGCATAGTGTAAATACCGCTTTTGGGCTTCACTGCCAAAGCGAATGTGCACATTATTGAGCCGCGCATATTGGCGTAGTTCAAAGTCGAGGTTTGCTTCAAAATCTTCTATTCGCTCTTTTAGTGCAGGTAAGCGCCAATTCCATATATCAATTCTGGCTAACAGATCTTCCCGAAAATGACCTTGTGCTACTGCTTTGCGTAAGTCTAAATTGGTGCCAGCGATCAACTGAAAATCGCTGTAGACGGCTTTATCACTGCCTACGGGATAAAATTGCTTCTCTTCAATGGCATGCAATAGCATAGCTTGCTCATCAATACCTAGTTCGCCAATTTCATCTAAAAATAGTATGCCTTGGTCGGCATTTTTCAAGTAGCCTTCGCGGGCACTCTGCGCACCAGTATAGGCCCCTTTAATATGTCCAAACAAAGCAGACATCGCACCGTCGCCTACTAAGGTAGCGCAATTCACCGCTACCAAACTACCGGAAACACCACCTCGGGAGGATTTTAATTCGTATATTCGCCTTGCTAATTGGGTTTTACCCGCACCAGTTGGGCCTTCCAATAACATGGGGTCAGTGGCTTTAATAGCCACTTGTTCTATTTCATCTATTAATTGATTGAATCCTGAATTGCGGGTTTGAATACCGGCTTTTAGAAACTCACGTGCGGTGGCCGATTGTTCGGAAAATCGGGCTGCTAATGCCGCATATTTGGAAAGATCTAAATCGACGATGCTGATTGTGCCTTTGGCTGGATTATCGCCTTGTGGATCAGGAGAAACCTGAATCAATTTAGAGGCTGGGTAGATTTGCGCTTCGCTTAACATGAACATGCATATTTGATTAACGTGGGTACCCGTGGTGATATTCAGATAATAATCTTC
Source organism: Aliiglaciecola sp. 3_MG-2023 (assembly GCF_030548205.1). Classification (GTDB taxonomy): domain Bacteria; phylum Pseudomonadota; class Gammaproteobacteria; order Enterobacterales; family Alteromonadaceae; genus Aliiglaciecola. The sequence continues at coordinate 3,566 of NZ_JAUORV010000013.1, read as the reverse complement.
TTTTTCGGGGTCAAAGTCATAATGACTAGCATGTTGATATAACCAATTGTACACATCGGCAAAATCCCAAGGATCATTCCAAGCAGTTTCAACTAACACTACTTCAGTAGCAGGAGATACCTCTGCTACATCTGCGCTTATTCGCCGGGCTAAGTTAAGCTCAGAGGGTTCATACATTAACTCTAATCTATCGACTTGGAAATCGTCCTGCATCACTGCGCTAATTGTAGGTCGCCAAAGTTGCCAGCGTTTAGCGCCGCGTCCTTTGTTGTCTTTTACCAACCCTAAGATAGCAAACATCACATTTTTGCGATTCATAAATTTCACCCTATCTGAATAGATATAAATATATCTTAAAAGATATTATTTTTAAAACCAGAATCAACGTTGAAAATTAACAATTTTCATAAAGTCTAATTATTTCAGTTGGTTAGCTTTTTATTTCGGTTTTTTATTTTGTTGGCACGGCACTTGTAATATATCAATTGTTTTTAACGAAGCGGAGTTGTTTCTAACGGCAACCTGATACACGTGGCACTGCCATGGGTGTATATCTCGAGTGAAGACACCAAAAATAAGCCGGTGCGCATGCACCTCAAACGACATAGTTTGACTGATGATCTAACTACTAGCGGTACGGCGAAAGCCCAGTGGGTTCAAGTCCCATAAACATAGTAATAGCCCGACATAAGGCTAGCGATTAACCACTGTGGTGAACTCGCACAAACAACATTGATTTGGTAGGTACTGCACGGAAGCAGTGCTTAAGCATTCGGATTGCTAAGCCTATCAAATCAACCTTGCTTGCTGCCAATTCACGCAAGCCGATTGCCCCTTATGTCACATTCTTAAACAGGGTGTTGAGGCGATAATAAAAAGGAGAAGTTCTAATGACTGAACAAGGAAAATTTAGGAAAGTATTTACGGTAGCAGAAAACTCAATTGCGTTTCTGTATCGAAATCAACAATTTGAACGGGTTCTAAAGGCAGGTATTCACCGTCTATGGGATTTTAGTAACAGCTTAACAGTGAAAACTTTCATTGCAAACAGCATGTACTACTCAGATCCTGACTCGTTCTATTTAATTAAAACCTACCCAGAAGTGGCAGAGCTAGTGCACGTTTGGGGAGTGAACAAAGATGAGTTGGGGCTGTTATATGTTGATGATCAACTTTGCGGTGTAGTAGCGCCAGGCGAGGTTTTACATTTGTGGAAATCGGCGGGTGAGTTTCGCTTAGACAAAGTGTCATTAACTGGCGATCTTGAGGTGCAAAGATCGGTGCTGGATGAGATTAAATATCGTGGTAAAAACGAGGCTAGTAAGTTGCTTGCAACCAAAAACTCGGTAAGAAAAGCCCCGGTTTCAATGGTGGAAGTAAACCCCCAGCGCATTGGATTGTTATATGTGGACGGCCAGTTTGTTCGCACTTTAACCGCTGGCGTATATGGCTTCTGGCAGTTGAGTCATTCAATCGAGGTGAAAACCTACGATTTGCGTTCGCGCAATCAAGAAGTTTCTGGTCAGGATATTTTGACCAAAGACAGGGTAACTGTGCGTGTGAATTTAACGGCTACTGTAAAAACCTATGACCCAATTGTCGCTGCGGAGCAAGTGGATAATTTGGACGAGTTTATCTACAAGTCTATGCAATTGGCGTTGCGTGAAGCTGTTGGCACTAAAACTTTGGATGCACTGTTGGAAGACAAGTTGTATGTGAATCAAACGATCAAAGAGTTGGTTGAACTTGAGTTGCAATCAGTTGGAGTTCGCCTTGAGAGAGTTGGGGTGAAAGACATCATCTTGCCTGGTGAGATCAAAACGATTCTTAATCAGGTGGTTGAGGCTCAAAAAGCGGCGGAAGCAAACGTGATCAAGCGTCGTGAAGAAACTGCGGCGACTAGAAGCTTGCAAAATACCGCGAAAATGATGGAAAACAATCCTACATTGTTGCGTTTGAAAGAGTTGGAGTCACTTGAGAAAGTGTCTGAGAAAGTCTCTAGCTTGAACGTGTATGGTGGCGTTGATCAGTTACTGCGGGAGACGGTTAAGTTGTCTTAGTTGGCAGGGTGCAAGTCAATCGAACAAGGAGAAACTGACAAGGACGTAGCTTTATTTAGTTGATTAACACTAGTTTTCAAAGCAGTTTTATCAAGGACTGAACCAGTGAAAAGGAGAATGAAAATGCCGGTAGTAACGCTGTTGGCGGCGAAAGAAAACCAAAAACCGGTCAAAATATGGACTGATGAGGTAGAGCATGAAGCCTTGGCGCAGATGCGCCGAGTAGCGAGCTTACCGTTTATTTTTAAACATGTGGCCGGGATGCCTGATATCCACTTAGGTAACGGTGCAACTGTGGGGTCTGTGATCGCCACAACCGAAGCGGTTATTCCCGCTGCGGTGGGCGTGGATATTGGCTGCGGTATGAATGCTGTACGTTTGTCTCTTAAAGCGTCAGATTTGCCCGATAACTTAGCACAAATTAGGCATGATATTGAATCTACAGTGCCTTTAGGTGCCGGCGGACAGCATAAATATGATCAAGTGCAAGGTGGGTCTGCTTTGGCGATGAATTTGGATAAAATTCTTGCGAAACATCCGCAAATTAATCGACATGGAAATGCCCGGAAATTTGCGAACCAGCTTGGAACCTTGGGGTCGGGAAACCACTTTATCGAAATTTGTATCGATGAAAACGATGATGTTTGGGTGATGTTGCATTCGGGGAGTCGTGGCATCGGTAATATGATTGGTCAGTATTTCATTCGTTTGGCGCGCAAGGAAATGGAAACCCATCAAATTAATTTGCCCGACAAAGAACTTGGCTACTTGCTGGAAGGAACCCAGTCGTTTAACGATTATGTTGAAGCGGTAGCGTGGGCGCAAGATTACGCCATGTTAAATCGTGAACATATGATGAAGGCTGTACTGCGCTCGCTCACGTTAAGGTTGAAACCTTTTGCAGTGACTAAAGAAGCCATCAACTGCCACCATAACTTTGTGGACAAAGAGCTACACGATGGCCATCACGTATGGGTAACGCGTAAAGGAGCCATTCGGGCCAGAGAGTCAGAATTAGGCATTATTCCTGGTTCTATGGGGGCTAAGTCTTACATCGTTAAAGGCAAGGGAAACGCCGAGTCTTTTTGTAGTTGTGCCCATGGAGCAGGGCGAAAAATGTCACGAACAAAGGCGAAAAAGGCCTTTACAGTGGCCGATTTAAGCGCGCAAACCCAAGGTATCGAGTGCCGAAAAGATGAGGGAGTAATTGATGAAATCCCAAGCGCCTATAAAAGTATCGACAAAGTGATGGAGATGCAAAGGGATTTAGTAGAAGTCGTCCACACCCTATCCCAAGTAGTAAATGTTAAGGGGTGAAGGAGGCTGTTTTTAGCTGCGAAGCAGCGTTAGCCGACTGAACGACTGACATGGATGTCAGGCTGGGTAGTTCACCAAGGATGGTTTCGCCCTCGTTTTGTGCGGAACTGAATCGACCTTGATATTTTTAGCTGCGAAGCAGCGTTAGCCGACTGAACGACTGACATGGATGTCAGGCTGGGTGGTTCA
>NZ_JAUORV010000012.1 GCF_030548205.1 Aliiglaciecola sp. 3_MG-2023 | reverse complement strand
GACTGGGTGCCGATCATCATGGATGTGTTAACTCTGCGATATATTCGAAGAGTAATTTAAAAGTTTTGGAGAGGTGGCTGAGTGGCTGAAGGCGCACGCCTGGAAAGTGTGTTTAGGGTTAAACCTAACGAGGGTTCGAATCCCTCTCTCTCCGCCAAATAAAATAAGAAAGCCCCTACGTTTTTCGTAGGGGCTTTTTTATTTCATACGAATTAGTAAGGATTTGAAGTAATCCTATGGTTTGTTGCTTATGCCGAGAAAATAGGATGCTTTCGCTGGGTAGCATCGTTGACCATGGCAAGATATTCAGGAATGAATATTTGTTTAACCTGTAGCATGGTCTTTAGGCCATGGTGGGGGATTCATCCTCTCGGGGCTGAAGCCACCGACTACATGTTATGGATATCCCTCTCTCGGGGCTGAAGCCGCCGACTACAAGTTGTGGTTACTGAACGGTGTACACTACCATTAGGTCACTTGGTATTGATGTACTTGCGGGTAGGTAGCCTAGGGTTCCTTCATGTTGCTTGATATATTCGAGCAAAGAGTGTTCGTCGTCGAATTCTTTGGGGGCTTTCGTTCGTCCGGTAAAGCGCATTTGCGCCCAATAGGATTGAATACGCGACTCTGTTAACCCTAGCACTTTAGTGTTGAACTTCATGCGGGTGATATTGTCAGGTGGTAAGGCAATAACGTCTAAATCAGATGACATCATTCCGCCCATATACAAATTACGTATTTGCTGACGGTTGAGTTGAATTGATCGGTCGGAGACATTGGCAACCACAACAATAGTGTCAGTTGCCTTAGCTACCTGAAATAAGTTAAGTGCTGCTATCAGTATAATTGTTATGTATGTTTTCATAAAAATACCCACTCAATACCCAGTTGGTACAAAATGGCGTGACCATCGAATCCACCGAGATCTTTTAATGCAAAATCATTGCTTACTTTCTCAGCATCAACGTAAGTTACTTCGCCTTTCAAGGCCACGTTATATCGCCAGTCCCAACGCAGGCCAATTTTAGTCCCTTTGTTCTTATCGTCTGGAAAACCGCTAAGTACCGACTCGTAGGTGGCGGCCAAATAATCAAGTTCATCCGAAATGCCATAAGGGATTTCGTTGGGTCCGTGCTCGTAATAAACGTCTCGTTCGCCATAAGAGATGTATATCGTATAGGGGTAGAAGTTGTAACCGACGGAAATATAGAAGCTGTCTATGTCGGGCACGGGGCCGCTTTCGCCCTTCATTTTTGCCACTTCGCTACGTACAAAATAATCTACGTTTTCATAATTGGCACTGAGTTGATAAAAATGGATCAGGCCATCAGGATTGAGAGATTCGGCATTTTGACTAAACCCATATTGATTAAGCACATCAACAAACTGCGCAGCACCGGGAAGGGTTAGATTGGCATTACCTTGGTTGTAGGCCGCTCGAAACGTGAAACCGTTATAGGATGCGCTGGTATTAAATCCGTAAAGCCCCGTTACCTTGGTATCTATCTCGCCAGTGGCTAAGTAAATTTTGTCATCGTAATAGCCCCAATACCCTTCAAAATTCATCACCCAAGCGTCATACACATATTGATAATTTGCCAACACGCCTTCAAATGTCGAAAAGAATGCGGTGTCGTAAAATTGTTGGGGAAGGGTTAACCATGGGTAGGCAAAGCCAACATCGATGCTATCGCTATAATTAAAAAAGGGAATTCGCTGCTTGCCAAGTTTAATCTGAAGAGCCGTGTCGGTTGGCGTATAGGTTAAATAAAGCCACTCTAAGCCTGAAGCCCGTTGTTCAGCAGTGTGTCCTATCACCTGAGCGGTTAAAGAAAGCTGCTCGCTGAAAGTATAATCTGCTTGCAAGGCAAGAAGTGATTGTTGATCAAAACTGATACTGTTGTCGTAGCCCACATATTCCGCATTCTCATCATCTAGGTGACCCATAACCACACGAGCAAACCCCGAAAACGCGAGTTTATCAGATTCCGCGTATATTTTGGGTGCCCACAAAGTCGCTACACAAAATGCAATACAAACAAAGGCTGGGGTGCGATGTTTATTCGAGATGCAGTACTCCTTACGAAAGAACAGGGTATGTTTTTTACTCAACTTACAATAGTGACATCTTAAGTCAAGAATTTTTAACCTAATAAGGCAAGATTACTGGGTTAACCAAAGGTTTGACAACACTCAAACGGCCAACCACAATACTCCAACAGGCTTACATTAGGTGTTTAGACCTAGCATAAATTGAAAATCCACTACATTCCCTTTACTATCCGATTTCATCGCACTGGAATGGTTATTTTTCGCTTGTCTCCTTTTGGTGATTTGCAAGCTGGTAGGTGCGCTTTTTTATCGAAATCAACTTTTCATCAACAAACAATTACCCAATTAGCACCCACAAGGCTCTTACTTCAGTGTAATGAGTTGGAAACTTATTGGGATTCAATTAAATGAGTATTGAGTGGCACTTAACAGCAACAAAAAACAAGATAGAACCTTCGCAGGTTTAGATTTGGGGACGTCGAATTGCTCCATTGGCATAATAGAACACAATGAACCCGTTCTTATTCCCCTAGAAGATGGCGAAACCACGCTTCCGTCCTGTGTGTTTTTAGAACACGGCGTGATAAAGCCTGAAAAGATATCGGAACACGCATTAGCAGAACGTGTGGAAGCAGAAAAAGCAGCGCAAACCAAAAGAGCGCAAACCGACACCCATGGGCAAGTGTTCACTGAAGAACAGCTTATTAATATTTATCGCAAAGTGATCAGAGCTGAGAACCGCGAAGACGCTAAAACGGATCAACGTATGCAAAGCATAGGCGAAGCCTTGGCATTCAGTGGCGGCGTTATGTTTGGACGAGAAGCGGAATTTGCGCACATTGCCAATCCTGAAAATGGCTTTTACATCAAATCGCCCAAGTCGTTTTTAGGGGCCAAAATTACCAAAGCCCAACAAGGCATATTCGCATCTGTAATCGAAAAAATGTTGGCGTTTATAAAAGAAGAATCTGAGTATATAAAGGCAGTTGAGCTCGATCAGGTTGTGATAGGCCGGCCCGTCAATTTTCATGGACTACAGGAAAGAGACGGCAATAGCCAAGCCATTAACATCATTAGTGAAGCAGCAAAAAAGGTGGGCTTTAACGATATTGAATTTTTAATGGAGCCCCTTGCCGCAGCCTATGATTACGAACGACAGTTAACCCAAGATAAAGTCGTACTAATTATTGACTTAGGCGGCGGAACAACCGACTGCTCAGTGGTTAAACTGGGGCCAAACTCTATCAACAACGAGAGTCGAGAAAGCGATATTCTTGGTTGTTCAGGAAAGCGCATTGGCGGCATCGACATTGACAACAAATTAGCCTTAATGGGCATAATGCCGCACTTTGGAAAAGACATTATATTAACCAACGAACTGCCCATTCCGCCCACATTATTTAGGCAAGCCGTGTGTGTCAATGATGTTGCTGCCCAGCGCGAATTTAATTCAAATCGAACCGGAGTAGAGCTACAACGCTATTGTTTTATGTCTTTGGACAAACGAATTGAGCGCTTAAAAACCTTACGAGATAACAAGTTAGGGCTTAAATTAAACAAAAGTGCCGAATTAACCAAAATAGCACTATCTAAAGACCATTTGGCCCAGGTTAACCTCGATTATATAGAAGACAACTTACAAATCTCAGTGAGCCGCGACCAGCTAGGTGACGCCATCAGTGGCGAGCTAAACCAAATTCAGTCCATTGTTAACGAGTCTTTACTGCAATCAGGTACCACCCCTGACACCATTTTTGTAACCGGTGGTACCGCAATCTCCCCCGTCATCAAACAATGGATAAACACCATGTTCCCCGATACGGAGATTGTCATCGGGAATCATTTTGGTAGTGTCACAACAGGCTTGATCACCCACGCTAAGCGCATATTTGGAAGTTAAGGGTAAGGTATTTTATACACCCAACCGAACATCGTTAACAATGAGTTATTAAACTTTATAGCCTCGAATCACCCCAAGGTTTGAGGCTAAAGGCGGTTTAAAAAGCAGTAAGTGATAGCCGAGAAGGCAAAAAATAACGTATTGTTATTGATACGGGAGCAAGCTCAAAAGCATTGATTACACCGTGTTAGTTATGCTGATATTGCTAGTGATGATTAAGTGTTAAAAGGATTTAGAATTGTGAAAGAACAGGACAAAATCGCGTTATTTATTGATGCTGACAATGCTCCCGCAGCCAAAATTGACGAAATACTGTCGGAGCTTGCACGTTATGGGCTGGTAAATATTCGAAAAGCCTACGGCAACTGGAAAAGCCCCAATATCAAACCTTGGGAAGACGTACTCCATGAATATGCCATTCAACCTATCCAACAATTCGATTTAACCAAAGGCAAAAATGCCACTGATATCGCATTAGTTATTGATGCTATGGATATCCTCTATACCAAAGATGTAGACACCATGTGTTTAGTCTCTTCAGATTGTGATTTTACCCCTTTAGTTACCCGAGCTTTGGCTGACGGCAAGTTCGTTATTGGCTTTGGCGAGCGCAAAGCGCCAGCGGCCTTCGTAAATAGCTGCTCAAAATTTATATACCTGGACGATAAAGAAAACGAAGGAAAGTCAGTTACTAAGAAAAAACCCAGTATTAAAAGTGACAGCAAATTAATGAAGATGTTGCACCTAGCCATTTTAGCTTCTGAAGACGTTGACGGCTGGGCAAACTTGGGTGCGATAGGGACACATATCGCCAACCATGCATCTTTCGATCAGAGGAATTACGGTTTCAAAAAGCTAAGCGATCTATTTGCAGAAATTGATTTATTTGAACTCAAACAAAAGAATGGTTCGGGCACTTATGTTCGAGATAAGCGCAGAGCTAGCAAGTAAGATGCATCTAAATGAATTAACTTTTAGAGATGTCATAATGCAAACTCTGTCTGATTTACTCAATGACAATAGTAGTTAATACTATATCTAACAAAATCACTTATATTTATATGACAGTAACACTGTCTTGGGGGCATTTTTGTCTACCTTAAATAAAGAAATTCAAGAGCAATGGCTAACTAGCAAGCAAATGCGAGAACATCTTAATGTGTCAGGATGTGAACTTATGCACTTGCGGCAAGCCGGTAAACTTGTGTTTAAGAAAGTTGGAAATGCCTTCTACTATTCAAAAGTAAAAACTTTAGCTAATGAAAACATCTAATAATCAGCTAGTTGAGTTGGTAGAGAAGGTTATTAATTGGCACACTTCACGCTACCCAGAAGTGACATCGAATACCCCCTCAAACGAAAGTCTAGCGGCAATTCAGCTTTTATGTGAAAAGGTTTTGCTCCCGGTCCAAATCAAATTTGGTCAAGTCGATGTGACTTATGGATTTACTTCAACTTACCTACTGAATTTAATAAAAAAGAAAAATTCTAAAGGGATTGCGCCCAAACTTGATCAACATGCTTCATGTGAAGTTAATTCAAAAAATAATCTACATTGCGATAGATTTGGTGCTGCATGCGATTTTATAGTCGCAAAACATGAAAATGACATGCACATAGTGGCAGACTGGATAAATGAAAATTTAAGTTTTGACCGAGTTTATTTTTACGGAACAAACAGACCCATTCATGTAAGCGTGGGCCCAAGTAATTCTCAATTTATTCAAATAATGGGAACATCTAAATCGGGTAAAAGAATACCAAAGAAAAAGGGTACCAAAATTAAATTCGCGGATTTATGGGAAGAGTAACTAATGGATTCTAATAGCTTTAGAGAGTTAATCAGTGAGTTATCTGTTGGAAAAATTACTCCTCAAGCAATTTATGTTCACCGTTCAACAATACAAAATACTCAGCTACTAGATTTTATAAACCGCATTCAATCGGCTCTGAAACAGTCTTCATTCCAATGGGAAATCGCTAAATTTTCAAAACAATCTTTTCAGTTTTCATTGCTATCTTATCCAGACTTCGACAGCGAAGCTTACCCTGAATTAAAAACAAGTATGTTTGTTGATTTAACTAAAAAACACCATCGTATGAATGACTATTCTAAAACAGATAACCCTCCCATTTTACATCGTAAAGAATTGATGGTGACAACAAACTATCCATTGTATGAAGAGTTCACGCTAATCACTCAGGAAGGTGAGTTGGCTGGGTTGTATGAAAATACCAGAGCAATAGGTTTTAAGTTGGGGTGGGAAGCTACCATTACAAACGCCGGTTATGAGCTTGTTGATGGTCGATTATTTCGAGCTAGTGCACTAGCATATTCGAATGAAAAAAAGATTGATCGGCATAAAACAGCAATAGTTCGTCATGGGTTAAGTACGCCCATGAAATTTTTGTTTAATAAGGGATACTTAAACGGTAATTTTAGTGTTTTTGATTATGGTTGTGGACTCGGTGACGATTTAGCTGAGTTACATGCAAACGGTATTGATGCATCTGGTTGGGACCCTAATTTTAGACCAGACGCTGAACTATTTAATGCTGATATTGTAAATTTAGGGTTTGTACTGAATGTTATTGAAGATGTACCTGAAAGAATAGAGGCTTTACATAACGCTTATCAGCTAGCAGATCTTTTTCTAATTGTATCTTGTATGCTGATAAGCGAATCAAAATTGGCACAAATGACCCAATTTAAAGATGGTGTTATTACGTCGCGCAATACTTTTCAAAAATATTATTTTCAAACTGAATTACAATTATTTCTAGAAGACTCACTAGAAAAAACAGCTATATCCGCTGGGCCAGGCATTTTCATTATTTTTAAAGATGAGTTGGAAGAACAAAACTACTTATCTGCAAAATTAAAAAGAAAACGTCAATGGACGTCGCTAAACAAATCTCCAACTAAATCACAAAAAACTAGCCTCTTACTCGAACAAAATCATGAACTAGTAGAAGCATTTTGGAACACTGTGCTGGAGCTTGGGCGAATTCCTGCAGCAGATGAATTTGCAGAAGCTAGCTTATTAGTTGAATTATTTGGTAGTACTAAAAAGCTATTTAATTTGTTAATGAATGCAGAAAGGAAGCTGGAGTTTGAACAAGCGAAAGCAGCAAGGCGCGAGGACTATTTAGTATATTTTGCCCTTGGTTTTTTCTCAAAACGCAAAACCTATAGAAGTATGCCAGAAGGGAAAAAGAGAGATATCAAAGCTCTATTTGTTAACGTGAATTTAGCCCAAGAAGAAGCAAAAGAATGGCTTTTTAAAATTGCAGACTACGAATTGCTTGAGAGGGCAGTGGAGCAAGCTAATCAGTATATTCCTGCTATCTATAATGCAGGTCATTCAATGTTAGTTCAAACCCGATACATTAACGAGTTACCTATCATATTAAGAGTTTATATTGGTGCTGCGGCAATGATTTATGGAGATTGGAATGAGGCTGATGTAGTTAAAATTCATATCACATCGGGCAAAGTAACTTTTATGGTGTATGACGACTTCGCCCATAACTCAATTCCGCGCATAAAAGAGCGGATAAAAGTGAAATTAGCCGAGCAAGATATTGATTATTTTGATTACATTAATGAAGCAAAAAGACCGCCTTTGTTGAACAAACATGAGTTGATGGCGGAATTTGATGATAACTACAAAAATCAAAAGAGGTTGGATGAAAAACTAATAAAACTAGGAGTTGTAAATGGAAAGGGAGAACAGCATATGTCAAATGCAGAATTTAATAACAGACTGGTCAAAAACAATAAAATCATCCGCAATTTTAGGGTATATTCCACCGATAAAGTTACCAATACTTAGAGAAACTAATGACCGAAAAGAAAGTTAAATTCGAATTCGAAAAAAAGAATAAAAATAGCATTAGATTTAAAGAAGTACCAGAAGAAGGTATGCCGCCGGTTATCGGTAGCATTTACATTCAAAATTGGTTTGCTGGTAATAGTAAAAATATTGAAATTACTATTAAAAAGGAAGATTAAAAAAGTATTTGGCTATGCTAAATTATACTAGTGTGGTTACCGAGGTATTATATCGGTTTAAATACCGAACGACTTTGTTTAATGGCACCTGTGTGCCAATTCCCGCCTTTCAAGATTCGCTGGTAGATATAACGGTAATGCTGTAAAGCAGACATTAACGCCAATTGCTCAGGAAAACTGGAGAGCATTGGCCGAAGGACTGCGAGCGGTTTTCCTTGTAACGTGCTTTATTAGGTAACACGGTATATTCTATGCTCTTCACTAGAAAACCCCTAATCAAACTTGTATGGGGTCACAACTGACTAGAGGTGCTTGTTTTGAACTCTAAATTGCATGGAAACGGGTGATTAATCGACGAAAAATAACCCAATTTCACACTCTTAAGAATATAAAATAGATGTCAACGCGGAAAGTATGGATCATCATGGATTTTGATTTTAGGAAAAGTGATATTTCACCTTTACTTAAACTCGGAATACCATTTACTATTCGGCTAACTTATCTTATCAGCCCCAAATAGATGGATGTGTTTTTTAACCTACGTTAAGAAAACTTCACGAGGGAATAACTATCTAACCATTGATTATTACTCAGAGAATAAAAGGCGTTACAAAGTGCCGCAGTCTCTCTCAATCAATTGAATCCATGATAAGTTGATTGGATCTTTCCTCTGTGATTCAAGAGCGGCACCTTCCCCCATTATTACTGGTTCCAATGACGTTAAATTCAAACTCAACTCATACCTTACTTTAGGCTCTAACATCATGGCCTCTCCGTAAGAACGTGAGTAATAGTGCTTAGGTTCATACCTAGAGAATTGCTCTTCAATGACTACAATTGAAGCTGTATTATAGGAATAACGTTTCCTATTTTTAACTGACCAGTAATGAAAGTAATCACCTGTCTGAGCAATATAAACAAGGCAAGACTCGGGTCTATAATCTTTGGAGTGATAAACGGTCACTAAGCCACGTTCTAATACTAATTTATTTTTAATGTCAACATCTGGAGGCGCCTCACTTATCATTGGCTCATCTCCCACAGGCATCAATGTCAAAACTAAAAAAATTGATGCAGTCACTGATAATGTAACCCTGTGAACAGGAGGCAGACTTTTGTATAAGGGTAAATAATTAATCAATTGATACTTATTTGTACGCCTAAATATAAATCTATCCAATATTGTAACGGCTACCACAAGTAATATTCCAAGCGAAATAAGCAACACCGTTACCGTTAATATATTGCTTACCCCAATTCGTATGTAGTCATCAATCTCTGCAAGCTGAATGAAATCAATTCCATATAAATTACATTGCGTCACCGCAAAAAATGCGCCTGCAATCACACTAATAGCGATACTAGAACTAATTATGGATGCATATATTTTCAATACGTCAAACTGTGTGGTAGCTTTTGAGGTGCTACTTTCTTGTGTTAGATGGGGCGCTTTGTTTTTGCGCTGACGATTCTTTTTAATGATCTCTAACTTATTCATAGTAATCCGTTATCCAATAAAAAGCGCAGGTTAATCGTCTGATTCAGTTGAACTTATTACATATCAACTTGAAAATCAACCAACAAAATCAACTACAACCGTCCTTCAAACTTGAGTACATCTTAAATCTCGCTGAGTGCTAAAAATGCATCGTAATTTAATATTGTAATTGATTGGGTTACATCATCATGAGAAATTACAAATGTCAGTATGGTTATTAACTTCAGTCGCATAGAACATGATGTTTTTCACACCTTTTAGGTTTGTTTATGAAAAGCTTTCGAAAACCCATTAGTGATCTAATAAGTGCTTAGTCACCTGAATACAAAGAATGATGATAACATCGACTGGCAACTATCATTGACATAGATGTCGTTCGTTTACGATAATTTCAAAGTTCTCTGCTCGCTGATCTGAGACTGCCAGATTGCAAAAAATCTTTTACTATTAAAATCGTTACGACAAAGTTGCTCGGTAATTAGACTGACAGTTTCCCATGGCAATGACACTATTACAGCTTGATTAATATATGGTGTCCCACCGTTTCTTCTTAAACTAAATATTAATTTCTCTCAATCTATTAATACTAAATTTATTTCTCAAAAACTTAAAAGTACAGTTCATCAATGTATTTGTACGTGATATTATTACGTACAAATACGTAATAATGGTTAGTGATGATGGATAAGTTTGATAGTAACTACTGCTATTCCTTTCCCGCAATTAGAGCGATTCAAGCGGGTAAGCCTTTTTATATAGCGACATGCCCTTTGCGAATCATCCCTAAAATATTTATGTATGATGAGGAAGAAGTGCCGGTTGAATTGCGCGCTCAGCGTACTTTAAATAAAAGTCGTATCCCAGAGATGACTCGTTATCTTCTCGATTCTCCGAAAGATTATGTATTTTCTGCGTTAACTGCCTCAGTTGGCTCCGACGTTGAATTTATTGAAGCAAATAGCATGAATAACCTTGGTACGTTAAAAGTGCCAATGGATGCACAAATGCTGATCAATGATGGACAGCATCGCAGAGCTGCAATCGAAGAAGCGATTAAAGATAACCCTGAATTAGGACAAGATAATATTGCTGTTTTGTTCTTTGTAGATGAAGGACTTAAGCGTAGCCAACAAATGTTTGCTGATCTAAATAAATATGCAGTTAGACCTAGCTCTTCATTAGGTACTCTTTATGATCATAGAGATCAGGCTTCTGAATTAGCTAGATACTTATCAATGAATGCTAAACCATTTGTTGGGTTTACTGAATTTGAACGCTCAACTATTTCTGTTAGAAGCAGCAAATTATTCACCCTCAGCGGTATCAAACAAGCAACACGCGCTTTGTTTGGAAAAGGCCCGAAAGATGGATTTAATGATGAAGAACAAAAAAATGCAGTCGACTTTTGGAACACATTAAATAGTTACATGGTGGAGTGGCAACAAGTACAAGCTAAAACCTTATCAGCAGCTGAATTTAGAAAAGAATTTATTACCGCCCACGGTATTGGTTTGCAGGCATTAGCAATTGTGGGTAGAGAAATTTCTACTTTTAGTGAATCAGAACAAATTGAAAAGTTCGAAGGATTAAAAAAAATTAATTGGCTTAAATCTAACTCAGATTGGTCAAACCGTGCAATGCAGCATGGCCGACTATCAAAAGCCAACTCAAATATATTTTTGACTGCTATCGAAATTAAACGACAAATAGCTCTTCCCATATCGGATGAAGAGCTAGTTAAAGAAAAAGAGTTACTTAATGTATGAATTTATTAAATAAACATGATATCGATGAAGACTACGTAGACTTTATTGAAAATGAAGAGTTTTCTGGGCGATATCTAAGTGAATATATTGCCGATACCCAACGAGTGTACTTGGCGGATAACCGTCCGTGGGTTATTGGTTACAGTGGAGGTAAAGATTCTTCCGCGACTATGGCCTTAGTATATTTAGCTTTATTAGGTTTAAAGCCTGAGGACCGCCACAAACCAGTATTTGTCGTTGCATCTGATACCTTGGTAGAAACCCCCATAGTGGTAAATCACGTAAATAACTCTTTGGAAGCGATAGAGCGAGGCGCAAAACGAGATAAATTACCTATTACCTCTCATAAAGTAGTGCCTAAAACACATGAAACCTTTTGGGTGAATTTGTTAGGTAAAGGTTATCCCGCACCAACAAGGAGTTTTAGATGGTGTACTGAGCGAATGAAGATAGATCCAGTCAGTACTTTCATTACGGATAAAGTTAGCCAATATGATGAAGTGATTGTAGTACTTGGTTCTCGTTCCCAAGAGAGTGCATCACGGGCACAGGTTATTGCGAAACATAAAATAGATGGAACTGTACTAGCTAAACATACCACGTTATCCAATGCATTCATCTATACCCCAATTGATACATGGCATGTGGATGATGTTTGGAAAATTTTACGTTTATGTCATTTAAAAAGTGAACAGGGCCCTTACGGTATTCGAAATAAATGGTTTGATAAATACGATCTTGAGTGGGAAAACCCTTGGGGTGGCAAAAACTTAATTCTTTGGAACTTATACAAAGATTCATCCGGCCAAGGCGAATGCCCAATGGTAATCGACGAAACCACTCCATCTTGCGGTAACTCACGATTTGGTTGTTGGACCTGTACTGTTGTTACCAAAGATAGGGCGATGGAAAGCTTAGTGCAAAATGGCGAAGAATGGATGAAACCATTACTGAGTTTACGTAACAAATTAGCCGAAACAACTGTGATAGAAGACAAAGGTAAATACCGTAGCCATATTCGCCGGGATGGCAGAATGGCATTTAAAACTCTGACTGTCGATGGTAAAAAAGAAATGACAGAGGGTTACACCTATGGCCCGTATTTGTTGAGTTTTAGGCAGCAATTTTTAAAAGAGTTACTTGAGACACAAAAGCAAATAAACGAAATCAGTAAAGACACTGAGTTAGTGACCGTACCTGAACTTCATGCAATTCGACACCAATGGTTAAATGACCCAAATGAACCAGATTGGGATGATTCACTTCCCAAAATATTCAATGACGTATTTGGCTACGAATTAGATTGGAGTGTTGATGATACAAATCAATTTAGTCATGCAGAATCAAAATTGTTAGATGATATATCGCCCAGATATTCCGTTGCCCCACAAATGATTAAAAAGCTTATAGATTTAGAAACTTCAATGAGTGGCTTGTCTCGTCGTACTGGTATTTTCAATAAAATAGGTAAATTGGTGCAGCAAGACTGGGAGTCTCCAGAAGAAATAATTGAAAAAAATCTAGAAAGTCGACAAAACCAAATGCGCCAATCAAAAGAGGTTATTTCAATTGCAGCTGAGTTAGAACAACTTAATAAGTTGATTGAAAAGGAAGGTTTGTAATGATTTTTAAAACTTTAATCTTAGAAAACTTTCGCGTATTTAATGGCCAACATAATATTGAACTAGCTCCCAAGCGAGATGGCTTATTATCTAAACCAGTGATTTTATTTGGCGGATTAAATGGTGCAGGTAAAACTTCGATATTAAGCGCAATTCGCTTAGCTCTGTTGGGTAAAAAGGCGATTGGGAATGTGGTAAATAAAAAAGACTTTAACGGCCATCTTGCTCAACAAATCAATAATAAAGCGATAAAAGATGAACCTGAAGCTGTAGCTAAAGTCATTTTAGATTTTACTCACACTCATCAGGGGCAGCACAGCATTTACCGAGTTGAAAGAAGCTGGTCAGCGAATACTGACGAGTCGTTAGTGTTATACAAAAATGAGGTATGCGAAGATTCACTTTCCAATGATCAAGTTCAAAGCTTTTTACATGAACTCGTACCACCAGGTATTGGAGACTTGTTCTTTTTTGATGGGGAAAAAATAGCTGAATTAGCCGAAGATGATACAGGTTCATATTTAAAAGAAGCCGTACAAAAGTTATTAGGTATTGATGTTATAAACCGCCTAGCCGATGATCTAGATATTTATATAAAGCAAATTAGTCAAAAAACGGCGGATGCAAAAACGACTAAATTGATTGAGCAGCTTGAACACGAAAAAAATGAATGTTTGTTATTGGCAAATCAAGAACGAGAAGCTGAAGACAAGCTAAAGCGACAGCTTAGCGAATTAGAGATTCAAGTACGTGAAGCCGAACAAAAAATACAAGACCGTGGCGGTGCGTGGGCAAAAACCAAAAACGCTGAAAAAGACAAAGCCGATGATTTAATAAAACAAAAAGCCATATTAGAGAGTAAATTATTGCACGAACTTGATGGGGCATTTCCTTTATCTTTGGCTCCTAAAGCCATGGCGTCTTTGATTGATACTTTGTCAAAAGAGCAGAAAGTAAAAGACTCTCAAGTTTTCTCACATAAACTGAACGAAAATTTATCGGGATTAGAGCAAGTTATTGCCTCTCAGTTTAAAGATAATGCAAATGACGTAATGGCAGCTATTAGTCAATATTTCGAATCGGTCAGCGAGCCCACAACACAAGAAATTAAATTAGATATCTCACTTACAGATTTCAATTTGATTCAGGGTCTGATTCAAGATGCCTCAACTGCAAAGGCACATTGTAATGAATTAACTGAAGAATTAGTTGAAACACAACAATCTTTAGAGTCGGTATCGATTAATATTCAACGAGCGCCTGATGAAGAAGAGTTAACTGCATTGTATGACAATTTACGTACCTTAGATGCACAAAAGCACAAACTTAAAACAGGTTATGGGCATCATTTGGTTAACGCTAAGAATCATATAACTAAAGCCCTAGAATTAGCCAAAAAGCTTGAAAAACTTTATACCAATCAAAAAACCGATGCTTCAATATCCACGGCAGTAAAACGAGTTGATGCGACTAATAAAGTATTAAATGAATTTTCAACCAAGCTTACTCATATGCGTGTTAGCCAACTTGAAGAGTTATTTGCACAGTCTTACCGTAAGTTAGCACGTAAAGAAGACCTAAAGCTCTCGGCTAAAATTGACCCAATAACTTTTGATATCACTTTGGTCGACTCTGAAGGTTTAGCTATTAACCGTAAATCGATGTCAGCTGGTGAAAAACAAATATTCGCTTTCGCTATACTAGAAGCCTTGGGAAAATTGTCGGGTAAAGTTTTACCTGTGGTGGTAGATACGCCATTAGGAAGACTAGACTCTAAACATCGCGACAAATTGGTTCAGCACTATTTCCCAGAAGCGGGTGAGCAAGTTATTTTGTTATCAACCGACACAGAAGTAGATGAGGACTTCTTTAGCGCTATGGCTCATGAAGTCTCCCACGCCTTTGAAATTGAATTTGATCAACAAACTAAATGCTCAACCCTAAAAGAAGGGTACTTTTGGCAAGCCCACCCAAAAGTTAAATACAAGGAGGTTGTGTAATGTTACCTAATCGTATGCAGTTAAATAAAACTGTTGAAGAGCAACTAAAAAAGCTTAAAGCAAGTACCGGCATTACACCCAATGTATCAGCCCGTATCGCTTTTTTTCGCTCAATTGAGTCAGATTACTGTTATCAACCTAATATTGCTTACAAGCTTGATGGTAGCCTCACTTTAGACAAGTTTACCTGGCTGGGTAAAACACAATTGGTGACAGAGTTATTGTTGAAACAGAAGTATCCAGAGCTTGAGGGGAAGGAGCTACAAATAGCTTGGGCATCTCATGTAGAACATGGGATAGGTGCTTTGAGAAATCATAAGCTCCTTTCTGAATTGACTGTTAACTTGAATTAGCCAATACCAACGTTATTGTTCAATAACGTTGGTTGATTGAAAATAGTTGAGCCATTAACTACCATCATTTTCAAACTCTATCGCTAGATTTGATTCTATAAGATCTACAATGACTTTAGTGGTCTTTGAAACAGGGTCTATTTTCTCAAATTGTTCTTCTCCTAAGACCCCTCCATCCAGCATTTCGTAATATTCACTCTGTTCAATAACTCTCTTTTCATTAATCCCATCAATAAGACATATCTCTGTTAGAATTTTTCGCAAAATTCTCATGAGTGCGATAAATCCAATTGTTTTGTTTAATACAGAGTCTTTATTAGTCTTATCCCATGCCTTAGGCCAAAGTTCTTCAACAGCAGCGAAAAAATTTGTAATGTTGGTAGCGATTACGGGATCGTTTTTAGTTAAAAAGCTCTTTCTAAACGGGTACTTTATAAAATCTTCGTCTTCTATTTTTTCTAATTCATACTCTTCAGAATATTTACTATTTTTACTTTTAGCTAGGTAATAATTTCTGTCCGCTTTCTCATCATGAGTGATAAGTTTAAGTAGATTTTGAACAAACGCAGCTTGCGTTAATAATTCATTTTTAACTTTAGGTGTTGCAACCCCAAGCCTTTTTATTCTCTTATGAAAAGGCCCAACATTTTTATTTAATAATACTGCAATATCATGGGCTGTCTTTTCAGGACTTCTGGAGAGAGCAAGAGATTCTAGGTCATAAACAAGGCTTCTATTTACCTTCGTTTGTGCTAAGTTGACTGTTGCAAATATGTTTGCTTGCGTTGAAATGTCTGCATCTACAAATATTGTAACCAGTAATTCAAAGTCTTTTAAATCTCCATTCTCGTCTTTAAATTGCTCATTAGTATCGACAAAACCTGCAACTCTATGCTGGCCATCTAATATTTTTGCGAGAGTTTGTTTTTCTGTTTCATCTTTATATTGTATTAAAAATACCGAAGAATCCGCATCCCATTCGACATTTTTTTCGTCCATTGAAATTATTATTGAATTAGGAAATGTTGCGTCAACTCCATTTACATACTTTTTAATTTGTTTAACACGAGAATCGTTTAATGGCCTTTGTATTCCGATAAAATCATCTAATTCTCTGGATTCATCATCTTTCAATCGTCTCACATCTGAAAATGTTATATCTCTTAATGTTTTTGCGTCAATAACACCACAATAGAAGTTGCCAATAGGTTGAACAACTTCTAAAGCTTTTATTTTTATTGTCTTCACTATTTGACCCCTCTAACTTGCTCATATTCCGTTTTTAACTCAATAAATTGTTTTCGTCTTATTTTTTTGTACTCACCTGTACCTAAATGATTCATATACGAGGAGTAATACCAAATAATTAAAGAAACTAAATATATTGCCCAAGCCCATCCTCCAAATTCAAAATCAAATAAACTAGTGGTAGGACTATTAGTATATTCGTCCTTAATGATTAGCCCTATTCGATAGTAAGAAAATGCAAAAAGGCCAGCTAATGAAGAGAGTAATGTTAATGGTAAGACTAATCCAAAATATGGTAATTTATTTTCTTTTTTATAATCGATATCAGAATTAACATATTTGTATAGCAGAAAATAGAAAGGTGTTATTAATGCTGATGTCAATAAAAACACTTCACCTCCTTTTACGTTTTCGTTAAAAGCCTCTATTAAATTGGCTTGTAATAAAATCGTTCTCATAACAGAATCTGTGATGATAGGAAGAAATGCCCCTAACAACATCCAAAAGCATTCTATTAAAGCAATTTTATGAACATCAGGCCGTTGTATTGTGAAAAACCTTTTGATTTTATCAATACTTTTTTCTGAATACTTTAAGCCTATTTTTTTATTTGATGCCGGAGTTTTCTTTACAACCTCTTTAGGCTCTAGAGGCGTGTTGAGTAATTTAAATAACTCAGATTTGCCCTTCCCTGAAACGCTAGAAAAATACTTCCTTTTATTAACAGCACTTTTAATGTTGGCATTATCACTGTGGATTCTCAACTTTACTCTTACAACTGAAAGTGGGTCATCAGCTCCAAATTCATAATACTTGTTTTGTATTATATTGTTATAAATGTCTTCATATGTTGCTGGTGCATTTATATCAGCTAAAGCTTTACAGATCGCTTCAATTATCGTCATTTAGCAGCCCCCAAAACGCTTTATCTTTAATCTTTGTTATTTGCTTATCACCGTTTATATAAAGGCTATAGTGTTTCTCAAGACCTCGAATCGATTTGTTCAATTGCTCTTGAGTAGCATCAGCCTGCATTGATATAACTATCATATTCGCTCACTTAACAAAGAAACTTTAACAACTCGTGCACCTTGCTCAACAACTCCATATTCATTCATATGTAATCCAACAGATATACATTCACCTTTTTTCAATTTAGCGAGTTCATCTAACCAAGCTTTGCGATTTGTGCCCGGTACTGCTTGTTCTAGGAGTTTTGCATAGCTTTGAATTTCTGTTTCTGCTGGAGCGAAGAAAAGCTTATGGGATGCTTGAAACAATCTGTCTTGTTCGTCTTTCGAAAGCATACTTAAAGTTTGAGTTGCTAAGATCAACGATAAGCCATATTTTCTTCCTTCAGTAAGCATTTTCCCTAACGGACTTTCAAGCCGATGATCTAAGTTCTGTACTTCGTCTAGCACTATAGGTAGTGGGTTAGACTTATTGCCATAGCTACATGCATAGGCGTATAAATCCCAAAGGGTAAATTCAGTCGCTAGCTGCATAATGTCTCTAGAAAGCGAAGCAAGCTGAATAATATTTGTTTTTGACTTTTCATCACCAAAAATAGATTGCCAGCTTTGTTCTGAGTTACTATCAAATAACTTAGATTTCACCATTGGAGAGAGCTTGTTTGCTAAGGCTTCACCTACTTTACCTTCCTCTCTTAAGTCATCAAGCATGCATTCAAAATCATACTTACTACTATGGCGCCGGACACCATCTTCTAGCACATTCATTAAAGTGGCGAGCTGCTGTTCCCCAATTGACGAGTAAACTTGATTAAACACAGATGCAATTCGACCAGCAACTATATGATTTTGTTCTTCGAGAATAACACCACCAAAATCCTGTTTTTGCTTTCTAAATGGCGAAAGTCCTAAAGGTTTTTGAGCTAAAAAGTGAGACTGAGGATTAACAAATTCACTAAATTCATCTTCTAAGTGATTAGGGAGAAAGCCATTGGTGTAATCAATAACGAGTGAATTACAATGGGCTTTGGCCATTTCCATCAATAGGCCTTGAATACAATAAGTTTTTCCTTGTCCTGAACGGCCAAAAACAATGAGATGTCTATTCGCTAGGTTTTTATTGCCGTATTCCCAATAAACTGGCTTTTGATTGTCGATTGCTTGGCCAATTAAAACTCTACAACTTTCAATATTTACTTCTTTGGTTAGCTCTGGAGGGCTGTTAGTTTTTGTTGTAGTTTCATATATTGAATTGGCTTCAATTTTTACATCTATTGGAGAAATAACTGATTCATTATCATTTTTGACTGCGGGGCTAGGTGTATTTTTACTATTTCCTATGGATATTTGATCGAAGCTCCTTTTCAACACATGCTCATGGACACATACTTTTTCTTTAACAAACTCTAACGCTGCTTCGCGAGTAGTCGAATTATCCAATGCCTCCCTACAAATATCAGACAACCCAGAATATTCAATTTCATTGTTAGAGATAAGGTTTTGTATGAAATAGTATTTTCTGCCAAAGGCTGCGGCATGTGCTTTCAACAAAGAAATATAGAAGTACTTGTTATATTCTTTATCTAAATGTCTATTAAGGTGTGATTGAATTTTTTCACCTTCAATAATTCTGACTTCCCTATCTATAAAAGAAAAAGCTAGATTCAATGTCCCTTCGATGTCCACACTAATAAACGCATTATCTTTATGTGAGTAATGCATTTCGTCTATTCGAACAATATCCCCGTCAGTCAACAATTTATCTAAGTAAAATGAAGCATGACCAAGTGATTGGCTTCTGATTTTTGACGCAACGAATTTCTTAGATAGTGGCTTCAAAGACTGTTTGAACAAGTCAATTAGAACTGTTTTCTGGGAGGCTAAATTAAAGTTTGAAGCTAAACTAACTGTATCTGCTCCGGATTTTCCATTAAAATAAATGCCTTTGGATTCGCCATAAGCTCGGATTATATGTCTAACAATATAGTAGTCGTCTGATAATCCAAGCCTTTGATATATATCAACAGATAAATTAACTGATTCTCTTCCTGCGTGTTTATGTTCATTAAGCTTTGAAAGCACAATATCTAGTACTCGTTGTTTATCATTCTCGCTTATATTGAGATAAGCGAGGTGACGATATGTCCCACGAGCACTCTGATATAGGTATTCTTTATCCGCTCCATATCCTAAACTCGGCTCTGGTCGGTCTGTGAAAAAGTCACCAGAGATGATTTTTTTTGAATTCGCATGATTTTGGATGTTTTGCCATACATCCCCACTTGGAAAGTCCAACAACGCATTGGTTATCCCTGGTACTTTGGATAATGCAAGAGGCTTAATTTCTTCGTTATTTAGCTCAAGGATCCCATCTTGAATCCAAATGGAAATTTGGTTTTCGGCAACAGCTAATTCGATATTCATATTTTCATGCAAATACCAAGACAAGTCTTCAATATTGGCAGGCGACTTATGCCAAACCCAAAACTCTTCAAATACTGATTTATTCAAGTTTGGTGACGTCACTATCTTTATTTCGTTTTCTTTAAGACCACAACAAACCTCTAAGAAAGAATAAAAGTTTTTATTTACATTAAAGTAGTCTCGTAATCGAGGAAAAAGAGGTGCTCTTAATTCACTAAGATTGGTTTTAGTAATTGCCCAGATAACTCTCGGTGAAATACTTAATCTGGCAATGAAATTTTTCTTAGCTTTTGATTCAATTTGCCTAATTCTTTCCCTTGTAATGTCGTAACTCTTTCCAATTTCTTCAAGAGTTTCACTGTCGCAATTGATACCTAAACGACGAGATAAAATGTCAGTCTCTCTGTTTTTTTCTTGTTGAAAATAATCGTTAAGGTCATTGATTAAGTGTTCTTCAAGTTCATCTAAAGGTAGGTCAAAATTGTCTATTTGTTGCGGGCTATCATCCTGATTGGTAATCGAAAAAGAACCTTGTTTTAAATGGTTGATAAATTCAAAAAATCTATTAACTTTAGTTTTTCCAAAACCATTTATATTGTCAAGTGATGGTACTCCTATTTCCATTACTTGGTTTACAGTTATATTTTCGCCAAACTCTTTAAGTAAAGTATTAACCAAGGCTCTATATTCATTAGTAACGTTTATGGTAATTAGCTTAGCTGAATCATCCCCCGTAATTTTTTGCTCAGTAATAGTTGTAATTCTGTCACTTAATAAAACTTCTCTTAAACGATAAAAAGATAGAATATCTGAGGATTCGAAACTTTTACTTTCCTCTAAGTCATTTTCGGATAATGAAAAGACATCTGTAGCGGTAATATCCTTTTGGTACAGGCTCAGTATTTTTTCTACAATCCTTTCCAAGTGCTCTGGATAATCAAATTTAACTATATATTCTTTCTGATCTTCTTTTACTCCATGATCTTGAATAGTTTCAGTTGTATCAGTGTCAATATTAGTAGCAGTAATTACGCTACTATCATCTTTAACCTCTAATAGGGGTTGGTTCATGAATGTTGTTAGCTCAGCTTTGAGTAAGCTTAATTTGCTTATTTCTGGGTAATCGGAGTGTTTTTGGTACTTTTTAGATAATTCTGCTATAGAATTTTCATGGATCATTTTGACAAATTCTTGAGGCAAACGGAGCTTTAAAACATTAACCTCTTTATCTAATTCGGTCTCAATTCGAGAACGTTCCATGCCTTCATTGACGGCAAGAGCAACGCCCTCTGGGTAATTTGAAAGGTCACAAATATCATAATCACCTTGTAATAAAATATCGGGATTATTGCGTATGCTTGAGAAATACCCTTCTGGAAAAACATCATATAATTCAAATTTGTCAATTTGAGTTAAGACTTGTTGAATAAACAGTGAGCGATACACTTTTCCTTTTAATGTTTTTGGCTCTAGCAAGCGCTTCATATGATCGGCTAAGGCTTTTACTTGTTTTACCGCCTTAGTAAAATCAGTGCCTTGCTTTCTAGTCTTCACCTCTAAAGGTAACAGTACAAGCTGTTCACCTTTAATGCCTACAAACAATATGTCGTCAGATAAAGCGCCCTTAGTTTTATTATGAAGCCGTGCGGCAAAGTCATTATCTTTAATTTCTAAACCTAGGTTACCAGTGACTCTAAGCATTTCGCCTACCGAAAGAGGGATCCAGGTAATATCACTAGTTATAAGTAAGCTAGATAAGAACTTATACGCTGCAACAATCCCTTGTTTTTCTTTTATTTGCTTCTTAGTGTTTTCTGTTTTTTTCTTGCCTGATTCTTTAACAATACTTAACAGCCATTGCCCGTTTAACGCGTTGAAAGAATTAATTAGCTGATCAGACTGACTTTGTAATAAATCTTTATAAAGTCCAACACGGGAAGATACAGTTATGGCGTCATAGGCTACTGAGTTGGTGTATTGGTCAGCATAGTGAATTAATATTGTATCTTTGGTATCAAAAAACTCTAGAGTAACCTTAGGGTCAATGATACAAGTCCACAAACTTGAATCATATGACTTAGATAATTTGTCTCTAAAAGTATCCTTAACCGCAAGGACTGGCACATTGCCTTTAATGTATTTAGCGGATTTATCTCGATAAGCGAAAAGTAACTGGTTATATTGAGAGGCTAAACTAATTGCAAAGTTTTCTGTTTTTACATTTTTCAAGCCGAAACCAGTATAGAAAACTTCATTTTCTAGGTAAGAAGCTTCACCAGATAAAACACCATTACAGACAATCCCTGACTTACCTTCATTTACATTATTCGATCGTAGAGTTACCTCTTCATTATTTTTGAAAAAACTTAAGTGAGCATAAGCATAATCGGTAAATTCTCTCACTTTATGAACAGTAACATTTCTTCTTATTTTGAAAATTAGGTCATCTAGCACTGCTTCTTTATCTGAATTACTTAAACGAACTAACTCGCGCAGCTCTTCTAGCTTTCTTGACTCAGAAAATTCTTCAAATGAAGTAGTGTAATATTCGTCATCGTATACATTAACTTGTATTTTTTTTGCCTTTCCTTTTGCCTTCTTGAAATAACTCACGATACCTTTAAAAACGTGAGTATTTTTTTGATTATTAATAGAATTAATTATCAAAGGAGCATTCTTGCTCTGCTGAAACAACATATCAAAACATGTTACAAAATCTTGAATTTTTTCGTGTACTAAAGTTGAAACAAATTTATTTCCAGATTCCTTTTGTGGCACTACTTCTAACCAGAGTCTGTTATGACCTAAAGCTTGGGTTCTGACAAATCCTTCATTTTCATCAAATAATATTGGTAGTAGACCCGCAGCATTAAACTTATCAATAGTTGTAGGCGGTACATTACTAAAAGAATGTTCTTGGTCTGTATTTCTAAGTTTTGCAAACTCTAATGCATATGCCATACAAACAGGATGGAATGGGCTAAAAAGTTCTTCGTTACCTTTTTTGAACATGCCAATTTTTAATAAATCTCGACTTCTTTGGCTTAGTGCTTCTTGAGGGATATCATCTAATTCAGATTTAATGCTAAGTAATGTTGATTCGAGTAAATTAAGTAACTCAGGAGGCCAATTCGTTATCGATATTAAAGTTTCATTTTGCATCAACCATGAAAATAGTGATTTATACGCTTGTGCTATTTTAGGGAAGTTTTTTTCTATGTCCTTCACATCCAACATGTTAGATGGTGAGTCATCAAAATATAGAATACCTTCACTAATAATTTTATATTCGTCAATACACAATTCTTTTGCCTTTACTGAAAGTTCTTTTTCTCTCCCGCTGACAATAACTCTTGAGTTTGATGGCTTATACTTAGGAATTCTATCGTTATCAAAGATGTCCTTGCTTCGCTGTGTATCAAATAAACTAGGTAGCTTTACACTTTCAATAACTTTTTTACCAGTAATTGTAATAGGTAAATGGTAATCACGTAGAACCAACTGAAAATCACCTAACACATTTTCTTCTGCACTTTGGCGGAAATCTATCTCCTTTATGTCTTCACAATTGATTTCATTTTCAGAGCCTGTAAATGTATGAGTTTGAGGGCTTTCTGGATTGAGAGTAATTTTATCTTGGATGTTTTCCAGTATAAGTTTACCTCTGTTCCTTTTTATTTCGACTTCTAGCTTTTCGAAGAAATTTTGTAAGTAAAAAGTATCTTTTTCAACAAAACAACAGTTGAATTGAAAACACTCTCTTTGAGAAGGTCTTTTGATCTTTATTTGTAGGAAGGTAGGTTTACCATCAAATGGAAATTTTATATTTAGAGTTGAATGTTGCTCATGGTTAGCGTTGGTTATACTGACTTGGTTCTTATTTAAATCTCCATAAAATGTAACTTGTTCCGATTTAAGTAAAGGTTCCCCCCTAGTCATTCTTATCTTTATTTCAATAACATTAGGCTTTAATTCACCAATTAAAGAGATACTTTTTCTGGACGGTCCATTTTCTGAAAGTCGTTTCCATTCTTCTAGCTTTTGCCCGTTTACCTCAATATCAACTAATTCGAGGTTTCGATCTTTA
Organism: Aliiglaciecola sp. 3_MG-2023; assembly: GCF_030548205.1. GTDB lineage: Bacteria > Pseudomonadota > Gammaproteobacteria > Enterobacterales > Alteromonadaceae > Aliiglaciecola. The sequence continues at coordinate 147,777 of NZ_JAUORV010000012.1, read as the reverse complement.
TTCTTTTCAATTTCGGCTTCTATTTCCGAAAAAGTCCTATTTTTATATTCATTTTGATTTTTACCGATAAATTGATCTTTTATAAACCGCTCACTAAAACCTTTATCTTCAAGTTGTCTTTGTAACTCAACAGGATCATCTTCAAAGTCATGAACTCTGTCGTAAATTATTTTTGATAAGCTTGCATTTTTATCTAATTCTTTTTTAAGCTCTTTTTCATCGTTAATGTCTGAAAGCCGTGGCTCTGGGAAAAGTCCATGTTCTTTTAAATCAATTCTTTCCTTGTGAATCGATTTATAAAGCGGTTCGTATCCAAATATACTTAGGTTTTGATCTTTAATTTTTTGTTCAGTGCTATTTACCAAGTATTTGAAAATTAACTCGTCTTTAATTCCTTTTCCATGCTCTATCAATGCATTATTTACATACTTAGGTGTGAATACACTATTGCCCACACTAACGTCTGTAAATGTTGATGTTAGTGTTTCCAAAGAACTATTATTGATTACAAATAATACGGCATTTTGAATATCGTTAAGTGCATCCCTAATACTCGCTATGTAGTCTTCATGACTAGAGTTGTTATCTTGCTCCCCGAGGTGATGCAACATAACAATAATTTTTTTCCCATTTTCAGCCTCAATATAATTCAATGCAGAATTACCAACAGTAAGAGATTTAAAATTCATTTTTTTAAATCCATTATACAGCTGTAGTGATTGTGCGGGATTAGAGCTGATAAAGTGATATTTAGTATCTATTGAATTTGACGTTGTTATAAATTGACAAAACAACCCTGCTAAAAATTCTTCAAATGGTAGTTTTGACATAGACTGCATCCCCGCTGTCACTTAATTTTTCGATGTTTCCTACATTTTCGTAGAATTTTAACAATGCTTTCTTGGACATAATATCCAACCAAATACCACGTTCTTTAAAGCCTTCAATTACATCATCAATTAGGAGTTGGCTTACCGATGAACCGATTATTACTAAATTAGTAAGCAGCAATAACATATTAGAATTTAAAACAAAATATTTACCAGCTGCCTTTCTATCTGTAATAAATTCGGCTGCGAATTTTTTTTCAAAAATAGCTACGACCTTTTTGTTTGCATCTTTTCTATCTGTCTTCTCAAAGATTTGTCTATGCAAAGCCAGTCCTGAATTAATAGCGGTCTGAAGTCGATTATCACTCAGGGGAACTTCATCAAATAATTGGCCAATGCTTTGATTAAATTCATTTACTTTAGATGTGAATTTATTAGTATTGTTGATTAGCATCCATAACGGCTTTTTTGATATGCGATCTGAATAACCTAAATAAGGAAAAAGATTAAATGCAATACCTCTAGTTTTACTAAATAAATAATCGTATCCATATTGATTACATTCATGCCTTTCCTTACTAGCCCTTTCCGTTTCTAAAATAAAATAAAGAGGTTTAGCTGTTGGCGTTTTATATCGATTATCAGGTATACAAAGGTGGATAGATAATTGTGACAAATAAATGAAAGAATAAAGGCTTATAAAGTCTTCTAATTCATTTAAAAAATAGCTTGGATATTGAGTTAATTTTTTAATGTCTTTTGAAAATACGTCAGCTAAAAATGGTAAATAGGCTAAACGATCTTCATTAAAGGTTTTGGATTGACAAAGGCTTTGGATTTTATCTATTAATAGTGACTCAAGTGGGTTGTTACCACTCGATATCATTTTTTCTTTTAAAGGTGACGTTAATAAACCTTGAACAATACTGATCATTGTTTTGGTTCTTGCTCCTAAAGTCTCTTGATTACTCATCAGGTAGGCTAATGGGGTGATCTCATTGATCTCATTTGAAGAAAAGTATAAATCATCAAAAACACTGACTAATTCACGAGTATCTCTGCTATTTCGAAAAGATTCTAACACTTCAGTTTTAAGTTGTTCTTTGTCTTTTCCACCTAAAGTTATTTCAAATAAGTCTTCTACGATTGATTGAAATACACGTTGCCAATCTAATTTATGTTCATCAAGTTTTTGTGGGCCTATTGGCAAATAGACCCTTGCAATATTTTTATATTTAAGATCATTCTTATTTTCGATGCATTCTTTAACAAGAGACAAAGATGATTCAATAACCGTTAAGTCATCCATTTCTATTCCTCTACTGTATATCTGCGTCTATTCTTATTGACAGATATAATTTTATTATTGCTTATCAATTTCATCGATTCGGTTTCTATAGTTCGGTCTATTATATGTGAAATAAGCTCATCAAATTTAGCGATCGCTTCTAAGTTTTGGCGGTTAGGTCTAAAGCCATTCGAGATATAAACAGCTTGTATCAAAGTATTGAGGTCAATTTTAAATATATAAACAGGCTCATTATTTATGACTAGCGGGATAGGTATTTTGTCGATTGATGTTAATTTATGGTTTTCTATCCATTCTAAGTCAGTCTGGATATTTACCTTGTTACAGATTGAATAATCTTTTAGCTTTCTACTAACGATAAACCCATCAACCTTTGAAGGTAAAAGTCTATTGGAATAGTCCAATGCAGAGTTGACGATAAGCTCTTCGATAATGTTTAAACATAAATCTTCGTCTTGGTTTGTTAGGTCATTTTTTTGAAATATTCTAATTAGATTTAGGTAATTAGTGAGTGATTCTTGTAAATATGATTCATTAGAAAAGTCAGCTAATGATGACTCCAATTTATCTTCTCCTAAAAGATATGAAGCACGTACAATACCTTCAGGAGTAAGCGCAAAATTAGTCCTAGAAGTGAGCAAATTAATATCATCTTTGACTTCAGTGGATATCGTTTGAGTTGTATATTCAAGATAAAAGTTGTCTAGCGCTTGGCTACGTATATTAATTGGATCAACTTTAATAAAGCACCGACTAAATTCATTATCAAAATGAGCAAAAACATTTCCAATAATTCCATCTTCATTTTCCAAAGTTAATATTTGAAAAACATAATCTACAAAAATTCGAGGGATTAGGAATTGCTCATCCATTAATCTCGCAATCCCAAATAATTCAACTAGCTTATTTTGGAAGGAAGGTAATGATAAGACTTTAAAGTTTTTAGCCAAGTAAGAGGAAGTTTGGTTTTCTAACTGAAAAGACCGATAAAAAGGATTATCAATTGAGATTCCCGTTAATTTCGATAAAAAATCTGAAATAAAATCTGATGTGATTTTTGAAGATGAAAAATTCAATCTTGGATAACATTCAAAGTCATAAAAACTAACAGCATTAGCTTTGAAGGCTTTTATGTGCCTATTCTCAAAGTATTTTTCAAACGATTCTTTGATATCATAATGGCGTTCGCTGCCTTGCTTGATATACTTCTGCAGCATACCAATGTTTATACCAAGAGCTAGAGGTTTATCATTTGCTTTAAATTCATCAAACTTTTCATCTAAACAATCAATAGCTGATTTATGCTGACTATTGCTGTGTGTTGCATCTAAATGGAAAGTAACTGTGCTACTGTGATTTTTATAAAGCTTAGTTAAAATTTCAGATTTTCCGTCTCCAGAACTTCCGCAAAGGCATAGTATTTCGTTATTATTAGCTTTTATCAGCGCTCGTTCGAAGTCTGTTTGGATTGGTGGTTTTATATACAAATAGTCTTTAATGTTTTGTAATTCATCCACATCCTCTCCCTTTCGAAGGGTCGAAACAGAATACTGTGACGCTCTAGACAGCACGCTCAGAGCTTGCCTTAAATCCATATTTCTCTTCCATGTCAACGAGTTATATTAAACTTATACTAAAGTTGTAGGCGGAGTAAACAGTTTACCTACAATTTAGAACGATTATTTTTCTATTTTGAATTAAGTTTGCTTTACGTTTTCTTCCCATAAATACAGATGAAACGGCAGGAAGTAGGAACATACCTGCGAATAACCAAGCAAAGTTTTGCGCTGCGGTTGCTAGGGTCAATAGAATTTGGTTTTTATTAACTAATGGGGGTATAACAAATTGCAGGGCTAGGTACACCACCAAGCCTGTTGTGATGCTAACCCACCATGGTAAATAGGATAAAACCGTTAAAAGGGAAGTGTTCTTGTGGCTCATCAACAGTCCATTGTTTTAAGTGAATAAGCAACAACATAGCGGGTTTGATAAATTCTTAAATTCTGCAATCAATAACTAATTATAGGAATGTATATTTGACGGTATCTTGTTATTTACCCAAGCAGAAGGAGTGACCATAAATTGGTTAGATAAAAGCGTCACTTAACAATAAAACCCATGGCCTAAAGACCATGCTACGGGTTTGGGATAAATGTCCAATACCGAGGAAAACCCATAACCTGTAGTCGGTGGCTTTAGCCCCGAGATAGGGATATCAATAACCCACGGAAAAGCCTATGAAAACCCCATGGCCTAAAGACCATGCTACGGGTTTGGGATGAATGCCCAATATCGAGGAAAACCCATAACCTGTAGTCGGGTGCTTTAGCCCCGAGATAGGGATATTAATAACCCATGGAAAAGCCTATGGAAACCTCATGGCCTAAAGACCATGCTACGGGTTTGGGATGAATGTCCAATAGCGAGGAAGATCCCATAACCTGTAGTCGGTGGCTTTAGCCCCGAGAAAGGGATGTCAATAACCCATGGAAAAGCCTATGGAAACCTCATGGCCTAAAGACCATGCTACAGGTTTGGGATGAATGCCCAATAGCGAGGAAAACCCATAACCTGTAGTCGGTGGCTTTAGCGTATAAATAGCGATTAAGGCGGGTAAAGTTATTGGCTTTGATCATCCAATAAAAGCAATTTCCCTATGCCATCGGCCTCAATCCAGACAATGGCATTTTGCCTAAATTGCCTAGCTAAATTTAGGGCTTGTTGTTTACTGATATTGAGCACCAACACACTCTTTTCCTCTGGCCATAACCGTTGGGGATCCCTGCCTACACCTTCGATAAATTCCAAGCCCATATTGTGTAATAGCTTAATCAGTTTAGCCTGAGCAATCAGGTTCTCAGACTCTGTCATCGCAACACTGTGGGGATTGTATGCGGTAATAAACGCGGCTTGTTTACAGTGTTTTTTCTCCATGAGAGCTTGTAATCGGCGGCTGGGTTTATCCACTAAAATTGCTAACTGCTGTTTTGTCGTTAAGTCAGAAAAGCAACCATCAGAAAAAACCACATACTCAGCATTCTTATAAGCGGCTAATAACTCAGGGTCAATGCTCAAATTTACTCGCCTTTTGAGATTAAATGGTTAGTTGCGCAAGCACTACTGCCTGGCGGCAGAGCCCCATGATATGCATGACGCGCGGTAAAGGTTAGTTCAGCTATTATTTTAGAATCAAAAAAGCAGAAGGGCATCATTCAGCGATGCCCTTCTGCTTATTTATTTTATTGGTTTTTTCGAACGGAAAAGGCTTTTTTGTTGATCTCTGCAACCTCAAAAAATGCTTCATTGGCGATTAACACCGACATTGAGTAGTGGGCGATTTTCCAGCTGTCTCCTTGTTTGATCACCACGCCTGTCCCTCTAAAGCGTCCCCATTTTGGAGAAACTATTATTTCGTCCAACCAGGCTGTTTTGCCACTGTCAGCAAAATTTATATGGCGTTCAACTGAGTTGTATGTCCACCCTGTGCCGCCTTTAAAACGTTCTTTAACATAGGCGTCTAAGGTGGTTGGACGGCTCCATCGTTCCCAGTCGTCCGTTCCCATGAACACACCGTTTTTTGTGAACGAACCAAGGTATCCTTCGAGGTTCGCTTGGCTTGCGGCGTAGTGTAAGCCGTCTACCAGTTTATTAATCGACTCTGTGTCTGCTGTCTCTGATGATTGCTGTGGGTTGGCTAAACTGAGAAAACTGATAGACCAAAACGCTATCATTACCACTGCGGCAAATTGCTTCATAACTAACGTCCTTCTGATTGACCAACAATGACACATTTTAGTGCCGGTGTTGGTTATTAGTAAATGAGGTCTGCTAACATAAACAGACCTCATTGCACTCGTTTATTCCCGCTAAACTTAGTAGTTACCGCGGAAAGTTAACCCAACTGTGCGCGGCGTTACGCGAATAGTTGCAGGTTGATCAAATGGCGGTCTACCAATGGCACGAACAACCCCATCGTCATCGAACAGGTTATTTGCAAACAACGACACTTCAAACTCGTCAAAGCGCACACCTAGGCGTAAGTTCGCCACGGTATAGGCATCCATTTTACGGTAATTAGCAGCCTCTTCGTTGAACTCTGTGGCACGATCACCGGTATATTGCACATTGAAGTAGGCAAAGCCCATGTAATTTTGACTCAACGCACGCTCATAATCGGCGCTGGCATTGAACGTGGTTTCAGGTACAAATGGCGCTGAATCGCCTTCTAAGGCAGATAAGTTAGGTACATCTGCATCCAAGGTACTCTTGATGTAAGCTCCACCTACCGATAGCGTTAAGGCATCAACGGGTTTCATGCTTAACTCAAACTCTATCCCTTGGCTGGTGGCTTCGCCAACGTTTTCACGGAATCCAAAACCACACTCGAAAGAGCGACTGGTTTGCATATCACTCCAATCAATGTGGAATACGGTTGTGTTATAGCTGAACATGCCGTCTTTAGTAACACCCTTTATGCCCGCCTCGTAATTCCAAATTTCGTCTGGTTTAAAGAAGCGGGTATCGCCACCTTCACGTTCAACCTCGGCCAACTCTTCAGAACAAACTGATTCAGGAATGGCACCGTTGATCCCACCGTAGCGGAAGCCTTTTGCGGCTTGGGCATAGACTAATACTTCGTCATTCACTCGATATGACACATTCAATTTTGGATTTACCCCATCGGTGGTGCTTTCAGGGCGAATATCACCGTTTGATTCACCATTAAACAAGCCTGATTGGTAAAATTCGATATTTTGTTTCCAGTTGAAATAACGTAAACCTGCTGTGATCGAGAAGTCACCTATGTCGTAGTAGGCTTCACCGAAAAGGGCATAGGTTTCAACGGTTAGATCGTCAAAGCCGTAATATAAGTGATCCTCAGGTGCGCCAAACGCCGAAGAAGGCACGCCCAAGATGTCATCCGCGCCAGGTACCGGGAAGGTGTTTTCATAAAACACATCTTTTTTGTCGGCATAAGCACCCACCGTCCATTGCAGTTTGTCGTCGGTGGTTGAGCTTAATCTGAGTTCTTGTACCCAAACTTCAGAGTCGGTGAAGTCAATAAGTTCGTGTGGCGTCACTTCTGGTGGCAGGGCCGACTCGAACAATAAATCCAGCGAACGTCGGTTAATAATGGAACGATCAAAATAAGAGGTAGAACTGACTAATTCAGCCCACTCTAAATCATATTTTAAGGTTAAGTTGGCAATATTGACTTCATCATCAAAACCATCAAAAGAGGTGTAGTTTCTGGTTAAAAACGCAGTAGAGTCGATGTCTTGTGGATAACCATTGTCTGAATAGTTATGATGAAGTAGGGTTAATTCTGCGCGTAAATTATCCGTTGGGAAATACAATGTGGAGATCTTTGCACCTTTAGAGATACCATCGTTGAGATCTTTTTCACCAGTCACTTCATTATCGATGTAACCACCGTTATCCATGTAATAACCGCTAGCACGAATGGCCAATTGGTTTTCAATAACAGGCGCATTAATCAAACCTTTCACCGAGTAGTTCTGTGAACCATGGCTAATAGACGATGCGCTGGCTTCATAGCGACCACCAAATTCATTCAGGTCAGGTTCGTTGGAAACAAGGCGCACTGTTCCTGTCATTGAACCAGCACCAAATAGTGTTCCTTGCGGGCCGCGTAGAACTTCCACACGTTTCAAATCAAATAATGCGAATTCTGGGTTCATGCCGCCCATGGAAATGGGGATTTCATCCATATAAATACCCACGGTTTCTTGGTTTTGGGTATCGTTGTCGTTACCGCCACCATTGGCTACACCGCGAATAGATAAACGCGTTCTGCCTGGACCATTTTGGTAAGAGGTTAAACTAGGCACTACGCCCAACAAGTCGGTAAAGTCGGCAGCCCCAAGGTTATCGATTAGCTCATCGGTCACTACGTTAATGCTAATAGGCACATCATTCATATCTTCTGAACGTTTACGAGAGGTAACAACAACACGCTCAACTTCAGCATTGCTTGCGCCACTTTCATTGGATTGTGCATACAGACTCATAGGAGATAAACACGTTGCTATGGCCATTGCCAGCAGGGTCTTACCCTTCAATTGGGGTGCTTTTAAGATAGACGTGGATGATTTTTGATGTGTCACTGTGGTGGATCCCTTGTTATTTAAGTTAGTTAATTGGTAGTTGGGAAGTACAAGTGCGCACAGGCGTTCACCTGCACTTTTATAATAGTTGTTTACTGTGTGTATAAATTGCTCAAAAAATTATGCTTACCTGTTAAAGGCTTTTATTAACGATGACAAAATGCTTGAGTTGGTAAAGGGCTAGATACAACCCCATTGAAAAGTTTATCAGTAAATTAGCATTAAGCAAAGCTATGCAAGTGCATGAATGTTCTAAGTTTTTTAAAAAAAAGTAAAGCAGGAAAGTATTTTTCCCGCCGCTGATTTCCCTTATTGTAAAAGCCATGGCTAAATAACCGTTTAGCTGGAATTCGTTAGTTTTCGAGTGTGACTTTAGTGATAGGCACTGGCTGAGTTAGCAATTGCCCTTTCACATAGGGATTGTTGTGCGCTCGTTGAGCTGGTAATGCCGCAATTTTATCGATTACCTCCATGCCTGCAATCACATTGCCAAATACCGCAAAACCTTGTTTGTCAGGGTGACGCAATCCGCCGGCATCTAAGTGGGGATTATCCTGGGTCGAGATAAAAAATTCAGATTGTGCGGTTCCTAAATCACCGCGCGCAAAAGATACTGCCCCCCTTTTATGAGTGAGGGTGGTTTGCGCCGTGGACTCGTGAGGAATTGCCGGTAGCCCGGCTTCAAAAGGATCATCCAGTGCGGCATTTAAACCACCTTGTAAAACCGCTATTTTAAGGGGGTGATTATCATTGTTATGATCAACGGTGCGATAAAATGTCAGTGTTTTAAACGCATCGCTTTTTATGTAAGCGATAAAATTATTGGCGCTTATGGGGGCTTTGTTTACATCCAACGCAATTTGGATATCACCATACTCAGTGGTTAACACCGCAATGGGTAATTTGGATGGGCTGTGAAATTGTTCTTGAGGTTTTTCGGCAGTTGCACACGCGCCCAATAATAATGCACAAGCGGTTAGGGTTAATACATAGGAAAAAATCGCGTTCATTTGGTGAGTCATTGAGGTAAGTCAGCTTTGTTAATTTGGCCTAGCTTAGCAAACCTCAGTCAAAGAATAAAAACTAAGGTGTGGCTAAAATACCGGTTACGGGCTGTTTATTTAAACAGCCACTGTTTAACCGCATCCATATTCTGAATGACCACCTGTTGCGCTCTGGGATCGGCGGCAATGACATTCATATCAATGCGCATCATTTGTAATAAATACTGCACTAACGCACCGCGCACTTGGATCAGCAAACTTTGGTTTGTCATACCAAAATCATTGGCCACCACCTCTTGTTGGGCATCAGACAACCTTTGGTCTGGTATAAAAACAACATTCACTTTAGTCTGCCAGGCCGTGTCTTGTTCTATTGACTGGTTACTTTTCCCCATTACTTCCGGAGTGCCATAAAACCGGGTTAGCACAAAGTCGCGATAATCTTGGTTCTTTTCACAAAACCCACGCACATGCCAACGCATACCAGAATGCACTATGGAGTGGGGCACAATAATGCGGCCTGCTTTATCTGGGGCATTTACCGAGCGATAATCCACTTCAAGGCGGAGTTTGTTTCGGCAGGCTTTTACCACTTGACGCAGCACAGTAGGCTGAACCCGATATTTGGGGAGTGGCAAGTTATGGGTATAGTCAAAACCTAAGGTCATATCGTGAAAGGTATTCATCAAATCACTATTGCGATGAATTAACTGTAAGTACTCATCAGCTTCTCCTAAAGTTACTTTTGGAGCAAAGTTGTCAGAGGGTTCATAGCCTTTCAATGAGGAATTATAAATGAGGTTGTCTGGGCCGATATTATTGCGATATTCATTAATATCTTTGGATGCCTGCTGTCGTCCAATCCCAAAATAATCGGTTAAATGCCCAGCATTAAGCTTACCTTCCCACAAGGCTACAATTTCAATTAATCGATAACGCTGAAGTAAATCGTATCGAAACGGCCAATTAGATTTTTGATTCATATATGTCGTCAGTAACTACGCTAATTGGCTCATTATCAGCATACTGGTGGGGCTTTAGCAAAATTATTTTGCGCAATATATGTTCGTTTTATATAGGTGTTTAAGCTGTATTGTTCGTTCATATTTTCATAAAAAACATTTAAAACAATGAGTTAACTCTGTAACGGGATTGCTTTTAAGAGGTTCATTGTGGATATCTGCCTGAAAACTGTACATGTGTATCTGCACAGTTGTTTATCTGTCGTTTTCTACGACATATGCTTAGGTTACGTTTTAACCAAAAGGAACTAAGATGACGATTTCACAGCATGCTCAAAAACGCTGCCAGCAGCGGGGTATCTCTCCAGACTTGGTGTTACTTTTAAACGCCTTAGGCATGGAGACCCATCAAAAAGGCAATACCTATGTGCTAGAGTTAGATAAGCAAACACAAAAATCTTTGTGCAAAAAGTTAAAACGATTATTGATGCAAGTACAAAGAGACGTGTTTGTGGTTATCAGTGAAGACGATCATGTAATTACCACCGCTCATAAACATTAAAAGGAATTAAAAATGACTCGATTTGCCGAGCCCGAAGTCATCGCTTGCCCCCATTGTGCGGCCCGTTACCTGCGCGTCGTGTTATTGTCTTTTAACACAATGATGCAAAAAACTTTCTCTGACGGAGGAAGTGTAAATGGTTTGCAAGATACCCTGTGCAATGTGGCTAGGTGCCCAAATTGTGAGGCTGTGATTAAAGATATTTTGAGTCTTGATTTAGTCGAACAGCCTTTAAAGCGCCGATTTTGGGAGAAATTGGTAGGTAAAGAACCTGAATATAGTTACCTTCCCAAACCATCATTTGACGTTTACCTAGAATTGTTTGAAAACGACACTCAAAGTGATTTGAGATTCAATTGGGCCTTAAAAGCGCTGCAAGTGTTTAATCAAACATATCGAATGTACGGAAACGAGCAAGAAGCGGATGCAGCATTAAAACAGCAGTATCACAGGGTTTGCCAGTTCATTTTACACCGCTACACCGACTATTCCTCTGATGAAATGACCTTGCTATGTGCAGATATTTATCGTCAGGTGGGAGATTTTCAATCTTCATTACACTTATACAACAAAGTAGATGATCGCAATCTTAGCCATATTGTTGAGCCAGCAAAACGTTGGTGTGAACAAGGTATCACCAGTTTAATGGAAATCGGTGGTAGAAGCGGGCAAAAGCAGTCGCGTATACAAAAACGTCGCCTATAAGTAGTAGAGACTTAGCATGAAAACACAATATCAAAGATGGCAAACTCGCCTTTCAATATTGCTCCACTATACAAAAATGTCACTCACTGCTTGGACGCAGAACAGGTCCAAAACGGTGTTTACCAGTCAAAAAACCGTAAATATCTGCAAATCACACTTTCCCGAATTTGCTAAAACATCGTAAGCCAATAAATGCCTTAAATGAGTTTTTCTAGATAACAATAAAAAAAATTTGAGAAATCTTTATGGACCCAAAACTTATACAGCTAACGTTACAAATAAGCCGCGAGAATTCCATTATTGAAAAAGCGGGGAAGTCAGCAGATTTCACAAAACTAATTAAATTAGTGAAAACCCATATCGCTTTAAGTGACAAATTAGGTTTAACAAGTGCGTTTGCTGACAATTTAGAGCAACTTGAAAAACTCGAGGGAAAGTTAAAACGTTATCGAGTAACAGGTGAATTCTGCAATGATTTGCATTTTAAATAACTGCAGAAAATAGGTGACTGGAATAGCAGTAAAGCTAACCGCTTTTGTTTTTAAATGTACCTGATAATTTTGTTTAACATTGCAAATTATTCTGATTGGTTTAGACTGTTTTTTAACCAATTCAAAGGACTGAAATTATGCAAAAACGCCAGTGCTACCCGATTATTTTTTCACTTATCTTAGTGCTCAATGCTTGTACAAGCGAAACCTCTACTGTTGAACCTCCTGTGCAGTCCGCCATGTCGGACATGGAAAAGCCTGACCAGCTGTCTAACACTTGGTTTGGGGCAACCTACGAAGCACCTGAAAATTGGATTGAAGAAAAAGGGGCTGAAGTCATTAAATATACTGCGCCCGAAGGTGGTGCGTTAATCGCTTTGACTGTGGTAGAAGGTGCCGATGATTCTGCCAGCGCAGCCTTGCAAGCCTGGCATAAAATCTATCCAGACTTTGCCCGAACAGTGCGTTTTAATAATGATGAGGTGGCTAAAAACGGCTGGCAACAACAAACTTTTATTGAGTATGAAAGTGCCATATCTGAAGAGCGGGCTTTTTTTGCCCTAGTGTTGCGTAAAGAGAGTGACTGGCATGTAGTATTAGTTGATTTTAGTTTGGCGGTACTGGGTAAGCGGGGTTCTCAATTAAACTTATTAGTTGATAGCTATACGGTACAAGGCTATGAAGCTGAAGATGTGTCAGGCAATCCCGCTCATACATTGGATTCAAACAAATTAGATGCGCTGCTGAGCTTTGTCAGTGGTGCTGCCGAAAAACTGCATGTTCCAGGTGCTGGTGTGGCGATTTATCAAGATGGTAAAATCCTGTACGAAGGTGGGGTAGGGGTTAAAAGCATCCTTACCAAAGAGCCAGTAGATAAAAACACCCTGTTTCAAGTGGCTTCCAATACCAAAGGAATGACCACATTACTATTGGCCAAACTTGTAGAGATGGGCAAGTTGCAGTGGGATGACAAAGTTACTGATCACTACCCTGACTTTAAACTAGGAAGCCCAGAAACCACAAATAAAGTACTGATCCGTCACTTAGTCTGTGCTTGCACAGGCTTACCCCGTAAAGATATGACTTGGGTATTTAATAGTGGCCCGGATGCGCCAACCTTAATGGCCGTAGAAGATTTAGCCAATGTAGAGCCTACTAGTGAATTTGGGGAGTTGTATCAATACAATAATCAAATGCCAGCGGTAGCGGGCTATATTGCAGGCCATATTTTATATCCCGACATGGAAATAGGAGCTGCTTACGATAAAGCCATGCAAGAATTTATCTTTGATCCCTTGCAAATGAAGAGCACTACATTGTCATTCAGCACGGCGATTGCAGGCAATATTGCTAAACCTCATGCCCTAGGATTGGACTATGAGCTTAAAGAGGTTTTACAAACCCCGGAGCAGGGATTTAATTTGACGGTGATACCTTATCGCCCTTCTGGTGGCGCTTTTTCTTCCTCGTCGGATATGCTCAAGTATCTTGCCAATGAACTAACGTTAGGGGTAACACCTGAAGGTGAAAGGCTCTTTGCTGAAAAACCGTTGTTAGAAAGACGCCAACCTGGAGTGTCATCTGGTAAAGATAAATATTATGGAATGGGGCTAAGTACCAAGAAAATCGCAGGGGTGGAGATTATTGAACATGGCGGCAGTATGGCGGGTTATAAATCCCAATTTATTGTGATACCCAGTGCCAATGTTGCCGCGGTAATTTTGACCAACTCCGATGAAGGATATTATTTAGCCTCGGCATTCCAACGTAAACTAATTGAATTACTTTATGACGCTCCTTCCAAGGCTGCTGAGGAAGTAGAGGTGTTTGCACTTGAACAGCAAAAAGGCATCGCCGCCCGATTGAATGAAATTGATCTACCGGGTGACGCGACCATTTTGGCTAACCTGGCCAAACATTACGAAAGTGATATTTTAGGTGAATTATCGATTACACAAGTGGGCGGGCAAACCATTTTTGATCCTGGCGTTTGGACGAGCACTGTCACAACCAAAACCAGCTCAGATGGAAAACACTCTATTGTGATGACGAATCCTGCAATTTTTGGTTTGGAATTGGTAATTGGTCAAAATGATGCAGGCAAACGCACCCTTACACTCATTGATATGCAGCATTCCTATGTGTTTACTGAAGTGAGTGCTAAATAAGCTATTTTTTGATTTGGTTCATCGATTGTTTGCTAGGCGGTTATAGTCTGCCTAGCTAACTTTTCTATGGTTTAATTTTATTCTTCTTCTGCTTTTTTAAACCCCGATTCTTTTGGGGTTTTTAGATATCTATTGATTGTTATTCCCTGCACTGATTAGATGCTCATGCACCATGATCATCGCTTATTGTCCAAATAAGTAAGTGCAAAGGAAAGCTGGCTCGTATTTTCAATCTGTGTTTTTAACTGTCGATTATTTTCCCTAGCCCTTTCCCATCAATGGGTAAACCTAACAACACTATTTATCAGAAACCTATTTATTCGCCATTTTTAGCCAATCGGTATAGTATTTGCTGACCAGCTGGTCAAGTTTTTGAGTGTGATCTAACCGGAGAAGTATCAATATGTCATTTTTGAAATACGCTAAGCCTGCAATGTTAGTGTTACTAGCGGCTAACACTGTTGCTTGCGGTAATAATGAAACCACGACCAAAATTAAGCCTGTCAGTGTGGCAGAAGCCGAAGTACAAACCGCATTACAAACCCATGCAATTAAAGCCGTAGTGGTGACTATGTATGAGTCTGGCGATGCAATGGGAGATGACGCGGGGGAGCTTCAACTTTGGTTGGAACGTGGAGACTTTTCTCAAAAATTAGACTTCCCATTAGGCGAGTACGATTTATACCTCAATAAAGATGGAGTGTTGGTGATTTGTGTGGGGGGTGGTATCCCCAATGCAACGGCGTCAATTATGGCACTGGGGCTAGATCCTCGCTTTGACCTAAGTAAAGCCTATTGGGTAGTTGCAGGTATTGCTGGTGGTGATCCAGAAGATTTGTCGCTGGGTTCTGCAGCATGGGCCAAGCATGTTGTTGATGGCGATCTTATTTATCAAATTGATGCCAGAGAAATACCGGATTCTTGGCCATATGGAATTATCCCATTAGGTGCCACTGAACCTGCTGAAGAACCGGCAGACATCTCTACCGGATGGACGCTAGATACGGTTTCCTTCGATTTAAACAGTCAATTAGCCGATTGGGCTTTTAGTCAAACAAAAGATATTCAACTCCCTGACAGTGAAGGTATAAAAACGTTTAGAGAATTATATAAAACGATGCCAAACGCGCAAAAGCCTCCTTTTGTGACCATGGGAGATACATTAAGCGCGAGTAAATACTGGCATGGTAAACACTTAAATGAATGGGCCAACGATTGGTTAACCTTATACGGTGGTGATTCTGCAAACTTTATGACCAGTAATATGGAAGACTCAGGAACCTTAACATCACTTATGCGTCTGGCTCGGATTGGTAAAGTGGATCCGCAAAGAGTCATGGTGTTAAGAACCGTGAGTAACTACACTATGGCACCTGCCGACAAGTTAACCAGTTGGAGTGTCACGGCTCCGTATCCCGATGGTGGTTATCCTGCTAAAAATGCAGCATATATAGTAGGCAATACAGTGATTCAGGAAATTGTGAAAAACTGGAGTAGCTATGAGAGTGCATTACCCTACGACGTGAAATAATCAGATTTCATTTTGTTTTGTTCAATTAGCAGGTTAATTTAGCCTGCTGACAAGTAATCAACTTTTAAATAAACCATCCGCTTTTTGGAGCCGTTAACATGAAATTGCTATATATACTCTCAGTCATTTGTATGAGTGTGGTGTGCAACACCTTTGCTGCAACCTTTGATAGTGAGTTTGAAGCTTTCAAAAAAACGGCGTCAGCTAAAGACCTGTATACCTTTTTATATGCGATGCCCAAAGGGGGCGATTTACATAATCATTCATCAGGTTCGAATCGTTCACAGTGGTGGTTTGATGAAGCTATAAAGCAACGAAAAAACGGGTATATTTACTATACAAAAGTTAAAATTAACAATTGCAAAGCTTATGGTTCAGATCAATTCAAAGGCTCACCTTACTTAATGTTGTTTGTTAATATTCAGCAGTTTGAATACCAAAAACTCGATAGCTGTGAGCAGTCTGAATATAAACGTTTGCAAGATCTCAGCCCAGAACAAAAACAAGCCTGGATGGATAGTATTCGCCTAGATAAACCGAGTGAAGGACGCGAAGAATTTTTTGTAACCCATTGGACGCGCCTTAATTCCTTGCTTGCCAACCCTTATATGCAAGCCAATCTAATTGTCAAAAACATGCAAGCATTTGGCGCTGAAGGTTTATCTTATTTAGAGACCGATGCTGGCGTTCGTGGTTTTGTTCATCCTGATGGTAGCGGGTTTGAAGATGAGCAGGTTTATCAGATGTACCTTAAACGCTTTGCCCAAAAAGATGCCATTGACAGTGGGGTGACTGTTCGTCTGCAATATTCGTTGCTGCGCTTTCATTCGCAAGCGTTACCTGCCTTAGAATGGATGTATAAATTTGTCTCTGAACATCCAGAACTTTATGTTGCTGTTGATATGGTTGGCCGTGAAGATAACGACAAAGGCCATCCGTTGCGCTTTTTAGACACCATGAGAAAGCTTCGACATCAATATCACGGGGTTAATTTATCCATTCATGCCGGTGAAACCGATGAGCCTAATCAGCATATTCGCGATACCCTTTTATTAGGCGCTACCCGCATAGGTCATGGCTTTAACTTAATAGACGATGCTGACACATTATTATTGATGCGCTACAACCAATACCTGATTGAAATTAACTTAATCAGTAATCTTTTATTAGAGTATGTTGACGATTATTCACAACATCCGTTTCCTGAATATTTGCGTTTAGGCGTGCCAGTGGCATTATCAACCGATGATCGGGGGATGTGGGATTCAAACATGACCGATGAGTATTATACCGCGGTGACGAACTTTAATATGTCGTGGTCGGAATTAGTCAAAACAGGTGCTAACTCACTTACTTTTTCGTTTGTCGATGATGAAACTAAACAAAAACTTTTAGATGATTACTACCAACGCATCGCAACATTTGAAAAAGCGTTCACAGCCAAAAAAATGAAAGGGCTGAGTGATGTGAAACCCGAAATCTATTCCTACCCATGTAAAGCGTTTAAAATTTGCGACTTTTCGTCTTAGCTAAGGTCGTGACAATGCGCTTCTACGGGTTCCTAAACTGATTATTTGAGTAAGCTTGTTATTCGAATTTGCTATGATAATCATACTAATGGTGGTTATCAGAATTGCAAGTTCTACCTATCTCATCCCTCAGAACTACCTTCTTGAGTAACTGGGCGATTATGGTTATTTGTAACTCGTGGAGTAGAGTGGATAGATTACGACAACGATGGTGATCTAGACCTATCAATTACCGATACCTTTGGCGAAGAAGGTGGGCATTTTGTGTTTAGAAATGAGCTAAACAAAGATGCCAGAGCAAGGGGATTATCTGTGCTAGTCCTCGATAGCCATGGCAATTATACTCAGCAGGGGGCAGTCGTCAGGTTTTATGACCCACAAGGTAACGTTCTTGGTTCAAGAATTGTCCCTACAGGAGGCGGGTACAATGCGCAAAGTGCTCGGCCCATCTATTTTGGATTAGCAAAATTACAGCCGATTAGTGTGGAAGTGACCTTTATGGGCGCGCCGAAACGCAGTGTACAAGTACCAGATGTTTCTAAGTTAGCCGGTCAACCTTTGCGGATATTACGACCTGCAACGCCCTGGCACCTCACTGATGAAACAAAGCGCTGATTATATAAACCCTGTAGGCCACTTAATGATGCTCTTAATAGGCGGTGCGTGGCCATTGATGCCACGCTAAATCTTGGATAACGGCCCTCACTTTCTTGCTTCCTTGTTGCGTTCACCTATATAGCGCAATGAGGAAACAAGGGGGTAACCCCCTCGGCATGACTCATTTTCATGTTTAAAATCGATCACACTGCGCGTAAATAACGGCTAACAAATTAAATTGTTATTTACCAAAATTTCAAAAAAACGTTATTATATTTTTCATTTTTGCATATTCCCGATGCTGAACTTTAGGTTGTTTTAATGGAACCTTGCTAAGCTTGTTAGTATCTTAGTACTAACTGAGAACGTTCTATCTTCTGTACATAATGCTATTGAGCCGATAAGTGGGACGTGTTTGTGGTGGTTAAGGTCTATTCTTTAGGAAAAGTATTTAAATGCAGAAAAGTGTTTTTTCAGCAAATTTAGCGAAAGCGGCTGTAGTACGAAAAGTCTTAGCTTTTTTGCAAAGCTCAGCAAATGCAAGAGCGTGCATGTTATTACTATGCTGGTTGCTAGTGTGGTTTAGTGGTGCATTAGTTGAGTATACTAACCATGCTAGTGTTTGGTTTCCTGCCGCGGGATTAAGCTTCGCCGTATTGTTTGTTGTTGGGCTTCGGGCAACTCCTGTTATTATGCTTGGGGCGATATTGGTGACGTTGTTTACCAGTAACCACTATCAAATTCAGCTAAATTTTAAGCAAGTTTTATTGAGCGGTGTGCTGTTTGGATTTGCTCATATTGTTCCCTACTACATGGGGAGTCGCTTGTTGCGGTGGTTTACCCAAAGTAAAAAGTTGACCTTACTTTTATCAATTATTAGCTTTCTAGTCATTGCAACTATTTCATCTTTGGTTGCCACTTTGTTGGTGTTAATGTCTTTAATTTATACCGATATGATGACGGTTCAAGAGTTTTCCACTGCGTGGTTACCCTTCTGGATTGGCGATATGGCGGGCATTATTGTGCTAAGCCCTTTATTTTTCAGTGTGTTGCATATTTTATATCCTAAAAAGCCGTTCCATATACTGCACCATATCGAAGGGCAGACTCCTTTTCCTACGCCACAATTTAAGTTGAAGGTTCTGATTGCGTTATCATTAGTGGTGTTGACCATGACGGTTGCTAATTACAGTCAATCAATCGACAGTTCTTTTATGATTTTCTTTTTGGTGTTACCCCATATGTGGATTGCTTGTACTGAGAATGCATTTTTAAATGTACTCAGTTTGGCATTGACCAGCCTTTTGATTGTCTTTTTAGTGGATAAATTGGGGTTAATGGATTTTGTTATGGTCTATCAATATGCCATCAACGTAGTCGCGTCCAATGCATTGTTTGCCATTGCCGTGCCGGCATTAACCGCGCACAACCATCAACTTAAAAATAAAGTATTTGTGGATAATTTAACCCAAACCGCTTCGCGAGAATACCTTACACAGCGAGCAATGGTTGAAATACGTCACGCCCAATGGGAAAAAAATGATTTGTGTTTATTGGTTTATGACATCGACCATTTTAAGAATATAAATGATTCTCATGGCCACAACGTGGGCGATCAAGCGCTAAAAGAGTTAAGTGAGAAGGTCAAACAACTTTTAAGACCAGACGACTTGTTAGGGCGTTTCGGTGGCGACGAATTTATTGTGCTTTTGCCAAATACCAATAGTCAAATGGCGATGATGGTAGGAAACCGGTTGTTGGAGCAAATCAATGATATGCAGCTTATCGCAGGTGAACAACTTTCTATTAGTATTGGTATAACCCAACTGAATCAAGATGACGACTTCGAAAGTTTATTTAAACGCGCAGATAAGGCATTGTATGAAGCGAAACGTGCAGGCCGAAATAGTATTTGTCAGCAGTAGCGTCGTTACGAGCTAGCTATAATTGTATGTTAGTTGCCAGGTACAAATTTTAGTCAATCATTGGGTTAAAAATCATTAAGGTGAGCCGTCGATTCAAGTCTTGCTCCTTTTTGCTCAAGGTTTTGCAAAATACTGCGCAGCACCAACTGAGTACGATAGTTCATTTGCGTCCTGTCATGGGTGACTAAAAATACCGATTGTCCTTCGGTGTGAGCCGAATCACCCACTTGCATCAATTTACCTTGCTGAATATCCTCTGAAACCTCAACAATGTCAGCCAGTGCTAATCCCATACCCAGCCGCGCGGCTTCTATCGCTTGGTAAGCGTACTCAAAGTAAGTATGTTGTGGTGAGTCATTACCATCTAATTGGTGGTGGCTAAACCAGGTGAACCATTGACCTAATCCGTCGTGCAATAAGGGATAATTGAGTAACGCCTTAACTGATTGAAGGTTTTTTCCTTTCAACAATGCCTGATTACAAACCGGCACATAATATTCGTCATACAACTTTGTGATGGTTTTGACAGGATCTTCTGGCTGACCTAAACATAAGGCAATATCAAGATTTGACGGCAATGATTGTTGATGGGGTTCTAAGGTTTGCACTTTAAATGAAATTTCTGGGTACTGACGCTGAACATTTGCCAAAACAGGTAAAAGCCAATTCAACATAATTGTGGCGGTTGTGCCTATCACTATTTCTCCTGCCACTAAGGTGGGATCAAGTAAATGTAATCCCTTATTAAGCTCAGTAAATGCAATTTGAATGGAAGACAGCAGTCGACTACCGGCGGCGGTTAATCGCAACTTGTTATTTTTTCGTTCGAACAGTTGCGTGTTCAGTCGAGCTTCTAACAATTTAATGTGCCGACTTAGGGCTGAGTGCGATACAAACATTTCTTGTGCTGCGCGGCGAAGGTGGCAGTGTCGTCCAGCGGCCTCAAAGGCAAGTAATGCATTAAGGGGAATTTGGCGTAAGTCTATATAGGGACTTTTATCATGTTTCATGGCGTAACCTTCGACTGTCTGGCAAATTTGCGTCGAATCTCATCGTGTCAGCGTATATTGGCTCACCATTATAATTCATTATTTTGGTCTAATTATTAGACCGGTATGGTGAAAAAACATTGCTTGAGTAATTAAAATATAACCATAAACTAAATCTAAGTATTCTGATAGGGTGATTTTACACATGACAGCTAATTATTTTCGTCGCAATTCGCAAGGCGGTACTTCTCGACTAGAACATTGGAGTATGGACTCCGAATATGGGGAGTTACAAGAGGTTTTGATTGGCCCCATGGATCATTACGACTGGAAAAGTGGTAATGCTATGGCTCGTCGTTCCATTCGGTTAGGACGGGAATTTAATAAACAAGTAGCACAGCAGCAATACAAAGAAATGTTGGATGTGTATCAACATTGTGGTGTTAAGACTCATATACTTGAAGCTGATGAAAACTTACCCTATCAAATTTATGCCCGTGATTCTTCTGTACTCACGCCATGGGGGCCAATTATTACCCAAATGTATAGTCCTTGGAGAAGAGGCGAGTGGGTAGGCGTTTCGCAGTTTTATCAAAAGAACAATATTCCAATTTATGATGCTGTTACAGCTGGTTCTTTTGAAGGCGGCGACTTCATGGTACTAGAGCCTGGTGTTGTACTGTGCGGCTACACGGGCGAACGTACTAGTGAAGCAGGTATTAATCAGGTTCGTAGCTGGGTAGAAAAGGAAGGTTGGGAGTTTAAATCTTACCAATTTGACCCATACTTCTTACATCTAGATGTGAAATTTGCAATGCTAACCGATAAATTAGCCGCGGTTTGTACCCAAGCGGTTGAAGATGAATTGTTGCACTGGTTAAAAGCCAGAGACATTGAGATCCTCGACATTTCTTATCGTTCAGTGTTGGAGCTTGGGGTAAACGTGGTTGCATTGGGTAAAGATCGCGTCTTGATCCCCGAAGCCAGTACCGAGCTTGTAGATAAAGCCAAAGCGCACGGCCTAGAGGTATATGCCCCTGATATGTCGATGTTTACCTCTGGCGGAGGCGGTGTACACTGCATGTGTCAGCCGCTAAGTCGTAAAGACGCATAGGAGAGCAATAGTGACTTTGAAAATTAATGGCGAAAGATTATGGTCAAGTCTGATGACGATGGCTGAAATCGGTGCGACCAATAAAGGTGGCTGTAATCGTCAGGCGTTAACCGATGATGACAAAACCGGTCGAGATTTATTTGTTAAATGGTGCAAAGAAATTGGCTGTGAGCTAAGAGTTGATCAAATGGGCAATCTTTTTTTGCGCAGAAAAGGCACAGATAACAGTTTGCCACCGGTGTTAATGGGAAGTCATTTAGATACGCAACCTACTGGTGGAAAATTTGATGGTGTGTATGGCGTACTTGGCGGTTTAGAAGTACTGCGCACCTTAGAAGACAACCAAATAGAAACGTTACACCCAGTTGAAGTCGCGGTTTGGACTAACGAAGAAGGCGCACGCTTTTCACCTGCAATGATAGGTTCTGGCGTGTGGTGCGGTGAGTTTGATTTAGATTATGGATTGCAGCGCACTGACAAAAACGGCCTAACCATTGAGCAAGAGTTGCAACGCATTGGTTACTTAGGTGAGTCACCTTGTGCACCTTTTCCCATCAAAGCTGCCTTTGAATTACATATTGAACAAGGACCCATTCTAGAGTCGATCGGTAAACCTATCGGTGTAGTGAAAGGTGTGCAGGGCATGCGCTGGTATGACTTAGTTATCCAAGGGCAACCTGTACATGCAGGCCCTACACCCATGGAGCAGCGTAAAGATCCTGTCAAAGCGATGGCGGCTATTGTTAGTCAGCTTTATGTTTTAGCCGAGCAACATGGTCCACTTGCAAGAGCCACTTTTGGTGACATAAATGTAAGCCCGGGTTCGCGAAATACGGTACCTGAAACCTTAACCTTAACGGTAGATTTACGCCACCCTGAGCAAGACGTGTTAGTCAAAATGGATGCGCAATTTAGGCAAATTTCAGCACAAATTAGCGCTGAATGTGGTGTTGATTTCAACATCTTAGATGAGTGGGATTCACCCGCTGTGGTTTTTAATCAAGACTGTATTAATGCGGTTCGTGAGTCTGTTGAAGAAACCGGATTTGCCTATGAAGAAATGTTTTCAGGGGCGGGCCATGATTCTGTTTACATCTCTAAAGTGGCTCCGACGTCGATGATTTTTATACCCTGTGAAGATGGTATTAGTCACAATGAAGCTGAAAATGCCACGCCGGAAGACATCACAGCAGGCTGTCAGGTTTTGCTAGGCGCAGTATTAAAATTGGCCAGCTAGCGAGTATGGCAAAAGGTAGCAAATGAAAAATTACCAACAACTCTATATTGATGGACGCTGGGTTAACAGTGCCGGCAATGGGCACTTAGATGTGGTCAATCCTGCCAATGGTGAAATCTGTGCAAGGGTGCCATCCGCAAATTTACAGGACGTCGAGCTTGCCGTTGGTGCAGCAAAAAAAGCATTTGCAGCTTGGTCTGAAAATCCATCATCAACTCGAGCTGCTATTATCAATGAAATTGCTGACGGCATGCAGTCACGTAAAGATGACTTAACCCAGGCAATTGTTGCTTCAATGGGATGTCCTATTTCAGTTGCTGCCGACCTACAAGTGCAAGGAGCCATTGATGCCTTGCGCAGTTTCGCGCCAATGGCTGCAGAAATGGATAAACAACAAGAACATACCAATCATATTGTGGTGTCAGAAGCCGTCGGCGTGTGTGTGTTAATTAATCCTTGGAATTACCCCTTGTCACAATTGGTTGGCAAACTGGGTCCAGCGCTAGCTGCTGGATGTAGCATAGTGGTTAAGCCTGCCGAGCAAACCCCATTACAAGATTTGATCCTTGCCGAGATTATTGATGGTACTAGTTTACCTGCTGGTGTATTTAATTTATTAACCGGCGTCGGCAGTGAAATTGGTGAGAGCTTATGCAGTCATGCGCTGGTGGACATGGTGTCGTTTACCGGCTCTACCTTAGCTGGGATTAAGGTTGCTCAGGCAGCCGCGCCGACAGTAAAACGAGTCTGTCAGGAGTTGGGCGGAAAATCCCCCTATATTATCACCCCTGATGCCGATTTAGACGCAGCTGTACGCTACGGTGTAGAAGATGTGATGCTTAATTCTGGGCAAACATGT
The DNA here is from genome assembly GCF_030548205.1 of Aliiglaciecola sp. 3_MG-2023. Taxonomy (GTDB): domain Bacteria; phylum Pseudomonadota; class Gammaproteobacteria; order Enterobacterales; family Alteromonadaceae; genus Aliiglaciecola. Next base: position 123,837 of record NZ_JAUORV010000012.1, on the reverse strand, counting down.
TGTGCCCTAACTCGCATGTTAGTGCCTGCAGAGAAATTAGCCGAAGTGGAGAGCATTGCCAAAACCGTTGCTGCAGAATGGCAGATTGGTGATCCTATGTTGGCTGAAACCAACTTGGGTCCACTGAGTTCTCAACTGCAACAGCAGCGAGTTTTAAGCTATATCAACACAGGCATAGCAGAAGGCGCGAAGTTACTCTGTGGCGGCACACAAGTGCCCGAAGAATTCAGCAAGGGCGCATATGTTGCACCTACTATTTTTTCCAATGTTAGCAATGACATGACCATTGCCCAGGAAGAAATCTTCGGACCTGTTTTGTGCATTATCCCTTACCAAGACATTGCCCATGCCATTGAGTTGGCTAATGATACGCCCTTTGGTTTGTCATCAGCGGTTTATGCCGAAAATCGCGCTGAGGCGATTAAAGTTGCCAGTAAATTACGTGCTGGTCAATGCTATTTACAAGGTGCTTATTTTAATACCGACAGTCCATTTGGTGGTTATAAACAATCAGGTAATGGCCGTGAGTGGGGCCTTGAAGGCTTAAAAGAGTATACCGAAACCAAAGCATTGTTGATCGATGCAGATGCGTCGTGAAAGTGATGCTTAATGCTGTACAGATTATTCATCAATTAAGTTTATCATCTACCTAAAATTTAGGAATATTGAACATGCGTTATGCGCCATTAACTCAAGCCATTCAAGGCGAAACCGTGGATGCTTGGGATATTCATTTTAAAGCAACATCATTGAAAGAACGCGATCCTAGCGTGATTATTTTAAGTATTGGTGATCCTGAATTCGATACGCCAACCACGGTTATAGACACTGCCATTGAGGGGTTGCGTAGCGGAGATACACATTACGTTGAAATAGAAGGGCGTGACAATCTACGCAGTAAAATTGCCGAGCAACATCAGATAAAATGCGCTCAACAGGTGACTAAGGATAATGTTATTTTGCTGGCTGGGGCACAAAATGCCTTGTTTGCCAGTTCAATGTGCATTTTAGAGCCGGGGGATGAAGCGATTGTGTTACAGCCGATGTACGTAACATACGAAGCTTGTATTCAGTTAACGGGCGCTAAACTGATACCTGTGGCGATGGATAAAGAAAATAATTTTTGTCTAGACGTTGAGGCATTAGAGCAGGCAATTACCGACAAAACCAAAGCGATATTTTTTGCAACTCCGAATAACCCTACTGGGGTTATGCTGAATAAGCAGGAATTGCAGTTGATTGCAGATTTGGCGATCAAACATGATTTATGGGTGGTCTCTGATGAGGTATATAGCCATACTATTTTTGAAGGTGAACACGTCAGTATTGCTGGTTTAGAGAATATGGCAGAGCGCACTATCACCCTCAATAGTTTATCTAAATCTCATGCTATGACAGGCTGGCGGGTAGGTTGGGCGATTGGTCCCACTGAATTGATTGGACATTTAAGTAATCTGTCATTGTGCATGTTGTATGGATTACCCGGTTTTATTCAACAAGCGGCGTATACAGCATTGACCGACACAGACGCATTGGCTGACTCAGAAAGTATGCGTTTAAGTTATTTACGACGTCGAGATCGCTTATTAAAATGCTTTCAGCAACATCCTAAATTGAGTTGTATCACACCGCAGGCTTCTATGTTTTTACTGGTGAATGTGAGTCAAACTGGGCTGAGTTCTCAGGAATTTGCCGAAGCGTTATTTGAGCAGCAAAAAATTGGTGTATTGCCAGCCGCAGCGTTTGGTCAATGTGCATCTGATTTTATTCGTATTTCTTATGTTGTAGACGATAAGCAACTGGAAGATGCCTGTAATCGGATAGACAGTTTTATGCAGCAGTTTAGTTTAGCGGAATGCAGTTAAATCTCTGTTGAACATATCTTGAAGAGAACATAAAAAGAGCGGAATCTTTGAAAAGATTCCGCTTTTTTTGGTTTTGGACGAGTTAACTAGGATGTTAACTTTATACGGCGTTTATCAGCATTCTAGTGATTGCTTACCAATCGCTTTCAGGAATTTTCACCACTAAACCGTCTAGATCTGAGGTTAAAAATATCTGACATGACAAACGACTATTTGCTTGTTTGTTTTCAATTGCGCTGTCTAACAGTGCCGTTTCCATTTCATCGGCCGGTTCGAGTTTATCTTTCCAGGCATCGTCAATGTAACAGTGACAGGTTGCACAAGAACAACAGCCCCCACAGTCGGCAGTTATTTCTTCAATGCCATTATCTACAGCGGCTTGCATTAAGCTTTCGCCATCGCTTGCAGCAACCGTAAGTTGATTTTCATCGGGTAAAATAAAAGTAATATTTGGCATGCTCAAACTCCAACTAATTCAGTAAATAGGGTATTAAGATCCTGGTCATTATCTGCTAGTTTGTTCTTATCAACGGCGGGCAGCTGATGCAGATACTTTCGAGTGATCATAAAGGATTTAGGTTGATTAATCGCATCAATTGCAATTAATCGTTGTTTAGAAAAATAAAACACAGCGAGACTATTTTCTGATTCTTTACGCACTACAAATTCATCGTAACCGTTAGACAAACCAGCAATTTGTAGCTTGGCATCATATTGATCAGACCAAAACCACGGGGTTGCGGTATAAGGTGTTAATTTATCACATATAGCCAGTGCTGCGGTTTTAGCTTGATCTGTGGCATTTTGCACCGATTCAATACGCATTTGCTGGTTATAAATTGGATGAAAGAAGCTAACGCAATCGCCAATAGCATAGATATTCTCATCTGAGCTTTGCATATATTGATTAACCTGAATACCGTTATCAATTGCTAAACCGCATTGTTGTGCCAACGCTTGTTCTGGGTTTACGCCAATTCCCGCGACAACGATATCGGCGGGATAACATTCACCATTACTGGCCTCTACGGCCGTCACCTTTTCATCTCCGATGATTGCCTGAGCTGCCGCATTGGGTTGAATATTGACACCATTTGCCTTATGCAACTCGCTGAGATAATCACTTACTACAGCGCTGGTTAGGTGCTTTAACGGACGTTCTTGGTTAAGAAGTAAGGTGACATTTTTTCCTAGCTTTTGAAGTGATGCAGCCACTTCTAAACCAATATAGCCACCGCCCACGACTACCACATTTTTCGCGTCTGGCAATGCATCTCGCAAGCCCATAGTATCTTCACAATCGCGCATATAATGCACGCCTATGAGATCGCTTCCAGGTATTGATAAGCGTCGTATTGACGCGCCCGTGGCTAAAATGAGTTTATCGTACGTTAGGCATTGCCCGTCATCTAATTCAACGGTTTGCTGCTCACGGTCAATAGAGATCACCCGTTTACCCAACATTAAATCAATCTCTTTTTGTTGATAAAATGCTTCCGGGCGCAGCCATAAGCGTTGTTCCGGCAAGGTATTTTGCAAAAAGGCTTTTGATAACGGTGGGCGCTGATAAGGCAACACCTTATCTGCGCTGATTAAGGTGATTTTGCCCTGATATCCCAGATTACGCAGGTTAATTGCGGCATTTACTCCCGCATGACTAGCGCCGATAATAATACAACTCATAAGGTGCGACACTCCACAATTGAAGCCAAAATTGGATAAAGTATAGATTTCATATTCATCACGGGTTGTCTATTCATCATTTGCTTGTGCTGTCATTTTTTTCAGCCACATTTGATGGAAGGTCATATTCACCTGATCCCAAGCAGCGTTGAGGTGGCCTTGATTGGCAATGTCATTGCTACGGGTGACCTGCAGTTTATCGAGCAGTTCAATATCTTGCTGATTGACTTCATTTAAAACCGCATTGAGGGTTTCACGCTCGGCTGCATACTCTTCACTCGCGGCTTCTTCATTTACCACATATATATTTAAGGTTTCAGCTGTTTGAGTTGCACCCATGGGTTTAATGACGATGGTCTGTACCCAGCATGGGTCTACAAAAAACAAGGTGTTAGGGAAAATGCCAAACCATTGTTGAGTACCGCGTTTGTCCTCTGCTAGCCCGTTGAAGTGGGGTAACTGTTTTGCTGTTTTAGCCGGTTTAGCACTGGCACCATTGGCTAAATGTAAGCCCACGATATTGTCAGATAAAAATAGATCTTGTTGATCAAGAACTGAATCTAAGGTACATGCCTGGGAGTGGACGAATGGCACATGGTAGCCGTCGAGGAAATTGTCTACAGCAAGTTTCCAGTTGACCTCACCAGAATAATCAGTGCTGCTGGTTAAATGGATATCGTCTTTAGGATAGTTAGACAATTGTTCATCTAAAGGTCGAATAAAGTCTTCAAATGGTTCTGCCTTGCCATCAATATTGACAAAAATAATGTCCCACCATACGGCAAAGCGAACACTGATCAGGCTTTTGTCAGCTTTATCTTCCTCAGACATTACTTTGTTTTCACTTCCGAAGTAGCGGGGCGCACTCAGCAAGTTGCCGTCAATTTTAAATGTCCATTTATGATAGGGGCAAACTAAACTGCGTTTATTACATGGTTCATCTACCAAGGGGGCCGCTTTATGACGACAAACGTTATGGAATACGCCTATTTCGCCATTTTTATTACGCATCGCAATCAATGACTGTCCTGCAATGCGAATAGGTAGGATATCACCTGGTTTGCTTATCTGTTGAGCACAACCTATGCTCGCCCAGCCTTGGGCAAATAATTTGTCACATTCCATATCATAGGTAGTGCTGTCCTTAAATACGGAAGCCGGAAGTCCATGGGCACTGATATGCTCGCTTGTTATTTGTGTTATGTCGCTCATGTTTCACTCCAAATGATTAAAACTCGTTTTTCTATTGCTGATCTAATCACAGCTTGGTCGTACATAACATACGAAGAATGTTATGTACGTGAACCCAATTAACCTAAAACAGCATATGCGCAACACAAACCAATATAGGAAACGCAATGATCGTGCGCACAATAAATATCGCTATGAGCTGCATAATGGTTAAAGGGATGGCTGAACGCATAATTAGTATTGCTGTTTCTGCAAAGAATATCAGTTGGGTAATGGATAAGCCGGCCAATATAAACTTGGTGATAGGCGACTCGATATCACCGGCAATAATGGTTGGAACAAATTGATCGAGTAACCCAATGAAAATACCTGGTGCGGCCATCTCGGCTTCCGGTATTTGTAGCGCTTCCAATAGTAGATAAAAAGGGTAACTAAGGGTTTGTAAGATGCCTGTATTGTAATAAACCGATAAGGTTAAAAACTCTATGGTCATGGCCGCTGGCATCATCATCAAATAAATGTCCAGCATTGACCAGAAACCTTTCTTAATTGATTTGCCAGGTGAGGGCGCTTTCTTGGCCGTCGCCAAGGCACGGTGAGATGCCCAAAGGAAACGACTTTCACCATGATTGACGTCTTCATTGAGTTGTTTACCGTTACCACCGTAATACTCATCTTTAAACGACGATAGAGGGGGCAGTTTAGGGGTAACAATGGCACACAAAACACAAATGAAAATCATAGTGGCATAGAGTTGTAGAAAGTGGCTTTCAATACCCGCAACTTGCGCGGTTAGCAATACAAAGGGAATGGAGACGACCGAGAAATTAGTGGCAATTACCGCCGACTCTCTGGCACTGTAATAACCTTGCATATATTGGTAGTTCGTCATAACCACGGCAATACTGGATGAACCGACCCAAGAGGCTAGGGTGTCGATGGTGGCTCTACCTGGTAAGTTGAAAAACTTTTGAAACCCCTTTTGCAATAATGTACCAATGAAATCCAACAGGCCATAGTCGGTGAGAAAAGGAAGAAATAAACACCCCAAACCAATCAACAGAAAAATAGCACCTGCAACATCAATATAAGCAGTTACACCGGTTTCTTTGGCAAACACCCATTCGGGCCCAAATTGGAATAATGTCATTGCCGACGTAACCCCACCGATGACCGCTAATAACGTCCAAAACCAGTGTGACGCTATAAATTTCTCACTTAAAGGCAGTTTTTCAGCAAAGGAGCGCGGGGGCAAATTGTAAATAATTGAAATAAGTGCACCAAGGATAAAAATACTACAGGTGAAATACTTCATGTTTTCACCAATCAAACCTGAAAAAAGATTTGAGACCACTCCCAGGCTTATGGTCCAAGAACCGTCATATACAAAGGGGACTAGGAAAAAACCTACGCCGAACAGCGAACAGCCTAATAACTTTATCCAGACTAGAGGGGAATAACTATTTTCTCGTTGCAGAGTCGTTTGATTTTTTATCATTATTATTCTCTTAACGGTGAGTTCACCGGGGTTACCGGTTTATCATTGGTTAAATAGCCAATGATATTGTCTGCGACCAAATTGGTCATTGCGGTGTAGGCTTCTTTTTCGAAATTTGCAAAGTGGGAAGTTAAGGCAACATTTTGTGCCGTAATAGTGTTGACTTTGTCGGTGTATACATCCAAACCTGCACCGTGTAACAACCCTTTATTGACCCTGTCAATTAGAGCATCTTCGTTGACTAGTCCCGCTCTAGCGGTGTTAATCAGTACCGCATCAGGTTTCATCAACGCAAGCATATCAGGGCTAACCAAATCGTAAGTTTGCTCTGAAAGCGGCATATTAACGCAAATAAAATCGGCGGTTTTCATCAGCTCTTCTAAGGCTACCTTGCGGGCATTGATGTCTTTTTCCATTGCTTTATTTTCATAAAGATCGTAATAAATAATGGTGTTTTTGAAGCCATAGTGCATCATTTGGGCAACACGAGAGCCAATTCGTCCTAACCCAACAACACCTGTAACTTTGTTGCGGATAGACACTGCCGTAGGGCGTTGGAAAGAGGGCTCAGGATCGGTTTTCATTGCCCGTCTTTCAGCATTTAGAGCTGGGATTTGACGGGCTATGGACACCAATAAGGCGACGGTTGCTTCAGCTGTTGCATGAAACGCTTCTTCGGTAGGAGTATTGGTGACTTGAATGCCTTTTTGGGTAGCCGCTTCCACATCAATATTTGAAAAACCAATACCATAGTTTGAAATTAACTTAATACTCGAAGGTAATTTTGCGATTAGGTTTGCATCAATATTGTCTTCGGTATGGGTGATCAATGCATCGGCTTGCTTGGTTTGCTCAAGCAGCAATGACTCAGAGCAAATCTGGTCTGATTCTGTGGTTTGTAAGCTTATGCCGTTTTGGGCTAAACGCGCTTTTAGCAACGCTGTGTCAAACAATGGTCGAGTAAGGAAAACATTCATATCTAAATCCTCTAAAATGCGTAGCCGCAGTCAAGTCCAGCTTCATCTAATTCAATTAAAAATGGCGCGTTAATCGATTTCGCCTGTTCTAACAGTGTTTTTAGCTGTACTAAGTCATTAGCGTGTCCGGCTTGACAACCCATGGCTTGCGCCAGCGCTACGTAATTTGGGGGAATGATATCCACACCATTTTTCTCAACTTTAGCGTCATCCATAAAACGACGAATTTCACCATGGCCTTGGTTATTCCAAACAATATAGATAACCGCAATATTGGCATCCACGGCACTGATAATTTCGTTCAAGCTAAATTGACCACCACCGTCACCGGTTAAACCAATGACTGGATTTTTTGGAGCTCCAATGGCAGCGCCAATAGCCGCTGGAAAGGCGTAACCTAAGGTGCCATAACCTGTGGTAGAGTGAAAATAGCGCGCGGTATGATTGGTCTCATAATATGCTTGTGCGTAATAAGCTGGCTGAGTGGAGTCACCAACAATAATACAATCACCCAAGGTGTCGGTGATGGTTTTGAAAAAGTCGGTATAAATCGATTTTTTCATGTCTTGAGTATCGGTACGCAATTTGTCACAGCGAGTGTGAACCGCCTCCACATTTTGCGAACTGTTATTCACTAATTGTTCACTTATGGCAGATAACGCTTGTTGGGCATCAGAGAGAATGGGTAAGTCAGGTTTGTGATTACGCATTAATTGCGCACTATCGATGTCAATCCGAATAAGCTTGCCTTTAATATCCAGATCACCCAAAAAGAAAAAATCATAATCGGTTTCAGCCAGCTCAGTCCCTACCGCTAAAACCACATCTGCCTGTCTTTCGAACTCTTCACGGATTGCTGGGTGAGAAGGCGTTGAGCCGATAGATAAGGGATGTTCTGGGGGGATAATTCCTTTGCCGTTACAGGTGTTAATAACTGGCATATTGAGTTTTTCAGCTAAGGTTTGTGCCACTGAGTCTACATTTTTAGCCCCACCGCCTAAAATCATCACCGGACGCTTTGCTTCGTTTAATAGTTTTGCTGCTTGTTGAATACTACTTATCTGTGGAGCAGGAGGTTGCGGCATTGGCCAAGGTTGCATGTCGAGGTGACTAGCATCTTGGGCTAGTACATCAATGGGGATCTCGATATGCACTGGACCTGGACGTTGACTGTTAAATACAGCAAAGGCTTGAGCTAACACTTTAGGCAAGTTATCTACACTTAAAAGGGTATGGCTATATCGGGATACTTGTGAAGTGATAGCTAACTGATTAGGTAACTCATGCAGTCGACCTTCACCCATGGATAATTGTTGGGTGCGACTCACAGAAGATATTACCAGCATTGGGATAGAATCCTGTAATGCTTGTCCCATGGCTGTAACAATATTCGTCATGCCCGGACCGGTAATAATAAAGCACACCCCTGGTTTTCCAGTGACTCTGGCATAACCATCGGCCATAAAACCTGCACCTTGTTCATGTCGAGGGGTAATATGTTGAAGCGTGGCGCCTTTTAAGCCGCGATAAAGTTCGATGGTATGTACACCTGGGATGCCGAAAATGGTATCGACAGCATATGCCTGTAATAATCGAGTAAGTGCTTCACCACAAGTTTGTTGTTGCATATAAATAGCTTACCTATGTTTCTTTGGGTTTCGTTATCACGCCCAATTGGTCTTTCAAAGTCGACACGAGTAGGAGTATAACGCTTTAAAGTATTAAATTTTGTTGCATGCCTGTTGCCACAACTGTTCAACTGTTTCTTTCATGACCAGTGCTTCTTGCCAGCGATCACTTAACTCGCTGCCGTCTTCGCCGGTAATCGCATAAACTGGCGGTCCGAGTTCACATAAAAATACGCAAGCATCGTCACTTTGTTTGCCGTGCCGGGCAATCCAATTTTCAAACCCTTCTAACCACCATTGTTGAAACAACTCAAACCAAGGTTTATGTTGTGGAAACAAAAAAGGCACCTGAATTTGTTCCCGTGTGGCAACCCGACCGTGGAACGCTTCAGCGCGAGTGAGAAACTCAGAGATGCGTTGATTGGCTTCATCATGTAAGGGTAAATAGTACTCTTGATTCACTAACGTATGTGATAAATCAGCGACCATTAGCAGTTCAGGAACTTGTTTCATCAATTGCAGGGTAAAGTGTAAATCGTTGGTCATGCAGTTGCGGTGTATTTCTACGTGTGAGGTGATTCCTGCCTTTTCACCAATTGCAATCCACTGTTTAGTTACGTCAGCAACTTCTTTTACATCCCAAGGTTCAATTTGTCCAACAATGGCAATGAATCGTGGTTTGATGGGTTGTTTGGATACAAATTCGATTATTTCCGCATAATGCTCAACACTTTTAACAAAGGCGTTATACACCAATTCCAGTCCATGGGCTTGCAATAATGGCATGGCTGTTTCGATCATGTCGAGTGGATGATAGCCAATATCAAAACTTACGCCTTTGAAGCCAGCGTCAGAAATTTTTTGGATTTTTTCCTGTAGGGAAAGTTCAAAACCATCAGGGCGTTTATATTCCATTGCCCACATTGATTGGAAAACATCTAGTTTTACCATTATTGTTCCTCGGTTGATGTTGGCTTAATGCCGTGTTTCGCGAAGGCGTCTAGAAGCGGAGTAAGTTGCGGTTGAAAATGACGCCATAGATTGACGGAACGGCTGTAAATAGGTTCGCGTACTTGACTGGCACTGGCCGTTTGGCTAGCGCTATTATTTTGATGGAAATTGAGACATTCTGACTCCCAATCCAATCCACAAAAAGCAAGTAACTTCTCAGTTTCTTGTTCTTGTGAGCTTACGAGAGACTCATATTCAATGGTATGAATTTGTGTCGGAAACTGTGACTTCCATTGCGTCATCATGTGGTTATAAGCAGCAATGAAATCGGCTGTATCCGTTAGGCTGTAAGAGTATTCATAACCACGGTCGAATAACATTTTGAAGTTGCTCAATGCAGCATCAAAAGGGTTACGTTTAACATGTACAATTTTTGCGTTGGGAATTGCTTGCAGAATCAATCCACAGTACAAAAAATTGAAAGGTAATTTATCAACGAAATACGACGCATTATTGACGTAGTTATTGGCTAAGTGCAGATAGCGGGAAGCCATATTGGTTAATGCACCAGGAGTTAATTTCTGGATAAGATCTTGATCAAGTCCTTCCAGTCCTGCTGCTATGGGTTTACCGCCTGCTTCAAGCAAGGCCATTGGGAAGGCGTTTAGTTCGCCGCCACTGACCACTTTGGAGTGACTGGCAATAATACGTTCGACCAACGTGGTGCCGGTTCTTGGCAGGCCAACCACAAAAATAGGCGTTTGTGCTGCATTTTGCGTTGGATTGGCATCACGGGTTTGTAACGTTTCCGACAATGCAACCACGGTTTTCATGAGTGCTTGATCTTGGGCAATATCGTAAGGTCTTTGCTTGCGTTTTATCTCAGCACCTTGATTGTAGTGAATGAAAGCTTGTTGGTAATCTCCAACGTCTTCAAACACTTTGCCGGCTGCATACTCCAGCATAATATGACCTTTATGCTCAGGGGTTAAACGTTGCTTACAGTCCTCTAGCAGGGCAGTGATGTTGTCTGATGATTTAAAGCGACGCAGTTGCGATAGGTTGTAACAGGCCTGGTAATTATCCGGCTGCAGTGCAATCACTTCCCGATAGAGCGCTTCGGACTCACTCAGATCCCCCTTGAAACGCAGCAACGCGGCCAATTGGTTGCGACTGCGTTTGCTGTCTGATTCAATTTTTAACGCCCTAGAATGGGCAATGATGGCTAAATCAAGTTGATTAGCCATATAACGCAATTCACCCAATTTATCCCACTGTTGTGCAGTGCAATCATCGTTTAACAACAACGCGGCTTTATCCAGCGCTTTGACGGCGGGAGGAAAAGCCTGAAAGTGCAAATAACAGCCCGCAAGATGGAAAATGTTCCATATATTGTTGGGCTCACAATTAATCGCTTTTAAGGCGCTATTGATGGTCATTTTGGCTTGTCCGAGACGCATACTTATCTCTGACAAGTCCACCCATAACTGTGCATTATTGGGTGCTTTGCTCAATCCTTCAGTGCAAAGTTTGGCCGCTTTATCGAGATCGTTAGCGGCCAAGCTTGCCTGAATCAGCGAATGGTAGTTGGCGTTAAACTGATTCAAAATATTTACTCTCTTATAAGACGAAGCTTATGAAACAAAAGCATATTTTATCAGAACTTATAACTAACAGTTGCGCCGACAGTGCGTGGACGAACACGATATAATTGGTCGCCTAGTTGACTAATATCATATTGTTCACCGGCTTTAACTTCACCTGCAGCGGCATCAATGATGTATTTACCGTCGCCGTCAGATGCAGTTGGATCATCGGCATTAAATAAGTTGTCAGCAAACACAGAGAACGACCATTGCTCTACATCGTATCTGACACTGGCATTCCATAGTGTGGATGCAGGAATTTCGTCATAAGATGTTTCGTAAAAAATCGAAGGCTGAGCGTAACCAGTAACAAATTCGTCTTTGTATGAAACACCAATTTGGGCTGTCATAACACCTTCACCAACTTCTTGTGTGTAAAGTAGTGAACTGACAATAGTTGACTCAGGAATACCGGGCAATGTCTCGCCGTCAGCTGCGCCAAAATTACCATCTGGTGTAGTGAACTCTTCGGTTAACTCAGCTTTGGTATAGGTGTACCCGAAGTTCAGTTTTAGGTTATCGGATAAGTTTGCATTTAGCTCAATCTCAACGCCTTTGGACTCTGCACTTTGGGCGTTAATCATTGCTGGGAAACCACCATTTGGTGATTGCACAAGCATGATCGGATCTTCCCAATCAATGTAGTAAGCGGTTGCGCTATAGTAAAGGTCGCCGTCTAATAAGCTGCCTTTTACACCAACTTCATAGTTAGTTGATTTATCTGGCTCAAAGAATAAATATTCTTCACCTTCGGCAAAAATACCGGTAGTGGGTAAACCATTAGCACCACCATGGCGGAAGCCTTGGGAGATGTTTAAATAAACCTTAGTATCAAAGTTGACGTCATAAGCGACATTAAATCGATAGAGCAAATCGCTGAAATCTTTTTCATCTTCACCGGCAGCGTAGCCGCGCGGATCAATGCCTGAGTTTTCAACATCACCACAGGTAAAGAAACCTAAAGTCGTATTCCAGAACTCTTCGCAGGCTGGCAGCAATACTTCTTGTTTGGCATAAAAGCTTTGTTCAAAATAACGCAAACCTGCTGTGACACTGATTTGATCTGTAGGGTAATATGTTACTTCACCAAATATAGCGTAGTCTTCAAATTCGGTTTCTTGAAGATTGCCATAACCTACATCTGTTCCAACGGGATTGGTGATATTGAAGGCTTCATCTAAACCATAAACATAGTCGTAGGCTTCAGCTTCAAAATCCACAGAGTTGTAGTAAACTCCTAAAAGCCAATCAGTGTTTGCATCGGTTGAGCCAGTTAAACGAAACTCTTGGGTGATGGTATCGGTTTTGTAGGTTTTTTCACCAACGATAATTTCTGACGCTGGCGCTGTTCCGCCAGTGTAGCCGTAGTAAGAAACGTAGTAGGGGCCCCACCAAGTTGAATGACCATAGTTGTAACTTTGGTCATACATGTTTTCTGCTTCATTACTGGTGAATGAGGTGGCAGAGGTTAAGTCGGCGAAGCCTAGCTCATGCTCTATCACAAGTGATGTGATGCTGGTTTCACGCTCAAATTGCTCTAATATCTTAGCCGCCGTTTTATAACCGCCTAAACCTTCAGATGTTGCAGAAGAACCTTGTACTTCATCTTTTTGGTAATTATGGGTTAGCAATATTTCGGTTTCATCGGTGGGTAACCAACGAGCAGAAATACGGGCCATAGAGACATCTTCGTCATTAATATCTTCAGCTGTTTGATATTCACCGGTTGGTTGTTTATTTTCATCTAATCCAGCAATGTAATCACTGTCGATGTAACCGCCATTTTTAAGGGTGGTTACTACACCACGAACTGCAAAGGTGTCGCTAAGTGGCACGTTTAACGTAAATTCTAGGTCGTGGTTCAAATCACCAGCGCCATCGGTACTAGATACTTTTGCCTGAACTTTACCTGAAACTTTATCGAATTCAGGTTTGTTGGGAATATAGCGCATTGTGCCGCCCAATGATCCTGAACCATACAAGGTTGACTGCGGACCTTTAAGCACTTCTACACGATTCATATCCCGCAATTCTAGGTTAGCAAAAAGCGGCGTTTCTCCTAAGTAAACTGAAACCACAGGGTCTGTGGTCATCGCGAAATCTTCTTGAGCACCACCGGTTAGGTTTAACCCCCGCATGACGATTCCAGAGGAAATACCATTTTTGCCCCGGCCTACGTCGGTAAGAGTTAGACCCGGTATAGAGCGAGCTATGGCAGAAAAGTCAGTCACTCCGGCATTTTCTAGCGCTTCACCACCGTAAGCTGAAATGCTGTATGGCACTTCTTGAATTGTGGTTTCACGGCGTGTTGCTGTTACTGATATTTTTTCAATAGCATTTGCTTTCGGCTTTTTATCTTGGGTAGTAGCCTCTGTTTGCGCATAACTAAATGTTGATGAGCCAAGGCAGGCGCAACAAATCGCAACTCTCAACTTATTTGGATTAAACATCACAATTCTCCCTAGAATTAAGTCTTATAATTATTAAGTACACTTTATACAGTTCGCTTAGCTGCTAGAAATACTATAGCGTGGCATTTTTGCCCGCAAACAATGAAAACGACTGGCGGTATTCCATTTTGGAATGGTTTATAAAACAATAAGTTAACTGAAAATATAGCGTCTTTGGCGATTTATTTAGGTCAAAAGGTATTTCACAAGCAACGGCTTGTATGGTGAAATGCAACGCTTCGGGCGTGATACTTTCATTCACGCGGTAATCAATCGTTAAAGTAAAGGTATTTTAAGTGAGAGGAAAACTTCCCAGCATTATTTCCTTGCAGTGTTTTGATGCAGTTGCTTACCATCTAAATATGACCTACGCAGGGGAAGCATTGCACTTGACCCAAAGTGCAGTTAGCCGGCAAGTTAAGAATCTCGAGAGCTTAATTGGCAGGCAATTATTTTATCGACAAGATAACCAGCTAGCACTAACCCCTGTGGGTGAACAATATGCTGAAGAGGTCCATAAGATATTAAACAGCCTAGACTCTATTACTCAGAAAATATGTTCCAATACGGACTACACCAAGACAGTTAAATTGAAAGTGGTTACAGAGCCCACGTTTGCTATTGCTTGGTTAATGCCCAAGTTAAACGAGTTTTACATTAATTATCCTGAGATCGAAATTGATTTAGGCACTGATTATGAATCCGTGACCCGCAATACTCGCCGCTGTGATTTTGCCATACTTTGGGGAAGTGGTGATTGGCCTCATTATTATGCAGAACCGCTGCGTCACGACACTTATTTGGCCGTGTGTACCCCTAAATATCTGCGCGGACGCAAATCGGTCAAGACCATGGGAGAAGTGGCTAACTTTGATTTTATTCATCAAAGTAGTGCAATTTCAACCACCGATGAATGGTTCCTTGAAGCGGGTATGACAGAAAAAGAAATATCAATGATAGGCGGACAGCATTTTGATTATTTCATCTATTTATTACAAGCAGTAAAAAATAATATTGGGGTTTCTATATTGCCTGAATATCTAGTCAAAGATGATATTTTAAATGGTGACCTGATCATTGCATGTGAGGAAACTTACACCCCCAAACAACGGTTTCATATACTTTATGATGAAGAAAGGCAGGAAGATTACGCCATTCGTCAATTTAGAAAATGGTTATTAACCCACAAAGATGACATGTAAATCTTCGGACCCCCATATGCACAGCACTCCTAACAATGTGTTTAGTTCTTCAGACCAAATCAACCTTATTGACGCTTTGGGGTCAAAGGCGTTTTTTGCCTCTTTGGTAAATCTCCTTAAAACGACCACAGAGTTCGATAGTAGCTCGGCTATTTGTTACAACAAAGACAAACCACCAGAGTTGCTATTTTCAGATTTACTGGAACATGAACAAGAGATCTTTTATGCCCGCTTTTTGGACGGCGCTTATGTGGCCAGTCCGGCATATCAGGGATTTATGAATAATGCCTCTGATGGTGCGTATTTGTGGTCTGAATTGATGCCAAAGGGGTTCAAAAGCTCGCAAATGTACATGGCATATTACCAACCCAGTAGTATCGAAGATTTATTGTATTTTTTTGTAAACTGCGGCGATAGTGGTTTTATTCAGTTCAGTATTGGACGCCACTCACCCAATCCCCAGTTTTCGGTGGACGAGTTTAATTGTTTGAGTCAGATCAATAGGGTTATCATTGCATTCATTCGCAAGCATTGGGAGATAGTTCAGCTTAAACACGCCCATGGGGGACAGACCTTGTCTTCTGTTGTGTCTACTCGCGTGAACTACTTACTAAACAACTTTGAGCCTGAACTGTTGACAGCTCGAGAGCGGCAAATTGCTAAATTAGTGATAACTGGTCATTCGTCACAATCTGCCGCTGATAATTTACATATTTCACCTGGTACTGAACGTGTGCATCGGGCAAAGCTATACGCCAAACTAAAATTGCGTTCCAGTTCGGAACTTTTTTCCTACTTTTTAGGCCAGTTAACCCGTCTTTCGTAACGTATTCAGCAATACTTCTATTTTCTCACTGTAGGCTAAAAATACTCAATTAAATTAGATGTATAGTCTTTTTTGATAAGGAATGAGGTGAATAACAGGATACAATGTTTCGGTTTTATGAAGTTTTTATCACACTTTGTATTTGTAATATATTTGTCGTTTTTCGCTGCTAGTTTTTCCCCCGCGCTGTTTAAGCACATTCTAAACGTCACACGCTAAATCAAACTTTCTATTAAAAATAGTGAATTAAAAACGCACTCGTCGTTGTGGGTTTTGTGCTGATTTTTCGTGTTTTGTCATGATGTTCAACAAGTATACCAATTCCAGTTTAGGCTGAGGTTACCTTGCGTAAAATAAAAAATAACTCATATCTGAAGGGATAATTACAATGAAAACAACGTTTTCGAACTCACGTTCGCTAGGGTTACTTTGTCTTGTAGCGGGTCTTAGTGCCTGTGATGACGACAAAATTATTGAGGTTGAAGTACCAGTTGAAGTGCCTGTAGAAGTCCCTGTAATGGTGAATGCAGAGCACACCATGTTAACTGACCCATTCCTACAAGTTCCAACTGATAGTTCAGTCAATGTAGTGTGGTTCACTAATTTTGAAGGTTCTGCACACACTTTGACTTATGGTGACGCTACTACCTCTGATGTGACCACTACCCAGTTAAGCCGCATGATGGAAGATGCTTCCTCTCAACAGTTTGGTAAAACCTATGATGCCGTGGGCTATCGTTCGGTTTATCGCCACGAAGCGACTGCAGAAGGGTTGACCCAAGGTGTACGACTAGACTATTCAGTATCGAGTACAGATGAGGATGGTTTTGTATTTGCTAGTGATACTTTTACATTAGCGCCAGCGCCAGCAAAAGATGCACCGTTAAAAATCCTATTAACGTCTGATTTGCAGTCAAAAAAGAACGTTGTAGCTAACTACCAAAAGGTGGTTGAAACTGTAGGTACACCTGATGCGGTTTTGTTCGCCGGGGATTTTGTAAATGTACCAGACCGCGCTTCAGAATGGTTTGACCAAGCAAAAGATAACGCGCCTGGTTTCTTCCCTGCGCTGCAAGGCCACTATCAAAAATACCTACCTGGCTTCCCATACAATGGAGGTGAAATTCTGCAACATTCACCGTTGTTTGGCACCATAGGTAACCATGAAGTTATGGGCCGATATAATCCTACTGAAGATGATTATTCTCTCAATGGTAGCTTCAATGATCCGCAACCTGCATGGTATGCAGAAGCCGCCTACGAGCAAGTTAAAGCCGACGTTAACCCAACGGATGATGCAGACATTAAAGCCCAATGGATTGCTGATCAATCACACAACCAAACGAGCTTCTTAGATATTTTCTCTTTTCCTGACGATGGCCAGGGCGGTGAAGAATACTACGCTACAGCATTTGGTGACGTATTTATTATTTCCATGAATGTATCAAGAATATGGCGCTCTTGGAGTGTGTCTGGTGCCAGTAAATCGAAATTTGTAGAGGGTTTGAGTACCTTAGAAGACCCTTCTCAATGGGGCTTTGGTGAGTTTTTATTTGAACGCTTTGATAAAGATTCTGACCAATATGCATGGTTAGAATCAGTTATGGAAACGGATGCGTTTAAAAATGCAAAATACAAAGTGGTTATGGCCCACCAAGGGGTATTTGGTTTAGGTGACAATACCGTTCCAGTATTATCTCAACCCGTTATGCAACTAGTGGAAACCGATACCCAAGGGAATGAATCTATTACTGAATTCACCTTTCCTTTGAGTGCGGATACCTGGACCAATGACGTTGAACCCATGCTAGCAAATGTCAGTGAGGTGCGTTATCAATACCCACTTGATCAAGATGTCTGGTTAAATGATATTGAACCTTTATTGTTGGAAAATGGTGTTGATTTAGTTCACATCGGGCACTCACACTTATGGAATCGTGCTCAGGTTGAAGATTTACACTATTTAGAAAGCTCGAACGTGGGTAATTCCTACGGTGCTTATTATGTGGATAGTAGCGGTGTGTATACCAGAGATGTACGTTCCAGTTATGCGGATTTTTGGGCTGATGTGAATTCAGCAAATCCTCGCTGGGCTATTGAAGATTATCCACCCAATGGCGACCCACAAGATCGCGTTATGAGTTTCCCCACCGTGTTTAGTCCTATGAGTTTGGAAAATGAAGACTATCCAAATTTACCATTTGTAACGAGCAATACCTTATCGGTCTTCTCTATTTTGGATACCGGCACGGGAACTGTGCAAAGTTATGTGTTTGACCCAACTAATCTGAATTCTGATGTTCAGTTATTTGATGAGTTTTCCATCGAATAAATCTGTTGTTGTTTATCAGCTAATAGCCGGCTAAGGTTATTAGCTGATTTTTTTGAGGATTAAACTGGCTTTATGTCGGCAATATTTACTTCTTCAATATGCAATTGAATATCTAAAACGGCTTCAGTGCTGTGCTTAGAAAAATAATGACCTTGGATAGGTGCGATAACATCTGGGTTATGGCTAACAGCAGTAGGTATAAAAAAGCTGTTTGCCAAAATGCCATTAGTCGGATCAAAACCTTTCCAGCCCGCACCGGGTAAATAAACTTCGGCCCAAGCATGCATTGAACCCACTGCGCGATTGAAACTATGATTGCCTTCCTCGGATGATGGGGGATCAAACAAATACCCGCTCACAAACCTGGCGGCTAACCCCAATTGACGAACGGCTGAAATAAATAGCATCGCCATATCTCGACACGAGCCTGAACGTGACGCTAGTGTGAGATTTGGACTTTGGATACCTTCTTCATCTCTGCGCACGTAACTTATGTCGCGACCAATGGCTTGGTTAATATCCGTTAAAAACTGCACAATATCTGGGTGTTTTGCCGGGGAGGGAACTGCTTGTTGAAACCAGCTAAGCACCTGAGATTCATTTTCATCAACTTGGTCTTCACCTAAGCGATATGGAGTTAAGGATCTCAGATCGTCGCCTCGATAATCAAAAGGGTATTCAATGGCATATGGCTCAAGTAAGAAATCGTAAGGGTTATCATCATTAATCTCTACATGAATAACCGTCTTAAATTCTAAGATGTCCGACTCCGTAAGACCAAAGTTGCATTTTACCACTGAATTGCCTTCAACATCGCTGATAAAACTTTGTTGTGCAGGCGGTATTGTTGCTATTGAAAAGCTATGAACCCGCCTCTGATGGCCTTCAACGGGGTGAAGATACAAACTGTGCCCTGAAAAACTAACTGGGCCTGAGTATGTATGACGAGTTAAGTGCTCGATACGCAGTATCATAAGTTTATCGTGTCCCAAAGTTAGTATGTGTTACTCAAACACTGCCGAGAATTGAGGTTATACCCTACTTGCAGATGATGCAAACTACAATCTGTTGGGGGCGTTTCAAGGGGGAGTGAAATTATTTATTGCACAAAAAGTAGCGTTTTATTGTATTTAACTTGCAAGTTAAAACCAATTTCATTTTTCTTTTGAAAATTATGATAAGTCATTTACCTTATCAAAGGATGCCATCTTTCCAATTCACAAACTCGCTTGTTCTGACAAAAATCACCCGGTTAACTTGCTCAATAGTGGTTATTAGATTGGCAAATAAACAGCTTACATGATAGCAAAATAAAACATCACTAAAATAATAGTTAACTGTTTTAATTATAAAAAAATCTACTTTTGGACTCTTCTAGCACTATCCTTAGTTATATATTGAATCGTTTTTCTAATTTGGTTTTTAACTTCCTTGCTATTCCATATTCATGTGGTTTTTATTAACTGAAAATTTCAAATATACAAATTATTAACATTTTAGCTTGCGTAAATATACTTAGTTGTGTGATGATGATTCAACTACTTGGATATTTAAAACAAACATTGATTGTGGTGATGTTTCAATGGGTTAGAAAGCAGGAGGTAACACTATATGGCTTATATTTTTGATGCAGTAAGAACCCCAAGAGCGAAAGGGAAAGAGGGCGGGGCGCTGGCAGCAATGAAGCCTGACGAACTTGTGTCTCAGCTAGTGACGGCGATTCAGCAACGAACCGCCACTGAAATCAATCCAGAGGCGTTGATTTTAGGAGCGGTAGGCCAGGTGGGTGCCCAAGGGGGAAACATTGCATTGGTATCGAAGTTTCGAGCTAATTTAGCTGATTCCACCACAGCGTTTTCAGTCAACAATTTTTGTGTCTCCGGACTTACCGCAGTTTCTCAAGCCGCAGCAATGATTGACTCTGGGCAAGCACAAACCGTCTTGGCCGGAGGCGTTGAGATGATGTCTAGTGTTCCATTTATGGCGGATAAAGCAGATTTTTACACTGACCGAAGTTTACCTCTACGCAGTCGCTATTTATTGGTTGCACTTGCTGCAGATCGATTAGCAGAGGATCAAGGGATAAGCAGAGAAGAACTTGATCAAGCCGCACTGAGATCTCAACAACGCACAAAAGCTGCAGAAGATAGCGGGCTAGTGGCGTCACGAGTTGCAGTAAATGGCCTAAACCATGAAGAGTGTTTGCACCTTGGAACTCAAGCGTCATTGGCATCACTAGCGCCTGCTTTTGCAGGTGCCGCTAAATACTATAAAGACATACTTGGTAGGGATATCGACCATCGCCACACTATTGCCCATGCACCGCCGATTTCAGACGGCGCGGGCTTAGCTTTGGTGGGAACTAAAGATGCCTTAGATGCGCCACCTCGGGCACGAATCGTTGCTTGTGCAGAAGTTGGCGGTGATCCCGCAGAGTCGTTAACGGCGGGTATCGCTGCTATGGAAAAAGTTTTATGCCGTTCAGGTTTGTCATTGAATGACATGGATCGAATTGAATACATGGAAGCGTTCGCTGTAAGCATCGTCAAGTTTATCCGTGATTTTGATGTGTCTGCTGACAAGGTGAATGTTTCAGGGGGGCATTTAGCAAAAGGCCATCCTCTGGGGGCATCAGGGGCAATATTACTCTCTACCTTATTAGACACCTTAGATGTTGCGAAGGGACGATATGGTCTTGTGGTTGCAGCGGGTGCTTCGGGTATTGGCAGTGCGATGATTGTAGAACGATTAGGGGAATAAGTAATGAATGAACAGCAAACATCAATTGATATTATCGCAAAGCATCAAACTACCCTAGAGCAGGCCAGAGAGGCTGTCAAAACTCGGAAAAGCTGGAGTCCATTCAAAGACTCACCTTCGACCAAAATACATGGTCCGGAAAAGCCGAGTTTAGGAAAAGCCGCATTTACGGCGCATCTGAATCAACCTTTTACACTGGATCTGCCCGGAATTAAAGGTTGGGCAGGTGAGGAAGTTTCACCTTTTACTCAACAGAAGCTGGGGATCACATACCCACTTTGTGAACCAGAAAACATCATTGGATCAGCAAAAAGGGCCATGGCGAGTTGGGCAAAAGCAAGCCCTGATTTACGGGTGGCATTATGCCTGGAAATTGCGCAGCGCATGTACGACAGAAATTTCGAAATGGTACACTCGGTCATGCATGTGGCTGGGCAAAGTTATACCCAAGCTTTTAGTGGTTCAGGTCCTAATGCCTTGGATCGCGGTATTGAAGCCTTAGCTTACGCCGCTATTGCAATGGATAATGTTACGCCGAGCGCCCAATACCATAGAACCTTCGGTCGCGAAGAAGTGAATCTAGACAAAACTTATACACTCGTGCCCAGGGGGATTGGATTAGTAATTTGTTGTGCATCATTCCCCACCTGGAACGCATATCCAGCTATGTTCGCCAGCTTAGCCACCGGCAATCCGGTCGTGGTTAAACCGCATCCTATCGCTATTTTACCCATGGCAATTGTGGTTGAAACCTGTCGCGCTACTTTAGCGGAATTTGGGTTTGACCCAAATTTAGTCACTCTGGCGGCCGATACGTTGGCTGAGCCTGTTGCACAACACTATATTAAACACCCTGATGTGCAGATCATCGATTTTACTGGCAGTCCTCGTTTCGGTCATTATTTGGAAAGCACTGTGACTCGCAAGCTGCTCTATACCGAAACGGCGGGAGTAAACAGCGTGGTTGTGGAGTCGGTAGACAATTTAGCTGAATCCATGCGTGCCATTGCCCGAGCGACGAGTTTATTTTCGGCGCAAATGTGCACCAGTCCGCAAGTCGTATATGTGCCTAAAGATGGTATTAAAACAGCAGATGGCCATGCCAGTTTTGAGCAGGTGGCACAAACCCTTGTGAATGAAATTGATGCCATTGGCCACGACCCTAAACTCGCCGCGGGTATAATGGGAGCCATTCAAGGGCAAGTTAGTCTTGATGTTGTCGAAGAAGCTGAAGCAATGGCAAACAAACATGGTTTACCAATCTTACGGCACGGGGAAGCATATCCTCATCCTGATTTTCCTAATGCACGAACACTCACGCCACTTGTGATCTCCACTACATCTGCTCACAAACAAATGTACTCAGAAGAACGCTTTGGTCCCGTATTATTTATTGTTGCGGCACAAAGCGGCGATGATGCCGCCCACGAAGCCACTGAACTGGCACGCACCCGGGGCACCATTTCATGTTATTTGTATTCAACCGATGAAGATTTTATTCATCGCTGGGTCGATGAGTATGCACAAGTTGGCGCAAACTTAACAATCAATCTCACCGGTGCTATGTGGATCAATTTTGCAGCAGCCTACAGTGATTATCACGTAACAGGATTGAATCCTGCAGGAAATGCGTGTTTAGCAGATCTGTCTTTTGTGGCTTCTCGATTTCGCATTGCCCAACGACGTCGACCGATTTCTGAGGGGGCAGCATGAGCCCAAGTGTGTACATTGTTGGGGCCTCAATGACGCCTTTTGGTAAACACATTGAACAGAGTGTTAAGTCATTAACCACTCAATCAGTGGAGGCCGCCCTGAAGGATGCAGGTATCGACAAACAAGCAGTGCAAGGCGCATGGTTTTCGAATACCCGGCAGCAAATGTTGGAAGGGCAGAATACCATTCGAGGGCAAATTGCGTTGCGTGCTGCAGGGATTGAAGGGATCCCCATTATCAATGTAGAAAATGCGTGTGCATCTGGTTCCACTGCGGTGCACCAGGCGATGACAGCAATAAAAGCTGGCATGCTCGATATCGCCTTGGTGGTTGGTACTGAAAAAATGGTTTACAAAGATCGACCCGAGAAAGTGGCCGCTGCATTTGCTGGTGGTACTGATATCCATGACCAACAAAGTGTACTCGATTATATTGTATCCATCGGCGGGGAAAAACCCGGACCCGACCGCAGTTTGTTTATGGACTTGTATGCCGCTCAAGCGCGGGTGCACATGGATAGTTTTGGCTCAACTCAGGAAGATTTTGCTCGTATTGCAGCCAATACCCACTGCCATGGACAACATAACCCCAATGCACAGTACCGCACTCCCTTTAGCGTTGACCAGGTGCTAGCGGATAAAAGTATCGTTCAACCCTTTACCCGTGCTATGTGCGCACCTGTTAGTGATGGTTCTTCTGCAATGGTTCTATGTAGCGAAAGGGTTCTAAAACAAATTGGTTTGTCACGGGCGGTTAGAATTCGTTCATTGGCGCTTTTGAGCACGATTACACGAGACAAATTTGATTATGCCCATCACATTAGTCGCAGGGGGGCACAACTTGCTTACCAGCAAGCCGGAATTGACCCTAAAGATATTGATGTTATTGAGGTTCATGATGCCACGGCGTTTTCGACGTTGGTACAAATTGAAAATTTAGGCTTGTGTGAGCAAGGTGAGGTGGGGGCGGCTTTACGAAAAGGAGACTTCAAGATTGGTGGCAGAGTACCCGTTAACCCATCTGGAGGACTGCTTGCTAAAGGGCATCCTGTTGGTGCAACGGGTATCGCCCAACTTTACGAGTTAACCAGCCAATTGCGAGCAGAGGCTGGCCCAAGACAAGTGGAAGGAGCGCGTATTGGGGTGGCAGAAAATGGCGGAGGGTTCCTCGGTGTTGAAGAAGGAGTCACGACCGTAACTGTGTTGGAGAAAGTGTAAATACACTTTTGATATCCATCTGCATTCTACCTCCAAGATTTAAGGAAAAAGCTTATTTCAAAGGCGGAACGAAGCAATAAGTGAACTGGCTAAAAATACAAATAAGAGAATGCTATAAATGAAAGAAGTTCAAACGTTAAATTTAAAATTACCGGTATTTTGCGCACCTATGTTTCTCGTTTCAGGTCCAGAATTGGTTATTGCAGCATGTAAAGCTGGGATCAGTGGCGCGTTTCCGTCTACCAACACCCGCACCATTGAAGAATTAGATAAGTGGATGAGCAAAATATCCAGCGCTTTAACCTATGAGGATGCACCTTGGATAATGAACTTAATTACCCATTCAACTTATACCCGTTTGGAAGAAGAGCTAAAACTTGTGGCTAAGTATAAACCGGCCATTGTGATCACAGCACTGGGCTCACCTAAACCTGTAATGGAGACTGTAAAGTCTTATGGTGGGATGGTGTTTGCCGATGTGGTGGATTTAAAGCTGGCCAAAAAAGCGGCCCAGGCCGGGGTTGATGGACTAGCCTGTATTAGCGCCGGAGCGGGTGGTCATACAGGTCAACTCTCGCCTTTTGCTTTTATTTCAGCGGTGCGTGAGTTTTTTGATGGCTATATTGCTGTGGGCGGCGGTATTTCTGACGGCAGCGGCGTGGCTGGCGCTATCGCTGCAGGTGCCGATTTTGTTTATATGGGGACGCGATTTCTGCCTGCTAAAGAAAGTATGGCTCAGGCAGAGTATAAAGAGATGGTAGTAGCGGCAAATGCAGATGATCTTATGGTCTCGGCAGCTATCACGGGAACAAAAGCATCCTGGTTGAAACCAAGTTTGCAGAAAGCCGGACTCGACCCTGATACCCTCGCAGATAGCGTAAAAAGAGATTATTCAGGGGGAGGAGATAATAAACGCTGGAAAGATATTTGGGCGGCAGGACAAGGTGTAGGACGCAGTCGTGCCATTGAATCTGTAGCCGATATCGTCGCTGATTTAGACGCTGAATATAATGCAGCTATCGAGCGGTTTAAATGCAAGACCCTTTAACGCTCCTTATATCAAGTACAGATAGTTCTTCCGTGAGTATTTCTTAATTATATAAAACAAGGGGATAGCCCTATGAGCAAGATTTTAAATGGGATCCGAGTATTGGATTTTGGTCGATATATTGCTGGCCCCTTTTGCGCCACCTTGCTTGCCGACTTAGGGGCCGATGTGATCCGTATAGAAAAACCCAGCGGTGGTGAAGACAGGTATACCGTGCCAATTAGTGACCAAGGTGAAGGCGCATATCATACTCAGATTGGGCGCAACAAAAGAGCAATTACCTTAAACCCCACATCAGTAGAAGGCCGTGAAGTAGTGCGTCGTTTAGTGGCAACAGCTGATGTCGTGGTAGCAAATTTGCCGTATCCCGCACTGAAGAAACTGGGTCTTGATTACGAGACACTCAAAGAGATTAAACAGGATATTATTTTGACCACGGGCTCTGCATTTGGTGCGACTGGACCTTATGCCTCCAGAGGGGGGTTCGATACCGTAGCTCAAGCCATGTCGGGGGCTATGTATTTAAGTGGCAGTAAAGATCAACCAGCCAAGTCGTTTGCTCCTTACAATGATTTTGGCACTGCATCTTTGAGTGCTTTTGGTACATTAGCTGCGCTGATGCATCGTCAGCAAACGGGAGAAGGTCAAATGGTTGAAGGCACTTTGTTAGGAACCGCTTTAACCTTTAACAATGCTCCATTAATGGAAGAAGCCATTGGTGGCATAGGCCGACAAGGCAGTGGAACCAGAGGCCAATATAATGCGCCAACTGATACCTATCGTACTAAAAATGGCCATATTACCGTACAAGTCGTTGGTGCAGGAATTTACAAGCGTTGGGCGAGGTTAATGGGAGAGGAAGCATGGTTAGATGATCCTAGATTTGATTCAGACCAATCCCGAGGTGATCACGGTGAAATTATCGGTCAGCGAATGTCACATTGGTGTGAGCAGCGTACTAACCAAGAAGTGCTAACTGAATTAACCCAAGCTGGTATACCTTGTGGCGAGATGCTAACGCCCCGTGAGGTGCTAGAAAACGAACATATTGTCGCAGCCAATATGTTTCAGTATTGCGAATATCCAGGAGTAGAAATCCCAGCGCCTATTGCAGATCATCCTATTCGTTATTCAAAAACCAAAGTTGCTAAATTTACACGGGCCCCTACATTAGGAGAGCATACCACTGAAGTGCTTAGTCAGGTTGGCTACACTTCTCAACAGATTAACGAATTGAAAACAAAGGGGATCATTTGAGGGGAATTCTCAGCTATTTACTGAGTTTGCCCCGACTGTTACTGATTTGCAGTGCGTAGGATGTGTCGGTTGGGTAGACCTCTTTTTTACAGCAGGAACAGATCATTTCGAGTTTCAAAGGATCTCCGCATATTGTGTGGGTAAGCAACAGTGGCGGCCCTTCAGGGGAGGGTAACCATTTGTCTCCCCACTGCATCAATGTCAGTATTATTGGATAGATACTGATACCTTTTTTAGTCAATTTATATTGAATTCGTCGTGAATCACCAGCAACTTCAGTGGTGGTTAGGAACCCGTCTTCACAGAGTTCTGAAAGACGGTTAGACAGAATATTGGTGGCAATATAGGTGGCTTTCAGAATACCTTGAAACTGGTTGACGCCACTAAATAGTGAACGAAATATCAACATGCCCCAACGATCACCTATGATTTGAATACTATCATCGAGTAAGGTTGTGCTGCTTGCAGACTTCGAGGTTTTACGTCGCCTCGCACTGTATTTCGCTTCCATTTCTCCGGCACCGGGGCCCGTTTCCCAGCTCACATCTAAAGGACTAATTTCAGTACCGCAAGACTCACAGGCTGGGAAGGGGTCGGTTATATTGCCACAGGATTTATGGGTGAGGACGATTTCCAGTTTTCCGGATTTTTGCCCCCATTGACGCTCCCAATGCAACATCGCCAAGGCAACGGGATACAAGTCGATGAATTTTTCAGTGGCTTTATATTCGTAACGTTTTGGTCTTTCACTATATGCGACTTTGACCATGCAACCTTTGTCGATTAGACGTTTGAGTCGATTACTCACCACGGGTTTTAACAGCTTAGTTTGTTGGCAGAACTCGTCGAATCGTCTAGCGCCAAGCCAATAACTTTCCATGATCAACAAAACCGGGCTATCACCTATAATTTCAAGTGCTCGCCAAATTGAGCAAGTTTGAATGAGTTTTACGTCGGTAGATGGGCTATTCAAATGAGTCGGTTCCTTATCTATTGTCACTTCTGACGGATCCCTAATCTAAATCATATCTCCAATTATATAGGTGTGATTATGAAAGTTACTAGGAATAAATAATAGCTCCTAATTTGGCGCTTAAATTGCAATTTAAACACAGCATTTGCCAGTGCAATTATGGCTCAAATTTATCATTGCTATAGATTAAAATTAGGTTAGTTCCATATGGTTTTATAACAAAAGTTAAAAAAGAATAGTTTGCGCTAAATCAAAAATAAAATTATTTTTACAAACTGAGGGAGAGCTAATCAACTTGCCGTTTAGCTTAACCCATTAGTGCTCATCGGTTCCGACAATGAACGCGGCACAGGTAGTGGCACTTCCGCCAAGGTTAAAAATACCCACGTTATTGGCGTTTTCTATTTGGTAATCTGCGCATTGCCCTGTGGTTTGCTTATAGGCATCCAGCATCATTCTGACTCCTGTTGCGCCCACGGGGTGACCAAGCCCAATGAGTCCGCCACTTGGATTAATTGGTAAGTCACCATCAAAGGTAATTATGTCATTTTCAACGGCCTTCCATGATTCACCTGGGGCGGTTAAACCTAGATGATCAATTAGCATGTATTCCGTCATAGAGAAGCAGTCGTGAACTTCCAGTAAATCTAAGTTATGCACACTTTCTAAGTTAGCCCGCAACAATGCATCTGCAAAGGTGCGCTTAACGTGGGGGAATATTAATCCATCATGTTCGCTCAATTCCAATTTGCGGTTCATTAATAGAGGGGCACTGCGATGTCCCCAACCTTTTATTTTGGGTATTGAAGATAGGGGAATATGGTTTTTTCTCGCATATTCAGCAGCGTAACTTTCAGTGGCTAAAAATACCACTGCAGCACCATCAGTTATTTGGCCACAATCCTGTTTCCGTAAGCGGCCTTCTACAACCGGATTAAACTCATTGTTGTCCATAAAACTTTGTTCATAGAATTGCCAATTTCGGGTTTGTGAATTTGGGTTGCGTTTAGCATTGGTAAAGTTTATATCTGCAATTTTAGATAGATGTCGCGTATCAATGCCGTACCTATGTTGATAGTGTTCGAGTAAGTCTGCAAACATTTTCGGCCAAACATAGTTGCAACCTTCAGTTTCTTTACCTACCCAGGCAGCAGAGCCCAAATACTCAGCGCCTTTTGCTGAGTTAACATTGCGCATCAGTTCAATACCTAAAACACAGGCAAGCTGATAGTGCCCGGCTTCTAAATCACGCATGGCACTTAATAAGGCAATAGAGCCTGAGGCACAGGCCGCTTCATGTCTTGATGTGGGAATGTCCGCAAATTCAGGAACTGCGTGGGCGAAGAAACCATTAAGTTGGGCTTGTCCGGTAAACAGGTCAGATACAAAGTTGCCAACGTGGGCAACCTCTACATCCTCGGCAGGTACTTTAGAATCCTTCAAGCCTTGCTGTAAACAACTCTCGAATAAATCGTATATGCTCTTATTTTCCCTAGCCCAATTACGACTGAAATCAGTCTGATTACCGCCTAAAATGTAAATGTTTTGTCCATTCATATTGTTCTCTTCAGGGATTAATAATTTTTATAAACCAACAGCTTTTTCACTGTTAACCCAACAAGCGTGGAATCCGACAGGGACGCGACTGGGTATTTTGAGGCGACATACCGGACCAGCGTCTACTTTTCTAGCATCGAGAATAATAGCTTCACTTTCACCTGAATCCCCATAGGTCAAAAAGCTGATGAGGTAACCATCATCTTCGTTGATGGCATTATCGGCAGGTGCAAATGGAGTCTCAGAGCCACAAGTACCGTTGGGGAAGGCATACACTTGCTTTTCACGAGTTTGGTGATCAAATTTAAACACACCACTAAAATTAATTAGCGAATCGCTAGGCATGAGGGTGGAATAACTATATCGATATTTTTTACCAGTCTTCCAATCTGCATTGATCATTGGAAACTCAACATTGGTATCGTCAAGTTGTTCTTCGGTGGTTTCACCTGTGGCTAAATCAAACGTCCAACGGTACAGTTTTACGTCTTTCCAGGTGCCGGCGGATTCCATTCTTTCAATGACGCCATCTCCAGGTTTGCGTGGTGTAATAGGATCCGGTTGACGACAACCATCCATAATGATTTTACCGTTCTCTTCATAGGCATTAACGGTGTGATACATATAACATGCACTGGCATCAAACCATTGTATATCGTCGGTAGTACCATGTCTGGGTACTACCGCAAACCGACTTGGACGGTCTTTGAAAAAGTGTAATCCGTGGCTACCTTTGTTCCAATGCAGAGGTAAGTCCATCAATATTGAGTAGTTTTCAGTAATTGCCATGTCGTGGGGCAGCCGGGCGCCAGGTAAAGGGATCTCTATGTAATTGGTTAGCTGTCCTGTCTTGTCTACTACGCCGTATGTCATGTAGGGTTCTTCCATGTTGTAATCGAAGAACATTAATTCACCGGTAGAGTCATCTACTTTGCAGTGGGCAGACATCTGCCTGGGCAACTTACTGTTAAAGGTTTCTTGGCCTTCAGTTTCCAAGGTGACAGGGTTTACTCTGTATGGGATCCCTGTTTGGTAGAACGTGGTTAACAAGGCACCATTGTGCCAAACCACATCTGTATTGGACGCATCTTTGATTGAGAAGTCACTGCCACTTCCTGGTGGCGAGTTTGGATCCGGTCTTGGCATTGCATAGCCAGGCCATAATGCATTTTGTGCTTCGCTTTCCATATTAAAGTGCTTGGTTCTAATCCAACGGTTTTTATAACTGGCTTTGCCATTTTTAAAGGAAAGGGTATGCAACATGCCATCACCATCAAACCAGTGGTGGGGACCTTTGCTGGCAAACCGAGGGTTCGCTCCGTTACGGACGTAAACGCCAGTTAAATCCTCTGGCACTTTACCTTCTAAAACCTCTAAACTATCGACTGTATGTTCAAATAAGGTTGGACCTAGTGCACCGTGCAAATATGGGTTCACATTATGAAGATGCTGTTCTTCTTTGGTCCACTCAGGAGTATCTTGTTGCTCATACTCTTTAATCATTTTTGAGTTCATGGGAGATCCTTTTTATGTGTTTTCTGGTGCGAATTGAATACATTCTGTTATCACAGTGATGCCGTTAGCTTATGGCGCATCACCTTGCCTAAGGCATTGCGAGGAATTTCAGCTACCAAATGCATTTTTTCTGGAAGCTTAAACGACGCTATGTTTTGCGTTTTTAAATAGCCAATTAAGTCGTCTAATGTCAGACTTTTCTGTGGTTTTAATGCTACAAATACGGCAATTCGTTCACCCATTATTTCGCAAGGGTAGGGAGCCACAGCGACATCTAATATGTGTTCATGACCACTTAATAGATTATCCAGTTCAGCCGGTGCTATGTTCATTCCGCCGCGTATAATGAGATCTTTGCAACGACCTATAAATTTAAAGAAGTCAGGGTCTTGTGATGAAATTTGAAAAAGATCCCCGGTTTTAAAAAATCCGTCTGAGGTAAAACTTTGCGCAGTTTTTTGTGGAGCTTTAAAATAACCATCAAATACGCCAGCGCCTCTTATTTGTAGCTCTCCAGAGGTGTCATTTTGAGTGATTTCAGTGTTTGTTTTTACATCCACTAATCGTGTTTCAAGTAAATCACTTTTACGCGGGAACAGGCGGGCGCGCTTTTCAGGGGACGTAGTTTCATTCGGGCCGCATAGTAGGCTCATGCCTTCGTTTGAACCAAAATGGTTGACAATTTCTATGTTAAACAATTGTTTGTATCCGTCTACCATCCACGCATCAAGAGGCGCAGAGCCGGAACCAATAGCACGAATTGTCGAAAAGTCGATGGCACTTCTTAGTTTTTCATCTTTCAACAAAGTGTTGAGCAATGTGGGAGGGGCCAGGGTGTAATTCACCTTTTCATCGACAATCTGTTGTAAGAACACGGGTAAATTTAACGGGTGATGAAGAACGAGTTTTCCACCACTGTATAACCAGCTTAAAAACATGCCGCCAATGGAGGCCATATTGATAAGCGGGAAGGGATTGAGCAAGGTTTCGTTATCTTCAATTTGATTGCCTAAATAGGTGGCTTTACCTATGGCTAACCATTGGTTATGACTACGGGGAACGCCTTTGGGGTCGCCTTCAGTGCCAGACGTCCAACAAATTGTAATCAAATCATCGGCCCTGATTGGGTATTGGCGGGTATAAGCTTGGTATTCCTCAGGGGTTATCCCTTTGTCCATTATCGTATATAAGTTAGCGTCGGATTTGCCTTCTCCCCAACTCAATATTTTGGGAGGGCTGTTCAACTCAGATAACGCCACGCTGCGATGTATTTTTTCCAACAATTCTGTTTGTTTAAAACTTGCTGTAGTGATAACGGCTTTGGGTTGTAACATTTGCAAAATAGTGCGCAGTTCACTTTCTTGATACTGCACGGGGACTGGGCTGAGGATAACCCCTAACTTGGAAGCAGCTAAGTAGCAATATATGAGCTCAACCACGTTTGGCATTTGTACCAACACAATGTCATCTTTGATTAACCCCAATTGCAAAAAAGCGCCAGTGAGCTGTTCTACTTTATGTGACAACTCCTGGTAACTTAGGCGTTGGGGTTGATTGCCAGTCAGGCTTGGTTTATCAATGGGATCAACCAACGCTGTGCGTTGCGGATACTCAGAGGCTGTTTTGTCAAACAATTCATGAAGCTTCAGTTCACTCCACTCTCCTGAGTCGTGGTACTGCTTTATTCTGTCTAAAGTTGAAGTAATCATTCTAATTTCTCTTCAGGATTCGGTATCTTTTGCACGTCTTTGTACTGTAGTAAAACAACTAATTTACCGCCTTAATAAGGCGGCATTCGAGTAATTAATCTGTGCTTAGAAGTTATAAGTAAACTCTACCGCTACACTTCTAGGACGCTCGTAAATGCCATAATAGGCAACCCCTGTTCCACCCGTGAGTGTGGTTGAAAAGGGCAATGAATTAGACAGGGTCATGACGCGTTCATCAGTAATATTGTTGCCAATTAACGCGAGTTGCCATTTGTCGTCATAGTCGGCCAATGCTATGCGAAGTCCCCAACGGGTATAGCTGTCTTGCATCGTATTTGGATCGATAGTGACACCGGCATTGTATTCGTCGCTGTACTCCATATTTAAGCTGTAGGTCATGTAAGCCCAATCGCTGATGTCTTGTTGGTATTGCAGTCTTAAATTACCTGAAAACTCTGGGGTGTAGATAGCCCGTTCACCAGTAAGGTTACACAAGCCATCAACGGAGGAGCTCAACACTTGATCTGGCAACACCAAATCCGGGGCACATTGGGCAACGTCGAAATCCAGATATTCAAAATCTAGGTAAGCCAACGAACCTGTTAATACCAAAGATTCTGATAGCAACCAACGACCATCTATTTCGATGCCTTTAATTTCTGCTTCAGCGGCATTTTGCACGTTAAATCCGACGGTGCCATCAAACTGGGTCACTTGCAGATCTTCATAATGGGTGAAGAAAGCGGCGCCATTGATTTCTATATAACCAAATCCAAATTTTCCACCTAGTTCATAACTTGTTGCCTGTTCGTCTTCAAACTCAAAGGAACCTGGATTGACCGGATTGTCAGGATAGCTATTGGAACGAATATCAAAACCACCGCCTTTACTACCTTGGGTATATGAGGCATAAAATAGCGTATCATCATCAACTTCGTATTGAATATTAAGTAATGGATCAAGTTGTGATTCATTGCGTGTACCTTCAAGATCGTGAGCATATATTTTTATGGCTCCCATCATGACTTCGAAACCCGCTTGGGGACCAAAAGCGGGAGAGCCCGGAAATAATGCGTCTGCAGGAATCCCACTAGTATTTTCGCCTGGTAAATTCAGCACGCGATGAGCGTCTTTTTCTTCTTTGCTGTAACGTGCTCCTGCAGTGACTGAGAGTTGCTCTGTGATCCGCCAGTTAAGCTGTGCAAAAGCGGAAAAGACTTGAGAGTCTTGGGAGAAGTCTCTATCCCAACTACCACCAACAATAGGCACATAAGCTGGATTTGCAGCAAAGGTGCTACCAAATAGCACATTGTCATAGGTAATTAGCTCATTATCTTGAATATAAATACCGGCTATATAATCGAGGTTTCCATCGGTGGGGGAGGCAACTCTTAACTCCTGGCTCCATTGTTTAAAGCGCTCTCCTTGAGTGGAACCATTAAATAAATCTAGTCCGGTATAGTCCACATCAATGAGTTCATCAGTGTCATACTTTAGATATGCAGTGGTTGAGGTAATTGTAAAATCATTGATATCGTAGGCGACGTTTAACATCAGAGTATCAACCGTATTATTACTTTCTTGCCCGTTGTTTTGGGATTTGTAATCTTCATCGGTTTCTACATAAAGCGCGCCACTGAAAATGGTAGAATATGAACCAATGGCCGAATGGTTTTCAATTGCTCTGCCGGCCGTGTCGAAGTTAGATGTTTCTGCCTTAAGTAAAATCGTTAAGTCATCGTAATCCCACTCAAGCATGCCTCTTAAATACAATTGTTCTGTATTGGGTTCGGTGCGATCTAAGGTTACATTTTCAATCCAGCCATCCATCTCTCGGTATGACGCAACAAAACGCCCTTTCAGATTGTCTGTTAGGGGGCCAGAAATAATTCCTACGGTTTTAAATTCTTCTTGTTCGAATTCATATAAGGTTGAAATAGACGCTTCAAAATCATCAGTTGGTCGAGCCGAAGAAAGACTAATTGCACCAGCAATAGCGTTTTTACCAAAGAGTATGGGTTGAGGGCCACGAAGAATCTCAACGCGCTCCAAATCCACTAACGGTAATTGAATCAACTGATCGCGGCCGTAATACACCTCATCAACGTACATTGCTACAGATTGTTCAAACCCTTTATTTCCGCCTGATGAAATACCACGAATACCGATTTGGTTAGTAATACCGGATTTTGTGATATTGAGATTAGGAACAGAGCTCGACATATCCGTTAGGCTGTTAATGTTATTGCTTTTTAACAAATCCCCAGAAATGGCACTAATTGAAATCGGAACATCTTGTAACCCTTGCGAACGTTTTTGAGCGGTGACCTCGATAACTTCAAGGGATAACTCTGCATCTTTCCCATTGGTTTCTTGCGCTATTGCGTTAACACTGTATCCCATCATTAAAGCTGAAATATAAATGGCTACACGCTTCTTTTTATAATTAATCTGCATCGTCTGCTCCTAAATGCTTCGAACCAAAATATGCGTTTAAACTCAATGAAACGTTAGTCTAATAACGCAAGTGATATGACAATATACTTGTAGGTTCATTAATGCAAGTCTTTTTGTTAAAAAAATGTTTAAATAGGTTTATATAATGTAATTATTGTTGAAGGGGTAGTTTAACTGATTGTTTAATATATAAGACTTATAATGAAAGTTACGCACTATTCAGTGCTTGTATTGAGGTGGAATTGAACTTTATTTAGGTTAATTTACTAGGTTTTAGGCATAGGATGAGATAAGGTTTGTAGATGAATATTGAAAGTCAAATAATAACAAACCCAGTTGCTCGAGCACTTAAAATTGTCGGTGATCGCTGGACTATCTTGATCTTGCGGGATGCTTTTTTAGGTCGACATCGATTCAGTGAGTTTAGAGAATTTAGTAAAATAGCCCGTGGTACTTTAACCAATCGTTTGGAGTTTTTGATTGAGAATGAGATTTTATATAAAGCACCTTATACCCAAACTCCTCCCCGTTTTGAATACAAACTCACGCCCCGAGGACTTGGTCTTTACCCTTGGGCATTAATGGTTTGGGAGTGGGAAACGCACTGGGTGAGTCACTCTGGAACGAAGTTACCTTCTGTTTTACAGCATAATATCCAGGCTCAACATGAACTGAAACCAATATGCGTGTGCCGACATTGTCGTGTAGAAGTGCATTTTCAAGATGTGAAGCGAGTACAAGACAAATCCATCGATATTGTTTATACAGGAAATGTTGCTGAAAACATGAATACACAGCGGCGTTCCAGAGGAAGTACTGTCTCTGACGCCGATCACCGGTTAGGCCATATTATTGAAATCATCGGCGATCGGTGGAGCAGCCTAGTGGTTGCTTGTGTCTTCTTAGGGCTGAGTCGTTATGATGATATCCAGCAAAATTTAGGTATTGCCACCAATATTTTAGCG
Source organism: Aliiglaciecola sp. 3_MG-2023 (assembly GCF_030548205.1). Lineage (GTDB taxonomy): Bacteria > Pseudomonadota > Gammaproteobacteria > Enterobacterales > Alteromonadaceae > Aliiglaciecola. The sequence goes on along the minus strand of NZ_JAUORV010000012.1, from coordinate 88,417 downwards.
GATCGGTTAAAACTCATGGTGGACTTAGGTGTATTGACGCGAAATCTATATCAACAAACACCACCACGATATGAATATAAATTAACCGAAAAGGGGACTTCGCTATATGGTTTAATTTTAGCGCTACGTCAGTGGATGTTAGATTATTTTCCACCGATAGAACGCCCATTTAAACTCATTCACAATGCCTGTGGTCATGATCTAGATGTTGATGTTATTTGCGCCACTTGTTTAACTCCGCCCTTGCCTGAACAGGTAGGCTTTAGTAATCAGGAATAGAGTGGAACGACAGTTCATATTTAATTTTGCGAGGTTAATTCCCGTTTTAAAATTTTGCCTACAGGGGATTTAGGTAGCTCATCAATAAATTTAATTATTTTGGGAATTTTATAGGCGGCTAAATTACTGCGACAGTGATCTATTATGTCTCTTTCCGTCAGGCTATTTTGTTTACGAACTACAAATAATTGCACTGCCTCACCCGTGTCTTTAGATGTGATGGCAATCGCCGCAGATTCTTGAACGTCGTCTAAGCGGTTTACAACTTGTTCGATCTCGGCAGGGTAAACGTTAAAACCCGAAACAAGGATCATGTCCTTGATACGATCCACAATATATACAAAGCCGTCTTCATCCATAGTCGCTATATCACCAGTGGCTAGCCAACCATCTTGTAAACTGGCTTTGGTTGCTTCTGGATTGTGCCAATACTCCTTCATAATTTGCTTCCCTTTAACAAAGAGTTCGCCTTTGCCTCCAGGGCCGATAACTTGATTGTTATCACCGATAATTTTAATCTTAACCCCTTGCATTGGCTTACCTACTGAGCCTAAACGATAGTCGTGTTGTCCGCGATTAATAATCACCCCTGCAGAAGATTCTGTTAATCCGTAACCTTCGTTAATTTGGCATTGGGTGAGCGCTTCCCAGCACAAGGCAACACTTTGATCCAGAGCCATTCCCCCTGATAAAGTGAATTTTAAGCCTGAGAAGTCAAGGGTCCTAAATTGTGGATCGTGGCACAACATATTAAATAGGGTATTGATACCTACAAAAAGACTGAACTTTGTGTCTTTTAAGGCGTTGTATAGGGCGGGCAGATCTCGTGGGTTAGTAATTAAGATACTGGTAACACCATAAATAACTCCAACCATAATGTGGCCTACAAATGCGTACACATGGTATAGAGGTAAAGGTGCGGCAAATACCTCATTACCCGCTTCAAACACCGCTGTAGTATGCCAAAAGCTGTGGGCGGCGCTGACTAAGTTTTCATGGGTTAAAACAGCCGCTTTAGATAGCCCTGTAGTTCCTCCGGTGTATTGCAATAGTGCGGTGTCATCAGTTTTAGCTGGTACCGGATGGAATTGAGATTGACTACCAAGGGATAATAGTTCCGCGTATTCACAACAATCGACATGTAAATTTTCTAAGGTTGTAGGCTGATTTTGCAAGAAAAAAAGTGCTGATATGTCAGATTCATTCACCAAGTTAGTGACCAATTCTATTGAAGAGCTTAAAACGAATAGCGCTTTTGCTCCCGAGTCCTGATAGATGTGGCGAAGTTCGTTTGCAGTGTATAAAGGATTAATATTAACCAGAATTAAGCCCGCCCGCAGTGCTCCCCAAGCAACTATGGGGTAGGCTAGACAATTCGGTAATTGCAAAGCAATTCTATCGCCAGGTTGCAAATCCGTATAGTTTTGTATGTAAGCTGCAAAATTTCTTGAATCTTGGTCAAGGGCTAAATAACTCAGGCTTTGTGTGCCACAACGAAAGGCAGTATGTTGACTAAATTGCTTGCAACCTTGATTAAACACAGATTGTAACGTGACGTTTTCTAATTCAGTTGTTACTTGATTGTTTAAATTCATGTTTATCTCAAAAAGCTTATCTTAAAATTGGTTTTCAATAACACTGGAAGTGATCCATCGGCCTGCTAGCATCAATGGATACTTGTATATGTTAGCGGGTGATTAAAACTGCTCAGTATCCATTGCCATTAGATTTTGCGCACCAGATTGTATGGTTAATTTTAAAGTGGCAGTGCGGGGAAGTATTCGTTGAAAATAAAAACGTGCAGTGTTGATTTTACTGTTATAAAAATCGCGATCATGTGTCTGAGCTCCCTGTTTTTGTTTGTCGAATGCCACTAAGGCCATTCTTGCCCAGAAATAGGCTAAAACGGTGTACCCAGAAAACATTAGAAAATCCACTGATGCGGCACCCAATTCATCAGCATCTGCACCAGCAGATTTGCCTATTGTATTGGCTAATTCTAACCAATCATGGGTTGATTGCTTAAGTGGCCCGATAAACTCCAGCATATTTTCAGTTGATTGGTGGGATTCACAAAACTCTAATACGATATCGGTAAAGTTGGTTAATAAGCTGCCTTTAGAGCCCATCACTTTTCTGCCAATCAAATCAAGGGCCTGAATACCAGTGGTACCCTCATATAAGGTAGATATGCGACTATCACGCTGATTTTGCTCCATGCCCCATTCTCTAATGTAGCCATGGCCACCAAATACTTGCACGCCGTGATGGGCTGCCTCACAGCCTAGCTCTGTCATAAATCCTTTGCAGATTGGCGTGAGCAGCGCTAATAGTTGTTTGGCATGATGTCGTTGTTGTTCTGATTGCCCCAGCTCAGCGATATCGAGTTGCTGAGCAACATAATATGCAAAGGCTCTAAAGCCTTCAGCCAAAGACTTGATGGTGAGTAACATGCGACGAACATCTGGATGCACAATAATAGGATCCGCAGGCCCCTCAGGATTCTTTACACCACTTAAAGAGCGCATAGCTAATCGTTCTTTAGCGTAGGGAACAGCACCTTGATAGGCCACTTCAGAATGGACTAATCCTTGTAAGGCTGTTGTTAACCGAGCTGAATTCATAAAGGTAAACATGGCTTCAAGGCCTTTGTTGGGCTGGCCAATTAAATAACCTTTAGCGCCATCAAAGTTCATTACACAGGTAACAAACCCATGTACTCCCATTTTATGTTCGATGGAACCACAGCCAACCTTGTTTCTCGCGCCTATTTTACCTTCTTCAGTGACTAAAAACTTTGGTACCACAAACAGTGAGATCCCCGACGTACCTTCAGGGGCACCGGGTAATCGGGCCAGCACAATATGCACAATGTTTTCTGCCATGTCGTGCTCCCCACAGGAAATGAAGATTTTTGTTCCGCTGAGGATATATTCATCATTAGCTACGGGTGTGGCTTTGGTTTTTAATTGACCTAAATCAGTACCGCAATGGGATTCCGTTAAACACATGGTGCCAGTCCACTTGCCGCTAACTAAGTTGGGGAGAAAAGTGTTTTTAAGTTCTTCGGTGCCATAACTGACTAGCGTTTTTATTGCTCCTTCACGTAAACCAGGGTAACCCGACCAAGCAACACTAGCGCTACACACAAGTTCACTGACAATGACATTCATAGATTCTGGTAAACCTTGACCACCATATTCTTCAGGCATTGCTAACGATGGCCACCCCCCTTCACAATATTGTTGATAAGCTGCTTTGAAACCTGGTGGGGTAGTAACCCCATCGGCACTCCACTGACAACCGTGCTGATCCGCAACGGCATTCAATGGCGATATGACATGTTCAGAAAACTTTGCAGCTTCTTCAATGATAGCCCACTGCATAGACTGATCTAATCCCACATCTTTATTCAAATTTTGATAATGCTCAGTGAACTTAAGTAGGTCGTTTGTAACGAACTGGATATCACGAAGAGGAGCTTTATAAGATGGCATTGAGATTACTCCAGAATTTTTAATTTATATCAGGCTTAACCTTAAACAAGTTGAAGCTGGCTTACTTTCTATTCGAAAAACATATCGGAAGAACAGATGGCCACAATAACCACTAAGTTCTTTAATGCAAGTAATGTTAATTTGATGAGTCTATTAAAGCAAGTAACTATGTTAAATAAGTTTAAATTTATTTACTTTATATTAACTTTGTGAGGTTTTAGTGGCGATAAAAGCAAGTCTTGATAAGCTGTACAACGAGCCCTGATTCTATATTTTTTGAGGTTTAAGTTTTTGATAAATAAATTAATTATTGTATTTTGCGCGGGCTTAACTGGTTCGAATAGGGGAAAGCTAGGCTAATTCAGAATAGCCTTACTTTACTGGCTAGCTGAAGATACTATCCCACTGTTTATCGAGTTGGCTGTGGGCTTGATTGAGAGAAACGGCCTTATATAGGTTGTTATATTTTTCAATAAGACCAAAGCGATGCAACTTATTTAGCGCATCCTCTATCTCGAAATCAATTTCAAAGTCGAATTGCTGAGCAAACCAATGTTCAATTTGCTGATCTAATTGCTCGCTGCTGATCGCTTGTGTATTTATCAGTAAAAAGTAGTAGGCGAGTATGGCTTCTTTACACTCTTCCTCTTCAGCTGCATCAATTAAGTGATGAAATACTCCGGCGTTGTTGTCGAGGTTTTTAAAATACAGGTTATCCGCCAGTGCTTTCATAAATTTTAATTTGCGATTCTTGAATTTACTCCATTCTTTAAAGATAAAGCCTCCAATCACGCCTGCACCCGCGCAAAGGGCGACAAGTTCTTGTGTGCCAATGGTGACGGCTTTATCTGATAAACCAATCCAATAACTGATCAATCCTGCCATAAGTAACAATGACGCCCCTAATTTTGTTACCAATACCACGGTTCCACCGACTAATGCAGAGCCGCCAATAATGGCTTTATCTAAGGTGCGCATGCGCACTTCGCTGTTTGGGAAGAGCATTTCTAAATCGGCTTTTGGGACATTTTGGAATAACTTTATGATGGTAGAATTCGGTTCAAAATTAAGGGGTTTCATTTTCTTTGAGGCAAAGTAGTCAGCATTTTTAAACTTTATATAAACGGCCACTTTGTCATAATTGGTGAAGCTGACTTGTTGTTTCTTCAAGCCCCAAAACTTCCTCAAGGTTTCCGTTTTTTGGTATTCCCCTCGGCGATAGAACACCACTTCTGCGAAGTCTTCAAATTCCACTTCCAGTCTAACTTTAAATAAAGACGCTTCATGTAAAGCCTCTTGCAAATCTTGTTCGGTCACTTTTTCAAAGTTCGCCGCATTTAATACCTGTGCAAACGTTTGCGCAAAAACCTGTTGTTTGTTATCTAAGGATTGTTTAGTGGTTGAATGGACGGGCAGGGTGTCAGAGTTAGGATCAAAGGGCGCGTAGCTATCTTTTAATATTTCAAGGGTTTGATGATATTCAAAATGCAAAGTGCTCACCAGTATGTGGCACAAATCTATGAATGCATTTTTATCTTGTTCATTGAGTTGGCCTTGTTGCAAACAGGCGTTGATAAGATCCGCTTTTCTTAACGGGATGAACCGATCTTTTTTAATACTTTGCTGCATAAAAGGGGAATGGCCTGTTAATTGTATTTATTCTGGTTTCGCATCACTGGTAACCATGGCTAATGCCAGAGCTTCGGCTACACGGATACCATCTATGCCAGCAGACCAAATGCCTCCAGCGTAACCTGCACCTTCGCCCGCAGGGTATAAACCTGCTACGTTAACACTTTGATAATCTTTGTCGCGTTTAATACAAATAGGTGATGAGGTGCGAGTTTCGACGCCAGTGAGTAAACCATCCGCTTTAGCAAATCCTTTGATTTGACGATTAAACGCTGGAATTGCTTCGCGAATGGATTCGGTAACAAAGTCTGGTACCACTTTGGATAAATCCGTCAACGTAATGCCTGGCGTATATGAAGGTTTAACATCGCCTAATTCTGCACTGGCATTTCCTGCCAAAAAGTCACCAATTAATTGTGCCGGCGCATGATAATTTTCACCGCCTACTGCAAAAGCCATATCCTCTAAACTACGTTGTAATTCAATACCTGCCAATGGGTGGTCGGGATAATCCTGTTCAGGGGTAATGCCAACTACTATGGCGCTGTTGGCGTTGCGTTCATGTCGGGAGTATTGACTCATTCCATTAGTGACGACTCTTCCTGGCTCAGACGCAGCAGCCACAACAGTGCCACCTGGACACATACAAAAACTATACACAGTACGACCATTTTTACAGTGATGTACTAATTTGTAGTCTGCCGCACCTAAAATAGGGTTGCCGGCATTATCACCGAATCGACATTTGTCGATCATGCTTTGTTCGTGTTCGATTCGAAAACCTACTGAAAATGGCTTGGCTTCAATATGCACACCCTGTTCATACAGTGCGGTGAAGGTGTCCCTTGCACTATGGCCAACGGCTAATACTACGTGTTTACAGCTAAGATAATCCCCTCCAGCTAAGTGTAAACCTTTCAATTTATAACCTTCACTTTGTGGGGCTAAATCGAGTTTTTCTACTCTTGTACTAAAGCGAAATTCACCGCCTAAAGAAATAATTTTTTCACGCATTTTTTCAACCATATTGACCAATTTAAAGGTGCCAATATGGGGTTTACTGACATACATGATTTCTTCAGGTGCGCCCGCGGCGACAAATTCATGTAGCACTTTTCGACCGTAATGTTTGCGGTCTTTTACTTGACTGTAGAGTTTGCCATCGGAAAAAGTACCCGCTCCACCTTCTCCAAATTGCACATTTGATTCTGGATTAAGTGGTTTTTTACGCCAGAAACCAAAGGTATCTTTGGTCCGCTCTCGCACTTCTTTCCCCCGTTCCAGAATAATCGGCTTAAACCCCATCTGGGCTAAAATTAATGCTGCAAATAAACCACAAGGTCCTAGTCCAACAACGACTGGGCGCTCAGCTAAATTATCAGGTGCTTGAGTGACAAACTTATATTGCATGTCGGGAGTGATACGCACTTGTGGATCTTGCTCAAACTGTTCAAGCAGTTCAGATTGGTTTTTGACTTCCACATCAAGGGTATAGATGAGCTGAATGTCTCTGTTATTGCGCGCATCATAGCCTCGTTTAAACATATTAAAGGATATTAACTGGCTTGGGGTGATCTTGAGTTTGCTGAGAATTGCTTGCTCAATCGCCTCTTCTTGATGATTTAGGGGTAATTTAATATCCGTTAAACGTAACATAATACACACTCTTTAAACGCCGGACAGCCTTTCTGTCAGGGCGCGATATTTTAAATCAGCTAGTCTATGATAGATAGCCCTGTTAAATTCTATTTGCGTTGAAAACAGGTAGACAAAGATTGCCAGAACAATTTTTCAAAGAAACTTGTGTTTTTATGGTGCTTCTTTAAACTTGTCGGCATATTTTCAGCCTAACCAAAATAACTTTCAATGACCTTTGTAGTGACCGACAATTGCATCAAATGTAAATACACCGACTGTGTTGCTGTATGCCCTGTTGATGCGTTTTTTGAAGGGCCTAACTTTTTAGCGATTGATCCGGTAATTTGCATTGATTGTGCGCTCTGTTTACCTGAATGCCCGGCAGATGCGATTTTTCAAGATACCGAACTACCAACCGATCAACTCCAATATTTAGAATTGAATGAGCAGTTGAGCCAAGAATGGCCAAATATCACTGAATTAAAAGCTCCCCCAGAAGATGCGGACAAGTGGAACGGTGTTGTCGACAAGTTGCCTTTGCTAGAGCGTTAATGGTTAGCCAAAACCACCGCTATGCTTTAAACCCTTTTGCCACTATGTACACTTCACGTGAGCGAGGGCGAGAGGCATCGGGTTTACGGATAACGACTTTGTTAAAAGAGCTGCGCACGTCTTTTAGGTATTCTTCATAGCCCACACCTTGAAACACCTTTGCACAAAAGCTACCACCAGGTTTAAGAACATTGCGCGCCATGTCTAATGCCAATTCTACTAGGTACATAGAGCTGTATTGGTCGGTAGCATTCACGCCACTGATATTGGGCGCCATGTCAGAAACTACAACGTCGACTTGTTGATTGTCTAGCTCAGCAACAATTTGCTCGTAAACCGCTTCTTCGGTGAAGTCTCCTTGGATAAAAGTGACATCCAGGATTGAATCCATTGGTAAAATATCAGAGGCAATTACACGGCCTTTCTTACCGACTAAAGGCGCGACAATTTGTGACCACCCACCAGGAGCTGAACCTAGATCCATAACAATATTGCCAGGGCGAATTAATTTATCTTTTTCATTAATTTCAATCAGCTTATAACTTGCACGGGAACGATATCCGTCAATCTGTGCTTTTTTAACGTAGGGATCGTTAACGTGTTCGTCCAGCCATTTTTTACTGGTTTTAGAGCGTGCCATAAAGTGAGTCTGCTATTTTAGAAGGTTTAAACGGCGCTTATTGTAAGCTGGCACAGCAAATTTGCAAATTACCAAAGGGAAATTGCTGCTTTTTACCGTAATTTATTGGGTTTAACCAGTTTCGCCTGACTTGATTTCATCAAAGGGTTACAATTCTCAACCATGAGTATTTATTGTTTCATTTATCAAATCTACCGACTAGGAAATTACATGACCAATCTTGCAGTATTTAACTTGTGCCATGCAAAACTAAAATGTAAAGGCAAGTTGATATGAAATTTGATGATGTAAAAAAACTCCATCAAAAAAAGTATCGTTCTCAATTTGGTTATTATTTAGTCGAAGGTGAACATTTAGTTTTAGAGCTTCAAAAAGCGCTAAAAACGCACACTGACGCAGGCGATATTACTTTGTATGTTACGGAAGAATATCAAGGTTGGGCCAGTCAGTTGAGTATGGATTGCACTATTGCAAACCTCAACAAAAAACAAATGGCACAATTGAGTGATACTAAAACTCCCCAGGGCATCATTGCCTGCGTGCCATTGCCTAAAGCGGTTGAGGCACAAGCTAGAGCGGTTGAGGCACAAGCTAAAGCGGTTGAGGCACAAGCTAAAGCGGTCGAGGTGCAAACAAAAACCGCGGAGTTAATCCAACCCAGTTCACAGAACGAGCGTTGTATCTATCTCCATGAAGTACAAGATCCCGGTAACCTAGGTACTATTTTGCGCACTCTCGCTTGGTTTGGTGGTTTTCGATTATTGCTTAGTCCCAACAGTGTTGATCCGTTTAATTCCAAAGTGGTTCGAGCCAGTATGGGCGCGATATTCCATGTGCCTATTGAGTTAGATGTTGAATTAGAGCATTTACGTACGCGCTTTAAAGGTTTTGCCTACTTAGATATGCAAGGTAAACAAATACAAAGTTCAGATTTTGCCAATTACCAGTGCTATTTATTTGGCAACGAAGCCAGAGGCGTACCTAATGATGCCTTGTCGGCCTGTGATGCTGATGCCTATACCATTGTTGGAAGTGGTAAAATTGATTCACTTAATTTAGCCAGTGCAGTGAATATTTGCGTCTATCAATTGTCGATTTAATTTATTGATATTGCTTGAGGAATGTCTGAAATATATCGGTAACCTCAGGCATTGATGTGTTAAGTCTGTGATCCCCTTGAATGAGATGTAATTCACAGCCTGATATTTCAGCATACTTTTGTGAATGTTGATAAGGAATAACCTCATCATTTAGGCCATGGACAATGCAAATATGCTCAGTATTGGGCGCATAGGTTTGATTTATGTAACCGGGCATAAAGAGGGCAGGAGCGAGCAAGAACAGGCCGCTACAAAGTTGATTTTGTGCCGCTACCATAGACACATAGCCGCCCATAGAAGAGCCCACTAAAAGCACGGGTTCTTTGATGTCAGATAGCACCTTTATTAGCTTGTCGACTCGCACATCGGCATTCATGATGCCAGAGTAATCAATGCTATCAACTGTATATCCGTGATGTTTAGCGACTTCAGCTAATTTACGTATTTTTGAGCCCCAAGGACCACTTTCTTTTCCGTGTGAGAAAATCACGCGCATGATTTATTTCCGTAGTATGTCTTGAAGAGATAGTAACATTAGATAAGGTTCGAATTTTCGCTCAAGGGAGAATAATACTACTATTTTTCTGTTACCAAGAACATATCGTTGGGGTTTAACCATACTGATTCAACGTGATTGCGCAGCAATACATATTTAAGCATTTAGGCTTGGTTAATTACCGAACAACTGTATACCAATTTATAGTATAAAGCGATTTACCACAGTATGCACTTTATCACTGAGGGCTTTGAGAGCCTGGCTAGCTTGGTTTAACGTGGTCGCCGTGGTAACTGATTGCTCTGAGGCAGCGTTTAAATCATCCAGTCGTAAATTGATGGCTTGAGCCGCTTGAGTTTGCTGTTCTGTGGCTTGGGCTATCTGGGTATTCATTTGTGACATTTGGCCCATTAGTCGGGCTACCTCTTGCAGTGTCTGATTAGCTTCGTTTATGTTACCGACCGTTTTTTGGGATGTATCTTGGCTCGTTTTCACGGCTTCTACTGCAGCTTTAGCATCACTTTGTAATTTTTCAATCATGCTTTGAATTTCATCAGTACTATGTCCAGTGCGGCTAGCTAATGTGCGGACTTCATCTGCAACGACTGCAAAGCCTCGACCTTGTTCGCCAGCGCGAGCTGCTTCAATGGCAGCGTTTAATGCTAGTAAGTTGGTTTGTTCTGCAATCGCTCGTATCACATCGAGGACGCTACCAATATTTTCGCTCTGTTTGGCTAATTGAGAAACAACGGAATTAACTTGATCAATATTACTGGTTAAAGATTGAATATCTTCTACAGTGCGATTAACCGCTACAGCACCCGCTTGCGTATTGTTTTTTGCGTCACTAGTCGTGTTTTCAGCATTCAAAGCACTATTACTAACTTCACCTATTTGTTTAGTCATTTTGTCGATAGCATCGGCTACTTGCAAAGTAGCCTCACTTTGCTGTTGGGCAAAGGTATTACTGCTTTGGCTAACACTAGCAACAGAGTTAGATTGCGCAATTAATTCTTCGATGATGGTGCGTACCTGAACAAGAGATTCTCGTATTTTGGAGGTAAATTGATTAAAAAATTGGTTTAGTTGTGTTATTTCGTCATTTCCTTGTACTGGTAATTGCCGGGTTAAATCTCCTTCGCCCTGTGCTATGTCGCGCATGCGTTCACTGGCTTCTTGAATAGGACCGGTAATGCTCTTACTAATTAACCAAGTCGCGCCTAAAATAAAAACCAATCCAATAAAGGCTTCGAGAATATAAGAATTGCGCAGTTTGGCATAAAAGGCATCCAGTTTATCTAAGTAAATTCCCGAGCCTATAGTCCATCCCCAAGGACTAAATTCTTTAACATAGGATATCTTAGCGGTGGGCTCTTCTTCACCTGGAAGTGGCCAAACATAAGTGACAAAGCCGCTGCCTTGATTTTTGACTAACAATGCCATCTCTCGGAAAAACGTTTTTCCATTAGCATCGGTACTGTCGTATAAAGATTGGCCATTTAGGGCTGGTTTAAAGGGATGCATTATCATATTCGGTGCAGCATCCTGCAGCCAAAAATAATTATTGTTGTCGTATCTAAGCTCACTCACAGTCGCAATCGCCATTGCTTTTGCATCGTCTTCACTGAGTTGTTGGGTGCTTGCTAATTGATGGAAATGTTCGATAACGCTGTATGCTACATCTACAACGCTTTTGTTTTCTTTATACGCTTGTTGTTCCAATGATTCATAATGATGATTCAACACACTGAAACTAAGCAGTACGAGAACGAGTACCATTAGAATGACGATCAAACTTAATCGGTAGATCAATGAAAACCTACGTAAAAAAATCATTGCTAATTCCTCTACTATTGCCGCAAACGTATTGTGCGACGCTATTGTGTCGCGTTATTCTTTTTCTTTTAGTCTAGTCTATTTTTGTAGATTCAAACCTTAATCCGCAAAATAGTCTTTAATTGCCGACAAATCGTATCCCTTGGAACTGCATATTCTTTGTAGTTGTTGGAAAGAAGACTGTTCTTTTTGACTTAAAGCCCAAAGATGGGCAGCCCGGGTACCACTTCGGCAAAAACAATGGACTAAGCCATTTTGTTGCTCAAGCACCTGTTTGAATAATGCAATTTGCTGTTTTGCATAACAACCTGAATTAACTGGGATATGTTGATAGCTAACACCTAGTGAATCACAAAGCAACTTCCACTCTCTGCTCGTCTTTTGTTGGTCGGTTTCATTGTCAGGCCGAACGTTAATTAGCATGGTTAAACCATTTTCAATTAACTCAGATAGCTGTTGTTTGTTTAGTTCACCAGATACTGAAAAGTGGTCGTTTAAATTAACAATCGACATAGCACATCCTCGATTAAAAGTTTGCGATAAAGGTGTAGGCCGACAAACCTATTAAACCCGCCGCAAATAGTCGCTTAATCACTGTTTGTGGAAGTTTATCTGCTACCTGTAATCCCACTAAAATACCCCCTATCGCACAGCCGCTTATTAGTGTCACTAGTGGCCAATTTAAGCGGATGTCTGCATCTTGAAATATCTGTAAATATTGGGAGAATCCACTAATACTCTGCATGACTATAATGACTAAACTGGTACCCACAGCCTGTTTAATCGGAATTTTTGCAATAAACATCAGTGCAGGCACAATCAGAAAACCGCCACCAACGCCGATTAAACCCGCTAAACATCCCACCAATAAACTTGCGGGGATCAACCAGAATCCTGAATGAGGAGGTGTTGGATTATTCGTTAGAGGGGAAACTGGCTTCAGCATGAAAACACTCGCCAATAGCATAATCCCTGCAAATATAAGCAATTGTAGTTGGGCGCTGACAAATTGAGCTAGGTAGGCTCCCCCGTACGCTGCAAACATGCTCGGTATGCCAAAATAGATGACCAATTTATAAATTATATTGCCTTTGAAATAGTGGGTTAGGGTGCCCACTAACGCCACTAATCCAACTATTAGTAAGGATTCCGCTATGGCGATTTTTTCAGGCTCTTTGGCAATGAAAATTAACAAAGGTAGGGTTAAAATGCTGCCGCCAGATCCCAGTAAACCAAGACTTAACCCCATGGTTATAGCACCCAACCAAATTATCGGATCAGTCATGGGTTAACCTAGCTTTACGGTTAGCGGTATTTTTAAATAACAAATACCATTATCTTCGCTGTCGGGCATCAGTCCTGCGCGAATATTCAGTTGAATAGAGGGTAAAAGTAGTTTTGGCGCAGGGAGCGTTTTATCACGTTCATTACGCAGCTTTACGAAATCGTTTTCGCTAACCCCTTGTTTTACGTGAATGTTATTGCGTAATTGCTGAAAAACGGTGGTTTCCCAGGCATATTCATTACGACCTTCAGCTTTATAATCATGGGCGACAAAGATTCGGGTGTCCCCAGGCAAGGCAAGTATTTTCTGAATAGATTGGTATAACGCTTTTGCGCTGCCGTTTGGAAAGTCAGCTCTAGCAGTACCATAATCGGGCATAAATAGAGTGTCACCAACAAATACGGCGTCTTCAATCAAATAACTCACACAGGCAGGCGTATGACCAGGGGTATTCATGACTTGAATGTCTAGATGGCCTAATTTAATTATTTCCCCGTCGCTAAATAAATGATCAAATTGACTGCCGTCACATGGAAAAGATGCCGCTAAGTTAAAGATTTTTTTGAAGGTGGATTGGACGATGCGAATATGTTCGCCAATGCCAATTTCGCCCCCGCGTTTTTCTTTAATATATTGGGAGGCAGTTATATGATCTGCGTGGGCATGGGTTTCAAGTATCCACTCTAAAGAGAAATTATTATCATCCAAATATTTGATCACCTTATCTGCACTGGCAGATGAAAGGGTGCCTGAATTAGCATCAAAATCTAAAACAGGATCAATTACTGCCGACAGGTTGCAGGTTTTGTCGGTTATAACATAGGTCATCGTATTGGTCTTTTCATCCAGAAATGGTTGAATAATGAGTTTATTCATGATGAATGATTCCTTCTTTGCTTAATTCAGGCTGCACCTTTGGATCAAGTGATATTTGTTGATCTATTTTGAGTTGGCGAGGAATAATGTGGGAGGCTACCAACACAATTTTATGCTGGGAGAGTTGGTTTATATGTTTACAAGCAATTTCAATATTTGTTTCATCCAGTGCTTCAAATGGTTCATCGATTAAAATTAAATTAGCTTGACTTAACAGTGCGCGAGCCAAACCTAAACGTTTTCTTTCACCACCTGAAAAACGTCGACCGTTCTCTCCAATCCATTGGTTAATGTCTGTCATGTAGCCCAAACCAACTTGTTTAAGTACGTCCATTAAGTGTGTATCCGACGCATTGGGATTAGCAATAAGCAAGTTACTCTTTAGGGTGTCTGAAAGACAGTAGGGAAATTGTTCTATATACAGGCTGTCGTTGAGTAAACCACTTGGCACCTCTATTTGATTGACCTGACGACTTCCTTGACTAGGGATTAAGCCTGCAATTGCTTGTAGAAATCGACTTTTTCCTGCCCCGGAACTACCTACAATTAAACTCAAACTAGCAGGGCTGAAAGTAGCCGATACCTCAGGCATATGGGTATTTTGGGCTTCAAAATGAGAGACTGTCAGGATCTGTACTTCAGTGTCATGGCGATAAATAGATACAGCGTCCTGTTGCAAAGTCGTCAAACTTTTATTGGCGATATGGTAAGTGGCTAACTTATTTTGTGACTCAATGGAGCGGCCCAGCCAATCATTTACGCTCAGCAGTGCCATGGGAATAATCACAAACAAACTGTTCCCAAGGTGTGCTCCGGCATGATTGACTAAAATAAAACACAAGGTTGAAATACTGGTGATAGAGGTGAATAGGGCCGCTAATCGAGTATTCGATTGCATACGATTCTGTAAGCTACGAATTTGGGTTAATTTAGGAGGCTGCAATTGATTCTGCATGTGCCAAATAGGTGCGCTTTCGATATGTTGAATTAAGCTCAACTGAGCCGCTTTTTGGTATTTAGCCAGTTTTGCTGCGTAGGATAAGGTGCTCAACACCAATGCAACGTAAATAGCACTAAAGACCAATAGAAACACGATTAATGGCCAGGTCAATAAAGGGGTAAACACGACAGCACAACACATGAGGATACTGATGGACAAAAACACGCCTGCATTTTGGCCCACCCAAGCAATCCAGATTGAAGCGACTTCTTCACTTTGATAGGCGAGGGCGTTCAATGAAACGTCTCTTTTAATGACATGCTTGTCAGCTAAAGATTGGAATATAGATAGACGAATGTCGGCCAAGGAGTTGAGTAAGTGATGGTGGCCAAACAGCATATTGAAATAACCAGAAGCTATACGCAAAATAGCGAGGCCTCGAATGACCACTGCGGGCAACATGTAGTTAAAACCCATTCCAGCAATGGCTGATGCGGCAATAAACCAGGAGGACACCAACAAAATGGTGAACCCCACCAGAACATGCACAATGGCGAGTATTAGGCTAATCCCTAACAGTTTTTTATGTTTCATTAGGGAACCTTAAATTGCCATCATCAAGTTGCCATTGTTGTGTAAACCAGTGTGAAGGTATGGACTTATGTGATGCCCAAATGACAGTCTTTTGTTGCAATCGCTGATGCAACAAAATGCTCAGTGCTTTATGCTGTTCTTGAGTCAGGTGGGCTGTGGGCTCATCAAGAAATACCACATCAGCGTTAATTAATAATATACGAGCTAAGGCTAAACGCTGAGCTTCACCTCCCGATAAAGGTGGATAGTCACCTAATGGTGTATCGAGTTGTTGTCTCAGTTTAAATGCCCAGTCATTTAGCTCAACGTCGACCAACACCTCCCAAAGCAAATGATCGGGGATAGTTTTCCCTAATGTGAGGTTATACCTTAGGGTATTATCCAATACGACGGTATCTTGGGTGAGCAAGTAGCAAGTGGCAGGGAACTGATGTGAAGCTTCTCTAAAGCCCATTAAAGCCTCTAGCAATACCGTTTTACCGGCGCCGGATTTGCCTTCTAGAAATACCCAATCTCCGGGACTAATTGAGATTTTTTTGGCACAAATATTGGGATTTTTGACCTGAAAGTTAAGCCAATCTATGCCATTAAATTTTTGTTGTCTTATTGGTGAACTAACCTCTTGAAATATTTCTGCAAAACGTTCAGCACTCGCTTCAGCTTTAGATTTTTGATGATAGTATTTTCCTAAGGTTTTTAGTTCTGCAAATAATAAAGGTGCCACCAGTAACATGAAAAGACCTGTTTGCAAATCCATTGCCGGACCAAATTCGAATTCGCCTATTAAGCTAAAACCAATGAAGACTGCCACTAATGCAATTGATAAGGTGGAAAAGAAATCCAGGACAGTAGACGAAAGAAACGCCACAGAAACGACTTTCATGGTTTTAGCGTTGACAATATTACTGGCCTGACTCAATCGCATTTGTTGCTCTTGATGTCGGTTAGTGGTGGTTATCAAAGGCAAGGCTTTTAATCTATCTGAAAACATCGCCCCTAATCGTTCTAAAGCGATAAAGTGTTTACGATGAAGTGCCGCCGCTCCCTTGCCAACAATAATCATAAACAAAGGAACCACAGGCATACAAAGCAGTAGCGATACTGCCACTACGTAGTTAATGGGAGCAATGAGCAGCAATATCACCAGCGGCGTAGTTGCCGCTAGCCATTTTTGAACACAGTATTGACTGACGTAATTACCCACATCAGTTATGTGATCGAACATCAATTGCTGCCAATAAGCCGGTGAATAGCGGCGAATTAAAGCCGTTTGTTGTTGCTGCCAAATGTGTTGAATATTGTCCTCAAGCTGGCTTTCAACTTGAGTTTTGCAGATAGCCGACAAGCTATCTGCAAAATACACACTGGCCAACCAAATACTTGACGCAATACCAAGGTATAACACCTCTCGCCCTTCGATCGTTTGTTGCTCGACAACAATCGACATCATCATTGCAGCAAAAAACCAAAAGGTGACAATTTGCGCACCGAACTGTATTAGGCGCAGCAAAAACACCTTGCTTTGGGGCACGCGAAATTCCTTGCTTTGCCCCCTTAGCCATAGTGTTGCCTGAGGTGTTATTTCAGTCGCCATTATGATTCGTCCGAGCGATCCATATCTTCTGTTGACTCAAGCCACATGGCGTTAATAATGCCAAATGAACATGCTAATAAAACGCCTAAGATCCATGTGAAATACCACATAATTTTTCTCCTGTAACTGTTAATAAATTGCGTGAGACTTGTTCAAGTCAGCTTGTTTTACTCGTCCCCGCATGACCCAGAAACCGTAAGCTGTGTAACACAGCACAATAGGTACAAATACACAGGCCACGATAAACATGGTTTGCAGCGTTAAATATGATGAGGTTGCATCCCAAACTGTTAAACTCGCGTCAGGCATGACGCTGCTTGGCAATAGAAAGGGAAACATGGAAAAACCAGCGGTTAAAATGATACCGGCAATACTTAAACCACTCGCCGTGAAGGCTTTGCCACTTTTACCTTTGCTAGAAAACAAAGCAGAAGCTAGTGCCGCAACAATACCCAAAACAGGTGCCGCGACCATCCAAGGGTAGGCGCTGTAGTTATGCAACCATCCACCACTGACCACAGATACGCTTTTAAGTAATGGGTTGCTTGTTGCTGCTACATCAATAGTTGAAGTAATTTGGTAACCGTCAACACCGATGGCTAAATACACGCCGGCTAGGGAAAATAGAGCGGCTGTTGCTGACGCTAATATCACTGACACAGAACGTGCCCGTTGATATAAGTCACCGTCAGATTTAAGCTGCAGCCAAGTGGCCCCATGGTTTAGCAACATAGCAACCGAAACTAGGCCAGTGAGCAATGCAAATGGCGTGAGTAATCCAAAGAACGATCCAGTATAAGTCGATTTCAATGTTTCATCTAACTCAAACGGAATGCCTAGCAGCAAGTTACCGAAAGCCACACCAAAGATTAAGGCTGGAATGAAACCGCCTGCAAATAGCGCCCAATCCCACATCATTCGCCACTTTTTATTAGTCAGCTTACTGCGATAATCAAAGCCCAGCGGACGCATCCAAAGTGCAATTAAGGTCAGCGCTAATGCTAAGTAAAGACCAGAAAAAGCGGTGGCATATATCATTGGCCATGCTGCAAAAATGGCACCACCGGCAGTAATAAACCACACCTGGTTACCATCCCAATGGGGACCAATGGTATTGATCATGACTCGTCGTTCTTGATCCGTTTTACCTATCAGCGTTAACAATGCGCCTACGCCTAAATCGAAACCGTCAGTTACCGCGAAGCCTATGAGTAATACACCAATTAACACCCACCAGATAACGCGCAGCGTTTCATAATCAATCATGAGTTTGCTCCTTGAGGTTGTTCATTATTTAATAACTGTGCCGCTTCTTCTAATTCACGCTCAGCGTCTGCAAAGGTCTCACTGGGGCCTTTTTTCGCGTACTTTTGCATTAAGTAGAAAGCTGCAATAAACATAATTGCATAGAAAAAAGTGTAGGCAATTATCGTAATTACTACGTCAGTCACACTCAAATTTGATACCGATGCGTGGACAGGCAGAATTTCCGCAATTGACCAAGGTTGGCGACCATATTCTGCTACAAACCAACCCGCTTCAGAGGCAATCCAAGGAAGTGGTAGGCTCCAAAGTGCAAATTTCAGCAACCAGCGAGGCTTAGTGATTTGATGCTTAGTGGAATAGTAAAAGGCAAGAGCAAATAATATTAACATCGCAAATCCTGATGCTACCATCAGTCTGAAACTCCAAAATAACGGAGCAACTTTTGGAATACTGTAGTCTACCGCTTGCTGAATGGCCTCTTCTGATGGGTTAGTCACATTATCAGTGAATGGTTGTAACAACATGGCGAAGCCTAAATTGTCTTTGTGCTGTTCAAATTCTGCGCGTTGGTTTGACGTGGCTTCTCCGCTTCTTACTTTGTCTAGTAAGTCGTAGGCAATAATACCAGACAGAATACGCTCCCTATGGCGTTCTTTATGCTCTTTTAACCCTACCACTTCTTCGTCAAGAGAGCGGGTAGCAATGATCCCCATTGCATAAGGAATTTGAATGGCATAGTCAACGCTTTGGGTTTCATCATTAGGCAGTCCAAACAGGGTAAATGCGGCAGGGGCGGGTTGCGTCTCATATTCAGCCTCAACTGCAGCTAGTTTCACTTTTTGCACATCACCTAACTCATAACCACTTTCATCCCCTAATATAATTACCGAAATGACCGAGGCTAATCCAAAACTTGCAGCGATGGCGAACGAGCGTCGAGCAAAAGCCACATCTTTGTTTTTGAGTAGGTAATATGATGAGATGGCTAACACAAAGATAGCGCCTGTGACGTATCCGGCAGAAACGGTATGCACGAACTTAACCTGAGCAACAGGGTTGAAAATTACCTCTGCAAAACTGGTCATTTCCATACGCATGGATTCAAAGTTAAACTCGGCACCTACAGGAAATTGCATCCAGCCATTGGCTATTAAGATCCACAGAGCTGAGAAGTTAGAACCTAGGGCAACTAACCAAGTTGTCATTAGGTGTTTTACTTTGCTCATTTTGTCCCAACCAAAGAAAAACAAACCAACAAAGGTAGACTCTAAGAAGAAGGCCATAAGCCCTTCTATGGCCAAAGGTGCTCCGAAGATATCACCAACATAATGGG
The DNA here is from genome assembly GCF_030548205.1 of Aliiglaciecola sp. 3_MG-2023. Taxonomy (GTDB): domain Bacteria; phylum Pseudomonadota; class Gammaproteobacteria; order Enterobacterales; family Alteromonadaceae; genus Aliiglaciecola. The sequence goes on along the minus strand of NZ_JAUORV010000012.1, from coordinate 68,859 downwards.
AATAATAAGACCAGTTCATGCCGAACTGAAATTCCATGGTTAGACCTGTGGCAACGCCAATGGCAAAGTTGATCCCAAACAACTTACCCCAAAACTTGGTCATTTGTTTGTAGATATCTTTGCCTGTCATAACATACACAGATTCCATTATGGCAAGCATAAAACTCAGCCCTAAGGTTAATGGAACAAATATGAAATGAAACATGACGGTAGAGGCAAATTGCCAACGAGATAACTCGATTAGAGTCTCGTTCATACTGTTTCTCCTAGTGATTTAAAAAGTGTTGTCGAATTTTATTATATTCCGAAGATTTCAGGCTCGGAGTTGATCTTAATCAAGGGAATTGCATTCAACGTGCCAAATTTTGAAAAAACTTTAAATGTCTGAAAATTATGTTTTTTTATTTCTTGGTGGACTATTTTGAGAAGCGTAAATGTCACTTATGACAATAAGTGTGTCATAAGTGACAAATGGTGGTTTTGCTGGTAAGCAAATTAATTGGACGCACTGGCAGTGACACTAAACGCACCGCGAATATCGTTTAGAGAAAAGTTTATTGCTGCGTCTTGTGGGTAATGTTGATCAATTTTGTCTTGTAATTTAGGTGAAACATTTGAGCCATGGCAAGCTATACACAACTGACCTGTGGGAATCGCTTTCATCATCCTAAATTGCCCATTCACAATTTCACTGTAGTCTAACTTATCGATGGGTTGGCCGTTCTTTGCTTGTTGTTCAAAGTTAAGCAATACCGGTTTTTGCCATTCATTTGGTAAATTAAGTGGATTGCGAGTTTTTAAACTGGTGCGGCTTAATTTCCACCCCTTTGTGGATAACTCTGATGCTATCTGTGGTGCCTGTTGCTGACAGACATCCACTGCATTTTCGAAACCTCCAGAAGCGATTGCATCCAGCAAAGCCGTTTTAAGTTGATTACCAAACTGCGCCATTTTTTGTTTAGCAATCTGTTGTAATTGTAACTTATCTTGCTGACTTTCAAAGGAATTAGTGGGCGGCAGCTTATTTTCGATTTCAATTGGATTTGCATTTGCTAGCGTCACAAACAAGCTGACACTAACCATCATCGACAATTTAACGGTAGATACAAATTTTGCTAAGCTCTTTTTCATAATCATTCCTATTCTAGACGTTCTATTCCAAGTGCTTTCAACACATATTTTTCGTAAACAGGTTCACTGGTACCCGTGCGCATTTTCCGCATGAAATACTTTTCAAATGCGATTTTGGCTAAATGTACCCATTTTCCTTTTTTAAACCAGGCCACATTTCGAGGCGGAATTTGCGGCATAGCGACGAAGGCTGCGCCGGTATTTCCCATGTCGGCTAAACAAATTGCATGCATCGTGCCTTTAGTCTGTGGCGGTTGATCATCAATAATGAGTGCTTTTAAATTATGCGCAATTGCGGTCATCATGGTTTCAATCATGTAACCCGTTTTGGGTGTACCCGTAGGCACAGGAGTTGTCTCAACCGGCGGAATGGCAACACAGACACCGCCAGAGAATATATTGGGATAGGTTGGATTACGATGGTATTCATCGGTAATCACAAACCCTTTTGGATTGCATAACCCGTCTACACTGGCCACCGCATCAACACCACTAAAAGGCGGTATAAGCATGGCATGAGTGAAGGGAAGTTGGTGCTCGAATTCTACCTCACCTTTACGGTTGAATTCGGATACATGCATTATATCCTCACAGACTTTATCTACACTGGCATTGCATGTCCATTTAATATCACGGGATCTAAGTTCTGATTCCAGCATGCTTTTGGAATCCCCAACACCGCCTAAACCCATATGTCCTATGTAAGGTTCACAAGTCACAAAATGAATGGGTACTTTGTGGCGGATCTTGGCATCTCGCAGTGCTTTGTCCAAGATAAACGCATATTCGTAAGCAGGCCCAAAACAACTTGCACCTTGAAACGCACCAACCACCACTGGGCCGGGTTTTTTCAATAGCTTTTCAAAATCTTGATAACACCTTTGGGCATGATCTAAGGTACATATTGATTGGGTATAATACTCTGGACCTGCTCCTTTAATATTACTGAAAGCGAGCTTTGGTCCTGTTGCGATAATCAGATAATCGTAGCTTATGGTGTCGTTCTCATGGGTTAAAATAGTATTGTTTTCAGCATCTATTTTATCCACTCTTGCACACACGAATTCAATGTCTTTTTTGTTCAGATATTTTTCAATCGGCATTGTAATCGCATCAGGTTCTCTCCATCCAACGGCTACCCACGGGTTAGATGGTACAAAGCGGAAATCTGGTCGCTCGTTGATAACAATAACTTGATGTTCCTTGCCCAGCATTTCCTTTGTTTCATAAGCCGCTGGCATGCCTCCGGTTCCTGCACCTAAAATCACTATTTTAGCCATATTAGTTCCTCACCTTTCGTAATATCGTTAATTGGTACGACATATAGATACTATCTAAGCAAGACGCGTGCTATAACTGCAAAAAACTATAACCCATTGAATATTATTAGGTTTATTTTAAATTGTTGACTTATTTTTAATATGACTTGATCCAATTGTCATTTTTGACACAGAATGAGTCAATACTGACTTGATAATAGGGTATCTGAACGTGAACATTGGTGTTATCCAATCTATGATAGATGCAATGGAAAAGCCGGCAATTTTTATAGATCTTGACTATCGTATTCTAGCTGTGAATTCAGCTTATCGAGATACTTACGAAAATGAAGTTATTGTAGCGAAAAGTCGTTGTTTTGAAATTTCCCACCGCAATTCATCTCCCTGTGACAAGCACGGTGAAGATTGTCCTATGGAGCTATGTAAAAAAACGGGAAAAACCAGCAGCGTGATTCACATTCACGATACGCCCTACGGTAAAACCTATTGCGATATTTTGATGAAACCCATTAAAGATGAAAATGGCATCACCACCGGGTTTTTAGAAGTGTTAGAGCGGATAAAATTTGCATCTAATGAGTCAAGTACACAGTTAATGATAGGAGATTCAGAGCCTTTTAGAGCGATGCTCAACAAAATTAATCGTTCAGCTAAGGCCGATATTGCGGTGTTGTTGCATGGTGAAACGGGGACGGGTAAAGAGTTGGTGGCTAAAGCTGTACACGAGTCAAGTACTAGGGCGGAAAAGCCGTTTGTTATTATTGAGTGTACCGGCTTAAATGAAAATCTATTTGAATCGGAGTTATTTGGCCACGAGAAAGGTGCATTTACTGGCGCGACCCATGCTAAAAAAGGTTTGATAGAAATGGCTAATGGTGGCACTGTCTTTTTTGATGAGATTGCTGACGTACCATTAGCGATGCAAGTCAAATTATTAAGACTCCTTGAAACCCATTGTTATCGGACGGTAGGTGGAATTAAGCAGAAAAAGGCTGATTTCAGGTTGATTTGTGCAAGTCACAAAAACTTACTTGATTTAGTGGCATCAGGTGAATTTAGGAAAGACTTGTATTATCGCATTGCCGGTTTTCCTATAATGTTGCCGTCATTGGCGCAGCGCCGCTCCGACATACCCATTTTAGTCGAACATTTTTTAAAACAATCTGAAATGCATCGCAAAAAGTTCAGTGAACAAGCAATGCTTAAGCTTAGTCAGTATGACTTTCCAGGTAATATTCGTGAACTCAGAAGTATTGTTGAACACTCTGCGTTACTAGCAAATGAAGATATTATTGAGGTTGAAGATTTGCCAGACCTCGTCAGCAATACCGAAGGGTTTGAAGTTCAAGAGTTTAAACAGATTATTTCCTTAGATGAGATGGAGAAAAAATATTTATCGCAATTGTGTTTTACTCGCACTTTACCTGTGGATGAACTTGCCCAGCAATTGGGTGTGAGCCCGCGAACGCTTTATCGGAAACTACAAAAATACGGCTTAAAATACGACGGAGGATGATAAAACTGAGTCATCTATAATTCATCCTGTCTTATAATTTACTTGCTATTTAATACAAATAGCTACCGGGATTTACTACTCGTTAGCCATTTCTTTTTCGGTTTTGAATCCAAATACTTTGCGTATAATAAAGGTCGCAGGGCAAAGGCCTGTAAAACTTTGTTGGAACAAATTGGCTCCAATAAACACCGTAAACCATACAAAGTTTGGGTGAACCCAAACAGTTAAGGCAACGGAGACTAGCACCATAAAACCCGCAAATGCAGTTAACACTCTTTCAGCAGACATATTCAGCCTCTTTTATCATCGGTTGTGGAGGTTAGTAAAAATATTTGAAGCTTGCATAAAGGTTACTGGCATCTTCAAACTGATTGTAAAATGTGTGATTGTCATCACCGTAAAATAGGTTTATTCCAGCTGCCACCTGCCATTGATCAACTGGGCTGTAATCGGCGCGTAATTTTAAAAAGCCATCATGATCGCTGGTGGAGTAAAAGTTAAAAGCATTAATCGTTAAGGTTTGTTGCATTAACCGATAAATAAATTGCTGGGTAACGACGATACGACTGCGATTAGGATCATACTCTGGTGTTAGGGAGTTTAGTTTTAGTTCTGAATAGTCATGAGTATGCTCTAAATACCATTGTATACTTGCCGTTAAGTCTTTTATCACTTCTTGCTCATAACCAACGAGATATCGACTTTGATCATTAGGAATTAACGGCTCTGAGCCTTGGCTATCATCTTTGGAGGCATAATAAGCGAACTCTGCTTTGATAAGGCCCGCAAAAGCAGGGCTTACGACGCTGGCACCATATACATTGAGTTTAGAAAAGTATGCTTGGCCTTCACTGGTTAGACTGCTGGGAGATTTATGAAATCCATCATAACCATAAATGGCGATCTCTGACGAACCTATGCTTTTATAATATCGTAATGCGTATTCTGGTGACTCCGGTAAATAAGGTGATTTTACGTCGAAACCTGGCGCAATGTTAGTGCCAAATGAAGCAGAGAAAAATGAAAAATAATCACCGTTAATATAATTGTCTGCAGCAAATTCTGGAGTAATAACGAAATCCATATTACCCCAATCAAAAAAGCCAGATAATTTCGCAGATAAGGAAGGGGCCTTAAGGTAATCATCATTACGTCCAGCAAAAAATGATTGGTAGTCTTTAGGGAATAGATCGTTTAGAAATAAATAGTCACCCGTCCCCCAAGTCAGCACTTGTTGGCCTAACTTTAAATCAAAGTTCTTTCCCCATTGAGCAATTGAATCTAATCTTCCTTGCCATGCAAACTCTCGAACATTTAATTTAACTTGATCTAGAACGCCATCATAATACAGGTCACTAGTCACGGTTAAACTGGATTCGCTGAGTAGCTTTTCCCATTGGACTTGCAAGCGAATATCTCTGAGGGTTTTTGCCCCATCAATTGCAGGATCTGAGGTGAATCTGTTACCTACACTGATATCAACAAAGCCTGCAAATAGGGGGGAAGCCTCTTCTTCTTCCGACCAATCCCCCATATCCCACTCATCTTCTGTGGTTTGCGCCCTAGTATTGAGGGAGACTAAAAGTAAAATCATTGCTAAAACAGAAATGGGCGATAAGCTTTTTTTCATTAGTTTAACCATTGACGAGGAGGGGTACGTAAACTGCGTTCCGAAAATACATCGTCTGGCAGACCCAGGTCATAACTGATATTTCTGAATTCCATTAAGGTATAGCCACCATTGACCAAATCGCTTACTTTAGAGCGCAGCACGGTAGGGAAACCTTGAATATTATCAATTTTCACCGCTTCAACACGGCGATAATTAACCCCTTCTTGATTAAAAAAGTCAATTTTGACGGGGAGTTTTGACTGCTTACTAATACTGACATGGTAGTAGCTAAATTCCACGCTATCTGCGGATTTAGGCGTGGCTTTAAGAATGTAATTTTCCGACGTCTCATCAACCAGTTCGAAGTCATCCTCTGAGATTGCTCGGCCAGAAACATCCTCGTAGAAAAAGTGTGATCCTACAAAAGAGGTACGTTTGTCGCCAGCTGAGATACGTTTTACTAAATCTAAAGCAGGGAGGTACAACCAACGGTCATCGTCTACTGTAATATCGGCATGTTTTTCTACTCTAAATACAGTGTCTTTCACATCTGTTGGTCGGCTGAAAAATACCATCATTTGTTGATCACCATTGTCTTTAATATCACGTCTTAAAATCGTGAATTGACGCATTTGTTTACGCCCCTGGGCATCGACTATCATCATGCGTGCATCTGAGCGACCGTCTTGTCCGCTGTAATATGCGACTTTTTCAGAACTGATAATTAATGCTTCAACATCAACCTCTGCAACACTGGGTAGTGATAGGACTAATGCAAAAATAAATAATGTAAATCGAGACATTCTAAACCTCCAAATTAACTAGTTCTTAAAAACTAAGGGTTTTGCCAACGACATCACCGCGGGCAAAATAAGTAAGGTCACCAAGGCCGAAATAGCCATAATACTGGCTAAAAATACGCCCACAGTGATGTAAGGAACAAGTGGCGCAAAAAGCAATGGCGTAAACCCTAAGGCGATGACTAAAGCATTTCGTGTAATAGCGGTGGCCGGTTCTTGAAACATCAGCGAAAATGTTTGTTTCACATCCTGAGTTTGTTTAAACAGGGTACGGGCTCTTTCCAAAAAGTGGATGGCGAAGTCTACTGAAAGGCCTAGGGTTAAGGCTGACAAAACAGCAATGGGCATATCGTAGTCTTTACCAACAATGCCAATTAATCCATAAATGAAGGTAATGGTAATGGTCAGCGGTAGCATCGCTAATAACCCAAATACCAAGGATCGGAATAAAATAACCATCATGATAAACACAATCACAAAGGCACTGATTAAGCTATCAAGCATGCCTGCCACCATATTTTCCTGCCAGATGACGTTAATATAAGCTTTGCCTGCCCAGCCTAATTCAACACCCGCAGGGAGTGGGTGACTGGCAACATAATCATCTACCAATTGAATGACCTTTGTCATATCTTGATTATCGCCACTACTCAACTGCAACCAAATTAGACTTTGCTGGTAATCCGGTGTGACAAAATGCCATAAATCATTGGGTCGATGGGATGACTGATATTGCATTAACGTTTGCGCCACAGCTTGTGGTGACCTTGGAATTTGATAATCTTGTGCTTCACCTGATCTGAGCTCTCGATTCACGACTTTAGTGACATCAGCAAGAGAATTCGATTTGCCCACTAGCCCCGATGCTTGCAACTCCGTCTGTAGAGATTCTATATAGGCCAGTAGTGTTGGCGACTGGAAGGCTTTCGACTGACTCAATGCTGTTTCCGTTTGAGCTAACAATACATTTAAATACTGCTCTTCTTGAGAATTTATTGAAGAAAACATCTTATCTTCTATCTCAATAATAAGTTGCTGATATTGTTCATTTAACGGCTCATTTTCGAGTTTTTCCATTGTACTCTTTTGCCAGTCACTTAAGGACGAAGGCAGGTTCTGTGACATGATATTCTTCAAAGGCACTAAGTTTGATTGTTGACTAAGTACTATGTATGCATCGTAGGTTCCAGCAAAGTTTTCATTCAGTACTTTGTCGGCGACGCGGATCTCATGATCGGGTTTGAACCATCGCACAGGGTTGTCGTTAATTTGAATTTGGGTAATTCCCCATACGGAGACTGCAAAAATCACTGTAAAACTCAAGATTAAAGCACCTTTAAAATTCATGGCAATCTTACCCAATGCGCCTGCAATCTTGGCGATTCTGGTACCGTCGCTGTGCTGGCTATGCATCACATCCTGTAAACTTAGTAGGGACTTTTCACCCATTCGTGATAGATAAGCTGGCATAAAGGTAATCGTGATTAAAAATGCCAGTAAAATGCCTGTGCCCACAAAGGCACCAAATATTTGCACAGGGGGAATTGGGGTTAACATCAATGAATAAAATCCCACTGAGGAGGTAATTGATGTATACAGCATGGGCGTAAATAAATGGCCAACCACTTCTTCTATGGTCTCTTGAAGATCTTCTCCTGGTTTATGCCGATCACTAAACTCCGACAAAATATGAACAGAATCAACCACCGCAATCGGCATCAGAAAAATTGCAATCATGGATGACATGATATGAACAGTGAATCCCATCCCAATTAATGCCCCCATGGTTATAATAACCGTTGCCATAGCGACAATCATAGGCGCGATAATTAAGGGCAAGTTACGGAAGAAAATAAACAATAGAATAAAAATAGTTAAGCCTGCAAGAGGTGCCGAAATTCCCATTTGTACAAACATCTCAAAACCAAATTGGTCTTCGGCAACGGGCAGCCCGGTGATGTACCACTGGGCGCTGCTATCCTGAGATTCGATGGCGGCGCGTATTTGTTGTGCAATATTAAAACTCTGGTTTTTATCTAAAATCGGCACGTAAATAGCGGCCGCTTTACCATTGTTTGATGCCAAGGTGTCTTGCAGCAAGGGGAGACGGGACAAGTTGTGTTGTATCTGCTGGCTTACTGAAATCGTTTTTGGAGGCGAGGGCATCATCCATTCAAACCGAATTGCTCCTGTTCCTTCCTGACTAATATTATCTACTGTTGAAATCGACATGACATCGGCAGAAACAACCCCTTCTATTGACATAATTGTCTTGGTTATGTCAAATATGTCAGTAAGCACCTGAGGTTTGAATACACCATATTCATCGGACGTATTGACCACCCCAACGACGATTGCGTCATACATACTAAAGGTTTGTTTTACTTGATTGTGAAACACTCGGGCTGGGTGCTCTGCATCCAGCATATTCTCTGGGTCGGTATCAATTTGAATACGAGGGATTTGAGATGCTAATAGCACCACAAATAGCAATAAAATCCCATACACTGATTTAGGTTTGTGGGTACATAAATGGACTAAATTGTTGGCTATGTTTTTCATAAAACCCGGTTGTTTCCCATCATTCATGTTAATTTGATTAAGTGATTTGCAATATGAGTGCCATTGATCTGAAGTATGTAGGCTGCACTTACCTAAAAGTTAATATTGAATGTAATCTAACGTCATAAGTTGAGTGAAAGTTTTAGGAGTAGCTGAATTTTTGCTAGGTAGAGTGGGTCTTGTAACTGGGTTTGTTGCTATTGTATTAGTTAACGTTAGGTTGAAATCGCTAGTTCTGCTCAGGCTGAACTTCGTCGTTGCTACTTTGCTTGTGATCTAGGGTATTGCGTTGCGGCATTGTACAATTTCGGCCATTTTCTTTGGCTTTATACAAGAATTTATCTGCAGCACTAATGGCTTTATCTACGCTGATATCCTTTGTGACTTCTTTAACACCGATACTCAATGTTATATTGAACTCTTCTCCAGCAAATTTAAAGATATGATCTGCCACGTTAAGGCGTATTTTTTCAGCTAAAAAGTGCGCGTCAGAAGCGCTGGTTTCCGGTAAAAGGAATAAAAACTCTTCTCCACCCCAGCGAGAAATTTTATCTTGTTTCCGCAAGGTAGAAGTGAATAACTGGGATAAGTTTTTAAGCACATAATCACCTCCATTGTGACCATAAACATCATTTACACCTTTAAAGTGATCAATATCACACAGTAGTAACGACATGCTAATTTTACTGCGCTGTGCACGATTATACTCGTGTTCTAAATAGTCTTGCATGGCTCTTCTATTTGGCAACAAGGTTAGCGGATCTTGCATGGCTTGTTGTTCGAACTGGTTACTTAATTTTTGCATAAATGAAATGAATTTTTGTCTTGAAAATTCATAAAAACCAAACAATAAGGTAACCGTTAAAAACGAATAAATTAGCCGAGATTTAAATTCATGGGTATAGGAGGTATTTAAGAATATTTCGCCAGGGTAAAATAGCATTACACTAACTAGAATAACGAACAAGCCAATGTTCACCAATCCTTTGCGTAAACCGCCAAAAAAGAAGGCAACTGGGGGTAATATGTAAATCCATAAGGGACCGGTATTTCCGTGACCACCACTAAAAACTAAGTACAGCATGAGAAACAGTAGGCAAACAAAAATAATGCGGGTTGATATTTTGTAGGTCGTTTTGATTTTGTTGAGTCGATGAATTTGATGACTAATGAAAAACAAACAACACGCAACAAAAAGTGATATCGAAAGAATCACTTCTCCGCCAATGGCCGCAGAAACTCCCAAAACAAAGGTGAGTGAATAACCAATAATAGAAAATAGATTGGAAACAAAAAGTTGTTGGTTTACTTCGCTATTTCTATCACCTACGGTACCCAAATATAGATAGGATAACATCCTATCTGTTATTTTTTTCATCATTAATTTTTAACGTTTTCCATGTTATTTATTATGTCTTTACTCAAGTCTTCCACTAGGTTTCGCAATTTTCCTACGGCATGTCCATAACCATTTTTTGCCAGTGGTAACTCAAACTTAAAGTGATACATTGATGGAGTCAAATCTTTCTGATGATGATCATTATATAACCAATATTGGCCGACTAAAACCACTTTCGATTTATTGGTAGGCAGAAAGTGGTTTATTTTTACACTTAGGGTGAGGTCGGTTTGACTCGAATTAACTTGCTTTGGAGTATAGAAAGAGGTCGTGTTCGAATTTTTATTGAGGTCTTTTATGAGTGCATTCTGAATACTTGCCTGCAAAGGTTGCGCCCAGAAATGTTGCTTAGAATAGTAAACTTGATGTTCATCTAACTGCATGCTTAAGCCAGCGTGCTTCAGATAATCTGCTAACTCAATGGTTTCAACAACAACGGTTGTGGAGCGCTGTGCAAGATCCTCATGGACAGGCATGGAAGTGGCGTTGTCGAGTAGGTAATATTGTACATTAGTATTCGTTTCTGTTGCACAACCAACCAACAGTAGCATTATTGCCAACATATAAAATACAGGCCTAATCATGTTGAATTTCCTCGTTTAAAGATTGTGCTTTAGGTTCAATTATGGGGGAGCTACCATCACTGAAGATTAAACTATTTGGCTTTTGATTGAGTTGCTGCAGTAACGGGGTGAGTTGTTCCAAAGTTGTTTGGAAGCGCTGCATCGTGGATATCAGTTCCTGATTGGTTTTGGAGCCTGCAGAATAGTCTTTAAGCAATTGCGTTAAGGATTCGGCTGCATGGTTGATATTTTCACTGGTTTGCTGATCTTTCACATCTACAAGCAGGCCATCAAGGGTATCGATGGTTTGTTGAAATGCCTGTGCAGTCGAGCTGAAAGTGCGCATAAGTTGACTAGCATCTTGAGATATTTCAGCAAATGGAATAGCGTTTATATTGTCTAATACGCCACTCACTTTTTGGGTGATTTGAGCAAATTCTCCCGAGGTGGTAGGAATGACATTATAACCAAGAAAACTGCTTAAAGGTTCGGGTTCGGCATCAGTGTAATGTTGTAAATCTACGTACAGCCCGCCAGTCACTATATTTCCAATTTTAAGAGAAGCGCGTAGACCTTGTTCAATGCCACGCAAAGTTTGTTTTTGCACAATGTCGACACCGGTTTGGTCATCTGGCTGCTGCATTCTGCTAGGTTGGATAGTGATCAGAACAGGGATCGCAAACTCTTCGTCTAGCAATTTACTTTGCGCCAAACCGGGTAGATTAATTTTAACCACTTTACCGATTTGCAGACCGCGATATTCTACCGGTGCACCAACGGTTAGTCCGCGAATGCTATCTTTGATCATTAAGACAAAATTGACCCCGAGTTTGTAGCGTTTATTAGATGCGCTTTCATAGTCTTTATAAATTTCAAATGATGCTTGAGTTGTCACCAAATCCCCCGTAGGCATGCCGTCTGGAATACCAAAAGTGACGCCATTGGTGAGAATGGTTTCGATGCTACCGGTTTTGACTTCAATGCCATTTGCGGCTAAGTCGAGACTGATACCACTGGCATTCCAGAATTTGGTATTTTCGGTTACCAGTTTATGATAGGGCGCTTGAATGAAGGCGTTATAGGACACCACACGCTTATCTACATCGAAATGCATGTCTTCAAATTCCCCCACTTTTAATCCTTTGTAAATGATGGGGTCGCCAGCTTTGAAAGATAACTCCTGGTTGCTAGTTAAAGAAATCTGTAGGCCTGGGGTTCCAGCTGCAGTTGTAGGCGGAGTTTCTAAGGCAACAAATTCATTGGATTGTTCGCCCTCTGTGTTGGGCTCTAAGGTTATATAGGGACCGGAAAGTAAGGTCGTTAACCCCGAAACGCCGTTAAGGGAAACGCGAGGACGCACCAACCAGAACTTGCTATTTTCACCCAATAATACTTCTGCGCTTGGATTCATTCTTGCGGTAACAATAACGCCACTTAAATCGGGTTTTAACTCAACTTTTTTGACCACTCCAATTTCTACATCTTTGGTTTTTATTTTAGTTTGATCAGCTTCAATACCAGAAGCAGACACAAATTCGATGGTAATTAACGGGCCTTGATTTGCCCATTGGTGATAAACCATCCACATGCCAATGGACAGAGCAACTAACGGAATTAGCCAGAACTTGGAGATTATCCGACTGGACTCTATTTCTGCTGCTTGTGAGTCTGCTTGTTGATTATTATTGTCTGTCATTTTGTGCGTCCGTATTGCTCCAAATTAATCTAGGATCGAATGTCATTGCCGCTAACATCGTAAGTATTACCACTCCACAAAATGCTAATGCAGCTGGGCCTGGAAATACACTCATGGTATTTCCAAGTTGAATTAAACTAACTAAAATTGCAACGGCAAATACATCAACCATTGACCACCGGCCAATAAACTCGGTTAATCGATACCAGAATATTCGATTATTTTGCTTTTTAAATGTACCTGTTTGTACACAATAATTAAGCCAAATTAAGATAACTAATTTACCAATAGGCACTACTATACTGGCAATAAAAATAACTAAAGCAATGGGGTAAGACTTACTTTGCCACATAGAAATAACACCACCTAGAATGGTACTGGGCTCATCTGTTCCCAAAAATACCGTATGCATGATAGGCAAGGTATTGGCTGGAATATACAGTAAAACGGAAGTGAGTAGTAAAGCCCAGGTGCGTTGTATACTCTCCGATTTTGGTAGCCGCTTTTTGCTGTGCTGAGTTCGGGTCGCAGTGATGTAGAGTTGATGTTTATCCATGGATAACATCGTGGCGACCATACACACAGTGAAACCTATGTAGGCATAAAATGAAGGACCAATACTAATATCGGCAAAAGAACGGATTTTGATTAAACTAACTAACACGCCAATTAAAAATATCTCTGCCATACTCCATGGTATAAGTGCATAAACGATGTTTAGTATGGTTTTTGACGTGTGCACATTTTTGTTCAGGGGAAAAGGCACAAGCACAAGTAGCAAACCAATTAAGACGATGGCTGGAACTATGATAATAGAGAGTAATTGGACGACCGCTAAGAACATATAGTCGTTCAAAATTAGCACGTCTAAACCGGAGATGATCCCGATAGCATGATATTGCCCGTTGGTACTAAACCCTAGGAAATTAAACGGCATCGACAGAAATAAAAAAATCAACGCACTAACGGCAAACATAATTATACGTTGGTTTGCATAATGGAGGTGTTGCGTTAACACATGGCCGCAACAGGGGCATTTGGCTTTTTGTCTATGGCCTAAACGAGGGACAAGCACATTTGTATCACACTGCTGACAGATCGTTTTTCCACTATGAATTGGGTCAGATAATCCTTTACCCATTATTATAAACCATTACTCATATCGACAAACCTTCACATAGGTTGATTGTATTCAGCTAAACAGTTAGAAAATATCGAGATGCTTTTATCTATCTCACTTTGGGTCGTCGCCCAGGAACAAATACTAATTCTAATAACTTGTTGGCCCATCCATGTCGCGCCTCCACACCAGCTAACTCCTGAGTTTTGAATGGACTTTAGAATGTTTTGGGTAGATTCATCTGAACCTGCACTTAGGATAACTTGATTAAAAACTACCTCGTTCAACACCTTAAATCCTGCAATTTCAGCTTGTTTGGCGAAATAAACGGCATGTTGATGCAGTAAGTCTACAAGCTCGGCAATACCACTTTTACCTAAGTAAGCTAAACACGCCCATAATTCAATGCCCCGAGCCCGTCTCGACATATCAGGTGTGAACATCATATTATCGCGACTTTCACTGGTTTGAATATAAGAGCCTTGTTGTTGCATTGCCTGGGTTAGGGCGCTTGCGTCTGCGCATAATATAACACCACAATCATAGGGCGTATTTAAGGTTTTATGACCGTCAACCGACCAAGAGTCAGCTAAGTGCATGCTTTTGGTTAATGTGGCAAATCTTTGCGAAGCGCCGGCCCATAGTCCGAAGGCACCGTCAACATGCACCCAAGCTTTCGCTGCTTTGGCTTTGGGAATAATAGTGTGAAAGTCATCGAACGCACCGCTACAAACATTTCCAGCCTGTAAAACGATAATACAGCTTTTATCCAAAGGAGGAATCGATTCAACCTTTATTCGACCCTGTTGGTCACAGTCAACCCACTCAATTTGCTGTTGGCCAAATCCAAGTATATTTAATCCTTTCACCACACTGCTATGGGTTTGCCTGCCTAAAATGATGCGTAGTGCTGGTGCAGCAAACAGACCTTGTTGTGTGATATCCCAACCTAAATGACTCAACTGGCGATAACGGGCCGCTGCTATTCCGCATAAGCTAGCGATGGATGTGCCGCCAACAAAGCCTGCTACCGTGTTGGTGGGCAAGCCAAATAGTTGTTGTAACCACTGCTGACATATACTTTCCAACTTAGCTGCGATAGGAGAGGTGACAAATAACGCAGCATTTTGATCCCAGACATCGGCTAACCATTTTGCGGCTAACCCTATTGGCAGGGCGGAGCCGTTAACAAACCCATAATAACGACCATTTGAGTAGCGCACCGTATTGAGTTCGCCCTGTTTTGCCAGTAAGTCTAAAATAGCCTCTCCATCACCCATATGCTCTGGTAATTGTGTGTCAAATTCCTTTAATAGTTCTAAACTTTGTTGGCTGGGATAAACGGCTCTTTGATGACTGTTTTTTTGATAAGAAATAGCACTATCACAAGCCTGCTTTAATAACGTTGAAGTCTGTACTTGTTCGAACATTATATTTTGTAATTTAGACATGAGTGAATTTCTCGTTTTAAATGTGTCTTTACGTTATCACTAATTGTACTTTTTGAGAAAAATAACTAAAAAAAGCCATCTTTTCAGATGGCTTTTGACTGGTTGGTATCTTTTAAATTCGCAGTGTTAGTAATTTGCATTGCCTGGAGAACGTGGGAAGGGAATGACATCACGGATATTTTGCATACCTGTCACATAGGCCACTAAACGCTCAAATCCTAAACCAAAGCCTGAATGTGGAACCGTACCGTAACGGCGCAGGTCGCGATACCAGGCGTAATCTTCTTTATCCAGACCCATTTCTTCTAGTCTTTGATCAAACACATCTAAACGTTCTTCACGTTGTGAACCACCGATGATTTCACCGATTCCCGGCGCTAATACATCCATTGCTGCAACGGTTTTTCCATCGTCGTTAATGCGCATATAAAACGCTTTAATATCTTTGGGATAATTTTGCATGATAATTGGCGCACCTACATGTTCTTCGGCCAAATAGCGCTCATGCTCTGAAGACAAATCGACGCCCCAATCCACGGGAAATTCGAACTTTTTGCCACAGTTTTTCAGTATTTCAATGGCATCGGTGTAATCCATTCTGACGAAATCTTGGGAAATCACTTTTTCCATTCTGTCTTTAACATCTTTATTAATATGTTGTGCAAAGAACGCCATGTCGTCAGCACGCTCATCGAGCACTGCTTTGAACACATACTTCAACATGTCTTCGGCAAGTTGGGCAACATCAGAAAGTTCCGCAAAGGCGACTTCGGGTTCGATCATCCAGAATTCTGCTAAATGGCGACTTGTATTCGAGTTTTCGGCTCTAAAGGTAGGGCCAAAAGTGTATACCTTAGACATTGCAGTACAGTACGTTTCAACGTTCAATTGGCCAGAAACCGTTAAATAGGTTTCTTTTCCGAAAAAGTCTTGGGAGTAATCAACTTCACCCTGTTCGGTCTTAGGGATGTTCATCATATCCAAAGTGGACACTCTAAACATTTCACCTGCGCCTTCAGTATCGCTGGCGGTTAATATTGGTGTGCTGATCCAAAAATAGCCTTGTTCGTGGAAAAAACGATGTATCGCTTGAGATAAACAGTTACGAACACGGGTAACGGCGCCAATGACATTGGTTCTGGCACGCAAATGTGCGTGTTCACGAAGATATTCAATACTGTGACGTTTTGCCGACATTGGGTAGGTATCAGGGTTTTCTACCCAACCAAGAATGTCAACTTGCTTGGCTTCAATTTCCAGCGCTTGACCTTTTCCTTGGGACTCTTTTACTTCGCCAGTTACCGCAATTGAGCAACCCGTAGTAAGACGTTGGATATCGCTGTAATTCTCCATTGTATTCAGGGCAATCACCTGAATCGCGTCGAAACAACTTCCATCATGTAAGTTGATAAAAGACAACCCTGCTTTAGAATCTCTTCGGGTTCTTACCCAACCTTTCAAAACTACCTGTTCCCCGATAGGGTACTTGCCAGTTAACACGTCAACCACTGGGGCATGCGCCATTGATATTCTCCACTACAGCAGGGGTAACCTGCAATTTTTTGATTACAAACTAAAATATGATAAACGACTAGGATAAACAATCACCTAGATGAAACTTAGTTAATGCTCTACAGTTAATATGCTAGATAATTAAAATGTCACTAGATTCTATCATTTAAATAAGGTGTGTAATCTTACTTAGCTAAATGACAGACTCAAGTAAAAATAGGCGCTAAACAGAGAATATGTCTGATCCATTCCCTTGGCAGGGTGAAAATCGCCGAAAAACGCCACGAAGCCACGATAAATTTTACCAAATTGTATTGGGATTGAATATCGTTGCTTGGGTGATATTTGTCGCTTCCTTGATTGTTTTCCATTATGCCCGACCTGAATTGATATCTGGTGTGCAAGAATATTGGGGAGTAACCGGGCGGGAAGACTGGTCTATGTCACTTAGCATATACTTAATTTTGTTGCTGGGTTTATGTACTTTTATGAGCCTGTTCGTGTTATTTATGCGGCGCTATCGCACCCGCCGCCGAAACGATTATTTTGGGATAAATGTTATTATCCTATTGGCGATTAGTGTGGTTGTTTTAGTGTGGATATTATCTGATTTATAAGTCCGTCTTAGTTGAGTGTTTGCAAGCTAATTGCAATGGCTGCAGTAAGTTGACTAAGTTGTTGCTGATTAATAATAAACGGCGGCATAATGTAAATGAGTTTTCCAAATGGGCGTATCCAAACCCCATTGTCCACAAACACTCTTTGTAATTCAGCAACATTAACCCCTTTTTTACACTCAATAACGCCAATTGCCCCTAACACTCGGACATCTTCAACGGCAACATGATCTTTTAATGGCAACAACTGGTGTTGCAGTTGCTTTTCAATATTGGCCACTTGTGATTGCCATTTGTTATCCCCTAGCAATGCTAAACTCGCATTGGCAACGGCACAAGCTAGCGGGTTCCCCATGTAGGTAGGACCATGCATGAACACACCTGGTTCGCCCGCACACACTCCTAACGCCACGTCTTCTGTGCACAGAGTTGCAGCCAATGTCATATAGCCCCCGGTTAGCGCTTTACCTACGCACATGATATCTGGACTAATGTTAGCATGTTCGCATGCAAACAGTTTTCCAGTGCGCCCGAAGCCTGTGGCGATTTCATCACAAATTAGTAAGATATTGTGCTGATCGCACAGTTGACGACAGCGATGGAGATATTCGGGGTGATATATTCGCATGCCACCGGCACCTTGCACTATGGGCTCGATTATTAACGCTGCCACTTCGTTCTTATGGGCGAGAATTAAGTCCTCTAGAGGCCCAATATCATCTTCATTCCAGGTTTGTTCGAAGCGAGTTTGTGGTGCAGGAGCAAATATTTGAGTGCTTAATGCTTGATTGAACAAACTGTGCATACCGTTGACTGGATCACACACTGACATCGCTGCGAAGGTGTCTCCATGGTAACCATTTCGAGGGGTGATAAATCTAAATTTCTCAGGCGCACCCTGACATGCCCAATATTGCAACGCCATTTTCATAGCGACTTCAACGGAGACAGAGCCCGAGTCCGCTAGAAATACCCGTTCCAAGCCTTCCGGGGTGATATCGACTAAGGTTCTACATAAATCGATAGCGGGTTTATGGGTAATTCCACCAAACATGACATGAGACATTTTTGCTAGCTGTGTTGTGGCGGCTTGATTTAATTTTGGGTGGTTATATCCATGAATGGTTGCCCACCAAGAGGACATGCCATCAACTAAGCGCTCTCCATCTTTAAGCGTCAACCATACCCCTTCAGCAGATTCAACTTCATAACAGGGAAGGGGGTTAATGGCAGAAGTGTAAGGATGCCAAATATGCTTTTGATCGAATTCGAGGTCAGAAAGATTTTGGTTGTTCAAATTTTGCTCACTTGTAAATCTGGATAGCTGATAAGAGTTGACAATGTTTAAGTGGCGCTTAGACTATGCGAACATAATTCGATAGTAAAGGACCAAATATGGCGATTCCAGCAGATTTTTCAGGTACCGCAGAGATTAGACACGACTGGACATTGGATGAAGTGAATGCATTGTTCGCTTTACCGTTTAATGATTTGCTTTTTCAGGCTCAATGTATTCATCGCCAACATTTCGATCCTAATTATGTGCAGGTCAGCACACTATTGTCGATTAAAACTGGGGCCTGTCCGGAAGATTGTAAATATTGTCCGCAGAGTGCTCGCTACGATACCGGCTTAGAAAAAGAGCGCCTTCTCGAAATTGAAAAAGTCATTCAGCGCGCCAAGGAGGCGGTGGCCACAGGTTCAACGCGTTTTTGTATGGGAGCCGCTTGGCGTAATCCAAAAGATCGCGATATGCCTTATGTGTTGGAGATGATCAAAGAGGTGAAAAAGCTTGGCCTTGAAACCTGCATGACGTTGGGTATGTTAACACGGGATCAGGCAATCGCATTAAAGCAAGCGGGTTTAGATTATTACAACCATAACCTGGATACCTCACCAGAATATTACGGCGATATAATTACCACTCGCACATACCAAGACCGCTTAGATACCTTGCAGAATGTCCGTGATGCGGGTATGCATGTATGCTCTGGTGGTATTGTTGGGATGGGCGAGGAGTCTGATGACCGTTCTGGGTTATTAATGCAGTTGGCGAATTTAGAACAGCATCCGGAAAGTGTACCCATTAACATGTTAGTGAAAGTTAAAGGCACACCATTGGATGATGTAGAAGATTTGGACCCTTTTGAATTTGTACGTACCATTGCAGTGGCGCGTATTTTAATGCCTAAGTCTTTTGTACGTCTGTCTGCCGGGCGTGAGGCCATGAATGAACAAATGCAAGCAATGTGTTTTATGGCGGGGGCAAATTCGATTTTTTATGGATGTAAATTATTAACCACTTCTAATCCAGATACCCACGAAGATGTGATGTTATTTAAAAAGTTGGGAATTAACTCAAAACAAACTCGCGAGTATTCAGACGAAGCCCACGAAGCTGCATTAATGGAAGAGATTCAAGACAAAGAAGCTGGACAAGCAGAAAGTGAGTTGTTTTATGATGCCACTAAACCTGTGACGGTTTTGTCTGAGACGACTAATTAGCCAGTGGCTTTTGCTTATTTACAAGATGCACTCAATGCTCGTAGACGTGAAGGCTTATTGCGTCAACGTAAGATAATTGGTTCTTCCGTTGGCGCTATGATCGAAATTGATGGTCAGCACTATTTAAGTTTTTCCGGTAATGACTACCTTGGCCAACGCCAAGATCTCGCCGTCATGCAGGCTTGGGTTGAGGGAATTTCTAGCTACGGTGTAGGCAGCGGTGCGTCTCCTTTGGTTACTGGTCATACTGACGCACATCAACAGCTAGAAGACTTTTTAGCAACGGGTTTAAACCGAGAAGCTGCATTATTATTCAACTCTGGTTTTGCTGCAAACCAAGCAGTCTGCCAAGCATTGTCTCATCCTAATTTATGTATTTTGGCCGATAAGTTAATGCACGCCTCTTTCATGGAAGCGGGTAAACTCTGCGACGCTAAGTTTAAACGTTTTCGACATAACGATGTCAATCATCTGACCAATTTACTGAAGACTAATCCATCATCAGATTTGTCGTCTTCTGCTACAGATAAGCTGATTGTCAGCGAAGGAATATTTAGCATGGACGGTGATTTGGGATGTTTAAATGAGCTACAAAACGTCGCTCAGCAGCATGATGCCTGGTTAATGGTGGATGACGCCCATGGCATGGGCGTGTTGGGAAAAACAGGCTTAGGCAGTGTAGAGCAGTTTAATTTAAGCCAACAACAGGTGCCAATTCTAATGGGAACCTTTGGTAAAGGCATAGGTACATCTGGTGCCTTTGTGGCGGGCTCACAAATTCTTATCGACTATTTAGTTAACTTTGCTAAACACTATGTCTATAGCACCGCAATGCCACCCGCTATGGCGCTGGCTACCCATGCAAGTTTTCAATCTTTGGCAGATGGCAGTAAACAACAAGCATTGACCCAGCGAATAGCCCAATTTAGATTGCTATGTCAACAAAAGGGCATCCCGTTAACGGATTCAAGCACGGCTATTCAACCCATAATAATAGGCGATCCAGTTACCTGTTTGAGAATTAGCGAAGATTTAAAACAGCTAGGATTATGGGTAACGGCTATTCGTTATCCAACAGTGCCTAAAGGCACAGATAGACTGCGTATAACCTTATCTGCAAGTCATAAAAATTCTGATATAGAGGCGTTTGTGGATGGTTTAGAGATAGTGCTCAGGCGCTATCAGGTGTTGCTAAATGAATAGTCTTCTTGCTGAAAAGAAGCGCAGAATTGCTTATCAATTTAGTCAATCTGCTCACCGCTATGATGATATTGCACAAGTACAATTGGATATTGGATTTGATGCCATTCAATTGGTCACTGGGAATAAATCGGGGAGATTATTAGATATTGGCTGTGGCACTGGACGATTAACCCAAAGGTTAGCAGATAAGTTTCAAGGTGTTACTGGTGTCGATTTAGCAACGGGTATGATAGAGCAGGCGAAAAAGTGTAACCCAGCTAAAAATACTAAAGGGCATATTGACTTCCATGTTGCAGATGCAGAAGCTTTACCATTTGCCGATAAATCCTTTGATAACGTATTTTCGTGCATGGCATTGCAGTGGTGTACGCCCATTCAGACTAGCTTAGATGAGATAAATCGTGTTTTAACCGACCAAGGCAAAGGGGTCTTAGCCTTGTTGAGCGCAGGTTCAATGGTTGAATTACACAAAACCTGGGCAAAGGTTGATGCCGTGCCAAGAGTCAATCAGTTCTTGTCTCACCGTGAATTAGTCAGCGCTGCGATAAAAAGTGGATTCAGCGTAGAAGAACATCAAAAAACCTATACTACCTGGCACCAAACAGCGATTCATTTATTAAATAGTATTCGTCATATTGGCGCAAACGTAGTGCCAGAAACGGGTAATCACCGCAGATTGAGTCGTCAATCATTAGCAGAGTTTGCTCGCATATATAATCAAGATTTTGCGATTAATGGGCAATTACCCTTGTCTTATGAAGTGAGTTTTTTAATCTTGAGTAAAAACATATGAGTCATTCAATTTTTATAACAGGAACGGATACGGATGCGGGAAAAACCGTTATCGCGACAGCAATTCTGCAACTCGCAGCAGATAGAGGACTCAGCACAATTGGGTTTAAACCTGTGTCGGCGGGTTGTAGTGAAACTGCAGAAGGACTACGTAATGATGATGCCCTTGCCTTGTTAGCTGCCAGCACTAAAGGGATGGCCTATGAACGCATTAACCCTATTGCTTTCGCTGATCCTGTTGCCCCCCATTTAGCTGCCAAGCGAATGGGCGTTACCGTAGAGACTCAGAAAATTAGTTCTGCGTACCAGTATTTAGTGAATCAAAATGCAGATTTACTGCTAACGGAAGGGGCTGGAGGTTGGCGATTACCCTTGTCCGAATGTGCATTTTTATCTGATTTTGTCATTCAACATAAAATACCAGTGGTGCTGGTGGTAGGGATGAAGTTAGGGTGTTTAAATCATGCATTACTGACCTATCAAGCTATCAGCGCTGATGGTCTGGAAGTCATTGGCTGGGTTGCGAATCAGATTGATGACCAGATGTTATATTTGCAGGACAATATTGACAGTTTAAAAGCCTTGCTACCCGCACCTTGTCTTGGTGTTGTCCCTAAACTGGCAAACACTAAACAAGCTGCAGAGTATTTATCGATTGAACGACTATTACAATAAGTGGTTTAGGGCTGATTTGGCAGCAATACTGTGATGATCTCTGCCTTTGAATATCACCCCATCTAAATCACCCAGTAGGGTTAGGTCTTTATCATCAAGCAATAACCCACTTCCTTCTCTGATACCCACAACGGGGATGTCTGGGTTTAAAACACAAAACTCTTCAATGCGTTGAGCTCTTGTTTCACCATTATGACCCGGTGGTTGATAATCGCTGTAGTGAGGATTAATTTGCAACGGCAGCAATGCTAAGGCAGAAAATGATTGGGGTTGGATTATCGGCATGTCGTTAGTGGTTTTAATACTCAGTCCACAAATGTTAGATCCTGCACTCCAACCTACATAAGGGGTTCCAGCGTTCACTTTATTTTGTATGGGATGAATTAAGTCGTTGCTTTGTAACTGATAAAGTAAATTAAAGGTATTACCACCGCCTACGATTATTGCGTGGGCATGTTCGATAGCCTCAGCTGGGTCTTCAACCGTATGTATTCCACAAATGTTTAACTCTGGGAACGCTTGTTGTACTTTATCTGTGTAGTCATCCCAAGACATTGTCACACCTGCGTAGGGGATGAAGATTGCCGTTCGAGCGTTATCTAAAAATGGCAGTATCATTGTTTTCGGGTTCGCCAAGTATTCTTCATTCCCCACTTTAGAACTGCTTAGCATGAGTACTCGTTTTTTTGACATTTTTTTCCTTTGAAATGAATTTAACGCTAGACGCGCATTTTTAGCTAGATAGAATAGAATATTAAGCATAAGAGAATCTGGAATAGGAAACAACTTGAATGGCTGGAACAATTCGCTCTGTATTGTTTGTATGTTTGGGTAATATTTGTCGTTCGCCAAGCGCAGAGGCCGTGTTTAGAAAAAAGGCCAAGGAAAAAGGATTGTTGTTGAAAATAGATTCGGCAGGAACCCAAGGTTATCATGTTGGTGCGCCACCAGACGAGCGCTCCGTTTCTGTTGGTGAAGCACGGGGCTATGATTTTGAGGGAATATCTTGCCGCAAGATTACCAAACAAGACTTTAACGACTTCGATATTTTGATTGCCATGGATGAAATGAATCTGCGGGGGTTACAAAGTGAATATCCTGATGAGCATCAGGATAAAATTAAGTTGTTTATGTCCTTTTCAGGATTAGAGGAAGAAGAAATTCCTGATCCCTACTATGGCGGTAAAAAAGGATTTGAGTACGTACTGGATTTGATCGAATCATCAGCAGATGGTCTGATTGAACATATTTCTGCGTTAATCGTGTTGGAAGATTAATAATTTAGATAACGTAACAGCATCAAATACCACATCCTCTATAAACATAATTATTCGCAACTATAGTCGATAGTCGAATAGATTAGTGCATATAGACATTGTACTATACTGCCATAATAGGGTAATTTCCCTTAAATTTTATTTAGCAGGTTTATCCTGCTTTTTTTGACTTTATTAAAGGAAAGCGTGTGAGCCAATGGCAACCTGACAGCTGGAGGTCTAAACCGATCCAGCAACAACCTACTTATCAAGATCAAGCGTTACTAAAAGACGTAGAAAGCAAACTGCATAGTTATCCTCCGTTGGTGTTTGCTGAAGAAACAAGGCAATTATACAAACAACTGGGTGATGTAGCTGAAGGTAAAGGGTTTTTGTTACAAGGCGGTGATTGTGCCGAATCATTCGATGAATTCAATGCGCCCAAAATCAGAGATACCTTTAAAGTTATCCTGCAAATGGCCATCGTT
The DNA here is from genome assembly GCF_030548205.1 of Aliiglaciecola sp. 3_MG-2023. Classification (GTDB taxonomy): domain Bacteria; phylum Pseudomonadota; class Gammaproteobacteria; order Enterobacterales; family Alteromonadaceae; genus Aliiglaciecola. The sequence goes on along the minus strand of NZ_JAUORV010000012.1, from coordinate 44,681 downwards.
TTAACCTTTGCAGGAAAATGTCCGGTAACAAAAGTTGCCAGAATGGCTGGGCAGTATGCAAAACCGCGTTCGTCTGACCTAGAAACGATTAATGGCGTGTCTCTGCCGAGTTATCGCGGGGATATCATCAATAGCTTTGAATTTACTGAACAGTCTAGAATGCCAGATCCAAACCGGATGCTTGAGGCATATCATCGAGGGGCTTCCACCCTAAACTTATTACGTGCTTTCGCGCAAGGTGGTTTAGCTGACTTACATCAAGTGAACCGTTGGAATATGACCTTTCTTGAGAACAATCCGTTACGTGAGCGTTATCAAGACGTCACTAACCGCTTGCAAGATGCGCTAGAGTTCATGGATGTAATTGGTATCAACCATGTTAATAACGCAACGTTGCATGAAACCAATTTGTTTACTTCCCATGAAGCGCTATTGTTAAATTACGAGCAGGCGTTAACCCGCATTGATACTTTAACTGGCAAGCCTTATAACTGTTCTGCACACATGGTGTGGATTGGTGAGCGTACTCGTCAATTGGATCATGCGCATATAGAGTTCTTCCGTGGCATACATAATCCAATTGGGGTTAAAATTGGGCCTACCATTCAAGAAGATGAATTGATGAGGTTGATCGATACCTTGAATCCAGATAATAGCGCTGGTCGTTTGACCTTTATAACCCGCATGGGGGCAGATAAGCTTGAGCAAAATCTGCCTAAATTACTACGTCGAGTGAAAGCTGAAGGAAGAAAGGTCGTGTGGAGTTCAGATCCAATGCACGGCAACACTAAAAAAGCATCGAGTGGTTACAAAACTAGAAACTTTGATGATATTCTAAGTGAAATCCAACAGTTCTTCGCAGCTCACCGTGCTGAAGGGACACATCCAGGTGGTATCCATTTAGAAATGACAGGGCAGCATGTGACGGAGTGTACTGGTGGGGCATACCAAATCAGTGACGACGATCTTGCTCAAGCATACAAAACTCAATGTGATCCGCGTTTGAATGCTGATCAAGTGTTAGAAATGGCATTTTTAGTGGCAGATCATTTGAAAAGTGGTAAATAATGTAGCTTTGACTACTTTGTACTTTTTTACTATTTCAGCCAGTTGCTAATTCAACTGGCTTTTTCATTTTAAGAGTATAAAAATTGTTTGTTTTGTTGTTAATCAATGCAAACTTATAATTAGACGCAGCACGCGATTGGTAATCTAGTATTACTACCGCTTTATAACCTCAAGAAGGAAAGTGAATTGAATACGATTGACCTCCCAAGACACCCATTACCTGCGTTTACGGCAGACTCGGCCGCTCGAAAAGTTAGAATGGCAGAAGATGCTTGGAATTCAAAAGATCCGATAAAAGTCTCATTAGCTTATACAGCGCAAAGCAGATGGCGAAATCGTTCAGAATTTCTTGTTGGACGGGATGCTATAGTGAGCTTCTTGCAGAATAAGTGGAAAAGGGAATTGGACTATCGGCTTAGCAAAGAACTATGGGCTTTCACAGATAATCGTATCGCTGTTCGCTTTGCTTATGAATGGCACGATCAACAAGGTAACTGGTTTCGTTCTTATGGAAATGAAAACTGGGAGTTTGATAAAAATGGATATATGCAAAAACGCATTGCAAGTATCAACGATATGGCCATTAATGAAGACCAGCGCAAACTGGTATGGCAAACACAGAATAGACCCGATGACTATCCAAGTTTGAGTGAACTGGCGTTATAAATAGTGAAAAATGATTAATGGCTAAATTAATAGATCTAAGTCATACCGTCGAAGATGGCTTGGTCACGTATAAGGGTTTACCTGCCCCTATAATTTGTGACTACCTGAGCCGAGAGGCATCTAAGTTACACTATGAAGAAGGTACCTCATTTCAAATTGGCAAAATTGAAATGTGTTCTAATACCGGTACTTATATCGACTCACCATTTCATCGTTATGAGGATGGCGATGACCTTTCTGAACTTGATCTTGACGCTGTAGCACATTTAGATGGCGTGAAAATAAAGATTCCACAACATATCATTGCAATCGATGAGAGTTATTTCGCTGACATGGAGCTAACGGGTAAGGCAGTACTCATTCAAACTAATTGGTCTCGTCATTGGAACACCGAGTTATATTATGAGAGTCATCCCTTTCTTACCGAAGGTGCGGCACTATTTTTGAAAAAAACTGGTGTGCTACTTGTAGGAATTGATAGCCATAATATTGATGATACTAGAGGCGGTGGAAGACCTGTGCATAGTACATTATTAGGGGCTGATATTTTAATTGTTGAACACATGTGCAATTTACAATCGATACCAGAAAATGGTTTTTATTTTTATGCCGTGCCGGTAAAAGTAAAAGGCTTTGGAACCTTTCCAGTACGTGCGTTTGCACAACTACAGGAATAATGATAATAGTATTAAGGTGTTAAAGTTTAAAAAGTAATAGTTTACGTCCGTTTGAAGATGATCAGGGAGAGACAATAATATGAATAAAACGTTGAAATGGATAGGTCGTGGGCTAATAGCATTGTTGATTTTTTCCGCCTTAGGATGGTGGTGGGTTGGTCCTAAATGGCGTTCGCTTCTTCTAGATCCGCCTGAAGATCTTGACGTTCTGTTTTGGAGTCAAAGTCAGCGTGATGCAGCTTTTCAAGTTATGGATCAGTTTTCTCTTCTCGTTAAGTCTCGTGAAATATTGCCAAGTAGCAAAGTAAAAGAGTTGCCTATTGGTGAGGGGTTGATACTAAATGAAGATATCGATGGTTTTTTTGAGGAGCAGCGTTTAGCTGGTGGTTTAATACTGCATAAAGGCAAAATCAGGTTTGAAAAATATGGTCTCGGACATTCAGCTGACTCCAGGTGGACTAGCTTTTCAATGGCTAAATCATTCACTTCAAGTCTTGTTGGCATTGCCTTAAAGGAAGGCCATATAAGCAGTCTTAACGACAATGTTTCTGAATATGTTACCGGCTTAAAAGGTTCTGTTTACGATAATGTAACCATTGAACAATTACTTACCATGACCTCTGGTGTTGCATGGAATGAGGACTACTCTGATCCAAATTCAGATGTAGCCTTGTTCAACAATCATAAAGCACAAGGTGGTTTACCCACGATTGTCAGTTATATGCGCGGTTTATCAAGAGCCCATCCAGCGGGTGAAAAATGGCAATACTCTACAGGGGAAACCAACCTAATTGGTATTTTAGTTGAACGAGCAACTGGGCGTAATATTAGCGAATATTTGACTGAAAAAATTTGGCAGCCCTTTGGGATGGCACAAAAAGCGACTTGGATTTTGGGTTCTGATGGTAACGAAATATCAGGATGTTGCATTCAAGCTAGCTTACGTGATTTTGCCCGTTATGGTTTGTTTATGTTGGAAAATGGGCAAATAGAAGGGGAGTCAGTGTTCCCTGATAATTGGGTAGCAAAGGCGACTACTAAACAAGTTGACTATGGATTTCCCGACAGAGGCTATGGGTATCAATGGTGGACATTCAATGACGGAAGTTATACTGCACGAGGTATATTTGGGCAAACTATATTTATTGATCCAAATAGAGATCTTGTGATTGCATTTAATGGTAATTGGCCAACAGCTAGCGATGCCGATTTGAATCGGAAACGCTTCGAATTTATAGATCGGATTAAGGTTGCCATTGATTTGCAGCAAAACGACTGATAAGACAGGTTAGTTATTGGGTTTGGTTAGCTTCGTTACCTATGATTTGCATGGTTACCATTAAATATGCAGCACCAACGAGCAAGCCAAGCCACCATCCTAAGCCTAAGCCTAAGCCACCACCCTAAGCCTAAGCCAAAGCTAGCAGCTAGGGTGTTTAGCATTATTACGACAAATGCCATAATTACGACAAATGCGGACAAACCGGACAATCAGTGCATAGGGCATTGGGATACGAAGGTGTTGAACATGATCGCATTTTGACGCCATAGAAGATAAGGCCGTGGTATCTGACATGGGCGAGCTATTATCGCCCCAGCGTAAACCCGCTAAAACTGCTGATATTGACAAATAAAATAGGTACATATTAGCCACAGTTGGAATATCTATGTCTTGGTTTATAATTTTCCAACTTAAGGGTAAAACTAATGGCTTTAAGATTGCCACGGTTCCCTATGATGATCCTGTACCTAATGCTATGAATGCCAACTCAACAAGAGGTTTAGGGGAGCGTAACGCTTACATTTGTAATAAGCGTTATTTATTTTTCAAATAAATTGAATCATTGTCTGATTATGCTTTCTTTTTGTCCATTTTAACAACTTCAGCTTTTTCTTGCTCTAATATAGAGTCGGCATCTGTGCCTTTAAATAATTTGGCAATGACGTCTTTATTTTTCGACAACAAGATAGTGAGGTCTTCGGCTATTTCATTCGGTAATTTAATGCCTTTTGCTTGAATATAAGTGCCCAGGTTATCGGCAACATCAAGCATTTTGTCGTATTGATCAGCCGCCTTTTTGTCAGAAGTCACTAGTTTTTCTTCTCCATTTCGCTCAACAACATATCTCACAATAATCGCCATTACGTTTCCTCATTTTTCGGTTGTTTTGGTGCCATCGAGTATAAATATAGCTCAACACTGTTTGTATGTACAGTATTTTGTTGAGATGAAATTCTAATGGAGAAAAACAGTTTTAATTTATTTAAGAAAGGACGAATTGGCTTCTATAGGATGATAAATATCAACGCAATCGCTTAAGGTTTTAGCGGTTAATTGGGGGACGCTGTAGACCTGTGTTGAGACCTGGTACTTGCTTTTGATATAGCCCATTAACACTGCAAAATCGCCATCGCCACTGAGTAAAATAATTTCGTCTAGAAGCGGTGATTGATCGATCATATCAACGGTAATACCCACATCCCAATCGCCTTTAGCTGAGCCATCGCTACGTTGTATAAAAGGTTTAAGTTTGACCTCAAAACCTATATGTCTAAGGGCGTCTTGAAATTTGATTTGTTGGTCATCTTGCCGCGCGATAGCATACGCGTTAGCCACAACTATATTTCCGCGATAAGTTAATTCTTGCCATAGCTTACGATAATTGAATTGTTTGTGATAAGCCTGTCGGCAAGTGTAGTACACATTTTGTACATCAACAAAAACGCCGATGTTTTTCTCTTTATTTTGCATACCCTTACCGCCTACAGGTTAGTTAAGTTAGCTATTGAACGAGTTTTTTACTGCTTAGGTAATCTTCGTAGTTGCCTCTAAAGTCAACGATTCCGTTTTCAGTGATTTCTAATATTCGCGTTGCTAGTGAAGATACAAACTCACGGTCGTGACTGACAAATAATAAGGTACCAGGGTAGTTTTCAAGGGCTAGGTTTAATGACTCAATAGACTCCATATCTAAGTGATTGGTTGGTTCATCCATTAGTAATACGTTGTTTTTCTGCAAAATAAGCTTGCCGAAAATCATTCGACCTTGTTCGCCACCAGATATGACCTTAACGGATTTATCAATTTCTTTTTGGGAAAATAAAAGTCTGCCTAATGTCCCTCTAATAACTTGCTCGTCGTCGCCTTCTTTACCCCATTGGTACATCCAATCTAATAAGGTTTTGTCTTCTTCAAAGTCATGGGCGTGATCCTGCGCGTAATAGCCTATAGAGGCATTTTCAGACCACTTTACATTTCCACTATCAGCTGCAATGTCGCCATATAAACAGCGCATCAAGGTTGTTTTACCTGCGCCATTAGGACCAATGATAGCGACTCTTTCACCCACCTCAATCATTAAATCTAGGTTGGAGAAAAGAGGAGTATCAAAAGATTTACTTAGGCCTTCAACTTCAAGGGCTAATCGATGGAGTTTTTTCTCCTGATCAAAACGAATAAATGGGTTTTGTCGGCTAGAGGGTTTTACTTCATCTAGCTGAATCTTATCTATTTGTTTAGCCCTTGATGTGGCTTGTTTGGATTTAGAAGCGTTAGCAGAAAAACGGCTCACGAAGGATTTCAGTTCTGCTATTTGAGCTTTTTTCTTAGCGTTGTCAGAAAGTAGACGCTCTCTAGATTGTGTAGCCGCCGTCATGTACTCATCATAATTACCTGGAAAAAGTCTTAACTCACCGTAATCTAAGTCTGCCATGTGCGTACAAACACTGTTTAAAAAGTGACGATCGTGAGAGATGATGATCATGGTGCAGTTACGCGAATTCAAGGTATCTTCCAACCAGCGAATAGTATCAATGTCCAAGTTGTTAGTTGGTTCATCAAGAAGCATGATATCGGGATCGGCGAATAAGACTTGAGTCAATAACACTCGCAATTTCCAACCCGGTGCAACCTCACTCATAGGGCCATAATGCAAGGCTTCTTCAATACCTACACCAGTGAGTAATTCAGCAGCACGAGATTCAGCGGTGTAACCATCCATTTCAGCAAATTCAGATTCCAACTCAGCTGCTCTGATACCATCTTCTTCTGTCATTTCAGGGTTGGCATAAATCGCATCACGCTCTTCTTTTACTTTCCACAGTTCCTCATGACCCATGATGACCGTATCGATAACAGAATATTGTTCAAAGGCGAATTGATCTTGTTTTAGTTTGCCAATTCTTTCATTAGGATCTTTAGTGACATTGCCTGAAGATGGTTCTAGATCATTTCCTAGAATTTTCATAAAGGTGGATTTACCACAGCCATTAGCACCAATTAGGCCGTAACGATTTCCTTCGCCAAATTTCACTGAAACATTTTCAAAAAGAGGCTTGGCACCAAATTGGATGGTGATATTGGCAGTAGCTAACACGATGGCAATTCCTATTGATTAATTACATATAAATTTTGCGCGGGATTATGCCACAAATAACTTCATTTTGATGGGGTTTGTTGATAATAATCACAGATAACCCTTTAAATAGTTTTACAGAGCCTGGCTAAGTGGTTGTGACTAAATGTTTAACTTGAATAAAATTTTATGACTGGTTTGCAAGCAACTTGGTAAAGGTAGCCAATAGGTCAGTGTAAATAGCACTGAACCGAGAGGCGTTAGTGAAAATACAGTGAGTTTGCAGATTAAGGCCTAGTCTAAGCGCTAACGGCTAGCAATGTGAGGGGGTATCAACAGAACAAAACTGAGTTAGAGTTTCAGAGCCTGAAACAGATTCAGTGTTAACTCACCTACATTTTGTTACCTTAAATAATTATTTAAGGTAACAAAATATAGGTGATACTTTAGACTCGTATTATTGATCTAGTGGGGTATTAAAATCTTCGGAAAGCTCAAAGTCACCTGTCACCCTTGCCACTTTTTCGTCTTCAAAGTGAATGATTAACTCTTTGCGGAAGTCTTCACCTCGCTTACTCATACCTCGCTTCATTTCATAAACGTAATACCAGGTATCATGGTCAAATGAGTCTTGGACAACAGGGCGTCCGAGTACATAAATCACTTGTTCTTTGGTCATTTCAACGCGTAGTTGTTTTACGCTTTTTTCCTGAAGGAAATTGCCCTGGGGAACGTCAATACGGTATATCCAATCTGTGCAACCAGACAAAAATAATGTGGTAACTACAGCAACTATTATACTTTTATACTTCATTCATTCTTTCATTTAAGTTAAATAATCAATTTAGCCAAGCCCATTAGGGCAGCTTATTTCTGGACACGCATGCTAACTCACCATTAGGTCTGCAATCAATAAATAATCGAGACTAATGATAACTGCTCAACAACTCTTTTGCATTTTCGATAGCAGAATTAGTCAAAGTATCGCCCGCTAACAAGCGTGCTAATTCTTCAATTCGTTCACTTTCCTGCAAACAAAGCATATGTGTCTCTGTGGTTTTCTTATCTGAAAACTTAGTGACAAACATTTGTTGATGGCCACTTGCTGCTACCTGAGGTAAATGAGTGACACATATAACTTGGCTTGTTTGTCCAAGCTTGCGCAACAATTTTCCAACAACCGATGCAGTAGGGCCACTAATACCGGTGTCTACTTCATCGAAAATCATAGTTGGAATCAAGTTACCTTTCGCACTAATCACCTGTAAGGCAAGACCAACTCTGGAAAGTTCACCGCCAGAGACGACTTTTTCCAAAGTATCTGCTTGAATCCCTAAATTTGTAGAGATTAAGAACTTCACTTTGTCTAAACCTGAAGGTGAGGGGGCTAATTCGGTGTCAAAATCTACGCTAACTGAGAATTTTGCTTGCGACATATTCATTTCCTGAATATGTTGCTCCACTAATTTCGCCAATTTATTACCTGCTTTGTTACGGCTTTTACTTAATTTTTCAGCGGCACAGATATAATTTTGCTGCAGTAGGCTAAGTTTACCCTGTAACTCTTCGAGTGATTCATCTTGATTGTCTAATTCGGCTAACTCTGCAGATAATTGTTGATGATGATCAAACAGTTCCTCGGGACGCACTCCGTGCTTTCGGGCTAAATCTAAAGCTTGAGAATAACGTTGTTCAATTTGTTGCATTCTCATGGGGTCAATTTCCAAGCGATCTGTATAAGCGCGCAATTGACTCGACGCTTCATCGATATTAATTAATGCCTCGTTTAATATAGTGACAATAGGCCCTAATTCAGGATCATGTTCTTGAAGTTCTCCAAGCATATCTATACTGCTTTGCACTGCATTTAAGGCACTACCTTCATCGGCATCATACAGTTGATAGAAACTTTTTTGAGATTGCTCTAGAAGTGCTTGGCTGTTACTCAACTTTTTATGTTCAACTTCTAATTCAACAAACTCACCCTCGGCTAGATTGAATTCATTTAATTCTTGCACTTGATATTGTAATAAGTTGCGACGGTCTGAACGCTTTTGTGTACCTGCTAGTAACACAGACATTTGTTTTTGCGCGCGGTTAAGCAATTCATACTGTTGTTTTACAGTACTAACTAAATTTCCATGTTCAGCAAAATTATCCAACAATTGCTTTTGGATTTCAGGTTTAAGCAATAATTGATGTGCATGTTGACCATGGATACTAATTAACTGTAAACCTAGATTTCTAAGCTGTTGTGCGGGAACTGGATACCCATTTACGTAGGCTTTGGAGCGCCCTTCAGAGGAAACGACGCGACGTATCATCAACTCTTGAGGTTCATTTTCTGCTAATTCATTCTCCCTTAGGTCATTTTCATTCAACCATAATTTCACTTTAGGAAGATGGGTGATATCAAAAGTGGCGCAAACGTCAGCCTTGTCGCAATCTGGTCGCACCATGCCTGCATCGGCGCGATTACCTAAACACAAGCCTAATGCATCTATGGCAATAGATTTACCGGCACCAGTTTCACCAGTAATGACGCTTAGACCTTGCTTAAAATCGACATCTAAGGATTTTACAACAGCTAAATTTTGGACGGATAAATGAATTAACATAACAATAAATACATGTTTATATATACAGTAACTGTAAATATATACAATATTTTCTGCATGTAAAGTAGAATTACAATTTAACGCTTAAAAACTAATATAGTTTTGAACCCCAACCTAGTTTAGTGCGCAAAACATTGAAGTAGTTGTAGTCTTTTGGATGGATCAGTGACAGTTTATCTTGATTTTTCTTAATATAGATTTCATCACCAGGAAATACGGTTAAAGCAATGTGACTGTCACAGCTTACTTGCAGGTTATCTGTGTTGTCACAGGATACTTTCATTCTTACCACACTATTTGCATCTACCACTATAGGTCGGCTACTTAATGTATGTGGAAACATGGGCACTAAGGTTAAGGCATCTAGATTGGGGGTTAGAATCGGTCCTCCACCAGACAGAGAGTATGCAGTTGAGCCTGTAGGAGTGGCAACAATGAGTCCATCGGAGCGTTGACTAAATACAAAGTTATCGTCAATGTATACTTCAAATTCCATCATATGAGCTACTTTACCGTGGTGCAGTACCACTTCATTGATAGCCGAATTGGAGCTTTGTTGTTTGCCTTCTCGGAATACATCAACTTGCAAAATAAATCGTTGCTCTCTGACGAATTCGCCGTTAAACAGGCATTCTAATTGACGCTCTATATCGTCTGGATGGATGTCGGTTAAAAAACCAAGATTACCGCGGTTAACGCCAACCACAGCTACATCATGTTGCGCTAGTATTCTAGCTGCGCCAAGCATATTCCCATCACCCCCCACGACAATGGCTAGATCTGCTTGTAAACCAATATTTTCTAATTCAGCCGTTTCAAAGCCATTGCCTTGCAGCATGTTTGATACTTTAGTTTCAACCAAAATGCGACATCGCTTTCGTTTCAGAAACTGCAATATAGCGTTAAGGCTTTTGTTTGCACCTTCATGTGCAGGCTTTCCAATTAGACCTATAGTTTTAAATGGCATAACTTTCTATTTAAAATCAAAAACTCAGTATAACCATGCTTAGTAATGAAAACCAAGCATGATAGGCAATACTGTCTCAAATAATGTTTAACGGGCGGTCCAACCTCCATCAATAACCAACGCTTGTGCTGTCATGTTTCTGGCTGCATCACTGATTAAAAATGCAGTTGTGCTCGCCAACTCTTCTATTTCAATAAACGCTTTTTTAGGCATAGGCTCGAGCATAATTTTATTGATCACGTCTTCTTCACTGATCCCATTCTCAACGGCTTGTGCAGCAATTTGTTGTTCAACCAAAGGCGTTTTAACGTATCCAGGACACAATGTATTGATGGTTACATCACAATCACCCGTTTCAAGGGCTAAGGTTTTTGCAAAACCTAAAAGACCATGTTTGGCTGCTACATATGCTGATTTGTAAGGGGAGGCGACCACTGAGTGTAAAGATCCAACATTGATAATACGACCATAATTTTGCTCGCGCATATGGGGTAAAAAAGCTTTGGTTAATAGCGCGGGACCTACCAACATGATATTGATGAGTTGTTGCCACTTTTGTGCCGGAAAGTCTTCTAAACGAGATACATGTTGAATTCCAGCGTTGTTAATTAACACATCAACAGTGTCAGGTAACAGTGTTTGCGGTAACGCTTCTATTTGTTCTGGATCACTGACATCTAATTGCACACAGAGGGCATCAATATCGTCAGCAATTAATTTATGCACTGCGTTTTGTGCAGATTGAAGGTTAATATCAGCAACAATGATTTTATGTCCCAATTTTCCTAAATATTGGCCTATACCTAATCCAATACCGCTAGCAGCGCCAGTTATTAGTATGGTCTTATTTTGCATTTTTTATCCTTTCGATTTCGATTCAACGGCGAGGGCGTTGACAATGTTTTTTACGGCCTGAATTTGCTGGCCTTGGGCGGTCGCGTAATTTTCGTCGGTGTATCCCCACCAATCCCAACAACCTTGAGGATTCATTGGCAGCATCATGGAGGTAGTGGTTTGAGGGTATAATACGACCAACTGGTTGTTATCTGCCCAGCGATTTAACCCGTTGCCAGCAATGTAATCTTGACCAATAGTTTCAGCATTTTGATTGCATCCATGGAAGTTAACATGCACCTGGCATTCTTGACCTTCTGCGCAACTTTGGGGTACATACAAATAGCCGGCTTTAGCCATACTATCTGCCGGTTCTCCGCCTAGTTTATGTTGGTTAATGGGGATAATTTTTCCGCTGATATTCGCCTTAGGGGAGTTCAACTGAGGGTACAAAAAACTAAGGAACTCACCCGCTGCATCATAGTTACAATTTCCTATGTAAGGTGACTCTGAGGTATCACAGGAAGATCCCGTCGCAAGGGTAGGGAAGTGATGAGCGAAAGGTTTATCTTTAATATAGGTTAGGTTTTCATCTTTCACTAATTCTTGATATTGCTGATAAAGGGCATTGGCTACTGGTGGGGAAATTTTTGCATCTAATTTGCCATGTAGTAACCAAACTTTACTGTCTTGCAAGTTAGATAGAGGGGCAATTAATCCTTGATTGGCATATTGCTGTAATTGACTTGTTAAAACATCTAACGAGAACTCTGTTGATTGTTTGTTGACACATTCTGACAGCGCCGTTGTAATGCTTCCTTGAGCACAATAATATGGTCCCGCTGCCAGAATAGCGGCTCCTTTAACCCAATCAGAATAAGCAATGTGAAATTGGTTTGCCATATATCCACCGCTCGAAAGGCCTGACACAGTGATCTCATCAATACTTAAATCTAAATCGACTGTCTCGGCATTTATCGCTGCACTCGTGGTTAAACCCATACAAATAACTAAATTACGTAATTTTCTCATATGATTGTTAACCTATTTATTTAAAAACGACTGAATTAGGGAAGCATGTTTACTAATACCGACAACACCTTCGAGATGCCCTAAGGTGCCTGGCAGAATTGATAGCTGACTATCTTTGCCATTGTCCAAAAGCATTTGCTGGGTCGATTGCAAATTATATGGCATCAATAAAAGATCGGTCTGAGCTGGTAACAACAAGGTTTTTGCTTGTACTTTTTTTAGCGCATTATTTAAATCACCTTGATGACCTGCAACGTACAATTGACAGGCTCTCACTAAGTACAATAGGTGGTTTGCATCCATCGATTCAGCGCGCGTTAGAGCCCGTGCTCTTAACCAATTAACTATGCTGGGAGATTGTCGTATATCGTCAAGCGCTGCTGACTCCAAAGCTGAAAAGTTAATCTCTTTGCCAACTTGATTGAAAAAATCAGGGTAGAGTGCATCTTGAGTGATTAACATCAGTGAAGCGACTAAGCCGTCTACAGGTGCTTGGCTTGAATAATAATTTCCTTGTTGCCAATTTTTATCCAATTTGATGGGCGTAGCCCAATGTTCGAGTTTAGCCGATGTCCAAGCATCTGCTTGACCAGAGCCGATAACTGAAACCATTCGTTCAACCCAGTTGGGGTATGCAACAGCCCAATCAAGAGCTTGCATTGAACCCATTGACGGACCAACAACGGCATATAATTTTGAAATTCCTAAGGACATGAGCAGTTGTTTCTGTACGTTTACAAAATCACGAATAGTCACTACTGGGAAATCAAGACCGTATGGTTGTCCTGTTTTAGGATTTATAGAGGCGGGACCAGTGGTGATGACATTAGGATTGTGTACCCCTAAATTGGCAAGGCTATCTACACTTATGACATAAAAGCGATTTGTATCAATGGCTTTACCAGGCCCGATAATGGCGTCCCAGTAACCCGCTGCACTATCACTATTATTGTATTTACCCGCGGCGTGGGAATTACCGGTAAAAAAGTGTGTAATTAAAATTACGTTGTCTTTTTTCGCATTTAGGCTGCCATAACTTTCCCAACCCACAGTCACGTTTTCAATGTTTTTGCCACCAAATGTTTGGAAGTTTTTGGTTGTAAATGATTTTTTCTGAACCAGAGATACGCTTTCAATATCACCAGAACTAACCCCGTTCTCTGAGAGACTTTGTGTATTAGCACAGGCTGATTGTATGCAGCACAATAACAGTAAAAAGCAGGGCTTAAGCCAACTGGGTCGATTGAATTTCAAACTTATTTCCTTCATTTCCATTTTCACCTTTAAAAGAAAGTGAACAGTGCAATAGCTAAACTTAACCCAATTAACGGGATCACCACGGTTAATGCGCCTACCGCCCAGTATGCTCTCTGATGTGTTTCATGACAGATACCGCGTATGGTCGTTACAACATAGCCATTATGAGGAAGTGAATCCAGTGCGCCAGACGAAATTGAAACAATTCGATGTAATTGCTCTGGATCGACACCTTGGTCCATATAATGAGGCCCAACTAAAGGCAACGCTATTGCCTGACCACCTGAAGCTGAACCCGTTAGTCCAGCTATTACGCTGACAGCAATGGCCGCTCCAATCAATTCGTTGCCAGGAATTTGAGTCATCACTTCAACGGCAGTTTGAAACGCCTCAGTGGATTTAGCGATAGTACCAAAGCCTACCACTGCAGCAGTATTGCCAATGGCAATTAGTGCCCCCGTGGTACCCACTCCAACTGCTGCAGTCAAGTTATGGAAATACTTAAAGTTGATGATCATCAAGGTCAATACGCCCCCTCCCAAAGCAACAATTAACGCCATTTGTTGCAGTGATTCATGAAAGGTATAGGATAAAACTAACACGACTAACAAAGGAATTAATCCCGTCACCCAGTGCGGGTAATGCCGCTGTGTAATTTTTGGATCATGGTCTTTGGTTTCAAAACATTCACCTGCGGCGATAGCTTTGTTCATCATTCTTCTAATCCACCAAAAGCCGAGGGTAGCCATGAAAATAGCCACTACCAAACTGACTTCCCATGCCGCAAAAGGTGAGGTGCCTAAGTACTTTATGGGAATCCAATTTTGTATTTCCGGTGAGCCAGCAGAGGTCATGGTGAATGTAACAGAGCCGAATGCGAGCGCGGCTGGAATGAAACGCCTGGGTAAATTAGCATCCTTAAAAAGGCTCAATGCCATAGGATAAACAGAAAACGCCACCACAAATACACTTACACCTCCGTAAGTTAGAATGGCACAGGCTATAACGACAGCGGCAACCGCGTGTTGTTTGCCTAGGCGACCAATAATAGCTTTGGCAACAGCATCAGCCGCGCCGGTGTCTTCCATAAATTTTCCAAACAAGCTACCTAACAAGAACATGAAAAACCAGTTTGCGACAAATCCTGCAAAACCCGACATATAGGTTTCAACAAAATTCATATCGCCGATAAAAACCGGTAATCCACTCGTTAGGGCAACGATAAGTGCGCATAGAGGGGCTGCAATAAAAAGATTCATGCCTCTGATTGTTAAGACTATGAGTAAAAATAAGCCGCCGATTAAGCCAATGAGACTCAGCATTTTTATTCCCTTTTTTAAATGATACAAAAATCTGTGACCGCAGAGAGACATATCATTTCACTCAATTGCCTAAGTAAATGCAGTTTTGAGTGTGGGATATAGTGTTAATCTTTTTAACGGATTAGGACATAGTACTATGGTACTAAGGTAAAACATTTTGAACTAGATTAGAGTAATTACACTGTCACTGTGACCGCAGCGAAACTAAAAACTTTATAAAAAGAAACTGTGTTAAGAAGGACACTCTATGAAACACACACACTCACAATCTAGCGCTCAAAAAAGAAAGTTGCTTAAACTTTCAACTCTAGCATCAGCAGTCGCATTGTCTTGTTTATCTGGACAAGTTACTGCACAAGAAGAATCCAAAGGTGGTTTAGAAAGAATTGAAGTTACTGCGCGTAAAACCGTAGAAAGTCTACAAGAAGTTCCAGTTTCGCTTACCTCTATAGGTGCTGTTGAGTTAATGGAAAAAGGGATGTCGGTCATGACTGAAATCCAACAGCAGTCGCCAAACACCACATTACAAGTTAGTCGCGGAACGAACTCAACGTTAACCGCTTTTATTCGCGGCGTAGGGCAGCAAGACCCGGTTTGGGGATTTGAACCCGGTGTTGGTGTATACATCGATGATGTTTATATTTCTAGACCACAAGGTGCTGTTTTAGATCTGTTCGACTTGGAACGAGTCGAAGTGCTGCGTGGCCCTCAGGGCACCTTGTACGGAAAGAACACTATTGGTGGTGCAATTAAGTATGTCACCAAAAAAATGTCCGGTGAAACAGAGTTGTCAGTGAATGCAACTCTAGGTAGCTACTCCCAAAGAGACTTAAAAGTGTCTGGGCAAATTCCTATTACTGATGATCTCTTTTTTGGGTTTGCTGTTGCCAGCCTAAATCGTGATGGTTTTGGAGAATTTTTAGTCGCTCCTGAAGGGCAAGATACTGAAAACTATAATAAAGATGTACAAGCTGCACGATTTACTTTGGAGTATCAGGCTACAGAAGATGTGTTTGTTCGCTTCAATTATGACAAAACTAAAGATGAATCAAATGCGAAAGGGGGGTATCGATTATCCGATAGTATTTTAACGGATGCCCCGCAACCTGATAGTGTCTATGATTCTTATTCAAGTCTACCTACATGGAACAAAGTTGAAACCGAAGGCATGAGCCTAACGGTCGAGTGGGATATTAACGATAGCTGGGCATTTAAATCAGTCACGGCAAGTCGTGAGGGTGATTCACCTACTAATATCGATTTTGATAGTACGCCACTAGGTATTTTTGATACACCAGCTACCTATACCGATGAACAGATTTCACAAGAGTTCCAACTAAATTACGTGGGTGACGGCGTCACATTTGTGTCAGGTGCCTATTACTACGATGCTGAGGCTTGTGGTATCTACGATGCCTATTTAATGGCTTTTGGTATTTCCATTGAGCAAAGCGGTTGTACAGATACAAAGAGTTTAGCTCTGTATGGGCAAGTGTCTTATGACATTACTGACAAACTTTCGACGACTGTGGGTCTGCGTTATACAAAAGATGAAAAACACGGCGTAGTTGAAGCGGGAACGCGGCTCGGTCAAGCTTATCCTAACTCTGGTTGGGTAGATGGTTATGTAAGACCTGATTATGCACCCAATGTGGTGATCGATGACACCGAAACTTGGTCGCGCTTAACCCCAAGGTTAGGACTGGAGTATGCATTAACCGACTCAACTATGTTTTTCGGAAGTTATTCCCAGGGCTTCAAATCTGGAATGTATAATCCTCGAGCCACATTCTTTCAACCCGCTGCCGCCCCCGAGATCGTTGATTCTTATGAAATTGGTATGAAAAGCGATGTGACCGATTCATTTAGACTCAATGCAACACTGTTTAGGTTGGATTACACCGACAGACAATACGTTGTAAATGTCCCTTCTGATGACTTGGCTGAACCTACCCAGCGAATTGCTAACGTGGGAGAGTCAGATGCTAAAGGTCTTGAAATTGAACTGGTTTATATTGCTTCAGAAGGGCTTACTTTCACCAGTGCTTTAGGAACAATTGACGCGGAATTTACCGAAGTATTCTCTGTAGATGCTGCAGGTAACCCTGTTGATTTGTCAGATAATTTTGTAATTTCAAATACGCCTGATTTTACCTTCAATGCAGGCGTTAAATATGAATTTACCACCGATATGGGCGATTTTGTTTTCAATGGTAATTATTACTATCGTGATGATTATGAGTTATTCGAATCGCCTGATGAATTATTACGTCAAGAAGGTTATGGGTTAGTAAATCTTAGCTTAAATTGGTACAGCGATGATGGCCAATGGACAGCGGGATTACATGCCAAAAACCTAGGAGATGAAGAATATCGAGTAGGTGGTTACAACTTTACTGGTGGCCGAAATGCTGACGGTGATTTGTTACCCGGATTAGGTGGCGATACTACTTTGATCGGTTACTACGGTGATCCACGCACTATTCACCTTACGGTAGGCTATACTTTCTAATAGCACCTTGTGCTGTTCCCATGGGGGCGACCTAGTCGCCCTTTTTTTATGCTGTTACCGTTAATATAACTTGAGCTTGGCAGCAACCTTTCATATGCTGCCAACCATTGTAGTCGTAAATAATCATTTAATATGTCAGTTAAAGCTCTTATCGCAGATGATCACCCATTATTTCGCATTGCTCTCAAACAGGCAGTGAGTGCGCTATTAGATGATGACATCACCGAAACCTCGACTTTACAAGAAACCTTATCAGCACTAAATCATGATCCAGAAATTGAGTTGGTGTTTCTAGATTTGAATATGCCAGGTAATGATGGTCTATTTGGATTGAGCCAAATTCGATTGCTTCATCCAGATGTTTTAGTGGTGATAGTGTCTGGTGAGGAGAAACCATTAATTATTCAAAAAGCGATTAATTTAGGTGCCAGCGGCTTTATCCCAAAGTCCAGTTCATTGTCTGCCATAGCCAATGCCATAGAACAAGTTTTGGATGGACTGCAGTGGTTACCTGAACATTTGGTAGCCCAAGTAGAAGCGAAGTTACCTGAAGAAGAGTCTGAATTTGCTAAGAATTTGGAACAACTGACGCCTCAACAATTTGTCGTGCTTAAAATGATGGCTGATGGTTTGTTAAACAAACAAATCGCTTACGAGCTAGGCATTAAGGAAACGACTATTAAACAGCATGGTTCTGCCATACTTAAAAAGCTGAAACTAAATAATCGCACACAAGCTGGCGTATTATTTAAACAGTTGATGAATCAAGTCTAAAGTGTACGCCGGCTAGCTAGGGTTAATATCTAACAAGCAATATGAATTACCAAGAGTTTAATCAATTTTGTGGCGCATTATTAGCAACGACTTATGTCATGCAGTGGGGCAATTCACATGTATGGAAAGTTGGCGGTAAAGTCTTTGCTATTGGTGGTTGGAGCAAGGATAAACAACCTGCTTTTACCTTTAAAACTTCGGAACAAAATTACCATTTTTTATGTGAACGACCAGGCTATATTCCAGCACCGTACTTCGCCAGTAGAGGAATGAAATGGATACAGCAAGTTGACTCTCAAGGGCGAAATAACGAAGAGTTGGAGTATTACCTTAAGGCGTCATATGGGTTAGTCATTCAAGGCCTCTCCAAAGCCAAACAAAAATCCCTTGGTTTACAGCAGTCTGTTGGTAATTAAATTTCATCAGCCTGTTGCAAACCTGTTCTTCTAACCAACCATCTAGTTAAGTTTTAGTCCACTTAATCTTTCGCAACATCCGTTTTAGCGCGGCACTTTTAAGGGGTTTAGGAAGAAACAGTAGGTCTGCAGTTTGTGCATTTTCACGCATATTATCACTACGATCAGATGAATTAAGTATGCCTGGAATGGGATAAGGTAAGTTGTTTCTAAGATTTTTAGCGATGTCTAGTCCGGTTAAATGATGATCCAAATGATAGTCTAATAGCATTAAATCGATGTGGTTGTTTTTGTCTAAGCTTTCAACATCTTCCAAGTTTTCAACCGTTACTACCTTTGCTTCCCAGCTTTCTAGTAATTGCACGACCGCCTCTTGTGTTTGCAGATCGTTTTCCGCTAAAAGCACGGTTTTACCATGTAAAATCTCGGTTTTGATTGGCATTGCGCCGACGCTTTTAACTTGGCTTCTGGTACGTTTACCTAAGGGGAGTGAAACCGAAAAATTACTGCCTTTACCAATCTTCGATTGCAACTGAATTGGATGATTGAGCAGAGATGAAAGGCGGTCCACTATTGTAAGTCCTAATCCCAATCCTTGTTGAACATTCGTTTTGTCTAACTGTTTAAACTCTTCAAAAATATGGTCTTGATCTGCTGTCGATATGCCAGGTCCAGTGTCTAAAACGCAGACTTTCACATGTTGTTTGTTGCGCCGACAACCCATGACAATTTTACCTGATTGGGTATAGCGTATTGCGTTCGATAATAAGTTTTGAACAATACGCTTTAGCAGCTTTTTATCAGACACGACCACCACACTGCTGGGCACATAGTTTAAGTTCAGGTTTTTCCGTTGTGCGATTAAATTAAAGTCATTAAATAAAGGGGATAAAATGTCATCTATCGGAAATTCTTGAATATGAGACTCCAGCACACCCGATTCCAACTTTGTCATATCTAACAGCAAAGAAAGCAACTCTTCTGCGTTATTGATGGAGTCATTTAAGGATTGACCTAACTGTTTAATTTCAGGTTCGTTGGATTTCTGCAGTATCAACTCAGCAAACAAACTTGCCGCGTTGAAAGGTTGCATTAGGTCATGTCCGGCTGCTGCTAAAAACTTGGTTTTACTCTCATTAGCTCTTTCAGCGAGAAGCTTTGCTTTAGTTAATGCTTGGTTAGAATGTTTAAGCTCTTCTGTACGCAAGTCTACGCGTTTTTCTAACTGCGATTTAGCTTGCTCTAATTGTTGTTGAATTTCCATGTACTCAGAAATATCGCTGTAGGTGGTCACAAAACCGCCACCGGGGAGAGGACCGCCATTGAGTTCTATTACCTGACCATTCGGTTGCTTGCGCACATATTTGTAGATGCTGCCTTGTTTAATATACTCTATCCGTTTGTCTATCTCTTGCTGCGGGTTATCTACGCTTCCAAACAGCCCTCGTTGGGCATTAAACGCCAGAATTTTTCGCATAGAGATACCAGCATGGATATACCCCTCAGGGTAGTCGAACATTTCAATGTAGCGTTGATTCCAAGCTATTAATTTTAGGTCTGGGTCGATAACACTGATTCCCTGTTGAATGTGCTCAACACTGGATTGCAAAATTTCGTGATTAAATTGAAAAGTTTGCGCTGCTTCCTCCATCCATTCAACTAATTCAGTTAGCGGGACCTCGTCTTTTTCTGCAATTGCCGAAATTAAAATTCGTGAACTTGCGCCACCTATTTTTGCAGCCAACATGCTTTCAACGGATTCAACTATACTCATACTGGCAAAACTATTTGAGCCAGCATTACCGAGTTTATTTTTAAGACCGTTAATTTCATCCTGGCTAAGCACATTTTGCGTGAGAGCAAGTAATTTAGAGAGCTTAATTGGATGTTTCTGAGGACGGTTAGTTTGAATATGATTTTGTTGGTTTGCAGGACTGGAAGGACTGAACCAAGCGATGATCCCAAAACATATTCCATTAGCTAATAAACTGAATATAAACCCCCGACCCAACTCTAAATCTGTTGGCGTTGCGTCAAAATAATAACTTGAAGTAATACTGGGCCAAAGTAACCAATAAAACCAACCTGCTGAACCTACCAGCAATCCAATATATGCTGCTAATTTATTTGATTTTTGCCAATACAGGCTAAGGATCATCATGGGAAATGTTTGCGCCAATAATGCCATAGCAATAATACCGCTATTCACAAGGGGTGAGCCTGAACTGACGTCTTTGTGATAAAAGTAGGAAACAGCTAATACTGACGCTATGGTGAGTCGTCGAATAAACAGTATGATGGAAGGGCTTAAATTGTTTTGTTTTTGATTGATTAATTTGAACTTAACCCAAACCGGAGTAATGAGGTTGTTAGAGATCATTATTCCTACCGCCAACGTTGCTACTACCACCATACTAGTCGCTGCTGCTAAGCCACCAATAAAACTGACTAAGGTTGTCATGCCATTATTTGCGTTCAGGGGGAGTGCTAGGGCATAGATATCTGTAGAAATGTCTTGTTTATCAAATATTATGTGACCAGCTAAGCCGATGGGCAGTACGAACAACCCCATGCCTGCTAAGAAAAGAGGAAACAACCACCTAGCTGTATGCAGTTCAGTTTTAGATTTGTACTCGACGAAGTTAACATGGAATTGCCTTGGCAGACAAAACATCGCACATATCCCCAAAAAAACATGGCTTAGGTAAACCCATCCCCCAGAATCCGTCTGCAAAACTTGTTGTGCTTTAGAAGATAACTGCGCTTTACCCATTAAATCAAATATACCGTTAAATAAACCATAACAAACGAAAATACCAACGAAACAGAGAGCTAAGAGTTTTAGCGCTGAAGCAAAGGCGACGGTTATCATTAAACCAGGTTTTTTATCGGTTAGATCAAATGAGCGGGCACCAAGAAATATTGCCAGCACTGCAAGAACGATGGCTACATACAACCCCATGCTAGTTGATGACTCATTCGTCAACAGTGCTAAGCTATCTACGACTGAGTCGAGTTGCAAAGCCACATAAGGCACCACGCCTATAAAACACAGTAAAGAAACAGTCGCGGCAAGCAGATTCGCACTGTTGTATTGCACACCAATAAAATCGGCAAGTGAACTAATGTTATTCCGTTGGCATATTTCTGCTATTTTCTTTAACGCACCAAAACCCAAAAGCATCACCATTATAATGCCCATGTAAGTGGGTACAAAAGCCCATCCATACTGAGTCGCTTGCGTTGTTGTGCCGAAAAATGCCCAAGATGAACAATGAACGCCTAGCGCTAAACTATAAATTATCGGGTGTTGCCGCCCTTGTCGTAAGTATTTGTCACCTAAGTAGCCAACTAGGAACAGCGTGATTAAATATACAAAAATGACAGTAGACATGGAAACAAGGGAAAACATTGGCTGATTCTTATCCTTTTTAAGGGGCTATTTATTGAAATATAATTATTTTTTTAAGCCAAACTCACTATAAAACCGATTGCTTTTAATTCCAATTGGAAATGTTTTTTCTATTTCATTAAAAAAACTGGGGTCTTTACCCTTGAAGCCGTTTAAACAAACCCCATTTATATCGCAACTCGAAATTAATCCGATTAAGTTTAGTGAAAAAGGCGATGGAGTAAGGCATGAGCAAAGAGCAACAGCCAACAGATAATAATCAACAGGAACAACCTGAATTCAATCAAGCAGAACAAGCTGAGGTTGATCAAGCGGCTGAAAATGCCGGTGCCGGAGATTCCGAACAAACAATTGCAAAGTTACAAGTAGCATTAGCTAAAGCTGAAGCGACGGTGAATGAGCAGAGAGATTCGGTTTTGCGAGCCAAAGCTGAAATGGAAAATGCTCGTCGTCGTGCAGAGGCCGAAGTGGAAAAAGCTCGTAAGTTTGCATTGGAGCGTTTTGCTGGAGAGCTTTTGCCAGTGGCGGATAATTTGGAAAGAGCGATTCAATTAGCTGATCCTGACAATGAATCCCTCAAACCTATGATGGAAGGGGTAGACATTACCCTTAAGTCTTTTGTCAGCACAGTCGAAAAATTCGGTTTGAAAGTGATTGATCCGCAAGGTGAACCCTTCAACCCAGAGTTGCATCAGGCAATGTCGATGCAAGAAAACGCAGAGTTGCCACCGAATACGGTGATGGCAGTGATGCAAAAAGGCTATGAAATTAATGGCAGGTTGTTACGTCCTGCAATGGTAATGGTTTCTAGAGCCGCTGAAGGTGGCGTAGACATCGAAGCATAAGAGTTTTTGTGGAGATTTTTTTACATTTAATGTTGAAAAAAATCAAAATAACCCCACAAATACTAAGACTTAGTTTTAATAATTTTTTATGGAGACACGCTAATGGGTAAGATCATTGGTATCGACTTAGGTACAACAAATTCATGTGTCGCAGTTTTAGAAGGCGACAAAGTTAAAATTTTAGAAAATGCAGAAGGTGATCGTACAACGCCATCTATAATTGCATACAGTAACGATGGTGAAACTTTGGTAGGTGCACCTGCTAAGCGTCAAGCAGTTACTAATCCACAAAACACTTTATATGCTATCAAGCGTCTTATCGGTCGTCGTTGGGAAGATAAAGAAGTGCAACGTGACATCGACATTATGCCATTTTCTATTAGCAAGGCGGATAATGGTGATGCATGGGTAGAAGTGAAGGGTGAGAAGTTGGCTCCGCCACAAATCTCAGCTGAAGTACTGAAAAAAATGAAAAAGACGGCTGAAGATTACTTGGGTGAAAAAGTCACTGAAGCGGTTATTACTGTTCCTGCCTACTTTAACGACTCACAGCGTCAAGCAACTAAAGATGCAGGTAAAATTGCTGGATTAGAAGTTAAACGTATCATCAATGAGCCAACTGCTGCAGCACTTGCTTATGGCATGGACAAGAAAAAAGGTGATAACGTCGTTGCCGTTTATGACCTTGGTGGTGGTACTTTCGATATTTCCATCATTGAGATTGATGAAGTTGAAGGCGAGCATACCTTTGAAGTACTTGCGACTAATGGTGATACACACTTAGGTGGTGAAGATTTTGATAACCGTGTAATTAATTACTTGGTTGATGAATTCAAGAAAGATCAAGGCGTTGATTTACGTAAAGATCCTCTTGCAATGCAGCGTCTTAAAGAAGCAGGTGAAAAAGCTAAAATTGAATTATCTTCTGCACAACAAACAGAAGTGAATCTACCTTACATTACCGCTGACGCTTCTGGTCCTAAGCACCTTACCATTAAAGTTACTCGTGCTAAGTTGGAATCACTTGTTGAAGATATGGTTAAGGAAACCCTTGAACCAGTGAAGAAAGCCCTTGCGGATGCAGATTTGTCAGTGAGCGATGTAAACGATATTATTTTGGTTGGTGGTCAAACACGTATGCCATTGGTACAGAAGTATGTCACTGAATTCTTCGGACAAGAACCTCGTAAAGATGTTAACCCTGATGAAGCTGTTGCTGCAGGTGCCGCGATTCAAGGTGGAGTGTTAGCCGGAGATGTAACAGATGTATTGTTACTAGACGTTACTCCTCTGTCTCTTGGTATTGAAACCATGGGCGGTGTGATGACTGCGTTGATTGAGAAAAACTCTACGATTCCTACTAAGAAATCACAGACCTTCTCAACAGCAGAAGACAACCAGTCTGCGGTAACCGTGCACGTATTACAAGGTGAGCGTAAGCAAGCTGCGGGTAACAAATCTCTAGGTCAATTTAACCTTGAAGGTATTCGCCCTGCACAACGTGGTGCACCTCAAATTGAAGTCACTTTCGATATTGATGCTGATGGTATTCTGCATGTGTCTGCTAAAGATAAAGATACAGGTAAAGAGCAGAAAATTACTATCCAAGCTTCTTCTGGTTTGAGTGAATCTGAAGTTGAGCAAATGGTAGCTGACGCAGAAGCGAATAAAGATGCTGATGCGAAATTTGAAGAAATGGTACAAACACGTAATCAAGCTGATGCAATGATCCACGGTACCAAAAAACAAATTGAAGAAGCGGGTGACGATTTACCAGCTGAAGATAAAGCAACTATTGAAACAGCCATTGAAGCCCTTGAAACTGCTGTGAAGAATGAAGATAAAGCAGAGATTGAAGCTAAAACTCAGGAATTGATCCAAGCTTCAGCTAAGCTGATGGAAATTGCTCAAGCTAAAGCTGCTGCTGATGGTGCCGCTGCGGGTGCAGAGCAACCTCAAGCTGAATCTGCTGAAGGCGAAGACGACGTAGTTGACGCTGAGTTTGAAGAAGTAAAAGACGATAAAAAATAAGCGTCTTAACCTGTCTATTGACAGGTGAAATATAACAATAGGCGCAGAAATGACCTTTCTGCGCCTTTTAAGTGTTATCCCCTTGTTACTTAATTTCGCGTTTAGGTGGCAAGGGGATAAGCCCGAATAATAAGGGCATCTACAGTTGCTCACGTTCAAACACACTATGTTGTGTTTGTCATCAAAAAGGATACACAAGCGATATGTCGAAGCGAGACTATTATGAAGTGCTTGGAGTTAGCAAAAGTGCTGACGAGCGCGAAATTAAAAAGGCATACAAACGCCTCGCCATGAAGTATCACCCGGATAGAACTAAGGGTGATAAAGGCATGGAAGAAAAATTTAAAGAGGTGCAAGAAGCTCACGAAATCCTAACCGATTCGCAAAAACGAGCGGCCTATGATCAATATGGTCACGCTGGCGTTGATCCTAACCGAGGCGGCGCTGGCTTTGGTGGTGGTGCTGATTTTGGTGATATTTTTGGCGATGTCTTCGGTGATATTTTCGGCGGAGGTGGTCGCGGCGGACGTCAATCACGTGCTCGTCAAGGTTCTGACTTACGATATAATTTGGAGCTGAGCTTAGAAGAAGCGGTGCGCGGAAAGAGCGTTGAAATAAAAGTACCCACCTTAGTTGCATGTGAGGTTTGTGACGGTTCTGGTGCTAAAAAAGGCACTAAACCAACAACTTGTCCAACTTGTCATGGTAATGGTCAAGTGCAAATGCGTCAGGGCTTTTTCGCTGTGCAGCAAACTTGTCCAACATGTTCAGGTCGCGGTCAAATTATTTCTGATCCCTGTCGTGAATGTCATGGCCATGGTCGAACTGAGAAAACCAAAACCTTATCAGTCAAAGTGCCTGCCGGTGTAGATACTGGCGATCGTATTCGTTTGACAGGTGAGGGGGAAGCAGGTGAAAGCGGTGCTCATCCTGGTGATTTGTATGTTCAGGTGCATGTGCGTGAACACAATATCTTTACCAGAGACGGCAATAATTTGTATTGTGAAGTGCCATTAAGTTTCACGGTTGCAGCCCTAGGTGGTGATATTGAAGTACCTACTTTGGATGGTAAAGTTAAATTAAAAATTACCCCAGAAACGCAAACTGGAAAGCTTTTCCGCTTACGTGGTAAAGGTGTTAAATCTGTGCGAAGTGGCAGCGTAGGCGATTTAATGTGTCGCGTCGTGGTCGAAACGCCAGTGAATCTGAATAGCAAACAAAAGGAATTATTACAGGAATTGAATAATTCAATGGGCAAAGGCGATGAAGCTGCAAAATACCGTCCAAAAGAGAAAGGTTTTTTCGATGGTGTGAAGAAATTTTTCGATGACTTAACCAGTTAATCTAAAAATAAGTGGTATGATTAAGACGTCATTTTTATGGCGTCTTTTTTTATACCTAAGTTTTATGCTTTAATTTAGGTAAAGGTTACGTAAAGTAAATAACTGTGTATAAGCAGACTGTGTTAAAAAATCAGTATAAACCGTGCTCAGCTAATTAATGGTTGATTTATAATGATATAACAATGTAAATTGCTTTTTAGTGAGTCAAATCTAAGTCGACGAATCCAATAAACTATCCATTTAATCGAGGTCAATATGAAAAACATTATCGCTCCTGCGATGTTAGGTATTACATTGTTAACTGTAAGTTTCGCATCAGTGGCAGTGACGCCTGCTAAATCGGAAAAGCATGCAGGTGATGCAATAGAATATCGTCAAGCTATATTGCAATTAGTGAAAAGTAACGTTGGGATTATGGGCGCTATGGCGAAGGGAGCCGTTCCTTTGAGCGCTGAGACATTAGAAAAAAATGCAACGCGAATTGAGCAGTTATCCTTGATGATGGACGATTACTTTTCAGTCGACACCAGCAAATTCAGTGTTGAAACTGAAGCTTTACCGGCAATTTGGAAAGACTATTCTGATTTCCAGACAAAAATCACAGCATTAACTGAAGCGGCGAGTAACCTAAAAATGGCGGCTGCTAGTGGTGATGAAGGACAACTTAAGGCGAACATTGGAGCAATCTTCAAATCGTGTAAAGGTTGTCATGATTCTTACAAGGCGGAATAACACCTTGTAAGAAGTCGTTTGTAATTAAAAATAGTAGTCTACTTCTGGTACAGGAGCTGCAATAGCAATTAACCAATACAGGAAGGCTGCAATTATAATTGCAATAATAACCGCTAAAATTAATCTAGATGAACCGATACCGTTTTGAGCAGTATCGGTTTTTTTATCAGTAATCATTTTTTTTCCACTAAACATTGCCCCGATTAATGGAATTTTTCGGCCAAACTGGTACCAAAATATAGCTAAGATATGAAGCCCCGCTATAGCCAAAATAACATTAAATATTTGATGGTGTAAACTGTCTAACCAGCTCTGGGTTTCGCTGCTTATTGCCGACATATAAGGACCAGAAGCAAGTACATCATCACTCGCAAACAGCCCGGTTATTGCCTGTGAACCAACAACCAAAATGACGGCAGGAACAATGAGCCCACCTAGGGGGTTATGACCAGTGAAGTGCGGATTCTTTGCGCGCAAAAATGACATGAGATATTGCCAGATAGCCTTTGGAGGGTATAAAAAGTTACTGAATCTCGCGTATTTTGGGCCAACGATCCCCCAAATCAATCTGAAGATAATTAAACCTAACGTGAAGTAACCAATATAAAAATGATAATCCATATATCCACTACCTAATTCTGCCGTTATCCATTGGCAAACCAATGCGAGCACTAGTAACCAGTGAAAAAGCCTAAGGGGTAAATCCCAGATTAATTTCTTTTGCATTTTGATTTTTCTCCAAAGAGGTCAGAATATCCTCGAATAAATATTTATTTTAATTAGTCTTAATCACGCTTTTTAGATTACATCCATGAACGCTTTAGTTTAGATACAATGTACAATGCGTTGCCTAAAATTCTTTTTCCATCAACATGGTTTATAAAAGGGATCTTTAATACACCCGATGCCATAACAATATTGATTGTGGCTAAATTGCGTCTTCTCATCATTCGGCTTTGTATGAACTGAGTTTGCTGTACCTTATATTTAGGGAAACTGTAAAAATCCACACCGAATAACCCCTTTCTAATATAGATATAATCCTCATCATCGGCGTAACCCCAGCGTTTCCATCGACAGTATATCAAAAGTACAATTAGGCCACTTATCACCTGAGTGAGTAAAATACCGATTATTCCCGACTTTGAAAAAGTGATTGCGCTTATGAGCAGGTTAAACGGGATCAACCACAAAAATTGACGTAAAATGAATCTTTTACTGATTTCCTTAAAGGTGATTTTATGCAGTTTATTGCCAGGGAAAGCATCCTCAACAATGACGTCTGACTCTTTTTGTGTCACTGAAGGAACTAGTATCCTGTTGGAGTTGGCCTGTAATTCGCTGTTATTTTGCGCTGTACTGCTATTTTGTTTTAGTTCTAAATTTATCCTACCAAGTAACACATCTAGCCAGTCTTGCTTTAATGCAATCACTTGCAAGCGTGAACGCTTCATGGAGACTTCTTGTTTAGTGAATAAACCACTGCGACGAATATATCTGTCTGTCGTTTTTGCCAATGAATAGTTGTAAAACAACACAATCGATCCTAAAACAGACAAAACTGTAATTGAAAGTGTTGCAAGAAGTATTAACGAGAAAAATGCCAGTCCTAGTTGCCAAATCCCCAATGATTGTGGATCAAAATATTGCTGATAATCAAAGCCTAACTGTTGTGAAAATGAAGCTAAGTAGTTAGCAATATCATCATAAAAAGGGGCAAGAGCGCCAATAATTATCCAAACTCTATTGTTGGTAATACCGTGTAATATTAAATCGCTCACTGAACGTTGATTCAGAACTTGCTCTTTATCATCTTTCCTGGGTGGGTGTTCCGAGGCAATCTGCGCGTTATCTACTAGTTCCGCAGAGTGTGTATTCGGTGTTTGCTCTTTATGAAGAATTGACGTTTTTAAAGTTTCAGCATACTCCACTGGTAAAGCGACTATTTTTGCCTCTTGTTTTGCCGAACCAGCAGTATCGAGTTGTAAACAACAAGTATGAGTAAGTCGATAATAAAGAGGAATGTCGATAGTTACGTTTTGGATCCTAGCAAATGGTAAATCAACATGTGTTTTTGAGAATACACCGGATCGGATCTCTACTGTTTCATTCACTAGTCGAAATGAGTAAAAAGCGTATTGAAGCCAAGAAGAAACAATAATTAAAGCTAAAACACTGATTACGATAGGCAGCCATATTTTAGGGTTTTGTTGCACTGTGGAGTAGCTTACAGCGATGGCTGGAAGCAAATAAATGGCATTATTAGCGGCTAATTTAATACCGCTTGCAATAAAATATAAAACCGCAATGGGAGAAAGTTTTTGCCAACTTTCATTGTTAGATGTGGAGTCTATTTCCTTATTATCCATCAGTGCGAACACTCTTATGCTCTAGTATGAATCGTCTAATTTTTTGCGCGTCATTCAAACTTAAACCAGGTATTTCAAAGGTATACATAGAACCGCCAGCACTAAACACTTGCAATGAAGCTAATTTAAATGCTCTTTCAATTGGACCTCGTTTTAATTCAACGTGTTGTATTCGCAAAATTGGTTGACTGTATATTTTTCGAAATATTACTCCACTGGCAAAATGCAAATCAGTTTCTGTTAAGCAATATTGTTTGCATGGAATGGCAATATATAAATAAATGCTAATTAGAATTGAGATCAACAATACGATCCCTAGCCCTAGAGGATAAATAGCTGTTATTTCGGGGTGAATAGCAACAAACGGTTGCCATCGGGTTAAGGTCATAATTAACATAAAGAATAGTGAAAAAGCCCAAATGGTAGCAATAGCCGTGGGTCGATAATGTCTATGCAGAGGCTCAAACTTAATTTCCAATGGATCGGGTAGGTCAGATGTTTCTAATAGTTGATAAGTCACAATAGTCGGGCAACATTAAATTAGTTTACTCTAATGTAGCGGAATCAGATTTTGAATCAATATATATAAGGTTACAAAATCCTATTGCTATAAAACGCCGCCATATAAATGTGTAATCAAATATATCTTATCGCGTTTTTTCAGCTGCAAATTTTCGGTTTATATTGCACAATAATCATTGATATTGACTATGAGAGATGAGTGGAAAATGACAGGAATTGGTATTTTAGGAGCCAATGGTCGAATGGGGCGCGTATTAATAGAGGCAGCCCATTTGGACAGCGACATTAATTTAGTTGCAGCTGCAGTTAGAGAAGGTTCTCAATGGATTGGGATGGATGCCGGTGAATTAGCAGGTATCTCTAAACAGAATCTTAAAATTACAGCCAGTTTAGAACCCAATACAACACAAATTGATGCGGTAATCGATTTTACGTTACCAGATGTGATAGAACAAAACTTAGCTTGGTGTGTGGCAAATAAAAAAGCAATAGTAATTGGTACGACCGGACTTAACGACAAACAAAAAGAAAGCTTAGAGCGCGCAGCAACGAGCATTCCAATCGTTTTTGCTGCCAATTACAGTGTTGGCGTTAACCTTATGCTGAACTTGGTTCGTCAAGCCGCAAAAACAATGGGTGATACCGCCGATATTGAAATCCTTGAAGCTCATCACCGTTTTAAAAAAGACGCACCTTCTGGCACTGCTATGGCTATCGGTGAAGCGATAGCAGATGAAGTTGGCCGCGATTTAAACCAATGCGCTGTTTATGGCAGAGAAGGTGACACAGGGGAACGTAAGCATGAAACTATTGGTTTTGCTACCGTAAGAGCTGGGGATGTGGTTGGTGAGCATACTGCGCTATTTGCTGACATTGGAGAGAGATTGGAGATCACACATAAAGCTTCTAGCAGATTAACCTTTGCTAAAGGTGCAGTGACTGCTGCTAAGTGGCTGGTTGGCAAACCTGCAGGTCTGTATTCAATGCAAGATGTGTTGGAGCTCAATTAAACCCAACATTTTATCCTTAAGGTTATCGTGAAACTTAATAATAGCCATTCAGCGCTTAATTTAACCTTTTAATGATTTACTTATGAATTTTGAGTCAAATGCTCATTTTAGTAATTTTTCTACAATCTATTGGATCAAATAAAACCATTAGTGTATGATCTCGGGAATTTGCCAAATTTTCGGATTAGAGGTGCTAAATCTCCCGAAAATACTAGCGGTGATGAAGTAAACGGGATGTAAATTAATAATTACGACCCGTTTTTTATAGGGTTTTGGAGCTTAGCTTGCGAAAAAACCTTGGGTTGTCCTTAATTAGGAGGTTGACTTGGCTATTTCTGCTCTTTTGGTGTTAGAAGACGGTTCTGTTTTCAAAGGCACATCTATTGGAGCTTCTGGTGTTTCTGTCGGTGAAGTGGTGTTTAATACATCCATGACAGGTTATCAGGAGATATTAACTGACCCTTCATATGCTGAACAAATTATTACCTTAACTTATCCCCACATAGGTAATACTGGCACGAATGAAGAAGATGTGGAATCTACAAAAATTTGGGCTAAAGGCCTAATTATTCGAGACCTTCCTTTATTAGCTAGTAACTTCCGTAATCAATCTTCTCTTTCTGACTATTTGAAAGATAACAACATTCTTGGCATCGCTGATATTGATACTCGTCGATTGACTCGTATTCTTCGCGATAAAGGTGCCTTGAAGGGGTGTATCGTTACTGTTGATGAATTTAATCAAGATGATGTTTCGGAAGCATTGAATGCTGCTAAAGCTTTTCCGGGGTTGAAAGGGATGGATCTCGCTAAAGTGGTTACTACAACGACTACCTATCCATGGCAAGATGGCGTTTGGTCGCTAGAAAATGGATATGCGGAAAATGTAGAAGATTGTAAGTTTCACGTAGTTGCTTATGATTTTGGTGCCAAACATAATATTTTACGTATGTTAGTAGATAGAAGTTGCCGTTTAACGGTAGTGCCTGCTACAACACCTGCTGAAGAAGTATTGGGCATGGAACCGGATGGCATCTTTTTGTCCAATGGACCAGGTGATCCTGAGCCTTGCGATTACGCCATTGCTGCCATCAAAACCTTTCTGGAAACAGAGATTCCGATTTTCGGGATTTGTCTGGGCCATCAACTATTAGCGTTAGCTAGCGGCGCAAAAACCGAAAAAATGAAGTTCGGTCACCACGGAGCTAATCATCCCGTTAAAGATTTGAAGGGTGATGTGGTTATGATTACTAGCCAAAATCATGGTTTTGCCGTGGATGAATCTTCTTTGCCTGATAATTTAGAAGTAACTCACGTATCTTTGTTTGATAAGTCTTTGCAGGGCATACGCAGAAATGACAAACCGGCATTTAGTTTTCAAGGACACCCTGAAGCAAGTCCAGGTCCCCATGATGCAGCTCCCTTGTTTGACCATTTTATTGAGCTGATAGAAAAATCGAAATCAGCAACAACTTC
Organism: Aliiglaciecola sp. 3_MG-2023; assembly: GCF_030548205.1. Taxonomy (GTDB): domain Bacteria; phylum Pseudomonadota; class Gammaproteobacteria; order Enterobacterales; family Alteromonadaceae; genus Aliiglaciecola. The sequence continues at coordinate 12,443 of NZ_JAUORV010000012.1, read as the reverse complement.
AACTTCAGCTTGATACCGAGAGAAAGAATACTATGCCAAAACGTACTGATTTAAAAAGCATTCTGATTCTGGGGGCTGGTCCAATCGTTATTGGACAAGCTTGCGAATTTGATTACTCAGGAGCTCAAGCCTGTAAAGCTCTGCGTGAAGAAGGGTATCGGGTTATTTTGGTTAACTCCAATCCAGCCACTATCATGACCGACCCAGAAATGGCAGATGCAACTTATATAGAGCCTATCCACTGGGAAGTGGTAAAACGCATTATTGAAAAAGAACGTCCTGATGCTATTTTACCCACCATGGGGGGGCAAACCGCATTGAACTGCGCCCTTGATTTAAATAAACATGGCGTATTGGACGAATTTTCAGTAGAAATGATCGGTGCAACTGCTGATGCAATTGATAAAGCGGAAGATCGCGAGCGTTTCGACAAAGCAATGAAATCAATTGGCTTAGCATGCCCTAGAGCTGAAATTGCGCATACCATTGAACAAGCACATGATGTACTAAGTCGCATTGGCTTTCCTTGTATCATCAGACCTTCATTCACTATGGGGGGTTCTGGTGGCGGTATCGCTTATAACGTGGATGAATTTGATGAAATTTGTCGTCGTGGCTTAGACCTTTCACCAACCAGTGAACTATTGATTGATGAATCGCTAATTGGTTGGAAAGAATATGAAATGGAAGTGGTACGGGATAAAAGCGATAATTGCATTATTGTTTGTACCATCGAAAACTTTGACCCCATGGGCGTTCATACCGGTGACTCTATTACGGTTGCCCCAGCGCAAACTCTTACTGATAAAGAATTTCAAATCATGCGTAATGCTGCGATGGCCGTATTACGTGAGATTGGTGTTGAAACCGGCGGTTCAAACGTACAATTTGGTGTTGATCCTAACACCGGACGTATGGTCATCATTGAAATGAACCCTCGAGTGTCTCGTTCTTCTGCTTTGGCCTCAAAAGCTACCGGTTTTCCGATAGCTAAAGTTGCGGCTAAATTGGCCATTGGTTATACCTTGGATGAACTTGCTAATGACATTACAGGAGGCTTAACGCCTGCATCCTTCGAGCCTGCTATTGATTACGTTGTTACCAAAATACCACGTTTTAACTTTGAAAAATTCGCGGGTGCAAACGATCGCTTAACCACACAGATGAAATCTGTGGGGGAAGTCATGGCAATCGGTCGTAATCTACAAGAATCGTTGCAAAAAGCGTTACGTGGTTTAGAGGTTGGTGTTAACGGTCTCAATCCTATTATCGATATTGACGATCCGGAAAGCGAAGAAACCATTATACGTGAACTCAGGGAACCAGGCGCAGAACGCATTTGGTTTATTGCGGATGCAATGAGAATGGGTATGTCAGTGGATCAAGTATTTGCTTTGACCAATATCGACCGCTGGTATTTAGTTCAGATTGAAGAACTAATCAATCTAGAAAAACAGGTTTCAGAAATTGGCTTAACGGGTATCGATTTAGATATGATGCGTATTCTTAAGCGCAAAGGATTTGCAGATTCTCGTTTGGCTGAATTAACCAATGTGGCTGAAAGTGACGTGCGCGAAGTTAGGCACTCAATGGAGGTTATGCCTGTCTATAAGCGTGTTGATACCTGTGCCGCTGAGTTTTCTACTAGCACCGCATACATGTATTCCACTTATGATGAAGAGTGCGAATCGAATCCATCTGATAAAGATAAAATTATGGTTCTAGGTGGCGGTCCGAATCGTATTGGCCAGGGTATAGAATTTGATTACTGCTGTGTTCATGCCGCTTTAGCTATGCGTGAAGACGGTTATGAAACCATTATGGTTAACTGTAACCCGGAAACGGTTTCAACCGATTACGACACCTCTGATCGACTTTATTTTGAATCTGTTACCCTAGAAGACGTACTTGAAATTGTGCGCATTGAAAAGCCTGTTGGGGTCATAGTGCAGTATGGTGGGCAAACCCCATTAAAACTTGCTCGTGATTTAGAAGCGGCAGGGGTGCCAATAATTGGAACTCCTCCTGATGCGATTGATAGAGCCGAAGATCGTGAACGTTTCCAGCACATGGTTAACAAATTGAATCTAAAACAACCAGCAAATTGCACCGTCAGCAATATGGAACAAGCGTTGGTTGAAGCGGAAAAAATTGGTTTTCCATTAGTTGTGCGTCCTTCCTATGTACTAGGTGGTCGAGCGATGGAAATTGTGTATGACTTGAAAGATTTAAAACGTTACTTGAATGAAGCAGTAAAAGTATCTAATGATTCACCCGTATTACTAGATCGATTCCTTGATGACGCTATAGAGGTTGATATAGACGCCATGTGTGATGGTGAAAACGTGGTAATCGGGGGCATTATGGAGCACATTGAGCAAGCTGGTGTTCACTCTGGTGATTCTGCATGTTCTCTACCTCCTTACTCATTGAGTCAAGAAATCCAAGATGTCATGCGTAAGCAAGTGAAAGATATGGCACTAGAGCTTGGTGTTGTGGGTTTAATGAATACACAATTTGCTGTGAAAAATGGTGAAGTATATTTAATTGAAGTGAATCCACGAGCTGCTCGCACGGTTCCATTTGTGTCTAAAGCAACAGGAATGGCACTTGCAAAAATTGGTGCTAGGGCAATGGTAGGTCAATCACTGCCTTCTCAGGGTGTAACGGAAGAAATTATTCCGCCGTTTTATTCGGTGAAAGAAGTCGTGTTGCCATTTGCTAAGTTCCAAGGTGTGGATCCCTTGTTAGGTCCTGAAATGCGCTCTACGGGCGAAGTAATGGGTGTGGGTGATACCTTTGAAGAGGCTTATGCTAAAGCAAATTTAGGGGCAAGTGCACCAATTCCACAAAAAGGAAAAGCGCTCATTTCTGTTCGTCACAACGATAAAAATCGTGTTGTCGAACTTGCACGTAAAATGATTGAAAAGGGCTTTAGTTTAGAGGCAACTTCAGGTACAGCTAAACAGTTAAATGATGTTGGCATAACCTGTAGTGTCGTAAATAAACTAACGGAAGGTCGACCTAATATTGTTGACGCCATTAAAAATGGTGAATATTGCTATATAGTCAACACTACCGAGGGTCGTAAGGCGATCAATGATTCTGTCTATATTCGTCGTGAAGCTTTGCTTAATAAAATCACCTATACCACAACGCTAAATGCTGCATTTGCAACCGTGAATGCACAAGCTGCGGATGATCGTGCAAATGTTAACTCGGTGCAATCTTTACACCAGAGAGTTAACGAACGCTAAACTTGTGGTAAACTAAGTATACTTTCTAGAAAAAAGTGCGCATTCACTGCGCACTTTTTAATTAACCTCAATACAAACAAAAGCACATATAAGTGAGCGTTGATCAATGAATCAATATCCAATGACAGCAAAAGGCGCAGAAATGTTGCGCGAAGAGCTTAATGAACTTAAATCTGTTAAGCGACCACAAATCATTCAATCCATAGCTGAAGCTAGGGAGCATGGTGATTTAAAAGAGAACGCCGAATATCACGCGGCCCGTGAACAACAAAGTTTCTGTGAAGGCCGAATTCAAGATATCGAAGGCAAGTTATCTAATGCACAAATTATTGATGTAACTAAGATACCAAATAACGGAAAAGTTATTTTTGGTGCTACTGTTACCATTATTAATGTTGATTCCGATGAAGAAACAACCTACAGAATCGTTGGCGATGACGAGGCAGACATTAAAAATAACTTAATATCAGTGAATTCACCTATTGCACGTGGATTGATTGGTAAAGAAGAAGATGACATTGTGACCATTCAGACGCCCGCCGGCACAGTGGAATACGAAGTATCACAAGTTGAATATATTTAATTTCAAGGTTACGACTGTTCGAATTAAAGAATAATTCAGATTGAATATAGTCTGTTTTGGCTGGTTAGGTTTTTAGGATGCCAGCCAAAATATTCACCTCATAAGCTAATATTCCGCTTTATCCCCACTATGTCTTATTTTTGGCAGCTTCTCGCCAAACCCAAGCCAATACAATTAAGCTTAAAATCCACAAAGGTAAGTCTCCCCATCGTCGATAAGGGGTAGAGCCTGAAGTACTGGCTATCTCAGCGGATAATACGCCTGCTTGGAATTGCGGTAAACGACTAATTACTTCTCCGTCATAACCGATGAACGCGGTAATACCATTATTGGTTGCCCTTAGAACTGGTAATCCAAACTCTTTTGCTCGCACTTGGGCAATTTCTAAATGCTGATCTGGGCCATGGGAGCGGCCAAACCACGCATCGTTGCTCACTGTAATAATAAAATCCGTCTCCGGCGTTAAATTTGCTGCTATTTGTCTAGGAAATGCAATTTCGAAACAGATTGCGGGTGCTAAATTAATACCATTTGCGATTAAGTTAGGCTGTAAGTAGTCTCCTCTTGTAAAGGACGACATGGGTAAATCAAAAATGGGGGCTAGCTCTCTTAACCAGCTTTCGAATGGTATGAATTCTCCAAAAGGCAATAAATGATGTTTATCGTAGCGATTTGCGTGCAAATAATGATATTGACCAGAGGTATCTGAAGGGCTTTTTTTACCTAGCGTAATCAAATTATTAAATGCTTGTCGTGAATCATAATTATAATTGACAATACCGGTAATTAAACTTGAGTCATTATTGGCAGCTTGTGTGTCTAAGTCATGTAAAAATGACTCAGCTGTTGACTCTAGTCGTGGAATCGCTGCTTCAGGCCATATAATAAGTTCATTGTGCCAATGTTCTTTAGTTAATTTGAGATATTTTGTCATAGTTGGGACTTCTTCTTCTGGCGCCCAACGCATTTCTTGCTTAATGTTGCCCTGTACCATTGCTATGGAGAAACTGTTTGTTTTTGCACTCACCCATTCAACTGCATTTAAAGCCCAACCACTGATTAAAACGACACCAGTTAACGCTACAGAAGGAATAACCGTTTTTTGTTTGATACTAAGTGCTATAGAACTACAGATGGCGATCAATAAAACACTTACGCCTGTTTCACCTAAAACTGGCATCCATCCGGATAAGGGGCCTGATAGTTGACTGTAACCTATTGATAGCCAGGGAAACCCAGTGAATAACCAGCTCCGGACAAATTCGCATAAAAACCAAATAAAAGGTGCTAGTAAAGGCCAAAAGCGCGGCTGACAATAACGTTTCAGAACAAAACAAAACAAGCCAGGATATAACGCTAAAAAACTACAGAGCAAAATCATTAGCCCGACGGAGCCAACCAAGGGGAGGCCTCCAAAGTCAGCAATGCTAACGTGAACCCAGGAGATTCCAGCCCCGAACCAACCTAAACCAAATGCAAATCCAGTTTTAAACCCTGATTTACTTAACAGTAATCGATAAAACAATCCTGTTAGTAAAATCGGCGTTAAAAACCAAAGTGAAAAAGGTGCATAACTAAACGTCAGTAAAGCACCGAATAAAAGAACAGCAATATAGTGCAGCATGGCTTTTTTAAACTTAGTCTTCTTTGTTTGGTAAGGTCACTTTTAGTTGTAACAAGCGGCGTTTATCGGAATTCGTAATTTTAAAAACCAAACCATCTATCTCGATCTCATCTTCAGTCATTGGCATATGACCAAAGGCTTTCAATACGATCCCACCAATAGTATCAGCTTGTTCTACATCGTAATGGGTTTCGAAAAATTGATTGAAATCTTCAATGGGGGTGAGGGCTTTCACAGAGTAGGTGTAAGTATTTAGTGGACGAATATCATCAGACTCATTTTCATCGATATCATGTTCATCTTCTATTTCACCTACAATCAACTCTAGAATGTCTTCTATTGTAACTAGACCAGATACACCACCGTATTCATCAACGACAATAGCCATGTGGTAGCGCTCTTGACGAAACTCTTTAAGTAACACATCCACCCGTTTGCTCTCGGGCACAATTACCGCAGGTCTTAACACGTCTTTTAGATGGAATTCTTTTCCTGGAATAAATGCATAAGCCAATAAATCTTTGGCTAACAAAATCCCTTCAATGTGATCTTTGTCTTCGTTGATGACAGGGAAACGTGAGTGGGCAGATTCGAGCATGACAGGAAGAAACTCTTCTACTGATTCGTCAACGTTGATGGTCATCATTTGTGCCCGTGGGATCATAATATCCCTAACACGCATCTCGTTCACTCCCATCACACCTTCAATCATCTCTCTGGTTTGAGGGTCAATTACTTCTCGCTGCTCAGCATCGGAAATAATATCAACTAATGCTTCTTTACTTTTCGGTTCTGCGTTAAAAGTTTGTACTATTTTATCTAGCCAGCTTTTATTCGTAGAACCGCTAGTAGAGTGGGGGTTGTCTTCGCTCATAATGTCTTTTTTAGGTTCCTTGGATCACTATATTTAATGATCTTGATAGGGGTCGTCAATGCCTAATTTTGCTAAAATTTGCACTTCTAGACTTTCCATAATTTTTGCATCGTCATCATGTTCATGGTCAAACCCAAGTAAATGAAGGCTTCCATGGACAATCATATGTGCCCAATGATCTAATAATTGCTTATTCTGTTGTTTAGCTTCTTTATCAACGATATCTGCACAAACCACTAAATCCCCTAAAAAATTAAGTTCTATTTCAGCAGGGGACTCAAAAGGAAAGGATAAAATATTCGTTGGTTTATCCTTTTCTCGATAAGTTGCATTTAATTGTTGGCTTTCCTCAGGGGAAACAATTCTGATAGTTAATTCCGTTTCTTCAATTTTTTGTTCGGCTAATGCGAATTGAAGCCACTGTTCAAACTGTTCTGTTGTAGGTAAATTAGTATTTTCACAGGCAATTTGAATGTCTAAGTCAATTTTCACTTAATTGGTTTCTCATTGTCGCCTTTGCCATTGAGTTCTGCTTGTTTAAGATGCTTAGCTTTTTCTTGCGCAGATTCAAACTCTTCATATGCTCGCACAATTCGAGCTACTACTGGGTGCCTTACCACATCATTAGCAGTGAAAAAGTTGAAGGAAATATCTTGAACATCCTTTAATACGTCGATGGTATGACGCAATCCAGAACGAACCCCCCTGGGGAGATCTATTTGTGTAATGTCACCCGTTATCACTGCACGTGAATTAAAACCAATTCGAGTTAAAAACATTTTCATTTGTTCTACAGTGGTATTTTGGCTTTCATCTAAGATGATGAAAGCGTCGTTCAATGTCCGTCCACGCATATAGGCCAAAGGTGCTACTTCAATAACGTTACGTTCAATTAATTTTTCGACTTTTTCAAAGCCTAACATTTCAAACAGTGCGTCATAGAGTGGGCGTAGGTAAGGATCAACTTTTTGAGATAGATCACCTGGTAAAAAACCGAGTTTCTCACCAGCTTCAACTGCGGGACGAGTTAACAATATTCGGCGTATTTCTTGGCGCTCCAACGCATCCACAGCACAAGCAACAGCTAAATAGGTTTTACCTGTACCAGCAGGGCCCACACCAAAACTGATATCATGGTTCAAGATATTGGAAACATATTGGCTTTGATTAGGGTTTCTGGGTTTAATAACACCTCTACGGGTTTTTATATGCACTTCTTTACCGTAGTGTCCCGCTTCTGCTTTTTCTAAACATTTCGCTTCTTGAATGGCTAGATGAACTTGGTCAGACTCCAAAATTGGAATTTTACCCTTTATAGGTTGAGTTTCGATATAAAGTAATTTAAGTAGTTGTGCAGCGCCATTACTTTGTGACGGATCACCTAGTACTTTAAATTCATTATTGCGGTAAGTAATTTCCACCCCTAAACGGCGCTCTATCTGTTTTATGTTGTCGTCTAAAGGCCCGCATAAGCTCGATAAACGTTTGTTATCTGCGGGTTCTAAAAATACTTCGTTGCTGACAATAGTACTCAAAATTAAAATTTACCTTTTTAATTAAAATTAATGTGATACGGGAGAAAATTTTTGTACACCTAACGGGTTATCATTTGTACTTTGTTTTGACAAAATAGTTTTAGGTGCAATGCTGACTCTTAAGCCCATATCTTTTTCACGTCTGACAACGTCTCCTCGCAAAGAGTTCGCAAATACATCGGTAATTTTGACGTCGATAAATTCGCCAATCATATCGGGTGTGCCTTCAAAGTTAACCACTCGATTATTCTCAGTTCGACCGGATAATTCCATTGGATTTTTCTTAGAAGGACCTTCAACTAAAATACGTTGTTCTGTATTAAGCATATTTCTGGCTATTCGCAAGGCTTGTTGATTAATTCTACTTTGTAAAATTTGTAATCGTTGTTTCTTAGTTTCTTCACTGACATCATCGGGCAAATCTGCCGCAGGGGTGCCGGGGCGTGCACTGTAAATAAAACTGAAACTCATATCAAAATCAATTGCTTGAATTAAATCCATCGTTGCCTGAAAATCTTCGTCGGTTTCGCCTGGGAAACCAATAATAAAGTCTGATGACATACACAGGTTAGGTCGAATCTTTTTAAGTCTACGAATTTTAGATTTAAATTCAATTGCCGTGTGGCCGCGTTTCATCAAATTTAGAATGCGGTCAGCACCACTTTGCACCGGTAAGTGCAGGTGATCAACCAATTCTGGAATAGAAGCGTAAGCTTCAATTAGATCTTCAGTGAATTCAACAGGATGGGAAGTGGTGTAGCGGATCCTATCAATACCGTCGATGGACGCAATTAATTCAAGCAATTCTGCAAAAGTACAAATGCTTTCATCGAAATGAGGCCCTCGAAACGCATTCACGTTTTGACCTAATAGGTTAACTTCACGTACGCCTTGTTCTGCAAGTTGCGCTACTTCAAGCAAGACATCATCCACTGGGCGACTGACTTCTTCGCCTCTAGTGTATGGCACTACACAAAAGCTACAATATTTAGAACAACCTTCCATTATGGATACAAAGGCGCTTGGCCCATCTGCTTTAGGTTCCGGTAACCGATCGAACTTTTCGATTTCGGGAAAACTGACATCGATTACTGACTTACTGCCACCTTGTATCTGATTGATCATTTCGGGTAATCGATGCAAAGTTTGTGGGCCAAATATTAAATCGACAAAAGGAGCCCTTTGTCTAATGGTGGTTCCTTCTTGGGAGGCAACACAACCACCAACACCAATTATTAGTTCAGGTTTATCTTTTTTCAGGTTTTTCCAACGGCCTAATTGGTGGAATACTTTTTCTTGGGCTTTTTCGCGAATAGAGCAAGTATTTAACAAAATAACATCCGCGTTTTCTGCTTCGTCAGCAAGCTCATAACCATGAGTAGAATCAAGTAGATCGGCCATTTTTTCCGAATCATACTCGTTCATTTGACAGCCCCACGTTTTAATGTATAACTTTTTGCTCATATTGCGTTTTCAAACCCTACTATTTATATGTCATTTAGACGCCACTGCGGCCTGCCTATGCAAGACCAACTTCTTGTATACTAGCTTAAGCGAACCGCCTATTTTAACGCTATTTGCTCATAGGATCTAGCTCTCATCTGTTATTTAACTGACGTATCATGTTTATACTTAAATTTTTTAATATTTCCCTGAATAAATAGACATTAATTCAGTATGATATAGTAAATAAAGTTAATTCAGCGTGATGTGAAGATATGTTTGATGTCGGTATAGTGGGGGGGGGAATGGTAGGTGCTGCAACGGCTGTTGGGCTAGCAAAGCAGGGGCTCAAAGTTGTTGTTTTTGAAGTCAAATTACCCTCCGAATACTCACCAGAACAACCACCGGATATGCGGGTATCTGCAATTAATCTCAAAGCGCAATCCCTATTACATTCTTTAGGCGTTTGGCAAGATGTAGAATCTAAACGAATTTGCCCATTTAAAAGAATGTTGGTTTGGGAGGAGGATAAAGGCGCAACGCAGTTTGATAGCAGTGAAATAAACCAAGGACAATTGGGGTTTATTGTTGAGAATCGATTGATTCAGTTGGCATTACTAAATCGGATCCGTGCTTTGCCAAACATTACATTGGTGAGTGGAGTAACGATTAAAGGTATTGAGAGTGGTAGGCCAAATATTATTCGCACTGGGAACAATCTATCCTATGAGTGTAAAATGCTTGTTGGTGCAGATGGAGGAAACTCTCAGGTCCGCAATGCGTTAAATATTGGCCAGCAAGGTTGGCAATACAAACAACATGCATTGGCTATCAATATAAAATTGGCGGACGCTATACAGCAAGATATTACTTGGCAACAATTTAAGCCTTCAGGCCCTGTGGCATTTTTACCATTGTATGATGGTTTTGCATCCTTAGTTTGGTATGACTCGGCAGATAGAGTGGCAGAATTAAAACGTTTAAATTCGAGTAGTTTAAAAGCACAAATATTAGGGCATTTCCCCGACAAATTGCGGGACTTCGAAATACTTCAAACTGCAAGTTTTCCTCTAACCCGCATGCATGCAAACCAGTATTACAAAGGTAACAGTGTGTTAATTGGCGATGCCGCTCACACCATAAACCCATTGGCAGGACAGGGGGTGAATTTAGGTTTTCGTGATGTGTCAGTGTTTTTAGAGTGCCTCAGTGGATGGGATATTAGCGAAAACTCAGTCCAACCCTTGCTAAAACAATATGAAAGTAAGCGAAAATCGTCTAATTTACTTATGATGTCTACCATGGATGCAATATACGCGGCATTTAGCAATGACAATTTGCCTTTAAAACTATTTAGAAACCTTGGATTAAATTTGGCCGACAAAGCTGGGCCAATTAAAAAGCAGGTGATGAAGGTGGCACTGGGATTGACCTAAACCAGCGCCAATCCAGCGGAGAAGAGAGGTTATTTGCCCCAGATTCCTTTTTCAGTTTCACCTTGGATCTCACAGTCACCGTTTAGATATTCTGGCTTTTGACCTTTTTTACGCTTTTCAAAATAATCCTGACTAATCGAAACGATAGTGGGTGTCATTAACACTATGGCAATAATATTAATAAAAGTCATCAGCCCCAACGCCATATCAGCCATTGCCCAAACTTTGGGAAGTGATGCCATGGATCCCCAAAATATCATCAATAAATAACCGGCAGTATAAACCCAGCGCCCTACTTTGTTATCTAGTTTAAACATATGCAGATTACTTTCACCGTAAGCATAATTTGCTACAACAGAGGTAAATGCAAATAAACTAATAGCAGCGGCAACAAAGTCCCCACCAAATTCACCTAGGTGACTACCCATAGCATCTTGCGTTAAGCGAATGCCCTCCATTTGCTCACTGCTTGATCCCCCAGCTAACAATATGACAACAGCAGTGCAGGTACACAAAATCATTGTATCGATAAACACTCCAAGCATTTGTACGTAACCTTGGGAAACTGGGTGATTAGGATTGGGTGACGCTCCAGCTGCTGCATGAGGTACACTTCCTGAACCAGCTTCGTTTGAATAAAGACCGCGTTGAATACCATTCTTTATTGCTGCACCTAAAGCCCCAGCAGCCGCTTCGTGCAAACCAAATGCGGAAGATACAATATCTGAAATCATTGCCGGAACAAGATCAAAATTAGCAATAGTAATACCTAGGGTTACTAGAACGTATGAAATAGCCATAAATGGCACTATCCACTCTGCGAATCTTGCTATTGCACGCAGTCCACCGACTACTATCATTCCAGCCATCAGGATAATAACCAGACCAGAATAATGGGTGGGGATTTCATAGGCGTGATTTAAAGCATCGGTAATTGTATTTGCTTGTACCGCACTAAAAATAAATCCATATCCTAGAAACAGAAATAATGAAAACAACACAGCTAACCAGCGTTTATTTAAGCCTTGTTGTATGTAATAGGCGGGACCACCGCGAAATTCACCGTTAATATCTCTTACTTTATATAGTTGGCCTAATACGCTTTCTGCAAAGCCGGTAGCCATGCCTAGTAAGGCAATCATCCACATCCAGAAAATCGAGCCTGAGCCACCGAGTGAAATGGCAACTGCTACACCAGCCAAATTTCCGGTTCCAACTCGAGCAGAAAGACTTGTGCACAATGCCTGAAATGAACTTATACCGGATGAATCGCTTTGGGTGCTGTTTTTCATGATGCTAAACATGTGCCCAAAATGTCGGAATTGTAAAAATCCTAATCGCACAGTGAACCATATTCCAGCACATACCAACATTAGGGCAAGTATTGGAACATAAAAACTAGATTGCTCCCCCTCAGTTTCCCATAGAACACTCAACCCTCGGTTCCATAATAAATCGTTTATGAAACTAACTATGTCGTTTATCACGCTAATCCTTAGTTGCTTATAATTATTATAGGTTCAGTTTGAAGTGATCTGGTTCCCATGTAAAGAGAAGGAATGCTAACAATTTGCAAGCAATAAAAAAGCCCAAGACAAAATCTTGGGCTTAAATATGGCTGGGGTAGCTGGATTTGAACCAACGAATGGCGGGATCAAAACCCGCTGCCTTACCGCTTGGCTATACCCCAA
>NZ_JAUORV010000011.1 GCF_030548205.1 Aliiglaciecola sp. 3_MG-2023 | reverse complement strand
CGCTACCCTGTAGGCGGGTGCTTTAGCCCCGTAAATGCAATTTGAATCCCACATTAAAACCCATGGCCTAAAGACCATGCTACAACCGCCACCCTGTAGGCGGGTGCTTTAGCCCCGTGAATTTAATTTAAATACCACTTTAAATTCCATGGCCTAAAGACCAGGCTACAGATGGGAGCTTTAGCCCCGCAGGCTAAGAATTTTGCAAATTACACAGCTAAGTAGTACTTTTGACTAATAATTCGTTCTAGAAACCAAAATAATAAATTTAGATATATGCAACATACTGTTTTTATTATATATTTTGATTGGTATTCAATTTGCTTTTAAATACATCAAAGCACACAACGACAGTCATAACGAGGAAGATAGATGGACATTTTACTAGTATTTGTTTTACCCATAGTCATTTTGGCCATGGTTTTTGGGCATAAACAAAAAATGATGGATGCAAAATTGAAATTGGAAGCGGGCTCTGGCAATGTCACCGCCTTAGAAGCTGAACTTAAAGCAATTAAAGAGCGTCTCAACACCCTTGAAGCTATCGTTACCGATGACAAATACCAACTGAAACAAGAATTTTCGAAATTATAAACTGTCATTTAATAACCTAGAACCAAATTCACTATAAAAAGCGTGCAGTTAGACACGCTTTTTACGCGTTTATTCTGTACAATTCCTGCCATTATAAAGTTCCACTCCTTACTCAATCAGTTAATAAGATAATCGATTCATGAAAATACTTATCATTGGCGGCGGTGGTCGCGAACATGCTTTAGCATTCAAATCAGCTCAAAATGACTATGTAGAAACCGTTTATGTAGCACCTGGAAACGCTGGTACCGCAATAGAAGATAAATTGCGCAATGTCGATATACAAGCAGATGACGTCGCCGGATTACTTGAATTTGCTGAACAAAATGCCATTGATTTAACCATAGTAGGACCAGAAGCTCCCTTGGTACTTGGTGTAGTTGATGCATTTCAAGCTAAAGGCTTAACCATATTTGGACCGTCTAAGGCGGCCGCGCAATTGGAAGGCTCTAAAGCCTTTACCAAAGACTTTCTAGCTCGTCATAACATCCCTACGGGGGAGTATCAAAACTTCACTGAAATTGAACCTGCATTGGCATATTTGAAACAAAAAGGCGCGCCCATTGTAATTAAAGCCGACGGTTTAGCCGCAGGCAAGGGTGTAATTGTAGCAATGACAGAGCAAGAAGCTGAAGATGCAATTCGTGATATGTTAGCTGGAAATGCCTTTGGTGACGCTGGCAGCCGCGTGGTTATTGAAGAATTTTTGGATGGCGAGGAAGCCAGTTTTATCGTAATGGTAGATGGTAAAAATGTCCTGTCTTTTGCCACCAGCCAAGATCACAAACGAGTTGGTAATGGCGATACTGGCCCAAATACAGGCGGCATGGGAGCATACTCACCGGCTCCAGTAGTCACCCCAGAAATCCACCAGCGCATAATGGACGAAGTGATTTACCCAACAGTTGAAGGAATGGCAAGTGAAGGCAATCCTTATTCTGGCTTTTTATATGCTGGTTTGATGATTATGGCTGACGGCACACCTAAAGTAATTGAATACAATTGTCGATTCGGCGATCCTGAAACCCAACCCATTATGTTACGTTTGCAATCCGACATTGTTGCCCTTTGTTTGCAGGCCACAAAAGGCAAACTGGATGAAGCTAATATTGAATTTGACTCCAGAGCGGCAGTAGGGGTAGTTCTTGCGGCAGGGGGTTATCCTGGAAGTTATGCTAAAGGGAAAGAGATCCAAGGGCTAGAGCTGGCTTCACAAACCGAAGGTAAAGTATTTCACGCTGGCACAAAATTAGTGGATGCTAAAGTCACCACTAACGGTGGCAGAGTGTTGTGTGCCACCGCTTTAGGAAACTCAGTAACAGAAGCCCAAAAGAACGCCTATAATTTAGTTCATAAGATTAATTGGGACGGTATGTTTTATCGCGACGATATTGCCTATCGCGCCATTGCTAGAGAACAAAATTAAATTGGATATCAAAGATAACAAACCAGGCCAACAGGGTGATCCATTACATGGCATCACCCTAAAGAAAATGCTTGAAGCACTGCATAAAGAGTATGGCTTTGAGGGCTTAGGTTGGAGAATTAAAGTAAAATGCTTTATTGAAAATCCAAGTATGAGCTCAAGTCTGAAGTTCCTTAGGCGAACGCCGTGGGCCCGCAAGAAAGTCGAAGAACTCTACTTATCTACCTTCTGTAAAAAGTAGGTTTTCGATAGTAAGCGCTCGCTTACGAAGCCACATATCTAACGTTGCTGCAAGGCTGCGTACATCATACAAGGCGTTGTGAATATGCCCTTGCAGTGATATTCCATGGAAACGAGCCAAAGCACCACTTGACTGTTCAACGCCTTGTAAACCTAAATTGCGAATAATCATCTGCAAATTGTGAAAGCCACGTTGAAAATCTGGTAGTTGTAAGGAATATAATTCACAATTTTGACGTAGCACAGATAAATCGTTGCCCCATGAAAATACGGGGATATCCCCTTGATTACAGAAAAGATGGAATTGTTTTAATGCAGAAGCAAAATCAACCCCCATTTCATCAATCATAGCTTGTTCAATACCGGTTAAGTTTGTTATGTAATCACTAAGTTGCGGGTTAATAGTGGGGCGTATTAATTCATTGAAACTAGCCAGTATTGAAGCTGAGTCACGGGTCATACGAATTTTAACCGCAGCAATTTGAATAAGCTCTCGATGTTCCCAGTTTTCAGACCAGTTTCGCTGCTTGGAACCATGCCAGGCAGTAAATTCCGTATCAAAGAGCACACACTCAAGTACTTGCATCAATTTCCACAAAGCATATAGTTGATTTAATCTATAAACTTATAATGTCTCAGTATTATATAAAGTCAAACCATTATGCTTAACCAGTTAGTTTTAGGTTCGTTCATCATCATTTTAACGATTATCGTTCAAGTGATATTTTTAGGTATATTATCATCTCGTTTTGACCAGATACGAAAATTTGAAACCAGAGATTATATGCACATCAAGAGTCCTATTGTCATTGTACTATCGGTTCTGTGGTTAGTCTTAGGCATCACTATCAATACCTGGATATGGGCATTTGCGTTTCTGTTTGTTGGCGAATTTACTGAGCTGGAAGAGGCACTGTACTTTGCCATTGCGTCCTTCACGACACTTGGATTCGGTGATGTGATTTTAAGCCAACAATGGCGAATTATGGGCGCACTAAGTGCCGTAAATGGACTCCTAGTCTTCGGCTTGAATGCTGCATTTCTAGTGGAATTAATCGGTATCACTTGGGGTAAGTACAAACCCAACAGAAAATAACCTGTCACTACGGGGTAATAAAGATGCTTGCTAAAACATTATTAAAGACCTTTGCTATTATAAAACCCGACTTATCAGTCGCGACAAAAGACGTTAGCGACAGTATTTACCAGCAGCTAGACCACGAGTTTTCAGGGTTTAAAGATCATTCTTTAGTCTCAGCCCATAGCTTTACGGAGAATTGGCAAACGTGGGAAATGCACCCTACAGGAGACGAGTTAGTGGTTTTGTTGTCTGGACAATGTAAGTTAATCATCCGCGTGGGGAAGCAAGACCAAGAACAATTATTAAAACAACAAGGTGACTTTGCCGTCGTGCCAAAAGGTCATTGGCACACCGCCCATTGCGACGAAGCTACCAGTTTACTGTTTATAACCCCAGGTGAAGCCACCCAAAATTCAAGCACCCCAAATTAGCTTAATTTCAGAATTGAATTAAACTTTGCCAGCGTAAATGACTTGACCATTTGGCTCGCCTTGCTTATAACTAATGGTCCTTAATCCTCGAAACGTTCAATATGTCTGTAAAACATCCAATTATTGCAATAACAGGTTCCTCTGGAGCAGGTACAACTACGACGACGAATGCCATTAGGCATATATTTCGTAATTTAACTGTCAATGCGGCCTCTGTTGCGGGCGATAGTTTTCACCGTTTCACACGTCCGGAAATGGAAGTTGAAATTCGTAAAGCCCAAGAGCAGGGCCGGCATATTAGTTATTTTGGACCAAGAGCCAACGACTTTATTATGCTCGAAAAACTGTTTGCTCAATATGGTGAAACAGGTACAGGTCAGCATCGTCAATATTTGCATACTTTTGACGAAGCAGTGCCTTTCAATCAGATGCCCGGCACTTTTACGCCGTGGCAAGATCTCCCTGAAAACACTGATTTATTATTTTATGAAGGATTGCATGGCGGTGTCACCACCCCAGAAGCCGATGTCGCTAAGCATGTTGATTTGCTGGTAGGCATGGTGCCTATTGTCAACCTAGAGTGGATACAAAAGATTATTCGCGATACCACAGATCGCGGCCATACTCGCGAAGCTGTGATGAGCAGTATTGTGCGCAGTTTGGAAGACTACTTTCACTATATTACTCCGCAGTTTTCAAACACCCATGTTAATTTTCAGCGGGTGCCTACGGTAGATACGAGTAACCCTTTCAGCGCCCGAGAAATTCCAACTCAAGACGAAAGCTTTGTCGTAGTAAGGTTCCGCCGTGAAATGAGGACTGTAGACTTCCCTTACTTATTGAAGATGATAGATGGATCTTTCATGTCTAGAATCAATACTTTAGTGGTACCAGGCGGTAAAATGGGACTCGCCATGGAATTGATTTTATCCCCCTTGATAGAAGAACTATTGGAGCGGAAGCGTAAAGCAGGCTTCCAAATGGATTGGGTTAGCAAAGAATAATGGGTAGCCGGTCTGACTCAATTCGTTGGGGTATGATTGGTTGCGGTGGTGTGTGCGAAAAGAAAAGCGGCCCTGCCTATCAGCAAGTGGCTGGATTTGAATTATATGGAGTAAGCGCTCGCTCACCCGGAAAAGCTGCAGAATTTGCTTCTCGCCACAGCATTCCCCATCACTATACTTGCCCACAAGCGTTGATTGATGATCCCAATATAGACGCTGTTTACATAGCAACCCCACCTGATAGTCACTGTGATTTAGCGCTGAAAGTCGCCAAAGCAAATAAGATTTGCTGCATAGAAAAACCGATGGCATTAAATTTCAGTCAATGTCAGTTAATACAGGACACCTTTGAGTCTCAAAACCTTCCCCTTTTCATAGCCTATTATCGACGTTCATTACCCGGTTTCGTTGCACTCAAAAATGTTTTGGAAAAAGGAACAATTGGCACCGTTAGACAAGTTTCATGGCTTTATAGCCGCTTCCCTTCAGATAAAGATTTACGTCAAATACCCAACTGGCGTACCGACAAAAGTGTTGCCCTCGGTGGATACTTTGATGATCTTGCCAGTCACGGATTAAACGTCATGACGTTTTTGTTGGGACCCGTGCGGCAAGCACAGGGAATTTGCCGCAATCAGCAAGGCTTATATTCAGCCCATGACGCTATTGTTGCCAACTTACTGTTCGAATCTGGTGTAACTGGCATCGGAAGCTGGAACTTCGCCTGTGATTCATATCAAGACAAAATGCAAATACTCGGCAGCAAGGGGCGTATAGAGTTTGCAATATTTGGCGATCAACCGGCCAGTATTTTGACCGACCAAGGTAGTGAGTCACTGGCGATGCCCACCCCAGATCCCATTCAAGGCCCTTTTGTACAAGCCATGGCCGAACATTTACGCGGGTTGAGCGTTCATCCCAGTCAGGCAACTAGTGCCAGCCACACCAATTGGGTAATGGATAAAATATTAGGTGTGCTATAGCAAAATCACTCCATACCGCGGTGCCCCCACTACCCGTCACAAACAATTTGTAACACTCCACTGAACATTGTTACTTTGCTAATCTTTTGAATTCCCTAGTATTCATTTATAGTGGTGTGATTAGCGGATTATTTCCTTTGAGGGTCGACATGGGACAAGAAACACAGAAAGTATTGGTTGTTGATGATGATATGCGCCTACGTAGCTTGCTAGAACGCTATTTGGTGGAACAAGGTTATCAAGTGCGTTCAGCGGCCAATTCTGAACAAATGGATCGCTTTCTAGAACGTGAAAATTTTCACCTGTTAGTACTGGATCTGATGTTACCTGGTGAAGATGGCCTCTCTATATGCCGTCGTTTGCGTCAAAAAGAAAACGAAATTCCAATTATCATGTTGACCGCAAAAGGCGACGAAGTAGACCGTATCATTGGTTTAGAAATGGGCGCAGATGATTATCTGCCGAAACCTTTTAACCCCAGAGAATTACTGGCGCGAGCCAAAGCAGTATTGCGTCGAAAAACCACCGAAGCGCCCGGTGCTCCATCCCAGGAAATGCAGATAGTGGAGTTTGGACAATACAAATTAAACCTCGCCACACGGGAAATGTTTGCAGACGGTGAAGCGCTAACCTTAACCAGTGGTGAGTTTGCGGTATTAAAATCATTAGTCACCCACCCCAGAGAGCCGCTATCAAGGGATAAACTCATGAATTTAGCAAGGGGTAGAGATTACAGTGCTTTAGAACGCAGTATTGACGTTCAGGTATCGCGTTTAAGACGGATGTTGGAGATAGATCCTGCCAACCCTCGCTATATTCAAACGGTTTGGGGATTAGGATATGTATTTGTTCCCGATGGCGAAGCTCAGTAAATGAAGTTATGCCATGCTAGCTAGATTGAAACACTACTGGTGAGAATCTTTCCTAAAAGTGCATTTGGACAAACCGTCTTATTGATTGGCGTGTTATTGTTGATCAACCAAGTAGTGTCATATTTATCAGTAACTTACTATTTTATTCGACCCAATTACCAACAGATTAATTCCTTAATTGCCAAACAAATTAATATGGTATTTTTGGAAGAAGTCGATTATCTCCATCCACAAACTCAACAGCATATTTTCGATGCGACCAATATTCGCATTTACAGCGAAAAACAAGCTGTCGAAAGTGGCTTGCAACAAGCTATTTATTATCAATTTTTCTCTCGTCAAATTTCCGATTTATTGGGAGGAGAAGCAGACGTTAGGATTTCAGTTTCTGAACCATACCTAATTTGGGTTAACCCTCCGCAAGATCCAAAAGTGTGGATCTCCATTCCCATGGCGAGTTTTAGCGAAGGTGATATTTCCCCGCTAACAATCTATTTGATTGTCATCGGCGTGTTGAGCGTAGCTGGCGGTTGGATTTTTGTGCGTCGCTTGAATAAACCCATCCACGCCTTGCAAGTGGCGGCGTTAGAGGTGGCGAAAGGCAAGGTTCCTGCACCGTTAAAAGAAGAAGGTGCAAGTGAATTAATTGCAGTCACCAGCGCATTTAATCAAATGTCGAAGGGAATTAAACAATTAGAAGATGATCGAGCACTATTAACCGCGGGGATATCCCACGACTTGCGCACACCATTAACACGCATAAGACTAGCAACTGAAATGCTTCCCGACGAACAACTATGGATAAAAGACGGGATCGTTCACGACATAGAAGATATGAATGACATTATCGATCAGTTTATTCATTATGTGCGACAGGATACCCGAGAACGTCGAGAGTTGCTGTCGCTGAACGAGCTTATCGAAGATGTTGTCCAAGCTCGTAATATTCAAGAAAATTACCATATCGATACCCAATTGACAGAATTGCCAAAGGTCATGATAAGACGGATTGCGATTAAACGCGTATTGGATAATCTCATTGAAAATGCCTTTCGTTATGGCAGTGAAAATATCCTAATCACTAGCTGTTATGATAAACCCAAGCAACAAGTGTGTTTTGAAGTCCGAGATTACGGACCTGGCATCCCAAAAGAAAATATTGAAAACTTGTTTCAACCTTTTACTCAAGGCGACACCGCCAGGGGCAGCGGAGGTTCTGGCCTTGGCCTTGCCATCATTCAACGAATTGTTGCCCTGCATAAAGGAAACATCGAACTAAGTAACCACTCTGACGGTGGCCTTGTGGCAAGAGTCACTCTACCTATTAGCTAATTTAGCCTAATCAGGGCTATTCACGATACCCAAAAACGGCATCTAGAACCACTAGATAACAGCCCTGAGCGACAACATAACATAACAGCCCTGAGCGACAACATAACATAACAACCCTGAGCGACTAATTATTTTCTGTAACGACAAGGTCGCTTTATTGCGTTTGCTTTGGGGCCGCATATGCGCCGTTATGGATAGATTCCACATCTACGGCATCGAAGCTGTATTCTTTATGGCAGTACTGACAATTCAATCTAACAGCACCATCTTCTGCGACAATATTCAGTAACTCTTGTTTATCAACATTGGCGATTGCCGCGGCACTTCGCTCTTTGCTGCAACTACAAGAGAATTTAACCTCTTGAGGCGGATAAAGTTCAACTTCTTCCTGGTGATAAAGTCGGTGCAATACATCAGTGGCGGGTAAACCTAACAACTCTTCTGCGGTAATAGTTTGGCTGATAGTACTTAAATGAGCGAATTCCTCATGTTCAGATTCGTTAGTCATTTCGCTGCTTGTGGGTAAAACCTGTAGAAACAAACCACCCGCTCTATTTACACCATCACTTGCAGAGGTTTTTAAAATAACCTTAGTAGGTAATTGCTCAGATTGGCTAAAGTACCCTTCAAGACATTCAGATAAGGTTGGCTTGTCTACAGCGACTATTCCCTGATAGCGCTCCCCTTCTTCAGGGGTAATGGTAATTACCAATACACCTTTAGGTAATAAATCGGTAAGGGATGCAGGCAGTTCTTTTACTTCACTATCCCACCTAGCCACACCACGTAACTTTTGATCGTGAGTGCCATTGATCACTGCATATTTGATACAGCCTTCACTTTGCAATTGCAGGGCAATTTCACCTTTGAACTTTAAGGTTGCAGTTAGAAGAGATGCCGCTGCCATTAGTTCGCCGAGCAACTTTTGAATAACAGCAGGATACTGCTGCGAATCCAGAATTTCTTGATAACTGTTTTCTAGTTGGACAAGTTCACCGCGTACATTGGCGTTGGTAAAGACATAACGATGTAACTGATCAAAATGGGACATAACTTTCTCTTACTGCTGTTTAAATTGAATAATTTTGCGACGTTGCTTTTTATCCGGTCGACTTTCAGGTCGCGGACTATGAAATGCGCTTAATTTTCGCGCTTCTGCATTTTTTTCACGTTGCGCGATACTTTTTTCGGTTTCCCCATAAAGTAATTGAGCTTGGGGAGCACTGACTCGTTTGTCACTTAACCCTTCAACAATTACTTCCTTGCTATCGAATCCGGCAGGGAGCACAATTGTCGCACCCAATTCGACACTTCGGCTGGCCTTTGCTCGTTGTCCATTATATTGCACCTTGCCAGATTGCACCATGTCTCGAGCTAAAGATCGGGTTTTAAAAAACCGTGCAGCCCAAAGCCACTTATCCAAGCGAACTATTTCAGTGTTTTTGTTGTCTGTCTTATTCTTCATATATAGCCTATTGCGCGTAAGCTTAAAAACCTTTGAACTGTAATTATATGGTAATGTTAATCTTTAATAGTTGTGAGCCTTTAATCTACTGGTTATCATTGTCCTCGTTTAGCGACAATAATCGACCAAGAAGTGGTAAAGATGAGCCTTAGTAGTACAAACTTAAATCAAATATGGCTGCAAATTAGCAAATATCAATCACAGATTAATCTGTTGGTGGTTATTTTGTTAGTTTTGTATCTTTTGGCTTTTCTTGCACAGATGACTTGGCGGCTGATTCCTGAACCGGAATCGACAGCTAAATCTAGTTTTCAAACGAGTCAAACAGGTAATAATTCGAATAATTCAAGTTCACGGGTGAGTTTGTCGCAACTAAAAAGTTTAAACCTGTTTGGCGATTTAACAGCAAAAGAAAGTACGCCTGTTAAACAAGAAATCACAGAGGCTCCTGAAACTCGTTTGAACTTAACCCTTACCGGTGTCGTCGAAACTGACGAGTCAGGCATTGGTGCAGCCATTATTGAAAACCGTGGTTCACAAAATACCTATGGCATTGACGACGAAATTGATGGTACAAACGCAAGCTTAGTTGAAGTCTTTGCAGATAGGGTAATTATTAAAAATGGCCCTAGACGTGAAACCTTAATGTTAGACGGGTTAGAATACTCAAAAGAAAGCCAAGCTTATCAAGCCCCTGTTGAAGTGGCCAATAACAATACAATAGACGATAAAGAACAATTTACTGAATTAACGCCAGATTTGGTGGAAACGACTCGCGAAATACGCCGTAATCCAAGCGGGTTTACAGAATATTTTATGGTTTCGCCTGTTCAAGGCCAAGGTGGTTCAATTGCTGGCTATAAAATAGCACCAGGTAAAAATCCAAGCTTATTTAAAGGTGCGGGGTTTAAAGTTGGCGATGTGATTACAGAGATAAACGGCTTAGATTTGACTGATCCTGACCAGGCTATTGAGGCCTTGGCAGCGTTAAATCAATCAGATTCGCTACAACTAACAATTAGTCGAAGTGAGGAACTTCTCACTTTGTATTTAGATTTCCCTGAAGGGGAAGAAGAACAAGATATATGAGGATTACCCCTATGACGCAAACAAGCCGTAGTAGATTTAGAGGCTTATGTTTGGCAGTGTGTGCAGTGTTTTTAACGGTGTCTACCATGGCATCAGCTAAAGAGTATTCACCCAATTTTAAAAATGCTGAAATCTCCGAATTTATAAATATTGTCGGTAAAAACCTGCAAAAAACTATTATCGTAAGCCCTGATGTCCGCGGCAAAATTAGCGTACGCAGCTATGATCTTTTGAATGAAGAACAATATTACCAATTTTTCCTAAACGTATTACAAGTATACGATTTTGCTGTGGTAGAAATGCCCAACGGCATTTTAAAAGTTGTCAGAGCCAAAGACGCAAAAACATCAAACATTCCGGTGATTCAAGGAACACCTTTTGATGGTGATGAAATGATCACCCGTGTGGTCCCAGTATATAATGTACCTGTGCGAGAGCTTGCCCCCATTCTTCGACAATTAAACGATCAAGCCGGCGGCGGTAACGTAGTGAGTCATGACCCTTCAAACGTAATGATGTTGACAGGCCGAGCTGCGGTTGTGAACCGTTTGGTGGAAATCATCGAGCGTGTCGATCAGGCTGGTGACGAAGAAGTTGAAATTATTAAACTAAAATATGCATCGGCATCAGAGATGGTAAGAATTGTTGAAAACATCAATAAATCATCGACTAAAGCCCAAACAACGGGTAAATCTGAGCCTCGCCTTGTTGCCGATGACCGTACCAACAGCGTTATTGTATCTGGCGATAACAAGGGCCGTAAACGCCTCATTGATTTAATCACTAAAATGGATCAGGAACTGGAAACCAGTGGTAATACTCGAGTCATTTTTGTTAACTACGCCAAAGCGGAAGATTTAGTTAAAGTACTGCAGGGCGTGAGTGCGAGTATTCAAGCGGAAGAAAAAGGCGGACAGACAAGCGCTAACACCCGCAGTAGCTCGTCAAATAACCGAGAAGTGAGTATTGATGCCCATCCAGACTCTAATGCCCTAGTGATTACCGCAGAACCCGATATGATGCGTTCGTTAGAAGAAGTCATACGACAGCTAGATATTCGTCGCGCCCAGGTCACCGTTGAAGCCATTATTGTTGAAGTATATGAGGGTGACGGAACGACCTTAGGTGTGCAATGGGCAAGTGAAGACGGAGGTGGTCAACAATTTACCAACGGTGTGGTTGGTATAGGCTCTTTAGCAGTAGCTGCAGATGAAGCTGAAGACCAAACTACCACCACAACAGGTTTCGACGACGATGGTGACCCCTACTCTTACGATTCAGTCACCTCTGGCGATTTTACCTCATTAGCATCTTTGCTTGGCGGCCTAAACGGTTTGCTAGTTGGTGTGGTCAAAGATGGTTGGGGAGCGGTATTACAAGCGGTTAGTACGGATACCAACTCCAATGTGTTATCGACACCGCATTTAACCACACTAGACAATGAAGAAGCTTTCTTTATCGTCGGTCAAGAAGTTCCGATTATTACGGGCTCTTCTACCGGCTCAAATAACGCTAATCCCTTCCAAACCGTTGAACGTCAAGAAGTGGGTATCAAACTTAAAGTTACCCCGCAGATTAATGAAGGTGACGCGGTACAATTACTAATTGAGCAAGAAGTGTCCAGCGTGAGTGGCGCAACTTCAGTTGATATAGCGATTAACAAACGTGAAATCAAAACCACGGTAATTGTGGATGATGGCGGCACTATTGTTTTGGGTGGCTTAATTGATGATCAAGTTCAAGAAAGTGTTTCAAAGGTACCGATTCTCGGGGATATTCCATTCTTAGGTAACTTATTTAAGTCAACGACCACCAGCACGACAAAACGAAACTTGATGGTATTTATACGCCCGACCATCGTTCGCGATGGTGCTACAATGAACAGTATCAGTCACAAAAAATACAACTATATTCGTGCACAACAATTGAAGCGCAGTGCAGCAGGAATTCCATTAATGCCCACACAAGAGACGCCTGTGTTGCCGGCTTGGGATGATGAGTTAGCCTTGCCGCCGACCTTTGACCAGTATTTGTTAGAAAAAGAGCAGGAAAGCGAAAACTAATGAGTATTGAAACAGCTGATAATGCCGAGCTGAATATAGAACAGTCGAGCCCTGACGCTGACTTAATGTTAGCACCAGAGACAGCTCAAGAAGAACAAACTGAGCAGCATAAACAATTAGCGTTTAGCTTTGCAAAACGACACAAGGTATTGCTAGACACAGGTGAGCAGCCGGCGGTTTTATACCATACGGCTATGACCGACTTTTCTATTTTTATTGAAGTTCGACGATTCCTGCAGGCTGATTTTCAATTAAGAGAAATTGCCGACGAGCAATTTGAAAATCTGTTAACCAACGCTTTTCAACGAGACTCCTCTGCAGCCAAGCAGTTAATGGAAGATATTGGCAATGAAAGCGATTTATTTGCCTTAGCCGAAGAGCTACCTGACACCGAAGACTTATTAGAAAACGAAGATGATGCACCGATCATCAAATTAATCAATGCAATGTTAAGTGAAGCAATTAAAGAAGGTGCGTCAGACATTCATATTGAAACCTTTGAAAACCAATTGATTGTGCGTTTTCGGGTAGATGGCGTTTTACGAGAAATACTGCGACCAAACCGTAAACTTTCTTCCATGTTAGTTTCTCGTATAAAAGTGATGGCAAAGTTAGATATCGCCGAGAAACGCGTTCCTCAGGATGGCAGAATCACCCTCAGGATCGCCGGCCGTGCAGTCGATGTCCGGGTTTCGACCATGCCTTCAAGTCATGGCGAACGTGTGGTTTTACGTTTATTAGATAAAAATAATGCACGCCTAAATCTAACAGATTTGGGCATGACTTTAAAAAACCGCGAAATCTTCTCCACTTTAATTCGAAAACCCCATGGCATTATCTTAGTGACCGGCCCAACGGGTTCAGGTAAAAGCACCACCTTGTATGCCGGGTTGAGTGAAATAAACTCTAAAGACCGTAATATATTGACGGTTGAAGATCCCATAGAATTCGATTTACAAGGTATTGGCCAAACTCAGGTTAATCCTCGCGTCGACATGACATTTGCACGAGGCTTACGTGCTATATTACGACAAGATCCTGATGTGGTTATGATCGGCGAAATCCGTGATCTTGAGACTGCGCAAATTGGTGTACAAGCCAGTTTAACGGGGCACTTAGTATTGTCCACATTACACACCAATACTGCAGCGGGTGCGATAACTCGACTAGAAGATATGGGAATAGAACCCTTCTTGTTGTCTTCTAGTTTATTGGCTGTTTTATCTCAGCGCCTGGTAAGAACCCTATGTGCAGATTGCAAAACTCCCCACCTGCCAAGCGAAGCTGAATGTCAAATTCTGGGCTTAGATCATGCCATCAACAGCCAAGAAATATACAGCCCTAAAGGCTGCGCAGCGTGCAATCAGACCGGCTATCGCGGTCGAACAGGTATCCATGAATTGCTCGTTGTTGATGAGGAAACTCGTGACATAATGCACAATGGTCATGGTGAGCAAGCAATAGAAAAACACGTTCGTAAAAACACCCCAAGTATTCGCGAAGATGGCTGTAACAAAGTACTGCTAGGATTTACGTCCTTAGAAGAAGTACTGCGTGTTACCCGAGAGGATTAGTCGTGGCCGCCTATGCTTACAAAGCGATAAGTCAATCTGGTCGCAACAAAAGTGGTGTTTTAGAAGGGGATAATGCTCGGCATATTCGTCAACAACTGCGAGAATTAGAGCTTATTCCCCTAGAAGTTGAGCAGGTAACTGAACAGCAACAACGTGACAATAAAAACCGTTTCACTTTATTTACGCGGGGAATATCCGCCAGTGATCTTGCCCTTTTAACACGCCAAATAGCCACCTTAGTTGAGTCAGCCTTGCCCATTGAAGAAGCGCTTTTAGCCGTTGCTGAACAATGTGAAAAGCCCCGCCATAAAAATATGATGATGGCGGTTCGCAGTAAAGTGGTCGAAGGCCATTCACTTGCCGATGCAATGGGTGAGTTTCCGCAAGTGTTCGATGAGTTATTTCGAGCAATGGTTGCGGCAGGTGAAAAATCAGGACATTTAGACACAGTACTGAATCGACTGGCGGATTACACCGAGAAAAGTCAACGTACACGCAGCCAAATCACCCAAGCGCTGGTATACCCAGCTATCATGTTATTTTTTGCCTTTGGTATTATTTTCCTCTTGTTAACTGTGGTTGTTCCGAAAATCGTAGGCCAATTTGACAACATGGGACAGGAACTTCCAGCCATTACCAGCATCTTAATCTCTGTAAGTACCTGGTTGCAGAGTTATGGCTTGATTGCAATGATACTAATAGTTGTACTGGCCATTGTAATTAAACGAATACTCCAACAGCCGCTGATGAAAAAGCGTTATCACAAATTTATTTTGCAAGTACCACTGATTGGAAAAGTATCCAAAGGCCTGAACACGGCGCGCTTTGCCAGCACTTTGAGCATTCTCACCGCAAGTGCGGTCCCTTTGTTGGAAGCCATGCGCATTGCCGGTGATGTACTTGAGAACTTGCACATTAGGGAAGCTGTGGCAGAGGCCGCAGTGAAGGTAAAAGAAGGTTCTAGCTTACGCGGTGCGTTAGAAAAAACCAAAATGTTTCCACCAATGATGATGCACATGATTGCATCAGGTGAAAGAAGCGGTGAGCTTCAACAAATGTTAAAACGAGCAGCAGATAACCAAGATAGGGAATTTGAAGCCCTTGTGGGTGTCTCTTTAAAAGTTTTCGAACCGATTTTGATTGTTAGTATGGCAGCAATTGTATTGTTTATTGTACTGGCTATCCTACAACCAATTTTAGCGCTTAATAATATGGTGAATATGTAATGAAAAAGAACAACCCTAGACAGTCTGGTTTTACCTTAATTGAGGTAATGGTGGTGTTATTGATTATTGGAATCATGGCAGGTTTAGTGGCGCCGCAAATACTGGGTAATCAAGAAGAAGCTCAACGAAAAGCGGCGGCTATTGATATCCAATCATTAGAAAGTGCATTAACCCGTTATAAATTGAGTAATAACCGCTTTCCAACCACAGAACAAGGTTTAGATGCCTTAGTGAGTGAACCTACCATAGATCCAATTCCACGTAACTATCCTACTGGCGGCTACATCAATCGTCTTCCTAATGATCCTTGGGATAACCCATATCAACTGGTTAGTCCGGGTGAATTAGGCGTAATCGATGTTTTCTCAAATGGCCCTGATGGCGAACCAGGTACGGAAGACGATATTGGTAACTGGAATCTTGGCGATTACCTTAACTAACCATTGAGTTACCCATAATGCGAGCACGGTCAGCAAAGTACCATTCAGGATTTACTCTCATCGAGATCATGGCGGTGCTAGCAATTATGGGAATTGTCATCAGTGTCATCTCGTTTAATAACTTTGCTCCCACCCCGTCTGAAGAATTGGAAAAACAGGCTAAACGCTTCCAGATTGTTGTCGATATGGCATCTGATTTCGCAGTATTAAACCAACAAGAAATTGGTATACGCATTGAACCAGAAACCGCTGAATACATATTTATGTGGTTAGATGACGAGCAAAATTGGCAGTTATTAGAAGGGCAGCAGGCATTTGGCCGTTATCAACTTCCCCAACCTTATGCTCTGGAATTAGAGTTAGACGATTTACCTTGGGTGGAAGAAAGCAATTTATTTAGTGACGGCATTTTTGATGAATCCCTGTCGTTCGAAGAAGACCGCGTTGACATTGGCAATGAAGAAGAAGAGAAAAAGCTACCGCCTCCACAAATCATGTTGTTATCCAGTGGCGACGTAACCCCCTTTAGTCTGACGATGATGTACGAACCTGACTTTTCTACTGATGACCCTGTGTATTTTAAATTAAATTCCTATGACTCTGTGCCCATAGAAAGACTCGGGCCTTTGGACAGTGACATATGAAACATAACACCAGTCAGCTAGGATTTACCCTGCTAGAGGTTATGTTGGCGCTTTTAATATTTGCGATCACGGGTACCGCCATCATGAAATCGGCCACAGACCACTTAAATGGTGTTAGCCAAATAGAAGATATTACCTTTGCCACTTGGGTCGCGAATAACCGTCTGACCCAGATCAACATTGAAAACACTTGGCCGTTAAAGGATAACTTAAAGGGCGAAGAAAAAATGGCTGGCACCACCTGGTATTGGCAACAGAAGTTATTAGCCACACCCGATGAGACTTTAATCGGCGTTGAAATTATTGTGGGTAAGGATGAAAACTTCGAACGCACAATCACCAGTGTGACCACTTACATGGCGCAACCCAAGAGCACCATAAGATGATAAGGAACAAACAGCAGGGCTTCACTCTTATTGAAATTATGATTGCGGTTGCAATCTTCACCCTGATTGGCATTGCTTCCACCAGCGTAATGACCGCGGTAATCGATAGTGATGAGCTGTCTGAAAATCGTTTTGAAAAGCTACAAACATTGCAAAGAGCCATGCTCACCATTGAAAGAGATATGCTGCAAGCCGTGCCAAGGGCAGTGCGTATTGATGGCCAAGAAAACACCCAAGTCATGCGAGGCGAAAAGAACTTGTTGGAGAGCGAAGCTGACGGCATTGCTTTTGTTCGAACAGGTTGGCAAAACCCGCAACTAATGTTGCAACGCAGTACCTTGCAAAGCGTAGCTTATCGCCTACAAGAGGGAAAATTAGAGCGTTTGTTTGGTAATTACGTCGACAACGTGGTTGGGTTTGAGCCCAAAGTCAGGGTGTTATTAAATAACGTTGAGGACTTTGAAATTCAGTTTTTATTAAATGCTGGCGAAGATGCTGGTGATTCGGAAAGCTGGGATGACAATTTCGCGCAAGACACGCTTCCTGTGGCTATCAAACTAACGATTACCAGCCAGGAATTCGGAGTGATTCAACGGCAATTTTTAATGAGTAGCGCAGACTCGTGAATACCAGGCTTTTGAATCAACAGAGGCAGCAAGGTGTCGCACTAATCATAGTGTTGATGATTGTTGCATTGGTCGCCATTATTGCCACCGAAATGGGCTCTAGATTACAACTACAAGTGACGCGTGCCACCAATATTAAAGATAATAATCAGGCCTTTTGGTACGCAATGGGAGCGGAACAATATGCCATCAAATCTGTCCGCCTATTGTTAGAGTCCAATTCCGATGTGGTCTCGTTGGAAGGAGGTTGGTCTGAAGAGTTTACGTTTCCTCTAGAGGGGGGCGGGATACAAGCTCAACTAACCGACATGCAAACCTGTTTAAATCTAAACGCCATTGATTCGGTAAATCGAGTCCAACAGGGGGGCAGTCAAAGTGACAACAATAATAATGACAACAACAACGACAATAATAACGATAGCAATAGCGAAGTAAAAAGGACCTTACGGGGTAACACCAGTGGTGATATTAATTCTGCGCCTGAAGAAGCCCTGGCTTTTGAGCGTTTACTAACCAGTACGGTTCCAGAACTAGACAACTATTCGGTAGAAGTCGTGAGAGACTCGTTAATTGATTGGCTAGACCAAGATGACAACATGTCCCAAAGCGGTGCTGAAGATGCCGATTACGCTGCGTTAGTAAATCCTTACTTAGCCGCAAACAACTTAATGGTCAGTAAATCGGAAATTAGATTGGTTAACGGCGTTAAACCCCAATGGATTACAGAACTGTTGCCAATGATCTGTGTTATTCCCAATGTTTCCGAAATGAAAATTAATGTGAATACCATCACCGAAGAGCAAGCTCCTGTGTTGGCAGCATTAACTGGCGCACCAATTTCAGACATACAAAGCCTTATTAGTAATCGTGAACCAGATGGCTACCAAAACGTACAAGATTTTTTAGCTGAAACACTATTTACTAATCACACATTAACCGATCAACAACAAAGTTGGTTTGATGTAAAAACAGAATACTTTCTATTACATACCAAGACCCGTTACAATAACGCCACATTTGCTATGTCTTCCCTACTGAAAGTAGAAAATAACGACCAAATAACCGTCATACGACGAGAATTTGGAGGAGTACTTTAATGGAACATCTGGTTATTCGCCTAGGTTCAACCACACATGACCCGGTAAATTGGTTAGTTTGGTCAGGTCAAGAGCATGAGATTATTGCTTCTGGCGTGCTAGATAACGCGGAGCAACTTAAATCTTTGTCCGAACGCGC
Source organism: Aliiglaciecola sp. 3_MG-2023 (assembly GCF_030548205.1). Taxonomy (GTDB): domain Bacteria; phylum Pseudomonadota; class Gammaproteobacteria; order Enterobacterales; family Alteromonadaceae; genus Aliiglaciecola. The sequence continues at coordinate 155,044 of NZ_JAUORV010000011.1, read as the reverse complement.
AGGTAAGCGTCCTATTACCGCCTTGGTTCCTGGTTGTGACTTTTTGCTAAAATGGGTAGCTATGCCCGCCAAAGCATCGCGAAAAGCGCTAATGGCAATACCATATATGCTCGAAGAAGATTTGAGTATGGACATTAGCGAGCAATTTTTTGCCTTAGGGGAAAAAGACGGCAATATGCAAGCGGTTGCGGTAGTAAGCCGGGACAAGATGCAAGACTGGATACAGGCCATCAAAGAAGCAGGCTTATATTGCAATAAAATGCTCCCCGATGTACTAGCTCTTCCCTATGTAGAAGATGCGTGGAGCTTAGTCACCCTTGGTCAGCAAGCCATCATACGTCAGGATCAATGGCAAGGTTTACAAGGCGAAGCAAGTTGGTTGTTACAAGCCACCGAGCATTTCGCCAAACAACAAACGACCCCTTTAAAAGTAGCTAATCACAGTGATTTAGATATTTCTCATTTGGCCAACGTTGAACAAATCGAGCAGCAACTGGATTTACCCATGCAACTGCTGGCAACCGGTGCCCTGAACACGTCGTTCAACCTATTACAAGGCGAATTTAAAGCTAAACAACAAAGCCGCAGTCAATGGCGTCAGTGGCGTGTTGCAGCAGTATTAGCGGTTATTGCTTTATTAGTGACTTTGGTCGATAAAGGCTTGCAAGTGAATCAATTGAAACAACAAAGCGCCGATCTAACCAAACAAATGCATGAACAATTTGCTAAAGCCTTCCCCAGTCAACCTAAACCAACTCGAATTCGCTTAGCAATGGAAAGGGAACTGAAAAAGCTAAACAACGGTGGTGGACAGGCTTCAATGCTGGCCATGATGTCACAACTTACTGAAGCCTTCCAAAGTAGCCAGGTTAAACCGCAAACCATTCGTTTCGACAGCGCCCGCTCAGAGTTGCGACTGCAAGCCGTGGCCAACAATTTTGAAGCTTTAGAAGAGTTTAAACGCTTAGCTCAGGATAAAGGCTTCGAAGTAGAGCAAGGTGCAATTAACAATAAAGACGACCAAGTCATTGGTTCGTTATCCATAAGGAGCTGATATGCAAGATTTATTGGATAAATTTAATCAGCTATCTGAGCGCGAGAGAATATTAGTGGCAGTATCAGGGGTATTGCTAATAATTTTTCTGTTTTATTACATAGTCTGGGCCCCCATTGATAAATCATTAGAAACCCAGAGTAAGTTAGTTGCCACTAAACAAAGCGATCTACTTTGGTTTAAACAAAATGCCAATCGCGCTATCCAAATGCGCAGCGGCAATGGCGCAGCGACAGTCTTTACAGGTTCTCTTCCACAAGCGGTGAACAAAAGCGCAGGGCGAGTGAATATTGCCATATCAAGAATGCAGCCCCAAGGCGATGAATTAAAAGTATGGGTCGATCAAGCTCCCTTTAACGACGTACTAAGTTGGTTACAAAGCTTAGAAAACCTCGGAATACGCATTATCAACGTTGATTTGGCGGAAGCCAACGTATCAGGCATGGTAAAAGTCAGAAGTTTGCAGTTAGGAAAATCATGAAGCAAGTTGTTAAATGGAGCCTTTTAGGGATTCTAGCCTATTTGGTTTTGCTTATTATTAAGTTACCCGCTAGCCAAGTTATTTACCGCGTGAATCAATCCAACGATTTAAGTATTGAAGGGGTTCGAGGAACCATTTGGAATGCTTCAGCAAGCAGAATTAGTGCAAATAACCTAACTATTGAAGATGTTAGCTGGCAAGTTTCATTTTGGGACTTACTAGTGGGTCAATTGACGTTAGACATTGACGGTGGTGATATACGTGCAAATGACAAAGTCTCAATTAAAGGGCTTGTCAGTCTTGATCTATTTGATCCAAATCATGTGCAATCTTCTAACTTAGCGGTTTATTTACCAGCCGACATGGCAATTGCTCAAGTCCCTTTACCCATACCTGTAAATGCAGGAGGCCGCTTCAAAGTGGCCATAACTAATTTGGACTATGCAGGGAAATGTGTCGACCTATCGGGCAATGGTCAATGGTTAAATGCTCGGCTAGAAGGACTTGTGGGCCTGAATGAACCTTTGAGTTTAGGGAACTTCACAGCAGATTTAAGTTGTATTGAAGATGATATATTAGTCAAAATCACACCGCCTAATGTATTTAACTTAACCGCTGATGCGCGGATCCCCAAAAACTTCAAAGTGAAATTAAATGGCCAGTTCAAACCCGAAAATACTTTACCCAAGCAGGTTAGGGACGCAGCACAATTTTTTGGCCGACCAGATAAACAAGGGTTTTATAAGTTAAAACTATAGATAGCTAAGGAAACTCAGTTTTCCTTAGCTACTGCGCCGGGTATCACCCGCATTTTACATGATTGGATTGTTTTTAATATCTTCAATCAAGAATCGGTAGTCTTGTATACCCGAAAATTCGTCACTTTTACGAATTTCACCTTGGCTATCGGGGTTTTCCACAGCCAACAAATGCGCAATTCCAAACTCTTTAGCAGCGTGTAAAATCGGCACACTGTCATCAACAAACAAGGTACTCTTTGCATCAAACCCTAGGCGTTTCTGTAGTTTTTGCCATAATAGCTGGGATTCTTTCGTTACCCCAAACTCATGGGTAGAAATTAAGGTGTCGATATGACTGTCTAACTGCGTCTGTTCAATTTTAAGGGACAAGCTGCCAGGGTGTGCATTGGTTACCAACACAACTTGTCTGCCGCTACTATGCAGCGCATCTAGAAATGGCAAAGTATCTTCACGCATACTGATTAAATGTTTAATTTGGCGTTTTGACTCCATAATATCCATATCCAACTTTTGCGCCCAATAATCGAGGCAATACCAATTTATTGTGCCCATGACTTTTTGATACTCTAAGTGAATATATTCTTTTGCTTTTTCGAGACTGATGGCTTTTTTATGTGCTATCTTTTGCGGCACGACTTCCATCCAAAAATGGTTGTCGAAGTGTAAGTCGAGTAACGTTCCATCCATATCGAGTAAGACAGTTTTAATTTGGTTCCAGGGCAACATTGGCAAGTCGGTTATCCATGAGTTAAAGTAAGACAAAATAGTAGTAAAAGTGCAGCATCCACATCATGGAAACTGCCGTTAGTTTAACGTGATAGGTAAATGAATAAAATAGACCCGAACAAAACTCTGCCCCAAATCCATCAACGAGAAATCGTCGCAAAGAGCGGTTTATTTCGAGTCGAACGTATTGATCTTGAATTTTCCAATGGTGCTACACGCCAATTTGAAAGAATGGCCGGTTCCGGTAGTGGCGCAGTGATGATTGTCCCTTTCATAGATCCTGAAACCATTTTGCTCATTCGAGAATATGCCGCAGGCACACACTCATATCAATTAGGTTTTCCTAAAGGTTTAATTGATCCTGGTGAGTCTCCCCTTGAAGCCGGTAACAGAGAATTAAAAGAAGAAGCAGGATATGGGGCAAACTCGTTAAAAGAGATCCATACTGTGAGTATGGCGCCAACATTTTTTGATGCCAAAATGAATATTTTATTGGCCCAAGACTTATATGAATGCAGATTAGAAGGGGATGAACCTGAACCTTTAGAGGTTATTCCGTGGTCTATTCATGATATAGACACATTGTTGGCACGTGAAGATTTCATTGAAGCGCGCTGCATTGCAGCATTGTTTTTGGTACAAAAGTATTTGGCGCAAAATTCATCAGGGGAAAAATAATGGCAGTAGACCCTCGACAAAATTTGTTAGACATTGCAAAGTTTGCGGCTAAAACCGCAGGCGAAGAAGTGTTGAAGATCTATGATAGTGGCGATTTTAAAGCTTACGAAAAAGCAGATGAATCCCCAGTGACTTCAGCTGATTATAAAGCCAATGAAATCATCATGGACATACTGCAAAAGCAAACCCCTGAGATTCCCATCATGTCAGAGGAAAGCAATAATGGTGACTTATCCAGTCGTCAACATTGGCAACGTTATTGGTTAATCGACCCTATTGATGGAACCCAAGAGTTTATTGCTCGCAGTGGTGACTTTGCCGTCAACATAGCGTTAATTGAAAACAATGAACCTGCTTTGGGGGTGATATACTGGCCCGCTGGTGAAACGCTGTATTTTGCCAGCAAAGGACATGGAGCTTATAAGTCTTGCTCCCTAGAAAATAATAAACAGATCCATGTCCGTAAATTTGAAGAGCCCGAAACCGACGTGGTGATGATAGCCATTAGCCGCCGCCAACCCCGTGAAAGAATAATGAACCATATGAGCGATGCGCGTTCATATCAAACACTCCCCCTAGGAAGTTGTTCTCTTAAAGCCTGTTTTATTGCCGAGGGGAAAGCAGACGTATTTTTACGTGTTGGGGTAACGGGTGAATGGGATACAGGCGCTTCCCAATGTATTGTTGAAGAAGCAGGTGGTAGCGTACTTTCAGCTGAATTCCAACCACTTACTTATAACCGACGAGATACGACTGACAATCCAGACTTCGTAGTGTTAGGGGATCATAAAGTAAACTGGCAAAAAATCGTCGAATATAAATAAGGAATCGTAAATGAGAAAACATAGTCTAATAAGTTTAGCCGTTTGCTGTGCAACATTCGGTGCATTCGCCCATGCAAGTTGGACCCTCGATAATGATTCATCTACCCTGAGTTTCATTTCGACTAAAAACGAGCACATTAGCGAAATTCATCAATTCACTAAATTATCGGGCCAACTTAGTGACTCAGGCCAACTCAAAGCGGCCGTGCACCTGAGTTCAGTGGAAACCAATATTCCCATTCGCAACGAAAGAATGCAGACATATCTTTTTGATGTGAAAAGCACGCCCGAAGCAGTAATTACCGCGCAAATACCCAAATCTGTCATGGAGATGAGCCCTGGCACAACAGAAATGGTGACACTCGATAGTGAGATTACAATCAAAGGAAAATCTGCAGCATACAAAGTTGCATTAAGCGTCAGTAAAGATCAAGACGGCAATTTCCACGGAACAACCGTTGAGCCGGTTTTAATTAAAGCGGCAAGCCATGATTTAGACCCTGGCGTCGCCAAATTACAAGAACTGGCTGGATTAAAAAGCATTGGTTTAACCGTACCAATGACATTTTCCGTGACATTTACCCAATAATGCATAGCACGGGCTTCGGCCCGTGTATATAAACCCAATCAACACACCTGTAGCATGGTCTTTAGGCCATGAATGTAAAACCCAATCAATACACCTGTAGCATGGTCTTTAGGCCATGAATGTAAACCCAATCAACACACCTGTAGCATGGTCTTTAGGCCATGAATGTAAACCCAATCAACGCACCTGTAGCATGGTCTTTAGGCCGTGAATGTAAAACCCAATCAACACACCTGTAGCACGGTCTTTAGGCCGTGAATTTTATAGCTTTGCAGAATTTACGCCGGGCTAAAGCACCCGCCTACAGGCAACGGAGCAATGCAATAACAGATCCTTGTAGCTCGGTCTTTAGGCCATGGATTTTCCAGGTTTGCAAAATTTGCGCTGGGCTAAAGCACCCGCCTACAGACAACGAAGCAATCCAATAGCAGGCATCTGTAGCACGGTCTTTAGGCCGTGAATTTTATAGCTTTGCAGAATTTACGCCGGGCTAAAGCACCCACCTACAGGCTAGGTCTCAATTTGGTCTTTACTTACAATATTCACACTTTCGTGTAATTCAGAATATTGCACAAATGCCTGACCTGACTTGAGTTGCATCATCACATGATTTACTTTCTGCTCGAGATCGTATTCCATTTCACCATAATCTGTGCCCTCTTGAAGAACAAAGGCTTCCACTAGGTTTTGTAATGTTTCAGGAGCGATCTCATTTAAAGGAATAATCATTCTTATACACTTGTGTTGATTGCAAAAGGCGCAATAAAATCAGAAATACGTTTATGAAACCAGATATTCGGATTCCAAGGAGTTCCTTGTAAAAACCCGACGTGGCCACCAGTTTCACTCAATTCCAATTGTACCGCTTCAGAAAGTTCATGTTCTTCAGGCAGCACTGCTTCATTCATAAACGGATCATCAATTGAGTGGAGCACTAAAGTAGGCGTTTCGATATGCTTAAGGAAACTAATTGCACTGCATTTTTGGTAATAATCATCGGCATCGGCAAAGCCGTGTAAAGGCGCTGTCACATTTTGATCAAACTCTTTAAAGTTAGTCAATTTGGCGGCCTTTTTGTCATCAATAGAAAGTAGCCCTTTGTAATCTATAATGCGCATTTTGGCGCGCAGGGTTTTCACCATACTTTTTAGTAAATAACTCTGATAAACCTTAGAGAAACCCTGATTAATACTTTCAGCGCATTCAGCCAACTTGAACGGCGTAGATACTGCCACGGCAGCCTTTAAAAATGATTGCTTTGGCGTTTCTCCTAACAGTTTAAGTAGCATATTAGCACCTAGTGAAAAGCCAATAGCCACTTTAGGTAAGTCGGGAAATTGTTTGTTCAACCAATCCATGAAAAAGTTCGCATCTTCGGTTTCCCCAGAGTGATAAGCCCGAGAAGTCTTATTCGGCTCACCACCACAGCCCCGGAAGTGCATTAACACAGTTTGCCAACCTTGAGACTGCAATTCAGCCATTAAGTCATTGGCATAGTGGGATTTTACTGACCCTTCTAAACCATGGAAGATCACCGCAATACCTTTACTGCTGAGGGTTGCTTCCGGCTGTCCCCAAACCACACTGACTTCGTCATTATCCGGTAACTGTAACTTTTCTACTCGTAACGCTAGCGGACGTCGACGTTGAATAAACCTAGGCCATAGCGTCTGAACGTGACGATTCCTAGCCCAAAACGGTGCTTTGAAGTCGCTTCGCTTTATTCTATTTTGTTTAAGGTCAATGACTGTTTTATATTTTTGGTTCATATTTCAGGATTAGTTTGATTGTTGCAAATGAGCTCGGCTAATTGCTTAAGAATACACTTTAAATCACCATTATTTTGGTATTCAAGTGAGTTTAAATAGTGCTCAAAATTAGATTTGGCCTGTTTCGTTAAACGTGTTTTATTACAAAATTCTATAAGTTGTTTTTGTTGCGCTTTTTCAGCCTGCAATTCTTGCTCTAAAAGTTGAGCATACAACGCTGGTTGAGGGTTTTTAGCTTCAATGCGTAATTTTCTTATACCCTCAACCTCTTCTACAGATTGCGCAATAAACTTAGTTAATCGTATAAATTGTTTCACACTGAGTTGTCGATTATGCCTATCTAAAAAAGCGCAAAGAAGCAACAGGTTGACGTTTAAAGAATAATCATTCTGCAAACACAGAGCTAATCGTTTAACTTCTGAATTGGCATAATGAAATAAGGAGAACTGCCAAAAATCTTCAGCTAACCATTTGTTGTTCATCAAATACCTGTTGTTTTAATTCCAACTCTTCTTGGGCCTCCATCCAGCGCATTTCTGCGTCTTCTAAGTCGCCCTTAATATTGGCTTGTTCTAATAATAACTGCTTTAACTTAGCTTTATTTTCTTCAAGGTAGAGATCAACGTCAGTCAGTGCTAATTCTAATTTCTCTAAAGCAAGGGTGCATTGATTCATTTGCTTTTCCGCAGACTGAATAGTCTTGCGTAGCCCTTGAGTTGCTTGTCTAAACTCAGCTTCTAAGCGCTTTACACTTTTTCGATCAACTTTACTTTCAATGGGTTTAGATGTTAAAGAATCATTATTCTTGTTATTCGTTTTCTGAGTAGCGTCTTTTAATAACCAATCTCGATAATCATCTAAATCGCCATCAAAAGACTGTACTTTTCCGCTATCCACTAAATAGAAATCATCGCAAACAGAGGTGAGTAGAAAACGATCATGTGATACTAAAACCATTGCCCCTTCGAAACTTTGCAAAGCGATATTTAGGGCATGGCGCATTTCAAGATCGAGGTGGTTAGTAGGCTCATCTAATAACAATAAGTTTGGTTTTTGATAAACCAATAATGCTAATACTAACCTTGCTTTTTCGCCACCCGACATAGGTTCAACTTTGCCTAACGCCTGATCTCCATGGAAACCAAAACCGCCTAAAAAGTCACGCAGAGTCTGTTCTGGAGCTTGCTTGTCTAATCGATAAAGGTGATCTAGAGCACTGTCTTGAGGGCGTAAAAATTCGAGTTGGTGCTGGGCGAAATAACCAATACTCAAACCAGCAGACGTCATGTATTCACCGCTCATGGGCGACTTTTCATTTGCCAACAACTTTATCAAAGTAGATTTACCCGCACCATTTCGTCCTAATAACCCAATGCGGCTGCCAGGCACCAAATTTAAATGCAAACTATCAATAATCACAGTGTCGTCATAGCCCACTTGCACCTGCTCCATTTTCACCAACGGATTCGGTAGCTTAGGAGGTGTAAAAAACTCAAACGAAAACTGCGATTGAGCATGGGCTGGCAGCAAATCTTCCATTTTTTCTAATTGCTTAATCCGGCTTTGCGCCTGCTTGGCTTTACTCGCTTTGGCTTTAAAACGATTTATAAATGATTCTAAGTGAGCGACTTTAGCTTGCTGCTTTTGATATTCCAAATCTTGTAAACGCAAACGTTCTGCACGCTGGCGCTCAAAGGAGGCATAATTACCTGTATAGGCAATTAACTTCTGACTTTCGACACTGAGTATTTCAGTCACAGTGTTATCCAAAAAGGACTTGTCATGGGATATAAGAATTAATGTTCCTGTATATCGGGTTAACCATCTTTCTAACCAGATAACTGCATCCAAATCCAAGTGGTTAGTCGGTTCATCAAGTAATAACAGATCAGAATGACATAATAATGCCTGGGCTAGGTTAAGACGCATTCGCCAACCACCGGAAAAGTCTGTTACCGGATTTTTAATTTGTTGGTGGCTGAACCCCAGACCTGCGAGAATAGTCGCTGCTCTTGAATCAATATCGTAGGCTCCAGCTTGTTCTAATTGACCATGAATTAAGGCGATTTTCTCACCATCATGGCTTTCTTCAGCTTCTGCCAGCTTTTGTTGTAATTGGCGGTACAGCACGTCGCCATCAATCACATAATCTAATGCGCAGCGATTTGATGCGGGGGTTTCTTGAGCCACTGACACAATTTGCCAGTTTTTAGGTACTTGGCACTCTCCTGCATCAGGTTGTAACTCCTGTCGCAGCAAAGCAAATAAACTCGACTTTCCACAACCATTTGAACCAATAAGTCCAACTTTGTGGCCAGGGTAAATAGTCGCGGTAGCATGTTCTAGGAGGACTTTACTGCCTCGCAATAAAATCAGTTCTGAAATTTGGATCATTTACGAAGAATACTAATCAAATTAGTTGAATTGGCGTATTATATACCTATACCACTTTAAATTGCGCGTTTGTGCAACAATGAAAGTTAATTAGCCTAATCAAGTAGCAAATATTAATGACTAACAAAACTAAAAAACGCTTCGTGGCCGGTGCCATATGCCCCAACTGCAAAGCACAAGATACCATAATGCTGTTTTTCGAGAATAATGTTGAAAAGCTAGCCTGTGTAAAATGTGATTACACTGAGTCACAAACAGAGCAACAAGTTGACTCCGCTAAACGACAAAATGAAAGTGTTATTGGCGTGTTTAAGCCCTAAAACAGGTTAGCGGAAGTCATCTTTTTCCATGGTTGTTGAAAAAACTAGAGTCAATAGTGTTCAACAACCGAAGAATACTCGAACCTTGAGTTAACAATGTTAATAGTGGGGTGGAGGAGCTTCTTCTGTGGAATCTGCAATATTTGAAGGCTCAATCTGTTTCATCCTCTCGGTCATATGCTTAAGCTGGAAGGCCATTTTGTCGATTTGAATCTGTTGGTCGGCCAATGCTCTGTTTAGTTGTTCAATAGTGTCTTCTTGAAACGCCAACTGCGTCTGCAGGTGCGCTATTTCATTGTGTAAATCGGTACTCATATTTGTACTCATATTCCTATTCGATTGCCCAATACTCGGCAAGTCCGCTGCTACTTTCAGATAATAACTGATTTTTTTGTTCGAAGCTCACCGCATAAACCACCGCACTTTGAGGTTGCGTGCCATCTTTGGGGGTGACACGCCATTCTTGAATCTCACTGCCCGTGGAAACTGACCAGAGATTCAGCGATCTTCCCGGCGAACCCGTGGCTAAATATTTACCATCTTCGGAAAAGGTAGCGGCACTAAAGATTTTTTGCCGTTGTATAAAAGATAACTGACTTATTTCTTGCCCAGTTTGCAGGTCCCATATTTTTGCGCCTCGTTTACTGTCTGCAGTAAACGCATAGCGGCCAGCATCATCTAACGCAACTTTTGTTACACGGCTGGAGTGAGTAAACCGATGGACAACCTGACCACTACGAGTATCCCATAGGTAAGCAACATAATCATTGCCACCGGTGAGCGCATAGAACCCATTGGGCGATATATCTACGCTATTGATTTTCTCTTGATGACCAAGAAACTCCAGTCGGCGCCCTGTAGTAGGCTCAAAAAACATTGCTTTGCCATTCCCACGGCCAACTAAAATGCCACGCCCATTATTACTTACAGCAATATCGCGAACACTGGCTTCATCTATTCGCCAGAACCCTTCAGGTTCCCCTGAGGATAAGTTCCAAAGTGCAAAAGCATCTCTATCTGCAGTTACCACATAGCTGCTATCGGCAGCTATGTGCACTATGCCAACAGTGTTGACAACATGACCTTCCCCTTCATGGCTCCATTTGAATTTTTCGGTTTGCGCGACTAAATCCCAAACTAAAACCCCCTGTTGGGCGGTGGAAACTACAGCAATTTTATTATCCACAGAAATATCTGCTGCATAGGCTCCCTCAATGGCATGACGCACCGATTTATCGGGCTCACTAATGGCACCACTGCATCCAGCAAGGATAAAGATTAGCGGGATGCAAGCTTTTCTAAGTAGATTTTGTAAAATCATTCGGTCGGCTGTTTTGTACATACTGTCTATTCAAATTTGTGTATTAGTTCAGTTCGTTTAGTATATACCCAAGTCACCTTAAAATGCGCGTTTGAGAACGATTGGTGAGTTAAATACCAAGCCGTAAACGAGTAAATTCACCTACTCGTTTACAGTTTGTTGCTAGCATGTTTAGACAGATAGATTTAAACTGCCCCGCAAATATATATGAGATTGTTGAGTCTAGGTCCCAACAATGAAAAGACGCATTTGAATGTTTGCTTAAATAAATAAGCAAATTGATTTTTTAGAAATTTTGGAGAAATTGAATGAAAAAGGCAGCTATTGCATTAGTCGTCGCATCTGTTTTCGGCATAACTGCTTGTCAACAAAAAGCCGATCCGTTAAAAGTTGAAGAAGTGAAGTTCACATCTGCTGAAGAAGAGCAAGCTTATGCGTTCGGCGCAAGTGTTGGCGGTTTTGTTGAACAACGTTTGGCCACCCAAGAAAGTATGGGCGTTGAACTAGACAGAGCACTAATTTTGAAAGGCTTTGCTGCTGCTATGCAAGCACAATCTCAATTGGAGCAAGGTGAAATTCAAAAATTGAATGCTGATATTGATAAAGCTATGCAAGCAGGTCAACTGGCATTAGCAGAAAAAAATATCGAGAAAGGAAAGCAGTGGCTAGCTGAAAATGCGAAAAAAGAAAACGTGACTGAAACAGAATCAGGACTTCAATACGAAGTCTTAATTTCTTCAGAAGGTGAAAGCCCTTCAGCTGAAGACACCGTAAAAGTTGATTACCGCGGTACCCTGTTAGACGGCACAGAATTCGATTCTTCATACAGCCGAGGCGAGCCGGCGACTTTCCCACTCAATCGCGTAATCGCAGGTTGGACTGAAGGTGTTCAATTAATGACAGTTGGTTCGAAATATAAATTTTATATTCCGTCAGAGCTTGCTTACGGCGAACGCGCTACAGGTAAAATCACGCCAAACTCAACACTAATTTTTGAAGTTGAACTTTTAGACATCTTAAATAAAGAAGCTGTTGAATAGATCGCTATTTTTTAAATAAGCAAGTCAATAAAAAGCCGGAAGTCAAAATGACTCCCGGCTTTATTTTTTATCAGCATTTTCCTTGCTGAACCTAATTCCACGATTTTTATTGGTCTTTCTAATCGACCTTAAGGCCCAAATTTAATTCGGGTTTAAATTTTAAATTGTACTACCTAATTGTAATGAAGGTGCAACACGATAAGTGTTCAACACCGACAGTTTTTACCGATAGGCCTCCTTTAAAAAGTCACCTTCGATTAATTTACGTTATATAATAAAACCCTGTAACATGCTCGGTAGGAAAGTCAGCTACAGCGTACGTTAAAACGACATTTTAGTTATCTACTTTAAGCTTCAGGACGTCGTTTAACTATCTTTAATATTAGCCTAAAATGTCGTTTTTGGCTGCTAAATATAATCGTTTTTTTGGAACATTTTTGACTAATAAAACATCAGTTATAATTTATAGTTAGGTTACTAAATAGCCGTCGACAACTAAGTCTTTGAATACAAAACAGTGTTTAACAAATAAAGAGGTTTTTCGATTGAGAACCCCGTTAATAACCCGCAAGGGATATCAAAAATTACAGAATGAACGCGACCACCTTTGGCGCGTTGATCGTCCCGAAACAACGAAAAAGGTCACTTGGGCCGCTAGTTTAGGCGACCGCAGTGAAAACGCAGACTATCAGTATAATAAGAAGCGTCTGCGTGAGATTGACAGACGCATTCGATATCTAACCAAGAGTCTCGAAAATTTAAAAGTTGTCGACTACTCCCCACAGCAAGAAGGCAAAGTGTTTTTCGGTGCTTGGGTGGAAATAGAAAACGACGACGAAAAAACCTTAAAACTGCAAATCGTCGGCTATGATGAAATATTCGACCGTAAAGATTGTATTTCCATCGACTCTCCCATGGCTCGCGCCTTATTAAAAAAGGAAGTTGATGAAGAAGCGACCGTACGAACCGAGGCTGGCGAGTTCAATTGGTTAATAAAAAGCATCGAATATGAAAAATAACCGCTATTAGGTGTTTTTTATCATCTGTCGCACTGGTAAAGTTGCGGCTGTTTATTTCTGGGCTCTTAGAAGCCCATTTTTAGTTTTTCAAGGCAAATATGCCTTATCAAGGGTCTTGTATGATCATCGAAAAAATTGCTAGCGAGCTTAACGTCGAGCAGAAACAAGTTAATGCGGCTGTTGAACTATTAGACGGCGGCGCCACAGTACCATTTATCGCGCGTTACAGAAAAGAAGCCACTTTTGGCTTAGATGATGCGCAATTAAGAACTTTAGAACAGCGCTTAGGCTACTTACGTGAAATGCAGGAGCGTAAAGTAGTGATTCTTAAATCCATTGATGAGCAGGGCAAACTCACCCCAGAGTTGAGTCATAAGATTCAGGCATCTGAGAATAAAACCGAATTGGAAGATCTATATTTACCCTTTAAGCCCAAACGACGCACCAAAGGACAAATCGCAATAGAGGCTGGTCTTGAGCCACTAGCAGACACGCTGTTTGCAAATCAACAATTAGATCCTCAGGAAGAAGGCGAAAAGTTTGTTAATCCAGAAGCAGGTGTTGCAGATGCAAAAGCTGCTCTAGACGGCGCTAAATATATTTTAATGGAACGTTTCTCTGAAGATGCGGCCTTATTGCAAAAAATTCGTCGTTATTTGCAGCAAAATGCTCATATCAGAAGTACCGTCGTCAACGGTAAAGAAAAAGAAGCAGCCAAATATTCAGATTATTTCGCCCACAGTGAAAAAATCAATAAAGTGCCCTCCCACCGCGCCTTGGCCATGTTTCGTGGGCGCAATGAAGGACTACTTCAAGTTAACCTTGATGCCGATCCACAACGAGAAGAAAACGATCGTAGTGCCTATTGTGAGACCATCATTCGCGACCATCTAGATTTACAATTTAGTGGGCAACCTGCTGATGCGTGGTTAACCACGGTAGTGCAGTGGACTTGGAAAGTAAAAATCCAACTGCATATGGAATCAGAACTGTTTGGAGCAATCAGAGAGCAAGCCGAAGAAGAAGCGATTGGCGTATTTGCTCGCAACTTAAATGACTTGCTAATGGCCGCTCCTGCAGGAGCAAAAGTTACCATGGGATTAGACCCTGGTTTAAGAACTGGCGTAAAAGTAGCAGTAGTAGACACCACCGGTAAAGTGGTTGCGACCAACACAATTTTCCCTCACGTACCACAAAATCAGTGGGACAAATCACTGCGCACATTAGCCAATTTGTGTAAGCAACACAAGGTTCAACTAATCAGCATTGGCAATGGCACAGGCTCGAGAGAAACAGACAAACTCGTGGCAGAGTTAATTAAATCTGCGCCTGAATTAAACCTGCGCAAAATTGTCGTCAGTGAAGCAGGTGCATCGGTATATTCTGCATCAGAACTAGCTTCTCAAGAGCTGCCAGGAATGGACGTATCTTTACGCGGGGCAGTGTCCATCGCTCGCAGATTACAAGATCCCCTTGCTGAGCTTGTAAAAATCGAACCTAAAGCCATTGGCGTTGGTCAATATCAGCACGATGTAAGCCAAAGTAACCTTGGCAAATCCCTAGAGCATGTTATTGAAGATTGTGTGAACGCGGTGGGTGTGGATGTAAATACTGCCTCACCTGCATTGTTATCCCATGTATCAGGGTTGAATCGCACGCTAGCGCAAAACATTGTTATGTTTCGCGATCAGCATGGAGCCTTTAACCAACGCAAAGATTTACTCAAAGTAGAAAGGTTAGGTCCAAAGGCTTATGAACAAGCTGCTGGTTTCTTACGCATCGTGAATGGTAGCAATCCACTTGATGCCTCAGCAGTCCACCCAGAAGCTTACCCTGTGGTTAATGACATCGTTGATAAAACCGCCTGTGCCGTCAACGATCTGATTGGCAATAAAGATATTTTAAAAACCTTATCTCCTGAAACCTATACCAATGATAACTTTGGTTTACCCACTGTAACCGATATTATCGCGGAATTAGAAAAACCTGGACGGGACCCTCGACCAGAGTTTAAAACCGCGGCTTTCAAAGAAGGCGTCGAAAAAATATCTGATTTGAAAGAAGGCATGATTCTAGAGGGTGTGGTTAGTAATGTAGCCAACTTTGGGGCCTTTGTGGATGTGGGAGTTCATCAAGACGGTTTGGTGCATATTTCTGCAATGACCAATAAGTTTATTTCTGACCCCAGAGAAGTCGTAAAAGCCGGTGACATAGTCAAAGTTAAAGTCATTGAAGTGGATGAACAGCGCAAACGAATCGCATTTACTATGAAATTAGATGACAACTCGGCTAAGCCTCACAGACCGAGAGAAAATTCATCAAGAACTGACAACAGAAGTAGCAATAAAAGTCCTCGTCCGGCTAAAAGTCAAGGCCGAGATAATACCCGCAAGCAATCATCTGCACCAGGCAATGCGGCTATGGGGAATGCATTTGCAGATGCATTTGCAAAAGCAAAACAGAAGTAAAAACGACCATCCTCATTGGGAAGTTGTCAATATCCCCACGGGCAAGGTTATGCTTGTTTGTGAGGATGTTGGCACCAAAGCCGACTAACAGCTAATAGTGAATCATTAACAATCAATAAGGTTGATTGCTAAATTTAAAGGGATAAAACAAAAGTAACCACTTACTTCAAGTGGACTTTAGGCACTGAGTTGTAATTGTGAAGAGCGAGGTTCAGATACTTTTTGATAGAAATTTTCAATCACGGATACTCGCTGTAAGATTCCGCCATCACGATTTTCAAGGCGCTCGCGGTTTTGCTCAAGACTGGCAATATCCGCACCTCGATCTAACGAGCGAGTCGGAGGCTCGGCAGCAAACCCGTCGACAATTTCATCTAAATCGGGAACATTGGCGGTAAGGGGCGATTCCGTTGACTCTTCAACAGATGAGCTATACGAATCACTAAATTGTTGCTCGATATTATTAGTAATAGCTTGTTTAGCACTTTCCGCTTTTTCCTTAGCGATATCAGAACGCGCTTCTGTTGCTATTTTAGTGGCTTCACTTGCAACCCGTAAATCTTGTGATGAAGGATCTGCTGGCGCAAGAGCTGCAGCCCTTACCTGCTGCATTTTACGAATAGTTTCTTCAGGAGTTTCCTCCTCCGAAATGTCGATAGACACTTCGCCACTAACAGCATATTGATTACCATCAGGCCCGTTTTCATATTCATAAGTGGGCGACGCAGCGTACTGACCGCCTACGGCAGCATGGGCTTGTTCATGTGACCGAACTTCGGCATCACGCTCTTTTAATTCCTCAATTTCTTGCTGATCGGCTAGTTGTTGCTGCTGCTGTTTACTTTCCGCGTCTTCTTTGCCAGCACTAGGATCTTCAGCATTATCTTTATCTGCTAAATTTTCTTGTGTCGCACCGCTTTGAGTTTGACTGTTCTGTTGAGCTTGAGGTCGCTCATAGGTCACCTGAACTTGTTGACTAGGGGTTTTTACACGATCTGACTCCGAGCCTAAGCCACTCTCAGCTGCAGAATTTTCAGCATTGCTGGTCTGTGGGATCGTTTCCCGCTGTTGATTATCCCTACGAGCAGCGTCAGTGCTGACATTATTCGTTGGAAATAATATGGCGGTTGGGGTGGGAGTGACAATATTCATGCTAAAAGCTCGATATCCTAAGCCAGCTCATCAATGATACGACCGACAGTATCATTAGCCACTTCCAATACTTTGCCAGATGCTAACGCATTACGACTGTTAATTTGCAAAGAAAGTAAATTATCAGTTAAAGAATCACCGCCACTAGGTAGTAGCTGACTAACCTGACCTAACTGTTGGGTTGCAGCATTGGCTAATAGATCTTGAGTCGTCTGACCCTGACTATTATTCTGCGCAATCGATATCGAGGCTTCTGTAATGCCCTGCTGCGCACGATTCAACCCAAGCGTTCCAGATATGATCGCTGAATTTACATTATTTGTTACATCAAATGCCATAGATAACCCCCATTACCTGTGCAAATTATAGCCTATTTAGATTAAATTGGAAACTTAGGGAGTGATGTTTAAACACTTGTATAAAATCTGCATAAATTCCTCTGGATGGGAAATGAAAGGGGCATGGGAAGCGTGGGCAAAAACATGCGACAAATTAGAGGGTTGAATACTCTCGATTAACGGGATCACTTTTGCTGGAACTAAACTATCTAAGCGACCATACAAGCGAAACGTAGGGCAGTTTATTGCACTTAATTGCGAGCGCAAATCGGCATTAGCCAAAATATTCAGTCCGGCCCTCAATGCGATATCGTCTGGAATGGGGTAATGCTGGATGTGAGATTTGATTAACTTAATGTCTTGTTTAGCAGACTCGCTACCGATGGCTTGAATTGCCATAAAACGATCCAGAGTTTTACTGAAGTCTTTTTCCAGTTGTTGAGTAAATACTTGTAAAACATTCGCTTTTATTCCTGGCCAGTCTTCAGATTCCGAAAACTTAGGAGAGCTTGCGACTAACACCAAGCTTTCAACCTTATCAGGATGACTAATGGCAAGTTGTTGGGCAACTAACCCACCAAGCGACCAACCTAGAAAACTAGACTTGTCGGGAATACAGTCTGCAACCATACTGCTAATAGAATCTAAGTCGTAATGTGCGGGCAAGACATCAGCATTGCGTCCAAAACCTGGCAAATCTAACAATGTTATCCGAAAGGACTGTTCCAAAATATGACTAATAGGTTCCCAAACACCGCTATTGAGCCCCCAACCATGTAAAAGCACCAAATTAGGACCTTGTCCTCGTGTTTCAAAAAATAAGGGATTACTCATTGGATTCTCATTATATAAGGTATGTTATGGGACTAGATTTTTTTCAAATTGCATCTATCAATATTAGCAAAGGCCGTAATTTTAGTAAAAAACTCGCAACTTGGTTGGAACTAAACCAGCATTGCCTTTTGTGCCACCAATCTAGTGGTTATTTAATTTGCAGCTACTGCGAGGGGGATATCAGCTACTTTGATCATCAAAAATACGACAATAATTTGCTCAACAATGTAGCTGTATATCTGGGATTAAGTGCAATAAATTTTGACAGTTTAACGGCACTTGCCGAATACCAATGGCCACTGTCACAGTTGATCACTCGACTAAAATTTAATAGCAAAAGCATCCACGCTAGGGGTTTAGCACAATTGTTTTGTAGTCACGCGCTTGCCACAAAAACACAATTGCCACAGGCCATTATCCCAATTCCGCTGCACAGTTCAAGATTAGCCCAACGCAAGTATAATCAAGCCGCTATTATCGCATTGAAAATAGCCAAAGAAGCGGATATTTTGTGTTTAACCGATACCCTATCGCGAACCAAAAATACCTCGGCACAAACCGAATTAACTGCCCATCAACGACAACTCAACACCCAAGGTGCGTTTGCAATAAACTCGCCTTTACCGCAACCTTTAACTCATATTGCATTGTTTGACGATGTCGTGACGACTGGAGCAACCATGAGTTCAGCCGCCGAGGTGTTGCGTAGGGAGTATCCCGAAATGCAAATTGACGCTTGGACAATTTGCATTACACCGAAAAAAAATCAAACTAACTCAGCTTAAATTAGTCGATAAATTGAGACATAAATATGGCGTTACCCATTAGCCTGCTGGTTCCGTACCAAACACCGCGGAAGTTAGGGTTGTTTACAAAGCCAATCACACGGCCCTTACCAAATCGGTGAGCCACTATGGCTGCAGAGTCAGAGATAAGATCTTGCATCTCATCGGAGGCAAAACCGGCCATTAGCGGCTTTTCAACATACTTGGCTGGAGTAATAAATGGTTGTTCTGGCATCAATAGCACTTCTGTGGTGTTGCGAAACACCGGTAACAAAGAACGGTTATATCCGAATCCTAATGGATGACTGATATCTAATCTAGTTTCAAACACCGCTCCAGCAATGCGTTGCTTAGCTGCAAACGCCTCTCGATCAGCAAAACTGAGATTTTTGGCATTAAATGCGTCCTGAATTTCAGACCTTTTCATAAAGGTGGCTTTTAACCAGCCATTATCACTTAAAAATTTGGTACCACTTTGCTGACCAATTAATACACCGCCATTATCAACCCATTCAGCCACTTTTTCGATAACGACTTCGGACAGATTTTTGTATCTTCCACTGACCCAAATCATATGGGTATAGGCTGATAAATCGACCCCAGATAAGCGATCCATGTCAACCATTGACACTGGCATGCCAACCCTAGTATCTAAGTAATGCCAAGTTTCACCGGCTTCGTATTGATTGACTCCTAAGCCACCAACTATCATCACTTTAGGGAGCGTTATGGGAGCCATTTTAGCGCTGCCTAAATCAATACCTTGTCCAGTTAGTCCGCTTTCAATCGACCAAACCGGGATATTCATTTCGGTGGATAAGGATTGAATTTTCGAAAACATATCATCAGGTTGATCTAGCCCAACAGGAATGACTATAGAGCCCGATGAAAAACTAATAGTGCCACTGCTAGTTTTCGCTGAAAACGCGGTTTCAGCAGCTCTTACTTGAATACCACTTTGTAATAATCGTTGCAGCAATTTAGGTGCTTTGAAGTCTTCCCAACTAAAGCCATACGCATAAGCTTCAGGATTTAACTTGGGTAACTTCGCCACTTTCAATTCTGCTTGCTTGTCAGAATATGAGATTTTACGGAAATCTCCTTTGTCTACTTCTGTGTATTGCAAATTAAATGCTAATGGCAAGTTCCAATTAGAAACATCGTAAAAGGTATTGTCGTCAAACCGTTTGCGAGTCGAAAATATCGACTTCACTAAACGATACCGAGACTGGTTAGTAGGAACAAAAATGCTATCTACTGAATTGTATGTAACATCATCTATTTTAACGTTCTTATTTAACGAATAATGCTCAATTTTATGTTGCTGTAGAATTTTCTTTAACTCATTGAATCGACTTTTATCATGACTTTCACTAAGCAAATAGCCTTTTACTCGATCATCTTTTATCAGCTCATTAGTGTGTTGATTAAAATTAGATTGATAGTCAACAAGGGCTTGTTTGTTTGCCAGCGCACCTTTGAAGGTTGATAAAGAAGTAGTGACTTGATTTTGAATCGTTTCAGAGAAGGTTAGCTGTCCATTATCGGTGTCTCGCAAATGGCCACGACTACTGGCTTGTTCAAACAATATGCCAATGGTGCCTAAACCATCAGGATAAGTAGAGCCTTTACCATAGTAGAAGTCGTCATAAGCCTCCTGAGTAAAGTACAGCTGTTTAGTATCATCCAAGGCGGCAGCGTGAAAGTTCGCAAGAGCCTCTGTGAGTTGCACATTTTGCTCTGGTGTCCAGGGGTTTTTGCGTGATGAAATACCTGGCTGAAAAAAGAACGTACTGTTGGAGCCCATTTCATGAAAGTCGGTTAATACATGGGGACGCCACTGCTGAAACTGCTTAATGCGAGCTCGAGACTCAGGATGAGTTAATAGTAACCAATCACGGTTCAGGTCAAACCAATAGTGATTTACCCTGCCTCTAGGCCAACGTTGATTTAATTCTCTACTATTAGGATCTGCAACCAAGTTTTGACTTTTATGCATATTCGCCCAATGTGCAAAGCGTGCTAAACCGTCTGGATTAAGGGCTGGATCCAACAATACAATGTTGTTTTCCAATAGTTTATCTACTTCAGGCCCTTGCGCTGCGGCTAAATAATAAGCCACGAGTAAGGACGCATTTGCCCCTGAAGATTCGTCACCATGAACACTGTAGCCCATCCACAATATCAAGGGATCAGTGTCATTTGACTTGGCCCCTTGTTCAATAACCTGCAAGTGACGTTTCTGAATGCTTTTAATGTTTTTTTGGTTATCAGCAGAGGTGATTGTCATCAACAGAAGACGACGATTCTCGTAGGTTCTGCCGGTTTCAGTTAAGCTAACTCTATCCGAGGATTCCGCCAATATTTCCATATAACGAACGATTTGATCATGGCGAGCATGCCATGTCCCCACGGGAGAACCTAGTACTTCTTCAGGCTTCGGAATACTTGTGTCATAGCTCACTGTTTTAGGAAGGTAATCTAAGTCAGATAAGGCGGAAGCAGAAAAGGATAAACATAAAAAAAGTACGGTGGCGCATAAACGCTTTAAATTCATATAAAACTCTTTAAAGTAGATTTTAATTATTATTTTGACTAACGCTTAAGGACTAAAGCCATCTGGCCTTCAACGACTGGGGCAGTTCCTTTTTATTTTGTGTATATTATGCATCAATTCTTTGTTAGTTAAAAATTTCATATACAGAATCACATTACTTGAGTGTTTTACTCAAGTATTTCTGCTAAACTAGCGCTCTAATTTGAAAAGATCAGGAATGATTGATGATTAATATTTCTGAAAGTGCCCAAGCGCACTTTACTAAATTGCTTGAAAAACAAGAGCCCGGCTCAAACATTCGTGTCTTTGTGGTTAATCCTGGTACACCAAGTGCTGAGTGTGGCGTGTCTTATTGTCCACCAGATGCCGTCGAAAAAACCGATGTCTTACTCACATTTAATGGTTTTGACGCTGTTGTCGACCAAGAAAGTGCCCCCTTTTTAGAAGAAGCGGAGATTGACTTCGTTACCGACCAAATGGGTTCACAACTTACCTTGAAAGCGCCAAATGCTAAAGCCCGCAAAGTAGACAGTGATGCGCCACTCGCGGAACGCATTAGTTACATGATTGAAGCGGAGATAAACCCACAACTAGCCAGTCATGGCGGCAAAGTCATGTTAATGGAAATCACTGACAATGGTGAGGCAATATTACAATTTGGCGGTGGGTGTAATGGTTGTTCAATGGTGGATGTAACCTTAAAAGATGGTATTGAAAAACAAATGTTAGAAGCCTTTGCTGGTGAAATAACGGCTGTTAAAGATGCCACTGAGCATACCGCTGGTGAGCACTCTTATTATTAACCTGAACACGTCCTATTTTTAACATTCGATCATGTTTAAAAACTGGCTGTATAAAATGGGGAGCAATCCCCATAAAAGTTGGGCCGATTTTAAAATCGGCCTCGCTATTTTTATGGCTGGGGTGATATCCATTTTTGCAGGTTTAAAGCTATCGATTTGGTTGCAAATTCCGGGAGTTTTAATGTTAGCCTTAGGGTTATTTTTCGCTGCAAAAGGGTATTTAGGTATATTTGCAAATCGATTTTCACAAACCCTTAATCGGTTTGAACAGGCCAG
The DNA here is from genome assembly GCF_030548205.1 of Aliiglaciecola sp. 3_MG-2023. Lineage (GTDB taxonomy): Bacteria > Pseudomonadota > Gammaproteobacteria > Enterobacterales > Alteromonadaceae > Aliiglaciecola. The sequence continues at coordinate 132,855 of NZ_JAUORV010000011.1, read as the reverse complement.
CGGTAAAGCCAAAGGAAATACCCCGAAAGACTGATCCCTCTGGCCCCAAGAAATGCTAACAAGGCTATCCACAAGGCTAAATTACCCATATCTTGGCAAAACCACCAAACCGGAAAATACACCAACACCGCACTTATCAACATACTATCGCGCATCGCATTAGCCCGTGTTAAGCCTACAAAAACACCATCCATTAGAAAACACCAATGTGCCACTATGGGTAGTAACCAGATAATAGGTAAAAACTCAGCAGCAGCCTCTTGCAAGGTCGGTAAATCTGTCAACAAAGCGATGATATTGTTACCCCAAAGCACAAAAACTAAGGTATAGACCACAGCAAAAGCGCTGGACCAAATAAGTCCTAACGCAACATTTGCTTTTAATGAGCGCTGATTAGATGCCCCCTTGGCCTCTCCGACTCTGGCTTCAACTGCAAATGCAACCGCATCTAAACCCAACGCAATAAGCACAAAAAACTGCATTAATAAGGCATTTATTGCCGCTGCTTGTACCCCTAAACGGATACCTTGAAAGGTCATGAATACCAAACAGGCTTGCAACGCTAAATTGCGGATCAACATGGCGCTATTTAAGCGAGTTAAGATGGCCAAGCTTTCAACCTTGAGCCATTCTCGTTGCGGTAAAATACCTTGTCCTTTAAAGACAAAGAACAATCCCACTAAGGTAATGCAATATTCAGCGATAACTGTGGCAGCAGCCACACCGGCAACCTGCCAGTCAAAAACAAACACAAAGAGTAGATTCAGAACTATATTCAACAAGTTGGCAAAAACTTGGCTGTACATCACTAATTTATTTCGTTGTTGACCGAGTAACCAACCAATGAGAGCCAAATTAGCCAAGGCTGCAGGAGCTCCCCACACACGAACATTAAAGTATTCGACAATCACTTGAGAAACCAATTCATTTGCTTCTGAAAAGTGTAGTCCCACAGCCAAAATAGGCTGCTGAAATAACAACAGTAAAACTGCAATTATGCCCGCACTAAACATACTCTGATAAAATACCTTAAAGCTCGCTTGAGTCGACTTTTGTCCTTTTGCTTGGGCACTTAGCCCTGTAGCAGACATGCGAATAAACCCGCAAATCCAGTAAATTTGAGTTAGTATTAAAGTGGCAACTGACGCACCGGCTAAAATATGGCTACCTTCCATGTGCCCGAGTACGGCAATATCAACAAATCCCATTAAAGGCGCAGTAATATTTGCCAATAACATTGGAAAAATTAACGCAATCATTTCTAGATGGGCGTTTTTTTGCCAGAATAAGGGTTTTGATGCGGTTGAAGTAGGAAGCTCAGGCAATGATGAAATCCAAAATGAGTGACACAAGTAAAGTTAAGTATTATTCCATTTTTTTAATGCTTGGCGGCTTTTTATTTCTAGTCGTTAGCAAAATAGCTTATGCAAATCCTCAGCATGGTGTGGTATTGCTATATCACCATGTGAGTGAGGATACGCCAGCAAGTACTTCTATTAGTCCCGACAAGTTTGAAGAACATATGGCGTACTTGAAACAAAATCATAAGGTTGTTCCATTACAAAGATTAATCGAGAATATTCAAAACAATCAACCTTTACCTGAAAACAGTGTTGCTATCACCTTCGATGACGGCTATCGAAACATAGCTGAAAATGCGCATCCAATTCTACTCAAATATGATTTCCCATACACTATCTTTATTAGTCCTGATTTAATTGGCAAACAAAAACATCAACTCAATTGGTCTGAAATAACAGAACTCAGTCAACAAGGAGTCACTTTCGCTAACCACACGAGTATTCACAAACATTTGCTTTTGGATAATGATCAGGAGGGGTGGTTGGCTAATACCATTGAAGACATCGAACATGCTGAGCAAAGTATTAAGCAGCATACTAGCTTCAACTTAAAGTACCTTGCCTATCCTTATGGCGAATACAATCAAGCCCTTAGTCAAGCGCTACTGGAGAGAGGTTTCATAGGGTTCGGGCAACAATCTGGAGCTATCTCTAAAAATAGTGATTTCGGCGCATTACCACGTTTCCCCGCTGCGGGCATATACGCCAACCTAAACACCCTAAAAGTAAAAATGAACACCTTAGACATGCCGATAATCAGCAAAAGTATAGCAGAGCCACAACTAAGCCTTACCGAACGAACACCGTCTCAAACCATTAAGGTTGAATTAGATGACATACATAAAAATCAACTATCGTGTTTTTTCGCCGGACAACCAATCGATTTGAGTTGGGAAGATAATGCTTTTACTTATCACATTCAAACTAAACTCCCCAAGGGACGTTCAAGAATAAATTGCACGGCGCCGAGTATCGCATATGCGGGTAAGTACTACTGGTTTTCGCAACCTTGGTTTGTACCTGATGAAAACGGCAACTGGCTGGATTAAAAGCGCTTTTCATTTAATAAAGATAAAGTAATGGAGATGGTGAAAGGAAACTGTTTATGAAAATAACCAAAGAGCAGCCAATTTCTGAGCAAGTCATTGCGCTTTTAAAAGCCCATCATCAAGAAATGTTCGAACATTCCCCACCAGAGAGTGTGCACGCAATAGATGAGTCTAAATTTAATGCAGACGACATCACTTTCTGGGGGTTATGGCAAAAAGATAAATTGGTGGGATGTGGCGCCCTTAAAGCGCTTTCAGATAAACATGGTGAGATAAAGTCTATGCGCACCTCGAACCAGTTTCTGCGTCAAGGGGTGGCAGCCAAGATGCTTGCTCACCTAATCAGCGAGGCGAAACAACGGGGCTATCATCGCCTTAGTTTAGAAACGGGAAGCATGGCGTTTTTTGCGCCAGCTAGAGCCTTATATGCGAAACATGGGTTTATACAATGTCCACCTTTTGCAGACTATGAGGAAGACCCCCATAGCGTTTGCATGACCTTAGATATTCCCAGTAACGACTAAAATATCGGTTTACTGGTATTTGCGTTTTGCGCCAGATGGGTTGCAAAAAAACTTAGTGTGCGTTGCCAAGCCAGTTCCGCCGCAGATTGATCATAACGACTGGTAGAATCATTATGAAACCCATGGTTCACATCTTGGTAAGTATGGGCAACATAATTTGCGTTATTTGATTCTAAAACCTTTTTATATTCTGGCCAGGTGGCATTTACGCGCTTATCTAACCCCGCAAAATGCAGTAACAGTGGCCCTTTTACATTATTAACAACATCCTCTTTTCCAGGCGTTCCATAAAATGGCACAGCAGCGTTAATCACCTTGGGTAGGGTGGCAGCCAGCATATTACTGATATAGCCACCAAAACAAAATCCGACAACGCCCAGCTTTCCGTTGCCTTTTTCATGGGATTTAAGCATTAAGGCGGCAGCTTTAAAGTCTTCCTCGATTTTGACTCTGTCCATTGAACGTTGCATTTTACGCCCATCATCATCGTTACCTGGATAGCCACCTAAGGGGAACAACGCATCTGGTGCAAAGGCGATATAACCTGCTTTAGCGAGGCGACGAGCCACATCTTTAATGTAGGGATTAAGGCCACGATTTTCATGCACCACCAGTACAGCGCCAAGATTCTCGTTCTGTGCTTTAGGAAGCACTAAATATCCACGTCCTTTGCCATGGCCTTTGGGAGAGTCGAATTCTAAGTAAGATGCTGTTATCTCGGGATCATTAAACGAAACTTGCTCCGCTTTAGCATAATTAGGGGTCAAGGAAGCCGCAATTGTAGAGATTGCCAAGCCGCTGATGGCTAAACTAGATAGTCGCGTGATAAAGGTACGTCTGTCTATATCACCATGGGCGTATTCGTCATACCAATCAAAGGCTTGCTGGGGAATTTTAACCGTTTTATCACTCATCACATCGACCTCTTTTGTTGGTTGTTTAAAAAATTGAATAAAGCTTCTGTAACCTTACACTAAACTTTTTTGCATGTGAATGTGGGGTAAGAAACCCATTTTTTTCGCTTCTTTGCTTGGTTGAGATTTAGATTTTTCCATAAAGCCAAATTTAATATAAGCCTGAATTGCAATATCATTGTCTTCCATCACATCTAATACAAGGGTTGATTTGCCTAAGTTTATAGCCACTTCTTGGCAGTAATTTAGCAAATTAGTCGCCACTCTCTCCCTGCGCTTTGAGGGTTCAACAGCCAAATGACCAATACTTAACTCATTGCTGGATGGTGCTCTTACCAAAGTCGATAAACCTTCACTGTTTTTTAGGATAGAAGCGGTTTCTGCAACACCAAAATGGGTCATTAAACTGGCTAAAGTCTGTTGTTTAAACAAATCGCTCATTGGTGCTTGCCAGTAACTGACGCAGCCACATATAACATCCTGTTTAAATGCCACTATTTGATTTAGGTAACCAAATTGCCCATCGGGAATTTGTAGAGCTGTTTCTAGAAAATCTAAACAGATTTTTTGTTTTTGTTGCAGGGTTAAAGCCGTTTGATGACTAGTGAGTAAGCTTATTAAGTTGTCCGAACCAGACAAAAATAGCAACTGCGCCAGAGAGCGATAGTCACTTTGTTTTGCGCGGGTAATGAACATCTTATTGGAATTACATTGAAACGACGATAGGCATATCTTCGACTATTTGTGAGCCTTCACTCACAGGTATGGAGCCAGGTTCAAGTGTTGGTTTGAAACGCCCAACTACCTCGCCTTTTGGGTTAATCAAGGTGATGGAGGCACTGTGATCCACCAAATAATTGGGATCATCCGTGTTATCGCTCATGGCGTACATCATGCCCATTGATCTAACCAATGGAAACAACTGTTTATGTTCGCCAGAAGTGGCCCAAAAATCAGAATTAAAAAAGTTTATATATTCTTTTAAACGCGCTGCGGTATCCCGTTTTGGATCAACAGATAAGAACCAAATCTTGATTGGGTAATCACTATTAATCGCCTGCAACTGAGGATAAATACCTTTGAGCTCAGCTAAAGTAGTAGGGCAAATATCAGGACAAAATGTATAACCAACGAAAGCTAACGTCCAATAACCTTCAAGCTGTTGATTGCTAAATAGGTCATCATTTTGATCATAAAGCTCAAACTCTGGTAACGCCCGTGCTGCCGGGTACTTTTGCAGATACTTAACCTCAGCAACATCAGGTGGCGCAATTACTATCGAAAAATACAAGCCTGCTATTAAAGCAACAATAGCGACTATGCCAATTAATAAATTTTGTTTCATAGGGTGAATTTTAAATAATGGTCAACGAGTAATACAACAAAGAGTACCATCAAGTGCACGATTGAAAAACCAAAGGTTTTCATCGCTGTGTTTTCGTTAGCTGCATATTTTAATTTCCACGCGTAATACATAAAGCCAACATTCAATAAACCTGAACCTAATAAATAGATAACCCCAGACATTCCGGTTAAATAGGGCAACAAACACACAATAGTAAGTAATAAGGTATAAAGTAAAACTGAGGTTTTGGTAAATTCCACTCCATGAGTCACAGGTAACATGGGAATTTCAGCTTTCGCATAATCTTTCACTCGATGAATAGCTAACGCCCAGAAATGAGGAGGGGTCCAAGTAAAAACTATAAGCACCAAAAGCAATGCATGGGAATGAATTTCACCAGTAACCGCCGTCCACCCTAGCAAAGGAGGAGCGGCTCCGGCTAAACCGCCAATGACGATATTTTGCGGAGTAGCTCGCTTCAAAAACATGGTGTAAACACCAGCATATCCAACTAAGCTGGCCAAAGTTAATAGTGCAGTTAGGCGGTTAACCCAAAGTTCCAGACATATATAACCTGCAACTCCCAACACAAAAGCAAAGATAGTGGCGCGCAATGGACTTATTTTGCCTTTCGTCACCGGACGATTAAAGGTCCTGGCCATTTTGCTATCGATATTCCGATCGACCACATGATTAATCACCGCCGCAGAAGACGACAATAAACCAATGCCCCCTAAGCCAGCAATTAATACCTGCCAACTCACCCATGTCTCAGTGGCTAGGCACATTCCAACTAACGCGGTCAGTAACAACAGCATCACTACTTTGGGTTTAGTTAATTCATAGTAGTCACGCCAATTAGCGACTTGCGAAGATGATTTTGCATAGTTTGCTTGCAGCGTTTTATTCACGTTGATCTCCTAAGTCTTTCTGTAAAGGGTGTAACAGAGTTTCACCATCACTAACAGTAAGCATGCCGCTACAGCATTGTGTAAAACAGCTACAGATAAAGGCAGACTGAACACTACATTGCTCACTCCAAGCATAACTTGTAACCCTAGAATCAAAACCAAACTGATAGATAAACTCTTTATTAATTGAGAGGATGCAACGGCGTATAAACGAATTGCTAACCAACATAAATATACAAATGTCACGATAGCACCCAATCTATGAGTAACATGCATCGTCATTCTTTCAGCCCAATCATGCACCCCAAATTCATAATTTTCTGCATGGGGAATACTATAAGCCCCGGCATAGTCTAATTGACTCACCCAATCACTTTCACAGAAAGGAAATTCGGTACAGGCTAAAGCGGCGTAGTTTGCTGAAGTCCAGCCACCTAGGGCTATCTGACCGATTAAAATCAAAATTCCCAAGGCACAGTATTTAGCAAACACTTTCATCTGTGAGTCACCACCAGGTATCCGATAGGGTGTTAATCTCAGATATAATAAATACAGACAAGACAACACCGCAAAACCACCTAGTAAATGCCCCATAACCACCAGCGGCATCAAGTTAAGTGTTACCGTCCACATTCCCAATGCTGCCTGGAAACAAACTAAACACAGTAAAAAAAACGGTAATTTAACTGGACTGTGAAATGACCGTTTAACTAAGCTAACGGCAAAAATAACTAAAATGAATAAACCCAAAGTACCTGCGGCGTAACGGTGGATCATTTCATTCCAAGCTTTATGCGCCTCAAAAGTGCGTTCTGGAAATGCATCCTGGGCGGCACTAATATGGGTATCACTAGCGGGTACACTCAAATGGCCGTAGCAGCCTGGCCAATCAGGACAACCTAATCCAGCATCGGTTAAACGAGTGTAAGCCCCCAACACTATTACCACTATTGCTAGCACCACTGAAGCCAGCACTAATTTTCTCATTGCAACCGTTCCTTACCCAATGCGAGACAGCTTTAATAACTTGCGTAAATCGGCCAAAATGTCGCGGCTCTGTTGAATCGCGTCTTCTTGTTGTTGTTTAATTGGATACTTTAAAATGACATTTCCTAGAGTATCAACAATGAAAATACCATCTGCAGACTCATCTTTAAACAAATTATTTACATTTTGCTCATCGGTTTTTAACACCTTGATATTGGGATGACGTTGCATGTCGGTCAATTCGATTTGTTCGCTTTTTTGATGAGTCAAAACCAAAGGCTCAACCCGATCAGATTCTTTCCCTAAAGCGACCCAAATCTGGTTAAGGCTATAAAGTGCATTTTCACATCCTTGTCCACAATCCTGAGGCATAATAAACAGTAGTCGCCACAAAGGTTTTCGCTCAGCAACCACAGCACTCAAATCTAGTGGCGGTGTAATTAATGCACCTTTATTTGTTGCTCCTTTATTGAACCAATCGAAGGTTAATGCTAGGTAAGCAAGCACCACTGGAAGAACAAACACTATGAACATTATAATAGGTGTTTTCGATTTTTTGTTGTTAACAACTTCAGACATCTTTAGGTGCGTTCCTTTTTCGTAATGCGACAACATAAATAACAAAACAAGCCATTGCCAAAGCAAACCACTGTATTGCATAACCATAGTGTTTTTCAGGAGCCATAACTACGGGTACCCAATGGCGAGAAAAGCCAATGGGAAACGCCGGATCTAATTGCAAAACCATGGGTAATACCTCCGTCCCTAAAAACTTCGACATCAGGGTTAAATCGATACTTTGTACCAATACCGGCCAACTGTCGGTAATTTGTGCCGTTTCTGTCACCATTGGGTTAACGGTGGGAACCCAGCTTGTACCGAACAACACTTGTTCATAAGTGGGTAGATCAAATTTAGGTAAATCATTGCGATACTGACCGCCTTTAACCCAACCTAAATTAGTAATTACAACACCAAACTCGGTGCGAACAGGAACTAAAACATGAAAACCTACCTGGCCATTTTCAATTCGATTATCAAGTAAAAAGATCTTATTCACTAACATTCGACCTTTGAATTCTAATGGCAAGTCTCGCTTGTCCTGACGTTCTAAAATATCTTCAATATTCAGGGGGGTCGTTGCCTTTCTCAATTCAATTTGTTGAATGCGATCCGTTTTATAATGCCCACGCTGCAATTGCCATACGCCCAAAGAACACAAAATTGCTACTGCCAACAACACTAAAAATGTGGCAAAGTAAGGGTGTTTGGAACTATTCAATTTAGTGACCATAATTCTTAAGGAGTGATCGATTTGTTAGTTAAACTATTAGTTGGCGGCTTATTGCTTTTTATGCTCTACAATCTTTTTCGCGCCATGATAATAATGTTAAAAAACGACCCCAATCAACCTCCTATGAGTAAATTTATCGGCCGCCGGGTTATGACCTCCGCAATTATTGTGATTTTGTTATTGCTCGCTGTAGCAACGGGACTTATTACTCCCAATCCGCGTCCCTATTGAGGGACGCTTAGGTACCTCATTGTATTTACAGTATGTAGACAAAGAAAAATAGCATTACCCACACTACATCTACAAAGTGCCAATACCAGCTACCGGCCTGAAATGCGAAGTGATTATCTGGTGTAAAATGACCTTTGAGCACTCTGAAAAACAATACAATCAAAATGATTGTCCCCAAGGTAACATGCATTCCATGAAAGCCTGTTAATAAGAAGAATGTATTACCATAGACGCCTGATTGTAAGGTCAGATTCATTTCACGATAGGCGTGCACGTATTCTTCAACTTGCAAGGTTAGAAAGAAACAACCAAGTAAAATTGTCACACCCAAAAATGCAATCAACTTGCCGCGTTGTTGCTTCTCCAGCGCCACATGAGCAAAATGACAAGTAACTGAAGATATTAACAATATTATGGTGTTGTACAGAGGTAAGCCCATCCAACCCATTGCAGTTGTCTCAACACCACCAGGGGTTTTAGTTAATGGCCATACAGCTTCAAAATTAGGCCATAACACTTCAGCTGTCATGGCATTGTTGCCCGCCCCGTCTAGCCAAGGCATAGCAATCATTCGAGCATAAAACAGCGCGCCAAAAAATGCCGCAAAAAACATCACTTCAGAGAAAATAAACCACGCCATACCTTGGCGGTAAGAGCGACCTAATTGAGCGCTGTACTTGCCGGCCATAGATTCATGGATCTGATTTCTGAACCAACCGACTAACATAACTAACAAAGTCGCTATGCCGGCAAGAAGCGTCCAGCCACCATAGCCACTTTCACCTTTGGTTTGTTCCACGACAAAATTGCCTGCACCAAACGCAATCAGAAATAAAGCTATCGCTCCAACAATGGGCCAAGGGCTTTGGTCTGGAACATAATATTTTTCATAAACTTGTTGTTGTGCCATTTTTATTCCTTTTATCCTTGATTCATTGCAACGCCTTCGGCACTTGCCGTTACGTCATACAAGGTATACTGAAGGGTGAAAAATTTAATATCTTTTGGTAACTGTGGATCAACGTAAAACTTCATTGGCATAATCGCTTCTTCACCAGCAGCCAAAGGCTGATTATTAAAGCAAAAGCACTCTGTTTTATTCATATACAAAGCTGCCGTTCCTGGTGAAACAGAGGGAACGGCTTGTGCCACATAGTCTTTGTGAGTGTTATTTTTAACGTAAAAATCTACCTGATTCATTTCACCCGGATAGACTTCGACCTTGCGGGTTTGCGCTTTGAACTCCCAAGGCATACCCGTGTTTGTGCGGGTAATAAACTCAATGGTTATCATCCGAGAGTGATCAACTTCAATTGATTCATATATCGCTGCGGTATCACTGGTTTTGCCATTAATGCCAGTAACTTGGCAAAACACTTCGTATAGCGGAACCAATGCAAAAGCGAAACCAAACATGCCAATCACCACAGCCACCAGCTTTAAGACCAGTTTACCGTTGTTAGATTGGCTGTTGTTTGAACCCTCAGTCATGATGAATCACACTTACTTAATCACTGGCGGTGTATCGAAGGTATGATAAGGCGCTGGAGAAGGGATCTCCCACTCCAAACCTTCTGCACCTTCCCAGACTTGGTCAGAAACAGGCTCACCGTGTTTACGACATGCTTTTATCAGCAAGGCAAGGAAGATCAGTTGAGACAGTCCGAATGCAAATCCACCCAAGCTTATCCATTTGTTAAAGTCAGCAAATTGCAAAGCGTAATCTGGAATACGACGAGGCATACCAGCTAAACCAACAAAATGCATTGGGAAAAATAGTACATTGACGGAAATCAGCGAGCACCAAAAATGCCATTTAGCTAAAGTCACATCGAACATTTTGCCAGTCCATTTAGGCAGCCAGTAATACACCGCTGCCATGATGGAAAATATAGCGCCTGTCACTAATACATAGTGGAAATGAGCCACTACAAAATAGGTATCGTGATATTGGAAGTCCACTGGTGTAATCGCCAGCATTAAGCCAGATAGCCCCCCAATGGTAAACAATACAATAAATGCCAAAGCAAATAGCATAGGCACTTCAAATGAGAGTGAGCCTCGCCACATGGTTGCTACCCAGTTGAAGACTTTGACTCCAGTGGGTACCGATATCAACATAGTGGCAAACATAAAGAATAGTTCAGCACCGACCGGCATTCCCGTAGTGAACATATGGTGAGCCCAAACGATGAATGACAGCAAAGCGATGGAGGTTGTGGCATATACCATAGAGGCATAACCAAATAATTTTTTCCTTGAGAACGTCGGCACTATGGCTGAAATGATGCCGAATGCAGGAAGGATCATGATATACACTTCTGGATGCCCGAAGAACCAAAATATATGCTGGAACATCACGGGATCACCACCGCCAGCAGCATTGAAGAAGCTCGTTCCGAAAAATTTATCGGTTAACACCATGGTCACTGCACCAGCTAGAACTGGCATAACAGCAATTAACAGAAACGCGGTAATTAGCCATGTCCACACAAATAGTGGCATTTTCATCCACGTCATCCCTGGTGCGCGCATATTGAAAATAGTCACTATCACGTTAATCGCCCCCATGATGGAAGAGATCCCCATAATATGCACCGAAAATACGAACAAGGCTGTGGTGTCATTACTGTAAGTTGTAGAAAGAGGTGCATAGAAGGTCCAACCGAATGCTGGACCACCGCCTTCCATAAACAACGACGCCAGTAGTATGGTAAATGCCATTGGCAATATCCAGAAACTCCAGTTATTCATTCTCGGTAATGCCATATCCGGCGCACCAATCATCATAGGTACCAGCCAATTTGCTAACCCAGTGAATGCAGGCATAACCGCACCAAATACCATGATTAGGCCGTGCACTGTAGTCATTTGATTGAAGAAGTTCGGATCAACTATCTGCAAACCCGGCTGAAATAATTCAGCACGTATTACCATGGCCATCGCGCCGCCAGTTAAAAACATGATGAACGCGAACCACAGATAAAGGGTTCCGATATCTTTATGGTTTGTCGTAAATAACCAACGCTTTATGCCACTAGGAGCATGATGGTGATGGTCGTCATGATCGAGTTCGGTTGTCGCTGTGCTCATAACTGCTCCCCTTATTGACCTGTCATTACGGCGTTAATATCTTTGGCTTGGACCATGTCGCCGGTATCGTTACCCCAAGCATTACGTTCATAAGTAATAACTGCAGCCAGTTCACTCATGGTTAATTGTTTTCCAAAGGCTTGCATGGCAGTTCCCGTTTTACCGTTTACAACGATATCGATGTGAGCCGCCATATCATTGAGAACCATGTCACTGCCGACCAAAGCGGGAAATACGCCGGGTAAACCTTGCCCATTTGGTTGGTGACAAGCTGCACATGCACGCATGTAAACCTGTTCACCATTGCTCATCAATTCTTCCATGCTCATATTCATGGCGAGCAATCGTTGCTCTTCTTCTTTTGCTTTGCGCTGCACTTCTTCTTGAGCGTTTATCCATTGTTCATATTCGGCAGGTTCTTTGGCGATAACAACAATGGGCATAAAGCCGTGATCTTTTCCACATAACTCGGCACATTGACCGCGATACACACCTGGTTCAATGACGTTTGCCCAAGCTTCATTAATAAATCCAGGGTTTGCATCTTTTTTAACCGCAAAGTCAGGAACCCACCATGAATGAATGACGTCATCGGAGGTCACAAGAAAACGGACTTTTTTACCCGTTGGAATAACTAAAGGACGATCAACTTCCAGGAGGTAGTTGTGGCCTTTTTCAAATTTGTTATTGATCTGTTCTTGTTGAGTGGCCATCACGGAGTAATATTCAACATCGTTCTCCATGTATTTATAATGCCACTTCCATTGGGAACCCGTCACCAGAACAGTGACGTCTGAATTTTCAGGATCTTCCATTGCGATCAATGTTTTAGCTGCTGGAAATGCCATTACCACGAGAATAATGAAAGGGATTATTGTCCATGCAATTTCCACTTTGACACTTTCATGAAAATTAGCAGGTTGTGCGCCTCTGGATTTACGATGGAAAATCATACTCCAAAACATCACACCGAATACCAACACTGCAATTACGACACAAATGAAAAACATCAGCATATGCAAGTCATAAACTTGACCACTAATTTCTGTCGCGCCTTTGCGTAAATTTAATTGATACTGATCAGCAGTCGAAGTCGATTCTGCGGACACTGTAAATGCAATTAGACTGGTCAGTATTACCAATATGCTGGACCATATCTTTTTCACTCAACACCTCCTGATGATGTAAGCCTTTTCCAAAGGAGCAAAGCAGAGTAATAAACCGCAAAAGACTCTAACATGGTAAATGACTTGAAATCTTAATGTTACATAACTGTAAAAACTAGTATAAGAATTACTCAACTAAAGTCTGACGTCTAGTGTTTTTTGTTAAAATTTTAATCAACCGGTTGATTTTCAATCAAAATAGAGGGAAAAGTTATCTTTTATATCAATTTGAAATAGATACACTGAATATGGAATTTGAACTGGTAATTTTTGTCTTTAAAACGAAAAATTCCTAACTGAAGCGGTTCCCAAGCTCCATGATATGAAATAAGTAAACGAAATTTTGTTGAGAAAAGTGAATTTATTGAAGGGGAGAAAATAGATAATTAACAATTTAAATTTTTTAAATAACCAAATACAAGTCATTAAAAAGGTGACTAGATAAGTCACCTTTTTGGAATTATTCAACTTTAGACAATTTGGTTTACATCCAATCAGCGTTACGAATAACCCCCACGGCAATACCTTCAATGTTGAAAGGTTGAGAGGCTAAATCCACTTTAATAGGATTAAAATCATCATTTTCAGCATGTAGGATGACTTCCCTTCCACGCTTTTCTAAGCGTTTTACGGTGACATCTTCATCTACTCTCGCCACAACAACCTGACCATTATGAACATCTGTAGTGCGATGAACAGCTAGCAAATCGCCATCCAAGATACCGATATCTTTCATACTCATGCCGCTAACTCGCAGCAAAAAGTCTGCGCTAGGTTTAAATAAGTCCGGATCAACTTTGTAATGACACTCAACATGCTCTTCGGCCAAAATAGGTTCGCCCGCAGCCACACGCCCAATTAAAGGTAAACCGGTTTCTTCCAATTCATCTTCCAAAGGAACATTCAGTTTAATTCCTCTTGAGGTACCGGGAAGAATCTCAATGACACCTTTGCGGGCCAGTGCCTTAAGATGCTCTTCAGCCGCATTAGCCGATTTAAATCCCAATTGACGCGCAATTTCGGCACGCGTAGGCGGCATTCCCGTTGCTAGCATGGTTGTTTTTATTAATTCAAGAATTTCGCTTTGTCGTGGTGTTAGTGGACGCATAAACAGCCTGTTTTTCTATACAGTTTAACTGTTAGTATATACAGTTGCGAAGATAACACAAATTTTGTTTTTCATTTATTGCTGAATTATCAAAAACCTATTCAGCTAATTAGGGTGACTTTACATGCCGTAACAATATAAAATGGTTGTTCAACTTAATAGACGTTAGTCTGCGCATTTTAGTATGCAAACATGAATAGAGTTGTACTCTTCATGCTATGCTTTTAACGATTTCGAAACCTCAAGGTGTTAAATATGGATTGGCTGCATAATTTGCTGCTTTCGATTTTTGCTTTTCCCGTGAAATGGCTAGTTAAAGTCAATAGTATTCCCACTGACATTGAAACTGAGTTAGGAATAGATAAAAGCAAACCTATTGTATATTTGCTTAGAACCCACTCGATTACCGATCAACTTGCCCTAAAAATGTCTACCAAGAAGGTTGATTTACCCAACCCGACTAAGAAAATCGTTATTGGCGGAGAAGAACACAGTGCCAGCGTTTTCCTAGAACAACCTCAATCCGTCATAGGTAGAACCATTAAAGGGACTAAAATTGCGGCAGATTTAACCCATCTATTTCAGCTTCACAAAGACAATACAGATCTAGATTTGCAAATCGTCCCAGTCACGGTTTTTTGGGGACGTGCTCCTGGCAGAAAATCTAACGGTTTAGCCGATCTCCTTGCAGACAAAGCATCGCCAAGTTGGTTACGAAAGTTTTTTATAGTGCTGTTTTTAGGCCGTGATAATTTTGTTTCTTATAGTAAAGCCGTATCTTCAAGGGATATGACCAAACTCCCTGGCACTGAAGCTGAAATCGCACACAAATTAATTCGCTTGGCAGGCACGCATTTTCACCGAAAAAGACAGGCGTTTAACGGTCCAATGCTGTTAGAAAAGCAAGAATTATATAATTCAATTCTTGGTTCAGTGACGGTCATCAATGCCATCAATGAAGAGTCTAGACAAAAGAAAATACCTTTGTCCAAAGCCAAGGCCAATGCAAAATCTTACATCAACGAAATTGCCGCGGACTACCGTGAAGGGTTGATCCGTTTCGGTGATCGGGTGCTAACGCGGATCTGGAATAAAATATACGATGGAATCGAAGTAGGTCACGCGGATAAAGTCAGAAAGCTCGCTCAAAATGGTCATGAAATCATATACGTTCCCTGCCATCGCAGCCATATGGACTACTTACTGTTAACTTACGCAATTTATCACCAAGGCTTGGTTACTCCGCATATCGCTGCTGGAATTAATTTAAACTTTTGGCCTGTTGGCGGCATTTTCCGGCGCGGTGGCGCATTTTTCCTACGCCGCAGTTTTGCTGGTAACAAACTATATACAAGCGTATTTCGTGAATACTTAGAACTGTTATTTAACAAAGGCTATTCCGTTAAATATTATGCTGAAGGCGGACGAAGCCGCACGGGACGACTGTTACCTCCGAAAACCGGAATGTTAGCAATGACCTTGCAGGCCATGATTAAAGGGGTAAATCGCCCAGTGAGCATAGTGCCTGTGTATATAGGTTATGAACACGTAATGGAAGTGGGCAGTTACCTTAGTGAGTTAAAAGGCAATACTAAGAAGAAAGAATCGATATTTGGTTTATTTTCTGTCGTCAGAAAGCTGAAAAACTATGGCCACGGATTTCTCAATTTTGGCGAACCTATCCAGCTTAATAATTTCCTCGATGAGCAGGTACCCGATTGGCGTGACGCACAAAACAGTGAAGTTGATAAAAAACCAAGTTGGCTCACTCCCACAGTAAATATCCTTGCCAACCAAGTCATGGTGCGAATTAATCAGACAGCGGCGATAAGTGGTATGTCATTGTGTGCATTGTGTTTACTTTCTGCTAAGAAAAACGCCATGGGGCAATTGGAATTAGAGCAGGCTGTTGATGATTATATTCATTTACTAAAATTATCGCCGTACAGTGAACTGGTGAGCCTGCCGGATAAGAATGGCCATGAAATTGTAGAACAAACCCTAAAACTGGGAAAAATGAATGTCTCGGAAGATAGCTTTGGTAAGATTATCTCTCTAGAACAACGTAATGCCGTAATGCTAACTTATTATCGCAATAATATTTTGCACTTGTTCGCCATCCCTGGGTTAATTGCCGCTATCGTGTTTGCTCACAATGGGTTAGGTAAAACCAAACTGCTTGATCTTATTATGCGCCTTTATCCCATGTTGCAGCGAGAGTGGTTTTTGTATATGTCGCCTGAACAAGCAAAAGAATATGTGGAAGGGCTAATTGATAGCATGTTAGAAATGGGCATGATTGTCACAATAGGGCGTAAATTAGCCCCCGCCGAGCCGACAGCGAATTCATTTTATTCATTATGGTTACTCAATCGTTGTATTCAAGAAACCTTGCAACGTTATGCCCTAGTATTGTCTTTGTTAGCAAAAGAAAAGAAAATGAGTCGCGGCGCTTTAGAACGGCAAAGTGCCAAGTTTGCAGAACGCTTAGCCGCTTTGCACGGTATCAGTTCGCCGGAGTTTTTCGATAAAAATGTATTGGCAAGCTTCGTGAATGCACTACGGGAAAATCAGCTTCTCGCGGACAGTGAAGATGGTCAATTGCAACATTCAGAAACAAGCGAGACCTTGCGCCAAGATATCATTGCATTAATCGCACCTGAAATTGCACAGCGTTTGGAAAAGCTCTACGCACTGCAAAACTAATCGCATAAGCAAAAATAAAAAGGCCTGAGTCCGATACAATATCGAAATCAGGCCTTGGTTACCCCTTAGCAATGAGCCCAACTAAATGGGGTCACTTCATTAAGGAGCCATTTGCATTTTTTGGCAACTATTTAGCTAAATCAGATAAAAAGAATTGATAAGCTGGATTGCTTGTTTGTTCGTCATATTGATAGCCAAGTTTATCTAGATGCTGATCGAAGTCGACTCTCCCTTGATCAGGTAAATCAAACCCAGCAAGCACTAAACCTTCGGCAGCACCATGATTCCGATAATGGAATAGCGTGATATTCCATGACTCACCAAGAGTATTTAAGAACTTCATCAAAGCTCCGGGGTATTCCGGAAACTCAAAGGAAAAGATGCGCTCATTGAGCAACGTAGGTGGACGTCCACCCACCATGTAACGCACATGCAGCTTAGCCATTTCATTTTCAGACAAATCAAAACACTGATAGCCGCTATCGGTGAGTAACTTCTCTAATTGATGATATTCTTCTCGTCCAAAGCGTAATTTTATACCAACAAAAATATGGGCTTCACCATCATTGGCATAGCGATAATTGAATTCAGTAATGGTTCTGCCACCTAGCAATTCGCAAAAGCGTTTAAATTCACCTTTCTGTTCAGGGATTTTAACGGCAAAAACCGCTTCTTTTTGCTCTCCTAGCTCACAGCGTTCAGATACGTATCGCAGGGTATGAAAATTGATATTCGCACCACATAAGATGCCACCAATTTTTTTGCCCGATAGAGTATGCTCACTAAGGTACTTTCGAATCCCGGCCACAGATAAAGCACCAGCAGGTTCCGCAATCACTCGAGTATCATCAAAAATGTCTTTGATAGCGGCGCAAATTTCATCGGTATTGACGGTAATAACATCATCAACATATTGCTGACATAAGCGAAACGGCTCAGTTCCAATCGTCTTCACTGCCACACCGTCAGCAAATATGCCCACCGACGCAAGTGGCACAGGCTCACCTGCTTGCAATGCAGCTTGTAAGCAGGCAGATTCATCAGATTCTACCGCAATGATTTTCAAATCCGGTCGTAACTGCTTAAGATAAACGCTGATACCAGCAGCCAAACCACCCCCACCAACAGCGATGAATAAGATATCTAAGTCAGGCAACTGCTCAAGCAGCTCTCTACCAATAGTGCCTTGGCCAACAATGACGTCTTCATCGTCAAAAGGGGCAACCATAGTGTAGCCATTAACTTCGGATAGACGCAGCGCTTCTGCTTTCGCCTCATCAAAGCTAGTGCCATGTAGCACAACGTGGGCATACTCACCACCAAAGCGCCTTACCGCATCCACTTTAATATCTGGAGTAGTTTCTGGCATCACTATTGTAGCTTGGATCTTTTTAATCTTAGCGGAATAAGCAACACCTTGGGCATGATTGCCTGCTGATGCGGCAACCACACCTGCCTGCAATTGCTGCTCAGATAAACATGCCAATTTATTATAGGCACCGCGCAGCTTGAAGGATTTCACCGGTTGCTGATCTTCGCGCTTTAAATAAATATCATTACCTAAAGCACTAGATAAACTGGTTAACCGATTGAGCTCGCTATTTACTGCCACATCATAAACCGGTGACAGTAAAATACGTTTCAAATACTCATTAGCAGATAAACTCATTTAGTCTTCCAATTTCGAAGCATCACGTACTCCGCCTTTATCGGCACTTGTGGCTAATAACGCATATGCTTTTAACGCCAGGGAAACCTTACGCTGACGCGTTGCTGGCTTCCAAGGTCTAGGACTATTATTCATGGCATCGCGGCGAGTTTGTAACTCAGCATCACTGATATCAATTCCAATTTTGCGACCGGGAATATCAATCAAAATGGTGTCGCCTTCTTCCACTAAGCCTATGCCACCGCCACTCGCAGCTTCTGGCGCACAGTGACCAATGGATAAACCAGAAGTACCACCTGAAAATCTTCCGTCAGTGATCAAGGCACACTCTTTACCTAAACCTTTGGCTTTTAGATAAGTGGTTGGGTACAACATTTCTTGCATGCCCGGACCACCTTTAGGACCTTCGTAACGAATAATCACCACATCACCGGCAACAATCTGATCACCCAAAATAGCGGCGACAGCTTCATCTTGGCTTTCAAAAATACGCGCCCGCCCCGTAAATTTGTGGATAGACTCATCTACACCCGCAGTTTTTACAATACAACCATCTTCAGCAATGTTACCAAATAAGACAGCTAAGCCACCCTCTTCGCTAAATGCATTATCGATACTGCGTATACAACCATCGGTACGGTCAGTATCTGCTGTCGGCCAGCGACAATCTTGACTGAAGGCTTTAGTCGTGCGGATCCCTGCAGGGCCGGCTTTATAAAATTCGATGGCTTTTTCGTTAGCTGGGTTGGTTATATCCCAATCCGCAATGACTTCGCCTATTGACTTACCCAACACATGAGGACAGTCGGCATGCAATAAACCCGCACGATTTATTTCCGCCAAAATGCCTAATACACCACCGGCACGGTGCACATCTTCCATGTGGTATTTAGGTGTAGAGGGCGCAACTTTACATAGATGCGGAACTTTACGAGATAAACGATCAATATCATCGAGGGTAAATGGAATTTCTCCTTCTACCGCTGCGGCTAATAAATGCAAAATGGTATTGGTTGAGCCGCCCATGGCGATATCCAGGCTCATGGCGTTCTCGAAAGCTTTAAAATTCGCGATATTGCGAGGTAAAACAGAAACGTCATCTTCTTTATAGTAACGACGGCAAAGCTCAACAATTTGTTTACCAGCTTGTTTGAACAATCCTTCACGATCCGCATGAGTTGCCAACATAGAACCATTACCAGGTAGCGATAAACCTAGAGCCTCAGTTAAGCAATTCATGGAGTTAGCGGTGAACATACCAGAACAAGAACCACATGTAGGACAAGCTGAACGTTCTACTTCTTGACTGTCGTCATCAGTCACGTTGTCATCAACGCCAGCCACCATAGCATCAACCAAATCAAGTTTGATGATTTGATCTGAAAGCTTGGTTTTACCCGCTTCCATGGGACCACCGGAAACAAAAATAACGGGAATATTCAAGCGCATCGACGCCATCAACATTCCCGGCGTGATTTTGTCACAATTAGAGATACACACAATGGCGTCTGCACAGTGGGCGTTTACCATATACTCCACTGAATCGGCAATGATTTCTCGTGAAGGCAAACTGTACAACATTCCGCTATGACCCATAGCAATACCATCATCAACCGCAATAGTATTGAACTCTTTAGCCACACCACCCGCTTCTTCGATACTGCGGGCAACCAATTGGCCCATATCTTTTAAATGTACGTGCCCAGGAACAAATTGAGTAAAAGAGTTAGACACTGCGATAATGGGCTTATGAAAATCGCCATCTTTCATGCCAGTGGCACGCCACAAAGCTCTGGCACCTGCCATATTGCGGCCTTGTGTGGTAGTGGATGAACGTAACTTTGGCATGGTAAAACCCTCTAAATTGAAATCATGTTTACGAAATTAATATGTTTTTGTTTCAGCCTTTAAAAACAAAAACCCCCGCGTTTTACTGCGAGGGTTTGGCAAATCTATAAATACACCTACCCTCGCTAGAGTTTCCCCCGCGCGTCAATAATCACAATCAACACTTGCTCGATAGTTGTATTAAATTTGGTATTCATATTAATAAGATCGTCACTGTTGTATAGAAATATCATGTAACCCCCCGCAGAATCAAGTTTTCAAAGGGCATATATTATTCTTTATACGCCATTTAATTTAATTAACTGGGATTAGAAAAGGGTGAATAGGCTGAGTAATTAGGAACGAGCATCAAAACTAGACCTAAGTTTCTGGCAAAAACATAAAATACTTTCTATTTTTAGCATACAAGTTAAACGCACTGCATAGGGAAGTGTTGATGTCGTTAGCCGTAGTATATTC
This sequence comes from Aliiglaciecola sp. 3_MG-2023, assembly GCF_030548205.1. Lineage (GTDB taxonomy): Bacteria > Pseudomonadota > Gammaproteobacteria > Enterobacterales > Alteromonadaceae > Aliiglaciecola. Next base: position 112,190 of record NZ_JAUORV010000011.1, on the reverse strand, counting down.
GCGGGCATCTGTGGGCATAGATGCGCCATTAATCAGTATCGAAGTGCACTTAGCCAACGGCTTACCTGCATTTAACCTAGTAGGATTAGCTGATGCCGCTGTGCGCGAGTCCAAAGAACGGGTTAGAAGCGCCTTGCTCAACTCAGGGTTCGAGTTTCCAGCTAAACGCATTACCATCAATTTAGCGCCAGCCGATTTGCCTAAAGACGGAGGTCGCTTTGATGTACCGATCGCCATCGGTATTATTGCCGCTAGCGGATTAATTGAGATTGAGCAGTTGGAAAAATTTGAGTTTGCCGGAGAGCTAGCATTAACCGGCAGCATTCGCCCCATCTCTGGTGCTTTGCCGTTTAATTATGCTTGTAACAGTGCTAAACGCACAGCCATTTTACCGAAAGAAAACGCCTCTGAAGCCTGCTTAATAGAAGGTAGCAAAGTATTTGCTTTCAATACCCTGTCGCAACTGTATTTACACCTCTGTGGTCAGCAAAAGCAACCCTTAGAGCAACAAAAAAGCAGCATACGCCCTCAGCAATACGAATTTGATATGGCTGACATCAAAGGCCAGCAGCTGGCAAAACGCGGATTAGAAATTGCCGCCGCGGGAAATCATAACATCTTATTTGTTGGGCCGCCTGGCACGGGCAAAACCATGTTAGCCCAGCGTTTGCTAACAATTTTGCCGCAAATGTCTCAACAACAAGCCTTAGAAACCGCCACTGTATATTCCATTAGTGGCCACGAAGTAGATCCAACCACCTGGCTGCTACGCAAATTTCGGCAGCCTCATCATACATCATCAGCCATTGCCCTAGTTGGAGGAGGTAGTAACCCTAAGCCCGGTGAGATAAGCCTTGCCCATAATGGTGTGTTATTTTTAGATGAATTGCCGGAATACGAGCGACGAGTATTAGACGTGCTACGGCAACCCATTGAGTCAGGGGTGGTGTCTATTTCGCGAGCATCCAAACAGGTAAAGTACCCCGCTTCGTTCCAACTTGTGGCGGCAATGAATCCAAGTCCAACGGGTAGCTTACGAGATGGTCGCAGTACTTCAGAACAAGTTTTAAAATACATTAATCGCATTTCCGGGCCGTTTTTAGATCGTATCGATTTACAAGTCGATGTGCCTAAGTTAAGCAATGATGAAATGTATGCTCATGTTCAATACACCTCTGAAACCAGTTCGCAAGTTAAGTCAAGAGTGCTTCAAGCTCGAGAGCGACAAATGCAACGAGCTGGAAAATGCAATGCCCAATTAAGCGCCAATGAAATGGAAACGCACTGTCCACTTGCCCCCGCAGATCGCCAGTTTTTGCAATCTGCGGTGGAACAGCTAGGTTTGTCTATGCGTGCTTTTCATCGTGTAATTAAAGTTGCTCGCACCATTGCTGACTTGTCATTAGAGCCACAGATTACACGAGTTCATTTAGCAGAAGCCCTTGGCTATAGGGCTCTAGATAATATCATCAACGAACTGCGTTATTGAAACTCTGGCTGATTAAAGAACTCTTCAATTAAGGTTTCAGATTGCCGTGACTTTAAACAGCACAATCCAAGTTGATAGGGTTCAATATTGTTGATTCTTATTCGATTTACTCGTCTGCTTGCCATGGAATTATCGAGCACCACCTGGGGTACGATTCCCAAACCACAACCTAAGCCAACCATACTAACAATTGCCTCATTTCCGCCTACCGTGCCATATACTTTGGGTCGTATGCCCATTTCAGAGAACCAGTGATGAACGATCCGTTTTGAAGGTCCACCTTCTGGCAGTACTACTTTGTGATCACGCCAATCCACCTGTTCGAGGGTAGTAATTTGTGAATCTTTGGGTGATATCAGTAACAAGGGTATGGTATCTATCTGTTGAAACTTGATATCTTTGGGCATATCGGGGGCAAAAATCGCAATGGCCACATCCACTTCTTTATTTGCCACTTTGGAAACCGATAACCAGGGATCCCCCGTGGTCAATTGCACTTCAACTTGTGGGTGCTTATCTCTAAAAACAGTCAAAATAGTTGGCAAATGACTTTGGCTGGCCGTGACTGAACAATATAACTTAATTTCCCCAGTTAACATGGGATTGAGCATATCAAGGTCGGCCTTCAAGCTATTCCAGTTTGATAATACATCTTGACTAAATGCCAGCATTTTTTCCCCTGCAAGGGTCATTTTCACCTTACGATTGTCGCGTATGAATAGCTCTGCTCCACATTCTTCTTCCAAGCGTTGGATAGCCCTGCTCAAGGTTGATGGGCTAACAAAAAGCGCGTTTGCGGTTTTGCCAAAATGTAGGCTTTGAGCAAGATGTTGGAACAACTGTAGAGAGCGAAAATCCATAACGTTTCATTTTTTGCAATACTGTATTGCGAATATATCATTTTATTCAACAGAGCGTAAGCAGTAGACTCTATCCATCACAAGTCGTCACTGACTCGATAGAAAAATTAAACAGTAATTTCTGTTCACTCATTGAAAGAACGGAAATGCACATTTTCCAAGTAAAAAATACAGTAGGTACACAATGGCAAATTACTTCAATACATTATCTCTGCGCCAGCAGTTAGACCAATTAGGTCGTTGTAGATTCATGCAAAAAAGTGAGTTTGCTTCAGGTTGCGACGCCCTTAAAGGACAAAAAATTGTCATCGTTGGATGTGGTGCTCAAGGTTTAAACCAAGGTTTGAACATGCGCGATTCTGGTTTGAACATCTCCTATGCGTTACGCCAGGCTGCAATTGATGAAAAACGTGACTCTTACCAAAGAGCCACAAGCAATGGTTTCGAAGTGGGTACATATCAGCAATTAATTCCAGAAGCCGACGTCGTATATAACCTTACGCCTGATAAACAACACTCAAGTGTCGTTGAAGCCGTCATGCCATTAATGAAAGATGGTGCCACACTAGGTTACTCTCACGGTTTCAACATTGTTGAAGAAGGTCAGCAAATTCGCTCTGACATCACAGTGGTAATGTGTGCGCCTAAGTGCCCTGGCACTGAAGTACGCGAAGAATACAAACGTGGTTTCGGTGTACCTACACTAATTGCAGTACACCCTGAGAATGACCCTCAAAATAAAGGCTGGGATATCGCCAAAGCCTTAGCTTCAGCTACCGGTGGTGATCGTGCTGGTGTACTTGAGTCTTCTTTTGTTGCTGAAGTTAAATCAGATTTGATGGGTGAACAAACTATCTTATGTGGAATGCAGCAAACTGCAGCTATTCTCGCTTATGAAAAAATGACTGCCGATGGCATGGATCCAGCCTACGCTGGTGCGCTAATTCAATTTGGATTAGAAACCATCACAGAAGCGCTTAAGATTGGTGGTGTCACTAACATGATGGATCGCTTAAGCAATCCAGCTAAGTTAAAAGCGTTTGAGTTATCCAATCAATTAACTGCAATGCTACGTCCTCTTTTTGAAAAGCACCAAGATGACATCATCAGCGGTGAGTTCTCGAGAACTATGATGGAAGATTGGGCGAACGGTGATGCAAATCTGCTTAAATGGCGCGAAGAAACTGGCCAAAGCGCATTTGAGAATGCACCTGAGTTCAGCGGGAAAATTGATGAACAAACTTTCTTCGACCAAGGTATTTTCATTGTTGCCATGATCAAGTCAGGTGTTGAACTTGCCTTTGATGTCATGGTCGAAGCAGGAATACTACCTGAGTCAGCTTATTATGAGTCGTTACATGAAACACCACTTATTTCAAATACTATCGCTCGTAAGCGCTTATACGAAATGAACGTGGTTATTTCCGATACAGCTGAATACGGTAACTATTTGTTCGCCAATGCTGCAGTGCCACTATTGCGTGAAAAATTGATGTCTACAATCTCTTCAGAGCTTGTCGGTAAGGGGTTAAGTAACACATCAAATAGTGTCGACAACAAAGCATTAGTCGAAGCAAACAAAGCGATTCGTTCAAGTGGAGTGGAAGCCATAGGTGAAACTCTACGTGGATATATGACTGACATGAAAGCAATTGTTGATGTTGCTTAATTAAGTTAGTCATAGACAGTACCAATTTCTGTCGTTAGGTGCTTAAAACTAAGCCCTTTTTGCCCGGTCATTTGACCGGGCTTTTTCTATTTAATAGATACATCTTTTTGATGATAGCGAGTTAACGTGTCTAAAATCTCAGACTAGAATAAAAGTTTGGCATTTTTTTTACCTTTGTTACACTGGTGGTGATAATTTAATCAATTAAAAAAGAGCGAGAATATTATTATCCGTAAAAAATTAGATATGTTTATGGATAGCATCTAAGAGTTAAAAAAAATGCATTTTATGGCAAAAATTGCAAAATTGGGCTGGAAAATTAACTCAAAGTCGTATTAACTCTATCTCTTGATCAAAAAGATCTAACTTCTTTTAAAGTAAAAGAAAAATAATAATTAAAAGTCGCAAAAGCGATACAGTAATACAATTATAATAAAAATTATTTAATTTATTGATTTACATAAACTAAGCCGTAATTTGTAGCCTTAAGTTGAATCATAATGTGATTCGAAGACACTTTTTAGTCTCTGATCAGAAACACAACTTTATTTAAATTTTTCCCGATGCGACTCGATTCGGGGTTATAAGCGTTGGCCTTTTTTTTGCATTAGATGCAGGAAAATTGCGGTATCATAATAAAAATTTTGTTCTAAGTGGAGAGCACTATGAGTTCATCAATATCCAGATTCACTCAAATGGGCGATTGGATCTTCGAAGTGAAAATGGTTAGAGCACTTCGCGTTAAAAAATACGGGGAGCCATATACTGCTCTAGCAACATTGACAGCGAATGGGGAGTCAATGTACATAGATAGTCAACTCACCCGAGAGAATGACGATTTTTCCCGAAAGGATTTTCTAACCTTCTATAAATTTTGCCAAGCGTTAGAAATGAAAAATGTGATTTATGATAAAGTGAAAAACGGTGTACGACATCCTCGCGTTGTAGACATCGTAGAAAACGTCAACCCCTCACCTATAGTGCGTCTTGTTAAGTAAGCCGCGTTTTATTCAAGAATAACAAAATAGACACTACTTGAACGGAATTAAGTTCTCTCTATTTTGTTATTTTGCGGGTGTTACACACCTGTGTTCGTTTATCTTTAGATCCAGCTAACCGAAAGCAAACCAAAGTAATCAAGCCAAAGACTAGAAACCCTAAAGCGATAGGTAATATATCGGTTTTCACAAAACTGCCAATTATCATTGCAACCGGCACAGCAAAGGCGCTACTAAGTGAACCTGTAATCGCTGCCCCCAATCCTGCTATATGTCCCAATGGCAACATTGCCAATGAATTGAGGTTGCCAAACAACACACCAATAAAGAAGAAATTCACAAACAAAATGGCAATGGTAACTAATAGCGGCGGCAATCCTTGATAATAGAAAGTGACGAGAACAAAAATAGTCGACATCACAACAGTCCCACAAATCGCTAAGGTACAAAGCTTGTGCATTCCTAAACTCATCACCAAAGTACCGTTGATAAACGACGCTATGCCGATGGAGAACGCTAATACGGCAAATATTAGGGGGAACATATCACCTTGTGAGTAAAAGTCTTCAAAAATGGTTTGTGAAGCACTTAGGTAAGCAAGGAAAGAACCAAAAATACAGCCCATGGATAAGGTGTACATCATTACCGTTTTTTGAGTCAGAATAAACTTACTAGAAGCCCACAAACTTGAGAACGTAAAAGGTTTGCGTTTTGATTTAGGTAAGGTTTCAGGTTGACGGCTGAAAAACCACACTGCCAGAGCAAACCCGATTATCAAAAAGGAAACAAATATTTCCCGCCAAGAGGCAAAATATAAAATGGTCTTACCAAAAGCAGGGGCAATCATTGGCACCAAAATGAATACCATCATGATAAATGACATCACTCTGGCCATAGCCTCACCTTCAAACTGATCTCGAATTAACGCAATACTCGCGATTCGAGGGCCAGAAACACCAAATGCTTGAATCACTCTACCAAGCAACAACATTTCCATGGATTGGGAAAATAAGCATATGACTGTGCCCAATGCAAACACGATCAAACCTGATAATATTGCTGCTCTTCGTCCTTTAGTATCTGAGTAAGGACCATAATACAGTTGCCCGAACGCCATTCCCAAAAAGAAAATGGATATAATCATGTGGGTGTATTGAGGGCTTTCACTGCCCAGATCACTGCCAATTTGATTGAGTGCCGGTAACATAGCATCAATACTCAACGCTACGATCGATGTCATAAATGCGGTTAAGGCAACAAATTCAAACAGTCCAAGTTTAGGTTTAGAATGTTCGACAATCTCTTCGGTGGTCATTAGTTCGATTAAGTCCTTTTTAATAAAGAAGTTACAAGTAAAACATTAGGTCGTCAGTTACAAATAACGTTAAGGTTAAATTATATAGGAATAGAAGATTCAATTTTAAGATATACGCTATAAACCAGATTAAAATCGTATTATAACGCGTATGTATTCAACCAGTAATTGTTAAAAGTCATAGAAAAATTGACCACTTTATGATTATCACATCAATCCACGCTTAAATCAGTTACCAAACCATTTTTCAGGCTATATACCCAACTGTGAATCTTTAATTTTTGACCACGGGCAAGGGCATCTCTAATAATTGAGTTGCGTTTCACATTTTCAGTTTGTTCGAGTACATTAATTTCACACAGTCGCGCCGATTTTGCGGCACCATTTAGCTTGTTCAGTTCTTTTTCGTGTTTACACGCAATATCACGAATGTGCCCCAGCCAATTGTCCACTAAACTTAAGTTAAGGGGCTCTTGTTGAATTGCTGCATCGATACCACCACAACCATAGTGGCCACAAACAATAACATGCTCAACTTTCAGTACATCAATGGCAAACTGCAAAACAGAAAGACAATTAAAATCCGTATGAACAACAAGGTTGGCCACATTTCTATGAACAAACACTTCTCCTGGGGGAAGGTCGACGATTTGATTTGCAGGCACACGGCTATCTGAACAACCAATCCACAAAAACTTGGGAGTTTGCTGCTGTGCCAAGGACTCAAAAAAGTGTGGCGTGACTTTAGTCGTTCTTTCTGACCATTTACGATTATTCTCTAACAACTGTTCGATTTCGTTCATGAAAATTCGTCTAAAATCCAAAGTTGCGCCATGATACAAAAACCAGCGCAACTCGCATAGAAAAATAATCCACAACTCCCTATCAAAAATTGCTAAGGAAGGGATGTGCAATGCTCAAAAGTGGAACGTGACTTCACACTTCAGTTTAGGGGAGATTGAGATTCAAACTCCTCAAGCAAACGTTTGAATTTTAACTGTCTTTTGTGCATCCATAGCCACATTAAAGGCATACAAACAATATTCAGTATTAACATAACCTTTGCTTTTCGCACTAATTCCTGTTGTTCAACAAAGTCGCCCCAGAAAGCAAAGGCCGCATAACCAACAAAGAACATGGGGGTGATGTAGCATAGCACCTTGTTGACATAAGCGATTTTTATATTCTGCTGATATTGCAGTTTTACCCGTTGGATAAAATCTGATGTTGTTGCTGTTTCAGAGTTGAAACCCAAAGAAAATCGTCTTAACCATAAAAGATAGAAGAACCAGATGCAGACAAATAGAAATACAACACCAATCCAAACACCTTCAAAAGTAGATAATTCCTTAGGGAAAAACCACAAGACTAAAGGCACAGACATAACGGCTAATCCATCCAACATTATATACAAATATTGTTTCATCCTCATTAGCCACCATTGGCGCTTCAAAGATTGAACATTCACTTTAGTCACATCTTGTTGCTGCCAGATTTTGTCTAAATTGAAGTCGTCATTACTCATGATTAATTATCTCCGTTAAAGACTTTTTTGCGCGATTGAGAATCACCCCAACATTAGTTGAGCTAATGCCGCACACCTCAGCAATTTCCTGATAACCCAATCCCTCCATTGACATAGTTACGATTTGCCGAGATTGAACAGGAAGTTGACGAACCGCCTGAAGTAATAAGTTGACCTTATGCTGTTTCGCCAAGTCAGATTCAGGTGAGGGACGACGGTCAGTAAAGGCGCCGTTAGTAGCCGAGGTAGCAATGGTAGAGTGGGGACTTTCTATCTCACAATAGCGTTCACTGGAGGGCTGTTTCGCATGATAAGCAACATGGGTCACCGCTTTATTATGGGCAACCCGTAAAATGTACGTTTTAAGGCTACTATTCCCTTTAAAAGCTTTTAATGATTGCCACACCGCTAAGCTTATTTCTTGCAATAATTCTTGTTGCAAGTGTTGATTGGCCTCGTAACTAGAGGCAATTCGGCTTAGTAGTGGTCCATATTCGGAAACAATGGCATTAAAATCCTTGCTCAATGGTGATCCCTGCAACCTTAAAATTTAAACTCTAGGGTATTAGTCTCCCCCCTGAAAAAAATATTACACAAAATCTGTAATGTTTTTTTCAAAGACAAGACTAAAGCATTAAGCGGTGAATAAACAGAAGCTTTGAATGTGCACTAAATGAATAGAGAAGGTTTTTTATATCACTCACTTGAACCGTTTTTAATAACTAACATAGAGGAAATATCATGAGCGGATTAACAATTACATTAATCATTGTGGCTAGCCTGTCTTTATATTTAGCTGCGGCTTGGTTAGACACAAAACACAATTGGAAATTCATAGATTGGTTCAATGGAGACACCGAAAATCCATTTAAAGCCACAAAAGAGCAGCAATTTCAAACCACGATCAATCATAAGGATCAGGAAATAAAAGACTTAAAAGAGCGTATTCAAGTGCTTGAGAAAATAGTCACCGAACCTGCTTATGAACTCAACCAAAAGATAAACTCACTTTGAGCGATTCCATTACAGCGTGGTTTATTAGCTTTATAAACCACGTTTTTTTAGCTCATTAGCTGGATTTAATCGTTAATTTGGCGGGCTTTAACCCTCTTTAACAACAGTGGCACCTTGCCCATTGCAATCCCATTTCCCAGTAACACTATAAGCACCCCAACCAATGCAGGGAATTGCCACTGATAGCCTTCGAACAACGTTGAAATACCTAACGCCACTAAAGGATACATTAACACCACATAAGCGGCTTTGTCTGAACCAATTTGTTGGACAAGTTTCATATAAGCGCCAAAGGCTAAGACTGAACCAAACACAGCCAGGAAAAGCAGCGACAGGTAATAGTCAGTTGAACTGGGTAATATCAATTCCGCACCATTCAGAAAGGCGTAACCGTATAGAAAAACCAAGGCATAGGTCATTGCCCAAAAATTCATTTGAATCACCGGAGTTCCGTGGTCCAGTATGCGTTCTGAGATAACGTTTCCTAGCGCTGCACAGACAAACGATATACATGCCAGGGTAATTCCCAACGACAAAAACATATGGGTTTGTGCATGTTCAAATTGCGGTACAAAAATCATCGCCATTCCCAGTAAACCAAAGGTTGCGCCAAGCACCACCTCTAAACGAATCGGCTTTTTTAAAAGTAGGCGACGCATAATCACATTAATGTAAATAATGCATGAACTCATAAGCGCGACCACCGCGCTCACTAAATACTTTTGGCTTTCGTATAAAAAGCTGTAATCAAGAGTATAAAGACAGAGTCCCACAGCGGCCATTTTAATATGAATATGCATGGGTAATTTCAGTGGCAACTTCTTATACCAACACACACAACCTAGAATCACAGAAGCGATAGTAAATCGGTAGGCAACCGATAATACTGGATCCACGTCACCCAATTGAAAAGTTATGGCTATCCAGGTTGAGCCCCAAATTAAAGTGCAGCTAATAAAAAGTTGTATATTTGACACGTTAAGGCTCGTTCAAAGTGATTAGTTAGGGATAGTAGCAAATCGTTTTCAAAGGCACGAATTAAGAGTATGCTGTTTTAGCACATTATTGACATTTCAATCATTAAAAGGGACGTTTCAAATGAAAAAGTTAATTGGCTTGTTGCTGCTTTTTTTAGTCATACTTACTGCTATCTTATGGATTCGTACGGAAACCGTCTTTGTAGATAAACAACTTCAAGTTCAACAAATAGAGCGTCAATTACCATTGGATAAAGACGCCGTTGTCAGCAGACTAGCCAAGGGCATTCAATTCAAAACCATATCCTATGATGATCCTAAACAGTTTGATGACAAACCTTTCATTGATTTAAGACGTCATATTCAACAAAGCTACCCTCTCGTGCACCAAATTGCACAACAAAAGACTTTCAGTGAACATAGTTTATTGTATTACTTTCCTGGCACAGATAAGACCTTGAAACCGGCCTTATTTATGGGACACATGGATGTGGTTCCCGTGGACGATGCAACCTTAGATAAGTGGCAACAACCGCCTTTCAGTGGCGCTGTCGTAAACGATGTTATTTGGGGAAGAGGCACACTAGATGACAAAGTGACGGTATTTGCACTATTAGAATCCATGGAATTATTGTTACAGCAAAACAAGTCGTTCAAGCGCGGAATATATTTAGCTTTCGGTCATGATGAAGAGATCGGCGGCTATCAAGGGGCGGCGAAAATTGCAGAGTATTTGCAAGACCAAGGTATCGAGTTTGAATTTGTATTAGATGAGGGCGGAGCCATAACACAAGGCATCATCCCAAAAGTCGAACAACCTGTTGCAATCATTGGTATTGCTGAAAAGGGGATTGTAAACCTTAAACTGACAGTTGATTCCCAAGGGGGGCATTCCTCTCAACCGCCAGAACATTCAGCCCTTGGAATATTAAGTGAAGCTATTGTTAATATCGAAAATAACCAATTCGATACTGATTTAACCTTTAGCAAAATGACATTTGATGCCATTGCCACGTACGCTCCAATGAGCAATCGTTTGCCCATGGCAAATTTATGGTTATTCGAACCTGTTGTCAGCAATGTAATGTTAGATACGCCATCAAGTGCTGCAAGCATCAGAACAACCATCGCTGCCACCATGGCAAGTGGTAGTTCCAAGTCAAACATATTACCTTCTCAGGCATCTGCGGTGATAAACTTTCGAATATTACCCGGGGATACAATTGAAACGGTCAAACAACATGTTATCAATGCCATTGATGATGAACGAGTGGTGGTCAGCGACTTCATGGGAACCGAGCCTTCGGCGGTTTCTCCCACGGATAGTTTTGCTTACAAGCTGATTGAAAAGCATATACGTCAGCAGAATAACGAAGTACTTGTTGCGCCATATTTGCTCGTTGGAGCCACAGACTCTCGATATTATAATGCCCTCTCAGACAACATTTATCGGTTTATGATGATACGTTTGGATCCTGACGGCCTAACGCGCTTTCATGGAATCAATGAACAATTACAAGTGACTGACTATCTAAGTGCAATTCGCTTTTTTCATGCCGTGCTGCAAGAAACCAGTGGTGTCTCAGTACCCCTAAGTGCGAATTAATAGTCAGCTATGACTATAGATACGTATAGACTAAATAGAAAAGAGGGGCACAAATCAGCCAACCAACAAAGGTGCATTTGAAAAAGCTATCACTTGGTGCATCATAGGTAAATGAAGTAGGTTGTTGCGGTGCATCAGCAAAAGGCCTCAGCAGCCTATAAAGTTTGAAAAATCCCAATCCTACCAGGATTGGGATTACGACCACGGCAACAATAAATAGCACAAAGACCCAAGTTTCGAGGGAACCTCTGGCCATTTTAGCGCCTTATGGAATCATAGTTATCCACGAATTTCACCGTCACCATAAACCACAAACTTCTCTGTAGTTAATGACTCGGCACCCATTGGGCCATATGCATGCAATTTACTGGTAGAAATGCCAATTTCCGCACCCAAACCTAGCTCTCCACCATCGGAGAAACGGGACGATGCATTTGCCATCACGACCGCAGAATCCACAACGCGAATAAATTCATTTGCAGCTGAGTAGTCTTGCGTCACTATCACCTCAGTGTGTCCTGACCCATACAAGCCAATGTGTTCAATGGCATGTTCGAAATCATCCACAACTCGTACTGCAATCTCTAAGGCTAAATATTCCGCATGCCAATCATCAACGGTGGCGGGCTCAGCACCGTTAAAATAAGCGATGCTCTTTTCACAAGCGTGGACTCTAACCTGGTGCTCAGACAACATCTTTGCCGCCATGGGTAAAAACTTGTCGGCCACTGACTGATGCACCAACAGGGTTTCAAGAGAATTACACACACTTGTGCGCTGGGTCTTTCCGTTTTCTAAAATGGATAGACCTTTGTTTAGCTCCGCATGCTCGTCAATGTACAGATGACAAACCCCCTTAAAGTGCTGAATAACCGGAATACGACTATTTTCCGTAACAAAACGGATCAAGCCTTCGCCCCCACGGGGAATAATCAAATCAATGGACTCATTTAGAGTCATTAATTCATTCATAACGCTGCGATCGGTATTCGGTACAACCACAACAACGTTAGGATCCAGTTGATGTTTCTCAAAGGCCACCTGAATACACTTTGCCAAAGCTAAATTGGAATGAATTGCTTCCTTACCCCCTCGCAATATCACGCCATTACCGGCTTTAAGGCACAGTGCTGCAGCATCAATGGTGACATTGGGACGAGACTCATAAATCATGGCAATAACTCCTAATGGAATACGCATTTTACCCACGCGAATGCCACTTGGACGTTGTTGAACATGACTTATTTCACCCACAGGATCTCCTTGCTGGACAATTTCAAGTACAGCATTACGGATCCCTTCCAATCTTTGTTCGGTTAATCGTAGGCGATCTTGCATGGATGCATCGATTTGATTTTCTTGAGCGGCATCTAAATCTTTTTGGTTAGCAATTAAAATGTGCTCTTTCTGCACAATTAACTGATCGGCAATTTCAGTTAGCAGTGCATTTTTTGCCTGACTCCCTAAAGAAGAGTAGGCTCTTGCCGCTTTTTTTGCTGCTGCTGCTGCTGCTGCGATTGAAAATGTCATGTAAATATACTCACTGTTGATAACAAAACTGATTAATAATCCTAAAGTAAAACCATATCATCTCTGTGCACCACGGCTTCACCCGATGTGTAACCTAAAACACTTTCGATTTTACTGCTTCGTATTCCTTTTATGCTGTGCAAATCAGACGAATTATATAGTGCCAACCCCTTGGCAAGAGCATGGTTTTGATATTCGATAGTGACGGCGTCACCTGCACTAAAGGTTCCCATCACATCGACAATACCACTTGGCAATAACGAAGCGCCTTTGTTAAGAATGGCAGTTTTAGCACCAGAATCAATGACTATTTTACCACCACTTTTGAGGGTATGTTTTAGCCACTGACGGCGTGCATTTTCACGACTCGCGACCGGCACAAAACGGGTTCCTTGAATCTTCCCATCTAACAATTGGTCAAAGACTTCGCCTTTTTGACCATTAACAATAAGGGTTTGGATACCACTTTGGGTGCATTTTTGGGCAGCTTGAAGCTTGGTTATCATACCACCAGTCCCCATTTTTGTGCCTGCACCACCAGCTAAAGCAAAAATATTTTCATCGATACAAGACACTTCAGCTATGAGGCTAGCATTTGGATTAACTCGCGGATCTTGATCATATAAGCCGTCGACATCAGAACAAATTATCAGAGTATCAGCTTGCGAGACAAGTGCAGTGTAAGCACCTAAATTATCATTGTCGCCAACTTTAAGCTCATTCACTGCCACAGTATCATTTTCATTCACTATGGGTAATGCTTGATGATTTAGCAACTCTCGCAATGTATTTTTTATATTGACGTAGCGAGTTCGACTATGCAGATCATCGTAAGTTAATAATAATTGCGCACAGGGAAAATCAAAAAATCGCGACCAATTAGACATCATCTGCATTTGCCCAATGGATGCCATGGCTTGTTTTTCTGCTATAGATGGTGTGTGGTGTATCGGAATATTTCCTCGCCCCGCTGCTACGCTGCCCGAAGAAACTAAAATAACTTCCTTTCCTTGTTCTCGGCTTGCGGTAATAAAACGCGCGATTGCCAATAAATAATGCCCACTGCAATGCTTTCCATCTGGCGCAATTAATGCGCTACCGACTTTTATAACAGCACGCTGCCATTCAAACTCTTGCATTCGTTTTCTCTACAAATAGAATTATCCGTAGATTACGACAATTCACAAACTAAACAAGGCATTAGGGTTATAAGTTATGGAAAAATAGGAAGGTTAATCTTTCGCGGCCGCAGCTAACTGTTCTTTTAACCATGTTTCGGCTGAATCTACGTCATCAAAAAATTCAAATTGTTCGCCGGCATTTTGATAAATCGCACCTATATGTTGTTTCGCGAAATTAGGAGAATCACAATCATTCACCAATATTGCGCTAGCAATACGGTTCATGGTTTTCTCTTTGCGGACAATCTCCGTTAAACGTTGCCCTGCTTCGTGAACGTAGATACATTCGCCGTGCAAAATGACTAACACAGCCCAAGGCTCCTGAACAAGCTGTTCAAGCATGGGGTTGGCTTGCTCACCAGATTCATCTAACGATTCGAGATTCCAAGGACCCGTCCCTTCAAGCCGCAAAATTCGATCTTTAACGAACAAATCTAACGTACCATGGGCTTCAAACAGTCTGGACACGAACACACCTCCACGGTTAGTTTTTTACTCATCTGAATGAGTATATTTGTTATTTCAACTCAATACTAACAATTTAAAAACATACCTAATACTCAACTCACATTAAAAGCACTTGGTTTGTTATGCGACGTCGATTTTATCTAAATATTTAGCCAATACTCGAAATTTCAGATAATCCAGAAGCTCTTGCTCCTGCTCTGCGATATCACCATCAATGAGACAAATTCCTTGGGCTATAGCCAAGGCTTTTTTAGCATTAAAGCTTAACGGATCTTTTAGAGACATCACAAATTCTTTTGCTTCACCATTTTCCACAGCATCTCGCACCTGATGAATGGATTGGCGTTGAAACTCTTCTAAGTCTTCCTCGCCCTGCCAGTTTATATGGCGATAAACGGAATCGTAATAATCTTGTTCAGATAGGGTGATTTTGCCATCGATACGATAGAACACCATGCATAACTTTAATAATGCTTCATTGAAAGACTGTTCCATTTCAAATTCTACTCCGATATAAGACAAGGGTTTTATTTGCATTAAAAAAGGCATAGTTCACCACAATGCGAATAAAACCAGGCTCGGTTTAACAGTAAAACAAGAAATGGGGACTAAATCTGTTTTTCCAATTCAGGTTGGAGCAGTTAGTTGTCTGTTGGTTGAAGAAGTTGATCTATCTCTTCACGCTGATCAAGGCAAAATAAAACAACCACGTCACCGGGTGTGGCTAATTCAATTGCCTGCTTAGCTCCAGTGAATGGTGAGTCTACGCAATCAATAACCGCTTCGTCGACACCTTTGCTTAGCAGATGATTTTTTACCAGATGTAATAACTCATCGGGTTGGCGGCCGCGCAGATAACGTTCTAATTCCGCAACCACATAACGGTCTGCCTGTAATTTTTGAATTTCGTCGGTGAGTTGTTTGATATCTTCATCGGCTCGATCACCAGCATTACTGAACATCACAATGTAGCGTTTCGCCGGTAATTGTTTAGCAGTATTAATCATCGCTTTAACGCTGTGCGCATTATGGGCAAAATCAACCATCACAGTCGCCCCTTGATAGTCATATAAATTGCCTCGGCCAGGGTTATCCTTTGCCGAGCTACCAAAGTTAATTAGGCCTTGCTTGATCGCTTGTAGAGGTAGTTTTAAGGCCATACATAAGCCGATTACCCCTAAGGCATTTTGGATATTATGCTTAGCCGCACCCTGCATGGTCATGGGTACCGCTTTGACATCTTCAATTATCTGCTTTGTTCCATCGGCAAACATATAAACAAATTGATGGTTATCCACAAATACACACGGAAAACCTGCTTGCTGATTGTGAACAATCAGAGGATTGTTCACATCTTCACTAAACCAACAAATCTGACAGTTCACCTTTTTGGCTTGTTCCACCACTAAATGATTGTCGGCATTCAGTACCAACGTAGAGGTGTTAGCCAAACCTTTGGCAACAACAAACTTAACCTCAGCTAACTCTGCAACAGTATTAATTCCATATTGACCCAAGTGATCACTGGCGACATTGGTGATGAGCGCGGTATTTACCTTATCTATTGGGATCCCTCGACGTAAAATGCCTCCCCTAGCCACCTCTAGAAAGGCCATTTCAGTGCGTTTGTCACGCAACAACATCCTGGCGCCGCCTGGACCAGAATAATCACCTTTATCGATAATCTCATCACCGACTTTGATAAAGTCAGTAGACGTGACTCCAGCGCAAATGCCTGCTGCTTTGGCAATTTCACTGGCTAAGCGCACACTAGTCGATTTTCCGTTAGTTCCTGTGATGAAAGCCCGTGGAATATCCTGATATTTTCCCCATTGCAGTTGGCTATCAGCAGGCAGCTTATCGATGGGCCACACTTCAACTGTAGGTCCTGTTCCTAAACTAAATTCGTCGTCATCACTGATAGCTGTAACATCATGATCTTTAGCCATGGCCAAGATATTTAGCAACTCAGGATTTTGCTCCTCAGCCAGTGCAACCTGCAATTGTTCAACTCGACTTTGCCAATCAATGTTTGCTAGCTGGCAGAGTTGTGAAACAGTCAACTCCCAAGCCAGTTCAGCTAGGTCACAAGCCGTGTAAAGCGCATCCATGGGCGCACTAATGGCCAAACTTGCGCCACCCGCATAGAGCCGGGTAGTAGTGTCTTGTTGCCAATTCATGTTAAGCAACAATTTATCAACCCAGCGCTGCCAAGTGCTGATCACCGTCTGACGATCGATGCCATCGATAAAAACATCTAAAATAGCGCCGGGTTTATCCCACAATAGGTTGGGTCCGGTAAGTCGCCTTACTTCATCTAGTTCTAAACGCATTAGTCAGAATCTTCATCGCGTTCAACCACTAAGCGTACACCTCTTTCATCTTGCACAAGGGTTTGACCAGCATCGAGTTCAAATTTATGCTCCACTGGCGCATAAAGTTTTTCTGGATAATCTTGGGAGGGAACTTCTTCGTTCGACGCACCATCACGATCGGCTTGGAAATGCACAATCTGCTTCCAACAACGGGTTATATTGTCGCCGAGAATAATCAGTAAATCGCCTTTCTGACAATCGGCAAGGGCCTTATCGACAGCGTCTTTTTCAGAAGGAATCACTTGAATATCGTCATCCGACATACCTTGCTCGAGATAGGTTTTGCGCAATAACTGCGGAACCTCGTCAACCCCGCGTCCTCGGCGGTCGTCATCAGCTTTACAAATAACACTATCAAAGCCTTTCGCCGTTATAGTGGCGGCTTCTATTACATCTTCATCTCGCCTATCACCAGGCATGGCAATCACTAAACGACGTTTACCAGTAACGTCTAAACGCATGGCTAAATCGGTGATCGTTTGAATCGCCGCAGGGTTATGGGCGTAATCTAAAATTACCTTAAAGGGGTGTTCATCATAAATATTCAGGCGACCCGGAGCTTGATAGAAGGAAGTATTGAAAATTCGCAGACCCTGTCTAATATCTTCCAATGATGTATTGAAGCAGTAGGCCATTGCAGTGGCAAACATGGCATTCTGTACGTTATGCATTGCCTTGCCTTCAATCGTCGCAGGAATAAGGTGCGTCCATAACAGTGGGATATGTGAGCCCTTGTCATAAATGGTGATCATGTCACCGTTTATGCCTTTTTCCAGCACCACGGCTAAACCACCACTGCGAATATGCTCTCGGACTAAGCCATGGCCGGAGTCGGTAGTGACATAACAAATGCGTTTAGCAGAACAATAGTCGGCCATTTCCAAACAATGTCTATCGTCTGCGTTGAGCACAACACAGTCTTTAGCCACTTCAACCACCACACGTTTAATCTGTGCAAGTTGCTCTAATGTATTTATACCCCTTTGACCTAAGTGATCTGCACTGATATTCAAACAGGCACCCACATCACATTCACTGTAACCAAGACCACGCTTGAGTATGCCGCCTCGTGCGGTTTCCATTATCGCGAAATCAACACTGGGATCGCGCAACACGATTTGTGCTGAGGTGGGGCCAGTCATATCCCCTTTTACGGTTAGATGACCATCAATATACACGCCATCTGTGGAGGTCATGCCAGTGGTATAGCCAACACTCTTCATGATACTGGCAAGCATCCGCGAGGTGGTGGTTTTACCATTGGTGCCGGTAATTGCGGCGATGGGAATACTCGAATTAGCCCCCGGTGGAAATAGCATATCCATCACTTTTCCAGACACATCCCGAGGGGTTCCTTCACTGGGAGCAACATGCATTCTAAATCCAGGCGCGGCGTTACATTCACAAATACCGCCACCAATTTCTTTATAGGATTTGCTGATATCATCGGTGAGAAAGTCGACGCCACCAATATCTAAGCCAATGGCTTTTATTGCCCGTACGGCCATGTCTCGGTTGTCTGGGTGCACAGAATCCGTGACATCGATGGCGGTGCCGCCAGTAGATAGGTTTGCTGTGGAGCGTAAGTAAAATTCTTGCCCTTCTTCCAACACGGTGTTTTTATCATAACCCGCTTCTGCCAATAAGCGTTCTGCCTGGTTATCAAGCTCTAATCGGGTCAGCACTTTTTCATGACCTATACCGCGGCGGGGATCCTGATTAACTATATCCACCAGCTCTTCAATAGTGCTAGAACCATCGCCCACCACATGGCCTGGAACACGTTTCGCCACAGCAACTAATTCATCGTTTACCACCAACATACGGTGATCAAATCCGGTTAAATAACTTTCCACTAACACGGCGCGGCTCGTACCGAATTTCTGCGCTTCATTGAAAGCAGTAACCACCTCTTCATCATTAGTCAGGTTGATGCTAACCCCTCTACCGTGGTTAGCATTGAGTGGCTTAATCACCACTGGGAATCCAATACGGTTAGCCGCTCTTACCGCTTGACGCTCACTATAAATCATCAATTGTTTGGGCACAGGAAGGCCTAAATCATTTAACAAATTATGGGTGTCTTCTTTGTCACAGGAAATTTCAACTGCAATATGCTTTGTTTCACTGGTAATCGTGGCTTGGATGCGCTTTTGGTATTTGCCATGTCCAAACTGAACCAGACTATAATTATTCAATCGCAACCACGGAATGTTTCGCTCTTCAGCGGCTTTGACTAAACTGCCGGTACTAGGACCAAATTCTTTTTTCTGCGCCATTCGCACAAAGTCTTGCAGCTCTTGACTGAAATCAAAGTCGTCATCGATGTCGGCGTTAATTGCAGTTTGGACATTCTCTGGCAACAAGTGAGTAAGCAGTCGCATACCCAAAGCGCCTGCTTCTAAGCCAACATCTTGTTGTTTATATTGATAGACCACATTGTAGCAACCGGGTTTATCTAAGCTACGAGTGCGTCCAAATCCTACAGGCGAACCGGCTAAATTTTGTAGCTCAAGAGCCACGTGCTCCCATATATGTCCCATCCACGTACCTTCATCATCCCGCAGACGACGGATAAAGCCGCCTTCTTCTTGATAAGAGCAGCCGTGACTGTGCAAGCTTGGTATCGCATTGACCAAACCATTAATGAAATCCTCACCTAACTTTACTGAAGGCCAATTTTCAAGCTCTCCTAAGTCGATTTGATATCGAATAACAGGAAAGTTAGCGTAAACATTTGGACCGACATAAACGTTTCTACTGAGGATCTTCATATTATTGGGTTTCCTTGTGTTAATTGCTTTAACAACACGCTTAACGTGAATCACATTGATGAAAGGGAATAGAAAACAATACTACAAGTAATAGACTTAAGATATGGCAGTTTTAGCTTATAGAATTGTAGTAACTAGGCTATATAAAAACAGTGGTATTCGCCACTGTTTTTATATTCAGCATAAACCTAGAATTAGGCGAATGCTTGGCGAGTGCTAATATTGTATCGACTGCCTGAGGCAAGAATATGCACCTTCAAATTAAGCAAGGTTAAGGCGTCACCTCTGCGCGCTTCAGCCATTGAGGAATACTCGATATCGGCGGGATCAACAACGGTTATTGCGCCACTACCGACAACCGTAAATTCATTATTATCATCTATAAAGGCTGCGGTATCTTCGTCTAAGCCGATTCCCACTAAAAATGGATTATAGGAAACCGCACTCAACAACCGTGATAAACGGTTACGCTCATTAAAATGTTGGTCTACCACCACAGTGTTGATCAACCCCATACCCGGCGCTAAATTCACACCGTCTTCGGTAGGTACAATTCCAGTGCTTCCACCGGTAATCATATGCTGAGAAACGATTGCCGCTCCGGCAGAGGTACCTGCAACATGCACACCTTTAGCGTTAATTTGTCGAATGGTTTTGGCAATGGGCGTGCCACCTAAAATAGTCGATAAACGTAATTGATTGCCACCAGTGATAAACACCGCGGTGCAAGTCAGAAGCTGCTCAACATAATCCGGGTTTTGCGCATCTGCGCGTTCACGAATAGGCAAGGAAATTGTTTTTCCTGCACCTAATTCGTGGAATAAATTTTCGTATCGCTGACCAGTATCATCTAACTGTGAAGCGGTTGGAATAACACAAATCACAGCGTCAGCACCACCCGCGAGCTCGACAAATTTTGTTAGTATTTCTGGGTTATCTATTTTCTCTTCGGCGCCGCCGATGGGGATTACATAACCACGTTGCTGTCCTTCAATATTAGGAGACGGCATATTCAATCCTCAAACGTACCTTTTTTTACAAAAGATTTATCAAAAATGTGCCACACACCAAGGGCCATCACGTGGCTGATGCGGGACGAATCGTCAAGTATAACAAGATCTGCGTCAAAGCCAGCCTGTATCTTGCCTTTTTTATGAAAATTCATCAAAGAAGCCACATTTGATGTAAAAAATGGCAGACAATCTTGCAATGGGACGCCATTTTCAAGCAATTCATATAAAACCTGTGTCATGGACTCTGAATTCGCAAAGTCCATTTTGGTTAGGTGCCCTTGTTTATCAAAGCAAGGTAAGCAGCCCCCACCATCGGAACTAATGGTTAGTTTGTCTTGGGGGTAGTCACTGGCGAGATATCGACTCAGGGCATCTGCCGGCTCGTAACCTTCACCGTCGGTTTCAAATGCAGTCACATCAATCCAACACCCTTGATGCGCTAACTCACACGCCTCTTCAAATAAAAACCGTTGGCGATTTACATGGGTAGGATTGAAGGTTCTAGCCGGTATTTCTGAAGCAGATAAAGCTTCACGCACCAAACTCAATCCACGCTCACCATCTCCTAAGTGCAGATGAACAGTGCCAGCTTTGCCTGTCATTAACCTTGCCACATGGGCTTCAGAAGCCACTTTTAGTAATTCATTGAGGGTAGGCTGGCTAGAACGGTGATCACTGATGGCTAACTCTCCCACCGCTACTATAGGATCAACAAACACGATATCGGTCTTAATGGAACCCGTTAACGTGGTTGGCGGTAAGTGATAACCGCCAGTGTAACAATAAGCAGATAAGCCTTCTTCCCGCAAACCATATACCTGAGCTACCAAGGATTCGGTGCTACGAGTTGTGTCATCTGTGCCTAACAACCCAACGGCAGTGGTTACACCAGCACGGGTGAATTGACTCAAAGGAACCGGCGGTACTCGAGTGGCAAATCCTGCTTCTCCGCCACCACCGGTGATATGAGTATGGGCATCAATTAAGCCAGGAATGACCGTTGCCCCTTGCAAGTCAAGCTGTTGCACATCAATGAGAGAATCGAGATTAGGCAGACTATCGAAAATCTGTAAAATTGTTCCACCTCCCACTAAAAGATGCCGATTACCAAGGGCTTCTGGGGCAAAAATGTTGGCATTTTTTAATAGGATTAATGACTGTTTATTCAACCCGATCTCCAATAAGGTGTTTTCACTTAAGACTGCAATCTTAAGTAATAAATCGTAAAAGAAGATTATACACTAGCCATGGGGATAATTTATATCTGCTTGCGATTGCAGAGGGTTTAAGAGGTTTTGTAGAGTGCCAACTCAGCGAACCCTCAACGTTGGCACTATATTTTGTCTCAAACGTATATGTTTTTGTCCCAAATCTGATAGTCAAATGACAAACAACGCACACCAGACTGTAACACTATAATTTTATAGAGTTACCACTCTCCGGTATTTTCCATTGATGCCCAAGGCTCTTGAGGGGCAAGAGCGTCGCCTCGTTGCAGTAGTTCAATAGAGATATTATCAGGGGAGCGCACAAAAGCCATGTATCCATCCCTAGGCGGACGATTGATCACCACACCAGCATCACTTAGTTTCTGACACAAAGTATAAATATCATCAACTTGGAACGCTAGATGTCCGAAGTTTCTGCCACCTGTGTAGGTTTCTGGATCCCAGTTATAGGTAAGTTCTACTAATGGAGCATCATCTTTTTCCGCCCGTTCCACGTCCTCGGGCGCAGCTAAATAAACCAAGGTAAACCGACCTTTTTCATTTTCAATTCGCTTGCTTTCTTGCAAACCCAAGTGTTCACAATAGAATTTTAAAGATGCCTCTAAGTCTGCGACTCGCACCATAGTATGTAGAAATTGCATGAAAAATTTGCCTCTTGAGTAAGGTTAAGCTTGTGTAATCGATTAGGCCAATCCAGACATCTTAGTCATGATTGGCTGGTCATATAGTATGGTGGGTGATTTTGATTATTCAATCTTTTAGTAAGGTTGTTGCATGGAAAATGGCATTTTCAGATTTGTTTCTGTTTTTGGAGGATTGCCAATCATCTCATCATAGGGTGAATCATGCACCATAACAGACCTAAGTACCGTAAATTCAGCAAAAGCGTCACGAACTTGTTGGGTGCTGTGGAAACGCATTAACTGACCGTTTTCATATAACATTCCCTGATTATTGCCAACGTGCAGCTTAAGCAAGTAAATATTCATCTCAAATGACTGCAACTCTAGTTCATCTATAATTTGTTTCTGATTAATTAATTGTTGGTATTCGAATTTCATCTTTAGCTTATCTCAAGATAGGTTTGAAGAGTGCTATTTTGTACGGGTGATAGCAGTGATTGGTTCATGCAAGAACTTGGAGTCACTAACCTGAGTACACTGATAAAACAGACATGCCTTGAAATTTCCTGCTAGATCCCAATCAAAATAGTAGAAACAAATAGTGACATGAGATTTGGAAGTAGTAGTATCTAATGTGTGTTTATTTTTAAAAATAGGTTTAGGAAATTCTCACTTTAATTAGCCAGGGAATGACTTAGGCCATAGGTAGTTTGGCAGCAAAAGATAAACAATTTGTGGACTTTAGTTAAAATAATTCAACGATTTGCTTCCTAGCTTGTCATAATATTATCTGGTTGCGTGTAATTTAGGAAAGAAAATGACTGACGAATCAAACCCCAAATCCATCAAGCCGCACATTATTTTAGCAGTGATTGTGATCTGTGTTTTAGTAATAGGTTATTTTGCTTTTAGCGGCAGTAATGACACTGAAGAACTCCCTGAGCCAATCATTGAAACCCCGATCCCCGATCCAATTGTAGAGGTTGAAGAACAACCAGAATTCGACGAGTACGCTGTTGAAGATGAAGGGGAAACCTTAGAGGAAGAGCCGGTTATTGTTGATTTACCGCCCCCCGAGCCGATTCCGGAGCCAATTGACACTAGCGATGCAGCAGTCAAAACATCCATCATCAGTTTAGCGGATTATGAAGCTGCTGCGAGTTTATTGGTGAATGATGACCTACTTAGACGCTTCGTTGTGTTAACGGAAAACGCGGCTAATCACGATATTGCAACCAATCATCAGGTTATAGTGCCACCGGATCAAAAGTTTCGAGTGTATGAGCAGTCTGACAAGAGTTTTATTGATGCGGCTAGCTTTAAACGATACACACCCTATGTGGAAACCTTAGATTCCATGGATACCAACGCGTTAATTTCACTTTACGAAACCTATAAACCTACAATTTCCGATATTTACGCTGAAATTGGTGATCCCGATGACGATTTTACTTATGTGTTAATGGATGCCATTAATCATCTGTTGGATACCCCTGAGGTTCCCGTGCCAATTGAGGTTTATACCGACAGCGTAATGTACAAATTTGCCGATGAACGCTTGGAAAATTTAACTTCGGTGCAGAAGCAATTGCTAAGAACTGGCCCAGAAAACATGCGTCGCATCAAAGCTAAATTGCGGGAAGTACGAGATGCACTTCAGTAACAAGGGGTTTCCGAAGATTGATAGGGTGACTATCTAATGGATTTGTCTGAATTACAAAACCAACTAGCCCAACAACAAGGTAAAATTCCACCGGTAGAAAAGTGGGATCCTGATTTTTGTGGCGATATTGATATTCACATCAAGCATGATGGAAGCTGGTTTTATATGGGCACACCCATTGGACGTAAACCGCTAGTGAAACTCTTTGCTAGCGTTTTACGTAAAGATCAAGACGAGTATTTTTTAGTAACGCCTGTGGAAAAGGTGCGGATCAAAGTTGATGATGTGCCTTTCATAATCACTCAGTGGGACAAACAAGAAGACTTACTCACTTTTAGCACCCAAACTGACGATAACTTTGTAGTCAGTAGTGATAACCCCGTTGAAATACGCCAAGACGCTGCAACTCAAGCCATGCTCCCCTATGTTAAAGTAAGGCGCAACCTGTGGGCTCGCTTGCATCAAAATGTGTATTATCAACTTATTGAATTAGCCGAGGAGGTCACAGTAGAAGGCGTTCGGCAGTTGCAACTTAACAGTGGAGACTACAACTTTACCTTAGGCACATTTTAAACAAAAGTTTACACTTATTTTAGGCGCTACTTTTGACCTGTTTGATAAATTAACCTAATGTTGATACTTCATCCAATATTGGCAGGGACTCCTTGATGTTTAGCCGTAACGCTCTATTTATAAAAACCTCTTTTCTACTTCTTACTACAGCAACACTTAATCTTAGTCATGCAGCCACCATAATTCATGCGGGAAAGCTCATTGGCGCAGATACTGACGATGTAAAAAATAAGATGTCGGTTATTGTTGAGGACAATAAAATCAGTCGAATAGACAAGGGCTTCACAGCAGCAGGCGACGATGATGAAGTCATCGATTTATCACAGTACACCCTAATGCCCGGCTTGATGGACATGCATACCCATATAAGCAGTCAATTTGAAGGCCCTAGCACATACATGGAAGGCTTTGTTTTAAACGAAGCAGATTTTGCCATCAAAGGGGTGGTCTATGCTAAAAAAACCTTAGATGCCGGCTTTACTACAATACGCAATCTAGGAGATGGCTATAACGAAACCGTAGCGTTGCGCAATGCCATTAATAGTGAAAAGATCCCCGGCCCACGGATATTCACCGCAGCAATGCCCATCGCCACAACAGGCGGACATGCAGATGCAACCAATGGTCAAGCCAAAATCATTCGTCGTGACTTAGGCCCAGAGGAAGGCGTCATTAATGGTGTTGCTGAAGCTAGAAAAGCCGTTAGACAACGCTATAAAGACGGTGCGGACCTGATAAAAATTACCGCCACCGGTGGCGTTTTATCAGTGGCAAAAAGCGGCCAAAATCCGCAATTCATGGACGACGAATTGAAAGCTATTGTGGATACAGCTAAAGACTATGGCATGACAATAGCGGTGCATGCCCATGGCAAAGAAGGCATGCGAAGAGCAATATTAGCTGGCGTGACCTCCATTGAGCACGGTACATACATGGATAAAGAAATCTTCAAACTCATGAAGAAACATAATACTTACTATGTTCCCACCATCATGGCAGGCGATTGGGTGGCTGAGAAAGCAAAAATTGACGGTTTCTTTCCTGACTTAGTCCGTCCTAAAGCAGCACAAATTGGTCCGTTGATTCAACAAACCTTTGCAAATGCCTATAAATCTGGTGTCAAAATCGCATTTGGCACAGACTCTGGTGTATCAGCCCATGGCGACAACGGTCTAGAATTTGTGCTCATGGTTGAGGCAGGCATGAAGCCAATAGAAGCCATACGCAGTGCAACTTATCACGGTGCAAAATTACTCAATGAATTAGATAATTTAGGAACCATAGAAGTAGGTAAATTTGCCGATATGGTTGCCGTTAAAGGCGACCCACTAAATGACATAAAAGAGATGCAAGATATCGACTTTGTAATGAAAAACGGCGAAGTTTTTGTCCATAAACAGTAAACAATAGGCTGGAGCATCTTTTTTCAAACTTCCGGAATGAATATTGGTTGTGCTCGGGTCTCTAATTAAAAGAAACAATAAAACCGTAAACCATTAAGTAATCAAACAAATACATGGAGAAAAGAATGAAATTACGTTCAACAGCTATTGCTTTGCTCACTACCCTAGGGTTAACGGCGAGTCTACCTTCATTGGCCGCCCATCACGAAGTGGGCGATTTGATCAAGTCAGCGATGAAATCAGATGTCAGAACAGAGGCAGAGAAAGAGCGGGACCGCAACAGAAAGCCTGTTGAAACTTTGGAATTCTTTGGCCTTGAACCTGACATGCGGATACTTGAATTGTTACCTGGAGGTGGTTGGTACACCAAAATCCTTGCTCCAGTAGTGCATGATAAAGGCGAATATTATGCTGCTATTGGCACTGGCAATATTAAAAAGTCACTAAGTAATCAGCCAGGTTTTGAAAAAATGAATATTATCGCTGAAGATGCAAAGCTGTATCGTAAAGACGGAGCGCGCTTTTATTCATTAGATTTAGATTCATTCGGCGTTGACGATCTTGATATGGTGCTTACCTTCAGAAATTACCACAACTTTTCAGAAGAAGGCCGCAAAGCGATGAATGTTGCAGCGTTTGAAGCATTGAAGCCTGGTGGAATCTATGCAGTTGTTGATCACACTGCGCGCCATATGGAGCCAGCAAACAGTTCAAACGGCAGACGTGTTGATCCTGTATTGGCTATTAAAGAAATTATCGAAGCTGGATTTGAATTTGTAGATTATAGCGACCTACATTATCGTGAAGACGATGAGTTAGAATATGAAGTAGGCGCAAAATCAGTAACCGGCAACACCGACCGCTGGACCATTAAATTCCGTAAACCAGAATAATTTCAGCGCCAATTTTGAAATGATATAACTTAGTCGGGGCATTAGCCCCGGAAATATAAACTAAATGCCTTTGCGGATTAAATAAATATAGGGGGCGGATTCGGTATGGGAACGCACCAAGGTATGACCCATAAACCGACAAAAACTCGGCACATCTCGGGTTGTAGAATGGTCATCGGCAATAACGCTCAATGACTCACCTTCTTGCATCTTGCGCACTTTCATTCTGACCATCATAACTGGCTCTGGACACCTCAGGCCAAGGGCGTCCAGGTGATAATCAGCTGAGAACTCTTGTGGAACTGAAAAATCAGATCCCATAGTCCTGCCGATATTGTTCAATATTCTTCAAATGCACAGCCATCTCTGGCTGGTCCTTCAAGTACTCCACCAAATCGGCTAAGCAGATAATTGAAGCCACTTGTGTACCAAAATCACGCTCAACCTCTTGAATAGCAGACAGCTCACCTTTGCCTTTTTCCTGACGATCCAATGCAATCAAGACACCCGCGAGGTTTGCGCCCTGAGCATCAATAAGCTGCATGGATTCACGAATAGCAGTGCCTGCGGTGATCACATCATCCACCAGCATAACTCTGCCACTCAAAGGACTGCCCACCAAAGTACCACCTTCACCATGATCTTTCGCTTCTTTGCGGTTAAAGCAATAAGGCGTATCGATGTTGTGTTTGTCAGCCAAGGCAACCGCGGTGGTGGTAGCAATAGGAATACCTTTATAAGCAGGACCAAACAACACATCATATTCAATGCCAGAATCTATTAACGCTTGGGCGTAATATTGTCCTAACTTAGCCAAATCGTTTCCAGTGTTGAACAAGCCAGCATTAAAAAAGTAAGGGCTTTTTCGTCCTGATTTCAAGGTAAATTCACCAAACTTTAAAACCTCGCGGGCAAGGGCGAATTCAATAAATGCTTTTTGATAATCTTGCATGTTTTTACTAACCCGTTCTTAATTTAATGCGCTCTTTTGTTCATCGAATAACTCACGAAGACCATGTTTCGCCAACTCAAGCATTTCGCTCATTTCGTCAAAACTGAAAGGTTCGCCTTCGGCAGTACCTTGAACTTCAATTAACTTGCCAGTTTCAGTCATCACCACGTTCATGTCTGTTTCAGCATCAGAGTCTTCCAAGTACTCTAGATCAGCGATAGCGTTACCTTTATAAACACCCACAGATAACGCGGCAATCATAAACTTAAGCGGATTCGCTTTTAAAATACCTTTGCTGCGCATATAAGTTAAAGCATCAACTAGAGCAACACATGCTCCGGTAATAGACGCGGTACGAGTACCACCATCAGCCTGAATAACGTCGCAATCTAGGGTAATCGTATTCTCACCCAACAATTTTAAATCAACGGCTGCGCGTAAAGAGCGAGCAATTAAACGTTGAATCTCTAAAGTACGCCCACCTTGCTTACCACGAGCCGCTTCACGACCTGAGCGAGTATGGGTAGAGCGTGGAAGCATGCTGTACTCAGCAGTTATCCAACCTTTACCCTTGCCTTTCATAAAGCGCGGCACACCTTCTTCAACGGTAGCGTTACAGATAACTTTGGTATTACCAAATTCAACCAACACCGAACCTTCAGCATGACAGGTAAACTGGCGAGTAATAGTAACAGGACGGATTTGACTGGCAGTTCTTCCACTTGGACGCATTTTTATACTCCTAATTGATATGGCGCAGGATTATACAGTAACTCCACCAAATGTTGCAGTTAGCAATGAAATAAATCCCAAACCTGTAGTCGGGCGCTTTAGCCCCGAGGGTTTAATTGATATTTAAACCCCATGGCCTAAAGACCACGCTACAAAAAACACTGCGGATTGTGTTAATAAGGCGTAAACTATGCCAGCATTAAAACTTTAAATTACCGAGGAATTCCCATGATATACAGCATGACCGCATTTGCCCGTAACGAAATAAAAGCAGAATGGGGCACCGCAATCTGGGAAATTCGTTCGGTAAATCAACGCTACTTAGAAACCTTTTTCCGCCTTCCAGAGCAATTTCGTTCGCTCGAACCAATGCTCCGCGAACGCTTCAGAAAACGCCTACAGCGCGGAAAAGTGGAATGTGCATTGCGCTATATTCCAAACGACGCAGCGGCAGGCGAATTAAGCCTCAATGAAGATCTCGCTAAACAACTTTTAAAGGCCGCTGACTGGGTACAATCACACGGTCAATCAAGCGGTGTAAACCCCGTCGATATCCTACGCTGGCCTGGCGTAATCGCCACTGTAGAAACCGATATGGACAGCATTCAAACCGATATTATGAAAGGATTTGATACCACTCTAGATGATTTCATCCAAGCGCGCGCGGCTGAAGGTGTTAACTTAAAAGAAATGATCGAACAACGCCTCGATGGTATTCAAGAACAAGTGAAAATTGTCAGCGCCAGAATGCCAGAAATTATCACATGGCAAAAAGACCGCCTACTCAGCCGTTTCGAAGAAGCAAAAATAGAACTTGAAGCAAGCCGAGTCGAACAAGAAATGATCATGCTAGCCCAAAAAGTTGACGTTGCCGAAGAACTCGACAGACTCAACTCCCACATAGGCGAAACCCATAAAATCCTCAAAAAAGGCGGTGCATGCGGCCGACGACTCGACTTCATGATGCAAGAATTCAATCGCGAATCAAACACTCTAGGCTCAAAATCCATCCACGCCGACATCACCCAATCAGCAGTAGAACTGAAAGTTTTGATTGAGCAAATGCGCGAACAGATCCAAAACATCGAATAATTTTTTTACCCGTCCAAGAATGTCTTAAAAGCCCTGTTATTTGCTTGTAAATACAGGGCTTTTTTATTTTCCCTTTCAAATCAATCAGTTGGAATCACCGATACGGCGGGGTTCAATCCTCTGGTCGATATCGCTTTCTAACCAGTCCACTGCTCCCGCCCTAATACGAATGGACCGGAAAAAAGCGAAACTATAGCTTCATTTTTATCATGATATTGAAAATATAGTTTCACTATGAATGCCGCCGGATTAAGAGTAAAATAATCACCCAAACACTTTTATGCGCATAAAAATGTAAAATATCACACTTTTATGCGCGTAAAAATGTAAAACAGGTTATAGTATAGGCTGGTTAACAATCTTAATTGGCGGGAAATGACAATGCAGCGCAACTTACTCAACGCCCTAATAGCATGGAAAAATCAATCTGTGCGCAAGCCATTATTGATCGATGGCGCAAGACAAACAGGTAAAACCTATCTGCTGCAAGAGTTGTTTGGGAACACCTTTGCCAACATCCTTCGTATCGACTTCCTTGAAAATCCTGCCTACAAAGAAGCGTTCGATGGCTCACTGTCACCTGTCGAGTTAGTAATGAACATTGAGTTGTTAACCAACCAAGCGTTCAACCCAGAAACCGACCTGCTGATTTTAGATGAAATTGGTGAATGTGAACGTGCCGTTACTTCGCTTAAGTATTTTGCCGAAAAAGCACCGTCCTATTTTGTCGCAGCCAGCGGTTCGAACATTGGTTTGCTCAACACCTTCCCTGTGGGCAAGGTAGAACAATACAATTTACGACCACTGACCTTCCAAGAATTTATATACGCATCCAACGAGCAGGCACTGATCAAAGCATTTGATAGTCAAGCAAGCACACCGGCGGCGCACACTAAATTGATGGATAAACTAACAGACTACTTTTTTACCGGTGGTATGCCCGAAGCCGTTTCTGCTTGGTATCAGTTTAAAGATTCAAGCATTTTAGATCGGGTTGAAAGAGTCACTAAAATTCATGCCGATTTAGTAGAAGGTTATCGCCGCGACTTCGGTAAGTACGCGGGCAAGGTCGATGCCACACTGATTGAATCGGTGTTCAATAGCATTCCAGCGCAGCTATCACTTGTGAGTGATGAGTCTGTTAAACGTTTTAAATTTAAACATGTGCATGAGCGTAAATCTCGTTATAGCGATTTTGAAACAGCGATTCATTGGCTTAACTGTTGCCGCTTAGCCTTGCCAAACTATCCTATTGAAGGATTGCCGAAATCTCCTCTGGCGGCTTATAAAAAAGAGAACATGGTTAAGCTATTTATGTTTGATGTGGGCCTGCTCAATCATATGCTGGGCAGTAGCTATAAAGAGTTAAAGCAACAAAACTATGACTATAAAGGATATGTGGCAGAAAACTTTGTGCAGCAGGAACTCACTGCCATTGGCGTTGACCCAAGTTATTCATGGAATGACGCCCGCGCCGAAATCGAATTTATTTTGGCAACAGATGAAGGAGGTATCATCCCAGTTGAAGTAAAAAGTGGCAAACGTACAAGAGCAAAATCGCTGGCGTCCTACATTGAAAAATGCGCACCAAGTAAAACATTTAAGTTAACTGGCACACAAGGCTCATCAACTTCAGAACGAACCAATATCGTGATGCCCTTGTATTTCACCCAATATTTACCACAGAGATGGTAAAAGCGCTTTGACTATAATCTCGAAGTCCACACAAAGTGACTTTATGTGTAACAATTTTTAGATCTGAATTTTGACATTCGGCCTCTCAGCCAGTCAACGTTTAACCAGCACCGAAGGCTGGTTGCATTAAATAATGAAAAGTACTACTAAGTCTTAAAGACTTTCTCCCATGAATGCAGTTTGAGGGTTTAAACCACGTTAATAATGAAGTAAGAAGGTGTTTATTTTGTCTAAATTAATCATTAGTGAAACACAAGATAAGTTCATTGGTTGTATGCTCGGTGGAGCAATTGGGGATGCGTTTGGCGCGCCCGTGGAATTCATTTCTCGGGAACGGATTCTTGCCTTGCATGGTCAAGAAGGGGTGACTTCGTTACTACCGGCTTACGGAAAAGTTGGCGCCATTACCGACGACACTCAAATGACACTTTTTACCGCCGAAGGCTTGCTAAGAGCCTATGTTAGAGGGAAATACAAAGGAACCACATCGTGGTTAGGCTGCATTGGACATGCTTATCAGCGCTGGTTGCAAACTCAATCCTATGACTCACCTAGCAATCTCAACGTCAGCAATGATGGCGTGCTTTGGCAATACCGAGAGCTTCATGACCAACGAGCACCGGGTAACACCTGTCTAAATGCACTTAGCGTAGCAGGTGGGTTTGCAGAGTTGGCTTTAAATGATAGCAAAGGCTGTGGTGGCGTAATGCGTGTTGCACCTATTGGCTTATTTTGTTGGCGCTTAAAAGACAGTTTTAGTCTTGACGATTGTTTTAAGCTTGGCAGTGATGCCGCTCAACTGACTCATGGTCACCCTACTGGGTATTTAGCCGCTGGGGCGTTTTCCGCCATCATTTATCAACTATTAGAGGGTTACACCTTAGTCGACGCCGCACTTTCCGTTATTCCATTACTTAAAGAGCAACGCAACTCAGAAGAAACCATCGAAGCCATCGAAGCCATCGAGCTAGCGTTAGTGTTATCGAAAACAGAACGCGATTATGCAAAAGCAATTCAACAATTGGGCGAGGGGTGGATAGCCGAAGAGGCACTGGCCATTTCACTATATTGCACCATAGTCGCCAATAACTTTAATCATCTGATGACCATATCCGTTAGCCATGACGGTGATTCTGATTCTACTGGTGCTATCTCAGGTAATTTGTGGGGCGTGCTTTACGGCGTAAAAAGTATTGATGGGCAACTCGTTGAACAAGTTGAATTAACTGAAACTATTCAAGACATAGGCAAAGATTTGTTTGAGTTTCCGACTTGGGAGATAGGTCCGTATTCGTCGAATGGGGAATTCGAGGATCTCATTTCAACAAAATATCCGGGATACTGAATTACCCAATAAAAAAAGCCTATCATAATGATAGGCTTTTCAAATTTAGTAATCAGAGCGCAGTTGCGCGCTCATTACCCAGATTGGCTATTACTCAATCTTATTTTTCGATGACTGCGAACTTACCGTCGGTGTGCACAAATCCCCAAATAGTGTTGCTATCTTTCACATAGCCCCAGTAGCGTTGTTGGCAATTAGCCACTTGGTAACCACCTTCTGGATGTTGGTCAGTCAGTCTGTAATAGGTTGAGTAGTGGTCAGAGTAACCGCTTTCGACGTAACACTCATCAGCAAACGCCGGCACCCATGACTGTGTTGCTTCGTCATAGCGACCAATGGTTAAATCAGTCAAGGTATAGCCTTCAGGTGCGGTCATCACTAACGTCATGGCGTCGGCAAAATCTAAACCATCTGCCAGATAACGTCCGTTCCAGTTGGCGTCATTACCACTAGGATTACCGTTAGCAAGGTCAGGGTTCAATGATGCTTCAATATCGGTACCTTTCACAAATTTTCCATCACGGGTGGTGTGAGTTGGATTATTCACTTCTTCACCGTTTTGGTTAACATAGGTTAGTGAAGCAGACTCTCCCTCAGCCAAAACACCAGCATCGACGTCTACAACTGGAGCAATTAAATCACCATATTGGTTAAAGTACGAACCTTCCTGGGTTTGGTTTCCACTGAGGTATAACACGTCAGATAAAGTGGTAGCGTCGCTATCCACAAACCAACTCATGGAGAATAATTCACGCAGACGTTCCACTTCACCTACAGTAGCGGCATATGAGCTGTTGTAGGTTAAGTTGTAGCCATCGATGATGGTTGCTTGTGAGCCTATATAGCCATCTTCCGCTGGTGTTTCAGAATGGGCATAATAATTTTGGTCAGGCGCAACCACTCTAACGGTTGCGTCAGTGGTACGGGTGTTTTCATCTAACACTTGCCATTCAACTTCGTTACAAGTTTCAGTTGTACTTGCGCCAGCTACCATGTAGTCGCCAGAGTACGTACACCATGCATTTGTATCGTAATCATAATGAGCGCCCAAGTTCATATCCACTTCAGTCAGTGTATGGTCAGCGTAGTATGCTTTGCTGGTAATCTGACGACCGTTAACTTCAACAACCACAAATGAAATGCCATTTCCTAAATCAGACGTTACGCTTGCGTACTTGGTCCCTTCGCTGTTGGTTAAATTTCCCCCAGTGATGGAGTCATAAAAGTTGTTAATGAATAACCCCGTTTCATGGTCATCGTGCATACCGTATAAATCTTCGTAAGCTTTCCATGATGCATTGCCACCGATGATTTGAGTGAAGCCATTGGCGGTATCTTTATCATCAGAGGTGGGGTGAATTAAACTACGAGAGTACTGATGATCATGTCCTGCAATATAAGTAACTTGGTAATTGTTGAACAAGTTTAATATGTCCGCAGCCAGGCCAGGCTCTGCTTCATCTTGCAACTGTAAGTAACCCAATTGGCCGATATCGTAACCATTTAAACTTGGCTCTTCTAGCTCTTCGTATGCACTAGTTGCGTTCTCTAAGGCATTGCTATAAACCGCAATTTCTTCAGCAGATGCACTATTTGCAACGGCATTATCTAAAGTTGCTTGAGCCGCTTCTTTAGCTTCTTGTAAAGCAATTCGTTCAGCTACATATGCATCGTAAATCTCAACTTGATAGGTTTGAGGACGCTTTTTAGTTGATAGCGGCTCGTGTCCAAACGCCACAACATGATCTACGTCTTCGGCGTTGGCGATAATAACTTCTTTCAACCAGTCTCTCAAAATAGTCCATGTACCTCTATAAGCGCTGCTATATAGCTCTGCAAAATAGAAATCTAAAGCAATAAACATGGTTTTGTCTTCAATGAAATAATAAACCAAGTCTTCTGCACCAGGGAAACCAATGGCTTTACCATTGTCTAAATGTTCGCGAACTAAGGAACCAGTATATGCTTGATACAGTCTATAACCTTGGTCAAAATCAACCTGCTCATAACCTTCATAAGGGTTAATATCATTGTAAACATTATTGACTGACTGACGTTCCCACTCTTGTTCGTTGGTAAACCATGCTGGCCAGTTTCTACCATTAACAACTTC
Organism: Aliiglaciecola sp. 3_MG-2023; assembly: GCF_030548205.1. GTDB lineage: Bacteria > Pseudomonadota > Gammaproteobacteria > Enterobacterales > Alteromonadaceae > Aliiglaciecola. The sequence goes on along the minus strand of NZ_JAUORV010000011.1, from coordinate 77,083 downwards.
GTGATTACCCCGTGCAGGAAAGATACTGACTCCAGCGTCGGTCAATGGTCCTGCAACTTTCTCCATCCACTGCACATAGTCAGACTCAGCTCGATACTCAGTGATATCACCAGTTGCTAAAACTAAATCAACATCTAGCTCTATCATTTTATCGGTAACGGCTTCTACTAAAGGTAAAGGCAGAACTTTCCAGTCAGGACCAAAATCTTTACGATCTTCAGGCGCAACAACAATAGGTTCGCCGGCACTATCTACTTCAATATATGGGTGGAAAGGGTCTTCAACATTAACTAAGTAGCTAACACCATCTTCATCCCAATCGTTGACTTTTACCGCGTCATTTTGACTTTCAGTGCCCGCATCGTAATAACCATCACCGTTGTAGTCTACGCCAACGTATTCTTTGATGGACAAGATGTTACCGTCTTTATCAACGTCAACATACCACGACATATTGTCATCATCTCGGCCTTGAGTATCCGGGAAAATAGCAAAACGTAAAATCTTATCTGAATCTTCAGTTAAGATATTCGCACCGGAAGTGGCGTTACTTCCCAAAATAGGTGCTTGCGCCGTTAAAGCATCGAGGGTTGTTTGCAAGGCTTCAATTTCGGCCTGTAACCCAGCAATATCCTCATCAGTTGTGGCACTGTTGGATGCTTCCTGTAAGGCTACTAACTCTGCAGTCATGGTGTCTATCTGTGCTTGCATTGCAGCAACAGTCGCGTTCAAGGTAGCAACTTCTGCTTCATTGGCAGTATCTATGTTGTCGAGTTCGCTTTGTAACTGTTCAACTTGCGATTGCAGTGCACTCACTTCAGCGTCGTTGTCGTCGCCAATGTTACAGGCACTCAGCACGCTTACAGCGGCTAAGGTTAGCGTGAATTGTTTCAACTTCATGGTAATTTCCTCATTAAAATAATAGTTTTGGGCGAACGTCACTCCGCTTTTTGGGTGACATTACACAAGCTTCTTTGCCCATAAGACGGCGCTAAAATTAATAAGGGGACAGTGTTTTTTTTATATTTTTCAAACAGGAGATTGTCACCAAAATGTCACAATAAAACCGTATTATCGCGCTCCCGCGTAGTTGTAATGCTGAATATTAATTGGCCTGATTAGCATGTTTTCACTGACTGGTTTCATCTAGTTTTTTAGATAAATTTCAAAGTGTTAGTGGTATCGTCAAATGAAGCGTTAGGATTGCCTCGTATTTCGACTTTATAAGTTCGAGCGGATATTCTTATGAAAAAAAATGATCCTTTCGTTAAGCTGATGCCCAAGATTAGAACCTTTGTTCAAGCACGTACCCAAAACGTTGACGTGACTAACGACGTGCTGCAAGAAACTATGTTGCGGACGATTCGTAATAATGCAAAGCAAGATTCAGAACAAAAGTTAGATAATCCTCTCGCATACTTGATTACGGTTGCCAAATCAGCGTTATTTGATCATTGGCGAACGGAAAAAAAACATCTAAGCCAATCAGATATGGTCGACGAGCACACACAAGGTCTGGGCTTAGAAGATAATTTCATTAATTTAGAGCGGGTGAAAATACTATCCAAAGTGATGGAAGATATGCCGCCTTTGCGCCAGCAGGTTTTTAGAATGCGCCGCATAGATGGGATGAGTAGAGAAGCAATAGCAACAGAGTTAGAGTTATCCGTAGAGTCTGTAAAAAAGCACATTAATCGTGCCATGGTAGATATTGCTTTATGCGCGGAAAAAAATGAATGGAAATAAGCATAAAAAATGTCACCTTTCCAAACAATTAGACGTTTAATAAAGAAAATGAAGCAAAATCACCAGGTACATTGAGAACAGTACATGAACAAACAAACATTAGAACAAGCCGCAGATTGGTTTGATCAACAAGACTCTCTTGAGGGTGCACAAGCAACGGAATTTAAGCATTGGTTGGCCACCCCCGAAAATGCTGACGCATACCGCAAAATCAGTCAATTAATGCAGTCTGCAGAAGTAAACGCGGCACTCAACAATAATCTGACAAGCACAATAAGCACTGAAACCCACGAAAAGGATCCCTCTCAGAATAAAGGTAAATCCAAAGTTTTTAGCTTCTATCAATTCAACCCAATCAACATAGCTGCAAGTTTGCTATGTATCGCATTTATTACCTCATTTTTTATTTTTCAGCAAAACACAACTAATGATTCGTCGTCATTAGCCGCTGTACCCAAGCCGATATATCAACAGCAGTTTCAAGCCCCTGTAGGTTCTCGTTCATCTCAAGTTTTGCAAGATGGCACGCAAGTTCACTTGAACGCTGATAGTCAACTGGAAGTGCAGCAAACCAGTACTTCTCGTTATGCCCAAATGACCCATGGACAAATATATTTTGATGTTGCTAAAGACAAAACACGTCCGTTTGTGATTGATGTGGGGGAGGTACAAATACGGGTACTGGGTACAGCATTTGATGTAGACCATACCAATGCGCGTACTTTGATTAGCGTTTATGAAGGCAGAGTGCAAATAAACGCAGATGACGTATTTACCTTAGTTAAAGGCGAACAACTTATAGTGGAAAACGGTCGAGGCAGTAAAGTCACTTTCAAACAGTTGGCCATGCTACCGGCATGGCGCAGCGGTTGGTTAGAAGTTGAACAACAACCACTGCAAGACGTAGTCGCGCATATGCAACGATATATTGAAAAGCCGGTTGAGATTGTCACTCAAGATCTACTAAATCGTAAAATTAGTGGTCGTTTCCCACTTGATAAAGCGGAACAATCTTTGGCGTTAATAGCCAGTGCACACCAATTCACCGTGACCTATGAAGCCAATAAGATCTTGCTTAGCAAATAAGAAAATATCCATCCAATTTGCGTATAGTATTCTAATCGCAGGGATGCGATTGCCAGGGTCTTGTTTTGCTAGTCTAGATACATACAATAATCGACAATTCCGCCGTTATATTCCGACGCATTACCTATTATTGAGTTTGTTTTGTTGTATGCCGCCAGCAATGGCAAAAAATAGCAATTATTTACAGGAAGATGCTCAAAAAGAGCAATTTATTCGAATTCAAAACAGCTCTATTGATGCGGCAATGAAACGCCTATCGTCCGTTTACCAATTCCCCGTTGTGATCAACGGAGTCAGCGATAAAACGGAAACTAACATTAATATTGAGGGTTTTTATAGCCTCACGGTAGCATTGGATAAGATCACCAGTAATAGCCTTTGGAATTACAATATCACCCCAATTGGCATTGAAGTATCCCGTTCAGCCAAACAAGTTTCAACGCCTTCCCAAAGCCACATCAATGAAATCATAGTAACGGGGCTTCGTGCATCTTTAGACAAAGCAAAACAACTAAAAACCCACACAGTGGCGGTGTCAGATGCCATTGTATCTGACGATATGGCAAATTATCCCGATATAAACATGGCTGAATCACTGCAAAGAATACCAGGCGTGGTGATCACCAGAGAAGCCGGGGAAGGCCGTCAAGTTTCCCTACGAGGCACCTCACCTGATTTCACCTTAGTCACCATAAATGGCATGCCTGTGCTGGCAAACAATGATTCCCCCATGGACAGCCGGGTGCAAAAGCAACATGATCGCTCATTCGATTTCAATGTGTTTTCTTCTGAACTATTCAGTCAAGCGCAAGTGCTAAAATCTTACAGTGCAGAGCAAACGACCGGTGGACTAGCGGGCACATTAGCTTTGCAAACCCAGCGTCCATTTGCGCAAAAAGGATTGCAATTTGTGGTAGCGCCGCAACTTGGAATGAATGAATACTCTAGTAACGCCGCGCCGCGGATAACAGGATTGATCTCGAATACCTGGGGGAATTGGGGCGCGTTGTTGTCGGCCTCCTACGGCAAACGATTTGTTGAGGAACGTGGGGCAAATACAATTAGATGGCGGGCAATCTCCCCTAGTGGCATTTCATTAGACTCGTTATCTTTAGAAGTACAACAAGCCTTCGCTAACAATGACGTTATCATGCCCCGGGGCAATCGTTATTCTCTTTGGCGAAGTGAACAACAAAGACGTGGGCTAAACGTGTCCTTTGAATACCAGAATGACAAAGCTAACGCACGTTTAGACATTCTCCACGCGGTATTAAGTGCCAATAGAAATGAGTTCCACCTATATCCGCGCGGCGAGCAATCAACCCCTATAATAACCGGCATAACTGAATTTGTAGATGCGCAACTAAATGCCAATAATGAACTAGTCTATAGTGTTTACAATAATGCCAGAGTAGCAACAGAAAGCCGTGCACAAAGTACCGAAACAGTCTATAAACAGGCGGTATTCAACAGTTCATTTCCCCTATCCAACAAATGGTCACTGGATTTACTGCTAGGGTTAGAAAAGTCTAACTATGACATTCCCACCAGCAACAAAATTTATACCCAAGGCATGTCAGATATTAGTATTGATTACCGCGCAGACCGCTTTTTTGCAGACATTCAATATGGTAGTGATCTCAGCCAACAAGACCTATGGGAAATGCGCGAAATTGATTTAGAAGAGTATTTTGCAAACACCCGCTATCAACACGGAAAAATAGCCTTGAACTACCAGGCCTCACCGAATATTTTGTGGCAATGGGGAGTTGAACATACCACCTTTAACACCCAAACATTATCGGTTTATCAAGGTAATTTATTGTTGGATGAATGGTCGACAACAACGCAATCTTTGCCTTCTGATTATACCCAACTTGTTGATTCTCATCCTAATGTCAATTGGTTGGGCTTACAAACCCACAAGGCAATTCAACACTTTGGAATTGATCCCTATTCACTGGCTAACAATAACGCCTTAATTGAACAGTCTGAGGATGATTTAAAAGAACAAAAATCCTCTGCATTTTTTACCATGCAGTGGCAATACGATAAATTTTTAGTAGTAGCGGGAAGTCGTTATCAACAGGAAATAACCGATGTGACCAATCCTTTTACTGGTCAACATCTCAGCTACAAACATGTAAATTGGTTACCTAGTGTGAACCTGATTTGGCAACCATCATTAAGTTATACTCTTAGATTCAGTGTGTCTCGTAATTTAGCCAATCCATCACTTAGGGATTTAAAAGGCTATGCCAATTATGATCCTACAGAGCAAACTATATATGCCTCAAATCAAAACTTGCAGCCCTATTCCTCGACGAATCTTGACCTTTCTTTTGAGTGGGAGGCAAAGGAGCATATATCATTCACCCTAACGCCTTTTTATAAATCGATTGATGATTTCATAGCCCCGAAAGCAAGCTCATTAACTTTTGCGGAAACTGGGTTAGAAAATATATGGGAAACTGACAACCTAACTGATAACTCTGTTATCACCCTAGTCACCAATCAAAATGCAGAATCTGTGTCTTTAGTCGGATTTGAAACAATGTTGCGTTATGAATGGTCTTATTTGCCATCTATTTGGCAACATATGGGCCTCATCGGCCACGTAAACTATACGGATGGAACAAAAAACTACTTTAACAACGATGGTGAGTTTTTGTTTAACAAGGCGTTACCTTTTTTATCCAAAAAAACCGCTGCTATCACTTTATATTACGACGATAAAACCCTTAGCGGGCGAATCTCTGCATCTTATCGAGACAATTATATTCATCAGGTCAATCCAGAGACCTTAGAAGACGAAGATGAAACCGGTTTTCATGCAACCTTGTATATTGACGCGAGTTTTAGCTTACAGTTGAGCAAACAGTGGCAATTCACTTTAGAGGCACAAAACCTCAGTAACGAACGAGAAGAGCAGTACAGTGACGCTGCTGATCGCCCTTACAATTCAACCACCAGCGGTCGTACCTTTTATCTGGGCTTATTATATAAATATTGAACTCGTATGATGTTAATTGGTTACCCCTACAAACATCTTTGCTGCTGAAATTTATTCTCACTGGCAACCCTAATTAAGCGTTTTACATTCTCAATTTTTGACATAAAGCCTTCAATCTTTTGATATTCATCTCGATAACTCATTCTGCCGAGGACGCCTTTTTTAGCAAATAACTTGAGCTCAGGTTTCAGCTGCTCGTTAATCGATTGAATCTTAGCTAGGGTTTGATTTTGCACCTCAATGCTCTGTTTCGTAAACTTGCTAACAAAACATTGGCATAAATCGACACTTTCGGTTTTACTGGTTTTTCCATCGAATAACCCCAAAAGCTCTTCACCGCTAATATCGTTCAACACTTGAAACTGCGCCATATAATTTACAATGGAGTATTGGTTTTTATCTTTACAACTTGCATAAAGGGTATCAACGGTGAGCTGTTTACTACATGCGCTTACCAGGGTAGAGATGAATAATATCAAGGCCAGAACTTTCACTTTACTTCCTTTTAATGAGCCGAGTAATTACGTCGAAGGGAACGAAAAGGCAGTATAACCAATTGGTTAGGTTAGTACGAATACTGAGTGAAACCATTGTTTTTACTGGCGCGATTACCCAGCCCCCCAGTGCCGAAATTCTGGTGGCTCGTTTAAGATTAACTTAATTGCGGATTACCGGCACGGGTTTCTCTCATTAATTGGGTTAGCTGTTCAAGGCTTTGAGTCGCTTTGTTGTATTGCTCTTGAGCAAGGTTATCTTCTACTTGTTTAGCTAATTCACTGATGCTGTCAAATCCATAGCTCCCTGCAGAGCCTTTTAATTTGTGCATAAGCTGCTGTACTTCATACCAATTTTGCTGATTAACGGCAACCTGGATATCGGATATTTTGCTCTCAAAGCTTGTTTTATAGTCTTCAATTAAACGCTCAAACTCGCTACTAGGCTGAACGCCTTGTTGTTCATTTTTATTCGGCGAATCCAAGTCCATTAATTCCCTAAGTTTTGCGTAAAATGCTTCGGTCTTAATCGGTTTACCAAAATGACCTGTTGCTCCTGCCTGCATCACTTGTTTAATACTTTCGCTGTCGACATTGGCCGTGAGCATTAAAATAGGACATTGCATACCCGAGTCTAATAATTGACGAGTTGTTTCTAAACCGTCCATATCGGGCATTTGCATGTCCATTAACACCAAATCAAAGTGATGTTGCTTGGCTAGCTCTAATGCTTGCAAGCCGCTGCTAGCTAAACTAATTTTCACACCGGTTTTTCTGAGAAGATAGGCCACCAGTTGCAAATTGTCTTGGTTATCGTCTACACACAGAATGTGTCCTGACAAACTTGGTATTTTCACCTCGTTGTGCTGATACTGTAAAGCGATGGCGTCGGCCTCTTTTTGGGTTGTGAGCATTGCCTTATTTTGGGCTTCAGACCAAGGTAGATAAACGGCGAACTGGCTACCTTCCCCCTCCTGAGAGGTAACTTTAATATGCCCGCCCATAATTTCAATGAGTTGTTTGCTGATATATAAGCCGAGTCCGGTACCGCCATATTTACGATTAATCGCCGAACTTCCTTGAGAAAAAGCAGTAAAGAGGCGCAATTGTTGCTCTTCACTCATTCCCACACCACTATCAGACACAACAAAAATTAAACGTCGTTTATAGCTGTCAAAATAAACCTGTAACTCCACCTTGCCAACATCGGTGAACTTGATGGCGTTATTGCATAAATTAAGCAGTATTTGTTTTAATCGAGTAGGATCCGTATTGATAAAGCGCGGCAAAGGAAAGTTGAGTTGCAAATTAAACTCTAAGTTTTTTTCTGCTGCAAAACGCCCCATATAAGACTGAACTTCATTTAACAAACTCACAGTACAACTATCCGTATTTTGCAGGTGAATTTTTCCTGCTTCAATCTTAGACAGATCTAAAACATCATTTATAATGTTTAACAAATATTGGCCGCTACTGTTTATCGCTTGTGTTGCTTGTTGCTTTTCCAGAAGGCTTGCCTGGGCATCGTCTAACACTTGGGTATAACCGATAATGGAGTTCAGTGGTGTGCGAATTTCATGGCTGACGTTGGCTAAAAACCGATTTTTTGCTTCATTGGCAGACTTTGCCAATTCTTGTTCTTTTTGCACAATTTCAATTTGATATTTAGCTTTGTTAGTTTGCCTGATTTCTTCAGCCTGATCTTTTATCTTTTGTTCACGCTCCATCACTGCTTGCTGCATATTCCCAAACTCCAACGCGAGTTCACCCAGCTCACTTTTCTCTGAGACCTGGATCTTTTCACTGTACTTACCACTGGCAACCAACTTAGCCGCATCAAGTAGACGGCCTACTGGTCGGGTTATACTGCGTGCGATGTAGTACGAGCCGATAACCGCTAATAGTAAGCCCAAAGCGAAGAAAGGGATTAGCTCAAACATAAACTGGCGTAACGTTTTCAGCCAAGATTGAATTGAGTCTTGCAATACCACCACAAACTGACGACGGTCATCTTCAAATAATACAAATGGCAGTAATACAGTGTCATGGGTGTCTAGGGTTTGGAACTCGATGGCGCGACTTTGGTCAGGCAACATTAAGCTGGAGTTTCTAATGGCGTCATTGAGTAAATCATCATTGCTTACAGTAGATAATGGCAGCAATGCCTGATTATCACTCACAACGGTAAGGTTGATATCAAGGGAAATTAAACTTTTAATTCGGTTAAACAAGGTCAAGTTAAGCTTTTTGCCCATGATGAGCCAGCCAATCACACCGGGGGCTCTAATCGGTTCGGCAGAAACCAAAAATGGCTCATTTCCCATCATGGTGATCCAAGCTTGGTGTTTTTGTTCATCACTTAATTCTCGACCCAAGGCTTGGGCAACTTGGCTGTCTTGCCCACCATATTGAGAAATGAGGGTAAACTTTTTATCTAACACTAGGGCAACGTCGGCGTCTATACGACTGCCAAAGTTAAATAAAATAGTGCGGATTGATTCTTTGTCTTCTCCTTGGCCAATAGCGCTGCGTAAAGCCCAGTCTTTTGACACAGTTTCGACGTTTAGATCTAACTGGGATTTAGCATTTGCCAGCTCGTTCAAAAATACATTACGGCCGACGTTCAAACGTGATAAAAACTGGCGTTCAGCTTGATTATAGGCGGCGTTGTAAATACTCAATAAGGTTAGCGTAAACACCATACTAAACAGACTCACCACCAGCACAAATATTTTAATTTGTAGCGGCGTCCAGATTAAATGTTTGCGTCTGCCCATAATTGGTTTCACTTTAAAATCGAGTAATTTAATTAACAATGAAAAGAGTTGGCATTGAAGTACGACAGGTTATTTGACCTCTCTTTAGGTAACTCTAACAGAGTGACCCGAGCCCCTTTACATTACTTTCATTGAATTGGATGTATATTTGACACTATCTGTCAGAGTTTTTAACAGGCCCTTCAAGCACCCACGTCACCTAAAACACCTAACTCATTGTTTTTAATAGAAACACAAAACTTGGTTCGATTTATGCTGCTTTAAAATAGTACAGTTTTTTTGATTGGTAACCCCAGAAGTATCAGGTGAAGTATGTCTTGTTTAACTCGAAAATTGCAGCAAAATTTAACACGTTATGTCAAAAAGCACAGTGCTTATATTGCCGATAAGCCAGTAGAATGTGTAAAAGAAGAGTTAGTAGATAAGGGCCTTTGTCCATCACACATCACCGATGACCAAATGCGCGAAATATTACGATGTGCATATCAGTCTGGAAAATAGCCAGGAAGCAATTTACAACCAGTAGTCATTTCAGTGCGCCTAGGTTGTGAATGCTAGGTTAGGCATTAGTTCGGATTAGATGAGTACGCATTAGATGGCAATATTTTCTTCGAAATAGCGATTGAAGTCGATGTCAAATTGACTAGGCTTGACCCCTTTTTCGACCTTCATTTGACTGTGCGCTAGATCGATCTCTTTAATTGGTAAATAGTTACCGGTGCGAGCAGAGTAGAATATTTTCACGACGGGTTTTAATGGCGCAACGTCATTGCAGGTCACCACCATAGCAACTTGTTCGTTATTTAGCTTCACTAAGCTGCCAACCGGGTAGACACCCACACATTTAATAAACTTCTGAACTAAAGTCTGATCGTACATCACCGGTGAATCAGCCAATAGTATTTTTAGGGCTTTTTGAGAAGACATGCCAGGTTTGTAACAGCGATCAGCCGTTATCGCATCGTAAGTATCAACGATGGCTATCATACGACCATAGGAGCTAATTTCATCCCCTCTTAGTCCTTCGGGATAACCATATCCGTCGAGACGCTCGTGATGCTCCGACATGATTTTAATAATATGTTCGGGTAGCCCCATTTCTTCTAAGGTTTGAATCCCATGAAAGACATGATCGCGCATAATATTCATTTCCGGATCGGTAAGTCGACCGGGTTTATGCAATATACTATCTGGAATTTTGATTTTACCAATATCATGTAAAAAACCCGCCAATGCGAGCTCTTGCACTTCAATTTCCTGTAATCCAACAAATTGCGCAAAATTTGCAAGCAATATCGCCACATTGAGGGAATGCTCCAGTAAATAACTGTCTTTTTCTCGGATTTTAGTTAAGCACATCAAGGCATTGGGGTTGCGATCTATTGAGCCAACTAACTGTTCAGTAAATTCTTTAGGCAGTTTCAAATCAATTGGTAAGCCTTTGGCGACCAATTTAAACATCCTATTTTGAATGACTTTACCTTTTTCGTGTAATTGCTTAGCCACAACAATTTCACTATCAAACGAAATATGATCCTTGGGTTTAGCTGGCCCTGTCTGTTCAGGAGAAGGGGGGGTATCTGGGCTTGACTCAGGTTCAGGCACAAACTCTTTGCTGGGATCTATTAACAGCCGGACAATACCTTTTTTCTTCAATTGGCCAACAATAGCGCGCTTAGTCACCTTTCCTTGGCTTTTGATTTTCATATTACCGCGCTGTTCAACAATCGCTTGAACGTACATGCCTGGCTTCAATTCATCAATTGAAATTTCTTTTAACACGGGTCAAAAACTCGTTGCTTAAAACAGTTACACTTAAACATAAACCACGCTGCTGTTTGGTACAAGAAAATTTATATAATCCTTAAATTTATCAGATATTTAGTAGGTCAATTTAAACAGCAGTTCTGCCAAGTCAGGCTGCCATTGAAATTCTTTCAGTTTCACTCTATTACTCAATACTGCAACATTCTCTTGTTGTAATAGCCCAGTTTGCTCATTCGATTTTTCACTTTGCGCCGGAAAGGCAATTTTACCGTCAGAACGAAGCACCCGATACCAGGGTACTTGCAGCGAATCAGGGGCATAACCCAAGGCTTTACCCACTAAACGAGCGCGCCCCGGTAAACCCGCTAAATCAGCAATTTGCCCATAACTGGCAACCCTACCTATAGGGATCTGTAAAACCGTATTCCAAATTCGTTCATAGTGTTGGTGATTCACGATTTTATACTTTTAAGCTAGTCTGCTAACGGATACTGCAAATTCAGTTGCTCAACGTCAACCGGCTCACCACGACGGTTAACCTGACGGTACAAACTTAGATCCGTGGGATTAACAAAACCAGCCACTTGCTCTAAATCATTGAGTCTCGCTCCCTGTACCACCAAATAGGTTAAATAAGTATGTCGCAACGCCGCTACCGAAAACTGCTCCGCAAATGCTAACCCCGCATCATGGGCAATATTTATCATCATCTGATCAAGCTGTTGCGCGTCTAATCGCCCACCTAATAGCAGACTATCTTGTGCTTGATTCACCCTTAGATTTTCAATTATTTGCAAACATTCAGCGCTTACACTCACGCTTCTAGCATATTCACCAGGTATCTCTAGAGACTGGGTGTCTGGGTCAATATCTTGGATTTTCACATGGAGCAATTCAGTGGGACTCACACCATTTAATATCAACGAAATAGCCAATTTTCCATCACGATTTGCCACTTTATATAAACTTTCAACTTCAGACTCAGATAACAGTCGAGCAGCGGTTGGTGTAGTGGCTTGTGCCAATTGCAAAGGCGTTTGTTGATGACCCAATTGGGCGTGTTTTTGCTGTTCTAAAGCGTGTTGTGCCGCTACTTGCTGCTCCAGGGTTAGTCCAGATGAAGGCGGAACAACATTATAACTAGTCATGGTCGGTGCAGGAGCTTTTTGACGATGGATAAAACTGAATATCAACAAAGCAAATAGACTCACCAATACCCCTGCGGCAAGTGCAATGGCGGAATCACGCCAATAATTGGGCGATATAGGATAAGTGGGCACAAAAGGTTGCTCAAGGACGTTAATCTTAGCTTGGAAGGGTTTTTGGACTTCCGTTTCAACCAGTTGATCCTTTAATTGCTGAGCTTGTTCCTGTAACTGACTTAGGGAACGATTCAAGCGACCATATTCTTTTAATTTCTGATTAAAAATGAGGGCGTCTTTGCCCAATTCATCTAACTGTATTTCCAGTTGCTTTTGTTTTTGCTCAGAGGCTACAACCGTGCGTTGCAGGTCTTCTAAATATCGCTTTTGGCTTTCAGCGGCTTCTGCGTCATAACGCGTCTTCAATTCTTGCAGTCGGCGCTTTTTATTCACAATACTCGGATCTAATTCCATGTACTCAGGAGTATATCGTTGCGACAACTCGTAAAGCTCAGCTTCTCTATCTCTGATGGTACTGCGAATACCGTCTAGCCTATTTTTATCCCCAGGATGAATAACTGAATCTCCTTGGGCGATACTTTGTTTCACACTTTCTAAGGTGGCTGTCGCTTCCGCTTGTTGGGTCTCTGCCGTGTCTAACGCTGCTCCCATACTTTTAATCTTTGACAACGCGCGGTTTTCATCGCGCTCCATAGAAATAATGTTATTTTCTTCGCTATACTGCTCAACTAAATCACGCTGCTCAATGATCTTTTGTTCTAACGCTAGAAGCTTTTCCTGCCCTAATGATAAGTCCTCTACAGTGTGCTCCTGAGTTTCTTCTTCTAATCTGGCTAAATACAAAGCTAACCACTGTTCAAGCACGGGTTGTAGATGATTTTTATTTTCACCGGTTGTAAACAAATTAATAATACGACTATCAAGGTGCTCTTCGGTAGACACCATATTGGCCAACTCTTCGGTGCTTAAATTTAGCGAATATGATTGAGCAAGCTCAGTACTTAAACTGTCTAAAATTCGGTTGCTGGTGAGGCGCTTATTGTTGAGGGTTATTTGCTCTTCAGGTACTGCAGTTTGTTGATTGTTAAGTTGTTGAGCATAGCTAAAGTGGATTATTGCTTGGCTTTGATAGATAGGAGAGCGACTCCAAATCCAAATCATAGCGACCACAAATACCAGTAGGAAACTGAGACTCAACACCCACCATTTTTGTTTTTGTAGCTTTTTACTTTCTTCCTCTGAACGCCGATCCGAACTGTCCGTTCCGAATTGTGGCGGGATCACTTCCACGTTTTCACTAAATGACATGTTTTATATCCATATTCCATAAGCGTAGGTTTGAGTTTAAAACAAACACACGAAGATTTTTATACCCAATAGATTATCAGCTATAGTAAGGCTCTGCGAATGATATTAAGTTCCCGAAAAAATAACTCTGGATTCTGATTCAAGATAGATAAACTTTACGCTATTTAATCACAACCCGTTACGGAAAAACATGCTATGAAAAAGCGTCCAATTTGTACACGCTGTCACTATCCGAAAACGGTGTGCATATGCGGATTTATCAGCGAAGTAAAAGTGCCACTACAGTTAACTATATTACAGCACCCGCTGGAATCTAAGCATGGTAAAAACACTGCCAGGTTGCTGCCTTTGTGTATTGAGAATTCGGAAATAATCATAGGCGAAAACCAACAGGACTTTGCTAATATAAAAGCGTCAATTAACGCCCTTGATAACAAGACTTGGGTTTTGTATCCCAATGCCCAAAGTCAGCCCCTCGAAGAGTGTGCTAAACATTACCCGAATACGCTCCCCCATAGGTTAATCGTAATAGATGCCACTTGGCGTAAAGCCACTAAAATGTGGCAATTGAATCCATGGCTACACGAATTACCAAGCTGGCACTTTGATGCTTTACCTGAGAATCAATACCGTATACGTAAATCGACACTTGAGCATAGTCTGTCTTCATTGGAAGCCACAGCCCAAGCACTGAAGATCATATGCAATACAGACACCCAACCTCTGTTAACTTTATTTGAGGCTATGCAACAGCAGCAAGAAAGATACTCCCCATCACAGCAACGTGCTAACAAGGACAATATCGATGGCACCTAATCACTGTTGTTTTTGACGTTTAAAATGAAACCAAGTTGGCAGTCGACCAACCAAAACAACATAGTAGGCAAATATCCCCAAAGCAGAAAAAATGATGCCACTGACACCAGGTTCTTGCCAATTTCCAATCAAAATACAGTAAATAGAAAATGCGATCACCATTAGAGTGGGCGATGCAACGAGTGCGATCATGACACGTACATTCGCAGGGATTTTTGCTGTTTGTTTATCACTATTTGGTGTGACCGGAGATGGTTTAGGTGGTTCTGGTTCCCGTGTCATATTTTACTCTCTGTAATCGTTTTAAGGTTGCAGAAAATCAATCACACTTTTCACAGTGGATTCAGGATCTTCTTCGTGGGGAACATGACCCAGAGTAGCGAAAATAACCAGCTCACTGTTTTCTATTTCTTCTTGAAAACGGCGCCCTAAGTCGACAGGAATAAGGCGATCTTCTTGCCCCCACATAATTAATGTAGGCTGCTTAATTTCAGAAATTCGATTGATTAACTCACTAGGCTGAGTTTGTGCAAAGCGTGCTGCCAACGCCTGCCGGTTGCCCTCACGAGTGGTTAATTGATAATAGCGCTCAACCAACTCAGGGGTGACCTTACTAGGATCACCGTAAACGTTTTTCACACTTTTCACCACTAAACTACGGGGTAACATATCACCGACTAATAATTTAAGTAATGGTTGCTGAGAAATAGTGAAAGCTAAAGGCACAGAAGCAGATTGGTACGGATACCCACTGGCATCCACTAAAATCAGCTTTTCCACTCGTTGCGGATAAAACACCGCCGTTGCCCATGAAATATAGCCCCCCAATGAGTTTCCAGCCAATACAAATCGTTCTATGCCGAGGCTGTCCATAATATCGATAACCGTCTGACTGTATTGCTCAATTGAATAATCATTTTGCGCATGTGGGCCGGTTAAACCAAACCCAGGTAAATCAAAGCGAATCACTCTTCGTTGAGACGCTAATGCTTGTGTCCAGCCTTCCCAGGTATGCAAAGATGAACTGGTACCATGGAGTAAAACAATGGGTAGGGGATCGTTTTTTGGTCCTTCATCACGCAGATGAATTTGCATTCCACCTATATCAATAAATTGCGAAGGGGCCGGCGCCCAGGTAGGAGCAAGTTCTGCTACGGTTTTATCCGGTTGTTGAAACAAAATGAATAACACAACATAGATTGCCACCAGCAACAGAAATAGCGAACCCAATAGGGTTGCTAGTCGTTTTATCATATATCGCCCCGTACTACTTTAATGCCCATAAAACTACTCTCGTTCCTGTTTTGATTGAGTGATAGTTGGCTTTTGCTGAGTATTCTGCAGCAATACAACACTCAAAACCAATAAAGGAATGTTGGTAGTCACTGGATTAAATGCCGACAAAGCTACTTGTGGAATAAAAATTATCGTGAAAACCAGCAAAGCAGCTAAGTTAAGAGCGCTAAAATAAATGAGTAAGGGGTTTTTGTAAAACAAAATTAAAGCGATACCCAACAAGATTTCAGCCACACCTGCACTTTGCGTAAAAACTAAACTGTATTGGGAGTTAAGGCCAAGACTTTCGGTGATAATTCGTTCCAATGGATCCACATGCAATAGTTTAGGAATTAAGCCGTGGTAAATCCAAGCTAAACCTAGGGTAAACCTAGCCAGCTGTACAAGAGACAAATTTAGCAACATGCGAGCTGCTCAAAGCGCAGTTTTTTGCGGTACAAATAAGTAGAAATCAATAAGGGTAAAGGGCTAAAAAAAGCAAAAAGAGGATCATAGTCAATGAAAAATAAAGTACAGAGCACACAACCCAAGGCCCCGCAGAACAAGTGGAAACGATAAAATGAAATACTGTCTTCATAGGCATCGGGGAACAGCAATTTTAATTGCAGTTGCAACATACCCCACACCCCAACTGAACTCAAAATAACCCCAAACACGATTAAGTAGCCTAAATGAAAGCCACGATTAATCATCTTCATTCCCATAATAAATCCAGAATCAATTACAGCAACCCAAATGGCAATCACTGTAAAAAATCCGCAAAGAGATTCAATCAGGAATAGGTTTTTTCTGGCTTTTTTCACCTTTATTAGAGCCCGTTCAACGATCTATTCTGGCACAAATACTAACATGCACAGACTCTGTTTTTAACACCCCAATAAAGGCAAATGTTTAATGTTGTGGTATTTAAGGGCCAGTTCAATGCAGTGGGATAACGCCTTTTCTGGGAGTGGCTGGTTTAAAGGCAAGGAGATAGCTCGGTTGCCAATAAAATTTAAATGGCTAGAGTAAAGTTCTTTGAAGGTTTCTATTAATTTAGTTTGGCAGTGAAGGTACATAAAAATATAATCTGGCTCCGTTGGCTTCCAATCCATACGCAAGGTGCTGCCAGTTTTACAGATATAGCTCGGTTCGCCCCACTTTAACGTCTCTTCAAGTTTTTTGACCTCAGGGCTATTAATTGCCACATGCAAAATCAATTCACGCAAAGCTAACAAGGCTTTGCGCGGTTTTGGCGGGTAACTATTAATTAGCTCTAAAACCAATGGCCCTTGGGTAAACAGCATAGTGATCCTAAGTTTTCGCTATTTCTTCGTTAATATACAAATATTTTCGCAAATTGTATAAAAAACCCAGTAATCGGACCGAAAAACCTAAGTACAGGACCAAGTTAAGACGCTAACCATTCCATAGCAGCTTCAGGATCATCAAAGAACTTCACTTCACCCGAAATAAACCAAGAACCAATCTTAGCCACATAATGTTGCCATTTTTTATTGCCATAAATCGCTATTTTGTTAAATTCATTGTTGTACTTCAAACCAATTTTAAAATCATCCCAGGCTGCCCTTAGCTCCCAACCTTCAAGCTCTGTAGCATCGATGAACGCATTGACTTTGGGCTCTTTCACCTGGGTTAACGCAGAATCGATTAGCGGTGTGATAATTTCGTAGTCTTCGTGAGTTAATTTTCCAACAATTTGCATGGATAGGAAAAAATTCTGTTCCACTCGTTCAATACCAATAGATAAGCCATGTCTTTTAACTTTCATAGTAGTAATTCCTTATGTCCAGATAAAATTTAAATGCTGTCTCGTTTCACTGACTGCATTGTAAAAGTATACTCGCTGTAAGAAACACATTGCGCCTGACAGGTAAATTTTCAAACTGAAAATTTGATTGAAATCAAAGGAAATGAATTTAATTAGTTATTATTGCTTTCAGCATGCTCTGCACAGCAAAGTTTAGATTAAACAACAAGCTTATAAAGGAGGATCCACTCGCTCGGTTACTGATGTATTCACTCGGTACCATCCTGCAATTGAATAGCGATCTCGTTGTGCTGGTAGCACTTCATGGGGGAAATCTTCACTCAAAAACACAACTATGGTGCCCATTAAAGGCACAACTTTAATCCCCTCAATATCGTTGTCGTCGGTAAACAAGACTAGCTCACCTCCGTCATCAATTGCCCAACCAGAATTAAGATATGTGACTATGGATAGCACACGCTGAGCTTCGCCTTTAAACGCATCATAATGACGTTTGTAATACATCCCGGGGGCATAGTGGGCAAAGTGACTTTCGAAGGAAAATAAGCCAAGAAACAAGCGACTGTTTAAGTATCGTTGCAGCTGGGCTGTCCAGCTTAGCCACTCAACTTCCTCTGCTGATTTTCCAGTGATCCAACAAATTTCATCGGTTCTTACAAATTCATTTTGCAGATAATCATTACCACGTCCAATACCAGCCGCCTTAAAGCGTTGCTCGTCTATTCTCAGCTGATATTGACTCATAGCAATACAAAGACTGCTGGGTAACGAAACCGGTTTAATGCTATAGCCTTGCTGATATAAATCATCAGCAATAGCCGAAAACAAAGTTTCGTCAAAACCACTGTCATCACTGTTCTGAACCAAAGGTTGGATGGCGTTCAAGTCTGTTACCTTATAAAAGCCGAATTAAATTGAAGCGAAAGAAAACTTGATAATTGCCTGGAGGTACAAAATAGACAAGACGCCAATTAACGCCTAAATCTTGTGCAATACTCGGCAGGGCGGCGAGTATACGTTTAATTGGCTTTTTTGCTAACAGTTATTTATCTAAAATTTAGCAACATGCTGAGCGCCCACCACCAAATTAAAAAACACCGCTACAGAGTTAGTGCGAATAGTTGTTTAACTGGAGCAATTAACCACAACTGACAGGGCCTTTTGCCATGCTGTTTCGGCATCAAAATCATCAATAAGACCATTACTGTGTGGCTGCTCTGTAAACGCGCCAATACCATGTTGAATCATATAGCTGGGATAGTACGTTGGCATGCCAATATCTTTTATGTAGTCACAAACACCTTTATTGTCTGTGGTTTTCTGGGTAATTTCCGCTAACAGATGATTGAGCGTTTGTTGTTCTTGATTTGCGAATGCTTCCATTCTCAACATCATAACGGCTTGATGTGCCGAACGATCCGCAACCCTGCGGGTATCAAAATAACCATAGCTCATGGCCACTAAGTATAAATCTGACGCCTTTTCATATTCTTTTTGTTCAATGCATTGAGTTAAACCTGAAAATAAATCCGCTGGCGAGTGGGACGGACTCACGTCATCAATACCGACACATCCCAATGCATAGTTTGATTGTAAATTACCCTGGGTATCATAATTTTTGATTTTGCTAGGCGAGGTAGTCTGGCATGCGCTTAAAACGAATAACAATACACATAAGACTAACTTTTTAGTTTTCATAGACGACTTCTTTGTATCTAAATAATTGATTCACGTGAGTGTTAATCTTAACTAACCCGCACTCACTAGCATGTCACTAAACAGTGCTAAACAAAAGCCAAAGACCGCACCCAAAGGCGGTGCCCAATGTTTGTCTAAACGGGATTGCGGTGCAATGTCTTGAAATATGATGTACAGAATACCTCCTGATGCAAACAACATGATTGCACCTAGCACCGCCTCATAATCTGACAAAAAGATATAACCAAAAATTCCAGCAATTGGGCCTAAGGGAATTAATCCCGCCATGGTAAACAGGGTTTTACGCGAATGATTGCCATTTCTGCTATTAATTTCCCGATAACTGTTAAAGCCTTCAGGGAGGTTTTGTAAACCAATAAACACTGCTAACAATGGTGCTACGGGAGAGCCGAGTGCGACTAAGCCGCCTAACGCAATAGCTTCGGGAATGTAATCCAACATCATGCCCATAAGTTGCGGTGAATCGTGTTTTTTTAACCCCAATCGCCGCTCGACAAAGAAGAAAACAAACCCACCGAGTAACAAAATTGGAATAGAAAACAGCGAATGTCCCATATTGGAAATCCCCTCAGGCACTAACACTACCGAGACTGCGCCCAATAAAATACCACCACCAAAGGCAATCACAGAATGGCGAACTTCTCGCTCTATCCACAGAGGGCGAATATGATCAAAGGTGGCCAAAATGCCACCAATAAGTATGCAACTTCCAGATAGACCAGTAAGCAAAACGATAGTTAAAATTTCAGACATTGGGTTCCCACAAAATGGCAAAGATTAAGCCAAACTTTAGCAACAGCTAAGCAGCAGCTAAGCAAAAATTAAAGGATATTTTTAATTGTCTTTTGGTTCATTTCTATCACACTTTTTACAATCTAACATAAAACCTATTTTGGCGTTTCTACCTGACGCTGTTTCAACCCAAGGTCGATTCATCCAAGGTGGAGAATGCCTAACATGTTGATTGTGACCACAGTCCAGTTCAGCTACCCAGTGATTTTCATCGTCTTGGTGATATCCCGTAATCCCGCGCTTCATTTTGTATATCAACTTTATAAAAATTGTCGAATCAAAGGCTCAAAATAGCATGAGTATCAGCCCACCTGTGAACATAATCCCGTAGTATTTAAAGCCAGAAGCAAAACGCGACAACAACCAAAAATACAACAAGGATAACAATGCTAACACTAAACTAAAAAAGAGCGTATGCAAAATGGAAGGGGTAGTAACAAGGCCAATTATAATCAGTGGTAAAATATACAATAACGCTGGTGAAGTGGGCTTATCAACAACATCATGGAGCTTCAGTGCAGCCAGCAACAAAAACAATTTAATCATTAAAAACACAGTGACTCATCCTTGGGAGGTGGGTATCAAGTTAAACACTAGGTACGCACTTTCTATTTTGATTCAATCAAATCCAGTTTATTTCCGTATAAATCTTGAAATACCACAACAGTACCATAGGGCTCTTCCCGTGGCTGCTCATTAAAAACAACCCCTTTTGATTGCATTTTTTTATAGTCTCGCCAAAAATCATCGGTCTGCAGAATTAAGAACACCTTACCACCAGCCTGATTTCCTACTGCAGCAATATCCTGCTCAGACTCTGCTTTGAGCAATAGCAAATGACAATCACCGGAATGGCTGGGGGAGATCTGAACAAACCGATTACTATCGCCAGTGTCGACGTCTTGCGTAATGACAAAGTTTAACTTTTCCGTATAAAACTCGATTGCTTCGGCATAGTTTTCTACTAACAATGCCACGCTGGCAATATGTTGTTTAACAGGCTTGCTCATTCAATAATCCCATTTTGTTGGCAGCTTTGGATGCTAGTACCCCATTCGCATACCAAGTTTCAATTCAACTTAATTATTCTAAAGTATCTTCAATATTTTTATCTTCAGCATTTTTAACTCGTATTTTATTACCGCCAATCATTTTGTAATTTAAGTTTGTGATGGCGGCTTTAGCTTCGCCCGCTTTGGGCATTTCCACAAACCCAAAGCCTTTTGATGCACCACTGTCTTTATCCATAACCAAATTACAAGACTGCACCTTGCCAAACTCTGCAAATAAACGGGTCAACTCATCTTGACTGGTTGTTCGAGCTAAATTTCGGACTAAAATTTTCATTGAGACTCCCTAAAAACGCTGTTGATTGAGGATTCACTTAAATACATGAATATAAAAGCGTCACACTTTGCTCAATAGCAAAACTCGATATTCAGCTAGGCTAATTAGGCAAAAAGTAGCTAGATTATAACATCGATAGGAAATAACACTGACGTTAAAATGAGCCCTTGTACAATCTTTCTAAGCCGATGACGCAATGATTGCTTGCAAGACCTTAAAAAGAAATTTGATTCCTGCCATTTTTTTTCGCCAAATAGAGTAAATCATCGGTGCTACGAATAAACTCACTGACGTTATTATCATGACTCGGATGGGTCGAATACAAGCCAATGCTAGCTGTTAGCATAGGGTTACCGGGTGCGTTTTCATTTCGTATATTAAGGGAGCGGATGTGTTCGAGTAACTCATTAACTAACCCTTTGGCTTGCTCTAAATTAGTATCGCCATACACTATCGCAAACTCTTCTCCACCGTATCGGGCACAAATATCACTTGGTCTATGGACATAATTTTGCAGTATTTCGCCAATAGTTTTTAAACACTGATCCCCCACCTGATGGCCATAACTGTCATTTAATAATTTGAAATGATCCAAATCTATCATAGCAAGGCAAATTGGCATGTTATGGCGGTGACAACGTTCCCACTCACTTTCAATAAATTCATTGAAGTGACGACGATTTGCAATTCCCGTCAATTCATCAATTCGAGAAAGTTTTAATACCTTTTCTTCGGCTAATTTACGCTCTGTAATATTTTGATGGGTGATAACAAAGTAATTAGATTCTGATAGGCGAAACGGCGATATGCGCATCATAAACCAGCGAGCTTCATTTGGGCTGTGGCATGGATATTCTAGATAAAAAACAGAAGAACGTTGCTCAATGACGCTTCTAATTCCCTCTCCAGCGTTTGCTCCAAAATCATCGCCAATGGCGGCAGCTTTATCACAAACCTCTAAATAATTAACACCGTGCCAATCATCTCCTACGCTACAATCATTATTGTTACCAAAATTTGACCAGCTTCGATTGACATATTTAATGTCTCCCGTGCTATCAATTACGACAATATGTTCAGTAATCGAGTCGAGAACTAAGCTTAAAAACTCGAACGAATCTTCCACTCCCCACTCCCTAAAAATATGACTAATTGTGCTTATTCGCAAGCCACTAGTGACGCTTTGAATTCATATTGAATTGTTATTACGACAGACCGAAAAAATTTGTTCAGTGACTAAAAAACAAATTCCCAACAAGGTAACGCCGGCGCACGGAGATTAGCAAACAAACCATGGTTGCGCAAAGTGCGCTTAATGTTACGACCAGTGAAAGATAAATCAGGTTAGATTCCCCCAAAAACAGCGCACAACAAGTTAATATGAATTTTACGTTAAATTTCACATAAATGAGGGTCCGCCCCATTCCTGCTAATAGGAAATTAGTTATAATCTGCCGCCCTCAAATATGGGGGCAGTTTATGCTTAACGTTAATATTGGAACACTTATGACTACCCATACAGCACACATTAATCACTTTCGTAAGAAGACAATTTCCCTAGCCGTAAAAAGTATCTTTATAGCGACTGCAGGGCTAGCGGCCTTGCCTTCACAAGTACTTGCGCAAGTAGAAAATATAGAAGATGAAACCCTCGAAGTTGTTACTGTAACAGCTCGTAAAAAAGTCGAATCAATTCAAGACATACCTGGGGTTGTTAATGTACTCGATGCCAAACAACTTAGAGCCAATGGTACCGCCGATGCGCAAGCGTTAGCCCTAAATACTCCAGGAGTAATTTACAGTGAAACCTATGCTGGCGCTTCTTCACCTAGAATAACGATTCGCGGTGTAGGTGATGATGACTTCAACCCGAATGGCTCCTCTTCAGCCGCAATTCACGTAAATGGTGTCTACCAAGGCACTAATGGTTTATTAAATGGCCAGTATTTCGATATTGACAGAGTAGAGGTATTGAAAGGACCTCAAGGTACTTTATATGGTCGTAATGCGACTGCCGGAGCGGTGAATATCCTAACCAATCGACCTGATATAGATTTTGGTGGATATGTGGATTTAGATGTCGGCAACTATGGTTTATTTCGCGGTGAAGGGGCGGTTGATATTCCCATTTCCGAAGATTTCTTAGTTCGTATTGCAGGTCTGTATGAATCATCTGACGGTTTCTACGAGCACTTAGGTACGGGCCCGGGAACGGGATACACTTATGCAGATGGAACCATTACTCCTCAAGAAAGTGTGGCAGCTCAAGGAGACTGGGGCGGAGCTGATCGTATTTCTGCTCGTGTGACCGCTGAATGGACAGTATCAGACAGCACATTAGTAACAACTAAAATAACGATGGGAGAAGATAATTCTGAATTAGCTATCCCAGATGTCAGCGCGGATAATTGGGCGGAATATGCAAGCTCTGCTGCATTTTTTCTTAACCCACAAGACCCTGCACTTATTGAATTTGCCGATGCATTAGACAATGACCCCTTCACGGTATATTCCAATATGTTACCTAAACTAGACTCTGACCAATTTGGCGCAAACCTGCAAATTGAACATGAGTTTTCAACGGATATGACGGGTACCGTTTTAATTGGCTACGAGTCACTTGACCGTGACTATACAACCTCTGACAACCTACCATTTGCAGTCGCTGATTATTTATTCAGAAATGAATTTTCACAATTGACGATTGAAGCTCGCCTAGCTGGAAGCTATTCAGAAAACGTTAACTGGTTACTTGGCGCTTTCGCCTTACAAGATGAAGTCGACTTTGGCACCAACTTATTGTTCTTAAACTCTGGATTGTGGCAAACCGACGTACAAACAGATTATATTCAAGAACGTGATTCTTTTGGCCTGTTTGCCTCATCAGATTGGACACCGGTAGATTGGTTTACCTTAGAAACTGGCATTCGTTACTCATCAGATGAAGTCACATTCGAGGGGCAAACCCAAAACCTTGACCCTTATGGAGTCTACGGCACAGCCCCCTCTTTTTTCCCTGCAGGAGAGGTGTATATTGGCGTACCTATTGCTCCTTCATCCCCGCTGCTATTCAATGAATCCTTAGATGATAGTGAGGTAACTTGGAAGATCAGCGGAATCTTTACTCCGGCACAACAGTGGCGACTTTATGCAACAGTTAGTACTGGTTATAAAGCTGGCGGCTTCGACGGTTCAACAATACTGACGGCAGAAGAGGCGCTACCAATTGATTCAGAAACCCTAATCGCATACGAAGTAGGTTCTAAATATCGTTCAGACGATGGTTTAGTCTCGGCTGAAGCGAACTTATTTTATTACGATTTTTCTGACTATCAGTCTACGGCAACATTATTCGTCGCAGGGGCCAGCACCAATGTTCGCGCAAATGTGTCAGATGCGACAATTAAAGGTGCTGAATTTGCCTTAACGTTATCACCTATTGACGGGTTAGATATTCGTGCAGGAGCCGCTTTTGTTGAATCACAAATAGATAACTTCCAAGGTGAAGATGCAACTATTGAAGGTAATGATTTACCTTTTTCGCCTGATCTATCTTGGAACTTGGCTGTGGTTTATGCCACCGCCATAAACGATGACTTTACTTTACGTACGCAAATAGATGCCAGTAATACTGGTGAGCACTACCAAACGATCAACAACAATGATGAGGTAGATTCTTACACTGTCGCAAATGCACGTGTGGCATTGGAAACTGAAGATTGGGAAGTGGCGTTGTGGGTAAGAAACTTAGCAGATGAAGACTACAATGTTGGCTTTTTCCCAACAACAGGGTTAACCCCTGATACCTTCTTAAAAGGTGCACCTCGCACCTATGGTGTCAATGTGCTTATGCACTTCTAAGTAGATATACAGCAACCAAAGATTGGTTATTTGACTCTAAAAAGGCGATATGCAGTTTTAATATCGCCTTTTTTAGTTCACAAAAACCAAAGTTAATCTTTCAATGCGACAAAAATCGCAATTAACGAAATCATTCCCCCGTATCGAAAAGCTGATCCCAGCACTGGTGCCAACATTGATTCTGAACGCCATAGTTCAAACCAACTTTCAGCAATAATAATAAAACCGCCGAATAACATAATTATCGCCACCGCACATCCGGTTAATGCGATTTGTTTTGCAGCATTGTATGCCGTACTGTTTGCACTTTGCGCTTTCCACATACGGATAGACCCAAGAGTACACATTCCCCCGGTAGTCAACTTCGCCCCCAGTATTAATAACGCACCAAACCAAATAACAAAGGTATTTGAGGTGGCTTGCCAGCTTTGCGAACCGTCGGGTATGGTAATCATTGACGTTGCAGCTCCCACAGCAGCCAATGTGCCATCCCAATCAATGACATTGTGCAAAGCCCCCACGAAGCCCCAAAGAGCTACGCTAAAAATCATGATTGATTTAGCACGTCTCAACATAAAAATCCCTCTTCTATTTTGTGTTTGCTATCCCTACAACACACTGAGATTGCGAGCCAAAAATTGACGTTATGAATATGCACAGATTTGCATAAATCTATTTTTAATAGCATAGACCTTTTTGACAAAAAACTGAAATAGCCAAACCACTATCCATGGATGTCAGAAATGAAAGATATATCAATTCACTAGTAAAAAACCTCTAAGGATAATTGTTAGCTCACTTAGAGGGGAAACGGCAAATGTTAGTAAATTACATTTAACCTCAAGAGCAACTTAAGAGGCTAAATAGTTAAAATTACATTGGCATTTTGCGGGCTAATTCAAAACTATCATTCAAGGTTCTCGAAAATGCGATTTTACCCACTTTTTTCCGGATGCCTGCACGTCTGAGTTTTAAGATCATGCGCGGCTGCAAACTATTAATAATTAACCCTATATTTTTTTGCTGTAGATCATTAGCGATGGACTCCATCGCCACGATGGCGCTCATATCAAGGAGAGTAACCTCAGACATATCAAGAATAACCACCCGCACATCAGGCCTCACTGACGCAATGGTTTTCAGTGCTTTATGTGCGGATCCAAAAAACAACGCTCCGTTTATATCGTAAACAACCGTGTTGTCAGGCATATCGTAGTCGGCATGATCAGCTTCTATCTCAGAGGTTTGCGTCAAACTAATACTTCTTCGAATAAACAGCATGGCAGCTAAGCCAATCCCTACGCCTACAGCAATGGTCATATCAAATAATACTGTAAGGAGGAAACACAAAATCAACACAATCACATCGTCCCGAGGTGCGATTTTTATGGTTCGAATGAAATACTTAGCTTCGCTCATATTCCAAGCAACCATTAACAACAACGCGGCCATAGAAGCCATGGGTATATAAGACAACAAAGGCGTAAGCAGTAAGATACTGAGTAATATGAATAAGCCGTGGATCACGGAAGAAAGGGGTAGACTTCCGCCGGTTTTCACATTTGCCGCTGTGCGAGCTATGGCAGCGGTAGCAGGCAAGCCACCAAATAATGGAGAAATGATATTACCAATTCCCTGACCGATTAACTCATCATTGGAGTTGTGTTTTTTCCCCGACATACCGTCAGCAACCACGGCACATAATAAGGATTCAAGGGCACCTAGAATTGCGATGGTTATTGCCGATGGAAGCAGCAAGCGAACTAACTCAAAGCTGATACCAATTGGCGCACCATCTGCACCAGGTAAATTCCATGGCCATTCGAAGGTTGGCAAAATTGGAGGAATACCATTTCCCACCACACCATTAATATCATACGAAAAACGACTACCAATAGTGGCAACAGAGAAATCATCTACCGTTAAGCTAAGTAACCATGCAGCAGAGCTGGCAATCAACAAAGCCACCAAGTGCCCCGGAATTTTTGAACGAAACTTTGGCCACAGCAATAACACCACTAAGGTCACAACGCCAATCAAGGTTTCTTGCCACGCCAGGGTAGGCAAGGCTAAAACGATAGCCCCTAACTTATCTAAATAATGGCCATCAAGAGACTCAATTCTTAACCCTAAAAAGTCACCAATCTGAAAGGTAGCGATAACGACACTGATCCCTGATGTAAAACCAACAATCACTGGATAGGGTACGATTTCAATTAGCTTACCAAATTTACCAACTCCCATTAAAACTAGGATAAAACCGGCCATAAACCCGCTCACCAGCAAGCCTCCTAAGCCATACTGCTGCACAATGGGCAGCAAAATAACCACAAAAGCGGCTGTAGGACCGGAGATATTCACTTTAGATCCGCCCGTTAAGGCAATGATGATCCCCGCCACTATCGCCGTATAAAGGCCGTGTTGCGGGGGCACGCCGCTGGCAATGGCTAAAGCCATAGAAAGAGGAAGAGCAATAACACCAACAGTTAAGCCGGCAAGAACGTTAGCCTGAATATCATGGTAGGAGGGTTTACTTTGTAGCGATTTTCTAAGTGCAGATAGCATTTTTGACCTGATTTAAGTTGTGCCCTAACGAGGCTTTAGAAAAAGTCGTTAAATTGAGTCACGTCACAGATTCAGTTAATAATTTGATACAAAAACAGTAAGCTTGTTGAAGAAGGACATTGGTGGCAATAAGCTCAAAAAAATAGATACACCGATTAACTCAATAACGACTCGTTAAGGGTCATTTTGAATTAATTTAGTCTCTTTTAACGCTGGAGGGATATGATTATGACCCAGTTTGAAGAGCACTCGAGCTGTTCCATGCTTGTAGAATAATACCCTTAGGTATATTAGCCATACAATTTTTTACTCGACTTACCACTACTTTAGTTTTCTGTCCAATTCCTAAAAGCGTATTTACGCTGATATCAATATCGTGCTTTGAACGTGAAACCAACTTTTTCTACTCAATAGAGCTATTTAAAGTGTTTTTTAACCTATACTAATTAGAGCAAAATAGGCTCAGACGACAAACCTGTAGTCTGCTTAAATTATACTCTAAAACTCAATGCCGGCGCAAAAAGAAATTAGCCTTAAACCATCATAAAAAAGTGAAAAATCACATAAATTTGATTGTACTCTGTCACTCCCCTCATGTTTTAGCAAAAATGACAACTGGATTTATGATGGATAGAAACAGCTTATTTAAATAAAAAATTTAGACATAAAAAAAATAAGTCATCGGTTATCTATATCTTTTTTGAATACTTGAGCCTCGCTTTGAATTGCAAGGGTGAATTCAACTAAGCGTTAATTAGTGAACGCTAATGCATTTTAGTAAGAAGGAAATTAGTCGATAGCCTTGTATTTATTCAATTTGACACGCCTTTACACCGCCCAACAGGCTAATCATTTGATTTGTATCTTTAAATTAGTCACTATTTTTCTATTAACCGCAATTTACATTCACAAATTTTAATTAAAATATGTAAGACCTTAGGCTTATCGTAATTTTTAAAAAGCTGATCTATCCTACGCCCTCAACATTCATTTGCTTTAAATAAAGCTATTTTTTATTTTTTAAGAGCAACTATGTTGCCGGGGAAATCATGAATACCACGCCGCAAGATGACGTAACATCTGGAGCTGAACAAGTGACGGAGAGTCAAGCTGTTTCCGATAGCTATGAAAAGCTTCACAAACCGAGTTCTGAATTTGAAACTAGGGATGAATACCTAGAGCACGAACTGCAAATTATGCAACCAAAACGCTGGCGGCCTAATTTACCATTTAGAGATTACCGTTTTGAATTCGAAGATACAATTCCAGCTATGGCTGCCACCATTGGTAAGGTGGTTATGGTTGCCGCCATTGCAGCTACCTTTGCTGGTGCACTCGGGCTTGGTGATGAATTTGTTTTAGAGAATGTGCGCTACGAGTTACTCATAGTGTCTTTTTTCATTATTTTGTTTTCAGGCTTTATCCTACCCACTGCCAACTTAGCGGGTACCCATGGGCCGTTAATTCCGTTAATTCCCATCGTTGTTGCCACTGGCGGACATCCAATGGCATTTGGACTGCTTATTGGAGCCTTTGGATTGATTTTGGCATTCAGTAAAGGCGGAAGTTTGCTCGCCCGACTTACCAGTAAAGGGGTATGTGGCGGCCTCTTACTCTATTTAGGCTTTATTGGCACAATTTCCCAAGTCAAAAAGCTGTTTGTGTGGGCTGAAGGTATTGATAAAACCCATATTGCTTTCATCGTTATATTGGCCACTATCCTACTTTATGCATTTTTGGAACACTTCAAAAAACGTTGGTTGGCGGTACCACTAAGTTGCGTATTGGGCGGGGCTACCGCTTTTGCATTAGGCGCCCCCTTTGAGTTCCATACCGCGCCTGGATTACCCAACATGAACCCTATGTATTGGTGGGGAGAAAATACTGGCTGGATGTTAGGTTTGCCGACTATTGAGAGTTTTGTTGTGGTATTACCCTTTGCGATACTTGCTGTAGCCATGTGGTCTCCGGACTTCTTGGGTCATCAAGTTTTCCAAAAAATAAGCTACCCACAGCGTACCGAAAAAGTGCAAATGAACATCGATGACACTATGTTAAGCGCATCAGCCAGACAAACCTTTGGTTCGATTTTAGGCGGTGCCAATTTCGCTTCTTCGTGGGGCACCTATATTGTGCCAGCAGCCATTGCTAAGCGCCCGATACCCGCAGGGGCTATTTTAACCGCGTTATTCTGCGTTATTGCAGGTGTATGGGGATACCCAATGGATCTCGCCATTTGGCAACCGGTGTTATGTGTTGCATTAATAGTAGGGGTATTTATTCCACTTCTTGAAGCAGGCATGGAAATGACCCGTGAAGGCAAAACCACCCAATCTGCGGCCATTGTGGTATTCGCTTCAACCTTGGTGAACCCTGCGTTTGGATGGTCACTGACTATGTTGCTTGATAACCTAGGATTAATAGGCTGTAAAGAAAGAAGTTCTGAGTTAACTCACATGAGTCGTTGGATTATTCCACTTGTCATGTTTGTTATATTAACCAGCGTAATGGCTTTGGTTGGCATGTTGCCGGGTATTCCCGCTTTAATGCCTAGCTTTAGACACTAACCTTCTGTAACACGGTAAGCGCATATTGAGCGCTTGCCGTTGTGTTCCTTTTTCACCAATACGATTAGCTAGCGGCATGCAAACTAATCACAATCGACTTATAGGCTGGTGTGTTACTTTTATCAGCTACACTGCCAATGGGGATCAAATCATTGGTCTCAGGGTAATAGGCCGCGGCACACCCTTTCGGTATAGCATACTCCACTAACGCAAAATCAGTTACTTCTCTGATGCTCGCCTGATCATTCGGCCAATGGCTACGAATCGTGACTTTTTGACCGCTGTGCATCCCCAAATCTGCAATGTCTTCTTTGTTAACAAACAGCACCTTACGAGTGCCACGAACGCCACGATAGCGGTCATTGTTGGTATACACTGTGGTGTTAAATTGATCGTGACTACGAATGGTCATCATTAATAAACAGTCTTCTGGCACATCAATATTGTCGATACTGTGCACCATGAAGTTTGCTTTACCCGTGGCTGTAACGAAGTTTCGCGCGTCCCGCACACCGTTGGGAAGTACAAACTCACCTAACTCATCAATACGTTGATTAAAATTTTCAAAACCGGGGATAACATTCGCAATATGGTCGCGAATAAGACGGTAATCATCCCGTAATGCTAACCAGTTAACACTATCATTTTTAAGCGTCTGCTGTGCAAGCTGAGCAATAATATCTACTTCGCTTTTTAGTAAATCAGATGCAGGAGGGATCTTGCCGTGGGAAGTTTGAATAACCCCCATTGAATTCTCAACGGTGATAGTTTGAATACCACTATTTTGAGTGTCAATTTCAGTGCGCCCTAACGCGGGCAAAATTAATGCTTGCTTGCCAGTGTATAAATGAGAGCGGTTTAGCTTGGTTGACACTTGCACCGTTAACTCACACTGACTTAGCCCTTGTTGATTGGCTTGGTGATCAGGCATGGCCCTGAAAAAATTTCCGCCCAAGGCAAACAGTACTTTTATTTGCCCTTGCTGCATACCATGCACAGTCTCAACTGCATCAACACCGTTGTCTCTTGGCGGGTTAAAAGCAAATTCTTGTTCAAGAGCGTCTAGAAATTCCGCTCTAGGTTTTTCCCAAATGCCCATGGTTCGGTCACCTTGCACATTGCTATGACCTCGCACAGGACAAACACCGGCACCGGGCTTGCCTAAATTGCCTTGCAGCATCAAAAAATTGGTCATTAGTTGAATATTGGCCACCGCATTTTTATGCTGGGTCATGCCCATTGCCCAACAGCAAATAGTTTTTTTCGATTCACAGGCAATATCTGCAGCCTGCTCAATGAGCGCTTGGGATAGACCACTACCCTTTACAATATCCTGCCAACTGGTCTGCTCAATATCGGCCTTAAACTCTTCAAAACCATGGCAATACTGCTCAATAAACTCATGATCCAGTACTGGCTGGTGTTTGTTATCACGTTCAATTAAGACTTTACACAAACCTTTTAATAGCGCGACATCCCCATTTATTTTCACCGGTAAATACAAATCTCGAAGCGCAGTACCGTTGCCAATCACCCCGGACACTTCCTGCGGATTTTTAAAGCGTTTGAGGCCGGTTTCATCCAGCGGGTTGATGGCAACAATTTTTGCGCCATTACGTTTTGCGTCCTGCAGTGTTCCGAGCATTCGCGGATGATTTGTCCCCGGATTCTGACCAAACACAAAAATCGCTTCAGCATGTTCTAAGTCTTCGAGACTGACGGTGCCTTTGCCCACACCGATGGTTTCCCCCAATCCGACACCACTGGACTCATGACACATGTTCGAACAATCCGGAAGGTTATTAGTGCCAAATTTACGGACAAATAATTGATATAAAAATGCCGCTTCGTTGCCGGTGCGCCCAGAGGTATAAAACGCGGCTTGATTGGGGCTATCTAATACATTCAATTGCTTGGCGATGATTGCAAACGCACTATCCCAATCGATAGGTTGATAATATTCCGCGCCCTCCGCAAGCCACATTGGCTCGACTAAGCGACCTTGATCGTTGAGCCAACGGTCAGATTTTTCACATAACTGAGCAATACTGTGTTTAGCAAAAAACTGCGCGTCTGCACGCTTCGTTGTTGCCTCATCAGCCACCGCTTTTGCACCGTTTTCGCAAAACTCAAACGTCGCGCGCTTGTTTAAGGGATCAGGCCAAGCACAGCCAGGACAATCGAAGCCTTCAATCTGATTCAAATCAGACAGAAGCCGCGTGCCTTTAAAGGGCCCAGCTTTCGATGTGACGTTTTTATAAGCAGAAATAACAGCTGGAATACCAGCAGCCCAGTCTTTCGGCGAACTGATTTCGATACGCTGACTATCTGTTGGATCAAATGAAGGCGGTTTTCCATTGGTTGGTGATGCAGTTTTCATGTTGGCTCCTAATATCAAGGTTCACTGAAATTTGTTCGCCATTTCATTATAATGGCATACAACCATCCAGATAGAGGCACCTATGATTATACGCGATAATCCCCACTCACTGCGCTTGTTTTTTATTATAAGAGGCTCGGTTTTACCGCTCATCTATCTGCGAATTATCTTTATTACTTTATTAGGCGCAGGTGTTGCAGCCATCCAACATTTTTACCCTGAGGCATTTCCCGAATTCACACTCGCCCCAGTGGCATTGTTTGGGGTAGCCTTATCGTTATTTCTGGGTTTTCGAAATAATGCAAGTTATGACCGCTGGTGGGAAGGACGTAAACAGTGGGGCAAACTCATAGTCGCTTCTCGTAGTCTCTCCCGTCAGATGACTTCCTATATTGATGACAAGCAAACTGAGGGAGCTGAAACCCAAAAATACATCATCAAACTGATTATTGCATTTAGCCACGCACTGCGACATCAATTACGACACTCTGATCCCTGGCCCGATATTACGCCTTACATTGCACAAAACGATATGCAATTTATACGAAATGCACAAAGCTTATCCGATGGAATTTTGCGTTTAATCGGAATAAGACTAGGAGAGTGTCGACAAAAAAATATGATATCTGACTTTTTAATGCTAAAAATGGATGAACATTTAACAGCCATGGCTGACGTTCAAGCATCGTGTGAGCGTATTCAAAATACCCCGCTTCCCTTCGCATACATGTTACTTGTGCAACGCACCGCATACTTGTATTGCTTTATGTTGCCCTTCGGTATTGTCGCTTCACAAGGCTTAATGACGCCGTTATTCAGCGCCATAATAGCCTACACATTTTTTGGTTTAGACGCATTGAGCGAGGAATTAGAAGAACCATTTGGGGTATCAGCCAATGATCTGCCACTGCATGCCATGTCGAGAACGATTGAAATAAACTTGCTCGATATTTTAGGCGAGAAAACACTACCTAGCCCAATCCAACCCCATAATCACCGATTGGAGTAGGCGAAGGTTGTCGAACCGTACTGAGTGAATCAGTTGAAAATCACACTAACGATTTTATATTCCCAAATTACACTTTCGGTAAGTTTTGTGCTAACCATTGTTTAAACTGAGTTTTAGGTAAGGCACCAGATAGACGAGCGACTTCTTTGCCATGATGAAATATCATTAACGTTGGAATGGAGCGAATTTGATAGCCACCAGCAGTTTGCTGATTACGTTCTGTATCTAACTTTACAAAACAGGCTTGAGTGGACATTTCACTGGCTACTTGTTCAAAGGTGGGCGCAAATTGCTTACAAGGGCCGCACCACGGTGCCCAAAAATCCACCACTACTGGCAAGCCGTTATGGGTAATAAAACGACTGAAGTTTTGGTCAGTAGCAGCAACTGGATGGCTCGATAGAACCGGCTTGCCGCATTTCCCACACAACGGATTATCGGCAAGTTTATTTTTGGGAAGACGGTTTTTTGCATTACAACTTGAACACACGATCTGAATGGTTGAATCTGTCATTTTAAACCTCAGTGAAAAACTAAACTAGAAACCCGCTAACTTCGACTTGGGCTTCAATTTAGTAATATGGGTTTCAAAACGTTCTAATTCAAGCCAAGCAATATTAATCAGTCACAATATAAGTCAAAGGTGGCGCATTTCAGGTTAGAGGGCAGTGCCTTGATGTGTGAGAGAAATACTCACTGTTTTACACACTCGATTGGCATCATTCTGCCAATTTCGACAGTCAAATTATCGCCTTTACCTCGAATAGTGTTAGGCCCATTACTATAAATAAATCCTGATGCACTCTTTTGTTGGGGCAAGGTTATCTCATCTGAATGCCGCAGCAACACAGCGACTTCTTGCTCAGTATAAAATTGCACTCGCAAGCTCTCGCCATTCACACACGTAAAGGCCACATCGTAGTCAGAGCTTGGGCTATTTTGATGCGCAATTGTCGTGCATCCTGCTAACAAACTAAGCAGCACAGAGCTCAACCCGACAATGCTTTTATAATTAAGAGCGTGCATATGGTTACTAGGTCGATTGGCAGAAGTATTAATATTTTCCATGGGATAAAACCTCCTTGAGGTATGTGATAAAAGCCTCATCTTCGAGGTTAAAAAAATCAAAACCGGTACGAGTAAAACCGTCACTGTCCTCGACTTTGATAAGACCAAGGTTACTGTTTTTCTGAGAATACCCGTATTGCAGGTTATAAATCAGCTGATTAAAACGTAAATCTGGGCTTTTGCTCCACAGCGCGTTGATAAGTTCGAGTAATTCAGTAATACGTTCAGGATCTCTCATTATTGAGCACCTTTGTATTCAATAGACTCAACAGCGCCCCTTAAATCACTAATTATCAGGCAAAGTAAACCAATTGAAAAACTGATCATACTTAACATCCAAACGAGACCTCGATACTCCGCAGTGGTCATAGAAACCACTAAATCGCCTTGGTCTCCGGTGACCATTTGCGAACCGGCAAACATAACAAGACTTAAAGAGATAATAATAGAAAGATAACCAAAAAAACCAAAGAATCGAACCCTTGGTAATAATAAGAGCCATTTCTCAGATTTTCGTTTTAAGGAAGGATAAAGATTCATTAGCATCCTTAATAGTGTTTTTACAATGTTGGCTTGAGACACCTAATGTCTTGCTTTCACTTCAGACCGACTTCGAACATCATTGAACAATAACAACCACCAATAAATTTGATGATTGTTGATATTCTTATAATGATAGTCAAAATTTTCATGCTAAACCACGCAATGTGGTCGCGCAGGGGAGTGATACACTTGAGGTGCTTTAACTTTTACTAGCCAAAGGCCACAGATTCAAGGTCGTCATAGCCACAGAAAAAACAGAGGGGGTCTATCAATTTTTTTCTGTGGCACTGAAGAGCCAATTATTTAAGAAACTTAATGCTAAGGGGATAAACCCAAACCTCACCATTATTGGCTTTGATTGCTGCGATAATAGCAAACACTAAGTTAAGTATGGCCAATATAATTAGTCCAAAAACCCCGACAATTAAAAACACTAAAATACCGCAAACTATTGAATAGATAAAAAGGCTAATTAACCAATTAACCGTGATTTTGCCATGTATATCGATAGCTTCATGTTTATCTTTATTCGTTGCCCACATAACGATAGGTAAGATAAATCCCAACCCTGGAATGATAATACTGGTTAGCTGACTCAAATGAATCAGCATACAATAAGTATTTAACGGCATTCCCCAATATTCTTCTTTCTTATCATTCATATAACTCTCCTTGTGGTGGTGGGTTTGGCAGTTTCTGTAAACTTACTTTGTATTTTTATAGCCATCGTTATGCAGAGTATTCGGTAACGTTGGCTACGCATTTGGAACTCCCTAAGATAGCAAATTTTGATATATATTCTAACTGGCTAGGCATTATTTGTTAGTTTGTTGCACCGAAACCAATAAAACGAATTTTAAACCTTTTCGATGTTTGTACGTAGAAGCTGTAATTTATAAAGGAATTATATAATGTTTTCACTCTTTAAAAGCGACCCGGCTAAAAAACTCAAGAAACAGCATGCCATGAAATTAGAAAAGGCAATGCATGCACAACGAAATGGCGATATCAAAAGCTATTCGCAACTCACCTATGAGGCAGAAGAAATATACTCAAAAATTCGCGCCATCGAAGGTAAAAACGAAAACTAATGGGTTAGCCTTATCGAAGGAATATGAACTTCACTCTGATATTCTATTGTTGTTTGAGGCCCCTAAACCTATTAAAAATCTAGAGTTGAGACTTTATTGGCAACAAGCTTAAAAAGTCTACCCAGCGTCGAAGTAACCAACTTGTATCAGGATCGTGGGAATATTTTCTCACATCACCATCATTGTAGTCTGTCCAGATTATATTACCACTTTGCTCATCCCAAGACAGCGTGTAAACGCTTTGTTTGAGATCTGAGTCAAACCATTCCCCTAGAATTTGCGCGGCCTCTTCGGAATGAATTAACATGCCCATCTCGGTATTTTCAGTAAAAGACCTAGGGTCAACATTCAACGAGCCGACAAATAAAGTCTCACGGTCAATTGCAAAAGTTTTGGCATGCAGACTCGCTCTTGAAGAACCAAAATTTGTTTTGTTAGGCATTTTTAGGGCACTTGGATCTGCTTTCATTTCATACAGCTCAACACCAGCCTTAAGTAGTTTTTTACGGGCATTTTTATAGCCAGCATGCACCATAGAGACATCTGTTGATGCTAATGAATTAGTAACAACCCTAACTTGCACTCCTTTTTTTTCAAGGGCCAGCAGAAAATCTAAGCCCTTATCTTTTGGCACAAAATAAGGTGTAATAATGAGTAACTCTTTATGAATATTATGTATTTTCGGTGCTAATTTACTGATCAGGTGAAGTTCAGTTTGATCCCGACTACTTGAAATTTTATCAGGATCATCGTAAATCAACTCAACATTACCGGAGAAAAATGAAAGCTTTTGCTCCAGTAACTGTTTCAGAAAGTTTGACGCACGAACTTTATCCCCATAAACAGAGTTTTGTTGCTCAAGTGCAAAATCAAACAATTCTTCGCGCTTTTTATCAATGTACTGTTTATCGAACATCTTAGGGCGAAGCAATTCAATTGGGTAAGCTAAAGGGTTGTTCCAATATAAATCGTATACCGATGAAACGTCTGCGACTATTGGCCCAATTGAAAGCACATCAAGATCAGCAAACTCTAACTGACTATTGGCGCCAAAATATTCATCCCCAATATTTCGTCCACCAAGAATACTAACTTGGCCGTCTACCACGAAAGACTTGTTGTGCATTCGCCGGGTGATGTCACCAAAGCGGAGCACCATCTGGCTAACTTTATCCACTTTTCGGTTAAAAGGGTTAAACACTCTTACCGAAACTGTGGGGTAACTTGCAAGTAAGGCGAGTGCATCATCATTGGCAGATGAAAAGTTAATATCATCCACTAAAATACGCACTCTCACGCCCCTTTCCGCAGATTTAATCAATTCATTTACCAGCAAATTGCCTGTAACGTCGTTGTGCCAAATATAATATTGCACATCAATACTGGTTTCTGCCTTGGACGCTAATGCCATTCTGGCGACAAAGGCATCTGCACCGTCACTGAGAAAGACAAAGGATGATTCATTTGGATTTGATGGTGTATTGGCAGATGCAAGTTGACTTAACACTGCGTCGGGAGGTGCGATCACGGATAAACTCCGAACTGAATTATTTTTAGGTAAAGATACACAGCCTGTATTTACCGCAATAATAGCAAGTTGAAATAACCATATAAATGCTGTTTTACCTGCATTGAATCGATATCTGGACGCTATCTGTAAGAGAATAAAGTCGCTTTTTTTAATCAATATATTTTCACTGATCTGGCTGTTTTTTAAGCGTCGAGTGTTTGAAGTTTACAACAATTTTATCGCGTTTTGTATGCAGAAATTTGCTAAAACTGATAACTATCAGCTTTAGCAAACCTTAATATCAACTTTATTTTATGCAAAAAACTTTAGCTTGCCTTGGAGTATAGATACCCCATGTAATCGCACCTAAAAAACCATTCAAAAATGAAACGTGAGACTCAACTTTAGCTACTTTGTCTGCGCCACCACAGATAGCGGCAGCATCCATTTCTTGCGTTTGACCAATTCCACTAACAAAAAATGGCTGCATTGTTTCTTTCGTTGGCTCAGTACCACCGCCTCCATTTACATTATAAGTTTGTGTCGCGCAGCTACAAATAGTTAAACTCAATAGCGCTATTCCTAAGATCTTCATATTCTTACGTCCTTTTTACTCTAATCGAATTGAATACCAAAATAGGAAGAGCATCCTATTGAGATATTTGCATTTATAATGTTTAGCCTCGCAGCCGACGAATCAAAGTCATACAGCAACTCACGAGGGGAAAAATTGCACCCCTTTAATCTCTTAGTTTCAATTCACCCATTTCTCCATAAACCCAGCAAGTCTTTTCAGTCCTTCCTCTAACTCTGATTCTGCTGAAGCAAATGATAGACGTACAAAGTGGTCGCCTTGGTATTCACCAAAATCATTGCCTGGCGTTAGCGCCACATGGGCTTCCTGTAAAACACGATCGCAAAACGACATGGCGGAAAGTCCGGTGCGGCTCACGTCGATGTAAACATAAAACGCACCGTCTGGTTGAACGGGCACGTCTAAACCGCATTTTTTTAATCCCGCCAACACCAATTCTTTACGAAACCTAAGGGTCTCTCGCCGTGATTCGCAGACGGCAATGGATGCAGGGGTAAAACAGGCTAATGCGGCTTTCTGGGCGAGCGTAGATGGGCAAATATAATAGTTTTGCGCCATGCGTTCCATCACAGGCACCGCGCGTTCAGGCACTACACACCAACCTAACCGCCACCCCGTCATACCAAAGTATTTGGAAAAGCTATTGATAACCAACGCCTCAGCATCAAATGACAAAGCCGTAACGGGCTGAGTATTGGCATCGCCGTGATGCAAATTTAGATAGATTTCATCAATAATGCGCCATGCTCCACGGCTTTTTGCGAATTCACACATTGCCGCCAGTTCATCAGGCGCGACAGCCGTACCTGTAGGGTTAGACGGCGTAGCCAACATCAAACCACGAGTCCCCGGTTGCCAATGTTTTTCAAGCAACGCCATGTTCAACTGAAAACGTGTCTGCGCTTGGGTGGGCACCAACTGTACGTTCCCACCAAAACTCTTAATAAATTGACGGTTACAAGGGTAGCAGGGATCGCCCATAATGACCTTATCACCGGGATCGACAAAGGCCGCAGATAACAACAATAAAGCCGCAGAAGCCCCAGCGGTTACCACCACACGGTTAGGATTCAAATCAACATTGTGCGCCGTTTTGTAAAATCCCGCTATGGCCGCCCTCAATTCAGGCAACCCCAAAGCTGAGGTATAAGGAAGAGGGGCTGTGGTAGCTAACTGCTGCATAGAAAGCAACACATCAGGTGGTGCGCCAAAATCAGGCTCACCTATGTTTAGCTTAACAACATGATGCCCCTGGGCTTCTAATTCGGCAGCTTTAGCCCCAAAGGCCATAGCAAAAAAGGGGGAAATACCTTGCGCACGTTGAGAATATTGCAAATGATACAACTCGACTTATTGATGAAAATAATTTGCTAATTAAAGCAAAGATGAAGGTCTATTATTTTGCCATTTTTAGCCAAGCAAAACATCACTAATTGTTATTTTCAGGCTTCACAATGGTTACTGCTGGACGAGCTTGCTCGTTAACGGACAGTTGAAAGATATCGGGACGGGAATAGTGCCCGGCGGGGTCTAAATCATATCGAGCTTTAACAATCTCGTCTAAATCAATCTCAGCGCATATTAATCCCTCTTCATTGTATATAGGGCCTGCTAGTACCTCACCCATAGGTGAAATAATCACGCTACCGCCTCTAATTAGAGGTTTATCTTTTGGCCAAGATGGATCTATGCTGGTTTCTGCAGTCGGTGCAGGTTGATATTGACAAGCACTGACTAAAAAGCAGCGTCCTTCATAGGCGATGTGTTGCATGCTTGCCTGCCATATATCGCGATCGTCGACCGTTGGTGCACACCAAATTTCTATACCTTTGGCATACATGGCTGAGCGTAACAATGGCATGTAATTCTCCCAGCATATGGCCGCACCAATACGCCCTGCAGATACCTCTAATACAGGTAATGTCGAACCATCACCTTGCCCCCAGATTAATCGTTCACTGGCGGTGGGCATCAATTTACGGTGCTTATTAATTTCACCTTTTTCGGTAATGAATAACGCCGTGCAATAAAGAGTTGAACCACCGCGCTCGATAATCCCTATCACG
Organism: Aliiglaciecola sp. 3_MG-2023; assembly: GCF_030548205.1. Lineage (GTDB taxonomy): Bacteria > Pseudomonadota > Gammaproteobacteria > Enterobacterales > Alteromonadaceae > Aliiglaciecola. The sequence goes on along the minus strand of NZ_JAUORV010000011.1, from coordinate 36,733 downwards.
ATTGACGTATTACAACTTTTTGCCAGTTCAACCAACTCTTGCACTTCCGGACCATCAATATCAACTGCTTGCTGCCAGTAATGTAAAAAGTCTTCACGCCCTTGCTCCGTTCGATATCCCACTTTAGTGCCAAAGTCAGCTCCTTTGGGGTAGCCCCCCAATAGTGCTTCTGGCATCACTAACAAATCACATTTGGAATCTAAAATACGCTCTTTATAACCTAAGATCAGTTGTAACGTTTGCGCCGTTCCTTGGGAGGAAGAGCCAATCTGTAACGCGGCGATAATCTTCTTTTTCATCGGGAATTCTCAACGTAATTTAAGCCAAAATTTGGATTTCTGACCTGCTGATTAAACAAGTATGCTTACTCTTTTTTACTTCTAAATATCTTATCAAATGCGTCATACACGGCTAAATGCAAAGTGTCGCCATGACTTAGTTGCTCAAAATAATTAAAGTAAACGGTATAGTGCGAAGGTGTATTTGCTTTAACTTTTTCAAATAGCGCTTTTGCTACTCGCTCCATTATTTCACCTTCTTTTCCTACACCTATATAAATGGACTTGGGCGAACTAGAGGTTAACGCTACGAATTCTAATAGTGACTCATCATCCCACCATAAACTCGGACTAATAATAATGTAATTATCGAAGAGATTGGGTGCTTTGAATAAAATCTCAGTGGCCAGCAATCCCCCTAATGATTGACCAATAATGGTTTTTTTCGAGTTTGTACGATAGTTATTTTCGACTAATGGTTGGATTTCTGTGCCGATAAACTGAATAAATTGTTCAGAGCCTCCACTTGTTGGAAAGTCTTTTTGATCTAAAAGGTTATTAGTGGGATAGGTGAAATCGCGCTTCCTATCAACATTTTCAATACCTACAACAATGCTCTTGGGGAGTTGATTTATCCAAGAAAACGAGCCAAATTGGACTAAGCCCGCTAAATGAATGAAATCTTCAGAAGCAGATCCATCAAGCAGATAGATAACTGGATAATGTTTATCAATAGCCGCGTCATAGCTACTTGGCAGGTAGATATTAAGCACTCTACTTTCATCTAACACAATAGAATGAAATTCGATGGTATCACCAATCGTAAATTGACTTTTAGCCATTATTTCAGGCTTGCTTTGCGCCGCACATAACGCACAACTAGCAATAAAGCATAAAACGATAATTAACAACTTCGGGATATTCATAACACTCCTAATTTGCATTCAATTTTCATGTTATAAAAACGCATATTCAGCAATGTATGCAACAAAATATTATTTCATCCATTGTAAGACTCCATCCATATTTAGACTTATTCGAGCAATTTAATAGCAAGACTTTCAGCTAGTCTAACTGTCTCAAAGCGGCTAAATGTAGTGTTCTTTAGTTTGTTGAGGTGAAGATCAATGTTGTAATCAGTGGCTTCAAAAATTCCACATTTCGCACTTTGCATTCATTCATTCATTGTTAAATATTGTAAGCAATGAAGCAACGACAAGCATCGCTGCTCTAAACGCGTGTATCGTGCAACATAGCCGCCACGCGATAGAGCATCAATTCCGCATTTAGCAACTCAATGTTGGTTTGTATCACTTTCATTTTCGCTTGAATTTCGTTGGATACTCGCGCATTTAAGGTAAACATATCACTGTCTCCCGCATCGAATCGCTGGCGCTCCATGTTTGATAATTGCTGTGCTAGCTCAGCGTTTTGTTGTTGTAAATCTGCGATATCTTTAGCCTGAATCCAATATTCGTAGGCTTTTTCGAAAGCTTGTTCTAAAGATTGTTTAGTGGAAAGGTATTTATTACTCAATTCGCGTTGTTTCGATGCCAGCTTCACCTGCTCAGCCTTTGCTTTTCTATTTCCCAAGGGATATGAAAATGATAATCCCAATTTACTTTCCGTCCCGTCAAGTGAATTGGGCCCACTACCTATATCTCGTGCAATGGAGGCTTTAAAATCAAGTTTTGGTAAAAGCGCATTTTCCGCCAATGCATACTTGTTCTGTGCAACGCTTTGATCCATACGTAATAATGCTAACTCTGGGTGTTGGCCTATTTGCTGACGCAAAAGCGCAATCTGCGTATTGGTAACATGAAACGGCCACTCTATATTGGCTGGGGGTGTTACTGTAGTAACCAGAGATTGCATTTTTCCGGTACTGTTGCGCCAATAATATGATAACGATTGAGCATGTCCATTGCGCTTTTGCTTAAGCTTTGCCACCAGCAAACGTTGCTCTAGTATATTGGCCCTAAATTCAGTTAACGTGGCGCGTGCCAAATCACCCCTCTCAACCCTGGTAGTAAGCGCTCGCTCACGCTCAGTAGCTGTTGCTAATAAAGACTCAACTTCAACAACTTGCAAAGCACTTTCATACCAAGATAAATACTCTGCAATTCCTTTATACAAAAAACCGTTTAATAGCTCCTGTGCTTGGGCTTGCCACTGCATACCTGCAAGTCTGGCATTTTTTAACCATACTCTGCGTTTATCGACTTCTCTATTTTTTAACAGTGAGACAGCGATACCCACGCTGGCTTCTCCACCAGAGAGGGTTTCGTATTCTTGTTCATAAATAGGAAAGTCGCCATCGGCGATGCGGTACTCGGTGTAAACCTCGCCACTGAAAAATGAAAGTGGTTTTACTGCTCGTTGTTGTAGTGCCAAACCATCATAATATCCACTCACCCGACTCGATGTTTGTTGTTCAACAAAAGGGTCGAACTCACTCAAAGCAATATCCACCTCAGCTGAACTTTGAATTTCGCCTTCAGCAATGGCCTGTGTGTAAGGGTGATGGTATTGCATGGCTTGGATTAGCTCTGAGACCGTTGGGGCGGGCGCTTTTGCTGTTAGAGGTGGCTTAGCAAACACGATATTTAGTAAACCAGCGCAAAGCAGGCCTGTTACTATGCTTAGAGGTAATTTAATCATCGTGCGCTACCAACTTGCCGTTTCTGATTGGCTATCAGTTGCTTTAGCCGTTTGCTGGGGAGGAAAGTTATTTAGCTGCCGCCATAATTCATAACCTAACTTCACTTCCTCTAACAGTACCCAGGCTTTGACTCGACTTCCCAGACGAGTGGCACTTTCTCTAGGCCATGGTACATCATTTTTATCTGGTACTATCCAGACTTGAAACGTCCCTACATTACTTGCAACGGGCTCCACATACTCCACTTCGCCACCAAACGTACCGATTGAACTACCCGGCCAACCACTAAACTGAAACACGGGCCAACCTTCGAATTGCAATCGCACCTTTGCCCCCTTTTTAACAAGGGGAGCATCTAGACCAGTAACCGTAATACGAATGCTACGCTTAGCATTCAACGGAATAAACTGCCCGAGTACCGAACCGGCTTTAACAAAAGTCGACATGCCTCCCGAATAAAGACGAATTATAGTGCCATCCACGGGGGCCACTTTGGTTTGAATAGACTGCCGAGACAAACTCATACTAACCTCATTGATAGCCGATAATGAACTCGCTGCTTTAGCCTTTAATTCTTGCACTTTGATCTGTGCCGCTTCCACTTCTTTACGAGACACTAATCCTTGTTCTTGCAGTCCTGTTTGGCGGGCTAGATTATTCATTGCATTTGCCACTGCAGTCTCGTTTGCCTGATGACCGGCTTTGGCTGCGGCAAGCTGAGATTGCATTTTTTCCAATCGACCAGCATCAGTATCAATCAAAGTGACAATAGGATCTCCAGCCTTTACCTGCATACCTTCTCGCACATGCCACTGCTTAATTTGACCATCAACTAACGCACTGATAGCTTGCGTTCTATCCACAGGATCTAGGGAATCTACTGCACCAGTGCCGTACGCCGTTTGCATCCACGGAGTAAACCATAGAATCAGGGAGGCACATATCACCAAGGAAATGACTAGGCCACATACAACTTTATGAAGCTTAGGAACATGCTGGGATGAAAGTGAACTGACGTTATTGATAAAACGTTTTTCTGCACTATTCATCAGCAGCCTCCTGTTGCTGTTTTGACTGTTGGTTTAAGTCAATTGTGGGGCCGCGCTCTACGATACTTGCGGTGTCTTCAAGGTAGATAATCCCATCTAAAGAGTCTTGCTCAGGCGTATTGGTGAAGTACAACACTGTACACTTAAGTTGAGTTAACCGCGCAAGTAAACGTAATCTCAATGCTAAAGGTATGGCATCAAAATGCTGATTAATAATAAGTACTTTAGGCTCTTCGATAATTACCGCAACCAGCTTCAACAGCAAAAACTCCAGAGGTTGAAGTGGAGCACCTAACACAGAAATTTTGGAGTCAAGGCCATTTGGTAACGCATCAACCACTGAATCTAACTCAACAGCGGCTAAAGCGGCACGTATCTCAGCGAAACTTGCACGAGGATTAGCTAGGCGCAAATACTCTTCAATAGTACATTCAACAATTAAAGAGCGGTCTAGCGTATTAATCCCTTGTCGCAACTCATAGGTATCGAAATCATATAAACTTAAGTCACCTAATAATACTTCACCTTTTTGCGGTTTATCGTAACGCTTCATCAGCCCAATAATTTGTTTTTGCACCCAACTCTTGTTAGTAGTAATAAAGTACTTACTACCGGCTTCAATTTTAAGGTCGATAAAACAAGTATCCTCGCCATGACTTAACCGCAGCTTATTAAACACCAGCTGGGACGAGGTGGGAACGCGATCCGCCTGCTCATTCACATCTTCTTGCGGAATAACCAGGGTCGAACCGATTTTTTCAGCCGCACCATACAATTCATAATACAATTTCAAATATTGGGTAAAGCGCGATAAACCAAAAAACACGGCGGACATGATTAACTCAGCCGCAACTAACTGACCAATAGATAACTGCCCCTGCACCACTAACACACCACCAATCCCCAACAAAGCGGCACTGGCAGAAGCATAAAGAAGTAGAAACATAACCACTTGTGAAAACGTATAGTGAAAGTGGCTTTTGTGTTTATTCAGGTAATTATTGATGAATGTATCCGTGCTTCTGCCGGCGTATTCAACGTGAGCGGCAGATTTAAAAAACTCATGAGCACCGGCAATATCATTTAGCCATTTGGCAGAGTCATACTTCGCATGGGAAAGCTCAATGGCTGAACGTTTAGCCCCAGTACCCCATATTTTCCAAATTGCATACATGACGAGTATGAGGACTAAATTAAATGCAAATAATATCGGGTGATAGAAAGACACCAGCGTAAAACCCACTAGCATTTGCAACACTAAAGCGAATCCGTCGACCATCAGCGAAGGTATATTCTTCTGTAACGTCATAATGTCGAAGTAACGCTGAGTGATGTTGGTATTTTGCCGCCCTTCAAAAAAGCTATGGGCTGCCATAATCGTTTTTAAGCTTATAATGGCAGTAAGGCGGGCGTAAACTTTACGCTCGTAAAACTCCATAATACGCATTCGAAGCGCACTCAAGATACCTGAGATAAAAAGCGTTAAAAACAACACAATAGCAAGAGTTACTACGGAACGAGTAGAGCCAATATTGGCAATACTATTGATAAGTGTTTGTACCGCAATAGGCACAGCGAGTGTCATTAAACTGATGGCGACACCGTAGGCAATTGCCACCCAGAAAAAGCCCGACTCCGGCTTTAGTAACCCGAACAGTGTTTTTCTGGTTGCTTGTAAATTGATTACTTTTCCCATAATTCCTTCATTAGCATCCAAAACACATGTTGTAGTGAGAGTAAACTGAAAACAATAATACTTAAATCTGTTATATTCTTCCTAGTTCATCGGAAAAACCTGACATATGCACCATTTAAACTATCATCATCTTTACTATTTCTATTTGATTGCTCGTGAAGGCAGTATTGCCAAAGCCGCTAAACTACTTCACGTTACGCCGCAGACAGCTAGTGGCCAACTTAGCACTTTCGAGAATCAACTGGGTTATTCACTTTTCGACAGAATCAATAAGCGTTTATATCTCAACGACAAGGGAAAAGTTAGTTTCCAGTATGCCAGTGAAATATTTCAAAAAGGCCATCAACTAGCAGAAATTCTTAGCAGTGACGACGATGTGAACTCAAAAGAGTTTGTTATTGGGATTACAAACGGCGTTCCCAAAGTACTTTTCTACGATTTTGTTCACGACACGATGCGCAACTTTGCTAACGTAAAATATGTCATAAAAGAAGACAGCTTCGATGGGCTACTTAAAGAACTGGCCATCAATGCCATCGACTTCATAGTTGCTGACCGAGGTATAGCACCAGGCACTCAAATAAACGCCAACAGTCACTTTTTAGGAGAAAGCTCGTTAAGTTTTTTTGCTAAAGAGCCACTTCTCAATCAGCACTCATTTCCAGAATGTTTGAATCATATGCCATTACTTATTCAAGGTAATACATCAGGCATACACCATGCCCTTACCAGTTGGCTTGAAAGTGAACAGCTTTACCCTAAAATTGTCGCCGAATTTGACGACAGCGCATTACTTAAACTGTTTGGAAGTGAAAACTTAGGTGCATTTTGTGCACCTTCTGCCATTTCCGCACATGTTGAAACCCAATACGGCGTGCATTGTATTGGCCAAGCCAATAACTTAAATGAACGCTATTATGCTATCACCGGTAAAAGCCGCGCCGACTACACCATTATTGAGGCAATTATCAAAACTGCGCAATGTATATTGAATAATTCAGACTAAACCTACCGTTCGAAACTTAAAACCTTCACGTTAGTTTAAAGTCGCGGTTATTCAATCAACGAGTTGAATATCAAGGCTTTCAAGTAATCTAACCGCCTCAAAGCGACTAAACTTGGCATTTTTGAGTTTGTTACGATGAATATCAATGTTGTAGTCAGTGGCTTCTGAAAAGTCCACACCCGACAAATTGGTATTATCGAAAAAACTCCCTTGCAGCTCGCTAAAGGTGAAATTTGAATGGCGAAAATCACCTTCACGAAAATCCACATTTTGCGCTTTGCATGCTTCCATTGTTAAATCTTGTAAACAAAGCCCATAGAAGGAACTATCGTTAAGAATAGATTGATAGAACTTAACCGGAGAGTTATAGATTAATTCTGACCAAGCTACGTTAGTCCAATCTATCCCAATTAATTTAGAATCTCGAAAGCTAACATCAGTGAATATGCAATATGCTATTTGTGCATTACTCAAATTACAGTGACTAAACTCACAGTCGATAAACGTGCATCTTTTAAATGCAGTGTCGCTGAAATTGCACTTGTCAAAGGTACAGCTTTCAAATTCTTTCGACGAAACCTCTTCACCGGATAAATCTAAACTGTCAAATTTATCAGACCAAAACGCATTTTTTTGTTCTAAATTCAGCAACTCTTTAAGCTCCTTGATATGCAATACTTGCCGTCTCATTTACCGTTAACTGTCGCCGCAACGAGATATAATTTCATGCTTTAAAATACTTCAATTCCGTGACTGCTTAACCAATATTCGTCTAATTCCCAAGTGACGCGGTTAACGTCCTCTTGTTGCTTTATTAATTCGGCAACTTTCGACTGAGTAGCAGCTAATGTCTGCTGTGCTTCCACCATTTTTGACGAGCTTTCACTTTCATTGCGAAGCTCAGGAAACAGCTGCCTTAAAACGGTGACTGCTGATACTTTCCCCGAGCGTGGACTCGATATGGTGGCTACACCGTCTTCAAAAGAGACGACACTAAAGGGATATGGATAATTATCAATTTCACTGTTGTCTGCCAATACATTATTTAGTTGATACACTCGCAAATCAAAGAAAAAGAACCACCACAAAAAAATGATACCAACTACTATCAACAGACGCTTTTTAATAACTTTGCTCATTTTTATTCCTAAATTTCAAATTGCAGTACAAAGCAGATAATGCACACCTCAAATTAAGCTAAATAGTTAATTCAGTACTTTATAAAGTCATGCCGCGACGAACGGATAAATACCTATAAATCTAAAAGTGCCGGTACATATTTTGGGTGTCACACTCCCCCCTCTTTGTCATACCCATTACAGTGTCACTGCATAAAGAAGGGAAACGCCTAATACAAAAAACACGAAACGTACACCGGTTTCCCGCAGTCCTTCAGCCTGTTTAATCTCAGGAATCAGATCTGCGCCTGCGATATACAGAAAATTACCCGCTCCCAACGCCACCAGAAAATACACATTCATATTTTGCCCAACAGCATAGGCAATAACACCGCCAAGGGGAAAGGTGAGAGCCGAAATAAAGTTATAAATTAATGCTTTGCGACGTGAATAGCCTGCATGAACCATGGCTCCAAAATCACCTATTTCTTGAGGAATTTCATGCAACGCGGCGGCCGTCCAAGCAGCAATACCAGCCCGTATATCGACAAGGAAGATAGCCCCAATAGCCAGCCCTCCAAGAAAATTATGCACCCCATCAGCAATAAGCAACAGCGGACCTAATGGCCGAACATGTTCAGAAGGTAATCGGTGGCAATGGTGCCATTCGAGCAGTTGGTCAAGGGCGAAAAAGGCGGTAAAGCCAGCGACCACCCATAGCATCACCATGCTCTGCGCTTCCGATGCGTTGAGTGCATGGGGAAGCATGTGAAAGAAAGCGCCCCCAAGCAATGAGCCCGCAGCAAAAGCGACTATCGCCTTTAGCCAGCGCTGCAAAATATCTTCAGGCAATAAAATGAAAAGCCCACCAATGATGGCTATAAGACTCATGATGAAACCAAAAACCAGAATAATCAGTAATGTGGTATCCAAATTCCTATCCTTGCTCAGTGATAAACAACGTTTAGCCCAGCGAAGTTTGACAGCGTACTGAATAGCGCTGCCACTGCAGCTCACCATATTGCGTGACATGACGTTAAATGCTAAACGTCATTCCATGTAAAAATTAAAACGAAGGGAGAGTAGACAACGACTTTCTAATTTCCCCTTTTTCACTTACCCAAATGCCCGGTATGGCATTATTTTCTAGTCTAATGCAGGCACATGCTGATCGACTAGAATCTGATTTCCATCAGGATCTTCAATAATAAAAAATGCAGGCCCGGTGCTCGTCTCATCAGCTTCTGCAAGGGGTACAATGCCTTTTGCTTTGAGTGTTTTTTGTAGCGCCCGAACATCGGTAAATTGCGCTAACTCTTTCCCATCATTATCCCAACCTGGGTTAAAGGTCAAAATATTCTGCTCGAACATTCCTTGGAACAAACCAATAATCGTGCTTCCATTTTGCAGAACTAGCCAGTTTTGCTGCTGATCTCCCGCTCTGACAGTGAACCCTAATTTTTCATAGAACGCTCGAGATTCCACAATATCTTTAACCGCAAGACTGACAGAAAAATTCCCAAGCTCCATGGCAGGTTTATTCGGCTGAGCAGGTATTTGCGAAGTCGGCTTAGCGACACAACCGCATAAAAACACAATTAACAGTAAAATAGGTTTCATCATAGTCTCCAGATTTTTTATGGCTAACCCTTGGTATAGAGTTAGGTTGTGCAACATATTTTGAGCATTAGTTGAGTATAGATATTACCCAAAAAGCTCATCAAGTCGATAAATCTGTTTCGTATTTGCCGAAGTATGGCTAATTGAAATCATTTTTTTCGCCACCTCATCACCAGAGATAGGCCGATAGCGTTTTAAAAATGGAAGCTTACATAAAATAGGCAGGATCCAACTTGCCACGCTTTCCCCTAACCGAAAGGTTTCCCGCTCTCCAATAAGGAGTGAAGGTTGCACAATACTTATACGTTTAAAAGGTAGCACACACACGGCGTCTTCCAACTCGCCTTTCATCTTGAGATAAGGGCTGATGCTCTTCCCATTCGCACCGCTAGATGAAACAAGAATATAGTGATTAACGCCGTTTTCGGCGGCTATTTTGGCCGCGTGATACTGATAATCAAAATCAACTTTTCGTTGTTTTTGCACAGAACCGGCTTGCTTCGCAGTTGTGCCTAAACAAGAAAAAAGTACATCACCTATAAACACATCGCTGTATTGTTCTAGTTCGTCAAAATTAACCACTTGGTTAACGATTTTGTTAGATTGATACTCAACTGGCCGCCTCGTAACAGCAACGACCTTTTCAACGCCTTCGTCTGCCGCTAATCGATTAACTAGATTTTTACCAATTAACCCTGTCGCTCCCAAAACTAATGCTGTTTTCATTAATTAACTTCCACTTTTTAGAACGTCCATATTACAGTCAACTATTGAAAACGAAGTTTACCAGTTATCATAGATTCACAAGAGAATCATTTCCCTGCCTAGCACCTTAGTTTTTGTCCATAGACAATAATCTAGCAGCGTTGTCGTAAAGAATTGCGCGTTTCTGCTTTTCAGATAAAAAGTGGGCAGACTCAATCACCTCAAGACTTCCCGAAATAGCTCCCCAATAATCAGAGCCAAAAACGATCCTATCTTCGTGGCCTGCCTCAACAAAGGTATTGATTGCACTATGTACTAGAGGAGTGGGAACTAGGGTCATGGGTGATGTCTCAACCATCACATTTGGGAACTTGTCGAGCAACATTAACGCTTCTTGAACAAAATCAGGTCGAAATACGTGATACAAAACTAAACGAAGTTGGGGATAGCGAGTTAGAATTGGCTCATAAAGTGCGGGGCGTGCTAAACGTTCGTCAAAGTCCGCGCAACATCCCTCAACTCGGCCTTCTGGAGGTGGCCCTGCATCTGCGTGCACTAGAACCAACAAGTCATGCTTAGCCGCAAGCGCATAATATGGCCACATGCGAGGATCGTTGGGCGCAACGCCAGCATACACGTTATACAATTCGCCAATGGCGCCAATTCTTCCAGCATCAACCTCTTTGCTTAGCCAATCTAAATCGGGCCAATCGCCACCGTCCTTAAAACACGGAAATAAATTTGGATCCACGCCATCCGAACAAGGAAATGCCACACTGCCTATGAGACGGCTAGGATCGGCACTGCGAATCCGCTCTACGTCAGCGGGAGGACCACCAATCACACCTCTGACGATAGAATGGGCGTTCAACGTATCGAGCAAGTAGCGTGTCTGAGCCTCATCCGCAGTCTCGTTTAATTCAGTTGAATACCAACGTGACGCGGAGCTGCTTGGCCCAGCATGAAGGTGAAGGTCGATGACGGATGATGCCATTGTCGGCATAACCGAACAGCCCCACATCAGTACGAGACTTGAAAGTGAGAGAAAGATTTTTGATTCAAACAAGTTGCTACCCCCTTCAAGTTAAAGGCTTTATGAGCAATCAGACGATGGAAATAATGGCTTGCTGAGTCAAATCCATCTGGTAAGGCAAAAATTGAATAGTCACTGATATTAATGACAAAATCCGAGCTACCATTAGTATAGTTGATATTTATTTCGTCGAAAATAGAAGCATCGAAAAACCGATGTTTGCTGAGATCGTTAAGTTGGCCAGCAGCAACCTTACCCCTTTATATAGACACCCATGACATTAACCCTTTATGTAGACACCCATAACGTTTGTGCAACCTCATTTCAACAAAACCACGTACTTTCAATAAGAACTTGTATAATCTGGTTTTTAGCCGATTTCATTCAACCATTGGCGCCCGTTAGTTAGTAACTATTGTGAACACAAGTAGGGATTTAAACACCGGCATCAATCAAAGTAAGAATGACTGTAGGAACCTAAGTATGACAACTCGTATTAACGCAGACTTTGCACAACGTATTGTGATTCGTCCGGATGATTATCAATGGGTTGACTCGCCTATGCTAGGTGTTGAACGAATGATGCTGGACAGAATTGGCGATGAGGTGGCTAGGGCCACTTCAATCGTTAGGTATGCAGCGTTTAGTGAGTTTTCAGCACACACTCATTCTGGTGGGGAAGAGTTTTTTGTACTGGAAGGTGTGTTTGCAGATGAACATCAAGATTATCCCCAAGGCAGTTATGTGCGTAACCCGATAGGGACCTCGCACACTCCTCAAATTGGCAAAGAAGGCGCAATTATCTTTGTTAAACTCCATCAATTTGAACAAGCCGATGATGCACAAAAGGTGATTCATACTCCCACGCAACCTTGGCAACAAGGGCTTGTTGATGGGCTAACCGTCATGCCCTTACATCACTTTGGAAGTGAACACGTTGCTTTAGTTAAGTGGGCGCCAAATACCCAATTTAATAGCCACCAGCATTGGGGAGGCGAAGAAATTTTCGTTTTAGATGGCACCTTCCATGACGAACATGGCAGCTATCCTAAAGGTACTTGGTTACGAAGCCCCCACTTAAGTCGGCATACGCCGTTCACCAAACAAGACGGCGCATTAATTTATGTGAAAACGGGGCATTTAGGATAAGGCCTCGCATTTGCAAATCTCTCACTCTGCAAAATCGTGCAAAGAGGTGAATTGTTCTAGCGCTTTTGGAAAGTCATCTCGTCAAAAACGCGGTAATTTGATGAATTCACGGCAAAGCCCGCAAGACTAATTCCATAACCGCTTTGTACCCAATAAATAGTAAGCCCCATAAACACAGCAAACGCTAGAACTCACCAACCAAAAGGCAATTGAGTTTTGATGCACCACTGGATCTGATATTACAAAAGGAAGTATGAAGCCAGCAATGCCACGAATAAGGTATACGGCCGTGATGAGCAGCAAAGATGTTTTTAAAAACGGTAATTTAAAAATTAAACCCGCACCAGAAAAAGCGTAAAGCCCCCAAACACAAAGGATGGAGGCGATAACTAAGGTAGCAATTGTGGGATAGGAGTCTCCCGCAGCTGCCATTTGGGCCATTCTTTCCCCAGCTCCGAAAAATCGATACCAGTCAGGTCCACCAAAGATACAACTAATATGCAGCAGCGCTGCGAAGAAGCTTAAGCAACCAGCGATAATGAGTAGGTTATTTTTTTGCATTCACATCCTTTTTGCAGATAACGCAGTGTTAAATGGTTTATTTATAATTGAAATATATGTAACGCCGAACTTAGCCATATATTTTGTGTTTGTTTCAACTGTAACTGCAATCTAAAGAGGCTTTTCCTGATGAGCAAGCATCGTCATGTATTTTGTAAATCGTCTTTGTCTCGTTTCAGCTTTCTTCGCACTCGTTAGGCCATAAGCAATAACATATCGGTTTGATTTATTAAGGGTTTCAAAAAACTGTTTTGCGCGGGGTTGGCTTTCAAGTGCTGCGATGAAATCATCGGGCACTTCAATTTCACTCACCACATAAGCTTTTTCCCAACGCCCATCAGCTTTGGCAGCATTCACATACACAAGACCAGGCTCCATCATTCGACCTTCGCTTATCAATAGTGCAACATGTTCTGTGTTTCTTTTAGACCAATTACTTCGAGCCTTTCTGGGAGTGATTCGCTGCAGATAAGATTGAGCATCGAAGGATTTCTTTATACCGTCAATCCACCCCCAACATAAGATCTCTTTTACCACATCATTCCAAGTCACACTTTGAATTCCAGAACTTTTCTTGAATATATTGATCCACAATTCAGTTTCAGTTGCATGATTTAACTTTAGCCACTGCCCGAGCTCAGCAGGTGCTGCAAATGATTTTATTTTCAATGTGTTAGGTTCAGGCATTTACTTCGATTCTCTATTCATAACATGATGTATAGCAACACAAAACAAACTCACGCCTAAATTTGGCAATGAATTAAACTCAGTTAGTGGGTGCGTACCTCACTGCATTTGATTGATATGGTAAATCACAATTTAATAATCACAACGTCTAGTATAGAGTATTGAGACACCCAATTTTTTACCTTGACACCCATAGTTAAAACCAATTTCAAACGAATCAACAGTAAAAAGTGTTTTACATCAAGTTGCTTTGAGGTTTGCAATAAAAATATGCGGCGATTTTTGAATATCTGAGGGTTAATGCAGCATTAATATTAATTTAACTCATATTCCTAGCAGCAAGAATTGCCCATCGTGTGGGGTGCTTTAAATGAATTTGGATAGTTAGTTCTTTAGAATTGCTGCAATAACGTTTTGGCCTTTGTTATCCCTCGTATTCGTTGATGGCCTATATGTCGTTTAAATTGTTGCATCATGTGCTCACTGCCTACCGCAGTGTGAAAGTGTTTTTCAAACTCTGTGGTAAGCGTTATCCATTGGGCCGAATTAAGGCCAAGACGTTCTAAAATGGTACTATGATGATTCTCTATATAACCTGCTTTATCTTCTCGAATACAACGACCAGTGCAATCCACTAATTCACAATAATCGATAAGACTAAAGGCGATACCTTTAGGCATATTTTGTTTATAGTTACCCACAAAACGCATCAATTTTTTTGGTTGTTCATCTTTAATTAATGCCCGCATACGTTGTTGAATACTGGTGTGTTTTGAGGTTTCTGGCGTTTTTTCGATTTTGGCTCGAATTGGGTTTAAATCTACATAGGCCATACAAGCTAAAACGGCTGGCTTATCCAATAATGCTTGAGATTTAAATCGTCCTTCCCAAAATCTACCCGTGCAGTTATCTTCTTTATTCGCCTCTCTGGCTATGTGTTCATTGAGGTTGCGCATGAACCAACTGACATCATACAAACGTTGACGATAAATATGAATCGTTTCATTCAATGTGATTAGCTCACTTTGACTGAGCGACTCATCACGCATAAACCGCTGGCTAAGTACTGTGCCTTTGTGCAGTTGATGCCAACGATAAACCACTTCTTTTAACGACCAGTTATCGGCTTCTTCTTTATCCACACACAACACAATATGAGTATGGTTACTCATGACCGCATAAGCACAGATATCAATGGCAAAAACAGAGGCCAAAAAAAGTAAACGTTGCTCGACCCAGCCCCGCCTATGTTCAAAACTTTGTCCCGTAAACTTATCTTCACCGCACAAAAACGAGCGACGAACACAGCGGGAAACGCAATGATAATAGGGCGTATCAATGAGACTAATTTGAGATTTACGTGATTGAGGCATAGCTAACCATCCTTGGTTATTTTAGTAACTTAAAGCCTAGAACATCTAACAAAAATTACCACTTAATCATCACTTTCTTATGGATGTCTTATTAACCATATATTATGGGTGTCTTATTAAGTCGGTGTCTTAGTAAGTCCCTGTGTCGCTAGCGATGCTGCCGTCTGCGAGCGTTATTATGCGGTCGCACTGAGCGGATAGTTTCGCATCATGTGTAACCAAAAGTACGGCGCAACCAAATTTCTGATTGAACATGCGAAATAAGGCGAAGACCTCGTCTGCAGTTTTGCTATCGAGATTGCCTGTGGGTTCGTCTGCCAGTAACAGGGCAGGTTGGGTTACCAATGCTCTTGCAACAGCCACACGTTGTTGCTGACCTCCAGATAGTTGATCAGGTTTGCGTTGAGCGTAATCGGCCAGGCCCACTTCGGCGAGGAGACTATGACCAAGCTCGCGCTGCTCGGCGCTAGGCTTTCCATGAGTGACCATCAACGGCATGAGGACATTCTCTAGGGCCGTGAAAGCCTGAATAAGATGGTGGAACTGAAATACAAATCCGATCCTGCTACCACGTAAAGCGGTGCGCCGACTGTCATCACTGGTTCGGGTAGCCTCACCCAGCACCTCGATTTCTCCTGCGGTTGGCGTATCGAGTAAACCAATCAGATTGAGCAAAGTACTTTTGCCTGAACCGGATGTTCCAATCAGCGCGGCAAAGTCGCTGCGCTGAAGACTAAGGTCAAGCCCATGCAACACTTCTACTTCAGTTGGCAGACCTAGGTTGTAACTCTTCCTCAATCCTTTTAGCCGCAGCACCTCTTGGCGCTGATTGTAGGCAGCGACTTCAGACATGACGGATTGCCTCTACCGGATCAAGATGCGCTGCACGGTATGCTGGAATCGAAGCTGAAATGATTCCAGTCAGAGTTGCCAGCACGGTAGCAGCCACCAGCAAACTGAGATCCACCGGAATGAAAAACAGTCCCGGCCCGAACGTGTTAAAGATCCAGACCAGCATATAACCGCTAATGCCGCCCAGCAGTGAGCCAAACAGCCCAAATAGTGCACCCTGAATAAGGAATACAAGCAACATCTGAGTACGTGTGATACCAATGGCGCGCAAGATACCGATTTCTCGGGTTCGCTGCACAACGCTTACCGAGAGCACGCTAGCAATACCCAGCGCCACGCTCAAACCTACAAACATGCTGATCATATTTGTCGACAAGCTTTGACTCTGCAAGGCATTCAGCAGCTGCGCATTAGTTTCCATCCAACTTTCAACTTTCTGGTCGGTCAGTCGGCTTATGCGTGTCGCCATAATGTCTGCGCGAAAAATATCGGTGACAGTCATGTCGATAACCGTCGCCGCACCAGGCAGGTTTAACAATGACTGCGCCTGACTCATATCTAAGTAAACATACCGCGCATCAAGCTCACGCACCCCTAACTCAAAAATTCCGGCGATACTCAACACACTGTCGCCGCCTTGCCCAGTCTGCAATCTTAGCTTGTCGCCGGCACTGACGCCAAGCTCAATAGCCAGTTGCTTGCCAATCACAGTTTTACCAGCACCGACCTCGAAAACGCCTTCAATGATGTCTTCGCTGATGGGCAGAATCCGCTGGTAACGCTCGCTGTCTATGCCGACCAGTGCCACCGACTCAAGCGCTTCACCACGACGAGCAAATGCTGGTCCGGAAATAATGGGTGATACCGCCGTCACATTTGGCAATGTGTCTAGCACATCACGCAGTTGCAACCAGTTATTTATTGAGCGCAGTCGTTGCGCACGCTTGCTTTCCAATACTAGCTGTACGCTGTCATCAGCATCAGCTAGCGCTAGAATGTGGTTTACCTCATCGGGGGCCGACAACCTAATATGTGACTGGGTACCCAAAGTACGATCAATGATGTTGTCTTGAAGGCCGGTGATCAGTGCGCTGATAAACACGATAACGGCAACCCCAATACCAATGCCGATTAGAATTAACGCACTTTGTGAGCGACCTTCGCGCAAGAACCTAATAGCGATTGTCGATTCGGTCCATATGCCTGTCATTCAAACTTAACCGGCGTTTCGCGAGCGGTAGCTGCATCAGTTACCTTGGTTGGTAGTGTTACATCATCTTCACGGGTACGCACCCGTCTGCCATCCTCCAGCGCAGAGTCTATGTTGGCAATAATTAGGTCGCCGTTTACTAATCCATTAGTAATCTCTGTTTGCCCCATTCCGCGCAAGCCAATCTTCACTTTCGTGCGCTGCAAGCGACCATTACTGACTTTCCAAACGTGTGCTGAGTTGCCGTCAATATCATCAAGTACATCGTTGGGCACGACAAGTGCGCGCTCCCGTCGACCGGTTTCGATATTAACTGTGACCGTCATATCTTGACGCAGAAAATCTGGAATAGCTTCTAACTGTAAACGAATATCAATACTGCCACGCTCTGGATCCACCGCTGGCGCGATGAAACTCAAGGTAGCCGAAAACGGACGATCTGGATAGGCATCCGTTACGCATAACGCCGTTTGCTCTAAACCCAAGACCGAGAGATTCCTTTCATCCACCGGCACCAGTAATTCAGTTTGGCCAGCACGAGCAATTTCAAAAAGCACGCGACCAGGTTGCACAACGTCGCCCGGCTCAGCATTTCGTGTCAACACCGTACCACTGACTTGGGCGCGCACTATTGTTTTTTCCAGTGCAGCGCGTGCGGCCGCCAAGCGTTCGCTGGCAGCGACATCACTTGGGTAGCCAGCAGCCAACATCTCAGCAGCAAACTTGGCTTGCTCAAGCGCTGCCCGCGCTTCAGTTTCCTGTTCAACGGCCTGTTCTACAGCTTCATGGGAAATTAGTTTTCGTTGCAATAGATCCTTTCGACGTTGCGCTTCGCGGCTGGACTGCTCAAACCGCGCTTCCGCCTGCCTCAACGTCGCATCGGCCTGCGGTTTACTCGATTCACGAAGCTCTGCAAGCGCAGCTTGTGCTTCTCTAACGCGAGCGAGTTGTTCATTGTCATGCAGCACCGCCAATACGTCTCCAGCCTGAACATCATCCCCTTCGCGAACAAGACGCTCGGCAATCACACCGGAAATTTGTGCGCCTACTTGAGCCCGCGATCCCGACGTAACCCGTCCAGTCGCAACCACAGTCTGCACCAATGGCTTACTTTGGATACGATATACAGCCAACTCTGGCCCCTGCAATTTGTTCACCATCATCCATGCACCCAGCACGATGATGATAATAAGCAAAATTAGGTAAGACGTTCGTTTACCTGTAAGTTTCACTGGAATCTCTCAAGGCGCAGCAAGGGGCGCCACTCTTTAATGATAATTCGGAAAATTAAGCACTGAAGGACGCGAACTAGCGAAGTGGCCTCACGTTGAGCTCGATAGACCATCAATCGCCAAGCCGCCCAAAAGGATGTCACTCCAATTTTATCTTTATGATTTTTCAAGGTAACAACATCGCCTTTACTATCTTTACCTAATAAATTGGCTGAGATATCACCTAATACTGTTTTAGTAATACTATTTAGCGAAAAATCGACAATTAAGAGAAAGATTATTCGAGTGAACATATTTATGACTCTCTTCCAGCTAACATCCGAATTTACTTCACCAATTTGCCTATCGATGCCATGCCGCCATAAGCCGTTAGCATAACAACATTGATTAAAATTATTACCCTAGACTAAACCATACCGTCAGAAAACTGCAACCGTTGATAAAGGTTACAGTGAGCTAAATTTGATAAAATTACTTGAAGGAAACGTATTTATAGTAGGTAAAGCAGTTAGGCGATTACTGAAAAAAGCAGTCGTTAACTCGAAGGAATTCGAAACAGCAAATACAGCAATATAGATAGTCACTGAATTATACGATTTACCAGTTTAAATATATTGACGTGATTTCATTGTTGACAAATTATCTTCACCTTTCATAATTAATTCCCTTGCTGGTATTTTTTACCTTCGTTTGTTGTTGCTTCTGTTGCAGATTATTCTTTCATGCTGCTTCGCACAGGGTGTTTCCAGAAACTCTTTTGTCCAAGAAGAAACCACCTTTTCAAGTAGCATTTTAAAACTAAATGCTAGAGAGATAAGCAAAATCTATCATAGGTACACAATAAGAAAACCATGCCGTCTTTTTCTGTCATCAACGTAAAACTGACTTATAAGATATCTGCGGATTTATAGCCAAGCACTATGTGAAAAACATGTATAAAGAGGTAACAGCATTGCGTTTATGGATTAGCTTCACACTTATTTTTGGCGTCATAGCATATGCTCATTCTTCGAGTGTCAGTGAAGCTTTGCTATTTAAACGTACTTTGACAACTCAAGATGGCTTATCTCAAACAACCGTTTATGACATTGAACAAGATTTAAATGGTTATATTTGGCTTGCGACTCAAAGAGGAATAGATAGGTTTGACGGTTTTTCTTTCGTCAATTTTGAGCAAACAGCTAATTCGGAAAGTGGCTTGCGCTCAACTCGCATTAACGATCTTGAGCTTAATCATGAGAATGGCAACTTATGGCTGGCTACCACAAACGGGCTACATCGATTCAATGCTGAATCAGGACAAATGGAAGATATTCACCTCTCTTCGCAGGTAGGAGAGGGGTATCAACGAATATCAGCTTTGCATTTTGACCAAAATAACGATCTATGGCTTGAAGCAGATACAAAGCTATTCACTAAAGCAAATTTAGCAGAGAGTTTCAGTGAAGTATTAATACCCAACCCTCCCAAACAGTTGACCATATTTGACATAGACTCTGATCAGCAAAATGTACTTTATTTTGCCACTAACGCGGGCGTACTTAGGCTAAACACCCTCACCCAAGAATGGTTACCCACCTTAGTTAGTGATATTTTAGTATGGTCTGTATTTATCGACTCAAATCAAAATCTTTGGGTTGGAACAAACGGCAAAGGCCTGTTTCATTTTACCTTTGACACGAATTATGAGCTTATCAAAACACAGAATTTTTCCACAGAGCAAGGTCTTTCTCATGGCATTGTTAACGACATTGAACAAACAAAGTCGGGCCAGATTTGGGTGGCCACTAACTCCGGTCTAAATATTTTTCAAAAGATGAAAAATGGGCAAGCACTCACCCTACTGCAAACATCAAAAACAGATTCAGATAATAAATCAAAAATAAACGCTTTATTCATCGATTCATCAGACCAAGTACTATATGGAACGTTAGTCAGTGGTTTTAGTATTGTTTCTCCACAATCATTGCTATTTCGAAAGGTTGTTATAAACCAAAATAAAGTCGCTTATGCTACGGAAGTAGATAAACATGGGACTCTCTGGGCAACCTCCCCTGAAGGCCTTTGGAAGGTAGCACCAAACTTAGATACAAGTGAGTTATTAAACTTTGAAGATGGTGACATTAACCAAGGCACGAATAATATTCTTTTGGGCACATATTATTCAGCTACGAACGACGTTTTATGGATAGGCACGAGAGTGGGATTAGCTCGTCTAAATAGCACTGCAGACGGTATAGTGAGTGTTGGTTTTGAAGGCATACCCATATACTCTGTAGAGAGCGACAAGCAAGGAAATCTTTATGTAGGAACCGTATCGAATGGAATGTACCACTATAACCCAAAAACGGCTGAAATTATTCATCATTATGAATCAGACAGAGTGCTAGGTATCCACGTTAGCGGACCAGAAAAAGTATGGTTAGCAACGCCTAAAGGATTAGTAAAAGTAAACCCCCGTGAACAAACCCAAGTTAACTATGAACACCATGCTAGCCAGCCTAATTCTTTGCCAGGTAACTACGTATCATGGATATCCAAAAAATCTGAAAACCAGTATTTAGTGGCAATTCAATCAAAGGGCTTGTTCATAATGACAGAAGATGAAGAGTCAGGCAGTTTACATTTTTCAGAGCTATTTCCTACTAGCCGTTTGAAAGATGCTTCCATAGCCGCAATAGCGCAAGATCAGCAGCAAAACTATTGGGTTAGCAGTATAAAAGGTATTGCTAAAATAGCAGCAGACTTATCAACGTTAGAGTTTTACGACAGTGCTGATGGAACAGCTGCAGGCGGATACTTTATTGGTGGAAAATCTATCAACTCAAACGGTCGTATTTTTTTTGCTGGTTCAGACGGCATAACGCATTTTCATCCCGACGAAATTGTAAGACCTAAAAGTAACCCTAAGTTACATATTACAAATATCGATATATTAAATGACGATCTAGGTAGTCGCGAAATTAACGCAACTAACAAACCTTTAGCATCAATCAATGATTTGTCTTTAGCACTAGAACATCGTGACATAGTAGTAACTTTTGAGTTTGCGGCAACCGAACTGTTTGCCCCAGAGAAAATAAAATATGCACATAGGCTAATTGGCTTTAACTCTCAATGGCAGGAACTCAAAAACAACAAGCGCTCAATCACTTATACATCTTTAGATGCCGGCAACTATGTACTTGAAATTAAAGCCACCAATAGATATGGAAAATGGATATCAGACCATGTGTCGATGGATATAAAAGTTTCACCACCTTGGTATTGGTCAAATGTCGCGATTGTATTTTGGATAGTATTAGCACTGCTCAGTATTTACTCCTATGCTCGCTGGCGCTCTTACAGTTTCTACATGCGTTCACAGCAGTTAGCGAATGAAGTGACTAACAAAACTCGAGATTTGGCACTCGTTAACGACAAATTACGTAAACTTTCAGATTTGGACCCTCTGACAAATATATATAATCGCAGGGGCTTTACCCAGGCGGCTATAAATAAGCTAGCAGAGTCAAATGGAAGCAATCAGGTTTTCAGTATCGTTTTATTTGATATTGATTATTTCAAAAGTATAAACGATACCTATGGACATGATGTTGGAGATGAGGCCTTAATTGCAATATCTCAAAAAATTGAAAATTCTTTAGGCTTAGATGACAAACTAGGCCGCTGGGGAGGAGAAGAGTTTATAGCACTGTTGAGCACTGAGAGTATTGAAATAGCTTTCCAAATAGCAGACAGAGTAAGAAGCCAGGTCGCGGCGCTAACACTTAAATCGGCAGGTGAAAGATTCAAAGTAACACTTTCCGGCGGCATAGCAGTTATGCAAACAGACAACAATTTAGATAACTGTATAAAGCAGGCCGACCAGTTACTTTTTCAGGCCAAAGAAAATGGTCGGAATCAAATTGCTTACAAGAGTACACCCTAGTTTCGTAAGCTCGGTAGTAATGGTTATTAGCATCCCTATATCAAAAAAGCTGCAAATCCCCTAAGCACAGGAAGCAGTATTTCACGATTTTTAAACATGGGGGTCTTAATAATGGCTTTAGCATCCCTATATCAAAAAAGCTGCAAATCCCCTAAGCACAGGAAGCAGTATTTCACGATTTTTAAACATGGGTGTCTTAATAACTGGTATTAGCATCCCTATATCAAAAAAGCTGCAAATTCCCTGAGCATAGGAAGCAGTAGTTCACGATTTTTAAACATGGGTGTCTTAATAACTTTAATAACTGTTATTGAGCCCCAAAGTAAATTGCAGGTATTGAGAGCCCAATAAATAGAATGCCTAACCAATAACTATTTCCTTTAGCTAGCCGAGCGTTTGACTCATCACCTTGTTGATACAGCACATTTGCACGTTTTCCTACGGGTATAATTTTAGAATTAAATGATGTTTTCGATTTTACTTCGTAAACTTTTCCATTTGCTGAAAAGTCAAAACTAGGTCGGTACATTGTGCATATGCGTCCATCTTTGTTTTTAGATTCATATTCATCATAACGAAGAATCTTTCCGTATACTTTTATTGCCCCTTTATTAAATCGGTAATAATCAAAAAGAATGAACAACCCTAGAGAGCCGAACCCGATGCCTCCTATCAATGGAATAATATTCACTCACACCTCCCTTTCATATAAAAATGCCACAACGCGCAAAATGCGGCTAAAATACTTAGACAACTAATGCTTTAAACAAAGAGTGATTTAACTAACTTGTTATAAGTACCTCACCAAACCAACCAAAATTAAAATCAATGAAAGAAAAAAGTATGTATAGCTATCAGAATTGAAACCCACATTCTGTTTAAACCAAATTTTTACAGGTTTACTAAACATTAATGGGGTTAGCAACAAGCCTCTAAGAAGACATAAAGCACTCACGGCCATAGCGATTGAACTGAAATTAAGGGTATTAGTTCGATAAACAGCCTTGGCTTCCATAGAACTTGGTTTCATCAAAATGTTTGGAATGCCGGATAAAGAGGTGAATAAATATTGGCGAAATTAAAGAACAAGAAACAAAATCCAACGAGTTTTTGTCGCTATCTAACAGTTTGATATGTACTAGAACTGTCAATAATCTTATAGCCATTCGCTTCATGTTCGTTGACACATGCTTGAAACTTATTCTCTAATTTAATTTCATCAAACCAGCCAAGTGCATAAGAACGACATTTGACTTTCATTTTTTCCGAGTTAATTAAGACAGCCTCTTTTTTTAGCTCTGCAAAACCAAGTGTGTAAGCTAGCTCTACAAATTTTAAATTTATAAAATAGCCGACAACAACTGCAACTAAAACGAATATAATTTTCTTCAAAACAACTCCAAAATTTGACCATTAAATTGCTACATTACACCCACACCAGAGACCTGCAAGGTGAGACCTTCTTTGCTCTAGCAAAAACGGGGAGGCGTAAAAAATAGCTGACTTTCGCGTTTTTGTGGTTTTTTGTTAGCAGTGCATTTCATTACTTAATAACCCAGGATGTCATTAACTGGCATATTTCCACTAAAAAAACCTTCAAAAACTAGTGAACTCTTTCTCTTCTTGCATCGAACTGATCTCTAGTTATATTGGTTATTTCAGACTCATCATTTTGGTCATATTGACAACCCAACGAAAGCATCAAATAACTATATATTCTCATGACGCACCATGAAAGCTCTCTGGGAATTGCGATACTATGACCTAAACTTAAAGTTTTGCATTAGTTCGCGAACAACTATATGAGACTGCCAAACAATTTGCCATAGAGCAACTTTAGCTCTTTGCTCTTCGACAAATCAACTAGCACTCCAAACCTCTCAATTTCTTTAGCCTAGCCATGAAAAAAGTAAGGATTAAATCAGATGTCGATGATAAAGAGTGTACATGTTCGAAATACTGGCTACAGACAAGTTTTTTTCAATTTTAAAAACGTTTGCCGTTTCTATAGTGACATAAGAATGCCGGTACTTTTCACAGGCGACATTGAATTTCAGCATGACAACCAGAAATTTAGTTGACATTATCAACCCAACCCATTAAAGTTGATAAGGTCAACCAAATAGAAGAGTCAAATCATTGTGAACCATATCAAAAAAATTGTAGTTTTACTGCCTGTAGCCATGCTACTGACTGGATTATTAACGGCCATTATGACATCCGTAAGTATTCAACCAGAACAAGCTTTCATTCCAACTTGGTTAGAAGCTTTCACCTTTGCATTTTTGATTATGCTGCCTTGTGGCGGTGTTATCTTTTATTTCGTTAACAAAGCAGTACAACAAATGTTTGGTTCATTTACGGTTTTACAACGCAATTTAATACATGGTCTAACTATGGCGTTTATCATGGAAACCATTTTAGCTTTGGTGACAACCGCGAGCAATCGAGGCTTCCCCTCATTCGAGTTATTCTTTAAAGAAGCAGCATTAAGCCTAGTAGCAGCATTGCCTATAGGTATTGCAATGGCGTGTTTAATGAGCTTAGTTGTAAAACCTAAACTTGAAGCGCATTTTGCGTCAGGTACTAATGCATGAAGACTAGCGCAACAACTGCTAAGCAAAGTTGGCAAGATAACCTACAAAAGACCCGATTTGTGATGGACACCATATTGCTGGTGTCCTTTCTCATTGTGCTCGCACCACAATCTACAGGAATAGTGTTACACGAATGGCTGAGCCTAGTATTCCTCATCCCTTTTGTGATCCATATCCTTTTGCACTGGCACTGGTTTCTTAGCAGCTTCAAACAACTTATGCGCGCTAAAACACTGCGAGAACGTTATAATTTTGTTCTAAACTACACCTTATATTTACTGATGTTATTCGTGTTGGTTAGCGGTTTCTTGGTGTCTGTTGCATTGTTTCCTGCTTTAGGGATCCCATTAGAAATACAAGATTTTTGGTCGAAGATGCACCACGATTCAGCCACCCTGATTATGCCTATATTGGGGCTACATTTAGCCCTTCATTTCCGTTGGATTAAAACCCTAATCGTACAAATGAAAAAGAAGGCGGTGTCATGAAGTTTGTAAAGAAAAATTGGAAATCGCGTTCTACTATTGTTGTTGGAATATCTCTACTCGTTGGCATACTGATGATAGCGCTTGAGCAAACGCAATTTGCTATTGATATCAACTCTGCTGGCTGGCACCACGGCGGCGAAGGAGAAGGTAGACCCAATATTCCTGGGGCAGTGCTATTCATATTGCCTTTCGTAAAAGCCTTGGCCTTAATAGGAGTGCCGCTATTAGTAGCCCGCCTCATTGTTAATATTATTGGACTTTTTACCCGCAAACGTTAACGACAAAACTAGTGGATATCAACAAACTCGACTTAAGGCTTCTTATTACCTTAAAAACGCTAATTCACGAGAAGCATATTAGCAATACAGGGTTAACCCTGAATATGAGTCAATCTTAAAAAAAGCCGAGAAAATCTCGGCTTAATCAATTCCTGTTAACCCTAACAGCTAACCACAATCTAACGGCAATAACGTTGATATTGAATAACCGCCCTTAGACGACTTCAATAATGTCGTTCACCGCTAGGCGAGCTTTAGGTAAACCATAGTTCCAGTCCTCTTCTTTATTCTGATAACCCATAGCTAGGGCCACTTCACATACATGACCATTCAATTCTGTTTCAAAAATTTCACCAATTAACTCAGGATCCACTCCTTCCATTGGCGTTGAGGCAATACCTAAGCGGGCCAAGGTATGTAAAATATTACCAAGGGCTAAATACACTTGCGCTTTGGTCCAACTTGCATTGTTGCCATTTTCGTCGGTATTCATTTCAGCAAAGGCATATGCGCCCATAAAGTTGTCATACATTTCAGCGGGAAGATGACCTGAACTCACTTCTGCATCAACACGTTTGGCAAACTTTTCTTTGGTAAACTTAGGATCATAAGCAAGTAAAAGTGTATGTGATGCTTCTTTTGCATGAGGTTGATTAAACTGATGTTTATTAGCAAAAGTATCGTGTAAACGCTGTTTACCTTCATCACTTTCTACAAGAATAAATTTCCAAGGTTGTGAATTAATTGAAGAAGCCGACAAACGAATAGCTTGCTTAATCACTTCAATATCTTCAGCTGAAATACGTTTTGCACTATCGTATTTTTTTGCAGTGTAGCGTGTGCTTAAATCTTTGATAATTTGATGAGACATAATCATTCCGTCCTACTTAATAAATGACTTCTAATAAAGCCTGTAAAATAATTAAAACGAAGTTTACGCTATATCTTTTTTATTGATAATATAGTAAATAGTTGAAATACTTTATACATTAAATTAATAATAATTTATTCATCTGCGTAAAGTACCCAGCTTAAAAGAGTTGACCTAGGGCTAAAGATTCAAAGTAAAAGCCTCAATAATCCCATAAACAAACCTAGGGATCGAGCTAAGCAGAGACAGCTATTATTCGCGGAGTCAAAACGAAATTAATCGGGTAAGGGTGATCTGTTTCTTACGCTATGGGTGTCTTGGTTACATGGTTATGGGTGTCTTGTTAAGTATTGTTAGCATAGGCTCATATATCTATAGAAAATACAGGCCCAACAACCCATTTTCTATACAGCCACGCCTATGTTCATAACTTTGCCCTGTTACTTCCCCTTCAATTAACACACTAAAGCCTAGAGCAAAGCTGAGATTTAACTACTTTTTTAGAATGGGTGTCTTGTTAAGTATCTTGTTAAGTAAGTGGGTGTCTTGTTAAGTAAGTGCTGTTATTTCAGCAAAACTATTACAATAAATGAAGCAAATTACACTGTCAGTTATTTTTACAGTTAATTAAAACACCCCAAAAAAAACAACATAATAAACTTAAAATCATAAGCTTACTATTTGGCACGGTATGTGCCTAGGGGTTTCGGTGTATAAATTGGAATCAGTAAAATATGAAAAAAATAGTACTAGCTAGTATCTTAATGGCCTCTTCTATGGCTAATGCAGATGTAATTGATCTTGACTTTGGTGAGGTTAATCTTGAATCAGAAATTTTGAGTTCAAGTTCTCTAAGTTTTACGTCACCGGCCGCTACCTTTAATGATGTATCTTTGTATGCACAAATTGTTGCATTAACTTTATATAAAGATGGTGGTAGCACAACCAGTGGTTCTGTCGCTGATGATATAATTATTAATCAGGGTGGTAATACGACAACGACTTACGCATTCACTTTATATGAAGATAGTGAATTCACTGAAGTCTTTTCACCTAACTTTGACTTTTCTTTCAATTTATTTTTCTATGATATTGATGGTAATCGCAAATTTGGCAATATTTATTACGATGAAGTGACCGTTTACACTCCTTCAGTTGTTGAATACACCACAACCACAGCACTTACTATTTCTGAGAATTCAGATGGATCTATTACAGCATCAGGAAAAGGAACCAATGCTGTAGATGGACAAGATGGTTTAGACTCCTTCAATCAGGACCAAGCTGATGTTGCAGCGTCATTTACATTTACCAATACGTCAACGGTTGTTTTTGACTACACCATTGTAAACACTTTAAATAGCGGCCATCGTAATCTTTTAATTGACGCTAACAACTTATCTTTTGATAATTTTGATACCACTACTACTGATGTAACCACGGTTTCTGAACCTGGAATGGCAGGGTTATTGCTGGTCGGGCTAGGCTTGCTTGGCTTACGTCGTCGTAAAGCTATCAAATAATATCTTTAACAATTTACCGAGTAGGTTAGGTGTCACCACCTTCTCCTACTCAGGTGTTAAAAAGCCCCCCTAAATCAGTTGCTAGTAATAAACATTTAAAGTTAGGTCGGCTGAAAGCAAAGTCATTTTCAAAGGTATATTTAGATGACTGCTTAGGTAAATAGTCCATTTCAATGCCTATGTTATGTTTTATTACTCCGAATAATCTGAATGATGAGAGGTATAAATAAAACAATATAAAAAGCGATACCAAAAATATATTCATCGTCATTAATTAAAGGAAATTCAGCTACCTGTAATATCTCTAAAATAGCAAACCAAACATAAAATATTACAGACAACCAAAGAACCACTTTGTTTCTGAAATATAAAAATGCTGAATAAGAAAATACTAAAGCCAGCACCAACAGAGTTCTTCCTTCAGTAAGAAAAAACAATAAAACTATAAAATATGCTAACTCTAAAACCTTATTCATAAAGCATAACGCTAAGCTAACGGGAAAAGCGCAATGTTAAAATGCGAAGCGGCATTGTGTTTTTGTCTCATTGAGCGTTTTTTTATGTTTTTTTTCCTATAACGCATGGTTACCAATCGCTCGCATATTCTTTATTCGCTTTAAACGCTTCAACTTCTAAAGGTGCTTTATCGTAACCATACTCTGCTAAATCCGAGAAATGCTGAGTTATTATCTGGTCAAGACTGGTTCGTTCAATTTGAAGTACATGTACCAATTCATGAGCTAGCTTTGGCCTATTTAGTACGTAACCATTACGAACATAAATTGAGTATCCGAACACCTGAGCGTTGTTGATTATACCTTCACCAATGAACCCGAGTGCTTCACCTAGTGTTTTAAGCGCAAAGTTTTCGTACGGGAACGGAACTTCTTCCACATATATTACCCTTACTTTTTCTGGGTTTTGAATTCCTATGTCTTTTGCTAAGGATAATTCTTGTGCATTTAGAGGTACTCCAGACTTCAAACCTTCTTTATCTATTTCAACCGCCCAATGAATATACTGTGGTAGCAATATATTTGAGATGATTTTCTGGTATGAGAGTATTGCTACAATGATAGCGACGCTCAAAATGAGCGTTGTAACCTTGATAAACTTCATGTACTTCAAATCCTTTGTTAAAAAATCCTAGTGGCTTGCGAAAAAACATAACGCCTAAACAAACTGCCGAAAGGAGATCAGTTTGTATTTTTGTTAGGTACGTGCATATTCAAAACGATCTAATAACTCTGCTGCAAACAACTTTTGATTATCGTTAAGTGTATCCGCATCCAATAAGGAGCGAACCAACCTCCAATCTTCCTCTGTGGTAATTTTACCTCTGGAGGTGATTTTAAGAAATTTTTTATATGATTTATTTTCTAAATTTGCTAGTGATGGTAAACCGAGTTTAAGTAGTTCAGATTCTAAATGTTCACGTTCTTTAATTTTCATATGAGAACAAATTTCTAGGGCATCTTGAGCTGCTTGACGAACACCTGTAATCGGAAAAGTCATTATATGGTTTTTAGTCAACTTCATTGTCAAATCACTTTGTCCAAAGACGAGCTCAGTAAATTCAGCAAGAAGCTCTTTTTCAGTTTTCACTAAAGTACCTAACAGTTAAATGATGCGGATCCAAAGAACCGCATATTAATTTTTATGTGTTTTGCGTACAAATTGGGGCATAACCTAAACCAACACCCCAGAATATTAATAAGATTACTGAAACAAAAAACCACCACCGATATTTTACAGCCTCGGCCTTAAGATATTTGGTTGTAACCAGTGGATGTAAAGGTCCTAACAGTTCAAAAATAATTACACGTTTTTTGTGTTTTTTCCAATTAGGGGGATTCTCTTGACCAAAAAGCATAATCCCTGAGAAAATAGCGATGAGTATTGTTGGGATAGGCATCCAAAAAAAGATTTTTTCCCATACTTCAACGCAATTAGAAAAGTGAATAGTCATTTGTTCATTACTTGCACATAACTTTCCAATAACGGGCGCAGCCATGTGGGGCATAATGGCGAAGCCGCCCCGTGTGTATGCGTCCCAGCGAACGTAGTGAATGTGTTGATTGGCTTGTTCGCCACGCTTTGTTACGAAGCACTTTTTTGAAACTTACGCATAGCTTTGACGACATTGATAATGGGCAATACCGAGAAGAAAACAAAAATAGCTATAAACAGTAAAAGGTTTAAATAAGCTAAGTAAACCAAAACCCCAGCTAAGATTAGTACTACACATGATAATAAAAAGCTATTACCTACGTATTTGCAGAAAGCAGGTAGGTCGGAAATTTTAGAAAAATCTATTCCGTTAAGCACATCCGCTTTTTGCTTGAAGCTAAGCAGATAGCCAATGATTAAATATATAAAACCGCTTAAGCAGGATATTGAGAGTATTAAAAAACCTGTTTCCATAAAAAATCCTTTGTAGCACCTAACGCCCGCTTTAGCTGTGTTGCCTCCATGACTTCGATTTATATTTTTCAGGTATTTCTTGATCCCAAGGATCATCGTAGCCAATCGATTCCAGAGTATCAAACCATAAATCCCGCTTACTTTCTGGCAACTTAGCGCCGCACCATGGGCAATTATTTATAGTAAGCTGGCTGTTACCATCACCATGCGGAATGGAATATTCATCGAACACTTCATCATAATGTATAGTGGCATCATTGCAATCTTTTGGGTTCGGATGCTGTTCACAATAGAACTCTGCATATTGGGCCATATGAGCACAAGGGTAATCAGCTACGGCCACTCCTCTTTTCTCAAGGGTGTCTACAAGTACTGCATAGCTGCATTCCGAACAAGAACGAAAATGATCCATCACCATTTCTTGGAGATTACTATCGAGGGAATTAATATCACCTTCAATCCAACATTTTTTGAATTCGCTACAGTCCATGACTCTCCTGACAGCTAACGTCCGCATTTGGGGACGACTTGTAGCAACGAAGGAGCGGAAACGCGTTCCGACAACCTGTGTTTGTTATGCCTTTGCTTTAAGCTCATTTATGGCCTTCAGTAGTGCAATTCTGTTTTTTGATGATTTTATCCATTTGGGTAGCCTGCTCGCTAAGGAAGCATTACGCCAACCCAATTCTTCATCTTCTTTTCTCTCTCTCAGATTGGCTGAAACGTAAGATTCCAGGAACTTTAAGTGCTCCTTATTGAAAGCCCATAGAGAATTTCCAACACAATTAGTTCTTAACCATAAGTCAAAACCAAAGTGACCATCAGTTGGGTTATCGCTATTCCAATAAAATATACGCCCATTTGATGATTTATCCATGGTATATCCGCATTCAACACAAGATGCTCGGACTTTATCTTCCCCGAGGGGAATAACTACAGCTTTACTTGAGCATTTAGGACAAGCAATCAAAACTGGGTCAGCTTCTGTAGGTTTGCTAATTGTAAGCCTATGTTCTCGCCCATCTTTAAATCGAATATTACTCATTGTTCCCCCGAGGCATAACTTTTAAATAAGGGCGCAGGCACTTAGGGTATAATGGCGAAGCCGCCCTGCGTGTATGCGTCCCAGCCCGCGTAGCGGGCGAGCTTGATTTTTTTGTTAGATGACTTACTTATCCATCCAACACGAGTCATAAATAAGTGTTCCATTACTAATGAATTTAATCTTATGCACTTTACTGTATTCGTCAATTGGGTTTGGTTCTTCACCTTTTTGAAGGGTGAATATGCTGGAAGAAACAATGTTGCCATTAACCATAACCATTGCTTTTGAATTGAAAAGGCCCGCTTGAAAACCTTTGATTATGAAACTATAAACGTTAATAGCAATTTGTTGCTCTTTCCCTTCCAAGGAGCTTAAATCAGGTTGTAAGAAGCTAATGTTCTTGGCTGGTTTTGTTATTACTTTGAGGCTGTTCGTAAAGTAATTAATGGTTTCGTCTAGGTAGGGAATATAAGGGTTGGGGTTCGATGTAGAAAGTTCGATTAAATCTGATACCGACAAATAAACTCTAGAGTTTTCGTTGGCTAAATACACGGCGGGGTGTTCGATAGACGGCGAATGACCTAACTCTTTTGTTTGAACTACTGGATAGTTATCAAGTGAGCAAGGATCGTATTCAGCTTTGGCCTCGCTACTGAAAAGTAAAAGAAAGAATAAGACGAGCACAATTTTTTCCATGGTTATCTAACTTTTCAATAAGGGGCGCAGGCACGTAGGGTATAATGGCGAAGCCGCCCTGCGTGTTTGCGTCCCAGCCCGCACAGCGGGCGAACTTAATTTTTTTGTTAGGTGGCATGCAGATCTATTGGCTGCACGTTATCCAAGTTGATGTTCCGCTTCGCCTGCCATAGCTCGTAATTGTCTTGCATGCTAAGCCAGCTTTCAGGGCTGCGCCCTAATACTTTTGATAGCCTTAATGCCATTTCTGGCGTTACTGCACTTTTTCCCTTAACGACACGATTTAGTGTAGAAGCGGCAACACCAAGATGAGTCGCAAGTGTCCTGCAACTTATGCCGTGTGGTTCCATGTAAATGGACTCAATAAATTCACCAGGATGTGGTGGGTTATGCATATTCATTAGTGATAATCCTCGTAATTTAAGATGTAAGCATTACCATCCGTGAACTCGAAAGTTACTCTCCAATTACCGTTGATTGATATCGACCAAATATTAGACCTTTCTCCTTTGAGTTGGTGAAGAGAGAAGCCGGGCAAATTAATGTCATCAATATCTTGTGCGGTGTGGATAGCAGCTAATTGCATACGAAGTTTTTTCGCGTGCTTAGTCTGTATGCCTGAAGTTTTTCCTTTTTCGAAAAACAGCTTCAGACCCTTATGTTTAAATGACTTAATCATAGAAGGAGTGTAGCGTATTGCGCAACGCGGTACAACTTAGCGCCTAACGATTTGAATATGGGGCAAATGCAAGTGCTTTGGCCGAAGGCCAGCGAGTATTTGTCCCAGTGAGTTTATGAACAACATAATTCATTTGTTAGTGTTCTTTGACCTGATAGTAAATTTTAATGCACTAAAAGCAAAGAATGGGAGTAAAAGATAAATAGCTAGCAATGCATCCAATCCGAAAACGAAATAAAGCAAACCATTTTTATTTTCTTCGCCACAAAATTCAATCACCAACAAATCAACACAGTAAAATGCAGGAGTCGTCCATATTTCATAAGGTAGCCAAAATAACAAACACATAATTAATATGCGTTTTAACATTTTCAACAGCAATTTGTTACTTGGTCTAATTTTCATTGAACACTAACACCCGCATAACGGGCAAAAATACGTAGGCTAAAATACCAAGCGAAACGCAGGGAGCCTACGTGTTTTTGTCCCTAGCGAGCGCAGCGAGTGTTAATGCGTTTACCATACGCAACTTGCCACACTTGTAGCGCATTGCTACAATGTGATGGTGAACTATTAGGAGACATGTTATGGCAACAGCGAGCGTAAGACTAGACCAGAATTTAGTTGAGAAAGCGACCATTATGGGAAAAGCACTAAACCGAACTATGCCAAAACAGATTGAGCATTGGGCAAAGATAGGCGAAATGATGGAAGATAATCCTGATTTACCATACGAATTCGTAAAACAGGCAATTATTTCCAAAGCGGAAAAAGAGGCAGGAAAGTTGGAGCCTTACGATTTTGGCTAAGATTACCAGTGTTTTACAGACAGCTAATTTCAAGAGAGCAGTAAAGAAGTTACATCAGAACCAGAAAAAAGACTTGGATAAAGCAGTAAAGGAACTGATGGACGATCCTCTACTAGGAGAGCAAAAAAAAGGCGACCTAGCCTTTCTTCGCGTGTACAAGTTCAAGATGGTTAAACAGTTAACCTTACTCGGTTACAGCTACGAGGATGGCACTGTAATACTTGAATTGATAGCACTTGGCTCTCATGAAAACTTTTACCGCGATGTTAAAAAGTTATTCTGACCAATTGCGTATAACGCCTCAAATAAGCGGCGCGCGCTGTTTGCGCGTCCCGCCATAATTTGTTTGTTATATGCAAATTACTCAACAGCCTCACCAGTATTATTTTGATTAATGTCTTTTTTTAACACTAGAATGGCAATATAAATTAAACCGAGTGGCGGAATAAATGCTAATAGCACGCCTATAAATGTAGCTATTTTAGGTGTGCTAGTTTTACGTTTAGCCAAATAATAACTAAGAACGCCGATAACGATCCCAGAGAAAAATATTATCTCTCCTAATAGTGTTGCATTGATATTCATACGCGATTCTCCTTTTGCATATAACGCTTACATTTTGGGCTGCTTTTGTAGTGGCGAAGCCACGGAGAAAGCAGTCCTAAACATGTTTTTGTTACATGATTATTTTCCAGAGCCTGCTTTTTCACCAGTTAAGAATGCAATTGTTCCAGTCACTCCAGCGGTAATGATTGGCGCTATAATCACCCAAAAATCTTTTGCATGCTCAGGTGTTCTAACAAAAACAACACCACCAAAAATAGCAAGAATCGAACAGATCAAACCGACTAAGCATAAAACTCCAACTTTCACCTTCACGTCGCCCGCAGCACGTATCTGGGCTGGGGTTTTAGGTTTGGCTGCATTTTCAATTGCTTTTTGCTGCCATGCTTGCAGTTCATTAGGAAGCGCAGACGAACTTGAAGGAATGGCTGATTGACTTGTTGAAGACCCACTCATTATTTCACCAACCCTTTAACCTTATCTGGAGAAAAAGAAGGTATTTGCTTTTCAATTAACTGGAGCAAGTTGTCTGATTTTACAGAATCTTCTGTTGGTATATTATTAACATCTAATTCAATAAAAATACCTTTATCAATCTTGCCATTCAATTCAAAAATAGCAGTATTCACTGATGTAATATTATTTAGCTGAAACCCATGACTTGAAGACCTCTTGTTAAATCTAAGGTTAATTTCCTCTGCAGTATTTAAATCAACTTTCAAATACTTTTTTGTCATTGATGTGGAAGATGACTTGTCGGGTATAAAAAAATTACCAATAAGACCAAACCGGTTTATTTTTGAGTCATCAAATACCTTGCTAGAAAATAGTTTAACTTTCGCCATGAAATCACGTGTTAGATCAGGCCAGCTAGCTTCATCAGTGAAATCCCCATTTAAAATAAAGTCGACTCTAGAGCAAGAAATATTGCAATTGTATTTACCATTTTCCGAACGCATTTGAACTCTTGGAATATCTGCTGGGGCATCAGCCGGAATTGGTAATATCTGCGGCATCGCATCAAAAAGATTTCCCATTGATGAGTTTATGCCATTCATGAGGCTATCTGGCCTTAATATTAAATTATTAAAGAATAATGCCAGCTGTAACTTAACTATTTTTTCCATATTAATTCTCTAATTCTCCATTTTGGTATGTCATGTAACACCCCGTATTTACTGCACAAACTTGTTGGCTAAACTTGGCGAAGAATGAGCCACAGCCAGCGAGTTTGGGTCAGAAACATACGTTTGTTATGTAACTTTACATTATTTAGCTATTATGCATATTACCGTTATTAGATATAGGTGCTAGAAGTAAATAAAATATCCATGCTAACCAAGAGATAAAAACAATTGCTAAAACCCAAGCCAACTTTTCGCCACCAGTCGTTTTGGTAGATTTAACTATTAATATAATTGGCAAACACCAAATAATAAATACTAGTAATATTTGGGTTATTCCAATAGATCCCATTTATAAAATTCCTCTTTTTGAAGTGACATAACGCTTTGCCAAGGGGCAAATGCGAACGTTGTTGGGCGAAGCCCAGTGAGTATTTGTCCCAGCCGCGCTTTTTGCGGCGAACTTAGGCAACTTGTTATGTGCGTGCATGCTAGAGCACGTGAACATCGTTGATTGTTGCAGCATATTCGTGATTTCCTGTTGGTACGAACTCAAATTCAACAGTTAAGTCTGTTATATCACCATTAGCAGGTAAGTAAAAGCCGAAGATCAATGAGCCTGAATCGGTTTCTAGATACTCAGGGTAACAATTCGCTATATCTTCGTTTTGAAAACTGACAGGGACACTGCTTCCAAAATAACCTTGAACTGCGTCTCTTAGCTTGGATTCTGCCCATACAACACCGTAGTTATTTTTGATATCAATGAGCTTTGCCGCACCTTCAAATTCATTTGTGGCAAGTAAGTTTAACCAGTGTTGACAATAACGTTTAAGTTGATTCTCTTTATCTTCATTGGTGATTGACAGCATCAGATACCTTAAAGCACATAACGCTTAACATATGGGGCGCAAGCTTGTTGGCTATACTTGCGAAGAATGAGCTGAGCCAGCGAGTTTGCGTCCCAATGAGCGCAGCGAATGAACATAATGTTTTTGTTAGGTGCGTGTATATTCAAAACTATCTAATAACTCCGCTGCATAAATTTTTTGGTTTTCATTAAGTGTGTCCGTATCCAATAAGGAGCGCACCATCCTCCAATCATCCTCTTTGGTAATTCTACCTCTGGAAGTAATTTTGAGAAAAGTTTTATATGATTGGTTTTCTAAAATTACTAGCGATGGTAAACCAAGATTCAGTAGTTCTGACTCTAAATTTTCTCGTTGAGTAATTTTCATATGAGAGCAAACTTCTAAGGCGTCTTGTGCTACTTGTCGTACATCTGAAATTGGAAAGGTCATTATATGAGCTTTAGTCAACTTCATTGTTGAATCACCTTGCCCAAAGACAAGTTCAGTAAATTCAGCAAGTAGTTCCTTTTCAGTTTTCACTAAAGCACCTAACACCCGCATAACGGGCAATAACACGTAGGCTAAAATTGGAGCGAAGCGACTGAGCCTACGTGTTATTGTC
>NZ_JAUORV010000010.1 GCF_030548205.1 Aliiglaciecola sp. 3_MG-2023 | reverse complement strand
GGGGTTTTAGTGTCTATGGCCTAAAGACCATGCTACAGGTTGTTTTTTTGTGCCTGCGATTTGGGTTTTGATCCCGTCAATGAAGAGAGCCCATATTTGCAGGCGGGTGGTTTAGCCCCGTGATTGTGTTTAATGCCATGGCCTAAAGACCATGCTACAGGTTGTTTTTTTTGTGCCTGCGATTTGGGTTTTGATCCCGTCAATGAAGAACTCTTATTTGTAGGCGGGTGCTTCAGCCCCGCGGTGGTGGGGTTTTAGTGTCTATGGCCTAAAGACCATGCTACAGGTTGTTTTTTTGTGCCTGCGATTTGGGTTTTGATCCCGTTAATGAAGAGCGCCCATATTTGTAGGCGGTGGCTTTAGCCCCGCGGTGGTGGGTTTTTGTGTCCATGGCCTAAAGACCATGCTAAAGGTTGGTTTTTTTGTGCCTGCGATTTGGGTTTTGATCCCGTCAATGAAGAACTCTTATTTGTAGGCGGGTGCTTCAGCCCCGTGATTGTGTTTAATGCCATGGCCTAAAGACCA
Organism: Aliiglaciecola sp. 3_MG-2023; assembly: GCF_030548205.1. Classification (GTDB taxonomy): domain Bacteria; phylum Pseudomonadota; class Gammaproteobacteria; order Enterobacterales; family Alteromonadaceae; genus Aliiglaciecola. The sequence goes on along the minus strand of NZ_JAUORV010000010.1, from coordinate 190,232 downwards.
TGCTACAGGTGAATGCACATCTTCGAATCTGGATGATACAAAACCTAATTTGAACTCAACGCGAAGTGCGTTTAATTAGGCAAAGGGTATTAATCTGGTGCATCACTAAATCGGCAGGTTTCAATTAGGTAATCGATAAGCGCGCGAGTTCGGCTGGGTACGTGTTTTCGAGAAGGGTATACCAAGGTGAAAAGCAGTACTTCGCTGCTTAACCTTGGAAAAATACGCACTAGCTCTCCGTTTTCCACTTCACTTTTTACCGTAGATGGCAGCAAAGTTGACACGCCTAAGCCTGTTTTTACCATTTCTTGTACAAGATGGGGGGAGTTACACAACTCAAAGTATTTAGGTGTTATTTCAACGGGCTTATTATCGAGCATTAAATATTGCATGGTGTGCATATTTAGTTGAGATAGCAAGATCCATCTGTGCTTATTCAGAGCGTCAATCGATTCAGGGAGTCCTTTTTGTTCGATATAACTAGGGCTTGCATAAATCGAAAACCGTTCCTGATATAACACGCGCCCCACCAGTGAATCGTCGCGGGGTAAACCAATGCGTAATCCCATGTCGATGTTATTGGCTATTAAATCTAATTTGTCGTCACTACTGACAATATTGAGGTCAATTTTCGGGTATCGCTTTTTAAATGCAGGTAGCAAAGGAAGTAAAAATTTGTGTGCAATGTCATTGGTTACTGTAATAGAAACTCGTCCTTGTGGAATGGTTTCAGATAGGCTTTCGTCAATGTCATTCAAGATATAATGACACTTTTTAGCATGTTCAAATACCCGTTTACCTTCGTCGGTTAACATTAACTGACGAGTAGTACGCTGCAGTAATCGAACCTGGAGGCTGGCTTCCAATGTAGCAACCTGCTCGCTTACACGGGAGCGGCTCGACTGAAGTCGCCTTGCTGCTTCTGCGAAACTACCACTTTCTACCACGCTGGCAAAAACGGCGAGACCTTTGAGGTGTGAAAAATCTATTGTACTCATTTTCGTGACGGTGCATTCTGAATTGACCTGCTTATCATAACAATAAAAGCTGGGATAATCTCCTTGTACTTAACCAAAGGTTTAAACAAGAAGAGGAATTAACCATGATTGCAGTAACAGGTGCCAACGGCCAACTAGGCCAAAAAGTTATAAATACTTTACTTAAAACGCAAACACCAGAGAATATTGTCGCGCTGGTTCGAAACCCAAACAATGCCATTGAATTGAAAGAAAAAGGGGTACAGGTGAGGAAGGCTGATTACAACCAAGCTGAGACACTTACTCCAGCATTGGCCGGTGTTGATAAGGTCTTACTTATTTCAGGCACAGAGTTTGGAAAGCGTTTCGAACAGCACAAAGCGGTCATTGATGCAGCCTTGTCAGCGAACGTATCGTTAATTGCTTACACCAGTATACTAAAATCAGATACTTCACCAATGTTGCTCAATCAAGAACATAAGCAAACAGAAGCCTATTTAAAAGCGAAAGAGGCTCCTTATGTATTACTACGCAATGGGTGGTATACAGAAAACTACACTGACAACCTAGCCGCAGTATTAAAAATGGGAGCAGTTGCAGGTGCAGCCAAGGAGGGTAAACTCAATACGGCTAGCCGTCAGGACTATGCAGAAGCCGCTGCCGCTGTGCTCATCGCTACTGATTCTCAAGTGGGAAAAACCTATGAATTGGCGGGCGATGACGGTTTCACCTTAAAAGAGTATGCCGAAGAAATTAGTACTGTTACCGGTACACAAATTGGTTTTGTCGACTTAGATCAGGACACTTTTAGAAGTGCACTTGTCGACGCCGGTTTACCAGAAGGCCTCGCCGCTGCGCTAGCTGATACTGAATATTATGCAGCTTCAGGATGGTTGCAAGACGACAGTAAAACATTGTCTGCTTTGATTGGTCGACCCACAACTAGCCTTAAAGCGTCCTTGATCTCAGCCTATGATAACGTGCGCTAAGGTTGGATTGTAGGCGGTGGCTTTAGCCCCGCGGTGGTAGGTTTTTTGTGTCTATGGCCTATGGCCTAAAGGCCATGCTACAGGGGCGTTGTAGGCGGTGGCTTTAGTCCCGCGGCGGTGGGTTTTTAGTGTCCATGGCCTATGGCCTAAAGGCCATGCTACAGGTGGATTGTAGGCGGTGGCTTCAGCCCCGCGGTGGTGGTTTTTTAGTGTCCATGGCCTATGGCCTAAAGACCATGCTACAGGTGGATTGTAGGCGGTGGCTTTAGTCCCGCGGCGGTGGTTTTTTAGTGTCCATGGCCTATGGCCTAAAGGCCATGCTACAGGTGGATTGTAGGCGAGTGCTTTAGCCCCGCGGTGGTAGGTTTTTTGTGTCCATGGCCTATGGCCTAAAGACCATGCTACAGGTGGATTGTAGGCGGTGGCTTTAGCCCCGCGGTGGTGGTTTTTTGTGTCTATGGCCTATGGCCATGCTACAGGGGCGTTGTAGGTGGGTGCTTCAGCCCCGCGGTGGTGGTTTTTGTGTCTATGGCCTAAAGACCATGCTACAGGGGTGTAGGCGGTGAGTTTTTAGTGTCCATGGCCTATGGCCTAAAGGCCATGCTACAGGGGGGATTGTTGGCGGTGGCTTTAGCCCCGCGATTTTAATTTATTGCACCGTACCTACTTGTTCATAATACTCGGCCACATCTTTCATTTGTTGTTCGGTTAACTCGCTAGCAATGACGTTCATGATGATTGAATGTCTTTTGTTGCTACTGAAGTCTTTAAGTTGTTGTAAAAGATAACCTTTATTTTGACCGGCTAAATTAGGCCAGGTATCGTTTATGGTTTGGCCGGTCATGCCGTGGCATGAAATGCAATTGGCACGAACATTTTGGCCGGCTTGATTAATTGATGAAGACGCTGCTTTTTCGAAGGGCAAGTCTGAATAATATTCTGCAATGTTGGCCAAGTCTTGCTCCGACATACTATCTAATAAGCCCGTCATTAACATATTTTCTCGGCTTCCATCTTTAAACGCTTTTAATTGTGCTAACAGGTAGCCTTGTTTTTGTCCGGCTAAACTGGGCCATTCGCTGACACTAGCAATGCCGTTTTCACCATGACAAGCAACACAGTTGGCGGTTAAGGTTTCGATATTATCGGCGGCAGAAGTTTGTGCAGTTAACAAACAAAAACTGACTAATAAAAATATATTAAGAGACACGTTTTTTAAGGAGATTTTCATCATTATTTTTTTCTCAAAAAGTGTTTAATTTATTGTGGTTGCTGATGTGCTGTTGGTTAAAATCTGGTTCAGCACCTTAGCTCTATGTTCAACAACTTCCATTAATGGTTCTTGTCGTAATGTTTCGACTTCTTGTTCGGTGTAGGGCACAAAGTCATCTGGAACACTGTCTTTTCCCATGACGGGTATCATCCAGTTCATCAACTCAGCAAGATCTTTGCTATTTAATGCACTGTTAGCCGCACCGGGCACTTTAATTAAGTATTCACGTCCAGCAGTGCTATTTAAAAACACGCCTACTGCACCCTGTAAATTCGGTACGTCCTTGCCGCCAGTGCCATCGCCTACATGGCAGCCCTGGCATAACATTTGGTAGTTAAACAATGCTCTAGCTTCATTAATGGCTTCTTCGGCATTGCAACTAAAGCCAAATAAACAACATAACCACAGCAGACGACTAAGATGTTTTTTCATCTACATTTACTTATCAAACGCGATACCAACCACGATTGCGGTTGAACAGTGATACACAGAACTGCTAGCACCTAAACACCAGTTCACGTCGTTAGATTTGTCTGAACGATATAATGGGCGGTCACCTTCGTCTCGTTGACATAAGCAGGTATTGCACTGAGTTTTGCCACAGCAATCGTTGTAAGAAATAACGTAATTACGGCCATCCACTGGGTTAGTACAAGTACCAATCCAGGTAATAGGTGACATTTCAGTACCCGGAGGGCAAGAATTAGTTGAGCCACCACAACATTCACACAAAAATCCGTCTACTGCACAGTAGCGCCAATAGTCACAACTTCCTGGATCACCGACTTCTTGCGGTAGTCCTTTGGGTTCGGCTGCTCTGGCAACGGGAAGCAATGGAATCGCACTTGCGCCTACTAAAGTAGCGCCAAGCTTCTTAAGCAATCCTCGTCTTCCGTTGGTTTGTGCTAACTCACGAGCCTTTTTTTCAAACATTCGGTCTAAAAATTTCATTTTATTTAACCTCCACGAACTGTTCTTCGGCTTGTTGGCCTTGCATGAAATCTTGGATTGACGCTATTTTTCGCTCTTTAGCTTCAAATAAGCTATCTAAATGCTCTCTGGAATTGATGATCCCCATAGATGCAACATTGCCTAATTCATCGATAACCACCGCATAGGGTAGTTTAGCTACACCGTATGATTTCCCTAACAACTCAGACACTATGTAGGGGTAATTAGAAAGTCCATATTGCTTCACAAAACCGGCGTGATCTTGTGTTTTTCCGTCACTCGCTAGGATTAAATCAATCCAGGCACTTTCAGATTTAGCGGCAGATTTCAGTGCGGGTAATAAGCTCTTACATACAGGACAATCGGGTGAAACGAAGAAGACTAATTGAGATTTGTTAGTCTTCGATTTTCCGCCCACATCTACCAAGGTAGAGGCTAATGTCTGAAGACTTAAATTAGGTGCAGGTTCTCCCACTTTTAAAGTCTGATTCATGGCTAAAGCACCTGCAGGAGCAACTCGCTCAAACAGCACACCTACTTGGCGAGTTAATGCGAATATTACAATCGATTGTAGAATAACAATTATCCACAACACGCTATTTGAAACAGTAATAAAGTCCATTAGTTGGTCCTCAGTATGGAGATTTTTTGTGCGTTAGCGATTAAATTTTCAATGCAAGAATAAGTTAAAATCAGAAAAGCCCCTGTCATGAGTACGGCGAACCACAGGGAGGATGCAAAACCGGCAGAAGGCATTGTGCAGGTTAATACCAACGGCACTAATAGCGCATTTCTTATTATCAAAGACCAACTGACTTTTATGTGAGAATTCGGGCCACTGCATCCACAACTGATATCTCGTTTACCTTGAATTAGCTGAATAGTCATGCCAATAAGGTAAGCACTTAACAGTAAGGCTGCAACAATTGAGGCACTAGTGCGGCTCCCATCAAAGATTAGAGCCACTGCAATAACTAATTCTAACGAGCCCAGAGTGTAACGTAATGCAGATGCTAACTTTGTTTGAGTAACACCATAATCGGCAAAGGTCTGTTGGTAATATTCGGCATTATCGGTTTGTAATTTATGTCTGGCGGCACGTATAAACAGCCACATAAAGAACAATGCAATAGCATCGGATAAAAAGTTTAACAGGTTCATTAGTAGGCCTTATGAATGACAAGTGGGGTGATGTTGCCAAAGTCACTTATGGTTTTAATAAGCTTACCCGTTCTTGGGTTAATAATGTCTAGATTCATTTCACCGTTAGAGACCACCAACATAGGTTCTTTACTGCGAGTCGCAGCGACGGATACCGCCCAGTTTGGTGCGTCGATTGTGGCAATGCGAGATTGGGTTTTAACGTCAAATACCCATATTTGCTCGCCGCCGTGAGTTTGGGATCCATCAAAACCGTTTGGATTCATTATCACATACATTAAACCTTGCTCATCAGTGTCGACTAGCGCCAATCCGCCAGGTCTCCATCCAGCTGCTTTTTCTTGCTCAGTAACAAGGCTCCATTTTCCTTGGTATGTTGCTATCTCAGAAGATAAATCGATAGCATGTACATCCCCTTCAAAACTTGGGAAATAGGCAATGTTATCTATATGAGCAGGACGTTCAAAAATCGGTGTTTTATCAGTATCAAAAAATGGTGCTACGCGCTGTTGCGAAGCTTTGATGCCATTTTCATCTAGCACTGTGGTCAGCAAACTGCCATTACTACACAGTGATGTCACACTATATTTGCCTGTGGGGAAGGGTAGAACACAACCAGGTGTGCCAACTGTATCAACCACTTCATGGGTGTCTAGATTAACCACTGTGAAAGAGGCTGCAGGGCTAAAATTAGCGATATAGAGAAATTTCTCGTCAGCTGACAATGTGACAGCATCTCGTCTTGGCAGAGACTGCAGTCGAGTATGTTCTAAAGTGATTTCTTTGATAGGTGCTAAGGTCACTTTATCGTAGATGGCCAACACATCTATTTTGGGGCCTCGACTACCGCGACTGTGGAATGATTCAACAATATAGAATTCAGGTCGTGTTTTTGCCGCAGCAAAATTACCGAGCAAATTCTTATCCGCAGTACCTTTTATTCGTTTGGATTGTTTCGGCTCGTTTATGTCTAAAATGATGACTTTTCCGCCGAACATACTGGTAAAGCTTGCTTCATCCACGAACATCCAGCTTTCGGGATATTGAGCGGGTAAAACTTCTACATTACCGGTTTTTTCAATTGGTAAGGGAGGTAAGCTGGGATCTATCTGTGTGCTAATAGCAGCATTTTCTTGGTGTGTATTTGACCCTTGAGCTGGCGCTTCTTGTGTTATTTCTGGACTTGTTGAACAGCCAGCCACAAGTACTGAAATTATGACGCTAGTGAGTAGTTTTGTAGGGGGCTTGATTTTCATAAACATATCGTTTTAATCCTAACCGCAGCAATGTTTGACTATTTACAATTTAACGGATGACCCCATTTTGCGTGAACGCTAATAAGGAACATCCGTCACTATGGTTTGTTACATCTACTTTTGGTGTCGTTTTAGTAGTAGTTGTATTGAATGTTAACACCTACCCATCTTGGTCTTGCGTAGAATTCTTGGATAAAACCGGCGCTTTGGGTGAAGTCAAAACTATACACTCTATATTCTTCGTCTGTGATATTTTTCACAAAAGCAGACACTTTCCAGTTATCATTTAGTTGATAGCCAACACGTGCATTGAATACGGTGTAAGAGTCCTCATTTGATATTTCACTATTGGTGATGTCGAAGAATTGTTCACCTTGATGATTGAAATCCAATTGCGCAGAAATCTCGTCTGTTGCTTGGTACCTAACGATACCATTCACAGTATATTTCGGTGCAAGTACCATTTCGCGATCTTCTACCGTTCCAACGCCGCGCACAACCACACTTTCAATTTCGGTATCGAGTAAACTAGCTCCTAGTTTAATATCCCAGTTGTCGCCTGGCACCCAAGTAACTTCAACATCAAGGCCCTGCAAAGTTGCATCAGAATTATTGATAAATTGACTTAATCCAGCAAATGTTAGAGCTTGATAATTCTTATAATCATAATAGAAAACACTGCTGTTTATTCTCACATCACCACTGGCTAAGGTGGTTTTTATGCCAGCTTCGTAGCTTGTCAGTTCTTCTGAGTCAAACGCTACGTCTTCTTCTGTTACGCCGTCGGTGAAGTCAAGAAATCCACCGTTGAAACCGCCACTTTTAAAACCATTGGCAATATTGAAGAATACCAAAGTATCTTTGCTTACTTTGTAATCAAGTCCAATTTGCCCTGAAATGTTATCATCATCAATGGTTGTCAGGCCTGCTGCAGCTGGATTTTGATCAGTAAAGTTAAAATAGTAGTCGGTTCCAGGATAGCTTGTGTCACCCACTAAACCACACACATCTCCGGCCGGTATAAGACATGAGTTCACCACGGCATCAGGATTTGACGTTGCCAGGTTTTGATAGTCCATGCTGCGTTCTTCAGACGTGTAACGTAGGCCAAGGGTCAAGGTTAGTTTATCGGTTAGCGGTTTCTCTATTTGACCGAATAAACCGTAGGACTCTGTGTCTTGATCATAGTCGATATCGTAGCTCACGAACGGCACTAAATCTGGACCAAATGTGCCTTCCGGTGCGCCAGTAATGGCATCAATAAGAGGGCCAGGGTAGTTGATATCTAAATTCAAAGCGCCGTTAACTTCATTTTCAAAATAATACGCCCCTACTATCCAGTCAAATGACTCGGCTGAACCACTTAATCTAAACTCTTGGCTGAACTGTTCGTTTTTTGAAGCAAATTGGGGGATCAATCCACTGTAAGGCCCTACATCCGTATCTTCCTGATGGAGCTTTTCAACGTTTTCAATGGCGGTGATTGAGGTGAAGGTATAATCAGCATTATCCCAGTTTAATTTTAAAGAAAGGCCATCGGAATCTATATCTAATACGCCTTGTCGGTTATATTCACCTGCGTATTTATCGCCATCTGTATCTGCGTAACCATAAAAATCAGAGGTAGAATTTCCAGCACCGTCATCCGTTGCTAAATGTTGGTATTGAGGCGCGTTGGTATTGGATTTACCGCCATGCACATTCAACAGCGCTGAAAAGTCATCAGTGATATCAAAGTTGACTTGCAAGCGATAAGCTCGACTATCCGCTTCATTGGCATCTTTTCCAATTCTATTTTCCACGTAACCGTCGTGATTGTTTGTTGCAATGGCAAGTCGTGCTTGTATTGAGTCTGTTAAACTGCCACCAACAGCTGCTTCAGTTTTAATTTGATTGTATTCTGCTACGGTTAAATCGAACAAAACTTCGGTATCTTCAGTGGGGGCATTGGAAATAAAGTGGACTAATCCGCCTGTGGCATTTCTGCCATACAATGTACCTTGCGGGCCTCTTAATACTTCAACACGTTCTAAGTCGAATAATTGAAAGGTCAAACCTGGCATGGCTGATTGGTATACTTCATCACGGTACACCGCTATAGGGCCTTCGTTGTTGTCATTGAAATCGTTAAGTCCCACACCGCGTAAAGAAATAGACGGATTATTACCTTCACCCACAGGTGTACCTATATTTAATCCCGGGGTTTGCGCTGAAATATCAACGCTGTCGGTCATATTGAGTTCGCGTAATGCATCACCTGAAAAAGCGGTGACAGAGACACTAACGTCTTGCAAGTCCTGGGATTTTTTCTTTGCCGTCACTTGAATTTTTTCAAAAACACCACTTTCTTGCGCAATGGCGGTGGACGTAATTCCTAGACTTAGAGTTGCAGCAACAGCGAGGGCGATTTTGTGGTGTCTCATGTTGTAATACCTTCCTAATTATTAGAGTTTTTATGTGTGAACGGTAAATGCCCAGTACTGGGTGTGTTAACAAATGTGTGTGTTTTAAAACTAGATAAAATACGTTATTTATTACTTGAATACTCACGTATAAGATTATTTTATACACAATAGCTATGGCGTTGTCAAAATAAAAGCTGATATAGAATGGAGCATAAAATTAGCAATTCAGAAAAAATTTGATTAAGAATTGCAAAAAAAATAATGCATTAATAATTCATGGCCTAAAGGCCATGCTACAGGGGCGATTGTAGGCGGGTGCTTTAGCCCCGCGATGGTGGTTTTTGTGTCTATGGCCTAAAGGCCATGCTACAGGGGCGATTGTAGGCGGGTGCTTTAGCCCCGCGATGATGGTTTTTTGTGTCTATGGCCTAAAGACCATGCTACAGGGGTGATTGTAGGCGGGTGCTTTAGCCCCGCGATGGTGGTTTTTTGTGTCTATGGCCTAAAGACCATGCTTCAGGGGTGATTGTAGGCGGGTGCTTTAGCCCCGCGGTGGTGGCTTTTTGTGTCTATGGCCTAAAGACCATGCTACAGAGGGATTGTAGGCGGGTGCTTTAGCCCCGCGCGGACGATTTGATACCCATGGCTGATGGGAATTTTATGTTTGGGCCCACTGCCTAAGCAAGTTGTGATAAACCCCTGTGAGCTGGACTATTTCCGGGCTGTCATCGAGTTTATTGCGTAAAGCTTGGATTGCCATGTCCATATCGAACAAAATGCTGCGTTTTTCATCGCTGGAGACCATGCTTTGTAGCCAGAAAAATGAGGCTAAACGTCGTCCTTTGGTTACCGGAGTAACGCGATGTAAGCTGGTGGAAGGGTAGAGCACCATATCACCTGCCGCGAGTTTAATTCGCTGGGAGCCAAAAGTGTCTTCCATAACCAGTTCTCCGCCTTCATATTCATCAGGCTCAGATAAAAATATGGTCATGGAAAGGTCGGTTCTTACTTTTACCGGCGTGCCGGGCACTTGGCGAATTGCGTTGTCGACATGAGTACCAAAGGATTGACCTCCTTGGTAACAGTTAAACAATGGCGGGAAAATTTTATTCGGTAATGCCGCTGACATAAACAAGTTATTTTGTGCTAGTGCCGCTAAAATAACATCACCTAATTCGCGAGCAACCTGAGAATCACCCGGTAATTGTAGGTTATTTTTGGTTTTCGCACTTTGGTAACCCGCAGTGATATTGCCATCTGACCACTGGGCTTCTAGAAGCGCTTTTCTTGCGGTTTCAACCTGTTGTTTGCTTAAAACAGCGGGTATTTTTAATAACATCTAGGCTTTCCTAAAATTGCAAAACCGACTCTTACAAGTCGGTTCTAGTTTAACTCTATTTGGTTATTTTAATTCGCTATAAAGTAGACGATTAAAATTGATAGTTTGCAGTCACACTTAAATATCGTCCTTCTCCAGGAATGTAATGACCGCCGGCTAATTGATCAACATAGTCTTCATCTGTCAGGTTACTACCATTCAACTGGAGGCTTAATTTTTCAGTAGCTTGGTACGATACCATCATATCCCAGATCAAGTAACTGTCAGCAGCTTCACGACTTTCAGGTGTACTGCTGTTGTATCGCTTACCCATATATTGCGCCCCTAGACCAAAAGCTAAGGCATCTGAATAATCGTAGCGACCCCATAGGCTATATGAGTTTCGAGGAGTGCGGGGTAATTCATAGCCGATTTGTGATTCATCATCACCTTCAGCATTAACTACTTCACTATCTTGATATGTATAGGCTACGATAATTGATAATTCGTCGGTTAGGTTGCCTGCCAGCCCCAGTTCAATACCATCAACTCGTTGTTTACCATTTAGAGTATCATAGCCACTTTCATCTCCCTCGAAGAAAGGGTCATCGGTAAGTGCATTGGTTTTTTCGCTTCTAAAAATAGCGGCATTACCAAATAATTTACCGTCATACATCTCCCACTTATAGCCTAGTTCATAGCTGAGGGTTTCTTCTGGATCTAGGTCATTCTGATTGCTGTTACTTCTAGTGGATGCGGTTAAATCTTCAGCGGATGGACTAAATGAGTTGCCTGCGCTTAAATATATACTACTGCTTGCATCCGGTTTATAAACGACGCCAGCGTTCCAACTTAATTCGTCATTTTTCGCATTCAATTTAACACTTGGGTCATCACCATCTAGGTCATAGTAATACTCAGTTTCAAAGCTATCCCAACGAAGACCAAGGGTTAGTTGCCACTGTGGATCTAAGGTGATGGTATCAAATACATAAATAGCCTTGGTGTCACCAGTGGCTTCGTTACTTTTATCGGTACGGGCATATTGTCCGGTAAACTCTACCGCGGCATCTGGGTTGTATAAATCGACCAATTCAGGGGTATCATTGAGGTTATCAGGCACAATGGCTTCAAAATTCCAACGCTCAAATTTTTCTTGGCTTATTTCTATGCCAGTCGCAATATCATGTTTAATATTGCCTAATTGGTAACTGCCGATTAGGTCACCTTGAAAAACGGTCATCGAATCTTTGGTGTCGCGGGTTTTTTCATCACTCAGGCGCACATCCGTGCTGGTGGTTAAACTGATAAACCTAGGAGCGGTCACAACAGATTGACGTTCGATAGAGCCGGTTCTAACTAAAGCCCGTAAAGTCGTGGAACTATCTACATCATACTCGTATTTAGCGGTTAATGACTGACCCTTAATGTCCTCGAAGTCACGATAAATATTACCGTAGAAATTATCGAAATCGGCGTTTGAAGGGCCACCTTCGTAGTCAGCTAATTCGGCAACGGGATCGGATGTGGCACTGTTAGATACCCAAGGCATGCCATAGTCGGGAAGGTTATCTTGTTTTTGATAGTCGCCATTCACGCTGAAACGAGAATTTGTGCCTAAACCGGTAGCAAATGACATAGCAATGGCATTATTGCTGTTGTTAACATAGTTTCGACCTGCTACATCTCCATCGTCTAATAATGCGTTGATACGCAAAGCTGAAGTGTCACCAAGGGTCAAGTTAGCGTCAACTTGTGCTCGGTAATCATTTTCGGTGCCTAATCTGAGACTAACATCAGCAAATTCATCAAGAGTGGCGGTTTTCGTTTGCAGGTTTATTGCCCCACCTGCAGCGCCACGGCCATAAATAGCGGCACCTGGGCCTTTCGCTACTTCAACAGCTTCAATATTATAAATATCCCGTGAATAGCCGGCGATATCACGAACGCCATCAATTAAAATATTATTTGCCGCGTTGAAACCACGAATAGACATGCTATCCCCAGTGGGTGTGCCACCTTCACCAGCGGCCATGGAAATGCCCGGTACATTGCGCAAGGCAGAACGCAAGCTATCAACGTTGCGATCTTTCATGACAGACTGAGGAATAACAGTAATTGACTTAGCTGTATCCAACAGCGGCTGCGTGTACTTTACAGAAGTAGAGCTCTCTACTTTATAATTTTCTTCAGATTGTGCCGTTGCCTGTGAAATCGCTAGTTCCTGCACCTCTTGAGCGTGGGCAACTCCCATTGGTAATAAAGCGCTCAAAGCCAAAGTAATCGCATTGCGGGCGAATTTATCTTTTACCGCTGCGTGTTGTACTGCAGTCATTTATGTTCTCCATTGTTAATTATGTGTGGTTTGTTTTTTTGTGTTGAGTAGATAACTCAAGGTGGAGTAAGCTTATTTTATGATAAATCTAAATGCAAGTAATTATCATTCGCATGGTTATTTACACTTGTGTTCGTTTCTGTCAGAATGAGGATATCGGTGATAAATCAATCTTTTATTTTGATGTCGACACGATGAGGCACGGGCTTCGGTAGGAAATAAAAGTGAAGAGCGACGGTAATCATGAGATTTAAATTAAATAAGCTGGTAGATCATAGAATACCAGTGGTAGTTGGCTGTTTATTGTCTAGTCATTTGTATGGGCAAGAAATTAGTAAAGTTGAAACTATGGTGAATCAATGGTTAGGAATTGAACGCCAAATAAATGCTCTGGAATCGGAGTGGCAACAACAGCAACCTTTGTTAACCCAGAGAATGCGATTGCTTGAGCTGGAAAAAGAGCAGCTTTTAACCATGCTATCGGAGAAAAAAGGGGATTCTTCTCAAGTTGAAAAGCAGCGCTTGGCATTAGCTGAAGAGCAGACGAGGTTAGAACAAGAGCAAGGGATATTGGAACAACAAATTGGTTTGTTAACCAATCAACTAAATGGCTTAGATGAAACTTTACCGCCACCGGTGAAGCAAGCTTGGCAACAGGATATTGGTGAGTTGGATAGTGCTGCAGAATCTTCCATTCAATTGCAGGGGAACCTGGCACGACTATCGAAATTAGCTGAATTTGACCAGCGAATTTCTGTTGTTCAAATGCCCATAGCTAATAATGAAAACGACCAGATACTTGTTAAGCAACTTTACCTTGGGGCTTCAAGCGCATGGTTTGTTAGCTTAGATGGCAGTTTTAGTGGAACGGGGCGAGTGACACAAAGCGGTTGGCAGTGGCAATTCGATGACAATATAGACAGCAATGCTATCAGTCAGGCAATTGCTATATTCGAGAAACAGAGTGAAGCTGATTTTGTCAGTTTACCGTTTTCTATTTCCAGCCTAAAAGAGCAGTAACCATGTCATTTACTCATTATTTTCGTTCCTTAATTATCACACTAAGTGTATTGATCTTATTAGGACTACAAAACATCGTTCTAGCAAATGAGGCTGTCGATAAGGGGTTAGTAACTAAGTTAAGTGACGCCCAGAATCGATTGAACTCCAGTCAGAAAAAAATTGCTTCCCAGAAGCGTAATTTACTCGAAAAGTTAAATAAACTTGAAGAAGAAGTGCAAAATCTACAGCAGAAAACCGCTGCGGCTAGACGGCTGAGTGATGAAAAAACATTGAGTTTGAATCAGCTTGAATCACGTATTAAAGATTGGCGAGAACAACAACGATATCAACAAAACCTATTAAATCGTTTTTTACACCAGCAACAACTGCATAATCAACCTGCTGGATTAGCTACTGCAGAGAAAATGCAGTTGATACAAAACTTCAGTCAAGAATTGCAAGCTAAACTGTCACCCAAATGGCAACCTCAATCCATTGTGATGAGTAATGGAAAAGTTGAGCAGTTACCCACTTTATCACTAGGTCCTCTAAATTGGTTTTGGCATGAGGAGTTGCAACAAGCAGGGTTAGCGTCTCGAGAAAATGGCCAATTGCATGCAACCTTATTACTCGATGGTAGCGCCAGTTCTGGCCTAAAGGATATTCAAACTGAAGGGCGCGGAGAGCTGTTTTTTGATCCAACCGTGAATCGTGCGGTTGCCCGTGAGCAACATCAACAGACTGCCTGGCAACATGTTGTAAAAGGTGGCGTGTGGGTTATCCCTATTCTTACCTTTGCCGTTTTGGCCTTAGTTATCGCAATCTATAAATCGGTTCAATTAGCGCGCTTACCTAAGTTGCAGCGTTTTACCCCGGCCTACCTACAAAGCCAATTATCCACTCCAAGTGACAAAGTAGTTGCCACTATTAAAGGTCAACAAAAGGTGATGTTTGATATCGCGTTACAAGCTAAAAATGACAGAGTGCGGGATGACCAATTGTTTGTGCAGTTACAGCAAGATAAATACTGGTTAGAACGTTGGTTGTTAGTGATTGGTATTACCGCATCTGTTGCGCCTTTATTAGGACTCTTGGGTACGGTGAGTGGCATGATTGAAACATTTAAAATGATGACCTTATTTGGCAGTGGTGATCCTGAAGTGGTGTCTGGGGGCATTGCTCAAGCCTTGATCACTACCGAACTTGGACTGGTAGTTGCCATTCCGGCTTTGATTTTAAATGCTATTTTATCAAAGCGGGCTAAATCTTATTATCATGAGCTTGAAAACTTTGCGGTATTACTCAGTCAGCCGGCAGATGAGCCGCTGAGCGAACTGAAACAGGAGGCGGCATGATCTCACAGATAAGTCACAGCTGGGTGTGCTGGGCGATACTGTTGCTGGCGATATATTGTTATCAAGAATTGTGGCAACAGTATTTATTTAGTAGAAGCAACGGCCGCAGCTCAAACAAAGCTGTTGCTGATACTCGCTTGGATAAAAATGACAATGGCAGCACACAAAATAACCTGAGCAGTGAATTTACAGCCGTGTTAATTGGTGCATTACCCTTAATGGGATTGTTAGGAACCATTATGGGATTACTAGAGTGTTTCGCTGGTATCGCTTCAGATGGGGCAAGCAGTACGCTATTGAGCGATGGTATTGGCAAAGCATTGTTAACCACTCAGTTAGGGTTAGTCTGTGCAATTCCCGCTTGGATCTTACAAGGTAACGTTCGTAATCGAATAGCAAGACAGCAAGCTTATGTTTCTGTTAGGAGTGAATAAGCAATGGCTTCCCGATTACAGCAACGCATAGAACAACAAAATGACCACAGCATTGATATGTCACCCTTGCTAGATGTGGTTTTTATTTTACTGATATTTTTTATTGTCACTACGGTTTTTGTGCGAGAAACCGGTGTGGAAGTGGATAAACCCCAAGCCATTTCAGCCTCACAATTAGATAAAACCGTAATATTGTTGGCAATCACTGACGCAGGTGACGTGTTTTATGACGGCAGCCAAATTGGGGTTGTTGGTGTGCGCAGTACGTTAGAGCAGTTGCAGCAATATGATCCAAAACCTGTGGTTATCCAAGCAGATAAAAATGTGCCAACTCAACTGTTGCTTGAAGTTATTGACGAAGCTAAGTTGGCGGGCTCGACAACGGTGAACATCGCGGCGTTAAAATCATGACTGTCCTGTATAATTACCTGCGTGGGCGCGCTTTATCATTGTTAATCAGCATTGCAATGCTTAGCATGGCTTTGTTAATTATGTGGATGAGTGACTGGTTGAAAACCCAAACCGACGAAACCTTGGTTGTAAGAACCGTCTCAACTGTTGATTTACCGCCACCACCTCCACCGCCGCCTCCTCAGCAAACCCATGAAGTCAGCCAAACCGATGTGCAATTAAACGTGCAGGGGGAGGGCGCAACTTTGCCGGTTATTGAATTTGATGTGAAGTCTATCGATTTACTCAAACCCCAAGAAATCAATATTGATCCCCTCAACACCCAATGGCAGTCATTAGAGGTTGATTGGGATGCAGTGGGTATAGAGTCATTGGATGCTGTACCCACTTTACTCACCCCACTGGTTGTCGATTTTCCTAAAAGTCTGCAACGTCGGGGAGTCACCAAAACCTTGGTAAAATTAGATGTAATGATTGATGAAGAGGGCAAGGTTACCTTAATCAATGTGGCCAGCAATTCCTATCCTGAACTTAATCAAGAAATACGTAAATTGGTCAGAAAAAGCCGATTTAGCCCGCCACAAAAAGACAACGAACCTGCCCGAGCTCGTTTCATTTGGCCAATAGAAATAAGTGTTTAACTAATATATGAAGATTAAATTATTCCCTAACTTATGTATTCCAGCTACGCGGTTTAAAACTGCGGTAGATTCTGTATTTGCTGGCTTACTGTTGCTGTTATCGAGCACACAGGTTTTTGCTAATGTGGAGGTTGCATTAGCTGAACCTAATTGGCAATTTTTATTAGAAAGTGCACCGGTGAGTCCCATCAGCGCACAATTACCCCCTCAGGAAAAACGTTTTGCTCGCGAGATTCAACCCTTGTTATCTAAACAAGAATTTGAAGCTGTAGCAACAGCTTTTGAGCAACGGCCATTGGCAAACGACAGTGCGGCTTTGCAACAACTGCGGGGGCAAGTGATGTTGAGCTTAAAACGTTATGATGAAGCTGAAAACGCGTTAAAATCTGCCTTGCAACAGATGCCTAACTTGGCGTTAGCTCACCGCAGCATGAGTATGCTTTACATGCTAAATAAAAATTATAGCAAGGCCAGAGAACACTTAAGCCGCAGTATTGAATTAGGGGTGGCCGACGCGCAACTGTATGGCCAATTAGCTTATCTCAATTTAAATAGTCAACGGCCAGCGGCAGCGATTGCAGGTTATCAACAAGCTCTGTATTTACAACCTGATAATCTGCAATGGCAACAAGGTTTGCTTTACGCTTGGCTCAACAGTCACAATTTTGACTCAGCACAGCGTCTAGTAGAAGACATGATAGAACAAGGTCAACACGAAAACCCTCACGAACTTTGGTTGTTGCGAAGTCAAATTGCCTTGCAACGTGAACACCCCGAACAAGCCCTAAGCAGTTTAGAAGTGGCGTTACAATTGTCTCCCCAAGATTTAAGCAATAGCCTATTAGCAGCCAAGTTACATGTTCAACACGGCAGTATTCCACGCGCTATTGAGTTGTTGAAACTAAGTTTAGGAAACGATGAGGTGGTAGAATCTGCAGAATATTGGGCAACATTAAAACAAGTGCTTCCTTGGCTATTGAACCAACAACGTTATGCATCTGTTGATTCTTTACTTAGCGCGGCGACTCGTGTTGAAGTACCTGTGGATTTTCAAGGGCTACTTAATTTGTATCGCGGTCAAATCGCGGTTGCGCGAAACGCAAATAAGCGAGCACTCAAGTATTTTTCTCAAGCCATCAAACATGATCCCCTGTTGCCCGAAGCATTGCTTGGGATTGCTAAGCTCTATCAAAGTCAAAATAAGTATCAGCAGGCAGAAAATTACTTTGTGCGAGCCAGCTCCTTACCGCAAGTTCAGCAGCAAGCATTACTGGCTCATGCGCAAATGCAAATTGAACAGCGTCAATTTCAACAAGCTGTAGGGCTGTTACAGCAGGTGATAAAATTGAATCCTAATCGAAGGGATATCAAACATAATATCTCTGAGTTGCAAAAGATCATTCGACAGCAGCAATATGGCGCTTAGGTAAGTTGGGGGAACAACCTAAACTCACGGCTTAACTCTTCAGCTTTGGCAATCATGATGGTGTGATTGTCTTAGCTAATTAGCCTTTAAGCTGCAATTGGCAATGTCAGTAGGCAGTCAGTAACGCCCTTTTGTAAAGACAATCTTTACACTTCAAATCAGGTATTTTCAAACGATAACTGGTAAAATTCTGCGCGAAAAATCCACCAACCACTACATTTGAACTCACGTTTTGCCATTTAGGTACTTAAGGCCCGTAGGTTATTAATTTTTGCCTTGTCTAGCGTGACTCTGATTTGAAGGAATATAAATGAAAATTTTATCCGCTCTACTTATCTCTACATTTGTCTTTTCTGGAAATGTACTTGCCGCCGACGACACGCTCAATAAATTGCAGGGATTACTTGGCAGTTCATCATCTAGCTCACAGGTGACGGATGCACAAGGAACAGATACTAACGAAGACACGCAATCTTTTGATATCGCCAGTTTAGTAACCATGGTTTCAGAAAATTTAGACGTATCTGAAGCGCAATCGGAAGGTGGCTTGGCTTCGATCTTTGATTACGCTAAAGATAATCTTTCTGATACAAATTACACTGAACTTGCGCAAACTATCCCAGGTTTAGATTCTCTGTTAGACAATGTACCAGCGCTTACTTCGGACGCATCTACTGATAGCGCTTCTGTATCCGGCTTACTTAGCAAAGCCTCAGAATACAGCTCGTCTTTAAGTACTATTAATGAATTAAAACAACAATTTGACGCTCTGGGTTTAGATACTGAGATGATCACTAGCTTTATTAGCCAAATTAATAGCTTCTTTAGTGAAGATAAAGATACGCTTTCCCTGTTGCAATCGGGTTTAGGTAACTTAGCAACAGCCCTTTAATTTGTGAATACGGGTAACACGCTAGTTTTAAGTGTTACCCTGTTTCTTACGATCTGGCGGCCTATTTAGTTCTGGCCCTTTGTTACCCTTTGCCAACGATACAAAACCCATATTATGACTCCTAGAAATTTATCTTTAGCCTTTCGTAAACAGCCCGGGTGGTTGCGATACACCACTTACTTGCTTAGCGCATATTTCATTTATGCCTTAATTCTGGGGTTGTTGACGCCATTGATACTACAATCCCAGCTTCCGAAAATATTAAGTGACAAGCTACAACGGGATGTCACTATCGAAAAAATCAGCATAAACCCATTTTTATTGCGTATTCGTGTTGCCAATTTCGTTATTGAGGAGAATAAAAGGGACGAACGCTTTGTTAACGTTTCGCAATTAGAAGTGGATGCGAGCTTCTGGCAAACCTTGATAAATTTCACGCCAACGTTAGAAAGTCTGTCAATTAAACAGCCATACTTGCACTTAGCGAGGCTTTCAGAAAAAGAACATACCGAGTTTAACTTTTCCGATATTCTCGATACTTTACAAGCAGAAAATGGTCAGCAAGAAGCTGCCACAGAAGAGGCCGGTATTGCCCATTTTCGAGTGAATTATTTCACTCTGGAGGGCGGACAGATACTGCTATCGGATGAGGTTTCCAGTACCAATATTGCATTACCTAATTTAGCCTTTGAACTAACGGAATTCGATACCCAAGGGGCGATTTCTAAGGTCATTCAGCAACAAGACCCGGTAACCGACGACAATCATTATGATGTGCACATCGAAACCGCAGAAGGCGGATCCATTGATTTTACCGGGCAAATGCAATTAGCGCCGTTTGAAATTAAGGGCAATATTGCCCTTTCAGATATCGCTCTAGCCCCCTTGTGGCCGTTATCAAATGACCTCATCGAAGCTAAATTAACTGATGGTTTGCTTGGGTTTTATGCTGATTATCATCTGTCAGAAGAGCAAAGTGGAATGCGCTTTCGGGCCGATAATACCCAATTATCGTTATCCAATTTGGCCATATCCGCTAGTAATGAACCACGCATAAAAGTAGCCGCAATCGATATAAAGCAGCTCAGTTTGGACACGGATTCAGAACAAATTAACTTGGCTGAAGTTACGATTGATCAGCCATGGATTGACGCCAACTTTGATAAACAAGGTTTAGATTTACAAGGGTTATTTACGCCCATCAAAGCGGCAACGTCAACCCAAGTTCCGTCTCCAACTGGGCCCCAGGTGAATTCACCAAAAAGCCAAGCTGATGAGTCTAATTGGCGCGTGATTTTACAATCTTTTGCTTTAAACAAGGGGACTATTGAGCTTAAAGAATCAATGGTTTCCGATGGCATGTATTGGCAAGTTCTTGATTTAAATCTCGCTACCGGTGTTATAGATACAGCCTTTGAAACCCCCATTGAATACAAGTTAGCACTAGCACTAGGTGGTGACGTTAGTGCCCAGCCCATATCGGCATCTGGCCACTTTAGCAGTGACGGAGAGGTCAGCGTAGCCACTGAGCAGGTTACTGGTTCTTTTAAGATTGAAGAGTTTGCGTTAACCCAACTTCAATCTTATTTGCTTCCTTATGTAAATGCCACTATCGACGATGGTTTAGCTAGTGTCTCAGGTACATTCGACGGCGGTACAAGCAATGCAATTAGCATTGCGGGGGAAGCCAATATCGCTAACCTGAGTGTGATTGATGGACTGCACCAACAACCCCTAGTCAATTGGCAAGATATGAATATTCAAGGTATTCAATATCAGTCTGCGGGAAATCAACTGTCAGTAAAAACTGTCAGGTTCGATAAACCCTTTAGCAAATTTATTATTTATCAAGATAAACAAACGAATATCGGAAATATTCTTGTTCAGAATTCGTCATCTACCCCAGATTCAACACTAGACTTAGAAGATGGTTCACCTTCGTCACCGAGTGCTTCTTTGGCGTCAGCGCAACAACAAAGTGTTGAAAATGCACAAGCTGCAACCTCGCCCATGGTTATTATTATTGATGATATTAGTATCAATGATGGTCGTGCTTATTTCGAAGATAACTCTTTAAAAGCGCCTTTCGCCTCCGGTATTGAACAGCTAAACGGAAATATTGCATCACTTTCTTCTTCACCACAGAGCGCAGCGAAAGTTAACTTAGCGGGGAAAATAGACGGTTACGCACCTGTGCTCCTCAAAGGGGAAGTTAACCCGCTCATCGAACAAATGTTTTTGGATTTGAATTTTACCGTTGATGGCGCTGAACTAACATCAGTTAACCCTTATTCGGGTACCTATATGGGACATTTTATTGATAAAGGACTACTGTCAATCAATGTGAATTATCTACTTGAAAATAACCAGTTGGTTGGGGATAACCAAATCGTGATCGACCAACTCACTTTAGGGCGTAAAACTCAATCCGAGCAAGCGGTGAGTCTGCCCTTATCCTTGGCCATTGCATTATTGCAAGACTCTAATGGTGTTATTGATTTGGGAATGGAAGTCTCAGGAGACTTGAACAATCCGAGCTTTGGTTTTGGCTCAATCATATTCAAAGCCCTGGGAAATATCATCACCAAAGCGGTAACCGCACCATTTTCTTTATTAGCCAATTTAGTGGGGAGTGAAGATGAACTCAACAAAGTCGCCTTTGCTGATGGGGTGGCGGAATTGGACGAAACCGCTTCACAAACGCTTAGTACTTTAGCTGCGGCTTTGGCAAAACGTCCCGGACTCAGAGTCGACATCGAAGGTACAGTGGATGAAGTCACGGATGCCTATGAATTGGCAGAACAGAAACTACAACAACAATTGCTCCAGCTGTCGGGCGAAACCTCATTGCCGGATGACTTTGGTCCAAGCACTGTGCCTCTGTCAGGGCCACTCACTGACGCCTTAACTCGTTTATTTACTTCAACTACCAATAAACTGGTTGAGCAAGAACGCGAAGTTGTAAAAGGAATACTTCAAGAGGGTGATAGCGAAAAAGTGATCCCAGAACAGCAATTAGAGCAAGCACTTCTGATTGCGATGTATAACCAAGTCAGAAGCTCTATTGATATTTCAAGACGTGAGTTGGCAAACTTAGCCGCAGAGAGAGCCAAAGCTGTTAAATTATTTTTGACCACCCAAGGAAATATCGACCCCAATCGATTGTTTCTTCTTAACAGCCGTCAACATTTAGCCAGTGATGAAAGTGGCGTTTCTCTGACGCTAGAAGCTAATTAACTTTAAAAATCTAAGAGCGAACAGTAGATCAGGCTTGCAACTTAGCCGATTTTGCAAGCCTGATAATATTGAAAGCGCCACGCTTCCATGCCCAACACTTATCTATTTCCCATCAAAGCCCGTTAGGACGAACTTCTGAACCCGTCTGCCAGAGCTCACTTCTGAGGTATATAAATTCCCGTCGCCGTCTACCACAACGCTGTGAAGCCAAGTAAATTGTCCGGGGTAGCGACCAGGGCGACCAAAACTACCAAGTACTTCATAGGTATCGTGCCATAAAATCCAAATACGACCGTTCATCATATCGGCAACGTACATGTATTTATTATCAGGAGAGAAGTCGATATCTGATGCGGTTCCTAAGCCGCCTGTATCACCGGCAACAATTACATCTTGTACGAACTGCACTTTGCCATCTTGGTTGGCTTTGAATACCTGAATACGATTGTTTCGGCGGTCACAGACATATATACGTCCGTCTTTGGATTGAGTTACGCAATGCACGATGTCACCAAAACTCTGGGCCTCAGTACTGGTATTTTCGCTGTTACTAGTAGCCTGGGAAACGTCAAATGCACCTTGTCTTGTGCCACCGCCTGGCTCACCGCCGTAGGCTCCCCATAGTTGGTCAAAACGGTTGTCTTTGGTATCAAACGCAGTAATGCGTTTATTAATGTATCCGTCGGCGATAAAAACCTGATTGTTTAGAATGTTGTGGAAAATATCCGCCGGATTACCCAACGCATCTTGGCTCAAATTACCATCGGTTTTACCCCGCTGGCCATACTGACGAATGAACTTTCCTTTAGTTGTAAAATTCAATACTACATGGTCGTCATTACCGTTTCCTCCTAGCCAAACCGTATTATCGTCATCGACATAGAGGCCATGCACAGTCGCCGGCCACTGGTTAGTACCTGCTAGGCTGGGCGCTAACTCTGGACCGCCCCATGCTTCGAGCAGCTCTCCAGCTTGGGAAAATTGCATGACGTGCGGTGCAGCTTCACAACATAAGCCAGTGTTGTTGGTTAATCCAAGATCTAAGCCGCTGAGGGAGTTGGGGCGGTGCAAAACCCACACATTATTTTGTTTATCTACGGCTAAACCAGGAACTTGCCCCATTAACCAAGTCGCAGGCATAGTCGGCCAGCTTGCATCCACACTAAATTGTGGAACTTTATGAGTTGGATTCGTTGCCGGATAACGCTCTACAGAGACCAAGCTATTATGAGTAACCTTTTCATTCTTTGTTGGTAGGGCCTCGGACACACCACAAAAAAGTGAAAACAAGCTGAACCCAAGTGTCTTTAAAGCCAAGTTGGTTGTCGGTAAATATGATTGAATCATTTTAGCTGCCTTTATTGTAACGGTTAGTTTGAATGACGCTTAACTACAGCACTATGCTTAGAGACGCAGATAACGTTAGTCTACAAGCTTTCGTCTTCATCCTAGATAAAAACCTATGCGGTTAACATTAGTTTACGTTGAAATGCAGATATTAGAGGACTTAAATTAATCAGGGAGTGGAGGATGATGCGGCTAGACAATTACCCAGTGTGCTTATTTTACCTATCTATTTAAAAAAGCGCCCTAAGCGGGCGCAATGGGAAGCTATTAAATGTCTAGCCAAGCAACCCATTGAGGAAGATGCGCGGCAATTTTTACCAGCTTGGGGCCACTTACTTTTCCTTAGCTGGGGATATCGAATCGTTGACCTGACAGAAAATTGCACTGTGAATTTCTTTCTATTGGAGAGGAAACTGTTGACGCTAGGGTGTAAAAGAGAAAGGTAACAAACAGAATTTATCCGCAGGTCAGTGAAGGGCTCCGACTATTCACTGACCTGCCCAAGAGTATGATTTATCTAGGCAACCACTAATTGCCAAACACCTTTAATCCCCACTGCTGAAGTGAAAATAGAGAACAACAATATTGCGCCTAAAACAATGTTAGCGAACGCGCTGTTTGCGTGTTCTTTCATCAAATCTTTGCGATTACCTAAATAGAAGATACAGGCTACGGTAACAGGCAGGATTACGGCGTTAAACGCCTGCGAGATTATCATCACAAATACTGGGCGTGCTTCAAAAATCGGTACCACTAACCCTAACAAAGAAATAGCAAACACCATAATACGGTACTTAGGCAGAGTCATATCCCGTTTAGCGCCGGTATAATCGCACAATAGCCAAGGTAACATTAATATGTTTGGAAACTGTGAAGATACCCCTGCGGCAATTAATCCAAAGGCAAATATCGAAGTGGCCAAAGCTCCCGCGAGTGGCTCTAAAATGCTGATCATTTGTGATGCTTTTGATAAACCAATACCTTCTACATACAAGGTTCCGGCTGCTGCAGCCATTATGGAGGCACTAATAATAAACATTAGAAACACTGAGAAAATAGCATCATTTCGTTGCTTGCTATAATCTGCCAAGGTCCAGCCCGCTTCTTTTACCAAAGTAGTACGGATGATAAATAATCCGGAAAATACTGTGGTGCCAATCATAGACGCGATGACTAAAAATGGTCCCTTGTCAGTAGATGATGTTACTTCTGGAATACTGGGTACTAAGCCTTTCAAAATCTCCATTGGAGGTGGCATCATGATAAAAAAGTTAATTAGAAAACAAGCTGACATAATGGCAACAATTACCGCCAAGCTGCGCTCAAAAAATTGGGTTTTACCATTCCAAAAAATGAAATATACCAAGCTGAGAAAAAAACCAGCAAAGTAAATAGGGGAGATACCACCATCAACAGCAGATTTTGACCACTCGTAACAAATATCAGCCACTATTCCCATCACACCCATTACACTGCCGCATACACCAAAGGTCAGTGCGACTAAGAAAAAGATGCCTACGCCAGGATGAATGTGTTTTCTAAAGGCTTGCAGGGCGGTTTCGCCTGTAATCAGGGTATAGCGACCATACAAGTTGATCATGAAAAAGGTACATAAACAAGACGCGATTATGGTCCACAATAAAGACATACCATAGTCTGCGCCGGCCTTGGCCATGGCGGTTACACTGCCAGTACCAATATTGAAACCGAGTAAGAAAATACCAGGTAGAAACAAAGCTAAGCCTTGAGCGAATTTTTGTTTCAGGGATTTTTGCGAGGAATTTTGCATTTTAACTACCTAAGTTATTGTAACGGCTTCACTCGTTAATGAGTCACAGGCGAAACCGTTTTTTATTGGTACTATCCGCCGGGATAGCATTCCAAAACCGTCATTCCCGATTCGGATTCGTATTGGAAATCATCCACCTTTGCTGGACAGAAAAAGCGGTCCCACTGATTTAACTGGGTAACTTCATCTCCAACTCGCAAAAGACCACTGCCTTGGGTCACTACGCCGATGAAAAACGCATCTTGCTTTCGCTCAAAATTACCATTCACGATAGCGCGTCGGACGGTAAAACAAGGGGTTTTGTCAGGCCCAATGAGTTCTTCTAGTGTATTCCCTGCGTGGTCGTCAATTAACACTTCAGGTAGGCAACGAAATTCATCATCAATCTGTTCTGGTGGAACAGGAGAGAAGTTAAACGCATCTAACGCAGTTTCGATGCCCCGATCCATAAAGCGTGCTTTTTCAGGGATCACATACCCACAACGTTCGAATTCAAACCTGACGGCTAAATCAGATGGTTCCATGATCTCCAACATCAAAATGCCTTCTCCTAACGCATGGGGACGTCCGCCTGGCAGCAAAAATACGTCACCTGGTTTTACAGGTATGCGATCGAAACACTTTTCAATGGAAGCAATATCTTGTTCTTCTATCCATTTTTTGAGCTGTTCACGACTGGGTGATCTTTGAAAGCCTGCGTAAATATAGGGATCAGTGACATCTTCACGGATCTCGAGAATCACATATGCTTCCGTTTTCCCGCGGGGAAAGCCTAATCGCTGTTGCGCAAATTCGCGGGTAGGGTGCGCTTGGAAATGCAATCTCGTTGCACTGTCCAAGTACTTTACTAATGGAATATCATCTAAAGAGCGGGGTGCGTCGCCTACGGAGCCTAAAAAATGTTGCTGGTCTTGGTTTAGCAAATCGCGAAAAGTTACCGACTCGCCATTTTCAAGATTAACGGTCGCTAAACCTTCTGAGATATCTTCGCGGCCAATGTTGCGGGCCTCTACGGTTGAACCAATCCAATCTTCTGGAAAACTTGAGTCTTGGGGGGTGGCTTTGCCTTCGATTAAATCGAGTAACTTTCCACCTTGGTAAGTACGCCAAACTCGGTTCGCTGAGAACTTGATAATATCTTTCATGATGATGGTTCTTCTAATTGAGCTGAAAGGGCTCTGATGACCCCTCTAACTTCAGCAAGCCCTTTGAGACGACCTATGCCTGAGTATCCCGGATTAACGGTTTTATCGATGTCATCCATCATTTGGTGGCCATGATCGGGGCGGATAAATATAGCTTGATCCTTAGCTTCTGTTTGGCGACGACGCTTTTCTTCTAATAACAATTCCTTGACCACATGAATCATATCAATATCACTATCGAGGTGACTGGCTTCGTAAAACGTGCGTTGTTCTTCAGGGTCTCGACTCACACCGCGAAGGTGTGAAAAGTGAATGCGAGGTCCAAACTGTTTTGCCATCGCAGGTAGATCGTTGTCTGGACGACTACTATAGGTGCCAACGCATAGAGTAATACCATTAGCAGGACTAGGTAGCGCATTAAATAGAATATCGAGATCGTCTGCTGTACATATAATGCGCGGTAGTCCTAGCATATCACGAGGAGGATCATCGGGATGAATAGCCAGTTTCACGCCCAAAGCTTCGGCGCGAGGAAGCACTTGGGATAAAAATGCAAAGAGACTTTCACGTAAGGTGTCACTGGTGACATCTTTATAGTTGGCTAACATTTTACGAAAGTCATCTAATCCATAAGCGTCAGTCATTTTGCCTGGCAGACCGGCAATAATATTATTGGTCAGTTGCTCTTTTTCGGCTTCAGACATGCTCTCAAAAATGTGCTTGGCTTCAGCTATTTCAGCGGCACTGTATTCTGATTCCGCATTTTCACGTTGCAGTATAAACAGATCGAAAGCGGCAAATTTTTTCTGATCAAAACGCAGAGCATAAGCACCATTAGGAAGCTTAAACTTGAGATCGGTACGAGTCCAATCAATGACGGGCATAAAGTTGTAGCAAATCGTTTTTATCCCGCATTTGGCGAGATTTTCCATGGATTCAATCCAATTATCGATATACTTTTGATGGCCTGGGCGCTTTAATTTGATATCTTCATGAACGGGAATACTTTCCACTACGCTCCATTTTAACGCTGTCAGACCCTCTTCACAGTCTTCGATAAGTGCTTGATATTGGCGAATGGCGTCAATCGTCCAAACATCACCGGTAGGGATATTATGAAGTGCACTGACAACATCAGTTGCACCTGTCTGTCTAATGTCATTTATGGTTACCGGGTCGTTGGGACCAAACCATCTCCAAGATTCACGCATGTTAAGATTCTCTAATTAGGATAAAAATAAACTTCCCACCTTCACCGCAGCGCCATCATGATTATGGATATAAAAATATTCCCATGGCCATTTAACTCAGATTTACACCTTTGACAGTTTCTTAGCCTAACCGTCATGTGCATGCTTGACACATTTTAATGTGTGTCTATTTCCATTTTAGCAAGTTGCGTGATTGTGAAAATCGAAAATCAAAGTATCCAATAATAGTAAATTGGTCAACCAATATATTAGCTGGGTTACAGATTTTTAATCATTTTTCGATTCTTTTTAACACAATTAGTCAGGATGAAATTCATTTCATCAACAAAGGCTAATGACTAAAAAGTACACTTTTAAAGTTATTCAAGTCGTTGTTATATATAGATTAAAAGTTGAATTATCAGTATATTTTAAACTTTGGTAACTAAATTTCCACCTTTGGTTAGACCAATACTTTAAATATTTGTTAAATTATTTATTACCAAAAGGTTGACCTTTACGAAATTACTTGTAAGTATTACGTAAATTATTTGTAAGTCTTGGGCCTTTTTGATGTAAACGAATAAGTTTGTGTAAATTTTTATCTAAACTATATTCCAATAAGAAGACACTCAATTGTTATAAATAAGTTAAAACACACATAAAACTCACAGGAACAATATATGCAACACAGATTATCGAAAATTACTTTGGCGATGCTTTCAGCAACCGCGCTAAATATGTCCGCATCTGCTCTTGCACAAGATGCTCAAGCAAATGCAGATGACGACTACGAAGTTATTCAAGTAACAGGTATTCGCAGCTCACTAACTAGTGCCTTAGCAGAAAAGCGTGAATCTAATAACCTCGTTGAAGTCATTGAAGCGGTTGATATTGGTAAGTTACCTGACCAAAACTTGGCGGAAGTATTAGAAAACGTAACTGGTATTCAAATCACCAGAACCGCAGGTGTAGGTACAGGTGTTCAAATCCGTGGTACAAACTCTAACCGAACAGAAATTAACGGTGTGTCAACTGTGGGTTCTGGTGCGGGACGAAGTGGTATTAGCTTTGAAGACGTTTCAGCTGGCATTATTGCTGGTGTTGAGGTGACTAAGTCGCCTGAAGCTAAAACAATTGAAGGATCTGTGGGTGGTACTGTAAACCTTAAAACAATACGTCCACTGCAATTAAACGACACCCTAATTTCCGTGCGAGTGCAAGGTGAAAATAGTAGTCTGTCTACCGACAGTACTTTTACACCTCGACTATCTGGCACCTTCGGTGACAATTGGGATACTGATAACGGCGAGATTGGTGTTGTAGTCAGTCTTAACTACGCAGAACAAGATGTTACCGCTTTCCGTCCTCGTGCCGACAGAGATAACTCTGTGGCTGCAGATAGCGGTGCAGCAAGTGCGCAAGAATTTGACTTTCTTCCTATTCAATTCTTCGTACAAGATTATGATAACTATGAATATGAATCTACTAATATCGCGGCCACGTTCGAATGGGCGCCAAGAGAAGAGCTGAAGTTGTTCTTTGATGCGGTTATCAACGACCAAGAACGTCGACAAGAAAGCTCAAGAATTCAAGCATCAGGTATTAGTGGCCTTAAAGATCTTGCAGCACCTAGTGAGTTTGAAACCGTTGATTTTGGTTCCTTAGGCGGTCAAGACTTGGGCAGTATCCAAGCGGCGGTTCGCGGCGTTATCCCAATTGACGAAGATGGTTCTGACGGTAACCTACGTTTCTCCGGTGATACCAACTCTCGTTTAACCAAAAGTGAAATCTATCGAATTGGTGGCGAATGGACAGGTGATAACTTTAAAGTCAGTGCAGAGCTATCTTCTTCAAGCTCTGATACAACCACTCCCAGCTTCAATACTACTTTGAACTTTATCAACCCTAACTCTCCGTTAGATGCTGAAGCACTTCTTGCCAATCACTTTGAAAATGAAGCAAATGGTAACGAAGATTTATATGACTCTAACGAAAATGGTACACCCTTTATTTATGATTTGACCGGCAATGCACTTACCTTTGGTGTTGCAACTGGTGAAGCAAACGGTCCTACCTCAGAACAGTTACTTGACCCTGCTAACGTTGTGTTACGTGATGTGGCAATTGGTCAAAACGTTGCAGAAAATAGTGAAGATGCTTTCCGTACGGATTTCACTTATTACCTAGACGGTGTTGTCACCTCAGTTGATGTTGGTTTCCGTTACAGCAAAGTAAACAGTCTTCGTGATGAAATTACCACTAGTGTAGGTTTGCGCGAGTTCGCTGATAGCCCTACAGGTGATTTGTTTGCAGAATTGCTTGTACCTGGTCCAACTAACTTTAACGATGCGGATGGTAGAGAACTTTATGTTCGTGATTTCCTACTTATTGATGCTGAAAGAGTTGCTTCAGACCCAGACGGTGTATTGGATATCTTAAATGACGCCATTGTTGCTAATAATGCAATTACCGGTTCAACTCGTGGTCCAATTAGTTCTCCAACATCAAGTTCAGCTGCTTTCTTCGACATTGAAGAGAAAACAACTGCATTGTATGCACAGGGTAACTTCTCCTATGAAATGTTCCGCGGTAACTTCGGTGTGCGTTATTTAAAAACAGACGTCACTTCAAGAGGTAACTCGGTAACAAACGATGTTGTCACAGCAGTAACAACAGAAAGTGATTATGACTTTGTATTACCACGTATTAACGTTGTAGCTGATGTGCACGATGATGTTGTAGTACGTGCTGGTTGGGGTAAAGATATACGCCGTCCAGATTTCGATGACCTTTCTACCTCTTTTACCTTCTCTACTAGTCCAAACCCTGCGGTTCAGCTTGGTAACCCAGGCTTAGCACCAGAAGAAGTGACGTCATTTGACTTATCAGCAGAATGGTATTTTGCTGAAGCGAGTATGGTAAGTCTTGGCATTTTCCACAAAAAACGTTCAGACCTACACGTGACTCAACAAGATGACCCATATGAAGATCCAGTAACTGGTTTCCGTGATATTACCGATCCTTGTGAACAGGGTGGTATCTTTAACCCTATCGCTGATATCAACGTATTCGGTCCAATTGGTACTGGGGTTTGTGTACCTACTTCACAGAAAATTAATGACACTGGTGAAACGACGCAAAAAGGGATTGAATTTGCCGTTCAATACGACTTGGCTGGTTTCGAAGATGACCTAGGTTGGGCGTCTGGTTTCGGTGTGATTTTCAACTATACCATTCAAGAATTCTCAGGCGGTGAAGCTGAAGATTCAGCAACTAGCCGTGCAAATACAGTGTTTGCATTAACGACTGGTGTTGAGGATATCGATGTTTCAGCAGTACAAGGGTTACTTGATTTGTCTGAAAATTCTTATAACTTTACCTTGTACTATGAAAAGTACGGTTTGTCTGCTCGTATGCGTTACACATGGCGTGAAGGGTATCGTTCAACTGACTTCGGTAGTACTTCTAGTTTACCGTGGGGATTCCCAGTGGTTCAAGAAGACAGAGGACAGCTTAACGCTAGCATAAATTATGATATCAATGAACAATTCAACGTTGGTATTGAAGCTGTGAACATTACTGAATCTGAAGTTGAACAACGTTGTATCAACGAAGGTGCATTGCTTTGTTACCAAGGTTTAACAGACCGCAGAATTACTCTTGGTGCTAGCTACCGCTTCTAAGATAAGTAAATCCTAACTCGGATTGCCGTCAATGGCGGCAATCGGTTTCTAACGAAACCGGAGAGTTAGTTAAGTAATTGATAAAAGCAAACCTTCGGGTTTGCTTTTTTATTTTCTCCTCGTCTTAATTAGCACTCTGAATACCAGAGGCTTTGCTGTCAAAAACTTTGTCATTAGCTATCCTCACTGGGTCATGATTGACGTTACAGTGCAGAGTGCTTCCTTGTTGTGTTGATACTGAATATCTCTGTGCTAGAGAACTATTTCAATGCTTAGTATTGTTTTTTGGAAGAGGGGGAAGGTTAAGCCATGGATAATACGCAAGGGCCTGATAAGATGAGTTTAACAAGTCGTTATTGATTATCGAACTGTTAAGGTAACAAAGGAATGAGTGCCGTAGGGGAAGTATAGGGGCTAGAACGCTTGACTGTGTTTTCAACTGACCCGCCCCTATTGATGTATTTTGGGTTTTAACTAAGGTGCAATGACAGTATAACTTTTAGCAAAGTTAGCAGGTAGAATGACATCACCGGCTTTTAGCATGCTGCCATCGCTAGCTTGCCATTTTACTGCATTACCATTGCCTAACCCCATGGGTAAAACAAAACTGGATAAATCACTGTTAATCTTAAACACATCTTCACCGATAAATTTCAGTCCAGCAGGCAAATCTACATGGCTAAGGCGGTTAGCAAGAAAGGCTTTATGGCCGATGGATTTCAGCCCTGCAGGTAACGATAAATGGGTTAATCGATTGTCTCGAAATGCGCTATCTTCAATGGATATCAGCCCTGATGGTAAATCTACACTGATTAGAAAGTTAACGTTAAATGCACTCTCTTCAATGGTGGTTAAGCCAGCGGGCAAGTTCAACGTGGTGATACGGTTATTTTGAAATGCAAAATCGCCAATGGAGGTAACACTTGCGGGCAAGTCCACAACGATGAGGCTGTTGTCGCGAAATGCACTGCTTTTAACAGACTTTAGCTCAGTTGGCCATGTCACACTAATAATACTATTTGTAGCAAAAACGCTTTGTTCGATAGTTGTCAGCCCTTCAGGCAAATCCACACTGGCAATATTGTTAAATTCAAACGCACCGCTGCCAATGGAGGTGAGCCCATCGGGTAAGTCTATTTTACTGATGCGATTATTCTGAAACGCGAGTTTACCAATAGATGTCAGCCCATCAGGAAAGTCCACCCGAGTTAGGCCGTTACCTTGGAAGACATTATTGCCAATCCCTGTTACT
Source organism: Aliiglaciecola sp. 3_MG-2023 (assembly GCF_030548205.1). GTDB lineage: Bacteria > Pseudomonadota > Gammaproteobacteria > Enterobacterales > Alteromonadaceae > Aliiglaciecola. Next base: position 157,760 of record NZ_JAUORV010000010.1, on the reverse strand, counting down.
TTTTGTCCATCAAGGATCTTGGGGATCATAATTTCCGCGCGATAATTGTCCCCTTTTACACCAGTTAAAGTAGCTGCTGTAATTATTCCATTGACCACTGTCACATCGTTATCTGTGAGGGTGTAGGTTGTTTGCGATTTAACTGTAAAAGTCGCACACAACATCATTGTCGTTAATATTATTAGACTCATTTTCATATTCTGTGATCTCCCGCTATGCTGTATTCGAAGTGGTTAAAGTTTATTGCGTTTAGGCACATATCAAAAAGACTGAGGACAAGTTGCCGTTTTTCCAAACCACAAAATGTCCAAAATAACTCAATAAGTTTGGTTACATGCCTTTTCGTTTATTTCGATAACTCCATATCTTAATTTTGCTCGGTGAAAGCCTTACCAATGATAGCTAGCACCCACTGTAATACGACGGTCTGTTAAACCTTGGAAACACAATAGCGCCCCTTCACTTACACAAGACTGTTCAACTTCTGACTCTGTTAAGTTCACCGCTTCAATTCCAATGTTTAGCTGTTCAGTTAGGTCATAACTCACACTGGCATTCAGCTGCCCTCTATCTTCTTGAACCACTGGGAATCCCCATGGAAAGCTTGAAGTACTTCCAAAATCCGTTGAACGGTAGGCTTCACGCCACGTATAACGCATACGTGCAGACAGACCATACTTTTCATAGTACAAGGTAAAGTTGTAAGCATTTTCAGATAGATCGATCAATGACTGTTTTGCTGAAACATCAATGTCTTCTATCCCTGTGGATGCTGCAAAAATTGCGTTGGCGCGGCTTGTGGCATTATCAATTGCTTCACCACCTTCGAATTTCTGAATTGTGTAATTAGCTAAAACCCCAAATCCCGATGCCCAACCTAACTCGTCTTCGAAGCCCGAGAGGTCATATTGCACTGCCATTTCAATACCTTTTTGGGTGGTTTCGCCAGTATCATTAATGGTAGTTGACCAAGGAACACACACTCCTACACCAACAGGACCGAATACATTGATATCTGCAATGGGGTTCCAGATGCCACCTTGTTCACATTCAGGGCCGATAATGTCACGGAAACCAGTTACTGGATCTTCATAAGGGTCGTTTTGTTGTCCAACGTGCAAATCTTTACGTGTTTTATGAAAGTAACCAATGCTTACAACACTTGCCTGTGCAAAATACCATTCAGCCGAGATATCAAAAGAGGTCACTTCTTCAGGAACCAAGCCAGGATTACCTACAGTCACGGCAGGGTTAGGGCTAGTAGAATAAGTAACCGAAGTGGATAGATCATCAAAGTCAGGACGGCGTATATCTTTTCCCCAACCGGCACGAAGCACAACATCGTCTGTTATGTCTGCTACAAGATTAATTCTAGGTAATAAAAAATCATAATCACCAACGGTGGTAATTTGCGAAATAGTCAGCTCGCCATTTGCGTCTGTGGTCGTTGAATTACCTGTTGATACCACTTCGGTTTCTAAATAACGCACACCAAAATTACCGCGCATATAATCAGTTGAAAAGTTTGCTTGCAAGTAAATTGCATCAGTGGTTTCTTCGATATCAAAGAATGCGTTTACCGCAGAAGTAGGCGCAGTGACTGGAATTGAGCCTCCATGAGCAGTAACAGCATCATTGAGTATCCGCAATACGTTATCTTGATCAGCCGTTATCATCTCGGGGTTTACCATCAGAAAATCTTTTACAAATAAATCTCGACCATCTGCATCCCCAAAGTTATCGGGACCGGTAGTCAGTATTTCTGCAAAAAGATCACCTGTTGGGCTATCGTCATAACTTCTTAAGTTCACGTTTGCACGAACTTCGTCAGTCATACTGGTTGCTTTACTATGGCGATAGCCAAAATCAAGGGTGGTAAGCACAGACCAGTCTAAATCGTAAACAAAGTCAGCACGAAAGGCGTCTTCGGTGTTTTCAGTGAGATCGCGCGCCGTATCTACGGAACGCAACATATAGTTAGCTGGATCGAGTAAGTCTGCGGTACTAGGTGCATTAGGTTCGTCAAATGCAATACCAAAGGCTAGTGAACCTCCCGTTAAATCGTAAATAAATGGCGTACCATTTTCATTTGAAGAGTTAGTGGCAGCGTTGGGATTGATGAAGTTAAGTGTGGTGTTAATTCGAGGGTTGGTGGTTTCAGAGCTCGACGATGCCAACTCCAGGGTGACCTTAAGGTTTTCACCTTGCCATTCCCCGCCAAGCCTAAATATTTCACTCTTGGTGACCCTTGATATGGTATCACCTGCAAAACGTAGGTTTGGATCAGCACCTCCATCTTCAACGGGAATAACCCCTTTTAAGGCGGCTTGAATACTGCCTAGCTCCTGGCCATCTAAACTACCAAAGTTAACGGTTTCAAATTCACTAGGAACTGATATTCCAATAAGGTCACTTACCCCAGATGCTTGTGCTGAAACACTTTCTGAGTAACGCTCTTGATCATTGATGATGGCATCAAAGTAAAACTTCAAGTCAGAATTGGGAGCCCATTCAAGCGAGCCCGCTAAATTAACCGTTTCATATTCATGGTTATCGTAATCTTGGTTAAGGAATTGAATACCTAAAAAATCAAATTCTTGGGCGTTAACGGTGCCGCCATCTGATCTCACAACGTTGTCTCGATCAACACGTGGGCGAAAAGCAGTGACGTCTTGTTCAGCATAGCTAGCGCTTATTACAACGCCAATTTCTCCTGCATCAAACTCCCAATTATCTCCATAGGTTCCTGATACCCTAGGTTTAACACCGTCGGTCGAAAGGCTACTTGACTCCCCCTGGACTCTAACGGAAGCTAAGGTTTCATTTAGTTGTAATGGACGAATCGTTCTAAGATTGATAGTACCGCCCACAGAACCTTCGATGGTTTTTGCATCGGGGGCTTTTGTGACTTCGACCCCGGCAATAATGGAAGCTGACACATCTTCAAAGTTAATGCCCGTTCTACCCGCGCCAGAACCTACGGTAGAAACCCCATTTATTTCAGTGCGGTTGGCATTAGTTCCTCGAATTTGTACGCCGGTACCCACACCTGCAGAGCGCGTAATTTGTATTCCGGTAATATTCTCAAGCACTTCTGCCAAGTTTTGATCGGGTAATTTACCAATATCTACCGCTTCAATAACTTCAACTAGGTTATTCGATTCACGCTTTTCCAATAGTGCACTAGTTAATGCACTGCGTATTCCACTGACTTGTATTACTTCAAGATCTTCATTGCTTTGCTGTTCCTGTGCACTAATAGTAGGTGCTGACAACATCGCAACTATAGCGGCACTGTAAACTGCGGTATTTGTTCTACGATTTTTAAGTACTGCACTGATTTTATTAAGCTTAGTTTCCATGGGGTCTCCATTAACTTGGTAGTGTCAAATTTACTGTCTATGTCTTAGCATGTTGTAAATAAATTGTTTCAATGACGGAGCCAACCAGTTTGTAGTTTGGAAGCTGAGTGAGCACTGTGTATTCGTTAGTTATACCCATTTCGGCCTCGTAAAAGGTTATCAATCTGATTGTATAGGTAAAAAATAAACCGGTTTACTAAACCGGTTTATTTAATTAAATTAACATATGAATACAGAATGTCAATATTCATTTATCGATAGCTCCAATGAAATAAACTACTTAGAAGTTCATTCTTAAACGTCAATTGATGACGAAAGTAGCGAAATTAATGATTAACAAAGGCATTGATTGTGTGGAATGGACGCTGCGGATTTTCTTAGGATTTTTGAAGTGGAGCGTTATTTATGCGACTAAACAAAGCCTCTGACAAATCGAATGTTGTTGGATACTAATTCAGTCAAAATGAAAGACCTTAAGTAACCGAGGGGCTGCTGGTTTAAGTTTCAATTTGTAACTATAGAAATATCAACAACGGGGTTTTGAGTTTTGTTGATATTTCCATTATTTAAGATGTTTGCAGAATTTTGCCTATATTTATCGCTATTTGGAGGATTTTACCGACTCTATCCAATTGTCGATATTCTCTTCTAACACCGATAACGGTATCGAGCCACTGCCCAGTAAGGTATCGTGAAATGCTTTGATATCAAATTTATCACCTAGTTTACTCTTTGCTCGTTCACGTAATTCAAGCATTTTCAATTGGCCAATTTTATAAGCAAGGGCTTGCCCAGGCCAAGATATATAGCGGTCAATTTCATTAATGATATCTTCTTCACTTTTGGCAGCATTGGCTTTGAAGTAGTCGATAGCTTGTTGTCGAGTCCAACCTTTATAATGGATTCCAGTATCTACCACTAAACGAATGGACCGCCACATATCGTAGGTTAATTGGCCAAAGCGCGAGTATGGGTCTTTGTACAAGCCCAAGTCGTATCCTAAGCGTTCACTATATAATCCCCATCCTTCTACAAATACGGTGAAACCTAAGAAACGACGAAAATTCGGCATATCATCTAATTCCATTTGTAACGCCAATTGTAAATGGTGACCTGGTACCGCTTCATGAACACTCAATACTTCCATTTCATATTTAGGGCGAGTTTCAGGCTGATATAAGTTCACATAGTAATAACCGGCGCGGGAGCCATCAGCTGCAGGCGTATTGTAATATGCAGTAGTTGAGTCTGGGGCCACGGCATCTGGGATTGCTTTTAGTCCATAGGGCATACGGGGAAGTTTGCCAAATAATTTCACAAGCTCAGGGTCAATGCGCTTGCTGATGGCAAGATATGCGTCAAACAATTCTTCTGGAGTTTCATAATAGAACTGAGGATCTGTTCGTAAAAAGGTAATAAATTCTTCAAAGGTTCCGTCAAAGCCGACTTCTTCTATGACTTTATCCATCTCGGCACGATTCCGAGCAACCTCATCTAAGCCTATTTGATGGATTTCATCTGGCGTAAGGTCAGTAGTGGTGAAGTAGCGGACTTTTTGTTCGTACGCAGCTTTGCCATTGGGGGTGTCCCATAAGCCATGACTGGTGCGAGTTGCGGGTAAGTATTTATTTACAAAAAACTGATTAAACTCATAAAATGCAGGAATGATTTTTTCGCCAATAACAGATGCGGCTTGTTGCTGTAAGCGCTTTTGTTCTGCTACCGAGATAGTGTCACTGATATTCGCAAAAGGCTGATAAAAAAGACTTTCTTCGGGAGCGTCTACAAGTTGTTTTTGAATTTGTGCAGGGATCCGCAACATGGTATCCCGGGAAGGCATGACGCCTTCACTTATACCCACTTCCATTAGTTTTTGACTTTGACTTATCAAGGTGGGTATTTTTGTCAATCGTGTCAGCCAATTCTCGTAATCAGCAACAGTCGCTAATGGTATAAAATTGGCCATGTCATCTAATGTTTGGATGCCTTGTGATTGGTCAATGGGAATAAGGTAGGATTTAAATTGATGCTCATCAATCGCCATTTCCAACTGCCATTTAAATAATTGGTAATTGGTTTGTTCACTTGGCGACAACGCTTTTAAATCAATGGTAGTTAGTTTTTTAAGGACGTTACGGTTGTGGGTATCTTCAGCTTTAATGGCAGACAAACTCATATCTTGCCAGCGACTGTTTTGTTGATCATTGCCCAACCCTAAGTAACTAGCATACGCAGGAGAGGTGTCTAAGAAATATTGCCATTCGTCGTCGAATATTTGTTGCAGTTGTTGATGGGCATCAACATTGGAAGATATTGCGGTGTTTTTGGGTTTGTTTAGATCTTCTGTTTTTACTTTATGTCCAGCACATGCGGTCAGTACTAGTACTGTAAATGCCATGCTCAAAATAATGTTAATTCGCATCCTGCTACCCTTTATAAGTATGTTTGTTTTTTAACCATACACGCTTATAAAGGGTTATGACAAGATTCTTGTATGACTATTTAGTTACTCAAGTATCTGTTTTATTTTAGAATTAACCTGGTTGTAGGCAGTTGATTCTATAAAACCTATGGAGAAGGTCTGTGGGGTGGTTAGAAATTTGTCTTTTTCATGACGTCCAAATCCCAATACGGTCATGTATGGTCTGCTGACATAATCATCAGGGTGCTCATCATCCTGATGATTAAGTAGGTAAAGCATTCTGGATGTTTTAACATCACCAAAAGCGAACCATTCAGGTGAGGGAAGGTCACCGATAAAAGATTCATCTATCTGGTGTTGCTGATTATCTACAGAGTTAAACCAGAAATCCGTTTTGTCCATTTCTCCACCGGGCACGCCCTCATATTGTACCCAATATTGATAACCGTTGCTGACTTGTATCATCGTGAAATCACAGCGATCTGGGTAAAAATCCCATTGTCCCTGCCATTTGCCATTGTCTGAGGTAAAGGTGATACGAACGTGCTTATCACTTTCAATTTCCACAACGGATGATGCTGGATCTGTTCCCGCGTTCATGGCATGAAAATAATTACCGTCTTGTTTATGGATAGCATTGGGAAAGCCGCGATACTCACCCTTCCAACCAGAGCCTTTTTCATTATGGAAGCCTATCCAATCTACGCCATCGTTATCCAACATACTGGATAGACCGCCGCCTTGTTTTTCAAGATAAAAGGTGGCGTTTGCAATATTGACTATATAGGCTTCCAGTCCGCCTGCAGACTCATCGATGCCATGGGATAAGGTTACTGCCTTTTCGTCGTTGCTTGGCGCGCACGCTGCGATCAGTAAAATAAATCCCACCACATAAAGGTATTTAAACTTTGAAAACATAGAGTTTACTCGTGTAATAAGAGGTTAAAAATACAAGCAAGATGCACCGCTTATGCGGTGCTTAGAGCTTTTTTAGGATTTGCGCTTCTTTTCAATAGAAAACCGACGGCTAGAATGGTCAGTGCACAGCCAACAAAGACTAACCTTCCCCACATTGGGTTTGGTATCAACATCATCGCAAATACACCCACTCCCATGTACATCACCATAGAACCGAGTTTGCTTCGTTGTTGGCGGTCGAATTCATCTTGTTCAAAGTCAGCAATAAACGGAGTGTCAAGATCTTTGAAGAAAAACTCCCTTTCAGCGATATGCTGATCTTTTTGTTCTGAATAAAACAAACTGGATAAACAGAAGAAGCTTGCCGTGATAAGTAGGTGTCCGCCGATAGTGATCATCAAATTAATATCGATGGATTCACGACGGGTGAACTCTTGTTCCATGCCTATCAAATCAGCCAAAACTTGTGGCGTGAAGATATTTGCAGCAAACCATGACACGAACAAACCCACTATCACGGTTGCCCATGGGGCCCATTGTGGTGTCTTTTTGATAAACAAACCAAAAATAAGGGGAATGAGCAAGGGAACTTGGATCATAGTCGACACATTCATCATCAAATCGAACAAGCTTAGTTCTTTTAAAGACTTGAAGAATAAGGCCACGGCGATTACTAAAATACCACTGATAAAACTGACAATTTGACTGATGGTAAGCATGTGCTTATCGCTGACATCTTTATTTCTTTTGGTCAAAAAGGGTTGGTAAATACTGCGCACAAATATGCCTGAGTTTTTATTCAAAGCAGAGTCCATAGAAGACATGGTGGCGGCAAACAAACCGGCTAGTAAAAGTCCAACTGTGCCTACTGGCATAGCATTGCGGGTAAATACCAAATACACCGCATCGGCGGCTTTGTTGCCTAATTCAGGATAAGCCGCTGCTGCATCTGGATACAAAGTGGCAGAAGCCCAAGGTGGTATAAACCAAATAATACTGCCTACGCCCATCAGCACCATTGCTAACAACGCAGCTTTACGGGCATTATCGGAATCTTTTGCGTTTAGAAAGCGAAATGAATCATGCATGTTCATTATGGTGATCATCTGCTTAGCCAGGAAAAATACGAAAGTAGCGACTAAAATAATGCCGTAGTTCATATCTGGTCCCATCACAAAATCTACCGGGAAGTTTTCTATCATCGCTGTTGGCCCGCCCACATTAATCAGGGCAATGATGGCGCAGGCAACAGAAATAACGGCGACCACTAAGGTTTGCACGAAGTCGGAAGCCACTACTCCCCAAGCACCAGACAATACTGATACAAATAGTACCGTTAAGCCAGTGGCGATAATGGTGGTACTCACATCCGCGTCAAAAACAACACTAGTAAATACCCCCAAGGCATTGAGCCAAACACCTGCATTAATAAAACTAAAAGCAATGAGTGCCCACGAGAAAAACAATTCGTTTTGGTGACCAAAGCGGCGTTTTATGCCTTCAGTAGGGGTGTCTACGCGCATTTGACGAAAACGCGCAGCAAAAAAGGCCCAGCCGCAAAAATATGCAAAGGTATTAGCAAAAAATACTAAACTTATGGAAAAACCATCGGTGAAGGCTTTACCGGCTCCACCGGTGAATGTCCATGCGGAGAACTGCGCCATAAACGCAGTTGAACCAACCATCCACCAAAGCATACGACCGCCGCCACGAAAGTAATCACTAGTTGAGTTTGCCGCCATTTTTTTAAACGCAAAGCCAATTCCGATGACCAAGGTAAAATAGCCGGCAATAACAATATATTCATATAACATGAGTAAGCCTTTTATTGCAGATGACTAACGTCAACCCAATTGTCATTTTTACGGATTAAATCGATCAGTTGTTGATATTGGCTGCCTTCTTTAAATGTTTGATAAGGGGCAACCTTTTCACCTTTAATGTCGTTTAACAATTCTCTGATGAGGTAGCGCCAATTCTTTTCAGTGTCACCTTCGGCATCAGGCACGTTATTGGCTATGTCTTCTGGCAACGCAAGCTCTTGCCATCCATTTTCTTTGTCGTGGACGTACAAGGGGCCACTTGCATAATGGCCTTTAATATAAATAGCTCCTTCACTGCCATAGATCACAACGTGATCTTCGTTGAAACGAGGATGTAACCCACCGTGTTTAAATAATACTGATACCGGATTTTTAGCCATCTCACTTTCAATTTGTGCCAGCACGGTATAAGTCCATTCTACATTTGACTCACCCCATTTTAGATCTGGATCATTTAGATCGCTGGGGATGAAATCACGACGCTTTTTGAAGTTATGCACACCTTCAACGATCGGCGCTTTGACCAAGTCATCCCGTACTTCGCCCATAATGGATAGGATTTTTTCGCCAACAATAGAAGTCACAATTGACAGTTTATGGGTGAAGTTGTTGTTTAACCGTCCGCCACCATGCTCTTTTCTGTGTGACCAACCAAAGGGAATGTCTCGTTCTAAATTGAAGTGGGATATGCATTCAACTTCCAAAGGTTCACCGATAGCGCCAGCTTCAACTAAGCGTTTGGCATGGATCACATCAGGCATATAGCGAAAACTTGCTGCAAAGGCCGTTTTAACGTTTTTGGCAACGGCTAAATCGTATAATTGTTTGGAGGTTTCACCACTTTCAGTTAAGGGTTTATCACAGAATACGTGGCAACCATTTTCAATTGCAGCTGTTATTGCTTCAACGTGAGCGCCTCCTGGGGTGGCAATAGACACCACATCGGGTTGACAATCTTGCAGAGCTTTTTGCCAGTCTGTGCCGGCATAAGGGATGTTCATGTCTTTGGCGACTTGCTCAACGACACTTTGCGTTCTGCCAACGATCCCAACCACTTCAGCACCCATATCTCTAAATGCTTCTGCATGCCCTTGACCCGCAAAGCCAGTGCCGAATACTAATACGCTTATCTTTTTGCTCATGTTGTTTCTCCAACCTAACAAAGTTTAAATTCAAAAAAGTAGAACTGAATTACCAGTTCCAAACAGTTCCATCTTCTAGTCGACTAACGGGAAGATAAGAACGCTTATAGGGATATTTACTCGCTTCTTCTTCATCAAACTCAATCCCTAGACCTGGTGCATCACTTACGTATGCCATACCTTGTTCTACTTTAATTTGATGTTTAAAAATTTGCTTTAATTGCTCGTTACCTAGGCCAACGAATTCTTGAATACCAAAGTTAGGTGCCCAAATATTGAGGTGCATATGAGCGGCAAAACAAACTGGCGATAAATCAGGGGCACCATGGGGGGCCGTTTTGACGTTATAAATACTGGCAAAGTCTGCCATGCGTCTCAATGCGGTGATGCCGCCGGCGTGGGTAGCCGCAGCTCGAAGGTAATCAATTAACTGGTTTTGAATTAAATCCTTACAATCCCAAATGGTATTGTAGGTTTCACCAATGGCCAATGGCGTAGTGGTATGCTGTCTGATGACTTTGTAACTGTCTTGATTCTCAGCGATGGATGCATCTTCCAAGAACATTAAATTATACGGTTCTAATAACTTACCCAATCTTGCCGACTCAATGGGGGTTAAGCGACTGTGAACATCATGGAGCAGATGAACATCATTGCCAAAACGTTCTCTGGCCTGAGCAAAAAGATCGACAATCATATTGAAGTATTTTTGTGTGGACCAAGCCTCTTCTGGCGGCAAAGGTCGATTACCCTGTAATTCGTAATAGTCCTTTTTATCGCCCAGTACACCGTAGGTGACATTCAAGCCAGGGACTGCAGATTGCAATCTAACCGCCTTAAACCCTTGATTAATCAACTCTTCGGTTTTATCTAGGGTGTCTTTGATGTCTTCACCACTGGCGTGGGCATAAAGGGTCACAGCTTGTCTGCTCTTGCCACCCAATAACTGATAAACCGGCAAGCCCGCAGCTTTTCCTTTAATGTCCCACAGCGCCATATCTATCGCTGCCACCGCTGCCATGTTCACTGGCCCTTTACGCCAATAAACACCTTTATACAAATACTGCCATATATCCTCGATATCATGGGCATTACGACCAATCAAACAAGGTGCAACATGCTCTTCTAAATAGCTAACCACTGCCATTTCGCGACCATTTAGGGTCGCATCGCCGATACCATGTATGCCTGCATCAGTAATGATTTTCACTGTGACAAAATTTCTGCCAGGATTACAAACAAATACTTTGATTTCTTTAATTTTCAACGGATATTCTCTCTTTGCAGATAAATTTACTAAACCGGTTTAGTTGATTAATTTAGCATAGTATTGCAGTATGTCAACTTTCTATTAACAAATTAAAAAACAGTGATACCTAAATGGCAAAAGTGAAATTAATTGATGTGGCCCGTTTTGCTGGTGTATCAAAAAGTACAGCCTCTCAATTCCTGAATGGCCGCTTTGACTATATGTCGAAAGAAACCCAAGAACGCATTCGCGCAGCCGTGGCTGAGTTGGATTATGTGCCTAATCCCATTGCAAGAAACCTAAAAGCAACAAAGACAAAAACCATAGGGGTAGTGGTAAGAGATATCACCGGATTTTATTCCAGTCGGGTTATTCGTGGGGTAGATGATTATTGCAAAGCCAAGGGGTATAACGCATTGATTTACAATACGGATTTTGATCCAGAGACGGAAGCAAAATCAATCGAGGCTCTGTATCAGTTGCGTGTCGACGGCGTTATTATTGCCTCTTCAGGGAATAACACTCAACTTATTTCAGGATATATCGAGAAAGGTATGCCTATTGTCCACTTTCAAATTGAAAATGATGGGAGTGAGCAGAATATAATTCTATCCGATTATAAAAAGGCCGCTTTTGATGCCACTGAGTACCTTATAAACTTAGGTCACAAACGCATTTGCTTCGTGACTCAAGACTTCAACAATGTCAATTCTAGAATAGATCGTTACCAAGGCTACGCAGAGGCATTGAGCAAGCATGACATTCCACTAGACGATAATTTAGTGCAGCGTTGGGACCGTGAATCTGGTTTTCAGACGGCACCAATAGAGATTATAAAATCTTACGCTCCCACCGCATTTTTTACCCAGCATTTACCCATCACGGTTGAGCTATTGAGAAGTTTAAACCGAGCTAACATATCGGTCCCAGATGATGTTTCATTACTTGGATTTGATGAAGTTCCTATGGCTGAATTCTTCAAAGTGCCCATCACCGTAGTAAAACAAGAGCCTTACAGCATAGGCATTGAAGCGTCGAAGTTGTTATTAAATAATATTGCAAAAGAAACCAATATTTCCCACAAAATATTGATCCCTTGCTCGTTGGAGATACGTGAGTCCTGCAAAAAACTCTAATTTTTTAGTGTAATTTAACAATGGACTTTGCCTAGGTTTCGGTGAATTGCAGCCGTTGGTTCTGATTTAGCCAACCGTCTGCTTAGCATAAGGAAACAGCCGGTGCTTATAAGCTAATTATTTTGAATAAAATGGTTATTTGATTAACTTGTTTGACCGGCAAGTGTCATCCCAACGCGGTTGTGCGCAGTCACTACAAAGTTTATGTATCGATGTTCTCTGTAATCTCTAATGCGTCGTCAACTTCGATGCCCAGATATTAAACCGAACTTTCTAATTTAGAATGGCCGAGAGTATCTTTTTGAATCAATGCTTTTATTGCCAATCGAGTCTGTTCAGTGATTTCAAATTGAACAGGCCATCCCGTTTTTTGCTTCAAAGCTAGTTCTTGACCAACTAGCTCTCCCTTATTCCAAGGCTCGTTTTCTTATAAACGGCAAGTGGGTACATAAGTATTCTCCAGAATTATGAAGGACTGCAGACTGTGAGAATTTAATTGCAATACAAATACCATACATAATACTATTAAATACTACCAATGAGGCTGTGAGGTGAATAATGAGCATGGTTAAAAAGAGCATCACTGTTACTGATAAACAAAATGAGTGGATGCAAAGTCAGTTAAGAAGCGGCGAATACGCTAGTGATAGTGAGTTATTGAGAGACTTAATACGTAAAGAACAACGAAGGAACGAAGAAATTAAAGTTATCAGAGAGGCGTTAATTACCGGTGAAAAAAGTGGCTACTCCACGAAATCAGCTGAACAAATTTTGCAGGAGTTTAAAGAAAAACGCCGCATAAATGTCTGAATATAGGTTAACACTCGCCGCAGAAATGGACCTCGCTGACATTTTAGAATACGGCGAAGTACATTTCGGTACTGAAGCAGCGCTCGGATTTTACGAAGGCTTACTAAGTCTAATCCGTAAAATCGTTAATAATCCTGCTCAATTTGCCCGAATAGATGAGGTCCGCAAAGGATACCGTAGAGCAATTTATCAAACGTATTCCGTCTATTTTATTGAGCGAGAGAATTTCATAGAAATTACGCGAGTGATACGCAAATATCCTATAAAACTGTGACAAAACTGGCTCACAATCATTAGCTGTCTCATCCAAGAGGTGCCGTTCAAGTGATGGTGCCTAAATCTCTGCTTTGTACAAGTCAGTTTTCAAGCGTTCAGCCCCTTGAATCTCGCTTTTACTATAAAGCCAAGCAGAAGAATGCCAGCACTTTCCATGTTAAATTTCTTATCTAGCGATGTCACAATATTAATAAGTGATTCTAATTGTTTATTTTTGTTGAATAATTAAACGATTTTTGACATGGTAAAAAGATAAACTGATGTCTTTAGGGATAGTGAGTGCACCGTTTATATATAATTTGTCTTGCATTAATGCTTGTTTCTTCAACATTTGCTTCAGATGTATTGATATCAGCAGGCTCTAGCGAAGGGCAAGGTTTCTTGTATGAGCACGAAGATATCTGCTACGTTGTCACACCTTTTCATGTAGTTAAAGACTCCAGTGAACCCTCAGTCCTTACTGCCGAGAATATTAGTTATCGGGCAGAACTTCTCACAGAGTTTGAAACAGAGTTTGAATTCGACTTAGCGTTATTGTCATTGATTGATAAACCAAACATCTGTCATTTGTCTACTTTCCGAAAGCACGAAAAATTAACCCAGCTCCTCAATATATTAGAAGAAGGTATATTGAAAACGAAATTAGAAGATGGCAGTACCCAGCAGGTGCTTGTTAATATAATAGGGGTAGAAAATACAACTGCTCTCGGTATTCGCTCTGCACTGAACTCTGACACACTTAAGCAGGGTTTTAGCGGGAGTCTATTATACATTGCTAATTTACCGGCGGGAATTCTATATGAAATAGAAGACGACGTTGGGTACGTATATAGGTACGATGTTGTTAGTTCATTGCTAGATGATTATTTCTATCCGAACGGTGTACCAACTGATGGCAATGAAGGCTTAGTCATTGGTAAAACCACGCTTCAAAGTACATTTGCAAAAGGCCAAACAAAGGAATATACCTTTGACGGTCAAGCAAATAGCGCTATTGAGCTTGAAAACCTCAAAACCGATAAACGCGTCGACTACAGGCTAGCAATACTAGACGAAAATGGTATTCAAAAAGCTGGTTGGGACATAGGATCCGGAAGACACTCTCGCTTTGCATTTACACCTCTAACGACCGGCTCTTACACCATTCGTCTTACTGGAACTAACTACAGCGGAAACTATAAGATTAAACTTCATCAGTGGTCTATCAACTCAGACTTACGTGGAGAAGCCAATTTATTAGATAAAGGGGATGCAATAAACGGCCGATTTGCCATTGGGAGTATCGCTGAATATCGTTTTAGAGCTCAAGAAAATAGTCCTATCATTCTTAAAAACTACAAAACTGATAAACGGGTCGATTTCAAATTACAGATAGTCAACGAACGTGGAAAAACCCTAAAACAATGGGACATTGGCTCAGGTAGAGCTGTCAATTTACCTTTCACTCCGCCTAAATCGGGTCTTTATACCGTTCGCTTAGTTGCTAACAACTATCACGGCTTATTCAATATAGGACTGAATCAATGGGCGTTAAATTCTGATTTACGCGGAGACGCTAATAAGGTCAACGTTGGCGATACAATTCAAGGTCAGTTTGCGGAAGGTAGCATCGCCGAATACTCGTTGGAAGCAAGAGAAAATAGCGCTATTGTATTTGACAATTTAACGACACAACAACGTGTTGATTTCAAATTTCAGATAATCAACGAACGTGGAAAAACCCTAAAACAATGGGACATTGGCTCAGGTAGAGCTGTCAATTTACCTTTCACTCCGCCTAAATCGGGTCTTTATACCGTTCGCTTAGTTGCTAACAACTATCACGGCTTATTCAATATAGGACTCAATCAATGGGCGTTAAATTCTGATTTACGCGGAGACGCTAATAAGGTCAACGTTGGCGATACAATTCAAGGTCAGTTTGCGGAAGGTAGCATCGCCGAATACCAGTTGGAAGCAAGAGAAAACAGCCCAATTGTATTTGAGAGTTTGGCCGCAGCGCAGCGAGTATTCTTTACCCTCGCCATTATTGATAAACAAGGAAAGACTTTAAGACAATGGGAAATTAGCACACGTAAAAACGCCAATTTACCTTTCACACCACCCAAGTCGGGTTTATACACGGTCCGTTTGACAGCAACTAAAGGCTATGGAGAGTTCAATATAGGACTCAATCAATGGGCATTAAATTCGGACTTACGCGGAGACGCTAATAAGGTCAAGGTTGGCGATATAATTCAGGGTCAGTTTGCGGAAGGTAGCATCGCGGAATACCAGTTGGAAGCAAGAGAAAACAGCCCAATTGTATTTGAGAGTTTGGCCGCAGCGCAGCGAGTATTCTTTACCCTCGCCATTATTGATAAACAAGGAAAGACTTTAAGACAATGGGAAATTAGCACACGTAAAAACGCCAATTTACCTTTCACGCCACCCAAGTCGGCTTTATACACCGTTCGTTTAATAGCTACTGGAAATTACGGTCCATTTCATTTATTGGTTTCGCAACCTTAATGAAAATGCGTCTTATAATAATTCTTTAGCTTGAGATTGACGTTAAAACTCAAAGGTTACATTTATGATTATAAAATGCTTTCTATTCATGTGTCTGCTCGCTGCAAATTCAGCACTGGCACAGAACGTAATAAACATAAGCGACTTTTCTGAATCATTAAGCAAAAAGGTCAAGGTATCAGGTACTTTTCTCAAAGGCATTCAATACGAATCAGCTGACGATGAAAAATTTCTGAGCGTTAAGCTGATAAGTGGAATACAAGGGCTTTTGTGTATCTCAATTACAAGTAAAGATGGAAAATACAAAGCCTCTATGTCACATGAGATAGATGGAAAAATATCTGGTTTTACTAGAATAGTTTACCAATCTAAATTTATGGATGAATTGCAAGAATACGATTCTAACAGCTTGGCAGTACTCGCTAGTGTCGCAGGTTCTTGTGAATCCACTGACAAGCGTTATTTTATATCTACTTGGACAGATTCAGTAGCGAAAAGTAATGTCGTAATGTTGATTCGGAGTAACGCTAGAAGAGACAGTGTTTCGGTTGGTGACACGGGTAAGTCATTCAAATGTGAGAAAATTAATAGTCCATCTAACGTATCATATGACAAAAAATGCGTATTAGAAAATACAGATTTAACAAGCATTAACAAATTAGTCGTCAAACGGAAGAAATATATAAAAATCCCTGACGAAACCATATTATTGGCAATGTAATGGCTAAAAAGAAAACAGCTAATTCTAAAACTAAAAGCTCATTTGCTTTTTATATACGTAAATTTTTACTTAGTATTTTTTTCGTATCCGAAGACATTCCATATTCTGCTAACGAATTTGCTGAAAAAGCTCAAGGTAGAATTATCTTTATATTTTTAAGTCTGTTCTGGCTTATTTTGATCGGGATAATTGTAGTTTCAGTACTATTTTTTACGGAAAAAAACACCTTATTTTCTGTATCTGCTAGAGCTGAACTTATAGAAGTGATGCCGTTCGAAGATGTCGCTTACCCAATTTGGAGAGTCGAAAAGGCAAAAATTGCATTTGACTGTGGCAATGACTATAAAGAAATGTCTGGGTTGGTTCAAGTCTCAGGTAGTTCTTCTATCGAGTTCACACGACTAAGTACAGGCACGCTAGAAATTAATTTAGATTCAATCGATGAACCTACTACTGGCTCAATTACAAACGATAACGGCCAGGTAACTGAGTTCACTGATTGTGCAACCTTAATTTTGAATCCCTCTAAAGAGTCTGCGGTTACCTTACCAATTGATGGCATTGTAAGAGTAGGTGGCTCTATTAAAGAAGAAGTTTCTGTGTTTCCAATTATGTACTCAGGACAAGTGCAAATTGCTGACAAAGCTGCCCTCTCGCAGAATTACTATTTGGCGGAGATTTTCGATTTGAAAATGGGAGAACAATTTTCAATTTTAAAACCTTCTACACAAAGTTCTGGGTTCATATATGCGAATGAAGAGAAAGGTTTGTACATTAATTTCAGCGGTAAGGGTGAATCAGGACAAATATACAGATATAAAGCCGAACCTATTCAAATCGAAAATAATTTTTGGGCAAAACTATATAACGACGAAACCTTGGTGTTCTTATGGCTGTTGGTCGTTACTATATATACATTTATAAAAGTTGCTATTCGTTACAACATTGAGTAATTGATTTAATCAATGAAAAGCACCTATTGTTGAATTTAATTTAACAAAGACCTTCGATGGAGGTAATTGTTATCCCTCAACATTTTTGGGTGCTTTTTTCCTGTAATTTTCAATAAGCCGTCGTCAATTATGAAAATAGTTTCCTACCTATCTTAGACATCGACAATGTCAGGAATGTCGCACTTTCTGTCATCATTTAAAGGATAACTCGACTGGCCGTTTTAAGGCTCACTGCAACTTGTCAAATAACGCCTGCTCACTGATTGCTCATGGCACAAACCCGACCAACATTGGGGGCAATTTAGTTGTTCGAGTTTCTAACATTGATCCCCACTTTCAAACTTTAATATGCTTGCACAGTGTGTGCTGTGGTTTCTATTATTCCGATAACCAAGGTTCGTTTTGCACTCTAAGCATCGCTTCAACTCGGTTATCCACATTCAGTTTACTCAAAATCGAAGACACGTGGTTTTCTATTGTGCGATTTGAGCGAGAAAGGGAAGTGGCAATATCGAGATTGCTCGCGCCTGTGACTAAAAGCTTCAAAACTTGTTGTTCTTTATTGGTGAGCCCAATGGGGTGTTTACGTGTTTTAGAGTAAGGACCGCGACGAATTTTTGGAAGCATATCGGCAATGCCTTCTGCTGCAGCAATACTCCTAACCTTTTGTTGAAAGGCTTTTGCATGCATCTTGTCAAATAGTTGCCATGCTTTTAACAAAGAAGATGGCCGATGCTTTCCTTGAATTGACAGCAGACACATCGCTGCATTAAATGGCATTCCAAGGGTATCCCATGCTGCATACGCCGCTTCGCCGTTATCTTTTAATTGGAGTTGGTAGGGTTTTGATATACTGTCTTCCCGCCCATTTGAAATGTCGTATTGCAAAAGTTTAGCCCAAACTAACAGTTCGCCCAACTGCCATGGGTTTAATACACCAGAGGGCAACTCATTTAGCCAATCTATGTGTTTTTTAGCCTCCTCTATACGAATTGTATTATCAGCGTTTAACCATAGGTGTTCAATCAGTCCTAACCTTGCTGGAATCATGTACTGATTTTCGTTGGTTGATTGGGCGTCTTTTAAGGCTTGGTTGAGCAGTTCCTGGCTATTTGCTACCCCCAATCGTAAGTTGACTCGCGCTAATACAATTAACGCGGGCAGTTTCATTAGCAATGTTTGATTGCTAATTGATTGCACACCGGCAGCAATGGTTTGGGCATCTATTAATCGACCTTGTTCTTGTCGCAGTTGGGCTTGTAATCCGACTAAATAGTACGTCCAGGAATCGAGATCGTGGGCAATATCATATTGTATACCTTTTAGGGTCATAGTTTCAGCCATTTCAAGTTTCTTGAATCGAATACAGTAGTCTGAAAAGTTTGTATAAACCCTTGCCACATCTTCGTGGAATCCATATTGTTCTGAAATAGCCAGACTTTGTTTTAGTTTATCTTCACCAGCGGCATCGCCGTGCATCAATAAAGCCGTTCCAATGTTGTTTAGGGCATGTGCTTTCACCGTGGGATTTGAGAACTGATCTGCTAATTCGAGGGCTTTATTTCCCCAATACAAGGAGTCCTCCATTCGATCGTTAAGCATATCTAATTGTGAGCGTAACGAGTATGCCATGGCCAGTTCGCTGGAAGCAGGTATTGATTCAAAGGTTTTGATTGCCTGATTGGCGTATTGCTCCGCTTTCTCTGCATGGCCCTGATACCAATATAGACGCGACAATGAACGTAAATTTTCCCCTACTTTATCCTGCCTATCCAAGGCTCGCCATAGACTAATAGCATGGCGTCGTGCGTCAATGACGGTTTGCTGCATATGGGTAGTTAAGCTGACTTCGTAGGCCCAGTTTTCATGTAGGCTTGCGGCGAGTTCAGGGTCTGCATATTCTACAAAACTTAAGGCTTTACGGTAAAACGAGGCGGCTTCCTTATGTGCGCCTAGTTCTGCAGCTTTAGTCGCTGCATTAGGTGCGTATTTAAGTACTCTTTCTGCATCTAAGGCCCCTTCAGCATGATGCACAAGCCAAGCTAAGTTAGTGACCAAAGGCAATGTTTCTAAACTTTCAATTATGCGCTTATGAGTTAGTTTTATTTGCGGGGGTGATTGATTTTCCAATATGGCTAAGCGAACTAGCTCATGCTTAAATCGAAACACACTTTGGTGATCACAAACTAATAATTTTCTGGCTACACAGGCCATTGCGAAGGACTCTGCGTTTTCATCAAATAATTGGCTAATTAAAGCCGCTGGAATGCTATAAGGGATAAGGCTTAATACTTGCAGCAATTCACGTTCATTGTGACCTAATAAATGCACTCTACTGCTCACTGCTTCTCTAATTGATGCCGGTATTGTGTGATTGTTATAACCATTGTTAGCTAATAATTCAGCAATGAAAAACGGGTTTCCGCCAGTGATTTTGTGCAAGGCTTCTGGATCATAACTACTGTCTTTACTTAACTTTGATACTGCGTCTTGGCTCAATTGTTCAAGGTGAACTCGCGCTGTATGAGCTGATGGCACTAATGAAAGTACTGAGCTCAATGGATGATCTTGTGTCACTTCATCAACCCGATAACTCAAACACAGTAAACAGGGTAAAAACGAGATACGTCTAACTATATATTTGATGAGATCTAGGCTGGCATGGTCGGCCCAATGCACGTCTTCTATTACCAAAATAGTCGGTTTGCCCAGTTGGCTTATGGCTTGAAAAAAGCTGGAATAAATTAAGTTAGGAATAGCGCCGTTTTCCAATTGAGTGAGCAATGAAGGCGATAGGAGCTGAGCAAAATCGTAGATGGGAGCATAGGGGCGCGGCGTAAATAAAGGATCGCAACCAGACCAATAAATATCTAAGGTATCGTCTGCATGGGAACGTACGTGCTCTAGCAAGGTGGTTTTACCAATTCCAGCCTCACCACTGAGTAGCAATACCTTTCCCGACTGCGCTATTTGAGAGATAGTGTTTGATATCTTATCAATTGCGACTTCTCGCTCTAATAACATGTAAATTACCTGCTCGCTGAGCCTAAACTATACAATTTAATTTAAGTTAAATTAGGCTAAATTGCAGAGTTTTTACCAAATTTAGGTATTCAGATTTCAAAAATCAGGTACCAGTGCACATTTTTAAACACATTTATGCGCTTATACTTTTAGTCATAGGATTGTGCACCAATTGTATTTGGTCTCCCGTGAAAATAAGGAAAAATCATGAAAGCAATGAACTCGATTTTTATCGCTGCTGTGACTTCAGTATGGTGTGGGATTAGCATGGCTGTCCCCATTAGTGCTGATAGTGGTGTGTCATTTTACCACGACATCATCATTGCTGGCGGGGGACAGTTGCCGATTGGATTAGAGGTTAGATCCGGTGGTCCCGATTTTAGCAATCCAATCAATACTGAATTGCAAGCAGATGATGCCGTTGAATTTGACGATTTAGAAATTGTTATCGCCGGTCTTGCTCCTGAAGCCCCCTCGACTGTTACACGGTATAGTAGCAGTACTCGTAACGCAGACACCGAAGGTGCCTTCGGCATGAATGATACTCAGTTGTATCAAATTGTGGAGGAGGAATTAGTTCCTGATGGTAATAATGATATTTCTGAGCGTGGAGTTTGGGGCAGTGGGCAGGCCCAAGCAAGTATTAGCTCTGAACTTTTTGATACTCAAGCAGACTCTGATGTGTCTTTGGAAAGAGAGTTTACGCTTTCCAATGAAAACGCCACAGCATTAACATTTTCCATTGAAGGAACCTTTGAAATGGGGTTTTTTGCCATGGCTGATGGTGAAAATAGCTTTGCTGAAGCCTTCGCAATGCTAGATCTGTTTTTTACGTCCAGTAATGGGTTAGACATTGTCTTTGCCGATACCAGCCTGTATATCAATAATCAAACTGAAACCGGCGATAATGCCATTACGTCATTAATTCGGGAAACTGACGTAGCAAATACTGGCCATTTGAGTTTTACTGGTAACGCAAGTGCGACGGGATCGGATATTGGTGGCAGTCAACAGGCGTTTGGAGATGGTACGTTTTCCTACGCATTGGGTGTTACCTTGCAACCCGGAGAAGAAATAAACATGTCTCATCTGATTACTTATTCAAATTTAGCAGCAATTGAACAGCATATTACAGAGGTAAGTGAGCCATCTGCTTTTCTGTTTATTTTATTTAGTTCAGGTTTTTTCCTGTTTATTCGAAAACGTCCTAGGTGAAACGCTTCCGACAATTTACTCATTTACTCTTTGGTTGATAGAATTGCATGTCAAAGTGAGGCCTTCTTATCAGAATCTAGCAGTCTTGCAGGCCAAAAAATTACAGCGGAACAAACAATAAGTAAGATACTCGAAAAATAGATAACGGTTTCATAACTATCATCATTGAGAAGCAAAGCGGCTGCCATTGGACCGGAAGCCAAGCCCATCTTTGATGCAAATCCGCCTAACGCAGCTAATTGTCCTGCTTTGTCTAATTCAGAACAAATGCCAAACATATAGGGTAACGCAAACGCCCAGGTGATACCGATGAGCACATTGGCTATCAAATACACCATTGAAACTTCGCTATATATTAATACCCAAGTACAGATTGCCGTGACAATAATTGCTGCAATTAAGGGCATAGTTCTTCCGTATTTTGTACCTATTAATATCACTAACATGGAACCCAGGAGTGCCACCCAACTGGCGCTGGCCAATGCTGGGCTCATAAAATCCATGGTTAAGCCTTCTGCTTTTCCTAGTCCAATTACATAAGCGAATAATCCCATGTTGGCAGCTTGAAACAAGAAAATAGCCAACAATGTTAAGACCAATGGTTGACGACGAACTTTAGCCGGTAACTTGGCTAAAGGATCGGTTGCAGCTACCGGATAACTTGGTAGAAAAGGCAGCATAGCAAGTGAGATAAAAGTAAAGCTCATCAACGCGATAAATAACGCGGAGGTGCCATATTCAGGTACCATCGCGGGCAAATACATAATCCCAAGACCACCTAATCCCCATTGGATAAGAAGCAGGTAACCGAACGTTTTATCTGCATCTCGGGTGCGTGAAATAACGGCAAAACCAATCCCTACTAGCAAGCCGCCCACTAAACCATGTGCGCCACGGATTATCACCATAATAGTGGGGGAGGTAATAAAAATAGATAAAAAGTCGACCAGTAGAATAGTGAGGAGCAGTACATACGCCCATTTTTTCCAATTAATATGCTTGACGATAAAGACGGCTAAAAGCGCACCGGCTGCTGCTCCATATAGATTTGAAGAGCTTACAAAGCCTGCTTGTTGGTTAGTAAAATTTAAACCTTCAATTAAGCCACTGACTAGCGCGGGCATAATGTTGATATAGAAGATACCTGCGGTGGTTAGAAAAGCTAAGAAAATACGGGCTAGTGCGCCATTCGAATCGACTTTCCATTGATTTAATTGAGTTTGTTCGATGGCTATATGTTTAGTCACTTACTTCTCCCGTACTGCTGATGTATTAAGGTTCATAGGTTAACCACTACAAACTGAATTTAGCTTATCTAATTCACTGAGGGCTTCTGTCCAGTTAAACTGATAACTATCACTGACGTAATAGTAGGTATTGTTGTTGCCTAAAAATGCTAACGTAATTCCGCCATAGCCAGACATAAATGGTATCCAACTTTCGGATTTACATTTGAACTTAGCATCCACTTTTCTTCCCCAAAAACCATGTTGATAACGAATGTTAGGGTAATCAGTTGTGGCACCACGATTGTTTGGGGCTTGTTGTAATCCTGCTAGAAGATAATTTTTGGAGAGCTCCGAAGCGGATTCAGTTGAAGTCGATTGACGTTGAATATAAAGAGACAACTTAACTAAATCGTGGCGATTAAAGAATAGCCCATAGCCTGTGTAAGGTTGCTGTGCCTCATCTAGGGTACGTCTTGTTTTTGCACTTATTTGACTTAATCCTAAGGGAAGGAAAATCTGTTTGTACAAAATATCGTTGAATATATCGGCATTTTCTCCCAGTTTAGACTTTATAAATTTGTTTAGGCCAGCACCCAACAAATAGGTGTCCGAGGAATGATAAACAAAAGTGCTTGCTGGGGGACGTTTACGGACATAGTGGTTGCAGGCATAGGCAATTCTACCTTCGTTTGTTTTCGCAGTAAAAAAACTAAGCTTATCTGCAGATGCCTCATCAACGCCGTATTGAGCTGAATCGAAATTTCCCGTGGTCATATCTAACAAATGACCGAAAGTTACCCCCTGCCATTGGCTATCGCTGCATTGCTCTATCCAGCGGTTTACCGGCTGTTCAAATACATCTCCGTAGTGTTTTTCTAAATAAAACATTGCTAATCCAGCAAATAATGACTTTGCGGTAGAATAAGATGGAAGCACTAGTTGTTCACAAAATGGGTAGTTGCCAGCGCGTGTGGGACATGACGATACATAATGTACATCTTTATAAAGTACGCCATAAGCACTCATATCTGTCAGTGCAATTCGTTGTGGCAAAGCTAAGTTTTCTATCTTTATTTTAGGGAGTTTCTTGGCTAATTCATCTAACGCAACCCAGGGTAATCTAGCGTGTTTCTCAGCTTCATATTGAGTCACTATTTCACTGGGTGAATCACTCGTGTTTTCTGTGTAGTGGGCGGTGCCCGTTCCCCAAAAGTCAGCCTTAAAATAGGCACAGGTTTCACTACTTATTTGATAGTAAAATTGATTAGAACTGCCCGCTAAGCCTAATTCAATGACTAAAACACCATTATGTACACAGTTCTCATTTTTCTCGACTATCGCAAATGGCAGGCTGATTTTACTCCCTTGATGTTCAGGGGGAGTGCCCCAAAATTCCCCTACACCGATAAAAAAGTCCCAATTGGGGTTGTCACTATGCAGCAAGTGCCGCTTTTCAGGGATAACTTCTCCTAATTCATTGCTCACCCAGTTAAAGCTCATATCCGGCAGAATCTCAATATTTTCTTGCAGGGGAGACGCCGATTGAATGACTTGAATTTTGGCCCTAAGTTTATCCATTTGTAATGCAATGTGCCCTTTTTGACTTTTCTTCTGAGCCCTATCAGGAATGAATAATTCAGACATCAAAATAGGTTTTTGGGGTATCGCGGAAGGGCTTTCCAAAATGGCGTTTATTGTTGTTGCTGACACAACAAATAGGCAATTAACCAACAACAACGTTATCGCCCAAATTATTCTCATACTAAACCTGCGAGTTCAAATTTCGCATGTACTGAAGACAATTGCTTACTCACATGTTTCCATTTATTCACAGAACTTGAATACACCGGTTGCCTAATTTGCGCTGCACTGGCGGTTGTTGAAGCTGCAATATTATCTTGAAAATTATGACATTGTTGTTCTATTGGAAGTTCACAATAGTCTAAAATCGCGTTTGTTTGCGCCTCGATGTTCGATGTAAGGTTTTCATATGAAATACTGTGTATTTTATTCGGTAACAAGGTTTTCCAATGTGTCATCAGTTTATGGTGAGCAATCTGATACTGAGCTAATTCATCCAAATTGTAAGAAAAAGGGTAACCTTGGGTAAAAATGTGTTTAAAAATTGCGTAACAGGTATCCAGTGGGTTTCTTTCTACATGGATGATTTTGGCATTGGGAAGGGCTAAATGAATTAACCCAACATACAGAGAGTTCAAGGGCAACTTATCTATAAACTTGCGATGACCTTGCGTATCTGGGTAGGTGCTTTCGATATAACTTTGGCCTAAACGTTTAAAATCTATCTGTTTTGTGAGTGAGATTAAGTCTAGTTTATTAACCGGTTTAGCAACACCACTTTGCTGAATTTGTTGCATCATTTGCAGTGCAAAATTATTCAACTCGCCGGCACTCATAACCTGCGAGTGGCTGCTAACAATACGCTCCACCAAGGTACTGCCAGTTCTGGGCAAACCAACAATAAAAATAGGTTGTTGGGAGTCGTATCCAGGTTGATCGTTATGGACAGTGTTGGCATCAAATACATTGCGAATTTGGTCCAGTGATGCAAGATCATTGTCCAGAGAGTACTGCATATGCTGACGCCGAATAGATGCACCTTGTTGAAACGCATTAAAGGCATCTCCGTATTCAGCTAAATCTTCAAGTTCTTTGCCTAATGCATAATACAGTTGTGATTTTGAGATAGGGGAAGCAGGGCGGGTAAGTGCCGTTTTAATCTTATCTACGTGATTACTTTCACTGGTCTGTTTGTGCAAGTTAGAACGCATTAGCCAAGCTTCACTGTCATTGGGGTTCAGCGCTATGAGCTTATCCAGAGTACTCTTGGCACTATCTAACTTACCTACATATCGTTGCACTGAGGCTAAATTAAATAATATTTGCGGATTATCAGGTTGCAAAGTAAGCGCACGTTGATAGTGAGTTAAAGATGGTTGATAGAGGTTTAGTTTATTCAGTAGAAGAGCCAGTTCAGCATTAAAGACGACTGAATCATTGTCTTCAGCAGTTAACGAGCTAGCTATATCTTGTGCGCTTCTTCTATCTCCCAATATAAAATGGAGTTTTGCTTCGAGTAATAACCAATCTGGAATATTTGGTGATAGTGCCAATGCCGCTTCAATGTAACGCAACGCTAATGCATGTTTACCTAAAAATAGGTTCACTTCGCTGTATGTATGCCAAGCAGGGGCATATTCAGGAAAATCAGCACACAAAGATTTGCATTGTGCTAAAGCAATTTCTAGTTGCTTATTGCGAATCTGTAGCCAAATACCATCGAGTTTTTTTTGTGCGTTCTGCGATTGTTCAGTTAACATAAAAATTGCGTCATAATGAAATTTTGTCATTGAGTTTAGAGCATATTAACCTGCTTCGGTATTAGCGAGCCATTTTGACCACTGAGTGCTGGACGTAAAATGGCTCGGATAAAATTAAAATCGATAGTTAAATGCAACACCTAGGGTTCTTGGAAGACTGATGTAATCTTTGGAAGAGTTACCCAAAAAGTTTTCATCGGGATCAGTACCCATATAGGCTTCTGGTAATGTGCCTGTGGTGCCATCTTCATTGAACATATTTTTAATGTAGAAAGTGACATTCCAATCATCTTTGCTAATTCTCGAGGTTAAATTCCATAACGAGAAGCCATCTATGTCAGCTTGCAACGCTTGACTTTCACCTAGATAATTTAAAGAGTCAGACTGATAGTAAGTGTTTACTTGAGTGATCCAGTACATGCCATTATTCATTTCGTAAGTGTAGTCTAGCGCTAAACTCAAGGTGTGTTCAGGCGATGCCGGCAATCGAGTTCCATCTGAGGCCTGTACTCGTGTCGCGTTTTCGGCTGATACGCCGGTAGGAACGATGAAATCAGCGGTTAGTTCAGCATTGACATAGGCATAACCTAACACATAGTGAATTTCGTCAGTGAGATAGCCTTGTAACTCTAATTCAATGCCTTGGGTACGTGCAGACTCGCCGTTAGTAACTGTATAGAATCCCCAGAATGAAGACGTACTAAGCTGAGGATCATCCCAATCGAGCACGAAAGCAGATAAACTGTAACTGTGTTTTCTGTTATCTAAATAACCCTTCACACCAATTTCATAATTTACAGCTTTATCTGAGTCATATTGCTGCCATTCTGGCCTTTCTGCCAAACTCCCGTTGAGTGGCACCGCATTAGCCCCTCCTCTACGATAACCTTCAGAAATTGTGCCATAAAGCATTGTTTCCTGGCTCAAGTCATAAGACATATTGAGCTTAAATAAGGTATCGCTTTCTGACGTTTCAAAATTAGGTTGTGCCCCTAAAAACGGCCAAATTGGAAGGAGTAATTCAGTATTGTTAGTAAAGGTGTTATCAAATCGTCGAATACCCACAGTGCTGCGAAAATCGTCGGAAAAGTGATAGGTTAGTTCGCCGAATAACGCTTTATCTTTAAAGTTCTCAGTACGGACGTAGTGAAAGTCGTTATCTGTGTAAACCATGCCAAAATCGGCCATGCTCGGCCACCAAGGGAAAGCCGCGCCAGCCCATTCTTGATACCCAGGCATGTAGCTATCTTGTGTGGCGACACTATCTTGGTCCATATAGTATGCCCCAACCACCCAATCTATGTTGTTGACCGTTTGATTCGAAACTAAACGTAATTCCTGAACAAAGGCTTCATCATCGTAGCTTCTATCCGCCAATGCCATTGGTCGAGGTGAACCATAGTATAAATCGGCAAACCAGTTCTGCTTAGCGTAAAAGCCGGTATTATCACTTGTAGAACTACCTTCGTGATTGTACTTTGAGCTACTAGACGTTAATGTGGCGAAGCCAAGATCCCACTCCGCTTCCAGCGCGGTTAAATCTACATCTCGTTCAGAAGGCTCTAATAATACTGCACCATTCTGGTAGTCACCATAAGCCTGTTCTGTTCCATCCACCCAATTGGTGCCGCGAGTTACTTGCCTACGACCACCGATTTCATCGGTTTGTTTTTGATATGACAGGTTGATATTTAAATTGTCAGTAGGTTGCCAAAATAGTGACATGCGACCGTAGTCAATATCTACCGTATCTGCATCTTCAACACTTCGAAAACTTACACCACCGGTGGCGAGATCCCCACCTTGTGCTGCAGGGGCATAGTTGTCAGCATCTAAAACGTAAACATTGGTGTAATCAACAATGCCGTCATTATCGATGCGACCTATATTTGCCCTAAATGCTAACGTTTCTGAAAGCGGGATATTTACCATCGCATCCATATTGATACTATTGCCTTCAGACCCCTTTGTTTGACCTACTGACATCCCCACGCTGCCATAAAACTCATCTGTTTCCGCTTTATTCATGCGGTATTTTACTGTACCTGCCAGCGATCCTGAGCCGTACAATGTGCCTTGAGGACCGCGAAGTACTTCGACCATTTCAATATCTTTGAGGATAAAGTTGGCGTTTAATGGGGTGTCGTTGACATATGCAGCAACAGTGGAAACCGCAGATAATGGTACATCACCTTGAGCACCACTGTTTACATTGATACCACGTATTACCACACCGCTGATAACCCCAGAGTTGCGGTAACCTCTGTCAACAATAGTGGCACCTGGTATATTTCGTAATAATTCCGTTGAGTCTACAATTTGGCCGTCTTCTAATTCGGTTCCAGAAATGGCTGAAATATTATAAGGCACTTCTTGAATACTTTGTGTTCGGCGGCTGGCAGTCACTTCAATGCGTTCAATTGTCTTACCTTCTTGGTTCGCAACTTGTTGCGCGGAGGCGTGATAAACAGGTGACCCCAATACCAAGGCACTGGCAATAGCTTTGGCAATGGTATGTTTTCTAAATGTCACAGAATGCATAGTGTTACTCCAATTATCTTTTTATTTTTAGTCTTATTTGAGGGTAGTTCAGTGGTTACTAAATCCGTAGTACCAGTTAGGGACTCGCTTTTGGTCCAGAATGACTATTCATTGTCATCGCGCTCTGGAATTTTTAGCTCGCCTAAAGACGCTAAAAATTCGTTGTCGTTTGTAGAGGAAGACACTGACTTTTGCCATTGACTTTCTCTGAAGCTTTTTAGGGGTTGTCCCAGGTTATGTAGTCCTCGCTTCCTGTCGCGGCGTACTTGGGCAAAATCAATTTCTACCGGGATAATTTCTTGTTGCTCCCCTGCAACGTAAATATCGTTACCTTGCGGACCAACGATAATAGACTGGCCATTGCCTAGTTCACCGGCAGTATTGATGGCCACCACATAACATTGATTGCTAGCCGCGGTTGCCCGTGCCAAATTTAATTCAATTCCACGGTCGATAGTGCCTGTCATAGTCGGATAAATGAGTACTTCAGCTCCCTTGCAAGCCATGCTGCGTGCTACTTCTGGAAACCAAAGGTCATAGCAAATCGCGATACCAATGCGTCCTTGAGGAACATCAAAAACGACAATGTCTTGGCCTTGTGATACATCACTTTCGTAAGGGCAAAAAGGAAATATTTTTCGGTAACGGCAAATTACCTGACCTTGAGGATCTATGACTGGTGTAGTGTTATAAATGTGATGATTGGCTATTTCATATAAACTGCCGGGAATTAACCAAATATTAAGTTGCTTAGCCAAATCGCGATAAAAGGATTCCGTTGGGCCTGGCATGGTCTCGGCATATTTCTTTTCTGGGCCGTGACTATTTAATTCACCCAGCACTAACATGTTTAACCAAGGGAAACGCTGTTTACAGAGCGTAATTTCAGCGGCGATTTGCTGGGTGTTGTTACCTTTTGACGAGGCTAGTTGTAAACCCGCTATGGCAAAATGACTCATTTAGTTCCTCACTATAAAGCAATTTGAATTGACTGCTTTGCATAAGGTAAAACTCTAATGGGTCCAGAGGTAAAGTGATAGTGCCAGAATGAATGGATGTGTTGGTCCAGTTCTGATGAAGCTAAATTAATTCCAGTTCACGTACAAATCGATAATCTTGGTCAAACCATTTCATTTTTTTGCTATCCATGATCACGTAAAATCCACGAATTTCTCCATAGCTCCATAGTTTCCATTGACGCCAATACATGCCGTTTTCAATCCACCAACGACCTGTGTCTTCTTCGCTACCAATGCCTCCAGTGCGACCAGTCATTGTGCCATCGGGGAGTAATTCGATTGTACAGGGAACGCCATAAACCATTTGGCATTCTAAATGAATGCCAGGTAACAAGTTACGTAATGCTTGTTCATCTAATAGTTTACCTTTGGCGTTATCAAGCTTCTCTTCGTGCTGAGCAGTTAATTGCCGAATTAGATCGGCAAGCATTTTAACTCCTGCACGGATTCTGTTGTTGGGAATACTAGTAATTCCCATTCGAAAGCAATTTTCTGGATGTTTATTTAGGGCAAAATATCGTTTTACCGGCTCTATGAGAATCCCCAACTCAGCGGCTTTTTCTTGCAAGTTTTCACCATCTAATTGCTTTGGACCTGTTATCCAATAAGCCGTGCCACCTTGGATTGGACCTGTATCTATGCAATTTGGTAAATACGTATTCAACGCTTCTCTTAAGGTTAACCAACGTTCAAAAAAGACCTTATGCAAATGCAGCATAAATGCATCGTAGTAGCCTAACGACAGGAAATACGCTACCGCTCGTTGATTATTTAAAGGCGGATTACGCATGGTAATTTTACGTAGTTTTTTGAGTTCGCTGATAACGCCAGAGTCTGCAACGATAAATCCGATCTGAATACCCGAAGCTAAGACTTTGGACAGACAAGATATGTACACCACGCGATTTTTATCATCTAAACTGCGCAGAGCCGGGTGGGGTTGTCGTAAAAAGTTGCTTTCAAACTCGAAGTCGTCTTCGATAATTAACAGATCTTGCTGATTGGCTTTGTCTAATAACTCTTGTCGGCGAGACATCGACATGGTGACACTGGTTGGTGTTTGATGACTGGGGGTAGTGTAAACGATGTCGCATTTATCTAACTGCGAGTCGACTTGCATGCCGTTGTCATCAACGGGTTGATAAACTAAATTTGCTCCTTTATGTTGTAATAACTCTCTCACCTCTGGGTATCCGGGCTCCTCTACGGCCACGGTAATAGATTTATCCACAAATAACTCACTAATCAAGTACAGCGCTTGTTGAGTGCCTACTGTTATAAGTATTTCGCTACTTGTTGCTTGAATACCTCTGCGCGGGATTATTTTAGTGCGAATTTCATCAATGAGTTTGGGATCATCGCCAAGGCCTTGAAGCTGTGACCATTGATTTATTTCCCGAGTTACGTTGGCTTGTTGATTGGCATCGCGCCATTCTTTTACTGGGTATAGTGAAGCATCAAATTTTCCATCCATAAATGGATAGCTATATTTTTGCCAATCTGCTGGACATGCTGTTTGATTGGTTGTTTGTAAAGCCCCTTTAAAGCGGTGGGTATTGTCAGTGGCTTTGGGTTGAAAGCGAGGTTTTGTTTGAGATTGGTTTACCCATCCTTGGTGGATTTTTTCATTAACGAAAATACCACTGCGTTCTTTGGTGACGATATAACCCTCATCTTGTAACGCTTGGTAAACCAAGACTACAGTATTGCGCGCCACGCCCAGTTGTTCAGCGAGTCGACGTGATGAGGGGAGTTTACATCCCAATGGAAACGAGCCTACCAATATCCCCTCTACCAATTTGTTACGAATCTGACTTTGCAGACTTTCACTGATTGTCGTATCGATATGGATAAGCTGTTTCAACATGGTAATTCACTTTTTATTAGGCTATTTCTATCTTTGTATTACATCCTGAAAGAGTTGTGTGATTTTGGCAATAACTTCCTCATGAATTGATTGCTCAATAGTCAAAGGAGGTAGAAAGCGAATGACGTTGCCAACTTATCCGAAGCC
Source organism: Aliiglaciecola sp. 3_MG-2023 (assembly GCF_030548205.1). GTDB lineage: Bacteria > Pseudomonadota > Gammaproteobacteria > Enterobacterales > Alteromonadaceae > Aliiglaciecola. The sequence continues at coordinate 126,054 of NZ_JAUORV010000010.1, read as the reverse complement.
CTCGCGGTTAATTCTACAACTGTGTTGGGGCGCGGTTACCTCTTGTCATTCGAAAAAAAATTACACATAAGAGAAATTTACAGTACAGTATATTTTTGATTTTTATACTAAACAATTCTGTAGGCTGGTTTTTATATGGCTAATGATAAAACGGATAACAACGATTGTGCAGCATACTTCAATGGCCAATATATGCCGTTGAGGGAGGTGAATATTTCGCCACTGGACCGGGGCTTTCTGTTTGGAGATGGTATTTATGAGGTTGTTCCTGTTTATAAGGGCAAAGCTTTAGGTGGGGTTCAACACTGGCAACGTTTACTTGAAGGACTTAATTCTGTCGATATTCCACTGGACTTAACGGTGCAGGAATTAAGCAATATTGCACAACCCTTGCTAGCCGATAATGAACCCGCGCAAATGTTATATGTACAAATTACGCGAGGTGTTGAAGCCGTTCGCAAGCACCGTTTCCCTGTGGATGCAAAGCCGACAGTGTTTATGTTTAGTACTCCTTTTACGCCCCCTATCGACATGTCTTATCCTGGTTGTGATGCTTATTTTCAACAAGATTTGCGCTGGCAACGTTGCTCAATAAAATCCATAAGCTTGATGGGTAATGTGATGTCCTATATGCAATTGGCACATGATGGCGTGGCCAATAGTGAGGCTCTGCTAGTTAGAGATGAGTATGTAGTAGAAGCCCCTAGCAGTAATTTGTTCATAGTAAAAAATGGCGTTATTTTCACCCCTCCTGTGGATAACATCTTGGCGGGAGTCACCCGTAAAATCATTATTGATTTGGCCGAAAGTCAAGGTATTCCAGTAAAACAACTCGCGCCCACAGTCGAACAAGTAAAACAAGCTGATGAGGTATGGGTGAGTAATTCTTTTGAAGAATTAAAACCCATTATTAGCATCGAGGGGGAAAAGGTTGGCGTAGGAAAACCAGGTCCCATATGGCAGCGTTTATTGTCCAGTTATCAACGGCTAAAACAATAATTCCAAGGGGTTGAATCAACCACACAGAATTGCTTAGCTCAACACATCTCAAAAAGAGAAAACTATGCAAACAAGTTTCTTCCAACGTGTTTTACTGCCAGGTTTTATCCTCCAGTCGGTTTTGATTGGAGGCGGGTATGCGACAGGTCGAGAATTAGTTCAGTTTTTTCTAAGTTCAGGGGCATTAGGTGGTTTTTTAGGTATTTTAGTTGCAACTGCTGCCTTTAGCGTAATCAGTATGCTTAGCTTTGAATTTGCTCGACAAACCCAAAGTTATACTTACAGACGCTTTTTTAAAAAGCTGTTGGGAAGAGCTTGGTTTGTGTATGAGTTGGCCTATTTTGCCCTAGGGATTTTAGTTTTAGCGGTAATTGGCTCTGCTGCCGGAGAAGTGGTTTCTGAACATCTGTCTATTTCCAGTACCCTGGGTACAGTGGTGTTAATGGCATCAATTTGTATATTGGTTGCCTGGGGCACTAAATTAATTGAGAAGGTATTAGCCGGCTGGTCATTTCTGTTGTATCTAGTTTACGGTGTGTTTGTATATTTGTACTTGCATGAGTATGGTGAGAATGTATATGAGCAATTATTTTATGGCGAAATTAAGGATAATTGGTTCATTGGCGCTATCCAGTACGTTGGTTACAATATTGCCGCTTTACCGCTCATTTTGTTCTGTGTGCGCCACATGCGTACATCCCAAGACGCGCTTTTAGCTGGGGCTATTGCCGGCCCTCTAGCCATGCTGCCTGCGCTGTTTTTCTTTGTGGCTATGGTGGTAAATGCGGCGCAGGTAACTGAGGCAAAAGTACCATCTGATTTTATGATGCAGCAATTGGGCGTTCCATGGTTGCAGGCCATTTTTTATGTAGTGTTATTTGGTACTTTTATCGAGACAGGCACTGCTTTTATCCATGGTATGAATGAGCGGATCGCCGAAGTGTATAAAGAAAATCAACAAAAAATGCCTAAGTTAATGCGTCCTACAATTGCCGCTATAGCACTGATTTTGTCAATTTATCTCGCTTCTTCCGTAGGGCTGGTTGCTTTAATTGGTAGTGGTTACGGTACCCTTACTTGGGTATTTGTTGCGGTTTTTGTGCTCCCCATCGTGAGTTTGGGGAGTTTTCGCATTTTTAGACGTACTTGATAAAACAGGGGTAATATCTAAATTTATTAGGTTAATATTCAGTACTGGTATTTTAGCCAGCCTTGAATTTATAGTGGGACAGTGGTTTTAATGACTTTCTATCATTAGCGCTTGTAAGCACATTTCTAAAGTTATATCGTCTAAACTATAGTCAATTTATTAAGGATTAAAAGCTTGAAATTCACGCCACCCTAGGGTGTCCTTCCTCTAATAATTCGTTATTGCTTAACGCGCAAAGAATTTCGTTTGTTCGTAGATGTTATTGCATTGAAACATACTTTTTTTCTTGATTGCCAAGAATCTTCAACTTTTAGGTTATTTACATGCTCGAAAACATGAAAAGAGAATGGTTTTCTAATATTCGTGGTGATGTGCTTGCTGGTATTGTGGTAGCGCTAGCCTTAATACCCGAAGCGATTGCTTTTTCTATTATTGCCGGAGTGGATCCTAAAGTGGGCCTCTATGCTTCGTTTTGTATTGCTGTGATCATTGCCTTTGTCGGAGGTCGTCCGGGAATGATTTCTGCTGCTACCGGAGCAATGGCATTGCTGATGGTTACCCTAGTTAAAGAGCACGGCTTGGAATACTTGCTTGCTGCTACTTTGCTAACCGGTGTGCTGCAAATTATCTTCGGTTTCCTAAAGCTTGGCAGTTTAATGCGCTTTGTTTCTCGCTCTGTCGTCACCGGTTTCGTGAATGCCCTAGCGATTCTGATTTTTATGGCGCAATTACCTGAGCTGACCAATGTGACTTGGCATGTTTATGCCATGACTGCCGCAGGATTGGGGATTATTTATCTATTACCCTACGTTCCTAGTATCGGGAAAATCGTACCCTCTCCTTTGGTGTGTATTGTTAGTCTCACTATCGTGTCCATTGTTTTAGGCTTAGATATACGAACGGTAGGTGATATGGGGGAATTACCTGATACTTTACCCATATTTTTATGGCCGGAAGTGCCCCTTAATTTAACCACTCTAGAAATTATCTTGCCGTATTCCCTCGGTTTAGCCGTGGTTGGGTTGCTTGAGTCTTTGATGACGGCAACCATTGTCGATGATCTAACCGATACAAACAGTGACAAGAATAAAGAATGTAAAGGCCAGGGGATGGCAAATATTGGCGCTGGTTTGTTTGGTGGAATGGCCGGTTGTGCGATGATTGGTCAATCTATTATTAATGTGAAATCTGGGGGAAGGGGACGTTTATCAACCTTTATCGCCGGTTTGTTTTTAATCATTATGGTGGTATTCCTTGACGAGTGGGTGGGTAAAATTCCAATGGCGGCGCTGGTGGCAGTGATGATTATGGTTTCCATAGGCACGTTTTCTTGGTCTTCTATCACCGATTTACGTAAGCACCCTAAATCATCGAATATTGTGATGATAACTACCGTTATTGTGGTTGTTGCTACCCATAACTTAGCCATTGGGGTGTTTGTAGGCGTGTTATTGGCGACCTTGTTCTTTTCCAATAAAATTGGTCGTTATATGGCAGTTAAGTCTTATTACAATGAACATGAAAAAGTGCGAACTTATGAAGTTGTTGGTCAGGTATTTTTTGCCTCAGCAGAACAATTTGTCAATCAGTTTGACTTCAAAGAAGCTGTTGAAAGTATTGTAATTGATCTTACTCATGCGCATTTCTGGGACATAACGGCGGTATCTTCTTTGGATAAAGTGGTCATTAAATTCCGTCGCGAAGGTGCAACCGTTAAGCTTATGGGAATGAATGACGCAACGGCTACAGTAGTAGATAAATTTGGGGTGCATAACGATCCTAAAGAAGTTGAAAAACTGTTTGGCGGACATTAAGGAGATAATGATGACTAAAATTGTGACCTGTATAGATGGTTCTGCAATCACGCCTGCGGTGACAGATGCAGCTGTCTGGGCTTCAAAAAAACTAAATAAACCTATTCTGTTCTTGCATGCCTTGGAAAAAGAACAGCAGCATGGTGCGGATGACTATACTGGTGCGATTGGTTTAGGTGCGCGCTCAGCATTGCTTGAAGAAATGACTAAGCTTGATGAGCAACGCGCAAAAGTCGCGTTGCAACTTGGCCGTGAGTTACTTGATGCTGCGGTGCAACATGCTCAAAATTCAGGTGTGGTCGAGGTTGAGTCCATGCAAAGACATGGTGAGGTGGTAGATTCCATCACCGATTTAAAGGCGAAAACCAGACTCATTGTTATTGGCCGTAATGGTAAAGAACATGATAATAGCTTTGACGCGCTAGGCTCTAATATTGAAACGTTACTTCGCAAGGCTTGTCATCCTGTATTGCTTATTCCTAATGCATTTAATCCTCCATCTTCATTTATGATCGCTTATGATGGTCGGGAAACGGCTGATAAAGCGTTGCAGCGTGTGATAGAAGGGGGCTTATTGCGTGGTCTTCATTGTCATTTAGTTTCGGTAAAAAATAACGAAAAAGATCTACATGATAAATTTATATCGGCCAAGCAAAGGCTGCAAGATGAAGGATTTCAAGTCACTGCGGCTTATATTGAAGGAAATATTTTTGAATCTCTGATGACATATAAAACATCCCAAAACATTGAGCTTATTGTTATGGGCGCATTTGCTCACTCTAAGCTTAGGCAGTTTTTTGTGGGCAGTAACACTATGAAAATGCTTGAGCGCAGTCATATTCCTATGATCGTATTACGCTAAACAGGAAACAGGCGTAAATAGAGTCAGGGTATACTCAAAAGATGTGGCATTCAATTAACAATCAAGCCCTGTTAGTGTAGGGCTTGATTGGCTAAAAATAGCGTTTTTTTCATCTTAGATGACATATATAGACATCTTTGTATGAGTGATTTTTAGTTTTTAAGTGTTGTTTAGCCCACCTAAACATAGGTATTTAATTTCTAAATAATCGTCTAATCCGTAACGGGATCCTTCTCTGCCATTACCTGATTGTTTCATACCGCCAAAGGGAGCCGCTGCATTTGAAATAGCCCCTTCATTAATCCCCACCATACCAAATTCGAGTGCTTTGGCTACTCGGAATATGCGACCTACATCGCGACTGTAAAAATAGGCTGCTAATCCATATTCAGTGGCGTTAGCTAACTCAATTACCTCGCTCTCTTCTTCAAATTGAATAATGGGTGAAACAGGCCCAAAGATTTCATTGCTGGCAATAGGCATATCATTGCTGACATTGGTCAGCACAGTTGGTAGATAATAGTTTGGACCTTGTGAGGTGGTGGTGCCACCTAATTTCAATACTGCACCTTGGTCGATGGATTGTTGTACCAATTCATCTACATCATTGGCTGCTTTGGCATTAATCATGGGACCAATATGGGAGTCAGCGTCCATTCCTGCGCCTAATTTTAACTTTGCAGTTTCTTCTATGAATTTCTCACAAAACTGAGCATACACACCTTTTTGCACCAAAATACGGTTTGTGCAAACACAAGTTTGGCCTGAATTTCGGTATTTTGAAGCTAATGCGCCTTGTACAGCCTCGTCGATATCGGCGTCATCGAAGACGATAAAGGGGGCATTACCGCCTAACTCCATGGACACGCGTTTTACGCTGGTTGCACACTGGGCAATGAGCTTCTTGCCGACCCCTGTGGAACCTGTAAAAGTGAATTTAGCTACGTGTGGATGCTGCGTTAACACGCTACCCAATCCTTGAGAGTCTTTACCGACTATCAGGTTAAAAACGCCTGGGGGAAAGCCCGCTCTGTGGGTCAGTTCTGCCATTGCCATTGCGGATAAAGGTGTTTGTGTTGCCGGTCTCACCACAAAAGTACAGCCCGCAGCTAAAGCCGCTGCCGCTTTTCGGGAGATCATTGCATTAGGGAAGTTCCATGGCGTAATTGCACTTACAACTCCAATGGGTTGTTTTAGCACAATAATTTGTTTGTCGCTGCTAGGGGCCGGTATAACATCTCCATAGATTCGTTTACCTTCTTCTGCAAACCATTCAATAAACGATGCGCCATAGGCGATTTCACCTTTTGCTTCAGCAAAGGTTTTGCCTTGTTCTAAGGTGAGAATCTGAGCTAAATCATCTTGATGTTGCATCATTAATTGGAAAAGGTTGCGTAACAAATTCGCGCGTTGTTGCGCACTTAAAGCTGACCACTGCGGCAAGGCCCGGTGGGCAGCTTCTACGGCTCGGTTAGCATCTTCTACATCTGCGTCGCAGATAGAGACTAATTCTTGACCATTGGCTGGATTAATTACTGGGATTTGATTGTCGGTTATTAACCAACGTCCATCAATATAGGACGCTGTTTTTAATAAGGTTGGATCGTTTAAGTTAAGCATGTAGGGTTCCATCAAATTTTTTCGCTATTGAAACCTAATTAAATTACTCTTTAAATATTAAACTTTCAATCTATACGTTTAAGGATGTAAAACATTATGTCTAGAAACAATTTAATTCCTAAACCAATCACCGAGTACGATTTAAGATTATTAAGGGTGTTCAAGTCTGTTGTAGAAAATGGAGGTTTTTCAGCTGCGGAAAGTGAGCTTGGTGTCTCTCGATCTACTATTAGCGTTCATATGGGAAACCTTGAAAGCCGCATGAAGCTCAAATTGTGTCTACGAGGGCGACAAGGATTTACCCTCACCGAAGCTGGCCAGGTGGTTTATCATGCTTGCACAGATCTTTTTGATTCTTTGAATGACTTTTCGTTATTGGTGCGTTCGTTAAATAGTGAATTAAGTGGTGAGCTAGTCATTTTATGTGCCGATCAACTTGATGGTAGTAAACAAAAAAGTTTAGCTAAGGTGGTGAATCAAATCCATCAACGAGCGCCTAAGATAAATTTGGTTTTAGATGGCGGATCCATTGATTTTATTGAAAAAAGTTTGCTTAAAGATAAGGCGCATATTGGATTATTTCCGAACTATAAGCCCGTAGATGGCCTAGAGTATTCTCCCGCATTTCGCGAGACAATGTATTTATGCTGCGCTAGGGGGCATCCGTTGTATGACGTTGTTGATGACGGCTTCGATGAGTCAAGACTTGCCTCTTACGCTGCTATCCATCCCGGGCTAGATGTTGATCAAGGAGGTCGCAAACAATTGCAGAAGCTCAAGCTAGAAGCCAAAGCTTATCAATTTGATACCCGTAAAACGCTTATCTTATCCGCTATGTATATTGGTTATTTACCACTTAGTTATATTAAACATGAATTAGAAAGTGGTGAAATTAAACAAATACATCCCGCGCAATACCATTATGAGTTCACTCAATCTTTAGTTAGTAAAAAGACGCCTAGGGAACAAGCAAAAGTGACCCTAGTGAAAGAAATATTTTCATCTTTATTTATATTTGACTAGCTGCCTTTAATTAACAGGCTTGTGGCTCTTATGGAATATATTGATGTTCACAAAACAGGTATCGTTATGTAATTCACGATCAATGTTCGGGTCAAAACAGTCGATATTTTCGCCTTCCCTATTTGTGTCGTGGTTTTTTGCAAAACGCGCGGTACCATCATCTTCCAGTACTATTAAATCGCTTAAAAAGTAATCTGAAAGAATGGCTATGGCGGTTGGACGTTGTTCACTTTCTAAAAAGCGGCTAGTCTCGTAAACGACAAAGTAAGGATGTCCTTCTTCAGCAAAGCCCATTACAGTGTACTTTCCATGTCGTGAAAAGCCCCAAAACCAACTAACGGCAACATCGCCTTTAATCACTTCTAGAAGCACAGGAAAGCGATCTTTTTCGCGTTTATACAATACGAGATCATTCACCGGAAAATGCTCAGATTGAGTAGACAGTGAACAAATTTCTATATCTTTGAGGGGCTGAGGAATACAGGTTACAGGGAATGAGCTAGCATCAGCGATCCCATAATTCGACGTAAGCAAGGTGAGTATGAATAAACCAAAACGTAGTTGCATAGTTATTTTTATTTTCAAGGAATAAGGTTCATTAAACACGACAAGTTTAATAAATAATAGTCATCGAGATTAACTGCAATGATATTTCTGATGAGTATAGGCAAGCTTATGGATGGATAAGAAGTCGTTCAAACTCGCTATTTTTAATAATATTTGAAAAATATGATTGCAAATATTGGTTTGTGGCTCCATTTTTTACAGTCATTATTTTCTTTTTGGTTGCGTTCATAATTTTCACATTAGACTAAAGGCTAATGAAAATGGCGCTTTAATCATTGGCACGCCAATTGCTTTGAATGGAAAGTTACGGAACCTGCTATTGGTGTGCAACACCATTTCATGCATGGAAACACAAAGAGATAATTAATATGAAACTACACAAAAGAAGTACTTTCGCAGTTTTAGTCAGTGGTTTGTTAAGCTTTTCAACATTTAATGCTAGTGCTGCTAGCAGTGGGCTATTAGGTCTAGATCTTGATAGCGTGGCTGACTTAACAGATGTGTCTGCCCTCACAACCTCATTAGGTTTACCTGAAGTGCCTGTCATTGACAGTATCCTTTCAATGGACAATGAAATTTTAATCCAGGGTGGTGATATTGCTGTAGTCAACGATTTGGTTAACTTGGTAGGCGGGATTGTAACCCATGAATTACCCCTCGTTGACGGTATTGGCGTGCGAGTTTCTGATTTACAATTGGAATTGTTAAAGAGCTTTCCGGCGTTGATAACCATTACTGAGAACCAGCCTCTTTTTACTGCTGGTGCCCTTGATAATTGTCAGGTATATGGAAGTCATGTTGTTGACTTAGAGCGAAAAAAGGTTAGTTGGAATTTATACAACGCCCGTGACATGCAAACAAATGTTGATGAGATGAAATTTACCTGGCCCACAAGCCTAGGCAATGTTACTTCGGTTAAATTTAATGGAAGCACTGTATTTTGGAGCTTCTTTGGACGCCAAAATGGTGAGTTAACACTGGACTCCTCTTGGTTAAGTCGTTACGCAAAAATGAATGCGTATGATGATGCAAAAGTAGAATTAACCTTTGCTCGTAGTGGTGCTGAAAATTATCAACAAAACGACTTTTCAATGAATGTTTCCTTTACCCAAAATTGTGATCGTGAATTAGTTAAAGGCTATGATACTCAAGCAAATGAAGGGGACAGCAACAGTTATTACGTTAACACTATAGGGGCTAACGAGCTTCATGAAGATGGCATTACAGGGAAAGATATAACTGTCGCTGTTATTGATAGTGGGGCTTGGGCTGACCATAAAGCGTTAAAAAACGATACTGATAATAACCCTCGAATTACAGCCGCATTTGACGCAATTGAAAATCAAGAAATGCAAGCTGAAGATATGACTGATGAGAATAGTCATGGTACGCATATTTCAGGGATAATCGCTAATAGTGACTACGCAGTGGTTGATGGCCAAATGCGCAATTATTATCAAGGTGTCGCCCCTGATGCAAATCTAGTCGTTATCAAAGCCTTTTATGAAGATGGTCACAGCACATATTTGGATGCACTTCGTGCTATTCAATATGTTTCTGATCATCATGAAGAGCTGAATATTCGCGTAGTCAATTTATCTTTTGGTGCGCCACCTCGCTCGAATTATTGGGCAGATCCAATTAACCAAGCCATTATGAAGCTATGGGAAAAAGATATTGTAGTTGTGACCTCAGCAGGTAACACCGGACCTGCGGCAATGACTATTGGCGTACCTGCTAATGTTCCTTATGTTATTAGCGTGGGCGCTATCACTGATAATTACACCCAAGATAACCCTCATGATGACGAGTTACTTTCATTCTCTTCACAAGGTCCGACTCATGAAGCTTTTGTAAAGCCAGATTTAGTTGCCCCAGGTGGTCATATATTTAGTTTAGCCAGTGAAGATATGTATATGCCGAATAAATTCCCACAATATATGGTTGGAAATGATCGGTTTATTATGTCGGGTACATCGCAAGCGTCAGGCGTGGTAAGTGGAATTGTCGCTTTGATGCTACAAAATGATCCGAGTCTGAGTGCAAACGATGTGAAGTGTCGCTTAATGAGCAGCACTACCATGGCACAGTTATCAAATGGCAAGCTTGCATACAGTCCTTTCCAACAGGGTTCGGGTAGTGTTAATGCCGTTAAAGCCGTTGAATCGACAGCCACAGGGTGTGCAAACAATGGTATGGATATCGCCGCCGACTTAAGTGGTGAACAACACTATATGGGCGCAGCTCGTAAAGATGAAGACGGCAATTATTACATCCAAGGGTTCGAATTTGAACTTTGGGAAGAAGCGTTCATATGGGAAGAAGCGTTCATCTGGGAAGAGGCATTCATTTGGGAAGAAGCGTTTATCTGGGAAGAGGCATTCATTTGGGAAGAAGCGTTCATCTGGGAAGAGGCATTCATCTGGGAGGAAGCGTTCATCTGGGAAGAAGCATTCATCTGGGAAGAAGCTTACGTAAACCAAGAAAACTTCTTACCGCAAGAATAAATCTGAACACATAATACTCTTAGCCCCTCAAGGTTCAGCTTTGCAGGGGCTAAGTCATTTTTAAACCATTAGGAGTATAATAAATAAGGATTTTTTACAGGTATTGTGTGCATTTTATTGGCATCGTTAATTTGTTAGGTTAACCTAGGTTAAAAACAAAGCGTCGTGAAGAAGTATGGTCAGCAAAAGACTATTTTATTATTTATTTTTCCTGTTAATAAGCAGTAGCGCTACTGCTGACGACTCTCCTAATTTCTATTTTTCTTCTGCAGATTTAACCACTCAATTAACCCAAAAAACCGTGCGTCAGATATACCATGATAGTACTGGCTATTTGTGGATAGTGACTCAAGAAGGCATTAATCGATACGATGGTTATCAAATGTTGCATTTCGTCCATGAGCCTCGCAACGATAACTCCCTTAGTAGTAGCAACGTATTCGCGGTACTAGAAGATCATAAAAAGCGTTTGTGGATAGCCACTGATGGCGGTGGACTAAACTTATTTAATGCGGCTAAACAAACATTTACCCCATGGAAAGAGGCTGGTAGTCACTCTGCCAATGCGCCTTCATCGAATCGAATTCTCAGTTTGTTCTTAGACTCACAAAATTATATTTGGATTGGTTATCGTAACGGCAATTTCAGCCGGTTTAATCCCGATGACCAAACCTTTGAACATTTTAATATGCGCGAGCTAGTACCTGAACTAAAAAAAGATGCGGGTATTGTGTCTATCGTTGAAGATGAAAAATTCCTTTGGCTGGCATCTAGCGAGAATGGTTTGTTTAAATTTAATAAACAAAGCCGTGCTATGGAGCGACTCTACTCGGGATCTACAACACCATTTTTTAGCGATTCTTTGAAACATCTGTTTGTTGATAAACAGCAACGTTTGTGGGTAGCCAGTGCGGATGCAGGGGTTAGCGTAGCTGATCCGCAGAAACTCAATTTTACCAATTGGCAACATGACTTAGAGCAGACAGATAGTCTACCTTCAAATCTAGCGCAAACAATTTATCAAGATCGCCAACAACGAATTTGGATTGGTACCGATGCTGGCGTCGCCCTTTGGGACGGTGTCAATAGTTTTCATACTTTCTCTACAGCGGATGGGTTAAGTGATAACAACACTCTATCAATCCAGCAAGACTCTACCGGATTAATTTGGCTGGGTACCTTAAATGGTATTACCAAAAGTCTTGAGGTGCCGTTTGAACATATTGATAAGGGTTTAAGCAACAACGCTGTTTTAGGCTTTGCAGAGACTTTTTCCAGCAATGGGGAACCAACTATTTGGATAGCAAGCTATAGCGGTCTGACGCAATTGGATAGCAATAGGGAAGTGAAACAGATCATTAACAAGGAAACGCAAACCTCGTTGCGCGACGCCAGAGTGACGGCTGTTCTAGGGGAAAATAATCTGTTGTGGTTTGGTACCCGCCGTGCTGGATTAGGTCGGCTTAACGTCGACAATAATCAAATTGAATTCTTTTCCCACGATCCTGAAAACCCTACTAGCTTGAGCTTTAACGGTGTGACCAGTGTTTTTTCTGATAGAGCTGGCAATTTATGGGTAGGAACCTTTGGTGGTGGTTTGAATTACTTGCCCGCAGGCAGTGACCAATTTGTACACTATCGATACGATGAAAATGATCCCACCAGCCTAAACAGCGATCGCGTTTTAGCGGTATATCAACTTTTAGACGGTACTATTGTGGTGGGGACAGTATCTGGTTTCAATTTGCTTGACCCGTCAGGTGAAAAGTTTCAACGTATTGAACAAGACCCAGATTCCATCGATAGCTTATCTGCGTCTATGGCTTGGGCATTTTATCAAGATAGTAAAGGGCAATTATGGGTTGGTACCCAAGGTGGCGGTTTAAATAAATGGTCGCCTGAAGATATGCAGGCATTCAACAATCGTTTCACTCAGTACGACAATTTTAGCGGTCTTCCCAGCAGTCATGTCTACGCTATTTTAGAGGATGACAAACAAAATCTGTGGCTTGGGAGCCCTGCTGGGCTAACTCGGTTAAATGCAGAGACAGGAAAGATAAGACACTTTGACCGCTCTCAAGGGTTTAAAGAAAGCGAAGTAAATTGGGGGGCCAGTTTTAAGGATAGCCAAGGCTATATGTATTTTGGGGGCCCCACAGGCGCAATTCGTTTTCATCCTGAGAATATTAAAGATAGCGAAATCGTTCCCCCTGTGGTGGTAGTGAGGATTAAAAAGCTGAATGAACAAGTATGGTTTGATGTGCCGTATCAGCAATTGCAGGAACTTGAATTAGATTACAAAGATTATTTTATTTCCTTCGAGTTTGCCTCTCTGGATTTTAATGCACCCGGACTTAACGAATATCGATATAAATTGGAAGGCTTTGATTCAGACTGGATTGAACTCGAAAACCGTCGTTTAGCGACTTTTACCAACTTACCGGCGGGCAATTACACATTACGAGTACAGGCAAGTAACAACCAAGGTTTGTGGAATAAAGAAGGGATTGTACTGCCAATCAATGTGCTTCCTCCACCTTGGAAGACAGTTTGGGCTTACAGTATTTATTTCTTAATTGTGTTGCTGATTGTGCTGAATACAATTTGGCGATACCGAAGTAAGCGTTTGGCTGAAATTCAACAACTTATAGATCTGGAAGAAAAAGTTGAAGAGCGCACCAAAGAACTACGACATGCTAATGCGCAACTTGAAACCAGTATGCAAGAAACCGAAAAAGCACGGGAATTAGCGGAACAGGCTAGCAAAGAAAAAAGTGATTTCTTAGCCATTATGAGTCATGAAATTCGTACTCCAATGAATGGTGTACTGGGTATGACGGAAGTGTTGTTAAGCTCTGAGTTAAAACCAAAACAACAACATTTTGCGCAACTCGTTTATCGTTCTGGGCGATTGCTACTGGATTTGCTGAATAATATTTTAGACTTTTCAAAACTGGAAGCGGGTAAAGCGACCTTAGAATCAGTACCGGTTAATCTTGAGGCTTTAGTCGAGGAAGTGTGTGATTTATTTAGTGAATCGGCATATAACAAAGGTCTCTTCGTTAACGCTATTTTGTCTCCAGAACCGCTTCCTGAGGTTTATGCTGATCCTGCAAGATTGCGCCAAATCATTGCTAATCTAACCAGTAATGCAATTAAGTTTACCGAGCATGGAGAAGTCAATGTAAGCATTAGACGAGTGCCTTGTTATCACCCTCATAATCCATCAACAGAGCAAGCAAGCGAGATGAGTGGTTTTGAGATAAAGATTCAGGATACTGGTATCGGTATGGCACCCGATAGACAGCAAAAAGTGTTTGAAATGTTTACTCAGGCTGATGCCTCAACTACCAGAAAATACGGAGGGACGGGTTTAGGTTTAGCGATTTGCCGTCAACTTACTACATTGATGGGGGGCAACATTGATGTGCAGTCTACTTTAGGGGAAGGCAGTGCGTTTACGCTGGAAGTGGACTTGCCAATTTCTCAAAATACGATAACTTCAGAGCTAGTTGAATCTTCTTTTCCAACGGTACACTTGGTTAATCTTAGAGGAGGTTTAGGCCTTGCTTTAACGAATATGTTGGCCAAATTAGGGGCCAAAGCAGTACATGTGCAACGGGTTAACAGCCAACTGGCATCCGCTAAAAATGGTTTATGGATCAGTCTAAGTGAGTATGAAACTGACATACTGAACGCGCAAATTCCATTGCAGAAATGGATTTGCTTATTGCCCTCTTCACAATGGCAGGAAAACGATAATCGCAATATATTACCATTACCCATTCACTTAAAGGATTTACAGGATAGCTTGCATAAAGCCCTCGGTGTTAAAACCATCGAGCGACAACAAGGTAATAGCGAATACCCTAATCACCAAAAATTTAACGCTAATATTCTGGTGGCAGAAGATAGCTTAACCAATCAGGAAGTCGCGAAAAGCATGTTAGCCATGCTGGGTTGTGAAGCATGGTTAGCCGATAATGGTGCTGAAGCGGTTGAGCAAATCAATTTAAGTCAGCCTGATTTAGTCTTAATGGATTGCCAAATGCCAATTATGGACGGATATCAGGCCACCACCGAGATCAGGAAAAATTGGCCAGATATTCCCATAGTCGCACTCACAGCAGGCATGGGCGATGATCTGCGTCAACAGTGTTTGGGTGTGGGTATGAATGACGTGATGACTAAGCCTTTCTCATTACGGGAACTGGAACAGACATTGACTCGCTTTTTAGGGGGAACCTCACAACCTCTAGCCACTGAACCTCAGCAGAACAGCAGTGAGGAGTTTGCTAGCCAAGGGCTGGAAACACAAGATAGTCGTGCTCAAGTAGAACTTAGGGACAGTACTGAAGAGGATCCAGAAACAGAGCTAATTGATACAGCAACTGTAGATACCTTGTTAAAAATCAGTCAAGATACGGGCAATCCAGTGTTTATTAGAGTTTTGGATGCGTTTATCCAAGAAGCTGAGAAGTTAATTGCACAGCTGTTCGAGCAAGTGAACAGTCCGCAAATGAATTTGCATCAAATCGAAGAAATTGCACACGCGTTAAAATCAATGTCTGGAAACTCCGGTGCTAAGGCTTTGTATGAAATATGTCGTGAGTTAGAAAGCAAATCAAAGCAACAGGAATCGGAAGGAGTCGAGACTTTAGCTGAAAATATACAAGCAACTTTTAAACTAAGTTGCGAGAAGTTGGAGACCTTTAGAAATGTTAGTTGAATCGAAAATTAAGGTTCTGGTCAGTGACGATGATCTCACCGCGAGAATTTTAATGAAAGAAACACTAACAAGTGACTCTATTGAAGTGTTGGAAGCGGAAAATGGAAGACGGGCTTTGGAGCAATTTCAAACCCATTCACCTTCACTGGTTTTATTAGATGTTTCCATGCCCGAAATGAATGGCTTTGAAGTGTGCGAAAAAATTCGGAGTCTGGAAAACGGTGAACATGTTCCTATTATTATGGTTACCGGATCTGACGACCTTGAATCTATTCATCGTTCTTACGCCGTAGGAGCGACAGACTTCATTGCTAAACCCATAAAGTGGCCCATATTAGGAGAGCGCGTTAAATATATCCTAAGAGCGAGTCAAGCTTTTGCAGATTTAGTCGTACAGCAAAAAGAGCTTCACCAACTTGCGTTTTATGATTCTCTGACTGGATTACCTAATCGCCAATACTTAATGCAAGATTTGCAGCGATATCTTGCATTAGCTCGGCGAAAACAACATCAAGCTGCAATGTTGTTTATCGATCTTGATAGGTTTAAACGTATTAACGATACCATGGGGCACAGTAATGGTGACAAATTGTTGCGTAAAGTGGCCCATCGATTACAAACTAACTTACGAGACAGTGATGTGTTTGTGCGAGTAGGAGAGGATGTTTCTGCAAATCAAACACAGCTTTCCAGCTTTGGCGGTGATGAGTTTACAATATTTTTAAACCAGTTAAATAGTGCCAATGAAGCGACTTTAGTGGCTGAAAGGGTGATTCGTAGTTTCAGTAAACCTTTCCAACTTGAGCAATTTGAAGTCGTTATAACTCCTAGTATTGGTATCTCCATGTTTCCTAATGATGGGGAAGATGCTGAAACCTTGCTTAAAAACGCAGACACGGCAATGTATTCGGCGAAACAGGCGGGTCGTTGTTGCTATAAGTTTTATCGCGACTCAATGAATGCCAAAGCCGCTGCTCGCTTGCAGTTAGAGCAAGATTTACGTCAAGCCCTCGATAACAATGAGATTGTTCCTTTTTATCAGCCCCAAGTCTGTGCGCAAACTGGACAGATAATTGGAGTTGAAGCGTTAGTACGTTGGTTACCCGCGCAAGGTGGAATGATTCCACCCGATGAATTTATCGCAATTGCCGAAGAAACCGGCTTGATTAATGTGTTGGGGCAACTTGTTCTTGAACAAAGCTGTTTACAAGCTAAAGCGTGGTTAACACAAGATACACCGGTTCGAGTTGCGGTGAATGTTTCAGGACATCAGTTTAAACAGCATAATTTCACGGAAATTGTCGCCCAAGCGCTTCGTAAGAGTGGCCTGCCAGCTTCACTATTGGAACTGGAATTGACTGAATCGGTGATAATGAGTGATGCAGAAGAGAATATCGCTAGGCTAATTGAATTAAAAACCCTGGGTGTAACGCTAGCGGTTGATGATTTTGGTACTGGCTATTCGTCCTTGAGTTATTTGAAAAAATTCCCTATCGATATATTAAAAATTGACCGCTCCTTTATGTGCGATTTGGACTCAGCACCTGATGATGTGGCAATAGTGGAAGCCATTTTAGCCCTTGCTGAGAGCCTAAATTTGGGGGTGATCGCTGAGGGAATCGAAGATGCGGGACAAATTGAAATATTGAAAAATAGTCAACATTTACTGTTACAAGGCTATTTATTCTCAAGACCTTTGGCTGCAGAATATATCGCGCCATTGCTAACTCAGAATTTTAGTCACCTGATGCATCAATAAGAATAAAAATAATGAAACTCTCTCGTCATCATGCGAATGTTCAACAAAATAACAACATCATCACACTTTTTGTAGATGGTGATTTGGCTCAAGACACAGAGTACCAGCATAGCATAGCCTCGATTCAGCAGACTTTTGCTTCTCATTATGATCTCGTTGTTTCCAGTTTGCACAGAGATAATTTATACCCTTCGATGTTAATACTTTGTCAGGATCACGCCCACGCAGAGTCTCTGACAGAGCGTTGCAATTTGCATAGCCAACGCGTCTTTTGGTTATTTCAACAACCTATTCAATTTCCCACAGAACCGTTGGTTAAAGGCCAATGGTATTTAGATAGGGAACAACCACAAACTGTGCTGCCCGTGTTGTCGCTATTGCAACAACAGTCTCTAGCAGACAAAGGTTTAGCGCGTAGTGAGCGCAAACTATCGATGTTAACTGAGTGTCTTGGTGAAATGTCGATGACCTTAAATTCTGATGGTCGTATAGTGGAAATCAATGCCCCTCTTTTAGAGGAGATGGCTGATTCTGGACCAATAGCAATGGGTCAAGAGCTGTTTTCTTGTTTGAATATACCTTCGTCTATTGCTAAACGCAGAATGTTACAGATTTTAACCGATATGAGTCGTACCCATTCGATGACTAGATTACCGCCTTTTCCGGTAAAATTGAAAAATGCGGTAGTGATGCTAGACGGTTTTGTCGGCCCGTTACACCACGATGAAACCTTATTGATTTTTCGTCAAGTCGCCAGTTGGCAGACTCAGGAATGGTTAGAACAAAGTGTAGCAAAAAATGCACCTGTTACCCTTTTACTTATAAACCCCGACGATTTCGCTGCGTTTAATCAGCAGTACGGTCGCGAAATGGGGGATCAAGCCTTAGCTGAAATTATTCAATGTATGTCTGGTTTATTACGAACAGCCGATTTTGCTAGTCGATTTAGTGGGGCCGTTTTCGCTGCACATTTGCCTGATACAAATGAACAGCAAGGGCAAGTTTTAGCATCGCGGATGCGTGAAATGCTCAGGCAAAAACGCTTTTCAGATAAAAAGGTGAATTTGGATTTTAGTTTTGGGTTAGCCACCATTGAGTCAGAAGAGCAACTCAATGAACAGTCGCCACTTGAACTTTTTCGTCGAGCCAACGCGGCGCTGCAAGCAGCAAGGAGTATTGGCGGCGGAACCTTGGTTTGCTGGCAGCCAAAATTCGATGCCAACATACTGGCGAATATGGACCGCATGAGTGGTAAATTTTCAGATGCCTCAGACGAAGACTTTAAGCTCATGACTTTACAGTGGGATGTTATTCGTATTGTCGGCAACACCCATGACTTGCAAAGCTTTTCAGATCAGGTGTGTCATCTGCTAAGTGCCGGGATGCTGACTGTTTTTGCTGGACTCTATGTAAATAAAGGTGGGGCATTGCTCAACTTGTCTTGTAAGGCTAGTGAAATGACCGGCGATGTCAATGAAGTCCATCAATGGGTAACGTCTAATATTTCCATTGAGCGTTTAGTTGATTCTGCAGAAACAGCTTCCTATAAAAAGTTACATAAACTGAATACCACCCAAGCTCAAAGTGTCGTTCCTCTTGTTACGCGGGGAAATTGTCAGGGAGCAGTGGTATTGCGATGGCCTTTGCAACAGCAAGCTGTCGCGGAAAAATACACCGAGTTGCTGCAACAGGTATCTGCGAATCTTGGTGCAGCAATAGAGCGAATTTTATTGTTGGAGCAAACACAAAAACCAATAGAACATCAAGCGGTGGGAGAAACAAGCGAGCACGCGTTTCTATTTGAATCGGCGGCGATGCGAACGTTGATGCAGCAAGTTCAACTAGTTGCGCCAACCGATGCTTCGGTTTTGTTGATTGGTGACTCGGGAACAGGTAAAGAAGTGGTTGCCAAGCAAGTTCATACTCACAGTATGCAACCCGACAAACCCTTTATTACGGTAGATTGCAGTACAATTGTTAGCCATCTGATTGAAAGTGAACTCTTTGGTCATAGAAAAGGTGCGTTTACAGGCGCGACCAGTGATCAACCTGGCAAAATTGCCCAAGCCGATGGCGGTACTTTATTTCTAGACGAAGTCGGTGAGTTGCCCCTCGACATACAATCAAAGCTATTACGTTTCGTCCAGGAAAAAACCTTTGTGGCCGTAGGCGATCAAAGGGTTCGAAAGGTTGATGTAAGGTTGGTATTAGCAACCAATCGCAATTTGTCGGATGAAGTGGAAGCAGGCCGCTTCCGGGCAGACCTATATTATCGAATCAATGTTTTTACGTTAAATTTACCGCCATTGAACCAGCGTGGAGATGATGCTTTGCTTTTAGCTCGGCATTTCTTGAAAAAATTTAGTCAACAATACAACAAGCAAATTAGCGATATCTCATTGGCGGCCGTGGATAAAATACGAGGCTACAATTGGCCTGGTAATATCAGAGAACTCAGAAACTGTATTATGCGCGCAGCGATAACCTGTCCTGGTGGTTCTTTAGAACCTGAGCATTTGAATATACAAGATCAGTCTACCTATCTAGCCCCGTCAATAGGCTCATCTTCTGAGCATCCTGCTCAATCTAACGAAACAGTTCAACCCAATGATGAAGAATTATTGCAGGCTATGTCGAACTTATTTGATAAAGCCGTTACTGTGGTTATTCAGCAGTCTGTGCCGTTTGCCGTTAGTCTATGGTTAGAAAAGCAATGGATTGAGTTGTGTTTACAAAAGTGGGGCACCCTTTATCAAGTGGCGCTTAAAGTTGAGCAGTCAGAATCAACCTTGAGAAGACGCTCATCAAAATTGAAAAACATCAATATAGATCATCCCCAGTTAGAAAATTTAACGGCTGATTGCACGGCCTTGCTTGAGCGTTTTCTTGAACGGGATACAGCCTCTACAATATGGCCTAGATTAGAGTCTATATTGCATTCAAATGTGGTGCGGCAACAAATAACTCAGCAACTAAAAGCCAGACTATTAGATGTAACTCAACCAACGTTACGAAAAATAACCCAGCAATACTTAACGTGAATTCCCTCAATCTTTTAAGTACTTTTGGATCATGGTAATTAGTGACACTTTATCAATGGGTTTAGAGAGAAAGTCAGTCATCCCCGCATTTTTACACTTTTCTCTGTCCTCTACGTAAGCGTTAGCGGTGAGAGCTATAATGGGTTTAGTAAAGTTTAACTCCGCTTTTAACTTGCCCGTTGCGGTTAAGCCATCCATTACGGGCATTTGCAAGTCCATCAATATCAGGTCAAATTCTTCAAAAATGCATGCGTTAATGGCTTTTTCACCGTCGCCGACTATCGAAACATCGTAGCCTGCGGTTTCTAGCATCGTTTTCACTACCTCTGCATTTATTTCATTGTCTTCTGCGACTAAGATTTTAAACTTGTTTTGAGGTTGTACGATATTTGAACCTTGGCGCAAATGAATTTTTTGTAATTGTCGCAAATCAACTTCGAGTTCTTGTCTGAGGATAGGTTTCCCATGGGTACGCCATATTACTCTTCTCACATCATCAGAACATTCTAGGTGTTCAATCATCGCCGATACTAAAATAATATAGGGCAGTTTGTCTGTGTTTCGGTTAACGAGTTCTTCAATTAAATCTACACCCGTCAAATCTGGCATAGATAAATCGACGATTAAAACATCGAATTCAGTATCGTCGACCTTTAAAAATTCCCTAGCTGAATCGAAAGACGATGTCACCAAGCCTTGTTGCTCAGCAATATGTTGAATATATTCTCGACTGGTGATTAAGTCATCCACTACCGCACATTTTAAATGAACTTCCGGATCGATGTTTTCAATTTTTTCATGATCTATTTCAATGGGGATGGATAATGTAAAGCAACTACCTTTGTCTATTTCACTACTTACCTGAAGTTTACCTTTCATTAAATCAGTCAATTGTTTGCTTATAGCTAAGCCCAGCCCAGAACCACCAAATAGTCTTGTTGTTGATTGTTCTGCTTGCTCAAACTTATTAAAAATAGACGCTAGTTTTTGCTGTTCAATGCCAATTCCGGTGTCCTTGACGTTAATCGACAACCAGTATTTTTTGTTTTCAATTTTCACCCCAGCAGTGAGTGTGACTGTTCCGGCTTCAGTAAACTTGATGGCATTATTTAATAGGTTGTGCATGATTTGTGACAGGCGAGTGGGGTCACTTATGATGCGAGTAGGCAGACTTGTGGTCTTTCGAAAATCGAACGTTAAGTTTTTTATTCGACAGTTTGCCGATTGCACAGAAGATACATCATCGAATAGTTGGATTAAATCGAAAGACGTTCTCTCAATACGCAACTTGCCCGCTTCAATTTTAGACAGGTCGAGTACATCATTAATCAGTACTAATAATTGTTTTCCGGCACTTTTGGCTTTTTTTAGATAATCGTTGCTTTTGTTCGGGTTATCTATCGCCAGCTCTATCATGCCAAACAGCCCATTCATCGGGGTGCGCAGTTCATGGCTCATGCTGGCAAGGAATTCAGATTTTGCTTTGTTCGCCTCGTTTGCTTGCTGTTCTGATTTTTCAGATTGACGCAAGGCTTCACGAAGAGAGGCCATGGAGGTTTTTATTTTTGTTTCCATGGGGTGGAAAATTAGCAGCGCTTCAAGCACTAGTAGTATGAGCGTAAATAACCACAATCCTAATTCTATGTTCTCAACTCGCTCGACTCGTTCTCTGGCATCTAATTCAAACTCTTGTACGACTTTGTCTAAGTAAAAAAGCAGCTCGTCTGTTTGATTTGCATTAAAGTCTGCAGGAACCAATCCGCAGCTCTCATTTTGATTATTAAATTGCCGTGCTGCTGTTACATATTTTTGGGTCTTTGCATTTAACCCTGTTTCTCCAAAATATATTGCCCGTATTTTAGAAGGAAGCTTTGGCAGTTGAGTTAAATATGTTTGATTGCGCTCGAATTTTTCAATGGTGGATTGCAGCGTCTTATTTAATTCTGTCTGATTGGTTGGGCAGGTAGATAGGCGAGTGACAAAAAGCGCGATACGTTGGGATAGCATGCGCTGTTGACCCGCAATATTGACCACATAGGCATCATTCATTTGTGTTTTAAATATATACCGGAGCATCAACGCGGAAGTTGACACGGTAGCGCCCACCAGCAAAAGAGCCAGTATATATCGTATTCTTACACTTAAATGTTTATTAAATAAATTAATCAACAATGATAATGCTTGTTGTGGGAAGCGTTGCAGCTAGATTAAAGGGACTAGCGATAAATGCAATACTTAGTGAAGAATTTTATGCTAACAAGTTATTGAGTCTGCTATCACTAAAATGAAAAATACTGTTATTTAAATGAATAATAACCCTTTGAAAATAATTAAATAGTAAAAAAGAATCTGTAGTAATTTCTAATCTTGGGTAAGTTTTACACATTGTATTTTGGTGATTACTCGCTATTTTTATTCCTTACTTTTCCTAATCGACCAAGACAGCGACGATTTATTGATTTTCAGGTTATCCATGAATCATCTCTTCAATACAGTCCAAACACCTGATCTAGGCCGTTAGCTGCCATATGATCCTCTAGTTGTACTACCAGCGTACATCATTAAACAGCAAGTTTTCGTTAGCAAACCTGAGGTATCACATTGTTTGGCAGGTAAATTGCTCTTGCAAGATAGTTTGCTTCGCTAAAATTGACTGACGCATAACTGATTTACATACCTTCTATTTATATGAGAGCACATTATGTTGGATTCAAATAAGCTAAATCCATTAGACACATTTATTAAACACTGCTGTTTGATCAGTTTCCTGATTGTCAGTGGATGTAGTTCCAACAACGCTGAACAAGTTGCTACGACACCGTCCAATAACCAAGAAGTTGTTATTAACACTTCCCAAGGCGAGCAGGTATTGACGCCTACCGTGGTGACCTATGATCCTGTAACTTTTGAGGATCCTTTAGAGTCCATCAATCGGCCTATATTTGCTTTTAATGATGTCGTGTATCGATATTTCCTCATTCCTGTCAGTAAAGGCTACGATGCGGTAGTGCCAGATCCTGTGCAAACTGGTATCGGTAATTTTTTCAGTAATTTACGAGAGCCACTTAATTTATTAAACAATTTAGCCCAAGGCGAAGGGAAAAAATCAGGTACTAATCTGGGACGGTTCTTGATTAACTCGACGGTGGGGCTGTTGGGTTTATTTGACCCCGCAGATGCTTGGTTTGATATGCCTGACGAAACTGCCACCATTGGTGATACTTTAGCTTCCTATGATGTTGGTTATGGCAACTACCTCGTGTTACCAATACTTGGACAGTCGGATTTCAGAAATGCTTTTTCTACCATAGGTGAAAGCCTCCTTAGCCCTGTTCATATTATTTCTGACTCGCCAGAATCTACCTATTTACAAGGACTCGATGGATTCAATGACTTTGTTCCTACTGCGCCATCCTATGAAGAGTTGCGCTTGGAATCCGATGATCCCTACACATTTTTTAGAAACATGTACCTGCAAAGTGTAGAAAGGGACGCGCAATTTGATGGTGCGGTTCAACAACTTTCTCCATCGCCGGCAAACAGTGAAAAAAATCGTCATCAAGGCAAAAACGTAGATCATCAGCAGGAGACGAATAGCAGTGAAAAGTAACTTAGCACAACTGTTGATCCGCCAAAGTAAATGGATTTTGCTCACCTTTATTATATTAGGAGTAGTGTCTGCTTATTTTGCCCAACGCTTCCGCATTGATGCTTCTGCAGAGACTTTATTGGTCAAAGATAACCAGCTTTATATTCAGTCACAGATCATGAGCCAACAATTTTCACCTGATGAATTTATCTTGGTGGCTTACAAACCAAAAAATCATGACCTGTTTTCAGCTAAAACCTTTCAGCAAATTGAGCAACTCAGTGAAGCTTTCACAAACCTGCCTAGAGTCAAATCTGTGACGAATATTCTCAATGTTCCGCTGCTCAGCAATGCGAGTTCGTTGAATGCCGATTTGGATCCAAATCAATACAGTTGGCAATCTGTGAAATATTCACCCCAGCAAATGCAGCAGGTCTTTAAAGACCATCCTTTATTCACTGACTTGTTGGTAAATAAAGAGCAAACAGCGACAGCAATTCAAATTGTATTCGAAAAGAATCCGCAATTAGTTGAGATTCAGAATCAGATTATTAATATCCAAAAAAAAGCGCTGGAAAGGGAGTTAACCGAAAAAGAGCAGGAAGATGTATATGAGCTTAAAGCCCAGGCTGATCCTATTGAGCAAGAACTGAAAGTTCAGCGTAAACAAGAAATAGACAAGATTTATGAGATGACTCATGATTATCAGCAAGATGCCAATTTCTATTTAGGCGGAGCCTATGTCTTGGGTCAGCAGATGATTGATATTATTCAACGTGATCTCCTGTTGTTTGGCAGTGCCATTGGTATCGCCATTGTGGTGATGTTATTTGTTTTATTTCGTCGGATCCGCTGGGTGGTATTACCGGTGATTTCCTGTGGCTTAAGCGTGTTAATGACGGTGGGCATTTTTGGTTTATTGGATCTGCGAACCACGGTGATATCCTCTAATTTTATTGCTTTGCAGCTTATTCTCACTCTAGCAGTGATGATTCATTTAATTGTTGAATATCGACAGCTAGCTCAAAAGTATAATCAAGACAGCCAATCTCAGTTACTCGAAAAAACCCTAAAAAACAAGTTTAAGCCTTGTCTTTATGCTGGACTCACTACTTCTGTTGGCTTCGGCTCTTTACTGTTTAGCGGGATTCAACCGGTGGTGAGCTTTGGTTGGATGATGATAGTGGCCATGGGTATTTCAATTTTAGTTAGCTTGTTACTCTTTCCTGCATTTCTGTCTGTGTTATCCCATAAAGATGAAAGCGGTGAAAATAGAGTTACTCAATTTATCATTAAGGGCTTCACCGGCCTAAGTCTGAATTATGCGAAACCCATTGCGTTATTCAGTTTACTGCTGGTGGCTATATCTGTGGTTGGCATCACGCGATTGGATGTGGAAAACAGTTTTTTAAACTATTTTAAAGAATCAACGCAAGTTCGTCAGGAGTTGACCTTTATTGATCAAGAGTTTGGCGGCTCTACACCAATGGATGTGGTTTATACCATTCCACCTGAACAGCAGGATCAACAGTTAGCTTTAACGGCTGAATCAATTCAAAGCCTACAAAAAATACAAGCAGTGTTAACCAGTTTTGATGCCATGGGAAATGTAACCTCGGTATTTAATTTCACTGAATTAGCGATGGCAATAAATGATAACAAACCCCTTACCGAATACGAATTAACGGCAATCTATACTTTGCTGGATGAATCCCTTAAAGATAAATTGTTAGGTGCTTATTTTGATCCGGAAACAAACCAATTAAGAATCAGTACACGAATAAAAGACAGCACAAAAGAGTTTAACCGAGCTGAGTTTTTGCAGGATCTCAAAGCCGATATGCAAACAATTGGTATTGATGAACAAGACTACTTAGTTACCAACCTTTT
The DNA here is from genome assembly GCF_030548205.1 of Aliiglaciecola sp. 3_MG-2023. Taxonomy (GTDB): domain Bacteria; phylum Pseudomonadota; class Gammaproteobacteria; order Enterobacterales; family Alteromonadaceae; genus Aliiglaciecola. The sequence goes on along the minus strand of NZ_JAUORV010000010.1, from coordinate 100,504 downwards.
TGTTCTTTACCAAGATATATTGCAGCGCTTGTTCAAGTCGCAAATACTGACCTTAGGATTCGTGTTTATTGCCTTGTTCTTAGTGCTTTTGGCAATATTTCGCTCCATAAAAATTGCCTTAATCGCTGTTATTCCTAACATATTAACGACCCTGAGTATTTTAGGTGTCATGGGACTACTCGGTATCCCATTGGATTTAATGACTATAACCATATCGGCCATAGCGATGGGGATTGCGGTGGATGATACTATTCACTTTATTCATCGTTATCTTGAAGCGGGCAAAAACCGTGAAGCTAAAGAAAACACAGCATCAGAGCACGCCATCATAGCTACCTTCAATAGCGTTGGTTATGCATTGTTGTTTACCACAACTATCATTACCTTGGGTTTTGCATTGCTGAGTTTTTCTGATTTTGTGCCGAGTATATTGTTTGGTCTGCTGACTGGGCTAGCAATGTTAATGGCGTTGTTAACCGACTCAACGTTGTTGCCGGTGTTACTCAAGCGCTTTGTAAAAAATTAGCTTAATAGTACAGTCTAATTGTGTGCGGGGAGTGAGACTCCCTGCTGATCATTGATACTAAACTATAAGGGAATAAAGACCGCAATCTAAAACGAGTTAAACAAAATTGCAGAAGAAGCTTTTGGCGTTAATTCAAACGTATGTTTTTGACGTTTTGCATCACGCTTTGCGGTTACTTCTATGTTTTTTTCACCGCTGTCTTTGCCATATATATCAACATGAAAAATTAACTTGTCAGTGGCGTTTTTAATTGTGTACTTTCCCATGATGATCAGTTGCGTCAACGATTGGGTTTTATCATGATGATCAGCTACTGGTGAAAGTAGAAGTGACTCTAAACTAAAACTTTGTTGGCTATCAGATAGCATCACTCCCTGATTGATTTGTCGTGTAATAGCTTCTCGTTGACGATTAAATTCAATCATTGTTACTTTACCATCTTCGTCGTTGTCGATACGTTCAAAACCAGAAATGGGCAGTGATAGCACCATATAAATTTCGTCGTCTATAATATTTAAAGTACCGTGTTGAGCAACCATTAAGTGGGCATGCACTGGTTGTAATATACAGAAGCAAAGTAACATAAAGCCTAAAAATAAGACTGCGGGTGATTTGCTATTGCTTTCAGTTGTAATGGCTTCCATATCTAACATGTTATAGAGCTCCTTTTATACAGCGTTGAAAAAACGGATAGGTATCAGTGGCGAAATAGTGATAAATACCTTCCGGAAATTCCGGGGTAACACCAATACGACCATTACATTCATCTAAGTCACCTGAACCTTCAACATATTCCCAATCTTGTAAGAAAGTACCAAGAGGATAGGTGTCAGTAGAGGGGCGACTGTCACTGACAGAATCCACCAATTGGTAGCTTCCTGTCATAATTGCCAGTTCTGATTCGGCGTCAGTAGCATCACTAAAGCCATAGCGAGCATAAATTGGGAAGCCATCTGCCGCCCAACCAATTAGGGTCATTGAATTGCTATTTCCGTTTTGAAGATCAATAAAACCTTCAGGCATTCCGTGATAGTGGTATGCACCATCAGGTTGCACATGCGCGTTATTGTCATCGGTACCAAAATCAAACACAGTTTGGCTCAATGCTTCTATATTCCAATTGCCACTGTTGTCACCTAGGCTGCATGATTCTCCAGAATCGTCACAACTTCCGCCAGTTCCTGCATCAATTTTGATTCCATTGAGTACATATCCAACCGCTCCTCTGGAGCCACCAAGTTGCGTCGCTTGGGTGGTCTCTGTAGGTGCTAACGTGTAGCTCACAGACACTGATTGTTCGGAAATCGTATTGGGATTGTCAGGGTTCGGGAAAGTACCTACAACGTGGTCGGGAATACCATTGGCGGTTAGGCTTCTATTTGTGCCATCGCAACTCCAGTCAGCATAACTGGTGGCGGAGACTGATTCTGAGTCGTTGTATTCATTATAAAAATAAGTACAGAGCACACCATCGGTTGAGTCGCTTGAATATGCCGTTCCGTTGTCATTACCCGCAGTATCTTGGTCGGAAGACGTTTCCTCTGAATTTTGCTCAGTTGTGTCGCTGCTCTCGCCATTGCATGCCGATAACCAGCATGCTAGTGCTGCTACGATCAGTAAATTTACCGAACAAGTTTTTAACCATTTTAGCTTTACCATCAGTCAGATTCCTAAAAGTTTACGATTGTGGGTAATCATGAATCGCCATAAATCTTGTTCCCTGAGTATAAAAAACCAATGTGCAGAAACGGTGCACAAATCGCGAAATGAATGTGGAAGTTACTAAAAACGTGGATTAAAAGTTATGAAACGCAATATTTCGTAGCCAGATGGCATATACAACTTTCTATATTTTTGTTACGAATTAAATTTTTAACATTCAATTCATCAAAGTTAATTAACATTTAAGCGGTTAGTTAAGAGCAGTTGGTATACAGGTTTATTCTATTTTTAAAATGTTTAACCTATTGAATATTATCGACTATATTTTAAGTTTTTGGTGTGTTTTAAACCTGTCGGGTGGATTTTTAACTTTAACAAAATAATAAACACTCCACTTTTTTAGCTTATTTAATTAACAATATATTGACCTTTGTAGATAGTTTGTGGGAATATGCCCACATAGTGAGCATATGCGCATATTTGGTGTTTTCAATTGAGAACGCGAAATGATAACTAAGTCGAATCGAATCAAAATAACAATGCGGTATTTTAATTATTATATTGATTGATGAATTTTTTAGGGCCCAACTCGCCCACAATTACAACTTAATAACAGGTAATAATTATGACACCTGATAAATATGAAATTAGTTTAGATACTGTTGATGAAGAACAATTACCTATTCCTAAACATAAGTTAAAGGGATGGACGCATTTTTTAGGTTTATATGCAGGTGAGCATGTTGCAGCAACGGAATTTGTTATTGGGGCTACCTTTGTTGCCCTCGGCGCTACCATGTCAGATATTCTACTTGGTTTATTAATAGGTAACATTCTTGCCGTGTTAAGTTGGACCTTAATAACCACTCCCATTGCCATTGAAACGCGTTTGAGCTTATACACCTACTTGCAAAAAATAGCCGGTAATTCAATGACTACCCTCTATAACTGGGTCAATGTGGTTATTTTTACGGTTATCTCCGCGGCTATGATTACTGTTTCTGCCACTGCGGTGCGATTTGCTTTGAATATTCCTGCGCAACTAGATTGGTACCCCACTAATTTGTGGTTTGTCTGTGTTGTCTTGGCGGTAGGAACAATTGTGGTTCTAGTTGCCATGTACGGCTTTACAGCAGTCTCAAATTTCTCACGAATTTGCGCACCTTGGTTGTTTGTTATGTTTGTGTGTGGTCCTTTAGTTCTGCTACCTGCCCTGTCTCAACACGTGTTGGGTGATACAAGTTTAAGCGGCTGGGCCGATTTTATGGAAATTGGCAGTTTGTCGGTATGGACAGGTTTAAATGCAAATGGCGAACCCGGAATTGGTTTACTTGAAGTTATTGGGTTCTCATGGGCGGCTAATACCATAACCCATGTAGGCCTAATTGATATGGCACTATTGCGTTATGCGAAAAAGCGCGCTTATGGTTTATGTACTTCCGCAGGTATGTTGTTTGGCCATTATATTGCTTGGATCTCTGCTGGTATTATGGGAGCAGGTACTGCGGTAATTGTTAAAAAATCAATTATTGAATTAGATCCAGGTGACGTGGCGTTTCAAGCTCTGGGCTTATCTGGCCTTGTTATCGTTATTGTGGCTGGATGGACAACAGCGAATGCAAACCTCTATCGCTCAGGCTTAGCTGCTCAAGCTATCTTCAAAAATCAATCAAGAAATAAAACCACATTAATTGTTGGAATTGTGGCAGTGATTATCGCTTGTTTCCCATTTGTGTTTAACAAAATGCTGCCGCTATTGACCTATGCTGGTTTATTAGTCGTGCCAGTTGGGGCGATTGTGTTTGCTGAACATTTTATCTTTCCACGTATTGGCTTTACGCGTTATTGGGTGACGTTCAGAAGCCTTACTCACAGTGTACCTGCAGTGGCGTCCTGGGGACTTGGTTTAACTTTTGGGTTTGGTTTAAATGCCCTTGATATTCTGTCGTTCTATTATTTATTCATCCCCACTTGGTTCTTCACTACCTTGTGCTATATCGTGCTGGCAAAATATCATGGCGCGTCTGAAGAGTATCCTCATGAGCAACAGAAAATGGAAGCCTTTGAGCAACGCGTAGAAGAGTATCAAACTCAACAAGCTGACCTTGAGCCGGAAGTGCATATTGATACTAGCTTATTCTCTAAAGTGCTTCAGTTTGTGTCTATTGGCAGTTTGCTAATCACTACTTTGTTTGCAATAAACACCATGTTTTTCAGCTCAGGAATACCTGCTTATGAAGCTAATCGAGATTTATTCCAAACTGTAGGGTTTATTTGCACCATCATTTATTTCATCACTGCATATTGGAATATGCAGCGTAAAAAACAATTAGCTGCGCAAGCGCAATAGGGGAAGGTTAATGAATACTCAATCCAAACTTCGTCTTAATGAACAAAACCTTCATCAATTGCCAAGTACTATTTCGGTGCCCAATTATGATCGCAAAAACGTTCAAGCAGGCATCGTACATGTGGGTGTGGGCGGCTTTCACCGCTCCCACGAAGCCTATTATACTGACGAATATATGAATCAAACAGGTGATCTAAATTGGGGGATTTGCGGGGTCGGATTAAGAGATGCCGATCGTAAAATGAAATCGATTCTCGAACAGCAAGATTATCTTTATACGTTAATTGTCAAACATCCTAATGGGACCATTGAAAACCAAGTTATAGGTTGCATGACCGATTTCTTGTTAGGGTGTGATGAGCCAAATGCGGTTATTCAAAAAATGGCAGATGCCAGTACTAAGATTGTTTCACTGACGATTACTGAAGGGGGATATAACTTTAACCCTGCGACAAATGAATTTGACTTTGATAATCCAGATGTCATCCATGATCTCGCTAATCCGCACACGCCTCGATTAGTATTTGGGTTTTTAACCGCGGCACTCAAGCTTCGTATGGAGAGGGGATTAGCGCCTTTTACTGTGCAATCTTGTGACAATATTCAACACAATGGTGATGTTGCCCGCAAAATGCTGTTGGCCTATAGCCAAAAAGTTGATCTAGAGCTGGCAAAATGGATTGAACAGGAAGTCCCGTTCCCAAATGCAATGGTTGACCGTATTACACCTGTCACTACATCAGCAGATATTGACTATTTAAGCTCAGAGTTGAGCTTGCAAGATGAATGGCCTGTTACTTGCGAACCTTTTCATCAATGGATCATTGAGGATAAATTTAGCGTCGGCAGACCGCAGTGGCAAAAGGTAGGTGCGCAATTTGTGCCGGATGTCACACCCTACGAAAACATGAAAATAAGATTACTAAATGCGGGCCATTCGGTATTGGGGATTTTGGGTTCCATTCATGGCTTTGAAACCATAGACGAAAGCGTAAAGGATCCGACTTTTAGTCAGTTCTTGCAATTATTTATGGATACTGAAGTCACGCCAATTTTGCCTCCGGTTGATGGCATTGATTTAGATGATTATAAGCAAACTCTACTTCAGCGTTTTGCTAATCCGAATATCAAAGATCATTTAACCCGCATTTGTTCAGAAAGCGCTTCTAAACTCGCTACCTTTTTGATCCCCACGATTAATGACAATCTGCAAAATAAAGGTAATATTGAGTGTGCTACATTAGTGTTAGCTGCATGGTGTTACTACAGTGATAAGCAAACTAACCGTCATAATAAAGAGATCACAATCATAGATGTGATGTCGCAAGATTTGCACATCGCTGCTGCTAAATATTCACTAAATCCTGACGCATTTCTGCAACTCACTTCAATTTTTGGTGATTTAAACAAAAATCAAGATTTCTTAGATATTTATAGAAAACAGACTAAACAGATTTATTCAGACGCAAATATCAAAAAGCACATGCAATGCATTGTGGACAACGCTACGTTAGCCGTGTCTTAAGGTATTCGAGTTATTATTTGTACTATTGCCAAAGGTCGTCTAGTTTTAGTCGACTTGGCTCATTTTTAGAAATTTGGAGTGATTATGGCTAATCCTAAAGTGGCTGTATTTGGTGAAGCGTTGTTTGACATGATTCAGCAGCAAGATGGTAGTTATCAACCCTTCATTGGCGGCTCACCGTTCAATGTCGCCCGAAGCTTCGTGAAGCAAGACATTAACTGCTCTTATTTATCACCTATTTCCACGGATTATTTGGGTGAAAAAATCCTTAGTTCAGTGACAAGCGAAGGAATTCAAATTCCTGACAATAACCGTTCAGAAAAGAATACGTCATTGGCATTGGTTTACAAAGCCGAAGACGGCAAGCCTAGCTATCGTTTATATCGAAAGTGCGTAGCAGATCTGGATATCACCTCGGAAAAATTATTGTCAATGTTGCCAGAGGATCTAGAGCTTTTTCATACCGGTTCCCTTGCCATAGTGCCCGAAATGTTGGAAGTGCTGATCCCTGTTATTACCACCCTTAAATCTCGCGGTGTGAAAATCAGTATTGATGTGAATGTGCGTAAAGGGGTTGAAGTTAATCATCACCAATATGTTGCCTCAATATGGCGGTTCGTCGAGTTTGCCGATATCGTCAAAGTGAGTGATGAAGATCTTGAACTCAAAGGCCTTTATGGTAAACCTGAATTTCATGCCAAATCTATGTTAGATAGAATGGAAAATGGCATGGTAGTGTTAACTTTGGGTGAAGGTGGTTCTCATTTAATCACTGACAAACACAATTTATTTCAAGCTGTTCATAAACCTGCGGTGTTTGGTGACACGGTAGGAGCTGGAGATACTTTTTTCTCTGCCATGCTTGCTAGATTATTAAAAAATAATGCGCTTTCTCCATCTGCTGAAGAAAGTACGTTGAAGGATGGTTTGAGGTTTGGTGCGGTCGCTGCGGGTTTAAATGTTGAAAAGATAGGTTGCAATCCGCCTACATTCGAAGAAGTTGAAACCCTGATAAAAACCTTACAAGATTAATTACCCGGTTTCATACGTATTCAGGGTAGCTACAAAGTCACGTTTTTGTGGTTACCCAATTAATCCATCAAGTTGTCTATTGTCTATATTTTCATCAAAGCTTTAATATGTGCTATTGCTCCCGTTCTTAGTGCCGGTAAGCTATAGCCTCCCTCCAAGAATGAGACTATTTTGCCGTCGCAACAGCTCTCGGCAATATCCACAAGTTGCTGAGTTAACCAACTATAATCAGAATCTAATAAGTCCCAATCTGCCATGGGATCACTATGGTGACCGTCAAAACCAGCGGAGATCAGAATTAATTCGGGTTTAAACTTTTTCAATTCGGGTAGTACTCGTTCAGTATAACATTGACGAAATGCCGTGGAGTCTGTACCTGCTGGTAACGGGTAATGCAGGCAATTTTCGGCGGCCTTTTCAGGTATAGTGAACGGGTAAAAAGGATATTGATAGGAAGATAAAAATAGTATTTTGGGATCATCTTTCAAAATATCTTCAGTGCCATTTCCGTGATGTACATCAAAGTCTAGAATGGCAATACGTGTAAGATTATATTGTTGTTTAGCATAGGTAGCAGCGACTGCAATATTGTTAAAAAAGCAGAATCCCATAGCTTGTTTTTTTTCAGCATGATGGCCTGGAGGCCGAACAGCACAAAACGCATTTTTAAATTGATGGTTGAATAAACCGTCAATAGCAACTATACCTGCACCAGCAGAGAATAAAGCAGCCTCAAAAGATGCATGATTCATTTTAGTATCATCATCTATGGGAAAGTACTGGCCTTTTACCGGTGAAAATTGTTCAATCAGTTCAACATGGTTTGGTGTGTGAGTTTCTTTTAACAGATCCTTAGACACTTTTTGAGAAGGGATATTCAGTATGAAGTCTGCTAATCCAAATTGGATTAAACCGTCTTGAATGGCATGCAAGCGAGCAGCACTTTCAGGGTGTTCATCTCCCATTTCATGGAGTAAACATTTAGGATGTGTAATAAAAGCCGTTGAAGACATAAAATAACCCTATTAGTTGTATGGGATAATAGTAACAAAACAATCGCGTCAACATTTAAGAGATTTTAAATGAAACATTATTTACATTCGTTTTTTTCCCCAAGTTCGATTGCTTTGTTCGGTGCCAGCGAGCGTGAATCAACGATCGGAAAGACGGTATCACTAAATTTAACCTCGGGTACCTTTAAAGGGCCAATTTATTTCATTAATCCTCGGCATGCAGAAGTGTTAGGGCAACGTTGTTTTAAGAGCATATCAGAGATCCATCAGCCCATAGAGCTGGCTATTGTTGCAGCACCAGCGTCAGTGACCGATGACATTATAGACGCCTGTGGAAAACACGGTGTAAAAGCAGTGATTATTTTGTCGGCGGGGTTTGGGGAAGCTAATGAAGAAGGCAAAAAACTTGAACAAGCAGTGCAACATACTGCTAAAAAACATAAAATTCGTCTTATCGGTCCTAATTGTTTAGGTGTGGCTCGTCCAATAACGTGTCTTAATGCAACGTTCCATAGTGGCGACATCCATAAGGGAAGTTTAGCCGTCGTATCTCAATCAGGTGCTTTGTGTACGTCTATTCTGGACTGGGCTAAGTCTCGTAAATTAGGTTTCTCTGCAGTTGTGTCTATTGGCTGTGCTGCAGACGTACAATTTGGTGAATTACTCGATTACCTAACTTACGATTCACAAACCAAAAGTATTCTTTTGTATATTGAGGGTATCAATCATGCCCGCTCGTTTATAAGCGAGTTGAAACGTGCGTCTCGGGTGAAGCCGGTATTGGTCCTAAAAGTTGGCCGCCACAACAAAGGTACCATGGCAGCGCAAATGCACACTGGTGTTACCTCGGGGGAAGATGACGTATTTAATGCCGTATTACGTCAGGCAGGTGCTGTAAGAGGCTATCGGGTGTTTGATCTGTTTGTGGGGGCGACTGTATTGTCAACCAACAAGCGCCTTGCCGGTGAGAATCTCGCGATTATCACCAATGGCGGTGGACCAGGAGCCATTGCCGCGGACCGCGCTACGGATCTAAATTTGAATTTAATTTCGTTAAGTGACGATACGCAAACTCAATTAAATGAATTGCTCCCGGCCAATTGGTCGAAAGATAACCCCATCGATATTATTGGAGACGCTCCTCCAGAACGGTATCAACAAACTTTGTCCATTTGTCTAAAAGATAAAAATATGCACGGTATTGTTGTCCTTTTATCTCCCCAGTCTATGACTGAACCTTTGCAAGTCGCCAAGGAAATTGTAAGCGCCTCTAAAGCTTCTTCAAAAGTCATTATTTGCTGTTTTATGGGCGGGGAAATGCTGCAGGAGGCAAGAACATTTCTTGAAGACAATCAAGTACCTACATTTAATACTCCGGAAGCGGCAATTGAGGCGTTTTCATATTTACGTAACTTTACGCGAAACCAACGGCTATTGTTGCAAGCCCCAGAGCCATTGCAAGAAGAGGAAAAAGTAAATACGGAAGATGCTAAATCAATCATTGAGGGGGCGTTAAACGAAGGGCGCTCAGTTTTGACAGATTTAGAGTCAATGGCAATCCTTGATTCGTACCATATTTCTACAACACGGGCTAGTTTGGCACACAATTTAGATGAAGCGATCATGCTTGCCAAATCCATCGGTTTTCCTGTAGTGATGAAAGTTTACAGTAAAACCATTTCACATAAATCTGACGTTGGGGGGGTGAGATTAGGTATTTCAAATGTGGAAGCGGTTAAAAATGCTTATCAGGATATTATTGATTCGGTGTCCGAGTACTTCCCCGAAGCAGAAATAGATGGCGTTACTGTAGAAGCTATGTACATTAAAAAACGCAGCAGAGAGGTGTTGGTTGGTATATCCAATGACACCGTTTTTGGCCCGATTATTACGTTTGCAGCGGGGGGCATCGCATCAGAAATTATGGGTGATCGCGAAGTTGCTATCCCACCACTTAATAAAACCCTCGCCCGTGAGTTGATGAACAATACCCGTATTGCCAAAATGCTAGGCTCATTTAGACAACTTCCTCAATGTAATATGGGGGCCATTGAGCATGTTCTATTGCGTCTATCTGAAATGGCTTGTGAGCTTCCTTGGATTAAAGAACTGCAAATTAATCCACTGGTGGTAGATGAATATGACGCTATTGCTTTAGATGCTAAAATTTTGATTGCTGAGCACTCGCAAACTGGGCGTTATGATCATATGGCAATTCATCCCTACCCTATGGAATTGGCGACAACAGAAATGCTCAGTTCTGGCGTGGAATTAGAAATTCGGCCCATTAGACCTGAGGATGCTAATCTAGAACGTCAATTTGTGAGCTCATTATCGCCTACAGCTAAGTATTTCCGTTTTATGCAAAGCATTAAAGAATTGCCACAAAGCATGTTAGTTAGATTTACTCAAATCGATTACGATCTTGAGATGGCGCTACTGGCTGTAGTGAGCAGTGGCAAGATGGAACGGGAAATAGGCGTTGCTCGATATATTACCAATATTGATAAAGTAAGTTGCGAATTTGCGGTAGTGGTGGCCGACGATTGGCATCGTAAAGGCATTGCCGTGCGTTTGATGAAGGCACTAATAGAAAGTGCCAAACAAAAAGGATTGGAACGTATGGAAGGCATGGTTTTAGCTGAGAATACCGGTATGTTGGGTTTTTGCGAAAGTCTAGGTTTTGACATCAAACGAGATACTGAAGATCGGTCTATTTTTAATGTAGTGAAATATCTTCAGCAATAGTCTGGGCAGAAACCCCCTGATTGACTATGTATAATAAATTAACAGATGACAACTATTTTATAACAGTCCATAGTATTAAAAACTTAAGTACAACTACTATAAGTAAGGTATTGTAATGTCGATAACCAGTTGTACTGTCGAGTTAAATAGTTTGTGTATGAATTAGTCATTATTAAATAACATGGAGAGTGTTAACTATGTTTAGTCAGCTCAAAAAGATTGTATTAGTTGTAAGTGTCATCGTATTTGCACCTGTTTCATTGGCCTTTGATTTCAAAGAGTGCAGTGAAGAGCATTGTGTTAAAACCTTTAAGGAATTCAAAAAATATTCTAAAAAAGGCCATCCCAGTGCGATGGAAGCATTGGGCAATTTTTATATTACCGGGTACGGCACCGAAAAAAGTACTTCTAGGGCCCTTAGGATGTACAAAAAGGCGGCCAAGTGGAATCAGGCAACTGCCCAATATAAAGCCGGGTTAATGTATATATCACAAGCGACAGATGATGATCCAAGTAGGGGGATCAGTTACCTCAAAAAGGCCGCTAAAAACAAAGTATATGAGGCTGCTTATGTTCTTGGTGTTGTTTATATTGAAGGGGAAATAGTAGAGAAGGACTATGATGAAGCAAAGGAATGGTTAACTTTAGCGTCAGAAAATAACCTGCATAAAGCGAGTTATTTGTTGGGCCAGATGTATGACAGTCAATTTTTTGGAGCAGAGCAACAAGACAAATCCATTGCTTATTACAACAAGGCGGCATACAAAGTTGAAGCGGCTAGAGAAAGACTTACTGAATTAAACCTTCCCATGCCTCCGGGCAGCGATGATAGTATTGAACGTATTGTCGTGACCCCGCAAGATTTACAGCATTTCTTTATTGATCAATTAGAAATATTGCGCCATACACAAGCTCCTAAAGTAGGAACTGGAAGCCGTATTTCTGGCCAAACTTGTGCAAAAATGATGTCTTGTAACTCCGTTGTTGGAGAAGATGCACAGCGGATGCACACTGAAATGCAACGTGCTATTGGAATGCTTATCGCTAGTAAATTCAGATTAGAATAAAGCGAGTTCACTTTTTGCGGTAAGAATCGCTTTCTAGAAAGCGATTCATACCGCAAAAACACATCCAAGTTGTTGATATTATAATCGGTATTAACTTCACTAACCGCCGAATTGTGCTATACATAAATTTAATATTAATTGATTTCATAAAAAGGCAAGCGACCTTCATTTGACATCGCCAATGGTCGTCTCGTGGAAGTAGCTCTAAGAGCACATTAAATAATGATTATTGAAGATAGTAAGGTCAAAAAGGCATTAAGCTTTCTCACTGCGATCATCTTTTTATTTTCAGTTGTCATGATTTGGAGTTTCTTTAAGGTCGATAAAAGTAGCCATTTCCATCAATTAAATATTCGCCACTTTAAACATACCTTGGAATTAAATGGGTTAGTTTCTACTCCCAAAAGGACTGTATCTGAGCAAAACCTCTATTTTATTAACGACGTGCGCAACGTTATTATGAAAATTCGTGAACAACCTCAAGCCTGCTTAAATATGATCGGTTTGTTCGAACGATTTTTTATGCGTGTTATCAATACTGAGGCAATAATTACCTTGTGTGAAACTGATTTAGCTATCGCGAATGATACCTTGTCAAAAATATCACAATATGAAAATGGGGAAATTAGCGCACAATATTTGCAAAATGAATTAATTCTGTCTCTGACTCGATTTAGTCAAAACTCCATCTTATTTGAAGCACCGGTTCAAAAAACCGTAGAATTCGTCACCCATTTAACTATTTTAATCATATTATTTACCTCTATTTTAGTGCTGATTTTTACCCATAAAATAGGTACGGCAGTGACTGCTATTCTCAATAGAAGGGCAGAAGCAATCAAGGCGCTTGCTAAAAGTGAAGAGCGCATCAAACAGTTAGCTTACAAAGATTCCTTAACGGGTTTGCCCAATAGAAATCTATTGAGTCATACCGTTGATGCGGCCATTGCAAAAGCAGAGCGACAAAATGCGCAATTTGCAGTGATGTTTATCGATTTAGATCAGTTTAAAGATATCAATGATACCCTCGGCCATTCAGTGGGGGACAAGTTGTTAATTGAGATGGCTAAGCGAATAGCTCAGACCGTTAGAGAGTGTGATTCAGTGCTGCGTTTTGGCGGTGACGAATTTGTTGCCGTGACTGATTGTTTTGAATCCATTGAAACAATAGACAATATAGCCCATCGGATTATTGAAGCCGTTAGGATACCAATCGAATTAGAAAATATGCAGTCTTTTGTCACGGGCAGTATCGGTATTGCCTGTTATCCTCAAAATGGTGTTGATTGCAACTCCCTGTTAAAGCATGCTGATGCCGCTATGTATCAAGCCAAAAATGCAGGGAAAAATCAATTTCAATCTTATGATATGCAGTCTGGCAGCAAACTTAATCGCAGGCTTACTTTGGCGGCTCAACTTCATCAGGCAATTAAAAATGACGAACTTAGCCTTGTTTATCAGCCGATAGTGCATTTACCAGATAATCGCACTATAGGTAGTGAAGCACTATTGCGATGGACTAATTCAGAAAATGAGGTTATTGGGCCAGATGAATTTATTCCTATTGCTGAAAACGCTGGGCTAATCATTGATATTGGAGGTTGGGTAATAGAGCAGGCATGCAAGCAATGCAAAATTTGGCGTGATGCGGGGGCAACTGAACACGCAATGGCGATTAACGTATCTACTTACCAACTGAAAGATAAACACTTTACTAAACGCTTATCGGATGCCTTAACTAAGCATGCACTTTCTGCTCAGAGTGTGCATATAGAGATTACTGAAAATAGTGCGATTACCGAAGATAAAGTCAGTGTGCAGACGCTACATGAATTATCAGAGTTAGGTGCAAAATTACTGCTAGATGACTTTGGTACAGGGTACTCATGTCTGAGTTATCTGCAAAATTTACCCTTTGATGTTTTAAAAATTGATAAGAGTTTTATGCCGGCGAACAATACCATTGCATCGACCATAATCGCTATGGGTCACGAATTGAATATGGAAATCATTGCTGAAGGCATAGAAACCTTTCAATGTTATCAATTCTTAAAACATTTAAACTGCCAATATGGACAAGGTTACTTTTTTCAAAAGCCGGTTCCAGCTGATCAATTTGATATTTTCAAAAAGTTTACCCCGAGTCTTCACTGATATTACCCACTATTGATTATTCCGTTTTGGGATGTTGTTTCAGTGACGGAAGCCGTTCAACTAGTAAGGTAATGGATGTTTAGCTGATGTTTTCTCGCCCATAAAAAAGCTCACTAAAAGTGAGCAAGGGTGCGTTGGGAATTACACCAAAAAATTAATGAAAACTGCGGTGATGAACCATTTAGGGGAATGTCGTCGACCGCAGTTAAGCTTTAGGTTTCTAGGTTAAGACGCCTCTTCCATATTAATTAAGCCTTGTTTATTCATGATGTCAGCTATTTCAGTGACACTTTCAGGATCGTCAATGGTGGAAGGTATATCGTAAGATTCACCGGCTGATATTTGTCGTAATAGTTTGCGCAATATTTTGCCTGATCGAGTTTTAGGTAAACGTTGCACAACAATCGCGCGGCTAAAACATGCAATTGGACCAATTTCGTGTCTTACATTGGCTATCAATTCAGCTTGAAGTTGCCTTTCATCTATCTCTATTCCGTCTTTAAGCAGCACCATTCCGATAGGAACTTGACCTTTCAAGTTATCGTGAACGCCAATCACACTGCACTCAGCTACGGCAGGGTGAGACGCTAAGATCTCTTCCATCTCCCCGGTAGAAAGACGATGACCTGCAACATTGATCACATCATCTGTTCTTCCCATAATAAATACATAGTCATCTTCATCTTTGTATCCACCATCACCTGAGCAGTAATACCCTGGATATTGGCTAAGGTAACCAGCAATGAAACGCTCTTGATTTCCCCAAATTGTGGGCAAGCAGCCCGGTGGCAAAGGCAGTTTAATCGCTATTGCCCCCTGCTTAGATGCTGGCATTTGGTTTCCTTCTACGTCCAAAATCTGTACATCAAATCCTGGTACTGCTAAGGTTGCCGATCCTGGTTTGGGCGTTTTTTCCTCTATGCCTAGCAAATTAGCGCAAATTGCCCAGCCTGTTTCGGTTTGCCACCAATGGTCGATGACAGGTTTTCCGGTTTTTTCACAGGTCCATTGATAAGTGGGGGGATCAAGTCGTTCTCCAGCCATAAAAATAGTTTGTAAACTTTGTAAAGGATAATCTGCTAATAATTTGGCCTCTGGATCTTCTTTACGTATTGCTCTAAAAGCCGTTGGTGCAGCAAATAAGGTTTTTACGTTGTATTCCTGAGCAACTCGCCAAAAAGCACTGGCATCTGGGGTTTTAATAGGTTTGCCTTCGTAAACTATGGTCGTACAACCTTTAAGAAGCGGTCCGTATACGATATACGAATGGCCTACTACCCAACCAACATCTGAGGCAGCCCAAAACACGTCACCCTGTTGCATGTTATAAACGGCTTCCATTGAGTAGTGCAATGCAACGGCGTGGCCGCCATTATCTCTCACTACACCTTTAGGTTTGCCGGTTGTGCCAGAAGTGTACAGAATATATAAGGGATCTGTGCCTTTGACTGGCACACAATCTGCTGCTGAAGCTGATTTAATGGCTGTATGCCAATCTATGTCGCGACCCGGAATTAATTCAGCTCTGCATTGTTCTCGTTGTAGAACAATACAGTGCTCAACTTTATGCTTGGCTTGTCGAATTGCTTCGTCCACATAGGGTTTATATTTGATTATTTTAGATACTTCAATTCCACATGAAGCCGTTACCAGCACTTTGGGCTCTGCGTCGTCGATTCTCATGGCCAATTCGTGTGGCGCAAATCCGCCAAATACAACGGAATGAATAGCGCCCAAACGGGCTACAGCTAACATTGCTATTACCGCTTCAGCTACCATTGGCATATAAATTACCACACGATCGCCTTTGCTTACTCCCTGATTAGCCAGCACACCTGCAAAAAGAGCGACTTCTTCTTGTAGTTGATTGTAGGTGTAGCTTGCTTTTGAGTTCGTCACAGGGGAATCATAGATCATCGCTATCTGCTCGCCTAATCCTTGCTCAACATGATAATCCACTGCCATATAACAGGTGTTCATCAAACCGTCAGCAAACCAACGATGAATGCCGTTGATATCTTTGCTTAAAATGTTTTGCGGTTCTTTGTACCAAGGTAACTTCGCGGCTTTTTCCTTCCAGAATGTTTCTGGCTGATTAATTGACTGCTCATATTCACTTTTATAAGACATGTTGTTTCTCGCATTTGTAAGTTAACTTGTATCAAGCTTCGCCACTTCTTTTGATTTTGTTGTAATTGAGTCTGAAAGCTTTCAGTTATCTGATCATACGAAAAAACCAATATAATGTAGATAAGACCTTGGGCTTATATAGTAAGTATTGTTTCTACGCTGTTATGCTTTATGAGGCTGCCAAAGCAGAATTCCCTGAAATAAATTAAATTGTATATTATACAATTACTTATTATCTTTTTGTGCGGTTGTGTTACACGCAGCTACTTAGCTTTAGCTATTGATTTAAAAATGACCACATACAGTTTTTTAAGGGAGCAATAGTGATTTTTCCTAAAAAATACACGATAAGCGCCTTGGGTTTGTGGTCCATGTTGAAAGTTTTCACTTTTATTTTGGCTGCTTTACCTCGGCCATTTAACCGACCCACTCTGAGAATAATCAATTCTTTATTAAACCTTTTGGCATAGTTGGGTATAATATCCAGCTTATGTCTTATCCTATTCCATCAAAAACCACTGCAATAACCTATGAGGTTAAAAAAAGTAAGTTTATCGCCTGTGCTAGTTTTTCCAGCAGTCGAGAGCAGGCTTTGGCCGAGCTTGCATCTATAAAACAGCAGTATCCTGACGCAAGACATCACTGCTGGGCCTACTTGCTAGGAAACCCTAATTCACCTGTTAGTGCAGCAATGTCGGATGATGGAGAGCCAAGCGGGACCGCGGGAAAACCAATTTTAAATGTACTTCAACATAAAAATATTGGCGACATTATGTTGGTTGTTTCGCGTTATTTTGGTGGTATTAAATTAGGGGCTGGAGGCCTAGTTAGGGCCTATTCGAGTTCCGCACAACAAGTGATTGATATCTTACCTGTGAAAGAGCAATTAAGATTGGTGCCATTAACGCTTCGGGCCGACTTCAAACATGAGCAGTTCATTCGGCATCTAGCCAGCCAACACCAAGGTGTTATTGATGAATGTAATTATGCTGAAATGGTCGGTATTCACATTTCTCTTCCTGAAGCAGAAATAGCGGCTTTCACTGCTAGTTGTAATAATATTGGTATCCAAGTGGTTCAACCATAACAAAAATCTATCTAAATCCATTCATAATTGTGTTTCATATAGAAAACCAAAAACGAGATATTTGTTTAGGGTTTTCCTGTGTGAATACAGCTGAATATATTGCCTTTTTCCCCTTTTATGGCCCTATGGCCCTTGCTGTCACTGCAATTTGATGCCATTTGTCCCATTTAATATAAGTTTCATCTTACTGATTTATCACCTGTAAATTATTAATTTGATATTCTATATAAACAATATGAATAACTGTTTACTAACATATGCGGGCATAGTAACCACATTAAATTATTAAAATTAGGAGAGGGTATATGCCTGTTATTGCTTTTCCAGCTGAGACAAAGCCTGGAGAGAAGCGTTGTTCGTTAATGCCTATTAATGTGAAAGCTTACACCTTGTTAGGTGCTGATGTGTGTATTCAGTCTGGTATAGGGGCGGCGATTAACATTCAGGATGGTGATTATCAAGCCGCCGGTGCAAACGTTATCACTAGCCGAGACGATCTATTAAAAAAAGCCGATATTGTATTGAGCTTACACAAATTGACCGCTGAAGAGATAGGTTTGCTAAAACCTGAAACCCTCATCGTCAGTTACTTAGATCCTTTCAATGAGCATGCTTTTGTTGAGCAATTGTGTGCAGCTCAAATTACCAGCATCAGTATGGAAATGATCCCCAGAATTAGTCGTTGTCAGAAGATGGATGCGTTGAGTTCTCAGGCCAGTTTGGCGGGTTATGTAATGATCATGCAAGCTGTGAATACTCTCGATTCTGTCTTACCAATGATGATGACTCCGGCAGGTACTTTGAAACCCGCTAAAGTCTTTGTCATCGGAGCCGGTGTTGCTGGTCTACAAGCAATCGCTACCGCTAAACGTCTTGGGGCAAGTGTAACGGCGTTTGATACTCGTTCTGTGGTGGCTGAACAAGTTCAATCCTTAGGTGCGAAATTTCTTGATATAGACTTAGGCCAAACAGGTGAAACCGGACAAGGTTACGCCCAAGCGTTAACGCCGGAGCAAATGCAAATTCAACAGCGTGAACAAGCTAAATGTATTGCTGATTCAGACATCGTTATCACTACCGCGCAATTGTTCGGACGCAAACCTCCGCAACTTATCGATGATGCCACTATTGCAATGATGAAACCTGGTAGCGTTATAGTTGATATGGCCGCGGAAACGGGTGGGAACGTGGCCGGTTCAGTCGCTGGAGAAACTATCGTTAAACACGGCGTTAGCTTGGTTGGAACAGGTAACTGGGCTAACGGAGTGGCTAAACATGCCACTCAAATGTATGCCAGTAACTTATACAATTTAATCAGCGAGTTTTGGTCAAAAGAAAGCAATCGTTTCGAACTAGATATTGAGGATGAAGTGCAGTCTGGTTGCATCATTACCCATCAAGGTCAGGTGGTAAATAAAATGATTCAGTCCTTTTATGAGCAAACCAATAGTCAGCAGGAGAAAGCATAATGGAAGCCATATATTTATTATTTATTTTGTTGTTATCAATTTTTGTTGGCTTTGAACTAATTCAAAAAGTACCGGCTACTCTACACACCCCTTTAATGTCTGGCGCTAATGCGATTTCAGGTATTACGTTAGTGGGAGCCCTTGCGTTAGCTGGCGATGACAGCCTAGGTCAATATGCCGAAATTTTGGGCGCCGTAGCGGTTTTCCTTGCCACCATTAACGTTGTTGGCGGTTACTTGGTTACTGATCGCATGCTTGCCATGTTTAAGAAAAAGAAATAACCCAAACTGAAGATTAAGAGGATTTAAAAATGATAGAAACTACTTCGACTTCAGCATTGGTGATTAACCTGACTTATGTGCTGGCAGCCGCGTTATTTATTTTTGGACTAAAATTACTAGGACACCCATCTTCAGCAAGAAAAGGTAATTTATTGTCTGCAGTGGGGATGCTTTTAGCTATTGTTGTAACAATGTTCGATAAGAATATTGTGAGTTTTGAATGGATAGCCATTGCTATTCTTGCCGGCAGTATTGTTGGCTTTTTTGCGGCCAGATTAGTCGCGATGACCTCAATGCCCGAACTCGTTTCGTTGTTAAATGGAGTGGGGGGCCTCGCCAGTGTATTTGTGGCTTGGTCAACGGTTGAATCAAACAGTCAATTTTCTGCTTTCATCATGTTTGTTACCTTCCTGGCGCTACTTATTGGCGCAGTGACATTTTCAGGCAGCTTGGTTGCATGGGCAAAATTAAGTGAAAGGATCACCGGTAGAGCGGTTACCTTCAAAGGTCAGGTGATTTTTAACCTGCTATTGGTTGCCACTATTATATTTGGCGGTTATTTATTTGTTGCCCAACCTGAATTTTCCCCTGGTTTCAGTATTGTTCTGTATAGCTTGATGGGATTAGCGTTACTGTTTGGAATTATGCTGGTTCTGCCCATTGGCGGAGCAGATATGCCAGTGGTTATTTCGTTGCTAAACAGTTATTCAGGGCTGGCAGCTTGTGCAGCAGGCTTTGCCTTACAGAATAACATTCTTATTGTGGCAGGCTCACTAGTGGGGGCCAGTGGCATTATTTTGACCAGTATAATGTGTAAAGCAATGAACCGCTCATTGTCGAATGTGTTATTTAGCGGGTTTATGCCTGTTGTTGAATCCAATATGGTAATTGAAGGTGAAGTAAAACCTTTGTCTGCTGATGATGCTTATTACGTGTTAGAAGCGGCTCAATCAGTCGTGGTGATACCTGGTTACGGTATGGCTGTTGCGCAAGCGCAACATGCGATGAAGGAACTACAAGTGTTGCTTGAAGAAAATGGTGCAGAAGTGGCTTATGCCATTCACCCTGTGGCAGGGAGAATGCCTGGACACATGAATGTTCTTTTAGCAGAAGCCGATGTTTCCTATGAGCAATTGTTTGAAATGGATGAAATCAATAAACGCATTGAAAACTTTGATGTGGCAATGGTAATCGGCGCGAACGACGTGGTAAACCCCGCAGCACGTGAAATGAAGGGCAGTCCTATATATGGGATGCCAGTTATTAACGCAGATTTGGCGAAAAATGTTTTTGTACTTAAACGAGGCATGGCATCGGGTTTTGCTGGAGTAGATAATCCTCTATTCTTTAAACCTAATTGCCGCATGGTGTTTGGTGATGCGAAAGAAACCTTAGGTTCGATCATAAGGCAATTTGCTGACTAATCTCATCATCACGCTGAGGAATTTATTTAATGCACTTTTCAGATGAAAAGTGCATTTTATTATCAGCTTAGTTTTTTAAATGTCGCTTCACATTCCGCCAATGCTCTTCTTGCACATCGTAAATAAACCTACAAAATAATGAAGTAGTGGAACCGAGTGAATGATAGGGAAGTGAGCGGAAGTAAGAAGTTAGAAGGGAATTAAGTTTTACCTTCATTCACCTTTTATCTGTAGACTTAATCTTAATATAAATCTCTTCGATAACGTCCATTTGTTAATAAGGCTGAAATGTTTTCTTGGCCTAAATATTCCGTTAATACTTGGTGTACGCCATCACCCATTCCGGCTTTATTTCCGCAAACATAGATGTCTGCGCCTTTGTGCACCATGGCTTTCAGTTTTTCTGATTTCATATGTAAAATTTCTTGCACATAAGCCTTTTTTTGAGGGTCTCTTGAGTATGCAAAATGCAGTTCTGAAATTACGCCACTTTGCTGCCAAGCGGCCAATTCATCATTGAGCATGGTGTCGTGTTTTGGATCACGTTCACCATAAACAAGCCATACAGGCGCACTTTTCGAGTAAGCCGCTCTTTGTGCCAACTGGGCCCGTAAACCGGCAATTCCACTGCCAGCACCGATGAGTATGAGTGGTCGCACGGCATTTTCAATGTGACAACGAATATTACTGCGAATCATGCCACGGGTAATATCCCCAATTTTACTGAACTGAGTAAGCCAACCGGAACCCAATCCGGGCTTACCATTGGTGCAAGTCTGTAACCTTACAATTAACTTCAGAACACCTTCATGGTGGGCCGAGGCGACTGAATATTCTCGGTAGGGTAATGATTTGATTGAGTTTAACCAACGCGCTGGGTTGCTATTATGTGGGTCAAAATGTTCAGGTAGCTGACACCGAGCCAAATGGTATTTTAGGGATTGTTGGTTGCCATCTTTATCGACAATCATATTGCCGTCCAACTGATGTTTTTGTAACCAAACATCCACACGTTTTTCATCATTACATGGCTGTATAGAAATCACATCGCCTGCTTGCCAGCGAGGTAGTTCTGATTGCATACCAAAAGTGAGCAAATATAAAGGAGGATTATCACTGCCAGGATTGAGACATTGGCGGTCGATTAATTGCCAGTCGCAAAGGTGAGATGTGGACTCCTCAGTTTCCGTTTTCTGCATGTTTTGACTATCAAGTTCAATGACGGCAGATTTGGATTTTGCGCCTAAATTGGCTAAACCACTATGTAAATTGTGGCCAAATGCACAGAAGTGTTCATAAGTGCTATCGCCTAGAGCCGTTACAGAGTAATGCAAATGTGACAAATCAATAGCTGAACTTTTGGACAAAATGTCATGGTAAAAGCGCTGACCATTATCTGGTGGTTCGCCATTTCCGTAGGTACTCACAACGAAATGGGCTCGTTTAGTGGCTAACAAAGTTTGAGAGTCAACGCGGTCAAGAGGCAGTAAATTAACTGCCTCTTGAGAGCCGAGTTGTTGTGCTTTTTTAACTGCTAGTGCAGCGGCTGAGCCACTTTGGCTGGCATAGGCAATTAACGTAGATGCTGCTAAATTGATTTTAGGTTGCGCGCGCTTGTGTCGAACGTACAAACCAATACACCAAATTAACCACCCTAATGTTAAAACGCAAGCTACACTAATTCGCACTGTTTCATTCAAAAGAGTATCTTCCTATTTATGTTACATAGGTAACACTTCAAATGTTGCAGCGTAACTGCCAGTGCGTTTAGTCGCTGGTAAAGCAACCTTGTTGTCTTCATACTCTGCTTCTAAAAAGTATCGTCCAGCTGCAGGCCAAGTAATTTCAAACTCACCTTTTTCGTTGGCAGTTAGCTTAATTTCATTTTGCTGATTGCGATAGCGCATGCCGTCAGGAATGACTTCGATGGTTGCTCCTTTGGCTGGCTCACCCTCAATTAACAGGGTGAAAGTGGCGGTTTCACCGGCATATAAATCATTAGGGTGAGTTTGAGGGATCATCTCGATGCCTTGATTCGTTGGCGCAAAGACTTTATCACTCGGCGCGCCTAAGGTGACGAATGTTTCAACTCTACGGTAACTACGACTGACTCGGAGTTTTTTCGCATTTTGGGGAACCGCTGAGTCAAATTCTGAGTCTTGAGCGGTTTGTCCGCGTCTTGGCCACATTTTACGTTTGCCATTCTCATCCTCCCACCTAGCGCGCAAACCGCCTCCGCTGGTGGCAATTTTGTATGTGCCCTCGTCATTCAATTGAATATCAAAGGTACTGCGATATTTGCCTTTGGCGGTATTCAAAAGTTCTACAGAGTTACCTTCAGGGCCATAGGCTTTTACTCCAGTAAGGTTCATTGCTACGTGATCTGGATAAAACAAGGTATTTGAAATTGCAGCATCAAAGGTGACATATGGCGCATCACCTGATAATACTGTCGAACTCGGTAGCATCCATGCTCTATGAGCTTGGGCTTGCATGGCGACTGAAGCAGTTAGAATGCCTGCAGTGATAACTTTTAATAAATTTGAGGTGTTCATATCGATTACTCCAGTAAAAAATTAATTGTTGGTTTGTAAACTCAAGCTAATTTTACCTAGCTCTGAGGTGCCATTTTTAGAAATAGGCAGAGCAGTTTTGTCTAAAGGCAAAGTTAGCGGTATTTCGATTAATTCTCTGCCGCCCACTTCTCGCGCTGCTTCAATGCGTAATTTGTAATCACCCGGTTTGAGCTCTTTTAATTCAGCTCTATTTAAATCAATGGTAATTTGATGACTACCTGGACCTCTAGTCGCAGAGGTTATGCCGTCATAAGGCAGATCTAAACTGCGTCCACCTCGACGCCACCATTGACGAATATCTTTTAGCCATTCCTGCCCTTCATTGTCAGCCATTTTTACGTCATACCAAACGGCTATTTGGGTAGATTTTCGTGATTTACTTTCCAACCAAACCGCGACGTAAGGGCTGTGGTATTCAGCTACCTTTAGTTGGGGGATCTGAACATCAAGGGTCAGGGTTTCGCTATTTGCACAAGTTGAAAAAACACTAAAAATAGTGCTGAAAATTAATAAAACTTTGGGTGTATTCATATGGTTACTCTTTTAGTGAATAAATAACAGCATAAGCACTAGCGGAATTAACACGCCTAAGGCCGCTAATGGTGCTGTCGCTTGTCTATGGGAAGATTGGCGGCATAATAGAATTAAACCTGTGACGCTGAAAATAATGCAACCACCGGCGAATATGTCGATAAACCAACGCCATACGGTGCCGCTATCGCGCCCCTTATGTAAATCATTGAAATACGCTAGCCAACCTCTATCTGTATCCTCGTAAATAAAGTCTCCAGTTTCTGTATCGATAGCCAACCAAGCGTCTCCTCCTGGTCTTGCTAAGGGGAGGTAAAACTCGCTGCCATCCCATTCACTATTGTAATTCCTGGGAAGGGCTATTTGATGCTCAGAACTGAGCCAATCAACTATTTGGCTGGAAAGGTTTTTAGGGGCCGAATTTGTTTTCAGCCACTCTTGTAAGAGAGGCGCGGGTAATTGTTCTTCAACACTGATAAAAATGGGTTCGGCTGATATGTCGGCAGCATGGTTAAGGGTAATTCCTGTCACCGCAAAAAGTAACATACCTGCCATGCAAACAGAGGCGCTTATCCAGTGCCATTGTCTAACTGTACCCAATGAAAACCCCATTTCTTACCTTTTAATTTACCGCTACGTTAATGTTCTTACACTTATGACTCACGCTATCTAAACCTTTCGGGGTTATATTGTCCTGTTTCAGCTTTTTGCGATAACTCAGTAAAGGCTAAAATTGACCGCAGAAATACTACATAAAAATAATTGGAATGTAAATATTAATAAGAACCATTCTCAAGAAGGGGCTAGCAAGAGCTTGAGAGGTTGTGAAGTCGAATTTAGTTAGTTGCTTATAAAAGGGGAATAAAATGACCTTCGAGTGAAGGTCATTAGAATCTACTCGTTGATGAAAATATTATGGTTTTTCATTGCTTTGCTTGGAACTTGACGATTTGATCCAATAACCCGACTAAGAGTTGAGCACCGGTTCCTGAGGCGATGGCATCAAATACATTTTCAACATTTTTACCTTGTTGTCCGCCAGCTAAATCGCTGATTGAACGGATCACAATCCAATCAACTTCATTGACAAAACATACTTGTCCAACCGCAGCTGACTCCATTTCAGCCACCTGAGCATCGTAAACCCGTTGAAGCCAATTGCGATAATCTGCATTATCTAAAAACACTGAGCCAGTCACACCATTTCCGCCAATTTTTATGTCAATGGGTTGTCCTGAAGGCATTTTAATTGTTGCCATTGAAGCGAGTGCTTTTTCGGTCAAGTCTAACAGTTCCGGTGTGACGGTGAAGTAAGGCATTTGTTGAGGCTCTGACCAACCTTGTTTAATAACGGACATTTCTTCAGGGTGGATAAAACCAAAGTTTTCGTATTTTGGCGCGTTTGGATCATTCTCCTGACGCTTCTGATAATGGGCTAACGCCTGCTCGTAATAATCAGGAAGTATATAAGCGTTTTTACTACCCGCTTTAGGGTTGGCGTATACAGATTCATCGTGAAAATACCAGCGCTCTGGAATCGCAATGTCGCCTGGTTGAAAGTCTGGATTGACACCACCGGCAATGCCCATCATTACCACTCTATCAATTGGAAAGTAGTCTAATGCCATCTGCATTGTCATTGCCGCGTTAGGCACACTGATCCCAGTGGTAAAGATCACTATAGGCTCACCTTTAAAATGTCCTAATTGATACTTCACTCCTTTAATCGTCAGTGTCTGTTCAATTTGGGCATCATTGATTTGCGAGAAAGCCATGTCGATGGCTTTAATTTCGGGCGAATAGGCCGCGACAATGGCAGTCCATTTTTCTTCACTAGGGAAATCTTTAGGTCCATACTTATCCGCACTCTGTGAAGAAGCAAGGCTACTAACACTGAATATTAGCGTAAATATAGTTATAATTTTTGTCATTTTTATTCCTGTAAGAGTGCTCTCGTCTGAAAAGTACTAAATCACTATTTGATTGGGGGTCGTTAGAATCAAAGCAGAGGACAGTTGCAGCAAGGGGGTTGAACAAGAAAATTATTAGCGGCAAAAGTACAATGTTATCAGCATTAATTACCTACTGAGTATCGTTACTCAGTATGATGATTCAGCACAGTTATTTGGAATGGCTAAAAGCAAAAATTACACCAAGTTGAAGTTATGAGCTTAAAACATTGAGTATATCGAGAGGTTGGCAAATAGTGATTACATTAAGTGTATTTCTGCTAAACTTAAATTAATTAAAATGAATTGGTAGATTATGAAATTACTATTGATTTTCATGCTTCTGTTTATCGCATTTTCAGCGAGATCTGATAATTACACCGTCAATATTGTCGATGTATTAAAAGATGAAAAAGATACTACACATCTCATTCAATATTATACAGATATTTATCAGGCTGTTGGTATAACGCCGTCTTTCACATTTTATCCATCTAAGCGTGGCTTAAATATGGTCGATAAAGGTGAATTAGATGCAGAGGCATTTCGACTCAATGTAGTGGGCAATCATTTCAGTCAATTAGTTAAAATTGACGAAGCAATTGGGCACTTACAGATTGGTTATATCTGTTTAGCTAAGAATGATTGTGTTGCTGATGACTCGTCTGTTATCGGGGTTCTGTCTAGTTTTCGCGGCGCAGTTGATTTATGCGCTGAATCTAATATTAAATGCCATTTTATTAAGAATGTGAATTCAATCGCGAAAAAATTAGACACTGGTTTAGTGGATCTGATTTTTGCTACAGACGTTGAAGCCGAGCGAATAATTTGTGCATCTAAGTTAGATTCGTTTCAATTTCTCCCTCGCCGTTCTCATAAATTACCCCTGTTTCACTACGTGAATAAACGGCACTTAGGTTTAAAAGAGAAATTAGAAAAGTCTATACTTGACGCAAAAAATAATGGCAAAGTTGGCATAACTTCATCCGACGATAAACTAACTAATGTTAGTTGTGGAAAGAACGTTAAAGTTACTGCGTCATAAATTAGTCTTGGCGACTTTTACTGAGGTATTCTCTTCTTAATTATGACCGAAAAATGTATAGTCTAAAGCTTTTTCGGCTTGTGTTAGATAGTTGAGCTGGAATAATCAAAGTGAGTAAAAAATGAGGTGGGCGCACCGATAAGGGGCGTATGTATTAATAGTGTGCAAGAAGTAACGTCTATCACAACAAAGAGTAGGATTAATATAGCCAATATCGACAACAATTAGGCAATAGATCTAAAAATCATTGTGTAAAGTGTGTTTGAAACATTTTAATACACACCTCCCCTCTTAATCTTCTTTAGTGGCTCAATATTTGCTTTTCAAACATTAAAACAAGTTTTGTCATTCTTATCATTGTGATTAGCGCTATTGGCTTTGCATAATCAATTAGAAAATCTAATGATCAACGTAACGTTTGAATGCGACTACCCACCTTACGCTTCAATTAGGAGATACATGATAGAAACATTTACCATCATATTAACCGTTTTGATATTTTCTTTGGTTTTCGTGAGAGCTTATACGAGACTAACTGACCGTATTAGGTTAATTCGTGCCCTCGATGTTATTAGCCAATTAAAGGTTTTAATTGGTAATTTGCAAAGGCACAGAGGCTTATCTGCAGGCTATTTAAATGGCAATCTTCGTGTTGAGCCATTAATTGTTGAGTTGCGCCAAAAAATCAATATTGGGATCTTAGGTTTAAACAAAGATGAAGTGTTCAGAAAACAATCTCGTTGGCTGAGTTTTATTGATCACTGGCCAAGGCTTGAAAAAAAGTGTTTTGAGTTAACCTCTAAAGATAGCTTCACCCAACATACAAATTTAATAGAGAACCTATTAAGGCTAATGGAAGTAGCTGCAGATGATTGGAAAAAGACACATAAGTTACCTCGAGAGATACTCGATCTGCAATGCATTTGGAAAGAGTTACCTATGGCCGTGGAATTTATTGGGCAAGCACGCTCAATTGGTATGGCAGCAGCCACATCGAGAGAGATAAATAATAAAGATAGGAATAAATTGAAATATTTAGAACAAAAAATTCAAGAATATTCTATGACTTCTTTTAGTTTACTGGCAGGCCTTTCTAATGAAGAGAGCAAACGATTAATCATCGATGCAAGAAACGCCTGTAAACTATTTAACGAAACCATTAAAAAAGAACTTATAGCACCAGAAGAAATAAATATTGATAGCGATAATTATTTTATGTTGGCAAGTAATACTATGGAAGCAATGAATAGCCTATTAGATAACGAGATTAAGCGAATCAAAGCTTACACTTAACGCGTATTTTAGGTGAAATACCTATGCTCGCGTTGCTATTCCCCAGTGAATTGCTACAGTGACTGATGTTGCATTTTATGATGTCAATATATGGGGAAGTAGAAATGCTTAAATTTCGCAATACAATAGGCTTTGGGTTGTTATTAACCATCAGTATATTGAGCCATTCAGTCTATGCCGATACCTTACGCTGCGGTTCTAAATTAATTAAGACCGGTGACACTAGCATCGATGTCATTTTAATCTGCGGCGAACCTACCTATAAAGAAGACCTAACTACCCAACAAAGAAAGCACCGGGGAGTAAAAGTGGAGCGGTTTTTATATGTTCAACCTAAAGGTCAATTCCACAAAATTCTGGAGTTCCATGACGGTGTGCTTATCAAAATCGAGAATGGACCAAGAAGCTAAGGCTGCACTTCCTCCCTTCAAAATTGATATTACTGGCCCTAAAACGAAAATAATCATGTGATTTTGCTAAGCTTTGTCACAGTTTTAGCGTCCCACCCCATCTTTTTGTGCTGGGTTTAAAATTTCCCGTTAACTTTTAATGATTCACGCCGATACACACCGTTTACGCGGTAAAGTTGACATGTTGGAGGGGGTAATTTACCTTTTTTAGCAAATAACTGACAAGGGTGGGGGGGTACGTTTCCTCAAATCGTCTTCTTAAACAATATAATGATGAAAACACAAACTAGAATGTATACACCTTACCCCTCTATACAAAAGCGCTAGTCTCGGATAAGTGAAGGACTTTCGAACGCTGTATTTCATGCATGTTAGGCAAAAAAACGCTTATTAAGTAAACCTTCTAGCAAAGGCTAAATGCTTTAAACCAAAGGGTCTATTGGAATGACGAACAAAATAAAAACTGTTTTTGAAGAAGTACCAAACAATTTGTTGGTCATTGGCGAATACAATTTGGGGCTGGTCTTACTCTCGGTCGCTATTGCCATCTTTGCCTCTTATATGGCGTTCCAGGTAAGTCACCAAGCCTCTAAAACCTTATCTAAAAAACGGCGACAGCTAGCCTTGATGGTGAGTAGTATTGCGTTGGGAGGCGGTATTTGGTCAATGCACTTTATTGGCATGCTAGCATTTGACCTATGCACTGACGTGTATTTCGGTATGACCCTTACAGTGGTTTCATTGATCCCCGCTATAGCCGCCTCGTGGGTCGCTCTAAACCTTCTTATCAAACAAAATTTAACGGCCAATCAACTAATTCTAGGTGGTGTCTTGATCGGGGCAGGCATAGGCTCTATGCATTATATCGGTATGGCATCCATGGAGATGGCTCCACTGTTACGTTATGACCTATCCATGTTTATGCTTTCCATCTTAGTTGCCGTTATTTTGGCCATACTAGCCCTTTATGTTCGCTTTGGTTTAGATAAGTTTAACCTAATAAAATTTAGTCGCATTGCTAAAATATGGATGGCAAGTGTGGTCATGGGGATTGCTATTTCTGGTATGCACTATACTGGAATGGCGGCAGCGCGTTTCGTTTTGCCTGAGGGGATGGAGTTATCACAACAGTCTGAGCACGTTTCGATGTTTTTAGCCCTAGCGATTGCGGTGGTTACATTCGTCATTATAGGGCTCGTCATCGCCCTCAATTTTGTCTTCAAGTATAAAGATATTTCAGCACGTTCCTTAGAGAATGAAAAGCGACTAGTGGCAACAATGGATACAGCGCTGGACGCTATTATCACCATTAATGAATGGGG
The DNA here is from genome assembly GCF_030548205.1 of Aliiglaciecola sp. 3_MG-2023. Taxonomy (GTDB): domain Bacteria; phylum Pseudomonadota; class Gammaproteobacteria; order Enterobacterales; family Alteromonadaceae; genus Aliiglaciecola. The sequence continues at coordinate 70,910 of NZ_JAUORV010000010.1, read as the reverse complement.
TAAGGTTATTAGCGTGAATCGCTCAGTTGAAAAGTTACTAGGGTGGTCAGCTGAAGATTTGGTTGGAAATAATGTTAATAAAGTCGTTCCAGCCCCCCACCATGATGCCCATGATAGCTACATCAGCAATTATTTGCGTACCAAAGAAGCTAAAATTATCGGTGCCAGTAGAGATGTTGAGGCGCTCACTAAACTAGGCCAAACTATTCCTGTAAGGTTGCGCATTGGACATGTTGAAATGGAAAAGCAGCATCTTTTTGTGGCCTTCATAACGGATCTGCGTAGTCAACTGCAAATGGAATCGGAGATACGTGAAAGCGAAGCGCGCTTTCGCTCATTGTTAGGAAACTTACCTGGTATTGCTTATCGCTGCATAAACGGGGAAGGCTGGCCAATGTTGTTTATCAGTGATGAAGTGGAAAATATTGTTGGTCATCCTCCTCAAGACTTTATTGCACCTAATAATAAGGTCGCATTTGCTGACTTTATTCATCCTGAAGATTTAGACCATGTTATACAGACCGATTTCAATGATCCCGATGGATACACTATCGATTACCGTATTATTGATAGATTTGGCGAAACTAAGTGGATGCTTGGATACGGCCGCGCAGTTGAAAGCGAAGATGGCCGTCAATGTTATCTAGATGGTTTTATTATGGATATCACTGAGCGAAAAACCATTGAACAAGAGTTACTACAGGCGAAAAACAAGGCAGAGCAAGCCGCGTCTGCACGCGCGGCTTTTCTGGCCAATATGAGCCATGAAATTCGCACACCAATGAATGCCGTAGTTGGGTTTAGTGACATCCTCCTTGACAGTGAATTGTCATCCACTCAGAAAAAACATGTCAGCACTATCAATCAATCGGCTAAGTCTTTGATGCATATCTTGAATGATATTTTGGACAGTGCCAAATTGGATAAAGGCAAATTTCAACTAGAATATCGTGACTTCTCAATAGTGGAAGAAATTGATGCTGTTGTATCCACATTATGGTTACAAGCTCAGCGAAAAGGACTGTCAATCGACCTTGAAATCGCCAATGAAATAAAAGGGAATTATCATGGTGTACCGGATAGGATTCGACAAATTTTAACTAATCTCGTGGGCAACGCAGTTAAGTTCACAGAAAAAGGAAATATAACCATTAAGTTGTCTAAACATGCCGACGATATGGTTCGATTTGAAATTAGAGATACCGGTATCGGGATGTCTAATGTCCAGCTGGAAAATGTTTTTGAAGCCTTTGAGCAAGCGGATGAGTCAATGAGTCGCCGATTTGGTGGCACTGGCCTAGGTACTACAATCAGTAAACAGTTAGTTGAGTTAATGGGGGGCAGCATTTATGCAACCAGCCAACTTAATATAGGATCAACTTTTTGTTTTATTCTTCCTCTCAAAAAAGTAGAGAGCAACAGCCAAAAGTCGGAAAAACGCGCTCCAACCAAACTTCCCAAGTTGCGTATTTTAGTGGTGGATGATTTACAACAAAATATAGATTTGTTGACTATTCTTCTAACCAGAGCAGAACATACTGTCTTTGCTGCTCGAGACGGCGAGCAGGCACTCATTCGAATGCGCAATGATCAACCAGATGTGGTGTTAATGGATATTCAGATGCCCGTTATGGATGGACTCAGTGCTGCGCAAAAACGCAGAGAACAAGAGCAAACAGAAAAGCTGCCACATATTCCCATCGTTGCATTAACCGCTAGCGTGTTGGAAAAAGACCGTTTATCGGCATTGGAAGCAGGAATGGAGGGCTTTGCCAACAAGCCAGTCGATATTGACCTGCTCTCATTTGAAATTGCTAAAGTGCTTAAATTGCACCGAGTTGAAGATGCGAACAAGTCCGTGGCAGAAAAAGTTGAGCATTTGTTATCAATAGACATAGAAAACGGCACTAATATGTGGGGGTCAAAAACGACTTTATTTAAACAAGTTGGTGAATTTATTCGAGACTGTGAAGCTAAATTAGAACAGTTAACTTTTTTTGTTGAAATTGAAGAGTGGTCAGAACTAGAAAACAGTGTGCATGCATTAAAAGGTGTGGCCAGCAATTTATCCCTAGCTCGATTCGCTAGCATTGCGGCTGAATTAGAAAAAAACCTTGAACAACACCCTGCGACAAGTGTGTTAACTATGATTCAGCTGTTGAAAGAAGAGCTACATAAGATCGCTAAAATTATAGGTATGCGAAATCAATCACTAAACCAAAGTTTAATTTCAGAAGACCCATTATTAAGTAATGATTCTGTATTGTTACTATTAGATGAATTAGCCGAATATGTTAGAAAAAATGAATTTGATGAATCATTGATAGATAAATTGTCAACACAGACCAAGCATCCACTGTTTTCAAAAATGATTGAAATAGTCGAAGCCTTAAACGATTTCGAGTTTGAGAAAACCCTGGGTTTAATTGAGAAGTTGCAAACTGAATTGCGAGACAGTTAGGGAAGGCTATAGGCCATGAATAAAACAATTAAACGGCAAAAGCTACTCGTGGTAGATGATGAACCAACCAATTTAAGAGTGCTAAACCAAGTTCTCAGGGAGCATTATTCTCTTACTTTTGCGAAAAGTGGAGTCGAAGCGCTAGAGTTGGTGCAAAAAATCAAACCAGACTTGATATTATTGGATGTAATGATGCCTGGCATGACTGGCTATGAAGTATGTAGCACCCTAAAATCAAATAAGCTGAGCAAGCAAATACCGGTTATTTTTGTCACAGCTCTTGCCGATGCCACAGATGAAGCCAAGGGATTTGAGGTAGGTGCAGTTGACTATATTTCAAAACCCATCTCTCCTGCTGTGGTGAAGGCCCGCGTTGCCACTCATTTATCATTGGTTGACGCAGACGAACTGCGTCGCACCCGGTTGCAGGTTATTCAACGTCTCGGGCGAGCTTCAGAATACAAAGACAACGAAACTGGCATGCACGTGGTGCGTATGAGCCATTACTCTAGATTGCTCGCTTTGGCTTATGGCTTTTCAGAGTGCGCAGCTGATGATTTATTTCACGCTGCCCCTATGCATGATATTGGAAAAATCGGAATTCCAGATAATATTATGCTTAAACCTGCGCGATTGACCCCCGAAGAGTTCGAAATTATGAAAAAGCACCCTGAAATTGGTGCTGAAATTTTAGGGGAATCGGACTCTGAGCTTATCGATTTGGCAAAAGTTGTTTCGTTAACTCATCACGAAAAGTGGGATGGTAGTGGTTATCCTAAAGGGTTAGCCGGGGAAGATATTCCTATTCACGGTCGTATTGTTGCCCTAGCAGATGTTTTTGATGCCCTAACCAGTAAGCGTCCTTATAAAGAGGCATGGTCAATTGATAAAACAATGGGGTTTTTGCAAGAACAGAAGGGCAAACACTTTGACCCTAAAATTGTGGAGTTATTTCAACAAAACCTTGATCAGATGTTAGAAGTAAAAAATCGCTTCCAAGAAGATTAAGTGCTGGAAGACAACGGGACTTGGGAATTGTTTTCTCTATCTGGCTAAGGCGCTTTTCCTTACCAATGTAGAAAGTTGGCGTCATATTTTGCTCTTTTTGGTGTTTTTAGCGTTTTTTCACGTGGTTTTTATGTTAACTTTATTTGAGTAACACAAATTGTATAGTGGTATTAATAAGTCTTACTTTTTATATAGAATGTAATGATTTATCGAGGTGATTGAATTTCATAGATGGACAGAATCAAAACTCTTACTTAATCTGGCTATACAGCTAACTCCGTTTTAAAAGCGGGCTGTCGACTGTCATATTGATAGTTAAAAAAAGAGAAGTTGTAATGTTTAACCGAAATTTAAAACAAAAAGTACTAGAATTAGAAGAGTCACTACAAGAGCAAATTTCTTTAGTGGATTCAATTAAAAACAATGTCGCTTACATCGAATTTACCCCTGAAGGTATTATTTTAACCGCCAACTCGTTGTTTCTCTCCGTCGTTCAATTTACTAGTCAGGAAATTAGCGGCCAACATCATCGTATTTTTTGTGCCCCGGAGTATGTTAATTCAAGGGAGTATTACGAGTTTTGGCAGAAGCTACAATCAGGGGAGAGTTTTTCAGGAACTTTCGCGCGTTTAAATAAAAGGGGTGAATTACTTTGGTTAGATGCTACCTATTTTCCAATTATGCACAACGGAAAAGTTACCAAAATAGTTAAAATAGCGACAGATGTCACCCAAAAGTATGTGTCATTGCAAACTCAACTTGCCATTAGCAAAGCCTTAAGTTTATCCATGGCTGTCATTGAGTTTTCGCCTCAAGGCGACATTTTATATGCAAATGAGAATTTTTTGCACACCATGGGGTGCACCCTCGATGAGATCAGAGGGAAACATCATAAAATATTTTGCTCAGACAGGTTCTATCAAGAGCATCCTAACTTCTGGGCTGAGTTAGAAAGCGGGAAACTTACCTCAGGTATGTTTGTGAGAAAATCGCTTACTGGTAAAGAGGTTTGGCTAGAAGCGTCTTATAATCCCATTAAATCTGAAACAGGGGAAGTCATTAAAGTCATTAAGTTTGCTGCTGATATCTCAGATAGAGTAAAGCAAAATATGGCCGTTTCTGAAGCTGCTGAAGTTGCTTACTCCACTGCGTTGCAGACCGCATCAATAGCAGTACAAGGCACAGATAGACTCAAAGATGCGGTGCAAAACGCTAGTGCAATTGAGAAGTTGGTAGTTGAATCTGTTGCATTAATCGAAGATCTGGGTAAACAATCTAACTTGATCGGTACTATTGTTTCGACTATCAGTTCCATAGCAGACCAAACTAACCTATTGGCCCTCAATGCTGCAATAGAAGCAGCAAGAGCGGGTGATACTGGCAGAGGGTTCGCAGTGGTTGCCGATGAGGTTCGTCAACTCGCCGCTCGGACTAGTAATTCCACCAATGAAATTGGTGACGTAGTGCGTCTTAACCAAGAATTAACGGATGACGTGACTAAGCATATATCCTCGGTGTCCGATACCGCTAAAAAAGGTTCAGACTTGCTGCAGGAAGTTGAAATATCCATCCAAGAAATTAAGCTGGGAGCTGAAAATGTATCTAATTCAGTCGCTGGTTTATCCAGCAATACCCAATAGTTTTATTTACCCATCAACCTAAATTTGGCGCTGTTTTTCATTTTTTGAGTATCGAGGTATTTCCTCGATATTTTTTGTAACTCAAATTGTCGCCCATTAAACGGCGAACTAGCGACTGACTAAATTTACTGGGTGATTTAGGGTTTAGTAACGATGAATTCGGTTGTTAAGTTCGATTTTGAACTGCCTGAAACCCATACATGAAAGGTCCCTGCTTCTACCTCTAATTGCATATTACGATTGTAAAATGCCAGCTCAGATTGCTCTAACTTAAAATAGATCACCGCTTCTTTACCTGCGCATATCAAAACTCGTTTGAACTGTTTTAATTCTTTTACCGGGCGAGTAACACTACCTACTAAGTCGCGAATATAAAGCTGTATAACTTCCTCTGCGTCGTAACGTCCAACATTTTTAATGGTCACTTTGACGTTGATGGACTCACCTGGTGCGTAGCTATGTTTATCGAGAACTAAATGGGTGTATTCAAATTCTCCGTAGGATAAACCGAATCCAAATTCATAAAGGGGAGAGAAGTGGGTATCTAAATGGGTGGCAGCCATACCCAAAGATGTCTGTGGGGAACGCTCAGGTACGTCATCCATATGGATACATTGTTCTTCTGTTGCCGGTTTACCAGTATGCTTTTGATTGTAATAAATTGGAATTTGTCCCACTTTACGCGGAAAGGTGACTGGCAATTTACCTGAAGGAGATGATTCACCTAAAATCAAATCAGCTATAGCGGGTCCGCCCATAGTACCTGGGTGCCAAGCATAGAGTACACTATCGACCATATTTAGAATAGGTTCTAAAGTGAGTGGCCTGCCAGCCATAATGACCAACACAATAGGTTTGCCTGTGGCTGCGATTTGTTCGATTAACCAATGCTGTTTACCGGGTAAGTCCAGCTCTGCACGGCAGTGCGCTTCCCCTGATAAAAAAGACTCTTCGCCTAAACATAAGATAACCACATCAGAGCTTTGAGCTACCTTAATGGCGTCATCTACTAAATCGATGTTGTCGGTTCGAGTATTCTGTAACCCTTTGGCATAATTTAGTGTGACTGATCTACTTAATTCATTTTCAAGGGCCTGTTTCAGGGGGATGCTCGCTTCTTCTTCACCATCAAAGATCCATGTACCTAATTGTTCATAGCCATCATCCGCCAATGGCCCGATTAATCCTATAGCGTTTAAAGCTTCAGAATTGAGGGGGAGAGTCCGGTTTTTATTTTGCAGTAACACACAACTTTTTAACGCTAGTTGTTTAGCCACGTCTAGATCTTCATTGGCGTAAAATGCCTGTTTACGAGCATCCGACGATTGCCCATCTTCTATTGGGTAATCAATATCGAATAACCCTAACTTTTCTTTTAAATGAAGTATTCGCAATACACTTTGATCAATCTCATGTTCACTTAGTTGCTTGTTTTCAAGCAATGTTGCAAGGTTTTGCCGATAGGTGGTGCTAACCATTTCCATATCAATACCTGCATCGAAAGCAGTCAACGCTGAGTGTTCTGGGCTTTCGGTAAGACCATGTATTTGTAGTTGAGCAATGGATTCCCAATCACTCACCACAAACCCCTGATAATTCCATTCTTTTCGAAGGATAGAATCCATTAGCCATTTGTTGCCACTGGCTGGTAAACCATCAAGATCACTAAAAGATGACATAAAGGTTGCTACCCCAGCATCAGCAGCCGCCTTAAAGGGGGGGAAATAAATATTACGCAATTCGTTTTCAGGGATATTCGTGGTGCAATAATCTCTGCCACTTTCAGACGCACCATAGCCAACAAAGTGTTTAGCGCAGGCTGCTATACCACTAGGGTTTTGAAAGTTGTCGCCCTGAAAACCTTCAACCATTGCAACCCCCATAATTGAAGACAGCACAGGATCTTCACCAAAACTTTCGGCAATACGTCCCCAGCGAGGATCACGACTAATGTCGATCATAGGCGCAAAAGTCCAATTTATTCCAACAAACGACGCTTCTTTACCGGCAATTTTTGCTGCTTTTTTAACTAATTCAGGATCCCAACTTGCTGCCTGACCTAAGGGAATAGGAAAAATGGTTTTGAAACCGTGGATAACATCCCGCCCCACCAACAGCGGGATTCCTAATCGACTTTGGTGTGTGGCTATGTGCTGCAGTTTAGCCAGTGTGTTTACATCTACCTCATTAATCACTGAACCAACAAGACCTTGCCTAACATCCTGTTCTAATTCCTCACTATTATTGCCCATGACCTGACTAAGCTGACCCACCTTTTCGACTAGATGCATTTTAGATAACAGGTGATTAATTCTGTCTGAATAACGAGGTGGCACGGAATTAAGTGAGTGAGCGTGTTCTGAGGTAAACATAAATTAGCGTGATCCTGTAAAGCAATATTCGTAGTTGAGATACTATTATCCCTTGAGGAATATTCATTAAACCTTCGCTATTAACCTTAACGTCCAGATATCACAATTCAAATTAAACAAGCTAAAGTGGACTTGGTAAGAGTTAAATAGGGCAGACAGAAATTTTCGTATTTACACTGATTTAACCCCAGATGATTTACCTACTGACCGCTTTACCGTGTGTAATGTCACAACTTATCGTTTTTGGTTTGTCTGCTTGCCAATAAAATGTAACTTTGTTGTTAATTAGTTTCATGTTGCGCGTTAAATACAGCGCTTATTTTTACCTGGTAAACAGCGGAATCCTATAAATGACCAAGAGTAATGTCGTAACTTGTGAGCAAAATCCGACGCAGGTCACTGCTGAACACGACAAAATTCCGTTATCGCGGAAATTCATTTATGGTTTAGGCGCTTTGGTTAATAACTTGTTAGGTGCGGCAATTGGCGGCATGGTCATAGTGTTAAACCTGGGATTGGCAATGAATCCTGCCTTGGTTGGGTTAATTAGCGCATTGCCGCGGTTAACGGATGCCCTAACTGACCCGCTTATGGGGTATATCAGCGATAATACAAAAACCAAATGGGGACGTCGGCGACCTTATATTTTTTGGGGGGCTATTGCTGCTGGAATTATTTATGCTTTGATTTGGCAACTACCAAGAGAACAAAGTGAAATGTTCTACTTTTGGTTTTTTCTTATTGGTTCATTGTTTTTTTATTTGGCTTATACCGTATTTGCCACGCCTTACATTGCCCTAGGCTATGAATTAACTCCAGACTACCATGAACGAACTCGCCTGATGGCGGTGCAAAATTTCATGGGGCAAATGGCTTACTTATTAGCACCCTGGTTTTTATGGTTCATGCAAAACGATAACTTCTTCGATGACATGATTCAAGGTGCAGGCTGGTTAGCTATCATCATTGGTGCCTTCACTATTTTTGTGGGCATTTTACCGGCGATATTTCTCAAAGAGCCAAATTTAGCGATTTTGGATAAACCGGCGATAACTGACACTGAAACCCTTAGCCCAGGCTTAAAAGGTTTCTTTCAAGGGTTTGCTGAGGCTTTAAAAAATAAACCTTTTTTATCATTATGTGGCGCGACTTTTTTGGTGTTTAACGGCTTTATGATGGTGTCGTCTTTCCAATTTTACGTGATTATTTATTACGTTTTTGCGGGGGATACCGACCTTGGTTCAGAGTATGCGGGCTGGGCAGGAACCCTCTCTGCATTTTCAACTTTTTGTGTCATATTTATCACCGCAAAACTTTCTACTTTATATGGTAAACGCCATGCATTTTTTATCGCCATTGGGTTATCCATTGTGGGTTACGGATTAAAATGGTTTTGTTATTCCCCCGAAAATCCTTGGTTAATTTTGCTCCCTGTGCCATTTATTTCCTTTGGTTTAGGTGGGTTATTTACCCTGATGGGGTCGATGATCGCTGATGTATGTGATTTTGACGAATTAAAGACCTTTGCGCGCCGGGAAGGCATGTTTGGTTCTATTTATTGGTGGGTCGTTAAGTTAGGCATGGCTGTGGCGCTCGCTGCTGGTGGCTTTATCCTTAATGGGACTGGATTTGACGTCGCCCTTGGTGGAGAACAATCAGAGTCCACTATCACCCTGATGCGCTTAGCTGATGTGGGTATCCCCATTATATGTTCATTTATTGCAATAGGGTTAATTGTTATCTACCCGATTACTGAAGGGACGGCCCGCGAAGTTAGAGACCAGTTAGAAACCCGTAGAGGTAAAGTTTAGCTGCGTCTTTGGCCTATCGGTTTAGTTTATTTAGTAACTGACTGCGAAGCTGTCGTGCTAAACGCTCATCTAAGGGATTTAAAATTCCTTTTTTAGAAGCTGGAATATGGGCGTTGTCTGCAGGGGCAAAAACATAATGTTGAAACACATCCTGCCAGACTTTGCGTTGAGACTCAGGTAAATCTCGGATGGCTAATATGGCGTGATTGAGAGCATCCAGAGGTGTGCCCATAAAATCAGGTACTTGACGCCACCAATAATTCACCAGAACGTTAAAATCTGTAAGTCCTTCAACATGATGCCACCACATGCTAGGAATAAAAATAGCATCTCCAGGCTCAAGTTCTACAATGAAACAGTGTTTAATTGCCTCAGCAAATTGCGGGAATTTAGTGAAATCCGGTTGCTGGAAATCCACTAAACTAGCTGATTGTCCTGCGGGCGTATAATCTAACGGACCTATGTAAAGGTTAGCAAGTTGATCCGGAGGGAATAAGGTGAATCTACGCCTGCCTGCCACATTACATGCAAGGTTGTCTGGAATGTCATAATGGGCAGCTATTCGGGAACGGTTACCGGCCCAAATACTCACTAATGGTGCGTCCTGCAAAGCCTCTAAATCATTATGCTGTCTAAACCCAGGGAGAATGTGGTTAATTGAGGTTGAACCTAGGTAAACAGATGGTGGCTTTTGGTGATGCTTAAGTTCAATTAACTGTTTCATCACCCCATTAAAGGTCGTTGTTTTGGGGTGGAAGTTAAACCCTTGGAGGTTATCATTATAGAAAAAACGGCCTGCCACTTCTGCAGAAGCCTCAAATGCTTGTACTGGGTTATCATTAGCCCATTGCTGTAAATAGTCAACCGCCACCTTAGTTGACTGTTCTGCAGCGTGAACAATTGGCCAATGAGACACTAAGCCTCTAAAAACACAGGGATGAGAACTAGATAATTGCCCTTGGTTTAAGTCTGCGACTGTACTGTTACGTATTTCTTTTATGTTGTTGTTTGAGGTAAATGGTAAATTCATAAAGGCTTATAGGGTGGCATTTTTCTTTTCAATAAGCAGCGACAAGTTCGACATGGATGCCTCCATCATATGCATCATCTGTAAGTATCCTTGTTGATGCAAGCTTTGCAGAACATCTCCGTGCAATGCTGCTACTTTTTCTTCATTGACGGTATAAAGGCTGTTTAATTCATGATTTGAGCCGTCTTTCAACTGAACTTTAATACTGACTTGTTCAACCAAATTGTGTTGAAGAATGGTATCGATAAATTCGTCAGTTTGCCTATGCCCCTGGTGTATGGTCTGCAAGATTGAGTTGATATTCTGCAGGTAATCACTCTGGCCCCCTTGTTCAAGAAAGACTTTCTCGCCAGTGGTTTGACTTACTCGTGGGCTGTCCATGTCTACGAACACCACTGGATCTTGTGTTAAAACACCATCAACCTGAACATTTTGAAAACCAATAAGGAAAGGGCGTCTGCGAATGGTTAACGGAATATAATTCCCTTGCCAGCCTGAGTCATTTAAATAGAGATTTTCAAATGGCGCAAAGCCGAACAGTGCGATAGCTTCAAACTTTCCAGTTTCCGTGTGTTTGTGAAAAAATAACGGATACAAGCCCTGAGCTTCACGAAACTCAGATACAAATACATTGGTAAAACTTATATCATCCCCAAGATTGGGCAGGAAATCAGTGATCACCTGTAAATCTTTGTGAGTAATGTTATCCAGTAATTGATGGTTGGGCATGGGGAGTTCCTAATAAGTTGCTAATTATAAATGTATAAAGTTGTTGAGTTTTCAGCAATGAAATCACCCTTAAATTCGTTGTAACCCGAACTGCTGAATTTTATTAATCAGCTCTCGGTTAGTGGGTAATCCCCTGAGCAACTTTTCGGTCATTTGCTGGTTTTTTCTGAAGTTTTCCAAGGCTATATTTTGATTGTTTGAGCGTCTACTGGTCTTTGGCTGCTGGGTTTTAAAGCCCATTCCATATAACACATATTGATAACTCGCCGATGGAAAGACTTCATCGGTTTGAGTGAAATCGCTGTGCCAGGGAGAGTGGTGTTGCCATAACTCCAATAGCTCAGTGAGGCCGTCTGGAATCGTCTCTGTTTGGCAGTTATCAAGCCAATAGTCGGAATCCGTGCGCTGGGTTAGCACATAGTGTAATTTGAGAAAATCGATGATTCTATCCCAGCGGTAACGGAATTTATCATTGAATCGTTTTGCGACTATATCCATGATTTTGCGTGTTGCCGGAAGCTGTTCGCTGATCATGGCCGCCGACAATTCTACTAATACCAATGCAGAGGCTTCTAGAGGCTCTAAGAATCCAGCAGATAAACCAACGGCTACACAGTTTTTATGCCAAAACGTTTCTCGATGTCCAGGCACTATGGGAATTTTACGTACCTTAAGGTCGTCCACCTTATCGCCTATGCTATCGCGAATATATTGACGTAGTTCCATTTCAGCTTGGTCGTCACTAATATGGGCCGAGGAATAAACATGGCCTACGCCGCGCCGTGTAGGTAAACCTATATCCCAAATCCAGCCAGCACTTTGTCCGGTAGAAATAGTGTGAGAGGCAATGGGGCTTTGGGGATCAGAATAGGGAACCTGCACCGCTAAGGCGGCATCGTTAAATAAAATGTGTTTTTTGTTGATAAAGGGAATTTGGTAATGTTTACCAATTAATAATGCATGAAATCCACTGCAGTCGATGAATAAATCGCCATTTATTTCATCGTGTTGTTTCGTTGAAAGGCTGCATATATCGCCACTATCATGGCTATTAATGGCAATAACGGTATCTAGTATGTGTTTCACGCCCAGCTTTTCAGTACAATGTTGTTGCAAGAAAGCGGCGAATTTACCTGCATCTAAATGGTATGCGTAGTTGGCTACATGGGCGAATTCTGGCGTGGTGTTTTGTTTCGGTGCTAAGTCACGTTCACATATTTGACCTTGGAATGAGACTGCATCGGCAAAGGGGATATGATCGGCTTGTTGCTGCCAAAATGGTGCTAAGTTGATTTGCTCGTAACCTTGGGGTAAAACTAAGGGATGGTAATAGGCATCGTCTTTTGCCCCTGTCACCCATTTAGCAAATTTAGCGCCTTGCTTGAAGGTTGCATCGCAACAACGAATAAAATCGGTCTCGGTGACCCCCATTTTACGCAAAGTGCCACGCATAGTCGGCCATGTACCCTCGCCAACGCCAATAGGTTTCACATCTGGAGATTCAATTAGGGTAACAGATATGCCGTGTTTCGAATGGGCCATGTGTTCAGCCGCAATGACGCCAGCGGTGAGCCACCCAGCGGTTCCACCTCCTACAATGACAATATTACGAATTGGATTATCTGACACCTTACCTCCTGCCATTTTCCCATTGATTTATATTCTAGAACTTAATTTACAAAATAATAACAAAAAGCCGCTAATAAAGCGGCTTTTGTTCTGGTTGGCGCTTAAAATGAATAGCGCGCGCCAAAGTTATAACGTGTACCGTATTGACGGGCAAATAAGAATTGCTCTTCGTAACGTCCGTAACCCTCTTCAGTTTCATTGGTTAGGTTTAACCCTTCAAAGAATACCGTGAGATTGTCGTTTACATCGTAGTTAATGCTTAAATCATACTGCTCATATTCTTTAAAAAATTGAGGAGGCGCTTCAGCAGTGCCTTGGTCTTGACCTATGCCAATTAAGTACGAATCGCGCCAAGCATAAGTGAGTTTTGCTGACAAACCGTCTTTTTCATAGAAAATTTGTACGTTTGCAGAATCACTGAGTCCGTTTAACGGAGACTGTACCGAGAAGTTTTCAGTGTCGTAATTCACATCACCGTCAACCAAGGTCATGTTGAAGCCAGCGCCAAAACCACTTTCTCCAAACAAGTGTTGAATAGCGAATTCAATCCCGTCCACCATCTTTTTCTCACCATTTGAAGGCTGGCTGACTAGCCATTCAACAAGGGGATCATCATCGCTTTGACGTACAATTTGAGTTTCGCAACAATCATCATCTATACCGCCACCATTATCAATAATTTGTTGCCAAATCGCACCATCTGTCGCTTGTATACCTGCAGCCACTAAGTCCGCTTCTGCTTGGATCGCTCTAGGACCAATATAGGGGTCACGTAAGCCATCTACTGTGATAGTGGTGAAGGTGTTTTGGATAAAGTTTTTCACATCTTTACGGAAGTAACCAATGGAGGTGTAACTGCCTTCATCATAGTAGTATTCAAAACTGACATCCAAGTTGGTCGATTCAAACGGTAGTAAATTAGTATTTCCCGAAGAGCCTGTGCGCCCACCAGGTTTGGGGCTGCCAGATAGTGATCTTGCGCCTATTAAGTTACCAAGAGGGGCTCGAGTGATGGTTTTACTTGCTGAGAATCTAGCTACAATATCATCAGTTACCTCTAATTTGATGTCTAAGTTAGGTAAAATGACATCATGTTCCCCTGTGTAGGTAACAGTGCCACCATCACTTGCTCGATAGCGCATTTGCCACTCGGTAGGATTAGTCCACACCAAATAATCTTCGACACTGTCTTGCAGTACTAAACTCGTCACATCCGTTTTTTCATAGCGTACGCCAATATTCACGTCTATAGGCATATCGGCAATTTCGAAATACATATCTGCAGCTAAGTAAGCACTTTGGGTTTCTTCCGTCAAATCAGCCGTAGTCATGGTGCCAAAGTCAGGGTTTAGGGGATCAATTGAAAAGCCAAAGTAGTCCTGCATTCGAGCTATAACTTCAGCGTAATCGAAGGTGTAATAATAGTTTGTAACTAAGTCATTGCCACCGTTTGAAAACTCATCTAAAAAGTCGCCTGTGTCGGTACGAGTAAACATACTATCAGGGAAAATAGCCTGATTGCCGTTGTAACCATTAGGTCCAACATTGCCGTTATTCGCTGAATAACCACCGAAATACTGATCAGTATTGGCGAGACCAAACTGTACTTTTGTGAGGAAACTGTCATTGGGATTGACCCACTCAGTATCCAATTGAATTTGTTCAATGGTCGACTCACCTTCTGCACGCCCAAACTGCGCAAAAAGAGGGTCAAAGTCAGCTGGATCAGCTTCATCTGCACCATCAGGCCAAGTAATATCGAACTGTGGAATTCCACCACCGGAAAAGTCATAGGTTTTACTGACTATATTGTTGGGTCCTAAAATTACATTTCCCGAATGATGTGTACCATCATCGGCGCCATTATCAGTGGTCGTTTTCGAATCATGGTAGTCAAATTCCACATGAAAATCGTCAGTGGCTTGCCATTCAAAGTTAAAACCAATGGAGTCGCTCTCTACTAACAGGGTTTCAACGTTAGCCGAGTGAGCGAAATCATTACTCGACTCAGTTAAGCTGATGGCTGAACCTCGCTCATCCAGCTCGTAAGAATTGATATTTCCACCGAAGTTAAACCAAATACCAAACCCTTTACCCGATGTCGCCGTTTCGGCTTCAGAATACACGTAATCTAAGGTGAAGGTCATATCGTCACGAGGTGCATATTGCAGTGTCGCCATGCCGTTTACACGTGTGCGTTCAACGTTATTAATATTGTAGGAAATTTGACGAGGCAGGTAAGTGTGACCTGCTTTGCCATCCTCCAACGAGCCATCTAATGTATCTTCTTCTAAACTTGTTGCGTCTGGCCTCAAATCGATAAAATCAGTGGTGCTGCCTAGAGATTGGTCTGCCTGCCAACCGGGCACATTGGCACTTTGCTGCTGAAAATTGCGTTCTTGCATGGATAATGAAATGGCGACACCGAAAGTATTGTCGGCAAAAGTATTGCTATATAATGCAGAAATCTCTGGGGTTATATCCGAACCTTCGACATTTGATTCATCATAAATTCCCTTGCCAGAAACCACATATTTCAAGCCTGGGCTGTTTAATGGTTTAGCGGTTATAATATTAACGGTTGCGCCTAAGCCTCCACTTGGTACATCTGCGCGGCCGGTTTTATATAGTTCTAACGCGCTGACACCGTCAGAAGAGAGGTTTTCCAAATCGTATGAGCGATTGTTACCTGTTCCCGGCATTTGGCGACCATTGAGGGTTACCAGGTTAAAGTCAGGTCCGAATCCACGTACTGTTATTTGGCTACCTTCCCCGTTTTTACGGCTAATGGTTACCCCTGGAATACGTTGCAATGATTCCGCGATATTGGTATCAGGAAATTTGCCCATTTCTTCAGCAGAAATTGCATCGACCACCCCTTGGCCACTGCGTTTGATATCCATTGCCCGTACCAAAGAGCCGCGGATCCCTTTTACTTGGATCACTTCTACATCATCTTGTGTCGTTACGGCTTCTTCCTGTGCATTAGCGGTAGATACTAAAACGCCACCTAGTAGCATAGACATTGACGCAGCTAAGGTTTTTTTCTTGAAGGTCATGTGTTTCATAGTTGCCCTACTTAAATTGTTCTTTGTTCTATGTAAGCCCTTGGGCTTTACACCTGTTTTGTATTGGCATAAAACCCGGCAAGTCATAATGTGGTATTTCTTCGAGCCTTTAGTTAGACGTGATTTTCAGGTTATCAATGCGATAAACTGCACCATCACCTGTCCCCCAGGCTGGGAATATCATTACGACGTTAATCGCACTTATATCCAGACCTGCATCGGAAAGCGTAAGAAGATCAAATGTATATGTTTGCCATTCGCCGGTAACAGGGGGCTCACCTTCATTACTGGTTTCCACTGCTAATTCCACTGCTGTGGCGGCATCAAGAGACTCCACTTTAAATAGCCAAGCGGTATCTTCGCTAGGGGTTGCAATCACTTTCATATCGAATTTGATCACGCCATTTGATAATAAAGTGGTAGCGTCAAACTCTGCACTATCCTCAGCTAAGAATCCCATTACGGTAGGCGTTTCGCCGATTTGGAATTCAGCGACTGCGCCATGGGCTGTATCGGCATCGACTTCAACCGTTGGCGTTGAACCGCCGCAGCAATCCCACATAGGCCATAGGGGGTTTTCTGCATTTTCAAACACGGTGAGTGAAGGTGGTGGTGGATTAAAAATCTTAGCATTATCAACACGGTAAACGGCACCTTCTCCTGCGCCCCAAGAAGGGAATATCATCACCACATCAATTGCACTCAAATCCAGACCCGCATCGGCTAAATCTTGTAAGTTAAATGTATAGGTTTGCCATACACCGGTAACCGGAGTAACCCCTTCATTGCTTGCAGATAAATCCAGTTCTACCGCCTGAGAAGCCCCATTACTTTCTGCTTTAAATAACCATGGCGTTGCGTCACTAGCAGTGCCACTAACGACTTTCATTTCAAACTGAATGACACCAACGGCTTCAAGCAAGCTAGCATCAAATTTAATTCCCTCAGCCGACAAGAACCCCATAACAGTAGGCGTTTCACCTATGGAAAATTCTGCCACAGTACCATGGGCTTCATCGTCGATGACTTCTACTGGTGTTGAACCACCACAGCAATCCCAAAGAGGCCAATCTAAATTGGCTTGGTCTTCAAATAATATTAATTCTGGGTAATCGATGGTGAATTCCATATTATCAACTCGATAAACCGCACCTTCTCCAGTGCCCCAAGCTGGAAAAATCATAATCACATCAATGGCGGTTAAATCTAACCCCGCATCTGCCAAGTCTTGCATTGAAAATGAAAAGGTTTGCCATGTCCCTGTGGTTAAAGGGTTGCCATCTATATCTTGAGTGATGTCCAGCTCAACCGCTTCACTGGCACTGTTACTCTCAATTTTGAATTTCCAAACCGAGTTAGTATCAACGGGAGCTGAAACGATTTTCATATCAAAGGTCAACGCACCTGCGGTTAACATAGGCGACGCGTCGAAACGCACAGGTGTATCAAGTAAGGTGGTGTTAAACCCCATTACCGTTGGCGCTGAGCCAATAACGAATTCGACAACGGCGCCGTGTTCGTCGTCATCCATTTCTATGCTTGGTGTAGTGCCGCCACAACAATCCCAAATTGGCCAATCTGGATTAGCTTCATCAGCAAATACGGTCAGTTCTTGCACCACACCTGTTGATGGAGGTGAGGGCACTGGCGCCTTTCCCGTAACTAAAGCATCCTCTTCATCTTTGTAACCGGCACGCACTGTTTCGCACCCTTTACCAGTCATCGGGTTAGTTGAGCATTCATAAACTCGAACATAGTCGATAATATAGCTTTGACCATTGGCAAATGCGGTTTCATCGATGCCTAAGTTGTTGACATTAGAGGGCCAATCGCCACCAACGGCTAGGTTGAGTAAAATGTGAAAATCTTGGTCAAATGGTGAAGCATCCCAGTGGACTTCTTTCTCTCCGGTGGCAATATCAAAATATTCTGAAAACCAACCTTGATGAATTAAACCTGAGGCTTCACCGTCGCTGTTATAGCGTACTTCCGAGGCCATCTGTGTCGCGTATAAATAATCATCCACATACCAACGAATTTCACCTTCTTGCCATTCTATTGCATAGGTATGGAAATCATCTGCAGGATTAGCCCCATCGGGCAACAAGTATGCTTTTCCTGAAGACTCGTTTTGTGGCCAGTCGCGACCATAATGTAAGGTGCCATGGATATATTTCTCTTCATTGCCGTCAGCATCTACCACACCTAAGTTCACCGCTTCAAGAATATCGATTTCACCTGACTTTGGCCAAGTACCATAGACTTCGTCAGTCGGTAACATCCAAAAAGCCGGCCAGCTGCCTTGTCCAGAAGGCAATTTAGCGCGCATTTCGAAACGCCCGTATGTCCAGTCGCCCTTATATTTCGTTCTTAGACGGGCTGAAGTGTAAGGTAAATCGGCTCCTTCTTCGGCGGGTTTTGCAACAATATTAAGCATCCCATCAGCAATAAATGAATTGTCTGTTGAGTCGGTATAACATTGTTGTTCGTTATTACCTCCTCCGCTGCAATTGACTTCATGACTCCATTTACTTGAATCAATGCTATCTCCATCAAATTCATCGTTCCAAATCATTACCCAATCTTCGACAGGTGCAGATGTATCTATTGCTTTTAAATCTGTATCTGAATTGGAACCGCCACAACCTGTCAGAGATATCGCTATAGCGGCACCTACTGATAGAGACAAGTTGCGCGTTGTGTGCTTAACGCTGTTGATTCTCATTGTGTTCTCCGAAAACAAAACCTAAGTGATTTTGACTGCTGATTTATCCAATGCTTCTGCGTTATTGGGTCGCAGTGAATCATCAGATATGGCACCAGTTGTTAATTGCTTGATTTTATATGTAACACAAAGGTTAATTGTGTGCGGGCTAAAATCGATAAGGCGGGACTAGTAAGAGGTGGGACGGACTGACCTATTGGTTTGATCAACATATAACACCTGTTATTGATAAGGTAACTTTCCTGCAGAGCCCATTTTTAAAGCTTTTTAGGTTTTTTGTTAAGAGCATTCCAACTTGCCGCCTCGCTAGTCCGCTTTATCCTGTTTGCGTTGCATGCAGTGAGAGTTCGCATAAAGTTAGCAACAAATTGTTAATGAAATTACTTAATTTCCACAAGGTTTGTGTATGAAAAGTGAATACTTATTTAGGTTTGTCATTTTGTGTGTGTCAGTGTCTTTTTTATGGATAAGCACAGGCTGTGAAAACCCTCAAACATCCCAATATAAAATCAAACCTTTGCAGCCTAAAGCCGTTCCCACTGCTTTTTCAGCTTCAGTTGTTCTTGCCATCAATGTTGGCGGTGCAGAGTATCTTGGGCAAGACGGTATTCGTTATCAGGCAGATGAGTTTCAAATTGGAAACAACCAAGGGCAGTCGAAAGGAATAAAAGGAACTCAAGATCCTAGGTTATTCGAAACTTATCGCCAGGGAAATATGAACCTACCCATAGCACTGAAGCAAGGGATCTACGATATCACCTTAAAATTCGCTGAGCCTTCAGATTTGCGCGCAGCCGACAGACTCTTCAACGTTATAATCGAAGGGCAAAAGCAAATTGAAAACTTGGACATAACAGTGGCCAGAGATGGTAAAAAATTGTCGGCACTGGTGCGCACTCTTACCAATATAGAGGTACAAGACGGTGAATTAAATATTCAGCTGACAGGGGTTAACAATGAGCCAGTTTTACACGCCATTATAGTCCGCAGTAAACAAGGAGATAAGCAGAACTGGCAATTAACTTGGAGTGATGAGTTTGATTACTCGGGCGCACCAGATGAACAAAAGTGGAACTATGACATTTGGCCCGCTAGAAAAGTGAATGATGAAGATCAGACTTACACTAAACGACCAGAAAATGTGCGAGTTGAAGACGGGGTTTTGATCATTGAAGCCCATCAAGAAAAGTTTGCAAATGCAGAATATACATCTGGGCGAATCCATTCCAAAGGCAAAGGGGACTTTTTATATGGCAAGGCTGAAATTCGTGCCCGCATTCCAGCTGGTCAAGGTACTTGGCCTGCCATTTGGATGCTCCCTAGCGATGCCTTCAAATATGCAACCACATGCCGTTCTGATAGTGAATGGCAAGGTAATCATGAATGTGACGCTTGGCCGAATTCCGGTGAAATAGACATAATGGAATACGTTGGTTACGACCCTCACAACATCCATGGAACAGTTCATAATAAAGCTTACTATTGGGTAAATTGGGAACAGCGAAAAGCGAGTGTCGATGTAGGCTCAGAAGTGAATGAGCAATTTCAAGTTTACTCAATGGAATGGGGGCCTGAGCATATCCTCATTGCATACAACGGCACTCCTTATTTTTACTATGCAAATCAAGGGGAAGGCTGGCAAGCATGGCCTTTCGATCATCCCTATCACATCATTTTAAACCTTGCCATAGGTGGTGGCTGGGGCAGAGCTGGTGGGCCAATAGACGACAGTATTTTTCCCGTCAAAATGGAAGTTGATTACGTTCGAATTTATCAACTTAAACACTAAGCAAACAATTCAACAAAATAAACATGGGTGGTAACACCGGTTCGCAATTTACTTAACAAAGCAGTTAAAGATTATGAAAAACACGACAAAGCAAAAGATTGAAGGTTCATTCGTTGATTTGGGTAATGAACGATTCTACAAAATTGAAAACGTTGATCAGATGCCGGCTTTTTTTATTAGCTTGATTTCTGATAGCGACCATTGGCTTTTCGTTTCATCAACCGGTGGGCTAACGGCTGGGCGGGTGTCTCCCGAAACGGCATTATTTCCATATGTCACCGTTGACAAAATTCATGAAAGTAGCCATCACACGGGGTGTAAAACACTACTGAAAGTCGCTATGGATGGTCAGGAGTACGAGTGGGAACCGTTCAATTATTTACGTGAACATTCGTATTTACTCACCCGTAATTTATATAAAAATACCCTAGGTAATAAACTCCGTTTTGAAGAGATCAACCATAGCTTACAAATGGTATTTCGATATACCTGGGCAACCAGCGAAGAGTATGGATTCTGTCGTACCGCAGAAATAGAAAACTGCGCACAACAGACGGCGAATATTGAAATACTCGATGGGTTTCTGAATATTTTACCTGCTGGCACGCCGCGCTATACGCAATCTCAGTCGAGCAATTTAGTGGATGCCTATAAGTTCAATGAGCTGGACGAACAGACTGGTACTGGCATTTTTACATTATACTCAGGGATTACTGACAGAGCGGAGCCTAGCGAATCGCTGCGCGCCAATGTGGTATTTTGCGTAGGTTTAGAGATACAAAACATTTTGCTTTCAGAACAGCAAATAAGATCTTTCAATAATCGGAAACAGGTGGAAACTGAGTCTTACTGCCGAGGAATCCGTGGTGCTTATTTAGTTAATAGTCAATTTGACTTGGGACCGAGTGAACACAAAAGCTGGATGTTAGTGGCAAATGTGGAACAAGATCAAAAGCAAATTACGGCACTATTGGAAGAATTAGACAGCCCCAATTTAGTCGAAGGTAAGTTAATAGCTTCAATTGCTGCAGGCAGTGATGCCCTTTTAAGAATAATGGCAAGTAGTGATGGTTTACAGCAGACCAATGAAGAAGAAGTGGCTGTGCATCATTACGCAAATACACTGTTTAATGTATTGCGTGGCGGTATTTTCAATGAGCAGTACTTAATTTCTAAAGATGACTTTGTTAAAACTGTCAAAACCTTCAATCAAACTGTTTATCAAACCAATCAAAACTTCCTAACTGCCTTAGATGACAAATTCTCTGTGCAAGATTTATTAGCTGATGTGAGTCAGCAGGGAGATAAGCAGTTACAAAGGTTAGCGTTTGAATATTTACCTATTACCTTCGGTCGTAGGCACGGTGATCCTAGTCGCCCCTGGAACCAATTTGCCATTAACCTGAAAGACAATCAAGGTAACCCACTGCTTTCCTATCAAGGTAATTGGCGTGACATTTTCCAAAACTGGGAAGCTCTCACTTTTAGTTACCCACAATTTATTGAAAGCGTGATCGCCAAGTTTTTAAATGCATCAACAATGGATGGCTATAACCCTTATCGCATTACCAAGCAGGGCATTGATTGGGAAGTCGAAGAACCGGATGATCCTTGGAGTTACATTGGTTATTGGGGAGATCATCAAATAATCTATTTGCTGAAAATGTTAGAACTTTCCAAACAATTTCATCCACAGAAACTGAATCAGCTTTTACGTGCCGATCTATTCAGTTATGCCAATGTACCTTATCGGATCAAACACTTTGAGGCTTTACTCGCCAATGCAAAAGATACGGTTTCTTACGATGAGGAGTTAGCTGAGAAAATAGCGCAACGAGTTAATCATATGGGCGCTGACGGTAAGTTAGTGTTAACTAAAGAAGGAGAAGTATACCAAGTAAACCTATTAGAAAAGCTATTGGTTCCGTTGTTATCTAAGCTCAGCAATTTAGTGATTGATGGTGGAATTTGGCTTAATACCCAGCGACCAGAATGGAATGATGCGAACAATGCTTTAGTCGGCCAGGGGCTATCTATGGTCACCCTTTACTATATTCGTCGTTATTTGCATTTCTTTAAGTCGTTGATTGCCGAGCAACAGCAAGATTTTGAACTGTCATTGGAGGTGAACCAATGGTTACTAGACACTTGCGAAGCGTTATGTGAAGTGGCGCAGCAAATATCTAAGGGGGCGGTATCAAACAAAGCACGTTTCCATATGATGCAGCGCCTAGGTTTAGCAGGTGAAGCTTATCGCAAGCGAGTTTATCAAGCTGAAGGTTACACGGGAAAAACCACACAAGTGATAGGGCGTATCAATGAGCTCATTGACGATGCTTTGGTGGCGGTTGACTATAGTATTCAATCTAACCGCACTGAAAGTGGGTTATATCATGCCTATAATATTTTAAAATTAACACCACAAAGCTGTGAGGTTGATCACCTCTATTCAATGCTAGAAGGGCAGGTTGCAGCCCTTAGTAGCGGCGCGATAAAAGGAGAAGAAGCGATAAATGTATTAGAGGCGTTATTTGCATCTGATGTATATCGTCCGGATCAAAACACCTTCATGTTATACCCTGATAGGCAACAACAACGATTCCTAAATAAAAATACCCTCCCTAAAGGTGCATTGGACCAATCCATTGTTTGCCAGCAAATGCTAGCCAATAGTGATGAACGTTTGATACTGCAAGATAGTAGAGGATTACAGCGATTTAGTGCCGATCTTAAGAATGCTAATGACGTTGCCCATTTAATTGATACTTTAGTTGCCGAATATGGCGAGCAACTTAGGGCTGAGAAGGCGCTCATTTTACGGGTTTATGAAGAAGTGTTTAATCATAGCGCCTTTACCGGCAGATCTGGCGGCATGTTTGGTTTTGAGGGACTAGGGAGTATTTATTGGCATATGGTGTCGAAGTTATTGCTTGCCGTGCAAGAGCAGTTTTTCCAGGCAATACAAGACAAACAGAGTGACCGGATAATTCAGCGCTTAGGTGAATTGTACTATCAGGTTAGAAAAGGGATTGGTTTCAATAAAACCCCTGAAGAGTATGGTGCTTTTCCTACTGACCCCTATTCACATACGCCAAAGCATGCCGGTGCTCAGCAACCCGGCATGACTGGCCAGGTAAAAGAAGAAGTCCTCACGCGTTTTGCTGAGTTCGGTTTGCAGGTATTCGACGCTAAGGTGAGTTTTAATCCTGCTCTGCTTCGTAGCCAAGAATTTTCGACAACTACAACGGAGTTTACCTATTTGGATGTAGACGGTCAGTGGCAAAAATTGTCTCTTCCTGAAAATAGCTTAGCCTTTACTTGGTGTCAGGTGCCAGTGGTTTATTTATTAAAGCAGCAAGGGCAAGGTGAGATAAGCATTCATTATGTGAGTGGAAAAGTTGAAACCTTGCAACAAAACGCCCTATCTAAACAACAAAGTCAGATGCTTTTTGACCGCAGTGGGCAAATTCGTAAAATCGAATTAACGGTTACACAAGGACAACTGTTTGCGTAAAGCTAGGTTCACCACTGTATATAGTCAAATTATATACAGTGGTGTTAGTTATGTTGTTAAGGTAAGCCTTGAGCTAGATAACCATTTATTCTTGTAAATTATTGCTCCGGTTCTTGTGGTTCTTTTTCATCTTGTTGTTTTAATGCGTCCAGCAAACTTTCATATTCAGCTTGCATCGCTGCTATATCCATTTCTACGTTAGTCTTCCATGTTTGGCCAAAATCGTCGGTACTTACAATTTGTCCTTGATCACACAAGAAGTAAATACGCTGCCCATTGGTTAATTTGGGCAATGCTATTTCACAATCGGGTTTAGCTGTGCCGCGCATGATCCAGTCTTTTCTTGAAACATCTTCACCATTGGTTGTTGTACTGATAATTTGTAGTTGTTTCACGGTTTTATCGACTCGGCCAAGGGTGATGAGGGTCTTATCACCTAACACAATGGGCAACGAGCGATCAGTGGTATTGTCGCCAAATGCTTTTAAACTGCGGCTGAGAGATGTCCAACTTTGTCCGTAGTCAAAGCTAACCGCTTGATCGCCTACACCATCCCATTGACTCACCTCTAAGCCAACCAATACACCATTTGCTAGCTGCGATACCTGCACCATGGGTGAGGACTTCACGCTAGTCCACTGTTTTGATTCGATGGTAAAGTCGTAGAGTTTATTATCGTTAAGTACTCTCAATTGGCCGTTAGCGGTCAAAATAGGAAACAGCCCCCCATTTTGAACCCAAAAATCATTCGGGTTCTTACGCTCAAAGTTACCTATGCGCTGCCAAGATAAATCGTCTTTATTGATAGTGTAGAAAAAATGACTTTTTGCTGAAGCCGTGGCCGCGAATAAAGTCTCTTCCGCCTTACCAAACCAAATAATTGACTCCGCTGCAGAAACGGGCTGTGTTGCAGTCCAATCTCCCTGTAAGCTATCACTGATAAAGACTTGACCGCGCTCTGAGCCAACTAATATTTTGCCGTCTAACTCTAAAACACTGGTAAGTTGCCCATTGGTGGGTAAATCAATTTGCGTCCAACTATCATCGCTATTAACAACGTGCAATTGGCCAAACTTAGCGGCCACGGCTCGTTTGTTATGCTCTTGCAAAATAAGAGCTTGGCTGCCATAGGCGTTATTGCGTGAAAGGGCACTCAATTTATTACGCAATTCCACGAATTTATCATCTTCCCAACCTAAGGATTGATTGAAATTAACACTGCTAGCCAAATTGGGAAAATGTTCAATAATAAAGTCTTGAAGATTTTCTGCTTCACTAATACGAGTAACGTAGGCTTTGCTCGAAGAACGATTGCTCCAAAAAGACGTTTCTTTAATATTCAGTAAAGGTTGAAAAACCAAACTGCCTAGATTTGTGAACTCTCCGGCCTTTACCTTAAAGGTACCCGCAGAGGCATATACTGGCATAGTTAACCAAGAGCTCATATTGCCGTCTGAATAGAAACTATAAAGCGACGCGATTAAGTATTCCCCTTCTGGCATGCTGCCTGCGAATAATTGGCTATCAACCACACCCTGGGAGTTGGGTGAAAAGGTATAAGCTTCAGGATCCCACTCCACTTCATCGGCATTGAATGCTTTGTTTTTGGCTGCGGCTTTGGCTTTTGCCTCTTCTATTGCGGCCTGTTTAATTTGCTCGTGATTGTCCATTCTGATTGCGATAACTTCGGTCCATCCTGGGTGTAATGGAGCTAACCGAGCTGTGTTGTTGATGACTTGAAGCGCGACAACACCATGATTTTGGGCAAGTGGTTGGCTATTGTCTAAATGGGTTGAATTGATTTCATAAGTAGCGCATCCATTCAGAAAAGCGCTAATTACAAAAATGAGAATCAATTTTTTCATCGATTTTTCCATTAAAATATGAAAGGTGCGACCAGCCACTATCATTTAATCGGTTAGTTATACTGACCAAAAACATGGGGAAATGGGTTTTGATAGGAATCAATCTCCATTTTTACCGCAAGAAAGAGTGGTGCTTCAGGAGGCGCATAAAATTCAATTTGTTTAGCAAAGTCCAAAAGACATTGGGTGGTTTTGGGATCTTTGGTGCTCCATGCTTGCAGCGCATTACCATGTTCATCAATGGTAAAAACAAGCTTTACATTATTCTTAGCGCACTTCTGGGCATTGGAATAGAGTTCTTCTATTTGTGGTGTGTAGCTATTTAAGTGTTCAGAAAACTCTGGATATAGTCGTTCGTTTTGTGCTTTCCATAGATCATGTGCTTGCAAATAGGCCTCTTCACTTGCCGTTGGCGGTGTATTTACGCAGCCGTAAGTGATAAATGTCAGAAAAATTATAATTAGCTGTTTCAACCTAACTCCTTGTCGTTTAATCAGTGCATTTTTTTACTGATTAAACTACATGAAAATTACATTTCTTGAAACTAAATTTTTGTCTCTATAATTCGCTTACTATTTGAAATAAGGCATGTTTGCTAATGCACTCGGATGCTAGCGAACTAAAATCTTTTCCAACTGTTCTAGCGATTTGCCTTTGGTTTCCGGTAAGTAAATCATAATAATGGCTAAGCCAAGCAGTGCAAATACAGCGTAGAAAGCAAAAGTGAAGGTTGCCCCTAAGGTAGCTAATTCCCACGGAAATACTAGCTGCACTAAGAAGCTTACGGCAGAATTAATTAACCCCACAAAGGAAATAGCGATACCACGAATTCGGTTGGGGAAGAGCTCTGAAAATAACACCCACATGACGGGCCCAAGAGAAATAGCAAAGCAAGCTACAAACCCGAGTAAACTGATGAGTACCCACTTCTGGTTTACTTGAATTGATGCTGCTATGAGTTCAGATTCATAGATTAGTGCTTGTTCTTTGCCTAAATGAGTGACTAAAGCCTGCTTAAACTGCAAATCGTCCTCATAGGTGGTTTCGGTCAGCACTTGTTGGCTTTGCAGACTAATTTCTAGCGGAACCTCGGATAATGAATTCGCATCCAATTGATAACTAGCCTGTCCAAATTGAAAAGCCATCAATGCCATACAAATGGCGATACCTGAAACGCCGAATAGCAACAAGGCTTTGCGTCCAATTTTATCTATCAGTAAAATAGCTAAAACCGTAAATAATAGATTGGTTAATCCAACTAATACTGCTTGCATAAAGGAAGCGTCAGTACCAAACCCACTTTGCTCGAAGATCATAGGGGCGTAGAAAAATACCGCATTAATTCCCGTTATTTGCTGTAAAATAGCGATGGATATACCGACTATCATTACCAATCGCATATTCGGTTTAAGTAGTGCTAAAAATGAACCTTGTTGTTGCGAGCTACTGTGTTGTATACCTGCTTCTAGGTTGTCTAGGGTTTCTTTTAATTCTGCTGCAGGTACGGTTTTAGCCAAAACCTGTTTGGCTTCAGACGTTCTTTGTTGGAAGATTAACCACCTTGGGCTTTCAGGAACAAAATTCAAACAAAAAAAGTATAGCAATGCAGGGATAGCCTCTAAGCCTAGCATCCAGCGCCAATTCCACTGCTGAATATTCCAGTTGTCTTGTTCCGGTGTGGTAGATGCGCCGAGTTGCAAAATTAAGTAGTTAGTAAAAAACGCTGCGGAGATCCCGACTACAATATTCAGTTGATTCAGTGATACCAGACGCCCTCGATATTTCGCAGGGGCAATTTCAGCAATATACATAGGAGCGATGATCAATGCCGCCCCTACGCCAAAGCCACCTATCATTCTAGCGAGCACTAATACTAAAAAATTGGGGGCAATGGCCGACATTACCGCGGAAATTAAAAATAGCAAAGCGGCGGCTTTTAATAGGGCTTTTCGACCAAACTTATCTCCTAGTGGGCCAGCAACCATCATCGCGAAAGTAGCGGTCAAAGTAAGCGAGGCAACGGCCCAACCTAACTGTAACTTAGTTAAGCCAAATTCAGGTTCGATAAACTTCACTACCCCAGAAATGACCGACGCATCAAAGCCCATTAAAAACCCACCTAAAGCAGCAATGACGGAAATAAAAGCAACATGGAAAAGTGAAAATTCTGAGTGTTGTGACATAAAGTAGGCTCTGGTTTGAAGGCTGGGTTAAGTAGTACTAAACAACGGATAATAATTAAATTGTTAATTTACGTTAACTTATTTTTTACTTTTAAAGGTGAATTTACGGTAAAGTGGTTCGCTATTGCGGTAGGGCGGACTGCAAAAGTGGCAGATAAATTAGTCAAGGTGTAAAATTCCGTCTTTGCGTAGCAGGGCTTATTATGTTTCAAAAACAATCTGACTTTACCCAACGTTTTATAGCCAATCAGCCCACGCGAAATTTCTGGTTATGGCAAGTTGGGTTTTGGTTATTTGTCAGTATTATGAGCTTTGCTGTACTGACCCTTTGGTACGGTCCATTCTCCTGGCCTCACATCTTACATATTTTACTGCAAGCCTTACTAGGGTTGGTTTTGTCGTTGGTGCTGTATTGGGTTTTCATGCACATTTGGGACAAAAGCACACGTTTTCGAGCATTAATCGGTTTCTTCACTATCATGATAGTGTCCTTTATTTGGACACTCGCTCGTGTTTACGCGTTTATTTCTCTTACGGGTGAGGGTACAGAGTGGAGCCAGTTCGGCGGCTGGCACTTTGCTAGTATCTTTATTTTTCTTTGTTGGGCCGGTTTGTTTCACGGAATACGTTATTATGAATTATTACAAACCGAGCATAAAATATTGTTACAAGCCGAGTCTGAGGCTAAAGAAGAACAACTAAAGCGTATGAAAGCCCAGAATGTGGCCAGAGATGCGCAGTTAAAGATGCTTCGATATCAACTCAATCCGCACTTTTTATGTAACACCTTAAATGCCATCAACTCATTAGTTGAGAGTAATGAAACAGTTAAGGCACAAAAAATGACCATACAACTGAGTAAGTTTTTACGTTACTCGTTGGACAATAATCCAGATACTAAAATTCCTCTGGAAACTGAAGTTAATGCGTTGAATCTATACTTAGAAATTGAAAAAACCCGCTTTGAAGATCGTTTAAATTTAGATTTTCAAATTACACCGCAAGCAAAAGGAGCTTTGTTGCCCAGTCTTTTGTTGCAGCCCATTATTGAAAACTCAATGAAACATGCAATTGCCCAAAGTGAAGCCGGTGGCACAATTGAGTTTAGAGCCTTTGTCGAGAATAACCGGCTTATTTTGGGTTTGAGTGATACAGGTTCGGGGACTAAAATCCCGAAAAGTAAGTTACAAAGCGCTCAAGGGCGAGGAGTCGGATTGCGCAATACAGACGAACGTCTAAAAGCACTTTATTCAGATGATTACTCAATGGAGATTAAGTTGCTCACCTCTGGTGGCATGAAAACCATTATCAATATTCCTTGTGAATACAATCTAGCGGATAAAGTAGAGAGTACGTACAGCAAGGAACAAATTGTATGAACAAAATTAGCGCGATTATCGTTGATGATGAACCCTTAGCTTTGAATGTGCTTAGAGCAAAACTACAACAAATACCACAAGTAGAAATTATCGGTGAAGGTAAAAATGGCCGTCAGGCCATAGAGCTAATTATGGATTTAAACCCTGATCTGGTTTTTTTGGATATCCAAATGCCTGGTTTAAATGGTTTTGATGTAGTGAAAAACCTGCAAAGTGAGCTTGTGCCCTTAATTGTTTTTACTACTGCATATGAACAATACGCGTTAGATGCGTTTGATGTGCACGCTGTTGATTACATTCTTAAACCCATAGACTTGGAAAGGATCCAAAGGGCGATTGAACGGGCTCAGGATCGAATGGCAACGAATGAGCCAACCGATTATAAACCACCCATCATTGGTGCTATTGATACCATTAGCCGCAAGGAACACTCCTTACAGCAAGATGAAGAATTGCCACTTAGTCATGTTAACAGCAATTTAGATCGTAAAATTGTGATCAAGGAGCGAGATGAAATCACCTTACTCAAACAAACCGATATTGAGTGGATAGATGCCGCAGGAGATTACGTCTGCTTGCATGCCGAAGGAGAAACCCATATTAAGCGTATCACCCTCAAAGAATTGTTAGAGGAGCTTGATGATTCGGTGTTTAAACGAGTTCACCGCTCCACTATTGTGAATCTCAATTTCATTGAAAAAGTGATTCCACACACCAAAGGTGAGTTTTTTCTGCAACTACAAGGTGGTGCTGAACGCATCAAAGTCAGCCGAAATTATAAAGAATCTATTCGCAGCTTTTTGACCGAGAAATAATCCCGCATCCGATTGTTGTGTGAATTAATACGACCAGCGCCTTTTATTTACGTTGTGCACAGTTGTATTTAACAATCTGTAATGTTTTCATGACATCCCATTAATCACTGCGAGTTCTTATACATTAGCAGTGAAAGCTAGACAGAAATAAAACCCTAATTTTAATGGAGCCAAAACAATTTTTGCTTTTTTGAGGAAATTTAAATCAAAATCGTCGTTGGCTTCGTAACACTTCAAAACTTTTTATGGTGAATAAACGGATGAAATACATCATTACATTGCTGTTGCCTGCTATTTTACTTTGCACAAACCTGCTTAGCTTTTCTGCAAGTGGCCAGCAGTTTGGAGCAAAGGGCCCAACTGAGGTAATTGTTGAAAGAGTGCATTTAGACTCGCAAAAGTCGTCCGTAGAAGCGGTGGGATCTGCCGAAGCGGTCAAGTCAGTAGATATCTTTCCTGCCACTGCCGACAAAGTAGTGTCAGTTAATTTTGTACCTGGTCAAAAAGTCACTCAAGGCCAGGTGTTGTTAGAGCTCGACTCTCGTCGTCAAAAAGCCGCTTTACAAAGAGCCAAAATTCAACTTGCAGATGCCACTCGAAATTTACAGCGATTGGAGCAAAGTCGTAGTAAAGGGGCGGTTACTGAAAGTGCTTTAGATGTAGCATCAACGGCCAAAGAGCTGGCTAAAATGGATGTCATTGATGCAGAGATTGAACTGCAAGATAGAAGGGTCATCGCACCTTTTACCGGGTATGTTGGGCTTACCGATGTGGAAGTGGGAGACCGTATTACGGAACAAACTCTGATTACCACTTTAGATGATAGAAGTCAGTTATTTATCAATTTTCGCGCCCCTGAGTCTGCTGCCAGCACGCTTGGGCAAAACAGTTCAGTTACAGTACAGCCGTGGACGCACCGTGATGTTACCCTGGATGCCAAAATTGCTCAGCTAGATTCAAGAATAAGTGACTCTGACCGTACTATTTTGGCGCGCGCTATTCTCGATAATCAACAGGATAAATACCGCCCGGGAATGAGCTTTCGTGTCAATATCAGTGTGCTGGGACAAACTTTTCCCATTATTCCTGAGTCTGGACTATCATGGGGAGCAACCGGAGCCTATATTTGGAAGATGGTCGACGGTAAAGCTCAGAAAATAGAAGTGCAAATTAAACAACGTATGCGCGGTTATCTTTTAGTTGAAGGAGATATCAGCGAAGGTGAGCAATTGATTGTAGAAGGCATTCAACGATTGAGACCAGGACAGGCTGTTGAAGTCCGTACAGTGGAGAGCGAATAATGACGACTTCTTCCCATCATCAACAAGACTTACCATCTTTGTCTGTGCGCAGACCTGTACTTATTGTGGTAATCAATTTACTCATCATAATTGCTGGTATTGCGGCGCTAAGTGGTTTGGAAGTTCGCGAATTACCCGATGTTGACCGCCCAAGACTGACAGTGTCGGCAAGTTATCCAGGGGGATCGCCAGAAACCGTGGATCGGGAAGTCACTAGTCGTTTAGAAGGCGCAATCGCGCGGGTGAGTGGTGTTGATTCTATCCGCGCACAAAGTGAAGAAGGCAATTCTCGTACGGTTGTGGAGTTTCGTCCTGGAATTAATTTAGAAGATGCTGCCAATGAAACGCGAGAAGCCATTAGCCGAGTCCAACGGGAATTACCTGATGAAGTTGAACGACTTTCCATTATTAAAGCCGATAACGACGCTCAAGCGGTAGTCAGTTTAGCTGTATCCAGTGAAAACATGAGTATGGAAGCCATGACGGAGATGGTTGAAACCGACTTGGCTCCTATGTTTCTGAGTATTCCTGGTGTGGCAGATGTGCGGCTCAATGGTGATCGAGAACGGGTTTTACGGGTAACAATTGATCCCTTACGATTAACCAGCTTTGGGTTATCTGTTACCGATGTTGCCGATGCCCTAAGACTCGCCCCTTTCGATGTTCCCGCTGGCAGTCTAAGGTCAACGGATCAAACCCTTATTGTTAGAGCAGACGCGACTTCGGTGACCACCGATCAAGTTGAAAATATCGTTATCCGTGGCGATACCCGTGTGGCAGACGTGGCAAGCGTGTATTTTGGGCCCGCAGATGCGCAAAGTTTGGTGCGCTTAGACGGTACTCCCGTGATTGGATTAGGCGTGTTACGACAAGCTAGTTCAAACACAATCGAGATTTCCAATGAAGTGCTAAATATGGTCAAGCAACAGCAGCTGCGATTTCCTGAACTCAATATCGTGGTTACCTCTGACGATGCTGAGTTCATACGTGGCTCAGTAGAAGAGGTTATTACCTCTCTAACGTTCACCATTGCTTTGGTGGTGTTGACCCTGTGGGTGTTTATTGGTTCCGGCCGGGCAACCATAGTACCCGCATTTGCTATTCCGGTTTCATTAGTTGGTGGCTTGGCAGTGATGTGGATGCTGGGCTTTTCCATAAATATACTTACCTTGCTAGCCTTAGTATTGGCCACGGGCTTGATTGTTGATGATGCCATTGTGGTGTCAGAAAATATTCAACGCCGTCGATCTTTAGGCCTGGGCGCGAGGGCAGCTGCCGTTATTGGTAGTCGCGAGGTGTTTTTTGCGGTAGTGGCAACAACGGCTGTATTGGCTGCAGTGTTCATTCCCATCGCATTTTTGCCATCAACCGCAGGACGTTTATTCCGTGAATTTGGCGGAGTCCTCGCCAGTTCTGTGATTATTTCCTCCTTTGTGGCGCTGTCACTTGTGCCGGCATTGACTGCACGTCTGCCGATTAAACAAAACAGTAAGCACTTTTTGGGTAACTTCGGACAATGGTGTGGCCGGGGTTATGAGCGAAGCCTAGCCTGGAGCTTGAAATACGGTTGGTTAATTTTGTTACTATCATTGGCAGCCGGAGCATACGCCGGTTATTTATATCAATCATTAGATAATGAATTGTTGCCCAGTGAAGATCGTGGCAACGTGCGTATTTTTGCCCGAGGCCCTGATGGTGTCGGGGTGAATTTTATGGATCGCCAAGCCATGAAAATGGAAAATGCATTGCTGCCATATGTTGAAGAAGGAGAAGTTAAGTCAATCTATACAGTGGTGGGACAGTGGGATCCTAATATTGTATTTATTACTGCGCCTTTAGTGCCCTGGGATGAGCGTAGTCAATCTCAACAGCAAATTATTGAACAATTACAGAAAGAAGTGGGATCGATTCCTGGTGCTCCTGGTCGAGCTTTTGGCTCGAATAGCCTTAACTTACGTGGCCAAGGTGGTGGTTTAGAACTGGCTTTAACCGGTGAAGAATATACTGAAATTTATCAGGTTGCCCTCGATTTTAAAGCAAAAATCGAACAGCAACTTTCAGGATTTGGCGACATACAAATTTCCTATCAGCCTACTCAGCCGCAATTACGAGTGAATATAGATAGGCGACGAGCTGAAGAGCTAGGGGTGTCATTTTCAGATATATCCACTACCCTAAGAGCGGCAATAAACGGCGAAGACATCGCAGATTTGAATGTGGGTGATCAAGCCATTCCAATTATTTTGCAGGCCTCCAATGCTAATTTGGCTAATCCTTCGGATCTCACCAATCTCTACGTATCCTCAAATAATGGTGGCTTAGTGCCTTTATCTAGCCTCGCCTATATTACCGAGGAAGGAGTGGCATCTGAACTTGAGCGTCACGCCCAACGTCGCTCAATTAAATTGGAATTAGAGTTGATTGATGATGCTTCGATGCAAACATCAGTGAATAACATTCGTCAATTAGCTCAAGAATCTCTGCCACCTGGAATAGGCTTAGTTTTTCTTGGTGAAGCAAAAACGTTTGAAGAGACCTCTCAACAAGTGCTGATGACCTATGTGTTGGCATTCATCATTGTTCTATTGGTGCTGGCGGCGCAGTTTGAAAGTGTGAATAGTGCAATAGTG
The DNA here is from genome assembly GCF_030548205.1 of Aliiglaciecola sp. 3_MG-2023. Taxonomy (GTDB): domain Bacteria; phylum Pseudomonadota; class Gammaproteobacteria; order Enterobacterales; family Alteromonadaceae; genus Aliiglaciecola. Next base: position 36,961 of record NZ_JAUORV010000010.1, on the reverse strand, counting down.
GTTATTTTAACTGTGCCTTTCGGTATCGCTGCAGCCTTGTTTGCCTTATACATCACGGGTATTTCCATTAATATATATTCGCAAATAGGTTTAGTTATGTTAATTGGCTTATTGGCTAAAAATAGTATTTTGCTGGTGGAATTTGCAGATCAAATGCGAGACCAAGGCTACTCTGTCTATCAAGCGATTATCGAAGCAGGTAAAGTGAGATTGCGGCCTATTATGATGACGTTAGTCTCTACTATCTTAGGTGGACTTCCGCTTATTTTATCCTCAGGAGCTGGTGCTGAAGCGCGTAATGCCATTGGCTGGGTTGTATTTGGTGGCCTTGGGATAGCAGTGGTGTTTACGCTTTATCTTACCCCTGTACTCTATTTAGGCTTGGCAAGATTTACAAAACCTAGAGCGGATGAAGCTAAACGTCTGGATGAAGAGTTAGACAAAGCCAGTGACGCTGGGCTGGCTGTAGATTAGCTTATTGACGAAGAAAATTGGCAGACATCTGGAAAACGTTGTCTGCCATACTTTAACGCTACACTGAATTAATTGGTCTCAATTTCTAAATGGTAACCCGCATACTTTCGCATGTTGATGACGCGGTCATTATCTAACAACCAATATTGACCTTTAATACCATTCAACACCCCCTCAAACCCCAAATCTTTATCCAAATTTATCGACTTAATTTTGTTTGGATAGGCACTCACAGGGTATTGAATATCAATCGCTGGCATATCGATTAAATTGATTGCTTGAATCCCATATTGGGAACCAATATCGTCTAATTCCATTTCAACTAACCCAAATAGATGTTCGCGCATGGCAATTAAGTCGGCTTGTTCCGGCTCGCCTTTTAACATAGTGCGCCAGTTGGTTTTATCCGCGATATGTTGTTTAATCACGGTTTCTACTAAGCCACTGAGTAAACGATTTTTAACCCGTAAAATGGGGATGGCTTGGGTCGCACCTTGGTCAATCCAGCGGCTTGAAACACCGTCGCTAACATGTCTGGTTATCCCTACCTTTAACGTACCTGTATTGGCTAAGTATACAAAATGGTCGCTCATGCAGTTTTCTTCACCCCATTGAGGCTCACGACAAGTCCCTTGGTCATAATGACAGGTTTCGGGTTTAATAATACAGGTGTCGCATTGAGCTAATTTCATTAAGCAGCGATAACAATAGCCTTGATTGAAACTCTTTTTGGTTTTGGTATTACAGTGAATACAATTAATCACACCCGTATGGGTTACTTTCACTGAATTACCAATTATTGAGTTCATGGCAATATGTGAGTCACCAATGGGTAATTTATATTCAACCGTTGAGCCAACATCAGCTTCACCGTGCATTTTGCGAATATTTCCGGAATAAATAGGCATTAAGGTTACTTCTTAGGTTGTTGGGCGTTATTTATCGCCGTCAAAAATAAAGATTCTATTATCGAATAAACCTTGTTAAGGGATTATTCTATTTAGGCACGCATGCTAATAGAATCTTTCCTTGATATCAAAACCAGATTAAAGTGACCTGAAAAGTAGTAGGTTTTGTATGGGGGATTTCATTGTCCCTTAATCTTTAAGAAATTTGGCCAGATAAACAACCTGGATTCGACTATGATAAAATTGATTTATGCAGTGTTACTATGTTTGCCATTGAATGGCTATTGCTACGACTTGTATCTTGTTCGGCATTTTGAAAAGCAAGCCGGTGGCACTGATCCTGGGTTAACTCAACAAGGGCAACGTCGAGCAAATAAACTTGCCGAATATTTACTACCTAAGAATATTCAATATATTTATTCGACTAAGTATCACCGCACCAAGCAAAGTGCACGGCCTTTCGCACAAGAGTCCGGTTTAAACATTCAGTTTTATTCACCTAAGCAATTAGCCGTTTTTGCAGAAAAGATTAAATCGCTACAAAGCAATGCCCTTATTGTCGGTCACAGTAATACCACACCCACCTTAATTTCTTTATTAGGCGGAGTGGCTGAGAAAATTGATGAGGATGAATACGGTGAGTTGTTTATATTGCAAATATCTGATGACAGCGTAAAAACTAAGAGTGTCTTAATACCGGTTCAATAAATTTGTTTACAATGCAAGCAAGGGGTTAATCAATTTAGATTAGGTATAAAATAACATAATGTTTTGCTTGAAAATTGTTCTACAATCAGAACTCGGTTTTTTATTTAGCATTGTTTAAGGAACGTAATTGTCCCTGTCTAAATGGCTTCAAATTGCCTTGTTTACTCTTTTGATGGCAAGTTTCTCCGTCAGCTTTACTGTTAAAGCTGCGCCTATTAGTATGTGGCAATCACCTTATAAAGAGTTAATCCTGCAAACTGCTAAAGTACCTAGTGACGTATTGCAAAAACTCCTTACACAAACCTCCACACCAGAGCAATCAGATTTACAACATGCTCAACATCATTCTGCGTTAAGTATCGTTTATTATGCTTTAACTTACCCTAATGAAGCGTTAGAGCATGCCAGAACCGCTTTGACATTTATTGATCCGAGTACCCAACCTTGGTTATTCCATATGACTAAGCTTAATGAAGCTCGCGCCTTAGAACTTTCTGGCAAGCCTAAAGAAGGCTTAATAGCCTGCAATGCCGCTTTAGTATGGGCAGAACTGAATAACGATATCAACTTACGAGTGAGTGCGTTATACGTTAGAGGATTAATCTCAAATTCACTGGTAGATTACCAAGGCGCACTACATGACTTGCAAATGGCCTATGATCTTGCACCACAATCTGAGCTTCACAGTCGAGGAGATATTGCTGGTGTAATGGCTTTGGTTTATGAATATAGAAGAGAAGATGCCCTTGCCATTCCATTTTTTGAAGAGGCAGTTAACTTTCACAAGCAAAATCAAAATTATCTAGAGTTAAGTGTGGCCTTATATGGATTAGGTAGGGCAAATAAAAACATTGATAACCTCGAAATTGGACGTTCACAACTTCAACAATCACTAACATTGGCGCAGCAAGTTGGAGATGAACAAGGTGTTGCCTACGCCCTCAAAGAGCTAGCGGGAATCGCGTTATCAGAACATAAATTTTTAGAAGCTAGATCGAAGTTGCAACAAGCTTCCCATATTTTTCAAAAAAGCCAAAATATGTATATGCTGCTCGATACCAATTTATCCTTATTACGGGTGGCTTTAGCAGAAAAGAATTTAGAGCTGGGTAAGCAATATTTAGCAGCCGCTAAATCTAATATTGATCCAGAGCAAATGCCTCTGCAAAATATTTCACTTGAAGAAATGAGTGCTAAATTACTCGCATTAGAGGGGAAGTATCGACAGGCCTTTGAGCTATTAGATTCAACCGTTAGATTAAAACAACGTATTTTAAGCCAACAAAGCACCCAACAATTGCATAGTTTACGTTCTCTGTATGAAATTGAAATTAAAGATCGCGAAAATAAGTTGCTGGAACAAAAAAATCTGTCTCAACAAATCAGCATTGCAGATGTGGAAACGAAAAACCTGCAACTGCTCATGCTTTTTGGCGCTACTTTAATTATATGCGGTCTGTTAATAGTGTTGGTGTATCGCACGATTCAAAACAGAACGAAGTTGGAAAAACTAGCAAATGTGGATGGTTTAACAGGGCTAGCCAATCGTCGACATGCGCTTGAATTATTGCAACAGCAAATTGAATTAGCTCGACGTCACAGGTTTCAATTATCAGTTGCCATTATCGATATAGATTTATTTAAAAAGATAAACGATACCTTTGGTCATGCATCAGGGGATGAGGTGCTTACAAAATTTGGTGAATTATGCCTGGATACTTTTCGTCAGACCGATGTCATTGGCAGAATTGGTGGAGAGGAATTTGTTATTGCTTTTCCACACACGTCCATACAGGATGCACAAAAGACACTTAAAAGTTTGTCAGTAAACGTTAAAAAATTACCCATATCTTTTGATTTAAATGGGCTTACTTTATCTATTTCCACAGGGTTAACAGCCTATTTACCCGGAATGACGTTGGAAAGTTTAATGTTGCAGTGTGACAGTGCCTTGTATCAAGCCAAGGGAGCGGGTCGAGATCAAATCGTGGTTTTCGATGATCAGAATCCTAGTTCAATGCAACTGGCTCTATAAATCTAATTCCTAATTGTTTTAAACTCGTTTTCAACTAGCCTAGACATGAATCTTTAGTCTGGATTAGGCGGCTTCTAGGCTGTACAATTTTACTTTTCACGACATTCTTTGGGAGCGCCTCCGCTATTGCAACAAGTCCCTCAGCAAGGGTTTATTCTCACCCGCAAAGTGATTGAGCGAAGTGGATATTCATATATTGAGTTTTGGTTAAGCACCGAGCAAGGGCCGGTAAAACTAATCACCGAACAACAAAAACCTGTTATGTTCATCGCAAACCAAGACGTACCTAAGGCCAAGAGTTTAGTATATCAATCAGGACTTGTTGCCGAATTCAAACCTGTGAAATTAAAAACCTTTGAGCAAATGCCGGTTAATGCCGTATATTTTGCCACGCCCGCAACCTTCTATCGGGCAAGAGATGTGTTGAGTGCTGCTCAAATATCGTCTTTTGAAAATGATATTCGGCCAGCAGATAGGTATATGATGGAACGCTTTATCTGCGCAGGTGCTTATTTTACAGGGGAGATTCAAACTCGCCAGCACAACACTTCGCCAGGCTTCATTACCCTAAAGAATGCCCGACTTAAACCGGCAGATTATATTCCTAAGTTAAAATTGGTGTCCCTAGATATTGAATGCAGTATCGATGGGGAACTTTATTCTATTGGTCTTTCTAGTGGTGAATTTAACTGCGTCATCATGATTGGAGAGCCTGAGGGTAGTGATGATTGGATAACATGGGTTGCAGATGAAAAACAACTCATTGAACAGTTAAATTTGGTTATTGCCAAATTTGATCCTGATTTAATTATTGGTTGGAATATCATCAACTTCGATTTCAAGGTGCTGACTCAACGGGCCAACAAATTAAACGTCAGGTTGCGCCTCGGTCGAGATGGTACTGATGTGTACTGGCGCGAATCTCGTAATGACAGTAATTTAGCATTTATGAATATTGCTGGAAGGGTGGTGATCGACGGTATTGATAGTTTGAAAACGGCAACTTACCATTTTGATAGCTTTAGTCTAGAAAGTGTTGCTCAAGCTCTTCTGGGAGAGGGGAAAGACACCACTGATGTTGATAATCGTGTTGCGGCTATTAGCCATGACTTTCAACACAACAAAATAAAATTAGCAAAATACAATCTTCAGGATTGTGTGTTGGTGGAAAAAGTATTCAGTCACACTAACTTAGTTAGCTATTTAGTGTTGCGCAGCCAATTAACCGGATTGGAACTGGATAAAATCGGTGGCTCCGTTGCAGCATTCGTTAACCTCTATTTACCAAAACTTCACCGAGCAGGTTATGTATCACCTAATCGCCCTGCAAATGGTGGGTTGGCAAGCCCAGGGGGTTATGTCATGGACTCCCTTCCAGGGCTGTATAAAAATGTGTTGGTATTGGATTTTAAAAGCCTTTATCCCTCCATTATACGCACTTTTAAAATTGATCCCTTAGGGCTGGTTGAAGGGTTACTTGAACCCGATAATGCCATCCCTGGATTTCGAGGTGGTTTGTTTTCCAGAGAAAAGCATTTTCTACCAGATATTATCACGAGCTTGTGGAAGCAAAGAGATGAGGCTAAACGCCAACAAGATTCGGCTCGCTCCCAAGCCATTAAAATTATAATGAATTCGTTTTATGGGGTGCTGGGTTCTGGCGGCTGTCCGTTTTATGATACCCGTTTAGCAAGTTCTATCACAATGCGTGGTCACGAGATTATGCAGACTACAGCAGCGTGGATAGAAGAAAAGGGTTATAAAGTAATTTATGGTGACACCGACTCGACTTTTGTGTGGTTAGAAAATATTAACCAAACAGAGCAAGCGCTAGAGATTGGTAAGGCCCTTGAAAAAGAGATCAATCAAATGTGGCAGCACAAAATTCAAGACCAACTTAAGTTGCAATGCCATTTAGAAATAGAGTTTGAAACCTTGTTCTCAACCTTTTTGATGCCCACCATTCGCGGCGCAGAAACAGGCAGTAAAAAACGTTATGCAGGTTTAAAACATGTCTCTAATCAACCACCGGAGTTAATATTTAAAGGCTTAGAAACCGTTCGTTCTGATTGGACCAATTTGGCAAAAGAGTTTCAACCAACATTATACAAAATGGTATTTGCCAATCAGGATGTGAGTGCTTACTTGCTTGATATTATTGGTAAAATAAGGATTGGTGAGTGTGATGACCAGCTTGTGTATCGCAAACGCCTACGACAGCCGCTGGTGCAATATACTAAAAATGTACCGCCTCACGTTAAAGCAGCGCGCATTGCTGATGAACATAATAAACGACTGAATAAACCATTGCGCTATCAAAACAAAGGTTGGATCAGTTACGTGATTACCACAGATGGTCCTCAGCCTGTAGATTACATCAGCTCGCCTTTAGATTACGAGCACTACATCGATAAACAAATCAGACCCATTGCAGAAGGTATTTTACCTTTCATAGACGTCTCTTTTGATGACATCACCAGCAATCAATTGGGATTGTTTTGATTATTGTGGATGATAAGAGTCATCTTTAAAGTCAGGGTAAGTATCAATCCCGAGCAATTTGTAAATTAAGCAGAATCCAAAACTACAAGTATAAAATAATGCCGCGCCTATTAGCCCTAAAACAATGCTAATAGTGGTGCCGAATAAACCTTCAACAGCAATGGCTAAAAGTATAAGTGCTACGACTGAACGAATTGCAGTATCTAAAATGCCAACATTTTGTTTCATTTTTCTATCTCCTAATCTGATGTATTAAGTTTAGTCTTAGGGCACAAATTGGTGTTGATCTGTATCAACTTATCAGCTTGTTTGTGATTTTGTTTGATTTAGAGGGCTGACCCTTCAGAATTGATGTAGAGATAACAAAAGGTTTGGAGTTAGACTTTTTTACAATGTTAAAACTGCAGTATAAATAGTATATTAGCGAGCATATGGTTTTATAATGCTAGGTTGACTCGATGCACAAAATACTTGTAATTGATGATGATCAAATTACCTTGGAATTGATACAGTTGATTTTGGAAGAATTTGTAGAAGGTGAGGTGATCACTATAAATAATGCGGTTGAAGCTGTGCGTTATATTGATAAAAACGATATGAATAAAATTGATTTGGTTATTTGTGATTGGCAGATGCCAGAATATGATGGGATTACCCTGTTGAAGACAGTTCGCTCGAAGCGACAAGACCTTCCATTTCTGATGGTAACAGGAACAGCAACTAGAGATTTGGTTATGTCGGCTAAAAAAGCCGGTGCATCAGAATTTATTGCTAAACCGTTCAAAAACCATGATTTAACCGATAGAGTAGCTAAATTACTCAAATAATCAGATCCTAACACCATTCTCTCTACTAATTTACGTTGTTAAAGGAACAAGTATGCAGTTTGATGATGTCATCGATAGATCCGCCACTCACGCATTTAAATGGGAAAAGTATAAAGGTAAGGATATCTTACCAATGTGGGTAGCTGATACTGAGTTTGCTAGCCCAAAGGCGATACAATCGGCTCTGGCAGAACGAGTAGAACATGGCCTATTTGGTTACACCTTGCCTGCACAATATACACCGGCAAATCAGGCAGTGGTCCGCTGGTTAAAAGATAAACACCATTGGCAAATTGATCCCCAGTGGATAGTGTGGACACCAGGGGTAGTGCCTGCATTTAACGTGGCATGTAAAGCTTATTGCGAACCCGGCGATTCGGTGATGATTCAAACGCCCAATTATCCGCCTTTGCGTGCTGCACCGGGCATCAGTGGTTTAAACAGAATTGAAATTGATAGTGTTGAAATTGACGGTCGCTGGACGCTGGATTTTGCTCAATTAGAAGCACAAGCGAGTGATCCTAAGTGTAAGTTGTTTATCTTGTGTAATCCCATGAACCCTGTGGGAACGGTATTAACTGAATCTGAACTTGCTACCATTGCACAAATTTGCAGTAAGCACGATGTAAAATTGTGTTCAGATGAAATTCATTGTGATCTGGTCCTCGATGAGACCAAAAAACATCTACCGGCGGGAAATTTTAAAGGCCTCGAGCACAATTCGGTCACCTTAATGGCGGCAAGTAAAACCTTTAATGTTGCAGGCTTAGGTACTTCCTTTGCAATTATCCCAGATAACAAGTTACGCGCTGCATTTGTGGCCAGTTCACAAGGATTTATCCCTTGGGCAAATGTAATGGGATTGGTTGCTACTGAGGCAGCTTTTACGCTATGTGACCAATGGCATACTGATTTACTCGACTATTTACGTGGCAATCTGGCCTACGTTGAGCAACAAGTTGAGCAAATTGAAGGCCTTCGATTATTAAAAGTAGAAGCCACTTTTTTAGCCTGGATAGATGCGAGTGGTTTAGGTTTAGATGACCCTCAAGCCTATTTCGAAAGTAAAGGAGTAGGGCCGTCTCCTGGTGCTGATTTTGGTAATAAACAGTTTGTGAGAATTAATTTCGGCTGCCCCAAGAGCATGCTTGAAGACGCATTTAACCGTTTAAAATCGTAGTTCATGGTTTTGGGGCTGTGGCATATCAGATAAACACACTGATAAGTTTATACAGCCCTAAAACAGATACGAATACAACAATTAATCCGCCCACTATGTTAGCTAGAAGGCCATTTTTATGTTGGCCCATGAGCTTGTTGTTATTTAACGTCCAAATCAGGAAAACAGCGATAATCGGTAACAGTAAACCGTTTGTTGCTTGGGCAAATAAAATCGCAACTAAAGGTTTTATGCCACTACTGGCAAAAACTACTCCCACTAACATGACTGATAGCCAAACACACTTAAATCGAATATCTGTAAGTTCAGTCTTCCAACCTAAAGCACCACAAACTGCATAAGCTGCGGCTAAAGGCGCGGTAATCGCACTTGTAAGCCCTGCTGCGAATAAGCCAATAGCAAAAAATGTGTTGGCGTATTCTCCCAGTAACGGAGTGAGTTGCTGACCTATATTGGCAGCGTCTACTTGAGTTTGGGTGACGAAAAACGTACTCGCCGCGCAAGATAATATTGATAAGGTAATTAAGCCCCCTAAACCTATCGACAAACTGCTGTCTATACGGTTATTTCTCAGGGCTATATCCAGATTGTCATCACTTGGTGCGTTTTTAGCGACAATACTGGCATGTAAAAATAAGTTATAAGGTACAACCGTAGTGCCTACTAGGGCTATTACCATTAAGCTGCTGCCGTCAGGAAAGTCAAAGGTTAGTGCACCTTGAATGACATCGAGTAAATCAGGCCCCGCCAAAAACATAGTGGCGACAAAGACAGTTGACATGGTTAAAACCAGAGCAATAAGGGATTTTTCGACCCACTTGTATTGCCCAGTGAGCAATAAGCCAGTGGCAATGGTGGCGAGCAACCAAACCCAATGGGTTAATGCGCCGCCGGAGAACCCTGCCAACCCCATGGCTGCACCCGTTAAGTTGCCTCCTTGGTAGGCTGCGTTACCCACTCCAATGGCACTTACCACTAGCAAAATTGCGAATATCCTTTTCATTCCGGTGAACTGTTGGCTAATTGCTTCCGCTAAGCCGTTCCCCGTTACTAATCCCAACCGCGACGCCATTTCCTGCAAAACAAAGGTCGCGATAACAGAAAATACGAGTGCCCATAACAAGGTAAAACCAAAGTTCCCTCCTGCTAGGGTAGCTGTTGTGACTGTACCTGGACCAATAAATGCCGCGGTTACTAAAAGAGCAGGGCCGAATTTTTTCATAAGATACCAAATTTACTCAGACCCATTTTCCATTCACTGGTTGTGCAACTTAGTATGGGCTAACGAATGATGATTTAGCTTAACTTAGGCAAAGATCGTTGTCACTTAGGTAGTGTCTAAATGAGCCTAATAATATCTTCTAAGATACTGATTGATGTATGAATTGATGTAAATATGAAGTGGTAGTGATTGAATCTATTGACAGTGAATGTTGTAAGTGGGAAATGACAGTGTACATAACTAGCTACCTAGCCCCCTGACCTTACATCACCATTGTGATGCGAGGCCCGGGGTAGGTATTTTTATGATTAGAAGTGTAGTCTTGCTCCAAGGACAACAGAGCGACCCGGTAAAGGTGCTACGTCTTTAATAAACGAGGCATGAACTCGAGCCTCTTTATCAAGTAAGTTGTTACCTCTTACAAACAGTACTAATTCATTGTCAGCAACATCTGTGTAGTAATTAAACGCAGCATTGACCAAGGTGTAACCTGCTGTTTCGGTTTCATAGTCAGCAATATCCGTTTGTTTTGCGTTGTAAGTGGCACCAACTTCAGCATGCCAATAATCACTGTCGAAATGTAAGCCAAAGCCAATTCTAGCCGGTGGAATGCGAGGTAAGTTTTCTCCTGTAGTCAATTCAGCTTTAGTAATATCTGCAAAAGTTTCTAAGCGAATCTGTTCAGTGAAATGCCAGTCTATTTCGGCCTCGAAACCATAGATATCCGCGTCTTGTTGACGGAATAAATAGATTGCTAGCTCCTCGTCTTCATGATCATGCTCTTCGTCGAGTTCCTCTTCTTCCCCTTCGCTATGAATATGACCATCTTCGTAGGTAAACCCAGTATTTTCTTGGAACAAGTAGTCATCGATTTGATTGTAGAAAATACTAAAAGTCGCTTCTACGCTTTCGCCTGAAAAGTGATAGGTGAGATCGAGATTATTCGATACTTCTTTTTCAGGCTCTTGTAGATTCTGGACAATATGATATTCCCCGGCTTCATCACTGGATTCAATATCAAACCCTGCACCAAGTTCATATGTGCCTGTGGCGATATGCAAACCGTTTGAATAGATTTCAGCGGATGAAGGCGCTCTTTCCGAACGGGCATAATTAAACGACAGCGTTGCGTTGTCTTGTATGCTCCAAACTACCCCTGCTGATAAACTTAACGCTGAATAGCTTTGATCATCGAAGAAAATCTCTTCGTCGTGTTCATCTTCATCGTGGTCTTCATCAGCATGGTCGTCTTCTATAGATTCAAAAAAGCTGTTATCCACAGAAATATCACTCTTTTCATAGCGGAAACCCATTTGAAATAACAGGTCATCTACCTGTTTTTCTTCAAGCACGAATAAGGCGAAGGCGTCACTTTCTGATGCAGGGGTAAAGGCTTCTTCACCTAGGGCAGAGAAATCACTGTTTGTGTAATTTAATCCAATTACACCTTCCCAACCATTAATACTGCGATGTTTACCCCACAAACGAGACTCTATGGATTCATTACTAAATGTAGTGCCGATAGCGCCGTCTTCAATTTCACTATGGCTGTAGTCAGTGTATGCACTGCGAAATTTAACTTCGCTAAAAAATCCATCCAAATCGTGGAAATCAACTAAAAATTGATAACGATCTTGTTCTAAGCTAGCGAATACCTCTTCTTCTTCATGCTCTTCTTCGTCATGATCTTCATCATGCTCATCTTCTTCATGTTCATGAGAATGCCCTGGGACGCCATAATCGCTGTCTAATTGACCAAACGAAAATGCTACATTAGCATTGTCTGAAGCCCAGCCTAAACCAGCAGTAAAACCGTTTGCGTCGATAAAAGAGTTATCTAATTTTCCACTGTCTTCGGTACCGTCAATGTCTGCAGAGCCTGGAATTGAATAATCTTCAGTTTCTCTATCAAACGCATCAAAATGCCACATAATAGTGTCATTTCCACCATCAACGTTGACATTAAATAAATCTTCACTCGATACTGAGTCGTGTAGGTAACTCACTTTACCTTCGATTTCGTCCCGTCTTTGGACTGGCAATCGATTATCTACAATATTGACAACACCGCCAATGGCGCCACTGCCGTACAATAGTGTCGCTGGTCCACGCAGCACTTCTATTTGAGTTGCGTTAGCAGCTTCTGTTGACACCGCATGATCTGGGCCTACTCTTGAGGCATCTGAGGCATCCAGACTATTTTGTAATATCTTGACTCTTGGACCATCAAGTCCTCTAATAATAGGACTACTCGAAACTGGGCCGAAATAAGTGCTATGCACACCTGGCACGTTTTTTAGGGTTTCACCTAAAGTTGGGGCAATTCTCGATTCCAAATTTTCACCCGCAATAATTGAAACTGGCGTGGTGGATTCAAGGATTGTCGGATTAAGTGGGTGAGATGTAATCACTAATTTTTCGATTTCTTGCTCGTCTTTTTGAATCGGTTTGGTTTGTGCCGCTACGCCTGTAGAGACACCCAAAGCGATAACGGTGGCAATGGCAAGTTTGGAATAATGGTGCGAAATCAAGATGATCCCCTTGTTGAGTATGGATGTTAACGCAATGTTATACTGTATCAATTGATATATTATAACGTCAGTGGAGGCTTTTTTGTCAATGGTTTTTTCAGTAAACTTCAAGATTATCCGAGTTGATGATTTTGTGTGCTAATAGGAATGAGTATTGCCTTTCGTGAAACCTGAAGCTTTACAACAGCTTGAAAAAATTTGTAGGCAATATCCAAGGCTATTGCACAGATCACATTATTTGGCTGGGTTAGTCTTTGCTGTTAGTGCTGCACCCGAGATCCCCATGCCTGATGTTTGGCTCGGTTGGGCATTTAAACAACGAGGCGCAGGAATTTCAGAGTCAGAAATAGATCATATTGCCGAGGTGTTAATGGGGGTATTGCAACATGAGTTGGCAAACATGCGTGAAAATCTCATTGAATATCCTGAAAAGGGAAAGCCTTTACCTGATGATTTAAATCAAGATATTGCCGTGAGCCAGTGGCTTCAGGGTTTATTAACTGGACACAGTCATTTGGAATCTGTTTGGCAGAGTTGTTGGCAACAAGTAGAAAATCAGCAACCCGATAAGGTGCAAGGCTTTCAACGGGACTTAAAACATTGTTTATTAATGTTTAGTTCCTTTGCCAATATCCCTATGGCACTTGAGCAAGCGAAAAAAGTGAACAACCTTAAACTTCTCGACAATCTACCAAAAATTTACGCATCTTTACCAACAGCGTTGAAAACCTACGTGGATTTGTCTGGTCAACTTGCTAAGTTTTTGCCCCATCAGTTTGAAACCTTTAGTCAGCCTAACTCCGCACCATCAAATGAATAATCTAGCTATCCAACGGGCGCTTTGCTTTGCGGACGGCTTTAGGGTGCATTAACTTTTCTAAATCATGCATGCAATTTGCTATCTTTGAATGGGTCTTTTTGTCATTGGTGACGGCGTTGTATAACCAGTGATATACGTCTTCATAATCGTATGGACTGCCATATCCATCGATAAATAAATCGGCCAGTTGAATCTGAGCCTTAAGATTGCCAAGCGCCGATGCTTCTCGTAAGTAAACAACCGCCCGCTGTTTGTCTTCTTGCACTAGCCTGCCCATGGAATAGTATCTGCCTAATTGTTCTAAAGCCGCAGGTAGACCTTGATCAGCAGCTTCCTGCATGTAACTTATGCCCCTTGTTGGCTCAGCATCTACACAAACACCCCAAGCCAACATATCTCCCCACAAAAATTGAAAAGAAGGTATTTTTAAGGTTTCAGCACGAGCTTCAATATCCTGCACAAGTTGACATCTGTCCAATACCACCCGGTCTAAATGTTCATTGCGATTGATCAACTCAATTAGTTCATCTTGACTATAAAGTTCAACCGCTTTGATTGGCTCAGCACTGTGTGAATGAAATGACAGTAACGTCAACATTGAAATAAAAGAAGTCAATTTATACAGGCGCATATCGAAGGTTCCGTAGAGTCAAAAAATAACCAGCTATGATGATTGTATCGACATTTTCACAAAATACTAAATATAAAACCTAATTTGTCAGCAACTCAAAGGGCAAGAGGCTTCAATCTGTAGATGCTGCCAAAGACAACAGTCGATTCAACCGTTGTCAGTGTCAGTGATATAAATTTTACCTAGATGTTAAAGCAGACTGAATGACTTGGGCATGTTCAGCTAAGTCGTGTCCCAAATCAGTTAGGTAGCCACCATCAGGCTGACTAACGACACCTTTATCAAATAACCTTTTTGCTGCATCAACCATAGATTGTTCGGCATCATGGTGAATTTTTAATCCTTGCATAAGGCTTTTGTTGGGGAATTTTAATATGAGGTTTAGTTCTTCGGTAAGTTCGTTGTTGAAAGGCATAATTTACTCTTCTATTTATGTTAACTAACTTGCGTTAATTGATTGCAATTAACTATTTTTTTCGTTTTACATATTTTCCATCAAACAAAGTTGACCATGTCTCACCATTATCTTGGCTTGACTGCCAATGCTGACGCACGATTTTGTCGGTTTCATCCGTTCTAGGCGTCCATGTGATTTTATGCATTATTTTTTCTCCTTTAGATGTTTGTCCTTCACCTGTTAATATCATTGAGTGTCCGTCAAATTTACCCTTCAATAGCAGCAGTAAACCTTGATTATCTACCCAAGTTTGGTGCCATTGCTGTTCTTGAGTATCGTAAATATTGATGCTTTGACCTTGATAGCCCGAAGGCGTTTGGTATTCCTCCTTTAAGCTACAGCCATCTAGTAACTGAGTGATTTTATTAACGCCAACAATTTTGCCTTGCGTGGAATATACGTCCCACGTGCCTAGCCAGAAATCAAACTGCCGGTGAACGTCTTTCCTACAGGCAGCTGAAGAGCAAAAACTCAGCAAGGTGAAAATGAATAATAGGCAGCGTTTAATTTTTATTCCCATAGGGTTTGTTCAATGACTGATCACCTAGTCTTAGGTTATCCTTGAATTCAAAAAATTACAAAATTTTAACAATTTATTTTGCAACTAAATTCCCACTTCTCTCGTATAACGCCTTCCACAGGTTTATACTTACAGGCACTGAAGAGATAGCGGTTCAAGATGAAATACAAAGACTTACGAGATTTTATTGCACAGTTAGAAAGTAAAGGTGAACTCAAGCGTGTGACGCAAGAAGTGGATACCGACTTGGAAATGACTGAAATTGCTGACAGAACATTGCGTGCTGGCGGCCCGGCTATTTTATTTGAAAACCCAAAAGGACATTCAATTCCTGTTTTAGCAAATCTTTTCGGCACTCCAGAACGTGTCGCATTGGGTATGGGACAAGAAAGTGTGACCGCTCTGCGGGAAGTGGGTAAGTTACTGGCATACTTAAAAGAGCCTGATCCCCCTAAAGGGTTAAAAGATCTTTGGGAAAAGCTGCCGGTATTTAAACAAGTGTTGAATATGCCCGCCAAAGAAGTACGCAAAGGGGTTTGTCAGCAAGTTGTGATAAGCGGCGATGATGTTGATTTGTCGACGCTTCCCATTCAGCGCTGTTGGCCAGGCGACGTTGCTCCCTTAATTACATGGGGCTTAACGGTTACCCGCGGTCCGAACAAAAAACGACAGAACTTAGGGATTTATCGCCAACAGGTAATTGCTAAAAATAAAGTCATAATGCGTTGGTTGTCTCACCGCGGTGGAGCTCTAGATTTTAGAGAGTTTTGTCAGCAAAACCCGGGTGAAAATTATCCAGTTTCTGTGGCCCTTGGTGCTGATCCTGCAACCATACTTGGCGCTGTTACGCCGGTTCCTGATAGTCTGTCGGAATATGCTTTTGCGGGCTTATTACGTGGAGATAAAACTGAAGTTGTTAAATCCATCAGCAATGATCTGCAAGTCCCCGCCAATGCGGAAATTGTCTTAGAAGGTTACATTGCGCCTGGTGAAACCGCCCCCGAGGGGCCTTATGGAGACCATACTGGCTACTACAACGAAGTGGATGAGTTTCCAGTTTTTACTATCACCCATATCACTCATCGGAAAGATCCCATTTATCATTCCACCTATACTGGCAGACCACCTGATGAACCGGCAATTTTGGGTGTCGCTTTAAATGAAGTCTTTGTCCCCATCTTGCAAAAGCAATTTCCTGAAATCGTGGATTTTTATCTTCCGCCAGAGGGCTGTAGTTATCGATTAGCGGTAGTGACCATGAAAAAACAATATCCTGGCCATGCTAAACGCGTAATGATGGGAGTCTGGTCGTTTTTACGTCAGTTTATGTATACCAAATTTGTGATTGTTTGTGATGATGACGTCAATGCCAGAGATTGGAACGATGTTATTTGGGCCATTACAACCCGTATGGATCCCGCACGAGATACCACCTTAATTGAAAACACGCCCATCGATTACTTAGATTTTGCCTCGCCTGTTTCTGGCCTTGGTTCCAAAATGGGAATGGATGCCACCAACAAAATGCCTGGTGAAACGGACCGAGAGTGGGGCGAGCCAATTGAAATGGATCCCGCAGTTAAGTCCTATGTGGATGAAATTTGGGATAGCTTAGGGCTGTCACCTAAACCTGAATAATATAAGAGAAGTTAGCGTTTTTATGTCATCAATATGTTGTAAAGTAGAATCAATTGAACCCTTAACCGATATTGTTAGCCGAGTAAAATTGGCAGCTTTAAGTCCAATATCCTTCAAAGCTGGACAATACGTCAAAGTTATTATGGGAGAAAACGACTCACGCCCATTCTCTATTGCTAATGCTCCCGATGGTAGCAATCAAATCGAGTTACATATCGGAGCCGGCGCTGGTAACGATTATGCTGGGCAAGTTCTAGAAAAAATGAACACCCACGGAGAAATTGACATCGAAGGTGGTCATGGTGAAGCCTTTTTTCGCGATACAGATATTAAACCTACTATTTTGTTAGCGGGTGGAACGGGGTTTTCCTATACCTACTCAATTCTTCAACAAAGATTAAAAATAGCTGATGACCAACCCGTTTTTTTATACTGGGGCACCCAAAAATTAGCTGATATGTATGAATACGAGGTGCTAATTGAGCTCGAAAAAGAGCATAAGCATTTTCGATTTATTCCGGTAGTCGATGCGCCCGATGAACAATGGCAAGGTAAGTCAGGATGGGTACATCAAGCGATTCTAACTGACATTGTAAGTCTGGAGCCTTATCAGGTTTACGTTGCTGGTCGATTTGAGATGGCAGGTGTTGCCCGTGATGATTTCCAAAAACAAGGTTTATTGTTGGAAAATCTTTACGGAGATGCTTACCAGTTTATTTAATGACAAAACGTCAAGGTAAAAATTGTAAGCTAATCATCAGTCTATAAAAGCCGCTTAATTGATTTAAGCGGTTTTTTATATTCATCAGCTCAAAACAGTAACTTGTTTATCAATCTATTTCCCCATAGACTCGAGTGTAAAAAATAATCAAGGAATATCAATGCTCGACGTTATCATCATCGGTGGCGGGCCTGCTGGGAGTACAGTTGCGTCGCTATTAAAGAAATATAATCCTGATCTCACTGTCAGCATATATGAAAGAGCAATTTTCCCCAGAGACCATGTTGGAGAAAGTCAGTTACCTTCAATTGGCCCAATACTAGAGGAAATGGGGGTTTGGGATAAAATAGAGGCAGCCAAGTTCCCTATAAAAATAGGTGCCTCTTATACTTGGGGGAGAAATAACGAAAGATGGGACTTCGATTTTTATCCAATTGAGGATTGGAAAGACAATCAACGGCCCGAAAAATATGAAGGACAGCGAAAATATACTGCATTTCAAGTTGATAGGGCAATTTACGACAACATTTTATTACGCCATAGCGAAGAAAAAGGTGTAGAGGTTCATGAAAATCAAGGCGTTAAACAAGTACTCCGGGATGGAGATAAAATAACGGGGCTACAACTAGCTGATGATTCTATTGTAAGAGCAAAGTACTATGTTGATGCGACTGGCGTTACAGGGTTATTTAGAAAGACTTTTAGTATCGAAAACTGGTCGCCTCAAGAATTAAAAAATATTGCAGTATGGAATTATTGGACTAACGCCGATTGGGCCGTTGAGATTGGTAAAGGCGCTACACGAGTACAAGTTAGAAGTTTGCCCTATGGCTGGATCTGGTTTATTCCACTTGGAGAAACGCGTACCTCTGTTGGTCTAATTTGCCCAGCTGAATATGTGAAACAAAATGGCAAGTCTGCTAAACAACTCTATCAAACTGCAATTCAGGAACAAAAAGAGATTGCGAGTTTACTAAAAAATGCGACGCCTGAAGGGGACGTTAGTCTTACCAAGGATTGGTCCCACTTATTAGAACAACTAGTTGGTGATAACTGGTTTGTATGTGGTGAAGCTGCGGGGTTTGCTGACCCAATATTAGCTGCGGGTATGAGTTTAGCACACAGTTCCGCAAGAGAAGTTGCGTATACGATTTTAGCCATTGAAAAAAAATCACATGACCAGCAATGGTTAAAAGATAGATACGAAGAGAAAACTCGAAACAATATCCAACAACACATTAAGTTTGCTCAATATTGGTATGCTGCTAATGGCTGTTTTACAGATTTACAACAAAATTGTTCTGCCATAGCCAAAGAAGCTGGATTGCAGTTATCACCTGAAAAAGCATGGCAATGGCTTAGTCAAGGGGGCTTCACTACCGAACAATTGGGTTTGGCAACGTTTGGCTCTTTTGATATATCTTCTGCACGTCAATTAATTAGTAAGTTCGACAAAAGCGAACGTGTTAGTCAGATGAAAATTTCAGGTTTTAATAAGTTTAAGCTTAATACTCGCGGTGCTAAGCCGTTTTTTTTGGGACATTTGGAGAATGGTGAAATTACACAGGTACCCTGCTTAAAAAGGGGACAACAAGTTCTTCCTGATATTGGCTATTACCAAACTATGACTCAGTTGCTAAAACAAACTTCTGACATTCATATAATTTTGGCTAACTTAAAAAGCAAAATTGCAAATGAAGTGCACCCAGCTAAGCAAAATCTAACATTTAGTGCATGCATTCAAGCTTTAGAAGCAATGGCGCAACAAAATTGGGTTGAATGTAAAGTGAATAAAAAGAAGCCACTGATAAATATTGGCGCTGCAGAATCTCGACATATTAGATCAAGTGCCCAGGCTGATAAAGCAATCGAAAAATCTGAAAATGGTCACATAATAAAATCAAATATATAAATTTTAACAGTGTTTAAGTTGTGACTCATTGTAATAGTGATTTATTAATATGGGTAAATTATTTCCGTCAACTTTTTTTACGTAATTATTTTTAATCTAATAAGATTAATAAGTATCACTCTGATAAATATAATATTTATTTTGAGGCTCGATTTTTGCTTGCTCATTAATTGCGCAATAGTATTTATGAAATTGACTTTCGGCACTGACTGTTTAAAAAGGGAAATAAAATGAAAAAAATATTCACACGAGCGTTTGTTCCAATGTTGTTATTAACCGCGGGATCATATGCTCACACTGCAAGTGCTGGTATTATTGATCTAAGCGGAAAAGACTCAGATGGTACCCCAAACACATTTATTTATAATGAATCTCAAACAGGTTCTCTTGATTCCATTTCTTTCGATTTAAATGTTGAGCATTTTGGTGGTTCTTGGGGAGCTGAAACTCGTATCTCACTTACTCATGAATCGGGATTTGACATTGAATTTGAAGGCGACACTGATTTTGGTTGGGGAACTACCGCAGGCCTTTACAATTTTGTAGGTGATTTTGCTATCGCCGGCGGTCCTGCTAACGCGTCTGGAGTTTGGACGGTTAGCTTGTATGATTCTTTTGACGATACAGGTGTTGATTCTACCTTCGGTGCAGGCTCAACGGTGACATTAAATATAACCGATGTTCCAGAACCTGGAATTATAGGAATTTTAGGACTTGGTTTATTTGCAATGCGCAGGCGATTTACGTAAACCTAAATTGTTCAGGGAAAACTGGAGTACTCGCTCCAGTTTTAGTTTCTAAATTAAGTTTTACTATTGATATATTGTGGCATTTTAAATTTGCACTAATTCTGAAAAACGCTTTAAATCATCTCCCGCTTAAGTATATTGAACTAGTCTTAGTATAATTTATCTTCAATTTATTAAAAAAAGCTTAGTTTCGTAACAATCAATGGCTATAATGCCGAGCATGAATATAAAAAATAAACAAAATTTAGAAAAAAACGATCCTCATTTCCTGCGTGAAAAAGACAAATATGAAAACCCTGTAGCAAGTAGAGAATATTTGCTGCAGGTCATGGTAGAGCAAAAAACTCCCCTTACATTTTTAGAAATTTGCCAGTTAGTCAAAGCCTCCGACGAAGATAGCCGCATAGGTGTTCAACGGCGCTTAAGAGCCATGGAGCGCGAAGGTCAAATAGTCTTCAATCGTCAGAAAAAATATGGCGTGGCCGATAAAATGGAACTCATTAAAGGCCGGGTAATAGGCCACCGAGACGGTTTTGGCTTCCTTAAACGCGATGATGGCGAAAAAGATTTATTTATCCATCAAGCGCAAATGCAAGCGCTACTTCATGATGATGTAGTGTTAGTCAAAGAAAGTGGCACTGATAATCGTGGCCGCAGAGAAGCGAGAATTGCACGAATCATTGAGCCGCGCTCAGAGCCCATTGTGGGACGATATTTTGTTGAGCATGGCGTCAGCATGGTGATCCCCGACGATAGCCGGATCAATCATGAAATTATGATCCCAGCTGAGCATGTTAATGGTGCTCGCCAGGGAAACGTTGTTGTAGTGGAAGTCATACAGCGTCCTCGTAAACGCGTTAGTCCTATTGGCAAGATACTCGAAGTACTTGGCGAGCATATGGCTCCAGGTATGGAAATCGAAATGGCATTACGCACATTTGATATTCCCCATGACTGGCCGAAAGCGGTAAGCAGACAAGTTGCCAGCTTAAAAGAACAGGTACCGGAAGATGCGAAACAAAATCGCATTGACTTGCGTCAATTACCGCTGGTTACTATCGATGGTGAAGATGCCCGTGACTTTGATGATGCGGTATTTTGTGAACCTTTAGATAATGGCGGTTGGCAACTTTGGGTCGCTATTGCAGATGTCAGTTATTACGTGAAAACCGGTACAGCTTTGGATGATGAAGCGCAACAGCGCGGTAACTCCGTCTATTTCCCTGAGCAAGTTGTACCTATGTTGCCAGAGGTGTTGAGTAACGGCTTATGTTCTTTAAACCCTGAAGTTGACCGCTTGTGTATGGTGTGTGAAATGACTATCAGTGCCCAAGGAAAGCTTCAAGATTATCAATTTTACGAAGGGGTGATGAATTCCAAAGCTCGCCTTACGTATACCAAAGTGGGGGCTATTTTAGACGGCGACCCAGAATTACATAAACGCTACGCTGAGCATGTCCCTCATTTACGCAATTTACACGATATGTATCGCGTGCTGAAAAAAGCACGCAATAAACGTGGGGCGATTGAGTTTGAGACCCAAGAAAGTAAATTTGTGTTTAATGCCCAGCGAAAAATAGATCATATTGTTCCAGTTGTGCGCAATGATGCCCATAAGCTAATTGAAGAATGTATGATTTTGGCGAATGTATCAGCGGCGCAATTTTTAGAAAAGAATAAAGCACCCGCATTGTACCGTATTCACGATGAACCCAATGAAGACCGTTTGACTTCTTTTACGTCTTACTTGAAAGAAGTAGGAATTGAACATCGCATCGGTAAAGACGCAAAACCCGAAGATTTCACCAATTTAGTTGGTAAAATTGAGGGACGTCCAGATCAAGAGCTAATACAAACCATGTTGTTGCGCTCCATGAAACAAGCCGTATATGACAATGACAACATAGGTCACTTTGGTTTGGCACTAGAAGCCTATGCTCACTTTACGTCGCCCATTCGACGCTACCCAGATTTAGTTGTTCATCGGGCAATAAAGGCCGTGTTGGACAAACAAGCTGGCCGCAAAAGCAAAACGGGGGGCAAATCCTATAGTGAAGAAGAAGTTGATGCTTTGGGTGAGCAATGTTCAATGACTGAACGTCGAGCTGATGATGCCACAAGAGATGTTGCGGATTGGCTAAAATGTGAATTTATGTTGGATCATGTGGGTGATCTTTTTGAAGGCGTAATTGCGTCTGTCACTGGTTTCGGCTTTTTTGTGCGTCTTAGTGAGTTTCATATCGACGGGCTTGTTCATATTTCATCGTTAGAAAATGATTATTATCACTTTGATGAAGTGAAGCAGTGTTTAGTGGGGGAAGCGTCCGGAAAACGCTATCGTTTAGGTGACCCCCTTAAAGTTAAAGTGGCAGCCGTTAATCTAGATGAACGAAAAATTGATTTTATCTTAGATGAGCCTAAGGGCCGAGGTGCTAGAAAAGGCGCAGCAAAGAAACCAAGAAAAACCGCCGATAAAGCTCAACCAAAAGGGCAAGGCAATAAACCGAACCAAGAAAGTGCTTCTTCAACCGGCAGGACTCAAAATAGCGCTGGAAAAGCCAAGGGTAAGGGCGCAGAAAAATCAACGACTAAGGCACCAAGGTCCAAACGTCGTTCAGCAAAGAGGAATAAGTAGGCATGGCTCAGCAAGAGTGGTTATATGGGATCCACGCATTAGAAGCAGTTATTCAGCGGGAACCTGAAAGACTCATTGAGTTATATGTGCTCAAAGGACGAGAAGATGATCGTCTGTTTAATATCATCAATCAAGCTCGACGATTTGGCATTGCAGTGCAATTCTGTCAACGTAAAGCGTTAGATGACAAAGTCAATGGCGAACAACATCAAGGCGTTGTTGCACGGGCTAAACCTGGCAAGCAGTATAGTGAAAATGACCTCATGTCTATTGTTGAGGAAAATGACAAACCCTTTTTACTTATCCTTGATGGGGTGACTGACCCTCACAACTTAGGTGCATGTTTACGTACAGCAGAAGCGGCTGGTGTTCATGCCCTTGTGGTGCCTAAAGATAAGTCTGCAGCCTTAACACCCACAGTACGCAAAGTGGCCAGTGGCGCTGCCGATGTGATTCCTTTGGTGCAAGTAACAAACCTGGCAAGAACACTAAGAGAACTTCAGAAAGCAGGGGTATGGATTGTTGGTACCGCTGGCGAAGCTAAGCAAAGTCTCTATGAATGCACTTTTACTGGACCTACTGCACTTGTGATGGGCGCAGAAGGTAAAGGAATGCGCAGATTGACTCGTGAACATTGTGATGAACTAATTAAGCTGCCAATGGCCGGCACTGTCACTAGTTTAAATGTTTCAGTAGCAACGGGTGTTTGTTTGTTTGAAATCGTGCGTCAAAGAATGTCGTAACAAATCTATTCTGGGTTTATTCGCTTCCGCTAACCCTCTGTTAGCAGCGAATAAACTCGACTATCGGCATACTAATATCGCTCTCTCTGTAGTGTAATTCCCTTTTTTATCCCCTATATTTAACTTCAAAACTTAAACGAATAGTTTTCTATCAGCAAAAGTGATTATTGATTTATCGAAAATATAGTTCATTCAACCCCAAGCAGTGTTCTAATAGTGTTATCTTTTTGTTAATTTAAAGGTTAGGCGCATATTTTCATTGATTGATAACGCCGTTCAGTCTAACCGGAAAGAATTAGGTATCCAAATGACCATGAAAACTCCCTTAGAATCATTTTACGAAAAAGTAAAATCCCACCCAAATAAAATCTATTTAACTCAGCCTCATAACGGCGAAGTAACAGATTATAGTTGGCAACAAGTTGATCAGGAAGTGCGTCGAGTTGCCCAGGGCTTAACCAACTTAGGGTTACCTAAGGGCAGCCATATTGGTCTGATTTCGAAAAATTGTGCTGAGTGGTTTATAACGGATTTAGCCATTATGATGGCGGGGCACGTGTCTGTACCTATATTCCCAACGGCTGGCGCTGATACTATATCTTATGTGTTAGATCACGCAAAATGTGCTGTTGTTTTCGTGGGCAAATTGGAACATCCAGCTCAGCAAATCGCTGCCATCCCTGATACTGTTAAAAGTATTGCTTTTCCTCATGTTAAGGGGATGTGTGATATGGATTGGGAGGCCTTTAAAACCGACGAAGGATTTAAGGGAAGCCCTGTACCTAATATAAATGATGTCATGACTATTATTTATACATCAGGGAGTACGGGAAACCCTAAAGGTGTAGTGCAGACCTATGAATCTGTTAGTTGGACAGCACAATCGTCGTTAACAGCATTAACGGTCAACGAACAAGACAGAATTTTAAGTTATTTACCCCTTGCTCATATTACTGAGAGAATATTAGTGGAAATGGCCAGTTTGTACTCGGGCCTACACATTTATTTTATCGAATCTTTAGATACGTTTAAGACCGACATTCAACGTTGTCAGCCTACCTTATTTATATCCGTGCCTCGACTCTGGACGCGCTTCCAAATGGGGGTGTTAGCACAAATGCCTCAGAAAAAACTTGAGCGACTTTTACGTATCCCAATTATTAAAGGAATAGTTGCCAAAAAAATCCGTAAAGGATTAGGATTAGATAATGCCCGTCTTTGTGCCAGCGGTTCGGCTCCCATACCTCCAGCGACTATCCACTGGTTTAATCGCATTGGCGTAGAAATTTCTGAAGGATGGGGGATGACCGAGAACTGTGCTTACGGTACCAGCAGTGTGCCTTTCCGGGCAGATAAAATAGGTTGTATCGGAAAGGCTTATGAGGGGGTTGATATTCGAATTGCGGAGGATGGCGAGATTCAAGTAAAAGGTCCTTGTAATATGAAGGAGTACTATCTAGAAGGGGAGAAAACGGCAGAAGTCTTTACTGAGGATGGCTATTTACGTACTGGCGACAAAGGTGAATTAGATAACGAAGGATATATTCGTATTACTGGGCGGTTAAAAGACATCTTTAAAACGGCTAAGGGCAAATATGTCACTCCAGCGCCAATCGAGTCTCTTATTATGGAAAATGAAATAGTTGAACAAGTTTGCGTAACAGGCAGCGAACTAAAGCAACCTATCGCACTGTTAATTGTGTCTGAATTAGCCAGACAACATAGTAATGAAAAAGTAATTGAGTCTTTAGAGAAAACAATTGAAAACGTCAATGCCAAATTGGAAAGTCATCAAGTGTTAGATAGGTTAGTAGTACTGGGTGACGATTGGACAGTAGAAAACGACCTTTTAACGCCAACTTTAAAAATAAAACGCCATGTTTTAGAGAAAAAGTACGAAGATGTGATTAATGCACCTTACAAAGAAAAGGTGGTTTGGTTATCATAGGGAGATATTTCCATCTCAATTAATCAGATTTGGATATAAACTACTTACAAAATGGTAGGCAGTAAAAGGCAGTGCTCATTTGAAGTAGGGGCGGTTAAGTTAGATAGTGCTAATTTTTTTATTGGTATTTCTAAGGGTAATGCCCATTGTTTATAACGATGTTGACGGGTTTTTTTAAAAGTTTATGCAAAGGTTTGAACTTTTATTTAGTGTATGAATCCTAACTTCGGTATAGAATCCTCTGCAATTAGATTTTGCGCTTGTTTTTAAGGAAAGTGTTTTAATGCGAAGTAAAGTTAGTTTTGCCCTGATGGGTGTGTTTTTGGCCTCAGGGTTAACAGCCTGCAGCAGCTCGGATGATAATGATACAGAATTCAGTTCTTCTGGTTATATTCAATTCTATAATGGTTCAGCAAATAGTGCATTAACCACTATGCGAGGCACTGAAGAAACACAAGTTTTAGCATCTTCTTCTTACGGTGATGTTACCAGTATGATCCAGACAAACACCGGGTTTACTGAAATAGAGTTTTACCGTACAGATTCAGACGACCAAGAAGTGATTTTGGAAACCCGTGAGATTGATTTACCAGATGGTCAAAAAACCTTGGTAATGCTTACTGGTGATTTCGAATCCCCAACCTTCAATGAGTACCGGTTTGATCGTGAAGAGTTAGATGATCATTTTCGCCTTTTCGGGATTTCAGTAGTCACCGATCAAAGTAGCTATGACTTGTACATGAGTGATTCTGGTTCACCTTTTAGTGAAGCGAACTTGTTATCTACCATAAACTACGAAAGCTTAGATGAAATGGAGTTTTGGGCACCGGATGACGATGATGAAAATTTCGACGAAGGTAGCTATACGATTTATCTAACTGAACCGGGTTCAACAGATGTCATTTTTGAATCAAATACAGTTTCTTTCCAGTTCGCCAGTGAATATGTGCTTGTAATTCGCAGTAGTAGCGGAGCAATTCAAGATGGTATTGAAGTTGACTTAGTGCTTAACTCATCTACGGTATCAAACCTTGATGACGTTAATGCCAGTGCTCAGTACCGTCTATACAATAGTCTTGATGACGGCGCGGTTGAATTTACCTTAGAAGGTAATGAAGATACTGATCCTTCAGAAGTAAGTGCAAACGAGAAAACTGATTTTAATGAAATAGAATTCGGCGATTATCGTTTGTCAGCAGAATTAACTTCAGACAGCAGCGTAAGCTTTAACAATCGCTTAGTAACGTTAAACCAAGGTGAAAGTAAGGCTATCATTGTATATCAGGATGCTGATGAGAATCTTACATCATTATCTTTTGATGAAAGTAGCCAACCACAGGTTTACGATAAAGAAGTCGTAGCGGCTAACTTAGTGTCTGATTTCATCGACGTTGATTTATATTTTGTGCGTAAAGATGAGACCATTGAGTCTGCTGAGTATTTAATCTCTAGTATCGATTTTGGTGAATCAAAATCGGTGACCTTGCCAAGTGATTTTTATGAACTGGTAGCGGTATTCGATGACAATGAAGATACTCAAATTTTGTTGGATAGAACTGAACTACTTGGTTTAAATGAAGAAGCAAATTACATTATTACCATTGAAGAGTCCGCAGACTCACCAACGGGTTATAAGATTTCACTTCTTTATTAATCGATAAATCTTAAATTATTAAAATCGGCTCATTAGAGCCGATTTTTTATTCTCGCAATTGATTTCCTGCCACTTTATCTTCGCTGTAAACCAAAATTGACTGAATATTATTTATTCTATAATTATTTTCAAATTGCGCTATCGCAACGCTTTATTTTCTGTTATAGTTTCGCGCCCTTTTTATAGGGGTATGTATAAATTTTCTGCAAGCAAAAAAGCCAATTGGTCTAAGTTTGTAAGAATTTTTGTAGCTTTAACGGCCCGTGAGGGTCTTAATTTAAACAGCGGAGCACTAACATGATCCAAATGCAAACTAACCTGGATGTTGCCGACAACTCCGGCGCTCGCAGGGTTCAGTGTATTAAGGTTCTTGGTGGCTCGCATCGCCGTTATGCACATATCGGTGACATCATCAAAGTTACTGTCAAGGAAGCAATTCCTCGTGGCAAAGTAAAAAAAGGTGACGTTCTGAATGCAGTGGTGGTGCGTACTAGGAAAGGCGTTCGTCGAGCAGATGGTTCTACTATCCGTTTTGATAATAATGCAGCTGTTTTGCTTAATGCAAACAAGCAACCTATTGGTACGCGTATCTTTGGCCCGGTCACACGTGAGCTTCGTGGAGATTCTTTCATGAAGATCATTTCATTGGCCCCAGAGGTACTATAAGGAGTCACGATAATGGCTAGAAAAATTCGTCGTGATGATGAAGTAGTCGTATTAGCAGGCAAAGACAAAGGAAAACAAGGCAAAGTCCTTAAAGTACTAGCGTCTGAAGACAAGCTAATAATAGAAGGTGTGAATTTGGTGAAAAAACACCAGAAGCCTAATCCTCAATTGAATGTCCCTGGTGGCATCGTTGAAAAGGAAGCAGCAATTCACGTATCAAATGTAGCGGTTGTTAACCCAGCGACGGGTAAAGCAGATCGCGTTGGTTTCCGTTTTGAAGATGAGAAGAAAGTTCGTTTCTTCAAATCTAACGGCGAACTAGTTTAATTAATTGGAGAGTACGATGGCGAAACTGCATGATTTCTATAAAGAAACAGTAGTGGGAGAACTTGCGAAGCAGTTCAACTACAAAAGCGTCATGCAAGTCCCTCGGATCGAAAAAATCACCTTAAACATGGGTTTAGGTGAAGCGATAGCGGACAAGAAAGTTTTGGAAAACGCGCAGGCTGATATGGCTGCGATTGCTGGACAAAAACCAATTGTTACTGTTGCTCGTAAGTCTGTAGCGGGTTTTAAAATCCGTGAAGGTTATCCGATTGGCTGTAAAGTAACCTTACGTGGTGAACGTATGTGGGAATTCTTGGAACGTTTGATTTCAATTGCAATTCCTCGTATCCGTGACTTCCGTGGCTTGAATGCAAAATCATTCGATGGCCGTGGTAATTACAGCATGGGTGTGCGTGAGCAAATTATCTTCCCTGAGATCGACTTTGATAAAGTTGATAAAATTCGCGGTATGGATATTACTATCACTACTAGCGCAAACTCAGACGATGAAGCAAAAGCGCTTTTAACCGCTTTTAACTTCCCGTTTAGAAAATAAGGTGTAGGGTTATGGCAAAAGAATCAATGAAAGCGCGCGAAGTAAAACGCGCCAAGCTAGCAGCAAAGTACGGTACTAAACGTGCAGAGCTAAAAGCGATTATCAGCGATGTTAACGTTACTGATGAAGAACGTTGGGATGCTGTTCTTAAGCTACAACAACTTCCACGTGACTCTAGTTTATCACGCAAGCAAAACCGCTGCCGTGTAACTGGTCGTCCACATGGGTTCCTACGCAAATTTGGTCTTAGCCGTATAAAGTTGCGTGAAGCAGCTATGCGCGGTGAAGTCCCTGGCCTTAAAAAAGCCAGCTGGTAAGGAGTAGCCAATATGAGCATGCAAGATCCTATCGCGGATATGTTTACCCGCATTCGTAACGGCCAATTAGCAAGCAAAGTAACAGTTGCTATGCCTTCTTCTAAACTTCGCGTTTCTATCGCTAAAGTTTTAAAAGATGAAGGTTATATCACTGACTTCGCTGTTTCTGGTGACGTTAAGCCTGTAATTGAAGTAGCACTTAAATACTTCGAAGGCAAAAAAGTAATTGAGAGCATTGAACGAGTCAGCCGTCCAGGTCTGCGCATCTATAAGAAAAAAGATGAGCTTCCTAAAGTGATGGGTGGTTTGGGCATTGCTATCGTGTCTACCTCAAAAGGTGTGATGACTGACCGTGCAGCGCGTAAAGCTGGCATGGGCGGTGAGATCATCGGTTATGTAGCGTAACGGGAGATAGAATATGTCACGTATAGCAAAAGCTCCTGTCGATATTAAAGCTGGTGTAGAAGTAACTATCGCTGGTCAAAATGTCACAGTAAAAGGAAAAAACGGTACTTTGGACCGTGTATTCAACGAAGCAGTTGAAGTCGTACAAGAAGAAAACCAATTGAAAGCATTACCTCGTGAAGGTTTTGCTGGTAATTGGGCTCAAGCTGGTACTGCTCGCTCTATTTTGAATGCAATGGTTGCAGGTGTATCTGAAGGGTTCGAAAAGAAATTACAACTTAATGGTGTTGGTTACCGTGCTCAAGCACAAGGTAGCAAATTAAACCTTACGTTGGGCTTCTCTCACCCAGTAGTTTATGAAATGCCTGCTGGTATTTCAGTTGAAACACCTACCCAAACTGAAATCGTCGTTAAAGGCGCTGATAAGCAAGTGGTAGGTCAGGTTGCAGCTAATATTCGTGCTTACCGTCCACCAGAGCCTTACAAAGGCAAAGGTGTTCGTTATGCTGATGAAGTTGTGCGTCGTAAAGAAGCTAAGAAAAAGTAGGTAGGTGATACGATGGATAAGAAATCAGCTCGCTTGCGCCGCGCTACCCGCGCTCGCAAAAAAATCAGTGAACTGGCCGCGCATCGCTTGGTTATTAACCGCACACCTCGCCACATATACGCGCAGTTAATCGCGCCAAGTGGCTCAGAAGTGTTAGCGGCGGCTTCTACTGTAGAATCAGAACTTCGTAATTCCCTTAAGTCTACGGGAAATTCAGAAGCAGCTGCTGCAGTAGGTAAAGCGATTGCAGAACGTGCTATAGAAAAAGGCATCAAAGAAATTGCTTTTGACCGTAGTGGTTTCAAATATCACGGTCGAGTTAAAGCATTAGCTGACGCTGCTCGTGAAGCAGGCCTTCAGTTCTAGGAGTTAATTATGGCTAAAGTAGAAGTTCAACAACAGGGTGACCTGTTAGAAAAGTTGATCGCTGTAAACCGTGTATCAAAAGTTGTTAAAGGTGGTCGTATCTTTAGCTTTACTGCTTTGACAGTAGTTGGTGACGGAAATGGTCGTGTTGGCTTTGGTTACGGTAAGGCACGTGAAGTACCTGCTGCAATCCAAAAAGCAATGGAAAAGGCGCGTCGCAATCTTGTGAACGTAGACCTTAACGGCAACACATTACAGCATCCAATTAAAGGACGTCACTCAGGCTCCAAGGTTTACATGCAACCAGCATCAGAAGGTACTGGTATTATTGCCGGTGGTGCAATGCGTGCAGTTCTTGAAGTTGCAGGTGTACAAAACGTACTTTCAAAATGCTACGGCTCAACAAACCCAATCAACGTTGTTCGTGCAACAATCAATGCTTTAGTAGAGATGAACTCTCCTGAAGGAATTGCTGCTAAACGTGGATTGCCTGTTGACGAAATTTTGGGGTAATTGAACATGGCTAAGATGATTAAAGTAAAGCAAACTAAAAGCTCTATTGGTCGTCTACCTAAACACAGAGCTACATTGACTGGTTTAGGTTTGCGTCGCATCGGGCATGTTCGTGAGTTGGAAGACACCCCAGCCGTTCGTGGCATGATCAACCGTGTATATTACATGGTTGAAGTAGTGGAGGAGTAAGATATGAAATTAAATACTATTGCTCCTGCACCTGGAGCTAAAAATTCTGGTAAGCGCGTAGGTCGCGGTATCGGTTCAGGTCTTGGTAAAACTGGTGGCCGTGGTCACAAAGGTCAAAAGAGTCGCTCAGGCGGTTCTGTTAAGCCTGGTTTTGAAGGCGGACAAATGCCAATTCAACGCCGTCTACCTAAGTTCGGTTTCACTTCTCGTGTTTCTTTCGTCTCTGACCAAGTTACATTGAGTGAAATTGCTAAAGTAGAAGGTGATGAGGTTTCACTAGAGACTTTGAAAGCAGCAGGTCTTGTTAAAAAAGAAATGCTAAACGTCAAAGTAATGAAAAGTGGCGAAATCTCTCGCGCAGTTACTGTAAAAGGTTTAAAGGTATCTAAAGGCGCACTTGAAGCAATTCAAGCCGCTGGCGGTAAAGTAGAGGAATAAGCTAGATGGCAAAACCAGGACAGGATTCAAGCGCTAAAGGCGGCTTGAGCGAGCTTAAATCAAGATTGTTGTTCGTACTAGGTGCGATCATTGTATTTAGACTCGGTTCATACGTACCTATTCCTGGTATTGATGCCAATGTGTTAGCTCAATTATTTGAGCAGCAAAAGGGCACTATCGTGGAAATGTTTAATATGTTTTCAGGTGGTGCACTTGAGCGCGCATCGGTTCTTGCCCTAGGTATAATGCCATATATTTCGGCATCA
This sequence comes from Aliiglaciecola sp. 3_MG-2023, assembly GCF_030548205.1. GTDB lineage: Bacteria > Pseudomonadota > Gammaproteobacteria > Enterobacterales > Alteromonadaceae > Aliiglaciecola. The sequence goes on along the minus strand of NZ_JAUORV010000010.1, from coordinate 5,556 downwards.
ATTATTATGCAGTTGCTGACAGTTGTGCATCCGCCAATGATTGAGTTGAAAAAAGAAGGTGAAGCTGGACGTCGTAAAATAAGTCAATACACTCGTTACTTTACGTTGGTGTTGGCCACGTTCCAAGCAATTGGGATTGCGACTAATCTTCCGAACCTGATATCAGGTTTGGTGATTGCTCCTGGCTTCGGTTTTTACTTTACTGCGGTAGTGAGTTTGGTTACTGGTACCATGTTTTTGATGTGGTTAGGTGAGCAAATTACCGAAAGAGGTATCGGCAACGGTATCTCCATTTTGATCTTTTCTGGTATTGTTGCCGGTCTGCCTACAGCGATTGGTCAGACTGCGGAGCAAGCCAGACAGGGTGACATAAATGTACTATTGTTATTGCTAATTGGCGTAATCATTGTTGCCATTACATATTTTGTTGTGTTTGTAGAGCGCGGTCAACGACGTATTGTTGTAAACTACGCGAAGAAACAGCAAGGCCGTAAGGTATTTGCAGCACAAAGTACACATTTACCACTTAAGGTAAATATGGCTGGTGTTATTCCTCCAATCTTTGCTTCTAGTATTATTTTGTTCCCTGGAACTATCGCAAGTTGGTTCGGTCAAAATGAGTCATTCTCCTGGTTACAGGATGTGGCTTTAATGTTGTCCCCTGGGCAACCTTTGTACGTGATGTTATACGCTGCGGCGATTATCTTTTTCTGTTTCTTCTATACAGCGTTGGTGTTTAACCCTCGTGAAACAGCAGATAATTTGAAGAAGTCTGGTGCTTTTGTACCTGGTATTCGCCCTGGTGAGCAAACGTCTCGCTACATCGATAAAGTAATGACACGCCTTACTTTGGCAGGCGCACTTTACATAACCTTTATTTGTTTGGTGCCTGAGTTCATGTTGATCGCTTGGAACGTTCAGTTCTATTTCGGCGGCACATCACTACTTATTATTGTAGTGGTAATCATGGATTTCATGGCGCAGGTGCAGACTCATTTGATGTCACATCAATATGAATCTGTTCTTAAGAAAGCGAATCTTAAAGGCTACGGTCGTTAAGATAAGCGTTTACGGAGTGGTGATATGAAAGTTCGTGCATCCGTTAAAAAGATTTGCCGTAGCTGCAAAGTCGTAAAGCGCAATGGCGTTGTACGTATAATTTGTAGTTCTGACCCTAAGCATAAGCAAAGGCAAGGTTAATCGAAATGTGGTATTTGGGTGAAATCGGTCATACTACCGACTCACCCAAGCTTAATTTGCAATTTGGTCATCGGGTAAGTATCCTATCGGGCTTTTTAGGCTGATGACAATAATTTAAGAGGAGTGCTGTTAATGGCCCGTATCGCTGGCATTAACATCCCTGAACACAAGCACGCTGTGATTGCTATCCAATCAATCTATGGCGTAGGCGCGACACGTGCGAAAAGCATTTGTGAAGCTGCTGGTGTTACAGAGTCAACCAAGATTAAAGATCTTGATGAAACAACGATTGACAAGCTTCGTGACGAAGTCGCGAAATTCATGGTAGAAGGTGATCTTCGCCGTGAAGTGTCAATGAACATCAAACGTTTGATGGACCTAGGTTGCTTCCGTGGTATACGCCACCGTCGTAGCTTACCTCTACGTGGTCAGCGCACTAAAACAAATGCGCGTACCCGTAAAGGTCCTCGTAAGCCAATTAAAAAGTAAGCGAGGTTAGTTATGGCTAAAGCACCTACAAAGAGCACGCGTAAGCGCGCAAAACGTCAAGTTGCAGACGGTATGGCTCATATCCATGCGTCTTTCAACAACACAATAGTGACAATTACTGACCGTCAAGGTAACGCCTTGTCTTGGGCAACGTCAGGTGGTTCAGGTTTCCGTGGTTCACGTAAATCTACCCCTTTTGCTGCACAGGTTGCTGCTGAGCGCGCAGGTATTGCTGCTCAGGATTACGGTTTGAAAAACTTAGAAGTATTCGTTAAAGGTCCAGGTCCAGGTCGTGAATCTGCTATCCGTGCTTTGAATGCAACTGGTTATAAAATCACTAATATTACCGATGTGACACCTATTCCTCACAACGGTTGTCGTCCACCGAAAAAACGTCGCGTTTAATCGACGGACAGTTGGAGAAAGATCATGGCTAGATATTTGGGTCCAAAACTCAAACTTAGTCGTCGCGAAGGAACAGATTTGTTCCTTAAAAGTGGCGTTCGAGCAATTGACTCGAAATGTAAGATAGATACTGCCCCAGGTCAGCATGGAGCCCGTCGTGGCCGTTTGTCTGATTACGGTGTGCAGTTACGTGAAAAGCAAAAAGTACGTCGTATGTATGGCGTATTGGAAAAGCAGTTCCGTAACTACTATAAAGAAGCAGCGCGTTTAAAAGGCAACACAGGTGAAAACTTGCTTCAGCTTTTAGAACAGCGTCTTGACAATGTTGTTTACCGTATGGGATTTGCTAGTACACGTGCTGAAGCTCGTCAGCTAGTAAGTCATAAAGCTATTATGGTTAACGGTAAGGTTGTTAATATACCTTCTTTTAACGTTTCTGCTGAAGACGTTGTTTCCGTTCGTGAAAAATCTAAAAAGCAAGCACGTATTGTTGCTGCATTAGAATTGGCGGACCAACGTGAAAAACCAACTTGGATTGAAGTAGACAGCAAAAAAATGGAAGGCGTTTTCAAACGTATTCCAGAAAGAACTGATTTGTCTGCTGAAATTAACGAACAGTTGATCGTCGAACTTTACTCTAAGTAAAGCATAATCAAGAGAGGAAACAATGCCGGGTTCTGTAACTGAATTCCTAAAACCAAGGTTAGTGGAAATAGAAAACTTATCACCAACACGCGCTAAAGTGACACTTGAGCCATTAGAGCGTGGTTTTGGTCATACTCTTGGTAACGCGCTTCGTCGCATCCTTTTGTCATCGATGCCTGGTTGCGCCGTGACAGAAGTAGAGATTGATGGTGTATTACATGAGTACAGCACTAAAGAGGGTGTTCAAGAAGATGTCATCGAAATTTTGCTTAACCTTAAAGGTTTGGCTGTTAAAATCGAAGGCAAAACTGAAGCTACTCTTACTTTAGTCAAGTCTGGTGCAGGCCCTGTTACTGCTGGTGATATTCAGCATGATGGAGATGTAGAGATCTTTAATCCTGACCACGTTATTTGTACGCTTACCGGCGATGCCGAGTTAAACATGCGTATCAAAGTCGAAATGGGTCGTGGATATGTTCCTGCGTCAACTCGCCGTTCCTCTGAAGAAGATGATCGACCTATCGGTCGTTTGTTAGTTGATGCTTCTTACAGTCCAGTAGAACGTATTGCTTATAATGTTGAATCTGCTCGTGTTGAACAACGCACAGATTTGGATAAATTAATTATTGATATGGAAACCAATGGAACTTTGGATCCGGAAGAAGCGATTCGTCGTTCAGCTACTATTCTAGCTGAGCAATTAGACGCATTCGTTGAACTTCGCGATATTTCAGAGCCTGTTGCTAAAGAAGAGAAGCCGGAATTTGATCCTATTCTTCTTCGTCCAGTTGATGATTTAGAGCTTACTGTACGTTCAGCTAATTGTTTGAAAGCTGAAGCTATCCAGTACATTGGTGACCTGGTGCAACGCACTGAAGTTGAGCTGTTGAAAACGCCTAACTTAGGTAAGAAATCTCTTACCGAGATTAAAGACGTGTTGGCATCTCGTGGTCTTTCTTTGGGAATGCGCCTTGAAAACTGGCCCCCAGAGAGTATCGCAGAAAAAGATTAATCAGGTCGCAAGATAAACTGATTTGTAAAGAAGGATAGAGCTATGCGCCATCGTAACAGTGGTCGTCAGTTAAATCGTAACAGCAGTCATCGTCAAGCAATGTTTAAAAACATGGCTGGCTCATTAGTTAAGCACGAAGTTATTAAAACAACGTTGCCTAAGGCTAAAGAACTGCGTCGCGTAATCGAGCCTCTTATCACACTTGCTAAGCAAGACAGTGTAGCTAATCGTCGTTTGGCGATGGCACGTACTGGTGATAAAGAAGTTGTTGGTAAATTATTCAGTGAACTTGGTCCGCGCTATGAAGCTCGCCCAGGCGGATATCTTCGCATTTTAAAATGTGGTTTCCGTTCAGGTGACAACGCGCCTATGGCCTTCGTTGAACTAGTTGACCGTCCAGTTATTGAAGAAGTTGAAGAAGCTGAAGTAGTAACTGAGGAGTAATCACTCCAAACCCATTAAAAAAGCCGAGCTAATGCTCGGCTTTTTTGTAGCTATTGCCTGCTAAATACTCAGACTATTTATCCTTGGTACTATTGTTTTTTAATGAAGGCCAACTGCTCTTCCGTAGCGCCGGCATTTTTCGCATATTTTAATAAGTCTTCAGCTGGGACCCCAGCATTCATTGCGGTAACTAAAATCCGCCTTACACTCTCTTGCTCTTCGGCCGATTCTCGTAAAGCGGTAGTAACGACCTGTTCGGCTTCATCTGGGAAAGACGCTAGTAAAGCATCGACAACATACTCTCCCACAAACGGCATTGCTGAAACCGCTGTTTTAATAATTTCTACCATTTCATTTGGGTGTGACCGAGACAGCGTTTGAACAATATTGTCTGCAGAGTCGGGTTCAGTTTCTACTGCTATTCTGACAATCTCGTCCATTTCATCCGGAGTTGAGAAAGCCGCTGCTCTTACAATAAAGTCAACATAGCTTGGTTCTGCATTAATTGCTGTCTCTACAATACTAGAGCAACTACTAATCCCCTTTTCAATGGCTAGTGATACTACCTCACCGGTTAAAGCCGGTTCAGCAGAAATTGCGGCATGGATAATTTCTTTATACTTTTCTGGATATAAATCAAGAGCAGTACTAACTACTCCAATGGCTTCTCTGGGATAATTTCCTACAATACTCTTTATCGCTCGGCCGATAGACATCGACTGATCAACATGTTTCTTTACAAAGTCCGCGGTTAAGCGATTATTATTGTCATCTACGACAGTTGTTGGAATTGCGTATGCGTGTGTAGTCAAAACACCCAAAATTAATGCAATTGGGGTAATACTTTTCATAATAAACACCTACTTAGACTTACTAATCTAGTTTACGACAACAGAAATCACCTAGAGTTTAAAAATAACAACAATTTGTTTTAAATAATACACAAATCAGTTTTTGTTCGATAAATAATCTTAATTTAAAAATATTAAATTAATTTTAATATTATTTGGTAATTAAGCTTGACCTTAGTTAATAAATCACTACAATGCGCTCAGCTTTTGCAGGACATCAATAGTTTGGCTAACCAACCTTAAGATAAACTGAAAAGCAGAAAAAAAGATTAAATAATTTAGAAAATAAATTGTTGACATCAAATAACGGAAGTGTAGAATACGCCTCCCGCTTGAGAGAGACCTAACGGACTCACTAAGCAGACAAGATTTACAGGTAACTGCCAAAGGGCAGTGACCTAGTGTAAAAACCTTCGGGTACAACACTAAACGTTCTTTAACAATTTGCAACAAGACAATCTGTGTGGGCACTCATTATAAGAGTGCTTACCAAAAAAAGTTCATATTTCG
>NZ_JAUORV010000001.1 GCF_030548205.1 Aliiglaciecola sp. 3_MG-2023 | reverse complement strand
GAATCAATCACCCTGTAGCATGGTCTTTAGGCCATGGGGGGACATGGAGGAATGAAAACAATCCTCGGGGCTAAAGCACCCGCCTACAACAGAATCACCCCATGGATGAATCAATCACCCTGTAGCATGGTCTTTAGGCCATGGGGGGACATGGAGGAATGAAAACAATCCTCGGGGCTAAAGCCGCCGACTACAGGTCATATTTTTCTCGGGGCTAAAGCCACCGCCTACACGCGTTCGTTATTATCTAACGCCTTAAAAAATATTTCGCTGTCTTGGCGAATATGCCTTAATTTATCGTCTTTCATCTTATTCAACGTGGCGAATGGCATGCCTAACCTTGGGTTTGTGGCAAGCTTTTCGCGGTTACGATCTAGAAAATCCCAATAAAGATAATTGAAGGGGCAGGCCTGAGGACCGTTTTTCTGTTTAACGTTGTAATGGCAATGCTGGCAGTAATTCGACATTTTATTAATATAGCTACCACTGGCTGCATAGGGTTTACTGGCGAGCAGTCCGCCATCAGCGTATAAAATCATGCCGCTTACATTCGGCATTTCCACCCATTCATAGGCATCGGCATAGACAATTAAATACCACTCATTGACATCGTCAGGATGCACGCCAGACAATAACAAAAAGTTTCCTAGAATCATCAGTCGCTGTATATGATGAGCATAGGCATTATCGCGTGTTTCACTGATACATTGTTGCAAACAGTTCATATCCGTTTCTGCACTCCAGAAAAACTCTGGTAACGTACGCTGGGCATGAAGGGCATTTTGTTTTTTGTAATCGGGCATTTTCAGCCAGTAAATTCCTCTTACATACTCACGCCAACCAAGCACTTGACGAATAAATCCCTCAACAGAATTCAGCGGCGCATCGCCATTATGATAGGCATTCTCTGCAAGTTCGATAACTTCTCTTGGTAGCAGCAAGCCGCAATTTAAATAAAAACTGATATGCGAGTGGAATAACCAGGGTTTACCTTGCACCATGGCATCTTGGTATTGGCCAAAGTTGACCAGTCTTTCTGTTACAAAGTCCTGTAAAACCCCCAGAGCCTGCTTACGCGTGGTGGCAAAATGAAAATTCTGCAAATTGCCAAAATGGTCTGCAAATTCAGTTTCCACTAGTTGTAATACGTCTTCGGTGATTTGGTCGGGTTTAAATTGGGTATGAGTAGGAATTTCAACATCTTTATCCATGGCATTGCGGTTAGCGCTATCGTAATTCCATTTTCCTCCGCTGGGTTGATCGGCCTCCATTAACGTCATTGTTGTTTGCCGCATTTGCCGATAAAAAAACTCCATTCGCAGCTGTTTTTTGTCTTTTGCCCACTTGGCAAAATCATCGATATGACTTAAAAATCGGTCATCGTCCATGATTGTGACGGGAATATCTAACTTTTGTTGCCAACTCTTAAAATCTTCCAAAACACGATATTCGCCTGGAAAAGTCAGCGCGATTTGTTCAATGTTTGCGTTTTGAGTAGCCCGTGCCACTTCTTTGAATAAGCAGCCTTGGTTGTCAGGATCATCATATTTGATGTAGCGAACTTGATAACCTGAATTGGTTAGTGCTTCAGCAAAATGACGCATAGCAGAAAACAAAAACGCGATTTTCTTTTTATGATGTTTTACGTAATTGGCCTCGGCTTTCACTTCCGCCAGTAGAATCAAATCGTTGTTTTTGTCGCAGTCTTGTAAGCTGGCTAATGACATACTTAGCTGATCTGCGAGAATGAGTCTTAAGGTGTTAGCCATGGCGTTAATTTAATCCTGTCATTTAGGCGTTTTTAACAGCTTCATAGGCATCTAAAGCCTGTTGGCGGGACGCTTTTAAATCCACTAAAGGATGAGGGTAGTCTTTTCCAAGACAGATCCCCGCTTCACGTAATACATCCTGAGGCGCATCCCAAGGTTTGTGGATATATTTATTGGGAAGATGTTTCAATTCAGGGCAATAATGACGGACGTATTCCCCTTGAGTATCGAATTTTTCGCCTTGGGTCACAGGGTTAAATATTCTGAAAAAAGGTGAGGCATCAGCACCAGAACCGGCTACCCATTGCCAACTCGCACTATTAGCCGCTAGATCCGCATCTAATAAACAGTCCCAAAACCAACTTTCGCCATGATGCCAGTGTGTTCGCAAATTTTTAACTAAATAGGAGCCGACTATCATACGCACTCGATTATGCATGTAACCCGTTTGCCAAAGCTCGCGCATGCCCGCATCCACAATGGGCACGCCCGTCTGACCTTGTTGCCACGCTTCCAAGTCATTGTTGCGGCCACGCCACTGGTATTGGTTAAATTTGGCGTTGTAGTTTTCACTGGGTAAAGTAGGGAAGTGATACAGCAAATAATAACTAAATTCACGCCAACCTATTTCACTTAAAAAGCAATCCATATCGGCGTTATCCATACTGCCGTTAAACTTATGCAAGGTGGCATACCAAACTTGGTTAGGGGAAATTTCACCAAAATGTAAATGCGGTGACAGGTGCGAAGTGCCACTCAGGCTAGGCACATCGCGGGCTTGTTTATAATCATTTACGGGATCATGTAAAAACTCACTTAATGCAACGCCAGCTCCTTCCTCGCCTGGTTGCCACTGCTGTTGCATCTGTTTATACCAGCTAATTTTAGGCAACAATTCAAGGCTATCTATGCCTGCATCAAGGTTTTTTTGATACATAAAATTAGGCTGTTTGGGTGAAGCTTCAACTGAACGAGGAGAGGGAGCTTTTAAACACCCTTTGCGGTAGAAAGGGGTAAAAACTTTATAAGGCGTACCACTTTGATTCATTATCGTCCATGGCTCCCACAATAAGGATCCGTTAAAGCTGTTAACTTCAACCTCTTGCTCTTTCAATTGCTGTTTAATCGCTTTATCACGATGAATTTGCCAAGGTTCGTAACAGCGATTCCATACCACTTGATGAGCCCCGGTTTGCGCAATCATTTTTTGTAATGCATCGATGGGATTGCCGCGAGCTATGTGTAATTTTCCATCCAACGACTTATTAAGGCTGTGCAATGAATGATGTAGCCACCATTTACTGGCAGCGCCTGGACTGAAACTTTCGGCATTGCAATCGTCATAAATATAAACAGGAATAACATCGCCATTGTTACAGGCCTCGCGCAGTGCCGGGTTGTCGCGCAGGCGAAGGTCTTGACGAAACCACATTATGGTAACTGGGTTACTCAAAGCTAAAATCCTTATGGTTAATCAAAAATACAATGAATAAATACCTGTTTTAAACAAAAACGGATCTCACAAAAACACATATTAATTTGTACAACTGTTGTGATTCATTTACCGTAATCATAAATGTTGTATAGATAGTTTGAGTCTGTAAATGAATCAGTTTTCCAAAGAATATCTTGTTGTTGCTCAAAATGCCTCGGGTAGGAATATGAATGTGCCCTTGTATCGTTTTAAGGGTAATCAACCTGGCCCTAAAGTATATGTGCAAAGCTCAATTCATGGCGCTGAAGTTCAGGGTAATGTCGTGATCTATCATTTAATCCAAACCCTTAAAAGCCTCGATATTTGTGGTGAGATTACCCTAGTGCCTAACTGTAATCCTGTTGGAACAAATATTAAAGCGGGGGAATATACTTTAGGGCGATTTGATCCCATTAATGGTACAAATTGGAATAGAGGGTATTATTATGATCAAGTCTTGGTTACTGAGTTTGTTGATACTGTTGATGAAGGCGAATCCATAGGGTCCATTAAATCTCGTTTTCGTCAGGCGATTAAACAGAAAATTGATGAAAAGTTGACGGATACTTGGGGATTAGGATTGGCCCAACAACTCAATTTGAAGTTACAACAACTTGCCTTTGATGCCGATATTGTTATTGATTTGCACAATGGTCCTGTCTCCACAAGGCATATTTATGTGCCAGAGTATGCTAAGGCTTCTGCCGCCTTGTTTAATATTCCACATGTCATTCTCATTCCCAATAAATTTGCTGGTGCCCTGGATGAAGCAACCTTTTGCCATTGGTGGAGCTTACAAGATTTATTAACTGAAAAAAGAACCAGCCCAATTCAGTTTGACGTTGAGGCATTTACCTTAGAGATGGGATCTCAAGAAGTCATTAGTTTTGAGGAGGGTCTGTATGATGCACAAAGTATTCTGTCTTATTTGAATGCCAAAGGGTGTTTAGTGGATGCGCAATACACACCCAAAAACATGCAACGAGTGGCAGTTACCTTGAACAATTACAAAATCTTATATACTCACCAGGGGGGAATGGTGGAGTATTTAGCTAAACCTGGTTTGGAAGTAAAGAAAGGGCAACCTTTGGCTAAAGTACTGAATGTGGACGAATTAGAAAATGAACGGGGAACTGAAACCATTTGTGCGCCATGTGACTTGATTCCAATATTGCACTTTCCTTCTGCGTCAGTGTTAAGTGGTACCCAATTGTACAAGTGTTTTACCCAATATGATCGCTTAACTTAAGGCTAGGTTAGCCGTTTTAAATTACTGGATTTGCAAGATGTTTATGGCATACTCAATGGAAGGCGAGCCTGTGCTCAGTTTGTAATGCCGTTAGTACAAGGAAGTTCATGTCGTTAACTAATATTAAAGATGAGAGCCCGTATACCGCCCCCAAAGCGGAGCTAGCTAGCGCAAGCTTGCATAACTTGATTGAGAATAATGCCTTTTACGTGGTGTCTCGCAGTAAATTAGTTATTTTGTCCTTTTGTACCCTTAACCTTTACCTTTTATTTTGGTTTTATCGCAATTGGAAATTATACAGAGATAACAGTGATTTTTCGTGTATCCCCATATTGCGTGCCATTTTTAATCTGTTTTTTATTCATTCACTGTTTACCCAAGTCAATGATGCCTTACAGTCAAAACATCTCCCAGACAAAGCTTCAGGTTTGATGGCTACTCTTTATGTGATATCCATTGTCGTGTCTGTGGTAACCAATCAGTGGGAGCCTACCACTGATCAACTCGCACCCTTTGTATTGCTTTTTATGGTCACCCTTGGCTTACAATTGCTGCCTATTTTATATATTCAGAAGCGCATCAATCTAGTTTGTGACGACCCACAAGCAGAGCAAAATAACAGACTAAGTTGGTTTAATGGGTTGCTGATTTTGCCGGGAATACTTTACTGGGGGAGTCTATTCATGAGTGTTTTTATGACTTTTCTTTGGCTGTAAACAAGAGTTCAAGTGTTGAAAATAGATAATCAAATTAATTTAGAAACCCCAGAAGGTATTGATATCCAACTCACGCCAGCGGGCCTTGGGGTGCGCACTTTAGCCTTTGTTTATGATCTGCTTATTCGTATTGTCATTATTCTTGCAGCCATCATTCCGTTAGCGTTTGCGGGTAACTTTGGAATGGGAATAATGCTTATCGTGATGTTCTTAGTTGAATGGTTTTACCCCGTAATATTTGAGGTGACAAAAGGACAAACTCCAGGTAAGAAGTCTTTTGGATTAACGGTGGTATATGACAATGGTTTACCAGTGAATTTTGCTGGCTCACTGCTGCGAAATCTATTCAGAGCCGCAGATTTTCTGCCCTCTTTTTATTTGTTGGGGGGCATATGTTTACTTCTCTCTAAACGCAATAAACGGGTAGGGGATTATATTGGCGGGACTATGGTGATATATCAAGAAGCCCCTCAGCGAATGAGTTACTTTAGTTTCGAAAAACAAAAACATATAGAACTGACCTTTGATGCTGATATGCAGAAATCCATTATTGCATTTGCCGAACGTAGCAAAACCTTAAGCGCCCAGCGGCAGCAAGAACTAGCCAACATTTTATCTCCTATTCTCAATTTGCAAGGGCCTGACGCTGTCAGTCAACTTAAATCCATCGCTGCTAGTTTGGTGGGGAAAGCATGAAGCAACATGACTTTATACAATTACGTCAACAACAATGGACGGAATTTGCCGAAGCAGTAAAAGATCCTAATAAACTGCATGAATACGATATTGATCTGCCCCATGCATTTAGGCAACTCACCCATGATTTGGCGGTGGCAAAAAGTCGTCTTTACAGCCCGGCTTTAATTTCTCGCTTAAATGACCTTCTGCTACAAGGTCAACAGTGTTTATATAAACCAAGCAACCGAGTTTGGGCACCTTTTTGGCAATTTATAAAGTATGATTTTCCCGCCCAGCTATTGCTAATTCGACCCTATGTGATTTGGGCTCATATATTATTCTACGGTTTGGCGTTAATTACCTTTACCGCCACTATGATCGAACCGGATTTTGTGCGTAATGTGATGCCAAATGCTCAGGTAACCCAGTTAGAGCAGATGTACGATCCTGCCTCAAGAATTGATGAAAACACGGGAAATTATCGAAACGAAAGGGACTCTGATAGCGACTTTTTAATGTTCGGCTTTTATATAAAAAACAATATTTCCATCGCTTTTCAGTGTTTTGTTGGGGGCTTTTTATTGGGTTTTGGAACCCTTTATTACTTATTATTCAACGCAATATTTTTTGGTGCCGTGAGCGCACACATTGTGAATGTAGGTTTCTCAAGTACTTTTTTCTCATTTGTGATCACCCATGGTTCCTTTGAATTAACGGCCATAGTGCTGTCTGCAGCTGCGGGTGGCGTAATCGGTATGCATATTATTCGTCCTGGCCAATTGTCACGCAGCGCGGCGCTTAAACGCGCGGGGAAAATAACCTTTCCGATCATTTTTGGTGCTTTTCTAATGTTGGTGGTAGCTGCATTTATTGAAGCATTTTGGTCAAGTAGTACTCTGTTGCCCAATGCGGTGAAATACACGGTGGGAGCGGCTTGTTGGATATGGGTGTTACTCTATGTTTTTCCTCGAACCCCTCGTAAGCACGAGAAAGTAACGTGAATATTGATAACTTGACCCTAGAAATTCGCCCTCGCAACAGTTGGCGAGCCTTCGATTTAGGCTGTCGCATGGCGTTACGTTGGTATTCATCATTAGTCAGTTTTTGGCTAGTCGTTACCTTACCTGTTTTTGTGTTGGCTTGCGCCATTGATATTGTTTGGGGTGTAGTGGCTTTTTGGTGGTTAAAGCCGCTCTACGAAAGAGGTTTGCTGCATATATTGAGTCGCCAAGTATTTGGCGAGACAGTCACCGCAAAAGATGCCATAAAAGCTTGGCCTAAATTATTGAAAAACCAATGGTTTGCCAGTATTACATGGCGGCGTTTGTCTCCCACACGAGGGTTTGATTTAGCCATTCAACAACTAGAAGGATTGGAGGGCGTGGCGCGAAGCCGTCGCTTATCTATATTGCACCGCACCACAGATGATAATACCGGTTGGTGGACTTTGATCTGCATGGGATGGGAGTTGGTGATTATTTTCGGTTTAGTGGCGCTGATTAGTTACGTTGTACCTGCTGGCGTTAATTTTGACTATTGGCAAGCTATCTCGAGTGAAGCCTGGGGGGTAGAGCTAACCTTTAACATATTTACTTACTTTGCGTATTTGATTATGGGGCCCATTTATATTGCAGGTAGTTTTGCCGCTTATTTAAATCGCAGAGTTATTTTGGAAGGTTGGGATATTGAAATTGGTTTTAAACGGGCTCTGAAGAAAGTGGTTAAACCTTCAATGGGAGCCACATTGAGTTGTCTCTTTGCCTTAGTATTATGTGTTTCACCGGTGTCGGAAACCTGGGCGGAAGATGACGCACAGAAAATCGAAGTACCGCAGTTTGACAACGAGAAAACATCAGAGCTCAACGATACCGATCCTGCAAACCAGCAGAATATTGAATTTGAAAGTGAAGTTAAGATACGAGCCATACTTGATGCGCCGCCTTTTAATGGGCAAAAAACCGAAACTGCCTACCGTTGGGTAGGGTGGGGCTCAGATGATGATGAAGAAGAGGAAGAAAAATCCGACAGTAATTTACCCCCTTGGTTGACTGCTGCATTGTTATTCTTTGCGAACTTTTCTGAAGTGTTAATGTGGTTAGTATTTGGAATTGCACTGTTATTATTGGTTTACCTGAGCAAAGACAATATTAAAGGGTTTTTCAATCAAGCTTCCAAACAGCCCGCAGTAGAAGAATTAGATATGCCTTTATTTAGTCAAGCTTATCAGGGAGATACCTTACCCGATGATGTAGCATCAGAAATTGATCTCTTGTTTGACGCTCAGGCTTATCGCAAATTGATGTCGTTGATGTTAATCACCAGTTTGTTGGAAATCAGTAAAAAACAGGCATTACCTTTAACAAAATCGATGACCGAACGGGAATGTCTTGAGGTGATTAAAGCCTCTGTTGTTGGTGAGCGTAGTGAGTTTATGCAGCGACTTGTAGATACGTGGGTGCATCTAGCCTGGGCACATGAGTGGCCTGAAAAACCCACCATGCAATGGTTATGTGCCCAGTGGAAAACCTTGTTTGCAGAATCTGAGGTTAGCCCATGAACAATGTCAATTTGCAGCCAGTACAGAACAAACAAACTTGGACAGTAAGGATTTTATCGGTACTGATCATATTGATTGCCGGAGGGTTTTTATACACTGGAATCGAATCTTACCAAAAAGTCACGGATATTGGCTTTAATGAAGAGGCACGCAAACAACCATTTTTAGCGGCTAAATTGTTCCTTGAACAAGAAGGCACCCAAGTGCAATTGCTCGAAGATTATCGGTTATTGTATGCCAGCAGTGAGGCCGCTATTTTCCCCGACGGTGAAGACACTATTGTGTTATCTGAAGGTGAAATAGCCTTGTCTAACAATCTCGCCAATCAATTAATTGACTGGGTAAACGCTGGTGGCCATTTAGTTATGGCCCTCAACGCGAGTCAGGATGCAGATGTGTTTCGAGCCAACGAGCTTATTCAAAGACTCAACCTGGCTGTAAGTTGGTTGCCTGAAGACAGCCAAAATGAGTTTATGCCAACTGAGATAATTAACCCCCAAGAGCAACCGTTAATGGTCAATCTTGAACGTCGTTATCGATTGGTATTGCCAGAAGATCCCAATATATTTTATACCGCAGGGGATTTAAACGGCCCAACATTTGCGCAGATGGAAATGGGCGATGGCCTTATTACCCTGTTAACTGAGGTGTATATTTGGAATAACTATCAAATTGCCAATGAAGACAATGTGGAGTTGTTAGCTCAATTGGCGGGTAATTCATCCAAAGTGTACTTATTTTCAAGCCGTGAATTACCCCATTGGTTCAGCTTGCTATATGACTTTGCTCCTTATTTTATTTGGTTTTCTGCGGTATTACTTGCCTTGAGTATGTGGCATTGGTCTATGCGATTTGGACCCATTTTTCGGACTCATGAAGATAACAACACGCCATTTTCCATGCATATTAAAGCCGCTGGCGAATTTTATTGGCGGCATAAGCGACAGAACCTATTAGTCGAAGAAATTCGCCACTCAATTATTGTGGCTTTACATAAAAAACGGCCTTCAACCAAAAGTGCTGAAAGACAACAATTGCTTGAACAGTTGTCTGGGTTAAGCGGATGGTCAACAGAGATTATCGATGCCCTTATGTTTAGCCAAACGCAAATGAATGAAATGCAATTTACCCAAAGAATAGCGAGTCTACAGACTCTCAGGAAAATGTTATGAATGACGCTGAATTAGAATCCAATCCATCACCAGATATCACCGCGGAAGAAACGATTGTTGGTGGCCAAACTGAATCGCTCATTGATCAGCAAACGCTGAATCAAGCCTATGGGCAAATTGATGCGTTGAAAAACAATGTACAGCGGCTTCTGATTGGTCAAAATGATGTAGTAGAACAAGTCATTATTGCATTTTTAGCTGGCGGACACGTGTTACTTGAAGGTGTGCCGGGTTTAGGTAAAACCTTGTTGATAAGAGCGTTGGCAAAGAGCATCGACCTTGATTATAAACGGGTGCAATTTACCCCTGATTTGATGCCTGCAGATGTGACTGGTCATTCAATGTTAGACATGGCCACAGGTAAGTTTGCACTTCGTAAAGGACCCGCATTCACCCATTTACTGCTCGCAGATGAGATTAACCGTGCACCGGCGAAAACTCAGGCAGCCTTATTGGAAGTGATGCAAGAATACCAAATAACCATTGATGGTCAGAGCATGCCCTTAGAAACGCCTTTTATGGTGCTGGCGACTCAAAATCCCATCGACAATGAAGGCACTTATCCGTTACCGGAAGCTGAACTGGATCGCTTCATGCTGAAAGTTCTGGTTAGCTATCCTGAACATCAAGATGAAATTACCTTAACCAAACTCAATACAGAAAACCAAACCGGTGTGGTTAATGCCTCAATTCAAAGCGTGTTGAGCAAAGAGGATGCTTTAGGCCTAAAAGCATTGGTTAGTCGAGTTTTGATTGACGATAAAGTCGTAGATTATGCGGTGGGATTAGTACGCGCCACTCGCGAGTGGGATGGGATAGTGCACGGTGCCGGAATTCGCGCGAGCATTGCGTTAGTGCAGGCAGCTAAGGTAAAGGCTTTGTGTGAAGGTCAAGGTTTTGTCACGCCCGATCACATTAAAGCCATGTTGTTACCGGTTTTACGGCATCGAATCATCCTCTCTGCGGAACGCGAAATATCGGGCTCTTCAGCGGAACAAGTGCTGTCGGAAATTATTCAGCAGGCGGCTTCTCCAAGGCAATGAAACGAATACGGTTAGCTCCTTCAAAGCGATTACTCAAATGGGTCGCTACCTTGTCCGTGATAGGGTTAGTGCTGCCTATTGTCATTTATTTTAATGGCTTAGGGTTCTTTGCTGGTATACCCATGGCCTTGGCATTCGTGACAATTGCACTGGCGGGGTACGATTTAATTATCAGTCGTTATCCTCCCCAGGTAGCGGTAAAACGAGAAGTGCCTAACAATTTGTCGGTGCACGTGCAGCAGAACGTGAGCATTGCGATGGCCAACCGCGGGTATCGAAATTTGAATCTGCAATGTAGTGAAATTGTTCCTGAGCATTGGCATTGTTCGAATAATTTTCATCGTTGCCACTTAGAGCCAGGACAAATCGCCGAGTTTGCGTATCAGATCACACCTAGCAGAAGAGGCCCTGCACAAATTAGCGCCACTGAGATTAAAGTTGAATCGAGGCTTGGGTTTTGGGATTGTGTGTATTGGATTGAGCATGTTAGCGAACATAAAGTATTTCCGAATTTTACTGCCATCTCTGATTTGGCGGGTTTACAAGGCAGTGTGAACCTTACCCAAGCAGGGCTAAAAAAGTTTAATAAACGTGGAAGTGGTATGGATTTCCTACAACTGCGTGATTATCGGGAAGGGGAAAGCATCAAACAAATTGACTGGCGTGCTACGAGTCGGTTTAACAAACTGATTTCACGGGAATACCAGGAAGAGAAAAATCAGCACGTCATTATAATGCTCGACTCAGGTCGACGTATGCGTGTGCAGGACGACGATCTGAGTTATTTTGATCATGCCCTCAATTCTCTGATCATGTTGTCTTATACGGCATTGAAAAATGGTGACAACCTGAGTTTGCAAAGTTTTGGTAGTGAATCTCGATGGTTAAGCCATGTCCGTGGCGCACAAAATGTCAGTAAAGTCATGCAACACTTCTATGATCTATACCCTCAAAAAATCGCCAGTGATTATTTGAGTGCAGCCCAAGAATTACTAGTTAAACAGCCCAAAAGAGCGTTGATCTTATTAGTTACTTGTTTGCGTGATGAAGATTTTGATGATTTGCTCAAAGCAATCGAGTTACTCAAAGGCAAACATTTAGTCGCGGTGATCAGTATTGAAGAGCCTATCTACAAAAATATTGATGACCAGCCAGTGGAAACCTTTGACGACGCAATTGTATACGCGTCAGCCCATAAAATTAAAAAGTCCATAGATCGCAATGTACAAAGGTTAAAACAAAAGGGCGTAATTTGTATCAATGCACCCGCTTCTCACCTCACCCCGAATGTATTGAATACTTACTTGAGTATTAAAAAGGCCGGTTTACTCTAGGCTTCATCGGCAATAACGCGAATGCTATATCACCCTTGAATAGCGGCCTATTTGTTGATTTTTAATATAGGCATCAAAGCTCATACAAATATTACGGATCAGTAAACGAGCTTTGTCTTTGACTATAATTTGCTTAGGGCTATTTTCAACCAGATTATCTTGCTCGAACGGCTGCAAAGCTTGCAAACTTTGTCGGAAGTAATGGTCAAACTGGATATCATATAGGTTCTCTACTTGTGCTTTGTCCAGTTTGAAATTACACATTAACTGACTAATGACAAAGCCTCTAATTTGGTCATCAAGGTTTAATTTAACCCCTTTATGGACCGCACTATGGGTTTCATTTAACCCTTGGTAGTATTCGTTTAACTGTTTATAGTTTTGGCTGAAACAATCGCCAATATTGCTGATTGCAGAAACGCCAAATCCGAGTAAGTCGCAATCTGCATGGGTGGTGTACCCCTGAAAGTTGCGGTGTAACTTGTGTTGTCTTTGTGCCTTAGCCAGTTCGTCATTGGGTTTAGCAAAATGATCCATCCCGATCATGATATATCCAGCATCCAGGAAGCGTTCAATTGCCAGTTTCATCAATGCTAGCTTTTGATTTGCGTTAGGCAGCCATTCATCACGCAGCTTTCGTTGTGCTGGGAAGCGTTGCGGCAAATGAGCATAGCTAAACAGGGAAATTCGTTGCACACCCATCTCAATAACTTTATCTACTGTGCGTGCAAAACGTTCAGGCGTTTGATGGGGGAGGCCATAGATAAGATCCAAATTAACTGAATTGAAGCCAATTTTGTTCGCGCGCTCAACAAGTTGTTCGATTAACTCAGTAGATTGCACTCTATTGATGGCTTTTTGTACCTGAGGATCCATATCTTGAACGCCAATGCTAAGTCGGTTAAAACCGATATTGGCAAGGTGGTCAATGTAATCTAAAGTTAAGTTTCTGGGGTCTATCTCTATGCCAATCTCGATGTTTTCACTGAGATTAAAATGGCTTTTTAGTACGGCCATTAAATTTGATAACTGCTGTTTGCTTAAGAAGCTAGGCGTACCACCTCCTAAGTGAATCTGTCGAACAATATGCTTTTTAAATAGCGCTTTACGCTGGGTTATTTCGCCTATTAGATGGAACATATAATCATCTGCTTTTTCTGGGTGGCGGGTAACCACTTTGTTACATCCACAGTAATAACAAAGGCTGTGACAGAAGGGAATGTGGATATAAAGAGACAAATCAGTGTTAGGTGAGGTTTTTACTGCTTTGATCAAATCATCATTGTAAAAAGAGTCACAAAAGGATAAAGCGGTTGGATAAGAAGTATAGCGAGGCCCATTGGTATTATACTTTTCAAGTAATTGAGGGTCGAAAAAGCGTTTTGAGTTCATAGTGTTTTCGCAATAATCGTTTAGTCATTGCAGTTTAGTTTTTTTACATATCCCCTTTATTGATCTTGCGCAATATTTTGCCAACTTCAAAATAGTGGCCAAATCAGATAAACACAGATGTAAAAAAAGGCAGTGATGAAGTGACCTCATGAAACTGCCTTTTTAGGGGGGAATTTACAGGTAAATTAACGCTCACGATATCCAAAAAATTTATTTTCGATGATTTCTTCGGCGACACTTTCGGGGACCGCGTTTTCCCATTCTCCTCGACCTGAGGGCAGTTGCTTTAATAGGTCTCGGGAGTAAATTGAAAATAACGCACTATCACTGCATTCAATTCCGGCTAGGAAGCCATTTTCCAATAAATGTCGATATAAGAAACGTAAGTGTTCTGGTACTTTTACCAAAGTGAAGTCATTGAGTTCACCATTTTCATCTATCTCAGGGTAAATGAACATGCGGGTATTGTCCGGAAACAGCTTACCGAACCCCTCCATTATGCCGCCTTCAACCCCTTTATAACTGGCTTCATCAAAAATCTGTTTGATGTTGACCATGCCTACCACAATACCAATTTGCATCTTGGTATATTGACGGAAATAAGCACGTAACGAGAAATAACGAGTATAGTCAGACACCATCACGTTATAACCCAAAGAGTTAAGTAACTGTACCCGGGCAACAATATCTTTTTCGGGCATTTGTGCGTCATTACCTTTCATATCATTTAATGATATTTCGGCAATCACCGCTGTATTAGATTTGTCGACCCCCTTTAACTCATAAAATGAGGTCTGCCCTTGCTCAATCATATCTACATTTAATTTAGTAACAGGTCTAAATGAGCCACGAATGGTGAGAATATTTTTTTTGTATAGGAGCTCAGCAGGGATGGCGACACTGCCATCTGGTTTGAACATAACCGCACGTGTTTTCCAACTGCGGATAAGGTGTAAATTTTTAGCTCGATTATCGACATCAAGGAAATACGGACCTTTAAAATCAATAAAGTCAATTTCAACACGGTTGGGTTTCATGCTATCGGTTAGAGAATCGATAATCATCTTAGGATCTTCAAAATAGAAGTATGCCGCGTATATTAAGTTTACGCCTATTACACCAAGGGCTTGTTGCTGGGCTTCTGCATTATCATCAAACATGCGAACATGCACTTTAATATCAGAAGGTTCAGCGCCAGGGTACATTTGAATACGGATCCCTAACCAAGCATGACACTCGTTTTTACGGCCGAAGCTTTTAGCGGCCACTGTTGCCGCATACGCAAAATAACGAGAGCTTTTAGAACGAATATTTCCGACCCGGTCTACTACTAAGTCAAACTCTTGCTCCATCATCGCTTGAACACGTGCTTGACTTACGTATCGCCCATCTTGCTGCACACCATAAATCGCATCTGAAAATACCATGTCATAGGCCGACATCGTTTTTGCTATGGTGCCGGCTGCAGCGCCCGCAATGAAAAATTGTCTGGCAACCTCTTGCCCTGCGCCTATTTCAACAATAGTCCCGTACTTTTTTTCATCGAGGTTAATTCGTAGTGCTTTTTGACTAGTTGATCTAGAACTGACTTGTTTATCCATTAATTTTGCCTAACTGATGTGCCACATTGGAATAGTAGAATATCCACAAAAAGAGTTACAGAGAAAATTTGTATTAAATAACTGAAACTTACATCAATAGTTTATATTAAGTGTTGGGAAAAGGAGTTGGAAAATAGCAAATTTGGAAATCTCGCTTAAACTTAGGGTGATTTATTTATGGAGGACACCATTATGAAAACGCTTAAAATGCTACTAGTAATGAGTTTGTCTTTTGCCTTAATAGCATGCAGTCCACAACAGGCAAAGTTGTCAAGTCAAACATCTGAAGAACAACCTTTGAAGGACACAGAACAATTAATTGATATCGCAAGTGAACTTCCCACTTGCTCATATAGTTTGGGCTTTGATGTCTGGGAACCTTACCAATATGTTAATGTAGATGGTGAAGTAAGTGGCGTCGACATTCAAATTGTATCCGGCGTATTAAATGAAATGGGATGCTCAGTTTCCTATGTGCAAGGTACCTGGGTATCACTTTTAGAAGATTTACGAATGGGGAATGTTGATATACTTATTGGTGCGTCTAAAACCCCCGCCAGAGAAGCATTCGCATTTTTTAGTGAGCCCTATCGAACCGAACAGTTTTCCTTGTATATTCGCAATGATGATAAAAAACGTGCCGCCTACGCTGATATAGACGAGTTTATCGCCAATGGCAGTAAAATTGGCGTGGTTGGGGACTACTATTACGGACCCCAGATAACTATTTTGCAAGACAGTAAAGCGACAGCAAATAACTTTGTAAGCGGTATTATGGGGGAACTCAATATTGCTCGATTACTGGATATGGATATTGATGGGTTCCTAGAAGATAGCTTCGTCGGAGCGTCAATGCTGCGTAGAAAAGGGTTAGACAACTACATTGTTGAACATGGCTTCACGGTGACCACCGGAGACATTTACGTTATGTTCAGTCAATCCAGCGTGCCTGAGGCAGATGTTGAAAAGTTCAATTCCGCCTTAGCTGAGTATACGCAAATGGACAGCTATAAACAGACGTTACATAAATATAGCCGATAAGACTATTAATTTTTAAAATGTGTAAGCTCAGTGATTTTTTTAACGGTCATTGTCAAGAGTTCTTTACATTTCCACTATTGTTTTGGTATAAGAGCCATTGAAAGTGAGTTGTGGAAAAAGTAATGGAATTAAATTTAAATGAATCTGCTGTTGAGCTTATTCAATTGTCGTTAGCGCCTGTATTCTTAATCGTCGGTATGGGGCAAATGATGAATGTGATGACGGGCCGTTTAGCCAGAATCATTGATCGGGCTCGTTATTTTGAACGAATTGGTGATGTTGACCCATCCAAAATAACTGACAAAGCTAGAAATGAATTAAAAGCGCTACGTCGTAGAATGCGTTTTGCTAATTGGGCGGTGACGTTTTTAACAGCCGCAGCGGTAACTGTGTGTATGGATGTTATTTTGTTGCTGATAAATGGGCTGACTGTGGTTAATTTAGATACCACCATTATTTCCATGTTTATTTTAGGCATGATACTGATTACCGGTGGTTTGATATCATTTTTCTTGGAAGTCAGTGTGGCCAATGCATCCCTTAAAATTCCGTCATACAAAGATTATTAATCAAGCCCTGTTAATATCACTTAACAGGGCGGTAGTGCTATTAAATTAGGCACTCGAATACAAAGCTCTTGATAAGACGTTAATGACTTGCTGATATTTCTTCAGGCTTTTCTAAACCTTCTGCTCGTACTACCGGATAACCTAAATTCATCCAACCGAATATACCTTCGTACAATACCGCCGTGTTGTTGTAGCCGGCTTGGTTAAATTGATCCATAACGTGTTCTGCCGCCGCGCGAGGGCAAGAGCAATAGCCCACAATTAATACATCCTTTGGCATGTCACCAACCCGTTCTTGCACGTCGGTATAGTATGGAAAGGGCACTGAGCCGGCTAAATGAGCCCGTTGCCACACAGATGTGACTCGCGTATCAATCAGCACCATGCGTTTTTTCGCCAGCATGGCAGCATGTAAGTCTTTTGAGGAGACATACTTTCCTTGATCTAGTTGCAAACGAGGATCTTCACCATCTGGGTTAATCACATATTGGTCGGGTGTCGGAATAGCCTTTAGGGGCACTTTGTTAATTTCGGCTTCACTGGCTTTACTACGTATAAACGCCGTGACATTATCAATATCTGTTTCTGATAATCTGTCAGAAAACCCTTGCATAGGCGTATCCTCACGACCTTTCTCAATGGCATAACGGATAAATTCGTCTTTGTTATGGGCTAAAAATGACGGATTAAAAAGCGCAGGCGCAGTCACTCCTTCACCATTCTCACCATGACAAGTGGTGCAGTTTTGTTGATACAAGGCTTCACCTTTTGCAATATCACCATAAACGGGCTCTTCACTTAGCTTGACTCGTTGTGCCCCTGACTGCCAAAACAACCAATAGGTTAAATCCCAGGTTTCATCCAAGGTCATAGGGCCACCTACTTCATCTAAATAGCCACCCATAGCAGTGCCATGGCGACCATAAGACATAGGGCGTAATATTGAGTGAGGAACACCGGATTCAAATAGGCTTTTGCTGCGCAGAGAAGGCGCATGATCGTTTTTATGGCCTTCGCGATCATCGCCATGGCACAAAGAACAATACTTTTGGTAATTACTCGCTGCAACTGTTGCTTGTTCGGCTGTAAGTTCACGGGGAGGGTTTTGTTTTTCATAAACACGTTCAGCGAAAGCGGTTGAAGAGCCGCCGATACTGAAAAGTAGCAACCATAATATTCCATTCATTGTTTTCACTGATAACGTCCCTGTGTATGAGATAGGAAAATTATTAAACACTTTTACTGTAGTTTTAGCAAACAAATGTCGCTTATTCTGGAACCCAGTTAAAGGAAGGGAACGTTAAAATAAAACTCAAGATTTAACCACTAGTAATGGATAAACCTTGATGAGAAATTTCCATTGATTCGATTGCGATTTCATCGTTGTCCGATTCTAATTCGGTGCCAGTGATTTTACTTGGCCATGCATTTGCCAATGTCCAAACCATAGTCGGAGTGCCTGTTTCGTCTAACAAACTTATGGTAACGGGAAGGCGTTTAATCGTATCCATTTTAATTTGACTAAACCAATCCCCAAACCTGGTATCCGACATGAATACACCTTTTTTCAAGGTGATATTGCCAAACTTTTGCATCCCTGGCATTTTTTCAGTAGAAAATGTTTTACTGTCACCAGCGCTAAATTCAATTACCTGTGCTTCACCATCGAGGCCTGATATTTCTTGAAATAACATGATTTCAGCCCCCCATTTTACTTGAAAGTAAAACTTGGAAATTGGCCAAACTATCTGTGATTGTGCGCTTCCGTCATCAGCCATTGTCCGTTCTCCTTAAATTATTTTTACAGTTTATCCCCAACGATTGTTTATTTCAGTGCAGTGTAACTTTTTCTTTTACGTTACTGTTTGACTCAATCTTTAATGATAAGCGACAATGAACGTACAATAAAAACTATAAACCATCCGTCATAGGGATAAAGAGATGTGGAAATCAGCACAAATATTCGCGGTACTGACTTGCGTATTAATAGGCGCTTGTGCGTCACCTTACACCGTTACCACCACTGAGCAACTTGTCGACAAAGGTGACGAGTTAATGTTGCTTGGGGATTATAAGAAAGCTTATTTAATCGCTTCAGCTAAAAATGCGCTGAGTGAATTCTCCGATAATAATAGTCGATATATTGATAGTGCAACAGCCATAGAGATTGTGAAGAATGATGGAGTAACGATCTTTGATGCGCCGCTAACGATTGCGAAACAAATTGATTGCTACCAAATTGTCTATTCTCCATCTGACAACAGCAATCAGAGCTCTGGCAAAGAAGAAAACTATTTTATTAAAATCAGTAATACAAGCGTAAGCAACTTATATATAGTCAATTTACTCGAGTCTTGCTCTTCGAGCCAAAGCGGTTTGACCAATTTCACTTATATTCCTGTGATTTTAGACGGTGATATAGCGACGTTTTTTACTTTTTCAGACAAAGCAAGAAAAAAGCTCACTTGGGATTGGTATAATGGATTAAATATTGTGCAGCGCTTTTGGTTTGGCGTAAGTGAAAACGATTCAAGTGATGAAGAAGAAAAAGAAAAAATGCCCCTCATATTTGAAAGTTATCGAGGGCTAGTCGCTGTCATGGAGTATGTTTACTATCATCAGCACTCGAGTAGTCATGTGAAACTGAAATTAGGTGAAAGTATGGATGAACAAAGAGTATTGTTTAACAAATACGCTCGAGCCAAAGCTATCAAGAAAGCCAATCAATAAGCCAAGTTAACGCTCAAAAAAAATGCCTCAAAAGAGGCATTTAGAATAGCAGATTTAGAGTAGTGAAATAGATCAAATAATGATGGTTTGATCGCCTACATCATTGATCGCTTCACTCCCATCGGCAGTAATCAGCGTTAGATCTTCTAAATGTGCTGATCCGCCAATCCCTGATTCTAGTAATGGACAATCGACACTTAAAATCATGCCTTTTTCCAACACTAAATCTTCACGTTGAAAATCAGGATTTTTCCCAACATGATCAGTGTGATAAAGACCTACGCTGTGAGGAGAAAACGACACAGCATAATTTCCGCCCATTTTTTTGAGGGTTGATTGACCTAGTTTTGTGATATCCGAAAACTTCATCCCAGGTTTCATTGCATGACGGACTTCATCCCACACTTTACCAATCGTTTGAGTGATTTTCGCCAGCTCTTTTTCCGGTTCGCCAATAAATACAGTTCGGCCATAATCGCCATGGTAACCATCAGCATGACTCACTGCATCGATTAAAAACGACTGTCCATCACGAAACGGTGCATCAAACATATCTGCACTGATTCGATCCACCACCATAAAAACACCAGTGTTGCCGCGTTTAGCTGCTTCCGCATAATAAATACGTCTTAAATCACGATAAGTCGCGCCAGAGCGAATTGACTTAACGGCTGCAATGGCTGCCTCTGCGTTAGCGGGGGCTGCGCGACGCATCAATTCAATTTCAATATCCGATTTATAAGGGCGAATACGGCGTAACGCATCATCTGCATCTACAACATCAACATTTGGTAGTGCAGAATTAATCAACTGCTGGGCCATACTATTATCGGTTGCAACTCTAGCATTACTCAATCCAAGGTCACTTAACGCTTTACTGATGGCCGCTTTTGCACCAACGTATGCACCATATTTATTTGCCGTCTGTCGAGTTCTATCGGCTCTATTAGCTTCAATTTTATCTAAGCTCGTCAGATGCATATCGTTAAATATCATTAAAGAAGGTGTTTGCTCAGCAGAATTAGCTTCGTCACTTAGTCCTCTGTGACCACTATACATATAAGTGGCGAAATCATTAGGTGCAATGACATCAGCCAATTGGTAGTAGTATGTAAACGAAGGCAATACTAAACCATTTGGGATATTCTGTTGGCGAGTAATAATCGAAAATGAATTCGGGCCATGTCCCATTGTTAATGTAATTGGCCAATGACCTGTTGAATAATAAAAGTTGACTCCTTGCCCAAGTACAAGTGCATCAATCTTAAGCAGATCCATCACTTCATAGGCTTTGCTCATATTGATGCGAGGGCCTGATAGCGGTGGAGCAACAATAAAGTCATCAGTAAATGAACTGCTTTGTGCGCTGTCCGCGCTGCTAGCAGAGCTAGCAGCACATCCAACTAATGGTAGGGCGGTAGCCATACCGACACCGGCCATAAACTCACGTCTATTTAACTTCATTTTACTCTCTGATTTAGAGTTTTTGAACATTGTTTAGCCTCATTCAAAGTTAATGTTTAAAACGCTAGTGATAACCTAACGCCGAGTTCTCTAGGCTGCATAGCTGAAACGTGTACAGCTCGTAGGGTGTTTAAAGTGGAAATTTTAACCGGTACTTCACCGAAGAATGCTAAACCTGCACCTGTTACCCAACCATCTTCGTCGAGTAAATTATCGGCATATAGCTCAATTGAAAGATCATCACGTGTGAAACCAACTTTTAGGTTTACTTTTTGATATGCGTCAACCCAGGTTAGGTTATAAGAATCAGTATAAGTTTTACCGTTATATAAAATATCTACACGTGTATACCAATCCCAGTCTGTTGCTAACTCTAAAGTATTGGTATAAGTACCAGATAGGCTACCACTCCATTTTGGAAAGCGAGGAAGGGTATTACCATCCACTTTAAATCCATCTGCTGTGGTTAAATTAAATAAAGGTGTAAGGCCGGTTAGTGAATAGTCTTCATACTTAGCATCGGTATAGTTCGCTGTTAGCGAGATATCTAGGTTGTTGCTGACTACATAGCCACCTTCAAACTCCACCCCTTTAATTTTTGATTCGCCAGATACAAATCCACTTTGAAAGCCAGTAGCGCCAGGAGGCAAAAATGAGATACTTGATTTCATGTTTTCCCAGGTCATCGAATACAGAGCGGTTGAATAGCTTAGTTTGCCATCCATTAACGCTTGTTTGACCCCAATTTCGTAACTATCTAGATATTCAGGTGGTACCTCGTCTTGTAAACCAGGATTTTCAGCTTGCACTATGGCTTTATCTTCAGGATCTAAGGCTACAAATGAACTGTTGAATTGACCCGGTAAAGTACCTTTTGAATAACTTGCATAGGTCATCATAGTATCCGTAGGATTCCACTTTAAAATTGCGCGAGGCAGGAATTCTTTAGATTCTAGTTTTCCGGTTGCTATTGGTTCGCCAAATGTGCCACCGAAGCGAGTGACTTCATCGTTCTGCCAACGTCCTTCAAGGGTTAAACCTAAGTTTTCTGTAAAGTAGTAATCCAACGAACCAAAAATACCTAGGGTCTTTATTTCATCATCGTTAGGAGTTGAGTTTTGTGCACCAACTATTCGTACCTCAAATGGCGTTGCTGCAGTATCGAACAGAATTGAATTGGTTGCTTCTACACCATTTGAAAAAGCGGCGTGGATTTCTTGTTTATAATAATTAACACCCAACAAGGCTCTAATCTTGCCGCCAGCATCGTAACTTAAGCGTATTTCACTTGAAAAGTCTTCAAAGAATGATGGTGTACCAACATACACTGATTCTCCGTCAGAATTGTCACCGTCTCGAATACCCATTAAATCTTGATCGTTATAAGAAATATTACCATCTAGATCAAATTCGTCATTAATGACATATTCGAAGCTTGCCGCAAGTCTTGTCATTTGGCGACGTAGTCCAAAATGGTCTAGGTAAGGGGCATCTTCGATGTCTTGTACACCACGACTATTCCCTACCATTAAGTCTCGAACGTCTACCTCTGGTAAAAAAGCGCCACCATCTTCGAATATCGGAAAGGTGGTGTTACGAGAAACAACTACACCGTCAGAAATCTCAGGTAAAGCACCACACCACAAGTTTCCACCTAAAGTAGTTTCAGTGGCAACACCGTCTCCGTTTAGAACAGTTACAGGCGTGCCGGCTTCACAGTTGCTAAATTCACTAAATTGAATAGCTGTCGCGGCGGGGGCGGTATCTTCATCTTCAACATAGGAGGCACGAAATTTAACTTTTAAATCTTCGGTGGGAGTATATAGAAGAGATAAATGCGCGGCGTTAGTGGTTTGTTCCCCTAACGTACCGCCATCATTTGCGGTGTAAGCAGAACCGTTTTTAAATCCTGAACCTGTTAGGCTTGCGGCCAATACATCTTCAATTATCGAACCGTGTACTGAAAATGATATATTACTACTACCGAAGTTTGGACTATAGGCAGCATTAAACTTGCCGCCAAACTCGCCTGACGGATCTTTTGTAATATAGTTTATTGCACCACCAAATGTTGAGCGGCCAAAGTGAGCTGATTGCGGACCACGAATAACTTCCACTCGCTCAATATCTTCAAAGCCTATGGATTGTGCGCCACCAAGTACATAAACACCGTCTACAAACAATGAACCAACTTGGTTTGATGGTAACGAACTTTCTGAGGTAAGGCCTCGAAAGCGTATTGCCGGTAATAATCGTCCAGCAAAGTTTCCGCCTTGATCTTTGAAATCTAACCCTGGTGCAAACAAGGTTAAATCTTCTAAGTTACCAATACCGGCTTTTTCAATATCTTCTGCAGAAAAAGATTGAACTGCTAATGGTACGTCGAGGATCCACTCATCGCGTTTTCGAGAAGATACAACGTCAATCCGTTCTATATCTGCATTTTCGTTTGCATCAGTTTTGTCTTGGGCATACGCAGCAGAAAAAAAGTTATTATCTGATACGCTTGTCCCGCTCATATTCATCAAAACTAAGACACTCAATAGTTTTTTATTCATGGTTTATCCCTTGATGTTCTTATTGTTGTGTTAGGCAGTTATGTTGGAACACCTAATATGTGGATACCAAAAGATCAGGTCTACTAAGTTTTCGTAAAAGGACTGGTTTTTTCGTGAATACCATTGGCGCTTCGTGAGTTGACAGTCAAATTTTAATATCTTGGCGCGAATAATTACCATTTAAGTATTTTAAATATAACAATATATCATTGTAAGTGGGTGATAAGAGGATTGCAATAGTCACCACTTTCTGCCCGCTTGTGATAGCTAAAATAGGTCGATTAAATTTATTTTCAGTTAATAGACTTAGTGTATATATGGGAAAAATGAACCGATTATTTAAATTCAAAGTGAAATTAAATTGTTCAATATGAAAAAATTTAGTGGAGATTAACAAAGCTAGTTATTGCATTTGTTTGTTTTATATAGGAATTTTATTTTTTTACTTCTGGCACGAAGCCTGCAAACTGTCTTACATTCATTACTAGTAGAATTTGCTAGAAAAATAACACCTAAAATTAAATGGCCAAATAAAAAGGTGGGTATTTAGGTTTAACAGTAGATAGACAGCTATACAAGTCATGGAATTACAGAAATCTGTGTTGTTTTATAAGGAAATCGTTTGTAACCCTCTGCTTGATTAACAAGCCTCAGGAACATACTTTATTTCGCGAATGCTATTCGCGTTCCGCGAAATTTAAGCGTGTTTTACCCTTTAGATTGGTGTTAAATAAGTGACTGCAATTGCCAATACGATGCAATTTGCCTCACTAGAATAGGGGAACTCAGTGATAATTATATTAAAACGAGCTTGGCAATCCTTTTCCTTAGCTTTACGAGATAGAACCGTACTTTCTTTTTATCTCGGTGTGCCACTAGCCCTTGGGATGTTTTTTGCACTCTCACAATCAGGCACTGAACCCTTAGTAGGTATTGAAGGTCACTTAGTTTATTGGTTGATTTCCACACTATTGTCTTGGCAGTTTTTGGCCATTGGTAGCAAGTTAGTTGCATTGGTTTTAAAGCCGTTTAAAGCCCCTTTTATTGCCATTCTAATAGCAGGCTTTGCCCTTGGAATTGTGCTTTGGGTACCCGTTAGTATTGTTAGAGATATTCTGGTAGATGGCTATGTTCAAGAAGGACAAGTTTTAAAGAGTACCTCGCGCTATACAGATATCGTTGTGACAATCAGTAATTGGACACTGGGTATTGGTATATGGGTATCTGTTAATTATTTTTATCTATTTGTGCTGGGAGTGAGTCGATTTAACTACTCTGCTGACAGCAAAAAAGTACAACGTTTTCGTAGCTGGCTCTTGTCTACTGAGTTAAGTGACGAACATTCCGATTTCAAACAAAGTCGAAGCCCTCGTTTGCACAACCGTTTGTCTAAGCCTGGTGATATTTTAGCACTGATTGCTGAAGATCATTACACCCGAGTAATACTCCAAAACAGAGAAGAGCTTATTTACATTCGTTTCAAAGATGCTATTGCTGAAATGCAAGGTCAGAATGGTTTTCAAACCCATCGTTCCTACTGGGTAAGTGAAGAGGCGGCAGTAGGATATTCAGAACAAGGGCATAGTGCATCCATTAAGCTATTAAACGATCGTGATATTCCAGTGAGCCGTTCTTTCAGACAAGCAATAAAAAGACAACTTGGCTCATTAAGTTTTGCATAGCTTAGATAAACGAAAAATTGTTTTAGAATCATACTTTTCCTTTAACTCAAGCAGGATCCACATTATCAGTTCGCAATCCTTTTCGAATTGTTAGTAAGGAGGGACAATTGCTCACTCATATTCACCATATCAATTTTGTAGTGGCAAATTTAGATGAATCCGTTAGCTACTTCCAATCTTTGCTATCTCAATCACCTGTAATTGAAGCGTTGCCTCAACGACTGGTTAAAACCGCGCGCTTTAGTATCGGTGAGAGTTTTTTGGTTTTAGTACAACCTGTAAGTAAAGAGGGAGTGGTTGCAGAGATTTTGCAGAAAAAAGGTGAAGGGATTTTTTTGCTTTCTTTTGCTACTGAATCCATTGATGAAACTTTGCAAAAACTTGAACTGTATAACCCAGATAAAAGAACGGGTTTACAAGACTGGGCAATTTGTGATCTCACTCCTTATGAGCAATTTGGCGCTATTTTACAATTGACTGAGGTATCAAAAAACAAAATTTCAAAATGAATGATTTTATTTCAAATTGGAGTTTATTATTTCATTTTGAAATGGTTGTCGTGAAACTGAAATTTTAAATTGATCTAAATAGTTGAAATTTAAGTGTTTTTAAATTTCATTGTTTTTGGCATGAACCGTGCTATGTTAATTTGCTAACAATTTTTAATTTCAGGTTGCAACAAATTGATCAAGCAAAGCCAAAAAATTCGCATTCTAATCTTTGGTCACAAAGAGTTTAGCCAATTGGTTAGTAGTGTATTAGAAGAATTTGAAGACCACGCCGAATGTAAGGTGGTGGATGCAATCATTGGCACAATTCATGAAGCCAATACCCACATTCACATTTTCAAACCAGACCTAGTCATAAGTGCAGGCAGTAATTCGGCGTACTTAAAAACCACTTTAGATGTACCTGTTATGTCTATTCCTGTGACAGAATCAGATATTGTTAGCGCCATATTAAAAGCGTCTAAGGTGAGTCAAGATATCCACCTTATTACCTACGATGATTACAGTAGTTTAGTTAAACTATTGAATCAGAGCTCTTCAGTAAATATTACTTTTCATCAATACGAAACTGCCGAAGATGCAAAGCAAATGTATCAGTTGGCTCATTTGTCATCGAGTAATGTGGTGGTTGGGGCCAGTCTGGTGTGCGGTTTAGCGTTTCAGGACAACATCAAATCCTTTCTAATTTATTCTAAAGAGTCATGTCGAACAGTGTTGAAAGAAGCCGTTGTTTTAGGTCGCAAACAGCGGGATTCAATTCACACAAAAGCCATTCATAAATGGCTAGATGAAGACTCTAAAACGCCAATTCTAGTGGTCGACAACTATACTGATGTTCTAACTTCGAATAGGGCGGCAAAAACAGAATTTGTCATTGACTCGAATAACAAACAAGAAATTTTGGATTTGTTACACAGTAGTCAGTTTGCCGATGTGTCTGATGGCAAGTGTCGGTTAAATGAGACCGACTGGTGGTTCCATAAAGACACCATCATGATGATTAACAGTCAGTTTGATGTGTACCAATTTTATGCGCAAACACCGCAAATATTTCCATCCAAGAAAGCGCCCACCATAGACCAACCACTAATTTACAAATCCAAATTGATGACAGACTTGATTGAACGTACAGATTTGTACGCGAACTCACCAAGTCATGTATTGATCATTGGCGAGTCGGGTACGGGCAAAGAAATGATAGCCAAACGTATTCATCAAAAAAGTCAGTTTGCTGAAGGCCGGTTTGTGGCCATTAACTGTGCGGCTATGCCCAGTGAGTTATTTGAAGGGGAGTTGTTTGGTTACGTGGAAGGTGCATTTACTGGTTCAAAGCGCGGAGGCAAACACGGCCTATTATACGAAGCAGAAAATGGCGTGTTGTTCTTAGATGAAGTAGGCGAGTTGACCCTACCGCAACAAGCAAAATTGCTCCGCGTTATCCAAGAAAAAACCTATCGACCTATCGGCTCTCATAAAGAATTTAAAGTAAATCTGAAGGTGATTGCAGCCACTAATCGTCCATTGGCCACTCAGGTAAAACAAGGTCTATTCAGAGATGATTTGTATTACCGGCTGAATGTTTTAAGCATTAACGTTCCCTCTTTAAAAGAGCGTCGAGAAGATATTGAAAATATCACCCAGAACAAATTAACCGCCCTTAATTTCGGCAGTTTAGGGGATGACGTAATTCAACGTTTAACCCAACAATTAACCCCGGTTTTCAAAGCTTATGATTGGCCCGGAAATATTAGAGAGCTGGAAAATATTGTGGAACGTTTACTGGTTTATTGCTCTGCCTTTCAAGACGTTTCGAGTAAAAGAATCTCCCAGTTATTGACCGACTTAGCTCCTGAGTTATTTGAAACCAAAGCAGTAGAACAAACTGGCGCCATTGCCAAGAATGAACAGGAGTTGCTGAATCAAGCGATGACAAAGTTTAACGGCAATAAAGAGTTGGTAGCACAGTATTTAGGTATTAGCCAAACCACTTTGTGGCGCAGATTAAAACGCAATAATAACAACAACCAAGAGGGAAAACACCATGCTTAGATTTACCCGAAATAAATTGGGAAATGCTATCGCGATATCTTTGTTAACGAGTTCAACTACCTTTGCCGGCGCTGCCCTTGCCCAAGAAGCACAAGCCGAGGAAGAGTCAATTGAATTAATTAGTATCTCTCGTAAGCGTCCAGAAAGCCTGCAACAAGTCCCTATTGCGGTAAGTGCATTGTCGGCCAGAGATATTGAAACGGCTGGTATTGAACGCCCAGGTGACTTTATTTCCCTGGTACCTAACGTGAATATTGTCGACACCGCTAACGTAGGTGACACACAGGTTAATATTCGCGGCATAGTGTCAACCCGAGACGCTGAATCAACCTTCGCTTATGTGGTTGATGGGGTGTTGATGACCAATCCTAATGGTTTCAACGGTGAGTTGTTGGATATTGCCCAAATCGAAATTCTTAAAGGTCCGCAAGGAGCGCTGTACGGACGTAACGCTGTAGCTGGCGCAATTCTAGTGACCACTACTTTACCCAGCGACGAGCTAGAAGGCAGTGTCAAAGTCGCGGTGGGAAATGCTGGTGCCAAACGTATTAATGGGATCATTAGCGGTGGCTTAAGTGAGACTCTCAGAGGGCGTTTAACGGCAAGTTACAATACTATAGATGGCCATTATCAAAATGATTTCACTGGCGAAGACTCAGTGGATTTTCTAGAAGATACCACCCTCAAGGGCCGGCTAATGTGGGATGCCACTGAAGATCTGACGCTGGATATGCGGGCGGGTGTGTCAAGTGTCAAAGGTGGTGCAATTAACTTTAATGCGGTGTTTGCCTTGCCTTCGTTTGTAGAAGACTTTAATCAACCTGCTTATAACGCCGATGTGAATGAGCATGATTTTGTGTTCGCATTTAATGTCCCCGGTGAAAATAAACAAGACAGCACTGAACTCTCAGTAAAAGCAGATTGGGATTTAGAAGGTTATGATGTGACTGGCGTGTTGTCTTACAACGATTTGGAAGAAACATTGTTATCTGACGGTACCAGTGCATCCTTCTATGGTTATGAGTTAACGCCACAGTGTCAAACTGACCGTGAAACCTTGAATAATACACCCACAGCATTAGGAGGCGCAGACCGAACGGATTTATTTGGCGAGTTTTTTGCGCCTTTCGGTATTTTTCCGCCGGGAGTGGAATTCACTGGTGTATACGGTCCTTACACACCGACTTCTTGTGATGGATATCAATATCAAGAACGCAGCCAATCTGATTTTAGTGGTGAACTAAGAATTACATCAGATAACGATACGGCTGATCTACGTTGGATCGCCGGTGTGTACTTCGCTGAAATCGAGCGTGATGTCGTGGTGGCCTATGGTGCTGATCAAGGACAAGGCTTTTTACAACAAGCTTATGTGCCGCCTACAGGACCTAATCCCACGGATCTGTTGTTTGATGATACTTACGACACCTCAGTGTTATCCGCATTTGGTCAAATTGAATACGATGTTTCAGAAAAACTGGAATTATCCGTTGCCCTTCGTTACGACTATGAAGATAGAACCGTTTCCAACAACGTACCTAATGTCAGTGCTTCAGGCCTAAATATTAATACCATTGTGGATGGCGAAGTGGGTCCTATTAACCCAGGTCTGGTAGACAATCCAGACGGTATTCCGGATCGCAGCCGCTCGTTTGCTCAATTTCAACCCAAAGTCACCTTAAGTTACGAGTTATCCGACAATGTTAATTCCTATGCCAGCTATGGTGTCGGTTTTAGAAGTGGTGGTTTTAACTCTTTGGGTACGCAAGCAACCTTAGATTATTGGTTTAACAGTTCGGGTACGGGCAATCCTGGTGATGCAGTAGATGCTCAACTATTGGTAAGCGATGAATACGATAAAGAAGTGACGACGAATATTGAGTTAGGGATCAAATCTAAATTCTTAGACAACAAGGTTAAGTTGAATGCAGCGGTATTCAAAACCAAAGTCGAGGATAACCAATTTTTCGAATTCTTTGCCGGGCCTTTCGGTTTATTACGTGCGGTAAGCACCATTGATGAACTCGAAATCCAAGGCTTCGAACTTGATGTCACAGCCGATGTTACCGAGAGCTTTAAAGTCTTTGCGGGCTTGGGTCTTCTTGATTCAGAAATTAAAGAAAATCGCAGTCGTCCTATTACCGTTGGCAATAAAGCACCGCAGTCTCCTGATACTACTTATACCTTAGGCTTTAGTTACGAGCAGCCAGTAAATGAGGACTTTTGGGTGACCACACGGTTGGATTATCAATATACCGGAGAGACCTACTTCCATACCTTGCAAGGTGAAGAAACCCCAACCATTTGGGATTACTTTGGAACCTTAGGAGGCGGTGTT
Organism: Aliiglaciecola sp. 3_MG-2023; assembly: GCF_030548205.1. Taxonomy (GTDB): domain Bacteria; phylum Pseudomonadota; class Gammaproteobacteria; order Enterobacterales; family Alteromonadaceae; genus Aliiglaciecola. Next base: position 389,492 of record NZ_JAUORV010000001.1, on the reverse strand, counting down.
CCACCGGGCCCGCATTCGCAAAATTTTGATAATGCTAAACGTGATTCCTTTTTCACTATTAATGCGCGTATTGCCCTTGAAGCTGAAAACTGGACATTGGCCATTTATGGCAAAAACATCACAGACGAAGAATATTTACAAGAAGTCATTCCTGCGCCTGAATTTGGTGGGTCTTTTATACACCCCTCAGCCCTTGCAGAGTACGGCGTTGAATTCGCTTATAACTTTTAAGCACACTTCTAGTGACAGGTTATGGCACACCTAATGCCATAACCCGTTTACTTTCAGGACACAAAAATATAATTGGAGATAAAGAATGAATAAGCCGCTTTCTGGTATACGTGTAATTGATCTAACACATATGTTATCAGGTCCGTATTGCGCAATGTTGCTCGCAGATTTAGGAGCAGAAACAATTAAGGTTGAACCTTTGCAGGGCGAAGGAACACGTAAGTTGCTCGCCAGTGATCCGAAGAACTCCTTGGATGGAATGGGCGCTTATTACATTACCTTGAATCGCAATAAACAAAGTATTTGTATCGATTTAAAAAGTGAAGAAGGTAAACAAGTTTTTTATGATTTAGTGAAAGAATCAGATGTGGTGGTAAATAATTTTGGTGCCGGTGTGCCTGATCGTCTCGGCATTGACTACAACACCTTGAGCAAAATTAACCCGCGTATTATCACTTGCAGTATTACTGGTTTTGGCAGTAGTGGACCTAAATTTAAACGCCCTGCATTTGATCAGGTTGCCCAAGCTATGGGCGGCGGTATGTCAATTACGGGTCTAGATCAAGAAAACCCAGTAAGAGCCGGTATTCCCATCGGTGATCTGGGCGGCGGTATGTTTGCAGTCATGGGCATTCAGTCAGCTATTATTGAGCGAGCGACCAGTGGTAAAGGTCAAGATGTGGATATTTCCATGCTCGATTGCCAAATTTCAATGCTGAACTACATGGCAACAATGCACTTTTTATCTGGTGAAAATCCCTATCCAATAGGCAATTCGCATTTTGTGCATGTTCCTTACAATACATTTCAAACCTCAGATGGATTTGTGGTTATTGCGGTGATCACAGACAACTTCTGGAAAAATCTAAATGAAGTGGTTAAGTGTCCAGAGTTTGCAGATAGCAAATATGATGGTCAACCTGGTCGCTGGGCCGACAAAGATTTCATAAACGCTAAATTAAATGAAATTTTGAGTCAAAACACCTCTGCTTATTGGATTGAACAGTTGGAAGCTAAACGCATTCCCTGTGCGCCAGTGAATAACTTGTCCCAAGCACTGAGCGATGAGCAAGTCTTGTATCGGAATATGGTAGTTGATCTAAAACACCCTGATGGAAAAACCACAAAAGGACCTGGTAATCCGATTAAATTCTCACGTACCGATGAAGAATCTTTTTCTCCAGCACCAGTGTTAGGTCAAGATACGCAAACGGTATTGTCAGAGTTGTTACACATGTCTCAAGAGCGCATCGACTCCCTTGTTGCAAACGGCGCAATTAAAGGAACTGGCAATGAGTAATCATGTATACATTAATGATGTAGGCCCCCGTGATGGCTTGCAGAACCAAGCAGAAATATTATCCCCGCAACAACGCCTGCAACTTATTCAGGTGCTAACCGATGCAAGGTTAGATGGTATTGAAGTGGGCGCATTTGTATCGCCTAAAGCGGTTCCTGCAATGGCTGGAACAGATGAAATATGTCAACAGCTGCCCAAAGCTGATTGCCATTTTTCAGCCCTGATCCCAAATATGAAAGGCTTTGAATTAGCTCAGAAAAATCAGGTTAAATTGGCATCCTTAGTGATGGCTGCATCTAACACCATGAACGAAAAAAACATTCGCATGGATAACCAACAAACCTTGAGTGTCATTGAGCAGGTAATCGATGCAGGCAAGGGCACAGATGTTGAATTACAGGTGTATTTAGCAACTGCCTGGGAATGTCCTTTCGAAGGCGTTATTCCAGCTCAACAAGTTGTGGATCTTGCTGAAAAGCTCATCAATATGGGCGCGTCTCGCCTGGTCATTGCTGACACCATTGGCGCGGCGAACCCACAAAGCGTTCAATCCCTAATGACGACTTTGATTGAAAAATTCGGTGCAGACAAAATAGCCTGTCATTTCCACGATACCCGTGCCATGGGGCTAGCTAATGTCTATGCCGCACTAACCGCGGGTGTGCGCCGATTTGATGCGTCCATTGCCGGTTTAGGGGGGTGTCCTTTCGCTCCCGGGGCCAGTGGTAATGTGGCCACTGAAGACGTGGTAATGATGTGTCATCAAATGGGATATGAAACCGGTATTGATATGCCGACCCTATTGGCTGCCTCAGACCTTGCTATTGAATTAACCAAGACCGCAAAAGGCGGAAATGCGAAAACCTGGTTACGTAAAACGTACCCTGCATAACCGAAATAAATACGAAGACCAAAAATAAAAACGAATTACAACAAGAATATAAAAAAGGAAAACGCTATGAGTTATCGATTAGGTGTTGATGTAGGAGGTACCTTTACGGACCTGCTATTGATTAACGAAAGCAACGGTGAAACTCACACTGCAAAGGTGCCCTCTACGCCCGAAGACTCCTCAATAGGAGTGTTAAATGGTATTGCCCGTATTTGCGATGAGTCTGGTATCGATCCCAAACAAATTAACCGTGTTATGCATGGTACGACTGTTGCCACCAATGCCGTACTCACCGGCAAGGGTGCAAAAGTTGGGTTGGTGACCACCCGCGGATACAAACATGTGTTGCAAGTGGCTCGTTCATTTTGTCCTGGAGGACTAGGTGGTTGGGTTAGTTTTGTCAAAAAACCGTTGTTGGCACCACTGGAACTGACCATTGAAGCCACTGAACGTATGGATGCTGATGGCAGTACTGCCACTGAGTTAGATGAACAAGCACTACTGCAAGATTTAAAAAAATTAAAAGCGACGGATGAAGTGGAAGCGCTAACGATTTGTTTCATCAATGCCTATGTAAATGGTGAGCATGAAAAACGCGCGAAGGAATTAGCGGCATCGGTATTTACTGATATTCCCATCAGTATCTCCAGTGACATCGTGCCTGAAATGCAAGAGTATGAGCGCACAGAAACCACAGTAGTGAACTCTTACGTTAGACCTGAAGTGGCACGATATGTTGATAACTTACAAGCTTCATTGCATAAAACTATGGGCGAAGACTTACATTTATCAATATTGCGTTCAGACGGTGGTTTAGCGTCAGCCAATGCCGCAGCCGATAATCCGGTTAACCTATTAATGAGTGGGCCTGCTGGTGGTGTTTCTGGTGCAATACACTTTTCCTCAGCAGCCGGTTACGACAATATCCTTACCTTCGATATGGGCGGAACTTCCACCGATGTAGCCCTAATTCAAAATTCCAAAGCACGGATCAGACGAGAAACCCGAGTGGGTGACGTAGTGGTAAGAGCCCCATCGGTTGATGTACGTACTGTGGGTGCTGGAGGCGGTTCGTTAGCTTTTGTACCTGAATTAACTAAAGCCTTACGGGTGGGCCCTGAGTCTGCTGGTGCTAAGCCAGGCCCTGCTGCTTATATGAAAGGCGGTGTTGAGCCAACGGTTTGTGACGCTAACGTGGTATTAGGTTATTTGCCTTCTGATGTACAACTTGGCGGAAAAATGGCTATCGATAAAGCTGCTGCAGTAGCGGCCGTCAAGAAAGTCGCTGATGCCATGGAAATTTCCGTTGAAGAAGCTGCTGAGGGGATTATCCGTATTGCAAATGAAGCCATGTTTGGAGCCCTACGGTTAGTTTCGGTTGAACAAGGTTTTGATCCACGAGATTTTGCTTTAGTTGGGTTTGGTGGTGCTGGCCCATTACACGCCAACGCCTTGGGTATTCTAACGGACGCTTGGCCAACCATTATTCCACCAGGACCAGGTGTATTGTGTGCCTATGGTGATGCCACAACAGTGGTAAAAGATGAAGCATCTAAAACCTTCGTAACCCTGATTAAAGACACAGATAAAGATTCACTTGCTGAATTGTTTGCAGAGCTAACAGACAAAGCGGCTTCAACATTAATTGCTGATGGCATTAGCAAAGAAGACTTAGATGTTACCTTGCAAGCCGATGTACGTTATACCGGACAAGCTTTCCAACTTTCTATTGAATGTTCAAAAGCAGACTTTGAAGCCAAAGGTTTGGATCTATTGATCGACCGATTTGATGAAGAGCATACCCAGTTGTTCACCTTTGCCCTAGATGAAGGCCATGAAATTGTAATGGTACGGGCAATTGTTTCTGCTACATCAACAGCGTTGCCTCAAAATAAACAAATCGCCCAAAAATCTAGTTTAGGGGAGTGTAAAATTGCCGATTCAAAAATTTACTTCGACGGTAAATACCATGAAGCTGCGATTTATGAGCGAGGCAAAATGGGGGTTGGCTTGGAAGTACCAGGACCATGTATTGTCGGTGAAATGGATTCAACAACTGTGATTTTACCGGGTTACGTAGCGACAGTAGATTCTGTGGGCAACTTATTAATCAATCCTGTTAACGCTAGCAATAAGTAGTAGGAGAATAGAATGAATAAAATTATTGAAACTAATAGCACTCCTCTTAAACGTGTTGATGCAGATACTGTCACCGTCGATATTATTGAAAATGCATTGAAAAATGCCCGCGAAGAAATGGATGCCGTGTTATTCAGAACCGCCATGAGTCCAGGTATTCGTGAACAAGGGGATTGTTTCCCAATGATCGCCAATCGCGACGGTAAAATGGTGGTTGGTCAGTTTGGCTCGTTTATCCACGGGTTTATGGAAGCATTTACCGGAGAAATGGAAGAGGGCGATGTTTTACTCACCAACGACCCTTACATGTGTAATGCTGCCGTATCTCACTTGCCTGACTGGTTAGTTTTGGTGCCGATTTTCCGCGAAGGTCGTCACATCGCTTGGTCTGCAATGTTCGGACATATGTCTGATAATGGTGGCATGGTACCAGGTTCAATTCCCATCAAAGCCGAGTCTATATTCCAAGAAGGGATACGTATTCCGCCAACTAAATTGTATAAAAAAGGCGTATTACAAACCGAGTTACTCGAACTGATATTGCATAATGTTCGCACACCTCAGTGGAACCGATTCGATCTCAATGCGTTAGTGGCAGCATGTAATACTGCATCCAAACGCGTCATTGAAATTGCGGATCGGTTTGGCGATGATGTGTTTTATTCCACCATGGAAGTCATGTTAGAGCGCAATCATACGGCCATGTCGGCAATTATCAATATGCTAGTACCTGAAGAGCCTCGCGTGTTTGAAGATTACCTATGTGATGATGGTGTAGGCAAAGGCCCGTACAAAATTCGTTGTAAAATGTGGCGAGAAGGTGAAAAAGCCATTTTTGATTTTGAGGGGACCGATCCCCAAGCAAAAAGCTCCATTAACTTCTATCTTAATGAAGATATGTTCAAAATGTTTTTTGGGTCTTTCACTATTAACTTAGTGGATCCACAAATACTGTTCAACGACGGTTTTTATGATTTGGTTGACGTCCGTATTCCTCAAGGAAGCTTATTGAAACCGAATTATCCTGCCGCGTTATCGGGCAGAACCCATGCGTTGGGCAGAATCTTCGATGTGATGGGCGGTCTATTAGGACAAGGTGCTCCAGAGGCAATGAATGCCGCAGGGTTTTCTGATTCTCCACACTTGTTCTATTCAGGTTACGATGACAATGGCGAGTGGTTCCAGTTATTCCAAATTGGATTTGGTGGTATTCCTGGACGCCCAGCCGGAGATGGCCCGGATGGACACTCCTTATGGCCAGGTTTCACCAATGTACCGAACGAATTCATCGAGGCTTACTTCCCATTACGCGTAGAAGCATACGAAACGATTCCTGATTCAGGTGGCGTTGGTTTGCATCGCGGTGGAAACGGTTTGTCTGTGGGATACCGTTTCTTAAATGATGGCCAAATTGCGATTCATGATGATCGTTGGTTAACTTATCCGTGGGGAGTTAACGGTGGTGCGCCAGGAATGCGTTCTACCAAACTATTAAAACGTGCTGATGGTAGTGAAGAAACCTTGCCAGCCAAGTGTGAAGGTATTGAAGTGAAAAAAGGCGATATTCTGTACTTTAATACTTGGGGCGGCGGCGGTTGGGGAGATCCATTGCAGCGTGACCCTCAACTCGTGTTAGACGATATCAATCGCTCTTTGGTTACCATTGAAGGTGCTTTAGGTTATGGAGTGGTGATCAGTGATGAACTGAGCATAGATACTCAGGCAACCGCTGATTTACGCGCTAAAATGGCAGCTGAACGGGGTGATGTTAGTTTGTTTGATTTCGGTGGTGATATCGCTGATATTAAAGCCCGTAGCATGCAAGAAACTAACTTGCCCGCACCGCAAACACCAGAGTTTTAAGTCGACTCAAGCTTCCCCTAATCGCCAGTTGGGGGAAGTGAATTGAATCTCGCCGGTAAATTATCCGGCGACCTTCTTGTTTAAAATTTAAACGCCTATAAAACCCGGTCATCTGATGTTTAATAGGCTTACAAGTCTAAGGATTATTACGTTCTTGGCTGTCCCTAATCACCTTATAGCTAATATCAAAATATTCATAAACCACAGCACAATTCCCAGTGTTAAGGGTTTATAATACGGCCTCATTTTTTTAGGGTAGTATACAAATCATGTCTTTTTTTATTAACGTCATTCGCAATTTTCTTGGTTGCATTATTGCTTTTTTTGATCTGATAACTCGTCCTCGTAAACAAAAGCGCAGCGCCCAAGCACAGCAACAAGTAGAGAAAGAAATTAAGTCTATGGCTCTGTACCAGTTTTTCGCTTGTCCTTTTTGTATTAAAACTCGTCGAGCTTTACACCGTTTGAACTTGCCTATGGAAACCCGTAGCGCCCGAAAAGGTAGTGAATTTAGGACTGAGCTTGCGCAACAAGGCGGCAAAACCAAAGTACCTTGCTTGCGTATCTCACAAGAAGGTAAAGATACCTGGATGTATGAAAGTAACGATATTATTGCTTATTTAGAACAACGTTTCGGTTCTATTCGCTAAGAAAGAAACGCCCCGTGCCGATTCCCGAAGAAACATTTTATTTTCGCTCATTAGTTGAAATCAATTTAGGTCTATCTGTGTCTGATAATTTTACAGAATATGGTTTTTGTTTGTATGCGAAAGGTAAAATATACATTTAATTCAATTACTTATAAATATGGCCTGTAATTTGCTTTTGTTTGGGTAAGCAGCTAGTGATACATAAATGTAATTAACAACTATCCTGCAGAAACAACAATTCAAATTATGAGGTATTGAATGAAAACTTTAAAATTAGCCTTAGTCGGCATCTTATTAACTGTTGGTGGATTTGCAAACGCTGGCTTAATTTATCAAACAGGTAGCTATACTTATTATCAAGACGATAGTGGTTTAGAATGGGTTTATGCCTCGCCTTGTGCTGGCATTGGTGGCTGCGGCAGTGATGTTACTCTTATTGATGACTTTAGATTTGCTACGGAAATTGAGTGGACAACAAGTTTTGCTTCTACTGCAGAGTTAGTTACTGCATTTCAACTCGATAACTATAACAGTAATGTATGCGCGGCATCTTACTTTGGTTCAGGGTACAGTCATTGTGACGCTAATGATGTTTCACGTGGTTATGTTTGGGGGGCACCTAGTAACATCGCTACATTCTCAACTAGTACTATTGCAGAAACGTTTTTAGTACGCAACGAACTAGCTAGTAATGATATTCCTGAGCCAACGACATTAGCTACGCTTGCCTTGGGACTACTAGCATTAAGGTTTCGTAAAAAAGCTTAATCAATTGTAGACGATAGTTCGAACACCGTTTTTTAAAAAGCACTAGGTTCTAAACCTAGTGCTTTTTTCGTTCTATAACGTCAGGGGCGTTAGATTCAATTTACTATAAACCCCGTTGAGTTTCTAAATAGGTCGCGAAACTCCCTAACCAGTGACTGCCCATATAATGCATATCATGGATAACTGAATTTAGCCCTGATGTTTTGTGTGCTTGTGCAGCACGTAAAATCGCAGTTTTACGGGGATCAGCAGACTTTAAAGCTGAGGCGATACCTTCTAACATCCACGCTCTACTTAAATTTAATCCATCTAAGTGAGCCAGTTTACCGTCGCTTTTGTCGACTACTGTGGCGACATTTAGCCAATTTCCATCACCATCGATGGGAATTGATGGCAAAAACGCCCCTAACCATTTCGCGTATTGTTCAGCTGAAAGTACCCTTCTCATTAAATCCGCTTCGGCAATACACGGTGATAAAAAATCTTGGCCTGATGGCTCATAGGCTAAAGGACAATTCACATCATTAGCATATAAACGCCTAATGTTTTGCTTTAATAAATCGTTAAACTCTTGATTATGAGCGGTCACGCTCCAATCCAGCATTAACCCAAAGGCAAATGCTGTTTGGCTATGCTCTCCCACTCGAATAGGGAAGGAAAGTTTAGGTATCCAATCGGTCACATTAGCAACAATTTTGTTTTCTAAAGGGGTTAGAATAGTTAGCCAGTGCTTGGCTTTTTGATTGTCCCATTCTCGCAGCTCCGAAGTGAGTTGCAAAAACCAAGCTAGTCCGTAAGGGCGCTCAAAGCTGGTTCCGGTATCTGCTCGATTAAAATAAGCTAATTCACCTTCCAAATTTTCTTTGGTAAAACTTTGCGCTAAGCTGGCCATGATGTCTTGATAACGAGCTGTATCTGGGTATTGGCTGGCAATTCGCGTGAGCAGCCAATGTCCATGGACAGATGAATGCCAATCATAACAACCGTAAAACGCCGGGTAGAGTTTCTTAGGTGTTTTCACATCTTCATCACTGTTCATCATATGTTTTATGATATTCGGATATTCTTTGTGCACACACTCAAGAGCAAGTTCGGCAAATCGGTCGATAACTTGAGCTTGACTGGGCTCCGTAGTATTAGCATTAGGTGCGCTCACTGCAAAGCTGCAATACATGCTAAATAATAAATATATGGCTTTAAATTTCATTTTTAATTTTCATTAATTGAGGTGATATGAGGAAGATTTAGTCTAACTGCTGTAAGTCAGCTATGCAACGCGTTGATTTTGCTGAGGCTTTATTATTTTTACCGAGCGTGATAACCACAACCCTATATGTTTTCTATCTTAGACTACACTTAATACTGCAAGATATTGCAAACGTAACTTTAGCTAATGCTGATGTAAGCTCACTTTAAACCAAGGAGGTTTTTCATTTTCTCAAGTGCGTACTACTTTTAATTCATGGAGCAGAAAAATTATGATCACAGATGATGTAAATAAATTAGTATCCAAAAATAGGTTTAATCAAACCGCCATCAAATTAAAACCTAAGCAATGCAATAAACACAGAATTGTAAATTTGTTATTGACGTCCGATAGTGTTGTCGGAAAAGCTGTTATCGCAACAGATAGGCAAACTCATCATATAGAGATTGAATGGGGCGATGGACAGACTAGTCGACTTAACATCGGTTACGCGAGTCATTTCGAAATCTCTGCATTTGACTCAGATAATGGTTTACAAGCTGGCACTTATGAATTTTATCATCGATATGATGTTACTTATGTGGAACATATCTATGCGGAAGGAGTCATGATTCCGGCACCAATGGACTATGAAGTGAATGTCAAAACCATAGATTTTAATGGTCAACTTGATGTCACTACTCAGAACCTAAGAATTGAACCAAGTTATCAACTCAATTTTTACCAATTAATGATAGGTCTTAAGAATAAGTGTGATGGTGGAGGACTAAACGAGTTTACTATTAGTCTGACTGAAAATGGAGAAATTTTGAAGGAATGGGAATGGCATCCATCAGATGACTTTATAGTCACTTCATCACCTACTTACCGAGTTCCAGACAGTCAAATATCTCAAGTGTTTACTGTCTCAGAGCCACAAAATCCGCATATGACATTCTCTGACCCCATTCGATTTAACTTTATTGAGTTCGATCGATGGTACAATGATAAAGGATCGCTGGGGTATGGGAACTTTCTAGGCTCGTATATAAATGGTGAGCAAGAAAGCGCGTCAGGCACTAGGGAGGGAGACATTATCTTAGTAGATAAAAATCCACTTTGGGATAGTACCTGTGACTTGATGTTTAAGGTCGATTGGGAAATAAATTTGTTAGTTCCAATGCCGGCTAGTCAACCTGTATTATTTTCATCCAACTGATTCAAAAGAACGATTCAAAAAACCGATTTAAAAAACAGGTTATATGCCAACTTAATTAGGTTGGCTTTTCATTTTATTTTATATATCTAACATCTAATCGAACAATGATAATAATTTCAATACTGCTTTTTTTTAACTTAATCAATTGAATTTACTGAAAATTACCATCTTTTCATCCCCGATAAACTAGGTAAAAACAGCTGCTATCTTGTGCGCTGTGCCTTTCATCACAGCCATGATTTTAATTGGAACGAATATCATTTTGTTCCAGTTTGCTAATCTTTTAGTTTTATTTCTTAAAATGAAAACAACCCTAGATCCGTTCAAATAATAATTGTTTTTTGAGCTGATTTGTCGAATTGAAATTTATCATTCAAATACACCTGAATCCTAAGTTTAAAGCCATTTCACTTCTTTTTAAGCCGTCAATCAAAGGTGACTAGAGTACTTTTTGTACAAGCATTTTTATATTCTACATTAGCCACTTGTTCGTCAAATTTAATAATGAAATTTGATTGAAAACTATTTTATTGAAATTTTATAGAACGTTAATAGGTCTTTAACTTACATAATGGACTACATTAATTAAACGTCCGTCCATTTTTTTCAACCTAGTACATTGAGGATAGATTATATGAATTATAATAAAACAATTAAAACTGCACTTCTTGTTGGTTGCACTATCGCAGCATCTCAGGCTGTTAATGCTAAACCAAATGACCAATTGTCATTAGCTGAAGCGGCGCCAGAAAAAGTCAAAGTTGCCTTTCAAGAATGGAAAGAAGGGAAGAGATTACGTGGACGTAAAGATAAATGTTATGGAATTGCCCTTGCAGGTGAAAATGATTGTAAAGCCGGCGCTGGAACTAGTTGCGAAGGTACTTCCACTGTAGATTTTCAAAAAAATGCATGGACATATTCACCTAAAGGTTCTTGTGAATTTATCATGACACCAGAAGGGGCAGCGTCTACAAAGCCTATCGCTTAGTCGACGTTTTTCCATGCAAAACTTAACTAAATTGCCCGCAGATGCGGGCATTTGTTTGAAACCTGAACATTTTGATTCAATCCCTAATACGGTTGAAGGACAGTTATGGTTTGAAGTGCATGCTGAAAACTATCTTATCCAAGGTGGTCCTAGATTAGAAAGGTTACAGCATATTGCGCAGAATTTTCCTTTAAGTATTCACGGTGTCGGGGCATCCGTAGGCGGGCCAACTCCGATTAATTCTGAACACCTTAAACGATTGTCTCGTTTGGTTAATTTAGTTCCAACTGCAGCCTTTTCCGAACATATTGCATGGTCAGGCACTGCTGGAAATTATTTAGGCAATTTAATGCCAACGCCTATCACAACTGAATCATTAAAGAGTACCGCTCGGAACATCGAACAATTACAAGATGCGCTTCAGCGTCCTATTTTAGTGGAAAACCCCGCAAACTATCTGAACTTCAAATCAGAAATGTCAGAGTCTGAATTCATGATGTCTTTAGTTAGTATGACCGGCTGTGGGATTTTGTTGGACGTAAATAATTTGTTTATTAGTGCCAACAACACCGGAATTAATGCCCATGGCTACATTAAAAATCTTGATCCATCTTCAATTGGAGAGATTCATGTGGCTGGTCATTCGGTAGATCCGATTGAAAAAGATTTATTGATAGATTCACATGATAGCGAAGTATCAAAAGCGGTATGGTCACTTTTGAGTGAAGCATTAAATCATATTGGACCTTGCCCTGTTCTTATTGAACGAGATGCGAATTTACCGGCATTTAATGTGCTGCTAGCAGAAAGAAATTTTGCCCGTAAGTTGATCAATCAAAATAAGCAAGTTGCTTGATATGAGTGAATTTCATATAGCCCTAATGGATTATGTCCAAACTGGAACGACTGATGATATTTCAGAGTATCTAGACAACTCTCAGAATCAACCTCGTCTAGCGGTGTACCGTAATACATTCATCAGCAGTTGCATTGATGCATTACAACGAAAATACCCGAGTAGTGAGAAATTATTAGGCGAAGATTTTTTTAAAACCTTAGCTAGAGAATTTTGTATATTAACGCCACCAACCACACCTGTGTTGGGCGAATATGGTGAAACCTTTCCTGAGTATTTGAGAGAAATTCTTGTTCAGCACCACCCTGAGTTGGAATATACATGGGATATATGCAAATTGGATCGAGCTTGGCACCAAGCTTATTTTGCTGACGAAAAGTCGCCACTAAGTCAAACTGACATAGAGGCATTAGTTGACGACATAGAAACTAAATCACTTTCACTTCATCCTAGTGTTCAATTAGTCCAAATTGATTGGACGGTTACAAATTTGTGGTCACAACTAAGAGAAAGTAACGTAAACGAAAAAATCGCCATAGCAAATCAACCTGAAAATATTCTGTTATGGCGAAACAACGGCTCCATATTACACCGAGTTATTTCCAAACCTGAAAGCTTATTCATTGCCAATATTTATGTGGGTAAACCCTTAGGTGAATCAGCTGAAATAGCGATGCAAAGTGGCGAGATCGATATAAGCGATACTTTTAGCCAATTACTCCTTAATAATTTACTAACATAAGAGAAAAATATGAATGCTTTGATTAACTTATATGCTGGCGTAACGGCTAAAATTAGTTTGTATTTAACCGACATAACGCTGCTTCTTGCAAGGCTTTTAGCCGCTAGCGTGTTTTTTCAATCAGGCATGACCAAGTGGAATGGATTTCTTAGTTTTAATCCCGATAAGTATGACCTGTTTTTATACGAATTTTTCTGTCCTGATCCAGTCCGCGAGGGCGCTTTATTGTTGTGCGATGCTAATACTTTAGATTATGTAGAAGGATCTTCGATAGTGTCTTTTATCGAAACTCTTGCGGTTTCAGCTGGCGTAGCAGAAATCATCTTTCCCATCCTACTTGCATTTGGATTATTCACACGTGTTGGTGCCGCAGCCTTAATCGGTATGACTCTTTTCATCCAATTGGCAGTATTCCCAAGTTGGGATCATTGGTGGAATCCAGCGGTATGGTGGTTTATCGTATTGTTGTCAGTTTTGAGTATGGGTCCAGGACGGTTATCTTTAGATAAGTTATTTGGCCTAGAAAAAGCTCGCTAGTTTATTCGTTTACATACTCCTCAACTGAGGAGTATGTAAACTATAATTCGGCTAGAAATTATTTGATTGTATGTGGTTAACCGATTAATCAGCTAGGTTGTTTGTTTTTTGAGTATCCATTCATTCAATGTAAGTTAAATACTAAGTCAAATCCAAAGTTAATAAGTCCTTACACTTAAAATTCTTAAAAGCGGCATTGAAATTTCTAAAAGCGACCACACTTTTATTGCACTTATCGAAGAATAATTATGGAGTCACCAGTGTCAAATTTGGTAGAAAAGTTAAATTGGCGTTATGCAACCAAAAAGATGGATGCTAGTAAAACGGTTAATGATGAGAAAGTAGAACGAATTCTCGAAGCTATCCGCCTAACTGCTACCTCAAGTGGATTACAACCATACGAAGTAATAGTGGTGAAAAACCAAGAGTTACGGGAACAGATTGTACCCAATGCCTTTAATCAGTCTCAAATTTCAGATTGTTCCCATCTTTTGGTTTTTGCTGCATGGGATAATTATACGCCAGAACGTATTAATCACATGTTCGATTTAGTCAATGAAGAACGTGGTGTTATTAATGAAGGCTGGGAAAACTACCGTAAAATGATTTTGGCGACTTATCCGCCAAGAGATCCAGAAGTAAATTATCAACACGCAGCTCGTCAAGCCTATATCGGTTTGGGTACGGCTTTAATTGCAGCAGCTGAAGAAGGTGTTGATAGTACCCCGATGGAAGGTTTTGTTCCTGAAAAAGTGGATGAGATTTTAGGGCTGACAGAGCGCGGATTGCGTTCAGTAGTATTGTTACCCCTCGGTTATAGAGCTGAAGAAGGTGATTGGCTTAAAGGGCTGAAAAAAGTTCGTCGTCCTAAAGAAGAGTTTATTACTGAAATAAACTAAGCATCTTGTTTGTCGAATAATTAGCTAATTTAAAGGGTCAGTGTGAATTCACTTTGACCTTTTTTTTTGCTTTTATTCGGGGTAATTGTTGGGCACTCACGCAGCGCGAATAGTTTTCACGAAAAATGCCAACTTTTAGCGAAAATTAAATAGACTTTTATTGCCTTAAAAGGTGATATGGAGTCAGCTAAATTGGTAGATTCAAGTGCTATAAATAGCCCATGCTTAACCAATAAAGCCACTATGTGGTTCAAGTTATCAGCGTTAGATAACTTGGAGTTTTAATTTTACTGTCAACAAAGGCTGAGTATGTTGCAAAATACAAAAACTTCATGGGGAAGCGTTTCAAAATCATTACATTGGGTAATGTTGCTTCTAATCATCGTTGAGGTTGCTTCAGGCTTTTTGATGTCAGCAACCTATGGGTTTGCGTTGAAATACCCAGACGTGAATTCTTTCCATGATGTTATTGCACAAATTCATCATACTAATGGCTTCTTTTTATTGTTGTTGGTCGTTTTTCGTTTAGTTTGGCGGTTTAAGGGAGTTGTACCGCAGCTTCCATCGGGTTTTAGTCGTTTTAAACAGGTGACCGCAAAATTCACACACGGTTTGCTTTACGCGCTCCTATTATTGGTACCCCTGTCTGGATGGGCTGCGCTATCCGTATTAGCGGATTCTGCTGAATACGGAATAACCCATATATGGTTCTTTGCCAGTGATGGGATAATCCCTCAAATCCTTCCCAATCAAGATATAAACAGTCTATTTGGTTACTCTTTTTTTGGCAAAACCCATCGATATTTACTTGTTGCAGGCGGGGTGATTGTTGCCATTCATGTGCTTGCGAGCCTATGGCACCACTTGGTTAGAAAGGATCAAATATTACTTCGAATGTGGCCGGGTGGACGCTGAAATTAAACAGGGCAGAGTTGATTGATTCTGCCCTTGTTTTATTTTCTGAGTAAATTAATGTCTTAATTTATTCTTAGAAACTAAGTCCTAATACTCGCTGAATTTCATAAAGAAAGCGTCTTGCATCTTCACCACTAATAGAATTACAGTTCCAGATTTTCTCACATGTTTGACCCGCTATACGACTACCTGTGCCAACTTTCGGTGCTTGAGTGTTTCTCAATTGCTCTAGCTGTTCATCAAAAAAATCGTGTAAATTTTGGTTATTAACGACTATGCGTTCAATATCTTGTTTGCTACCTGAGGCATTGGTTGATTCAATTCTTTCAAGCGATCTCTGGCTGCGGCTATTTTATACGCAGCCTTATTGTATAGTGGAATCGCTTTATCTTTTTGCTCTTCCCCAAATAATTGGGAGTCGTACATCTTGCCTAACAAATACGACGCCTTATAGATATTGTGTTCTGAAGCAAGCTCTAGCCACTCACTTGCCTCTTCATAGTCTTGTTCTACAAGTTCACCTTCTAGATATACGGCACCTAAAACATATGCAGCTTGGTAGAATTTATTCTTCACCGCTTCTTTGAGGTAAGTGATTCCTCTACTTGGATCATCATCTACCATTTGCGATAAATATATCAGCCCAGTCTTGTATTGGGCTGACGCTTGATCCCATTTTCCTGCTTTTTTATACATGCTAAGTGCTTTGCGGGGATCTTTTTCAATACCATAACCAAGCATGTAAAAATTACCCAGCGTTTCCTTTGCGCCTGGATGTCCTTTCCTTGCATACTTTTAAAGTCTTTAAACATTTTGACGCGATATTCGTCGCTACATTCTTTCAAATCGTAAGAAAATACACGGGACGTAAAGGCAATTACTACTATGATTAATAGAATTTTTTTCAAATGACACATGAATTACTTTCTCTAGTTTTGTAATTTCGAAATATAAAATTAATTTGTGTAGATGCTGTAAAAGGAACAAATAAAGGGAAGAGTCTACTATCAACTTTGGAAAAGCAGCATTGATTAGCTCTACCTATCCATTTGACCTTTATTCTCTAAGTTAAAGGGAACGTCATTATCTTCATCACCGATACATGCATAATAATTAAACAAGATAAAGTTGATGAAGTTTCTAGATACAGTTTGAAGTGGATTAGCCGACATTTAAATTGGTTAAGAAGCTTTTCAGTAAGCAACTTAACACTGAGCTAACCAAACATCCGGAACAAACTAACGCTATAATCGGTAGCGGATAGATTATTTAGTTAGCTTAAATGCTTTGTCTACTCTCGAAGGTTTTGATGGAGTGATAACTTTAGCTGAATTGTTCGTGACTGGATGAATATTTACCAACGAGGCTGAAAGTTACAGCCTCACGCTTTATAGAGCTTATCAACATCCAGACGTAACAAAATCATAGGTAGGCAGCTCATTTACCCCAGCAGGTGGATTATAGGTTAGATAACAATTCGGGCTTCTAAGAGGAATATTATTGTTGGTAATGCCACTAAAACCAACAATTCTTGAAGGCGAAACGAAGAACTGCCCTCCGCCAAAGGTGTCGCCATAGGCCCAGTCTTCATCTAACTGAAGCGCATTTGCAATGCCAGTCGTGCGATTGGCACTGGGGAAGCCATACACTGTGGCGATATCATCCACTCCGTCGCCATCGAGGTCAACGTTGCCTTCAGCGTCGTTTACCACACCTTGAATTATGGCCTTGGCATATACCAAATTAACAGCACCACTTGCGGCGCCCGCCATTCCGTCAAGGGCTGCCTTGTTTGCATCTGAAGTTAAGTTAATAAATTTCGGAGCCGCAACCACAGACAAAATCCCCAGAATGACGATCACTATGATCAATTCAATTAGGGTAAAGCCTTTCACATTTTCCACTTTCACTACTAACAACCTTTTAGACACAAATTTATAGGCGGATTTTAACTCAGTGAATGTGGTGCATCTATTATACTTTGGATTATTCCATGTAAGTTGACGCTGAATTTGCCATAAAATCGAAGGGAGCTAAACTTATCATTACGATGAATTATTGATCCCTTTTGCATCGCTTTACTTAAAAACAAATAAAGGAAAACCAGATGAATTTGCTTATTACAGGTGGCAGTGGGCTGATAGGGGCTAAGTTGGTTGAGCAACTCAAAGGCGATAACCAAATAACGGTATTGACTAGACATCCCCAACTCGCTGAGGAAAAACTAGGCACTGGGCTCACCTTTATTACTGAGCTTGCCGCTTTGAACAATCTTGATGAGTTTGATGGCGTGATTAATTTAGCCGGCGAACCCATAGTGAATAAACGCTGGAGCGCCGAACAAAAGGCTCTTTTAGAAAATAGTCGCTGGGACATTACGCGGCAGTTAGGCGAATTATTTGCCGCCAGTGATAGCCCGCCGTCAGTGCTGGTGAGTGGTTCTGCCATTGGTTTTTATGGACGCCAAGATAGCCAAATCATTGATGAAAGTTTTGACAAACCGAATATCGAATTCAGTCATGAGTTGTGCGCAACTTGGGAAACATTAGCCCTTGAAATTGAAACTGATAAAACCCGTGTATGTGTTTTACGAACAGGCATTGTGTTAGCCAAACATGGCGGTGCGTTAGCAAAAATGGAACTGCCATTTAAGCTGGGTTTAGGAGGACCAATTGGTAACGGTAAACACTATATGTCGTGGATCCATATAGATGATATGGTGAGAGGCATTGTACACCTAATTCAGCATTCGGATTGCTCGGGTGTTTATAATTTCACCGCGCCTAACCCGATGACCAATATAGATTTTTCTAATGCACTTGCTTCAGCACTGCACAGACCCTGTATCTTGTGTACGCCTAAATTTGCATTAAAACTCGCAATGGGTGAAATGGCAGATTTATTAATCTACGGGCAGCGGGTAATCCCGAAAAGACTGCAAGAGAATGCATTTACCTTCAATTTTACCACCATTGAAGATGCCTTTGCTGACTTGTACTGAAGCATTTTTTTTCGAGCCGTTGAACACAGTATCAAATAATGAGTGAAGGCATCGATTTTTAAAGCCAGCAACTGATTTAAACGACTTATAAATAGTATACAAGCGATGTCAGGCTCAATGGATCCCAATGAGTCTGACATGATAACCAGGTTGATAAAACTGCCTAGGCGCTAATAGAGGTTGGTATAACTTCGCGATAATCCTCCAGTACCCGTTGATACCAAGAATAAATTACGTCATCTTTTGCTAAGAAATCAGAGGTGCCGCTGCTGGCAATCCACAGGAAAGTACCGAGTAAACAAATATCTCTGTAGTCTGGTTTGTCACCACCAAAATACATTTTATTTTTTAGTAAATCCCTTGCGTGAGCAAGCTCCGTTTGTAAGTTTTGAATGTGCTTCTCTGGGGTGGCAGCAAACTCTTCTAAACTCGTGCCCAGGCGCGCTTCTCTTGATGTGCGGAAGTATTCTTTGTCTTGCTCGGCAATGATATTGAATAGATCTAAAATGATGATCCCAGGAATATGCTTCGATAAAACTGAGGACACCCATTGGTGGAATGATTCTGCCTGCGCTTTGGCTTCTTCGTTAGCAAATAGACTGGGTTTATTTGGATAGGTACTTTCTAAATACTGTGCAATTTCCCAAGAGTCACTCACTACCTTATCTGCATCAGTAATAACCGGCAATAAAGGCTGCCCTGAGAGAGCAAATTTTTCTTTTTCCGTAAACCAAACTGGCTCAGTTCCAAAACTGAGTTGCTTATGCTGCAGTGCCAATTTTGATTTCCAGCAATGGGGAGCGAAACGTAAACTGCGATCAGCGCCTGATAATTCATACAGCGTGATGGTCATGGTATATCCTTTCAAAAAAATAGACGTTTCTTATACGTTGTGCCTTCTCAAAAATCAAAGCTGTCGCGGCCAAACGCCTGTTTTAACGGGTTAAGTTAATAGTTAGCAAGTTGCTGGGATTGGATCGCGGTTGCGCATTTGCATATAACTCAATGCCCACATAATAAATCCACCGAAGAAAAGCATGGCTGAAGCATAACCCACTTCGTTAAAGCTGGCACCTGAGGCTAGCATAGCGCCGCCCACCATAGGTCCAATTGCATTAGCGGTATTAAAGGCACATTGCACCAGCGCTCCAATCATAGCATGGCCTTTGGGTGAGACATCGAGTAGCATCGACTGAATAACCGCAGCAAGGCCTACACTAGCGCCTAGTAAAAACACCGTAATGTACAACCACCAAATGTTCCCAGCGGCAAATACATACATCACCGAAATACCAATACTGCATAGCAATGCCATACCCGTGGTACTGATAGGGGCATGATCAGCTAGTTTACTGATCACCAAATTACCAATGGTGGTGCCAACACCAAACATCATCATAGCAATAGAAATAGTAATAACTGGGGTTTCTGTTACATTGATAATGGTATCGGCCAAATAAGTATAAATGCAGAAGACGCCACCAAAGCCTACGAAAATAATTCCGGATATAGACCACACCAACTTGTTCTTCAGTACGCTGAACTCTTCACGGAGTTTAGAGGGATTCTTCACTGGGCAACTTGGCACTAAGTAATAAATGAGTACCAAAGTCACTAATGACAGTACCGCAACGATTGCCATACACACTCGCCAACTCATCGATTGGCCAATTAAGGTTGCCATTGGAACACCCACAATAGTTGCAATGGTAAGTCCGGCAAACACTTTTGACATATAACTTGCGCGTTTACCCTTAGGTGCCATGCTCGCAGCAATGAGTAATGCAGTACCAAAATAAGCTCCGTGCGGTAATCCGGAGAGTACGCGGTAAGCGATTAATTCAGGTAGGCTGGATGCAATTGCGCTCAAGCCATTGCCAATAAACATCATCGCCACAAATAAAATTAGCGCTGTTCGCCGGTTGGTTTTATTGGTTAACAACATAAACAAGGGGGCGCCGATCACAACGCCAATGGCATATGCACTGATGACATTCCCAGCTTGAGAAGGCGCAACCGTGTAAGATTCTGCGATTAATGGCAGCATCGACATGGATGAAAATTCTGTTAACCCCAATACAAAGGTGCCAAGTGCCATAATAAGAATCGGCCAAACCGTTGCAACCTGAGCAGACTGTTGAGTAGACATAGCAAACCTTTTTTAGATTGTTGTGACCGAGGCCACTAAACGAAATACCAAACCATGACCGCTAGCACAATCGAGGTGCTAAGGTCAGTTTAATGCTTGTAGGAAAATTGCTTTCAATGAAAAGCCGACTACGGCAAACGTATCAACCTTAAAGATTGACCTGTTTTTTATTATTTGATGGCATGATTATACGCTATGCAGGTTCAAGAATTCTATGCTCTAGGGCGCATAATTCCTGG
The DNA here is from genome assembly GCF_030548205.1 of Aliiglaciecola sp. 3_MG-2023. Lineage (GTDB taxonomy): Bacteria > Pseudomonadota > Gammaproteobacteria > Enterobacterales > Alteromonadaceae > Aliiglaciecola. Next base: position 368,918 of record NZ_JAUORV010000001.1, on the reverse strand, counting down.
TGATCATCCTATCTCTCAAAACACGTAAAGCATAGTGTACGAACAATCCATTTCGTTTACCCTGCGTTTACATAGATGCAAAAACTGGTTACGGATATTACAAATGATTTACCCCAAAATGTGACTCAATTGAAGCTTGAAGGCACCTCAAATGAATGTACTTGGTCTTGCTATCAACTAGAATTGAATTAGAGGGATTCAGATAGAGGGAATTTACCCGAGCTAATATGCGAGCATAGTTCTTGGTAGCTCATGGGTTTGCCTAGGAGATAGCCTTGAACAATGTCTACTCTCATCCCTTTAAGCATTGTTAACTGTTCTTGTGTTTCAACGCCTTCTGCGACAACATCACTTTCTAACGCGTGGGCCATACTCACCATAGCGCGAGCGAGCAATGCTGTTTTTTTATCATTGACTATTTTGCAAACAAAAGACCGATCTATTTTAATTTCATCGAACTCCAATGAAGATAGATACGACATTGCGGAATATCCGGTACCAAAATCATCTAAGGAGATTCGAATACCTTGGTGGCGCAACTGTTCGAGTTCCAAGAGCACCGCTTCACTAAAATTCACCAATTGTGCTTCAGTAATCTCTAACGTTAGTGTTTTTGCTGGTAGTTGATATTGCTCTAATTGCTTATTCAAGCGTTTTGCTAAGCCAACACTAATTTCATCGCCTGATAAATTGATACTAATTCTTGGCAGGTGAGAAAACTCATCATGCAGCTGTTTGATTAAGCAACAGCTTCTTTCCAATATCCAGGCATTAATATCCACCATCAATCCTGATTTTTCCGCGATGGGGATAAATTCTGAAGGAGACACGTTGCCAAATTTTTCGGATTTCCAGCGCAATAAAACCTCAGCACCAGACATAGAGTTATGCTCATCAAGTCTAAACTGTGGTTGCAAAACCAAATACATTTCATCATTCGCTATGGCTTTGCGTAAACTTTGTTGGAGTTCAAATTTGCGCTGACTAAGGGCTAACATTTTTTCGTCGTAAAACTGGTAGTGTTTATTTTTAACCTTTGAATGTTTGACGTTGTACATTGCCATATCAGCAGTTTGCAATAAAAAGGTCGCTTCTCGACCATTGTGAGGCCAAATGCTAATGCCAACTGCACAGCTAATTTCAAAACTATGGTTGCGTATCAAGAAAGGGGCAGACAAAACATCTTTAAGAGATTCAGCGAAAACTTTTAAAGCGCTGGTGTCTCCTGTATTTACTGTTAGTACAAACTCATCACCACCTAAGCGTGCAATGACTGGTGCTTGGTTTCTAAAGCTCTCTAGCCGTTGTCCAACTAGACGTAATAGATCATCTCCCAATCGATGGCCATAACTATCATTAATTAATTTGAATCCATTAAGATCGATGAAAATGATCGCAAACTCATCAGATAGGGGGCGATCCTTGATGGCTGATTTTATCTCTGTTAGTAGAAAACTACGATTTCCTAATCCCGTCAATGAGTCTCGGTTAGCTAAGTCTTGTAACTGTAAAGTGCGTTTTTCTACCAGTGATTCCAGCTTATGGCTATACTCATAAAGCTGTTTTTTATTCGCCGTTTCTTCTGTGATGTCGTCTATAATACCGACCAATAACTTGCGACCATCGGCAAGTACAAGGGGCAATTTTAAGGTGTGACAGGTAATGACGCCATGGGAAGTTGTTACCTCTTCTTGAATATCAATAACTTTCCCCTGAGCCATCACATCTTCATCTATTTGTCTGAATTTTTTCGCTTCTTCAATATCATTAAAAAAATCAAAATCTGAGGTTCCGATGACGTTCTCACGGGGGTTCTCAAAAAGGGAGGCCATTTTTTTATTCCAAATAACAAATCGATAATTGTCATTTGGGTCTTTGGCGAACACTGCGATAGGGAGTTGTTCAATTATTTCTAGTAACAGTTCATTTTCTAACAACATGACGCCAAGATTCCAGAAATAAGTGGGAGTATAATGTGAATTTAATGAAACATTAGATTAGATACTGGAAACCTGCTTACTTGGATCAAAAATACTCAGTTTAAAAAGGGGGATCCCTAGGTTGATAATTTTGATTCAGGCTAAAAATTTCATCTCATTCGATGGCAAGAATAAACCACAGTCTTAAATTATTCAACGTGGTCTGATTTTTGTATTTGGACAGGCATCTTTTCAGGTAATTGATTTTGTATTTGGACAGGCATCTTTTCAGATAATTGCAATTGTGGCTTACGATTAGAATTGGAGGATTTTGTATTTGGACAGGCATCTTTTCAGGGATTTTTGTATTTGGACAGGCATCTTTTCAGATAATTGCAATTGTGGCTTACGATTAGAATTGGAGGGTCAACAAAATGTCTTATCGCGCTCGAATTTTAGGTAAATAGATACGGCAATCATCGATTTCTGGTGACTGAGCATCATTGAGATGAATTTGGCGCGATGCTAAACCTGCTTCTTGTGAAAAAATACCTGAAATGAAAAGTGATTTAAGAGGAGGCGTTAACCCAATGTACTCGTTTGCCGACGCTTTCGTTTGTAGTGCTTTAAAGTGTCTGTTTGTCCGGCTGCCACACTAAAATGTGTTTCAAAGGTTAAAAACATATCTTGCCAGGTGTGCTCATCGAATCCTAAGCGTTGCAATATGGGCGATTCAGACATATCTATTGCCCCTCGCTGGTCAGGATTGATATTGCGACCCGATAGGTCCACTAATTTTAGATAGTCGACTAAGTCGAATGTTAATCCATACGGTTGTGGCTGTTGCAGGTTACCAACAAAAGGCATGAGGGTCGTTGGCTGATACCCTTTTTTAAAATCATGAATGCGGCGCTTTATGCTGGTGTGATGAGATGATTCTGGGGTGGTTGCCATTTTAGCGCGTATTGGATTTAAATCTACATACACCATACATGCAGCTAAAGCATGCTCATCCAACAGGGCTTGTGACTTGAATCGCCCTTCCCAAAAATGTCCCGTACAATTATCTTCTTGGTTTGCTTGTCGGGCAATAGGCTCATTCAATTCTCGCATAAACCAGCTGATATCAATTAATCGACTTCGATAAACGGATAAAGTCGATTGGAGTGTGATGCGTTCAGCGTCACTGAGCTCTGCCTCAATCAGTTCAGCAGCTTGCTTAGATGTGAACTTCTGTGAAAGCAGCGTGCCCTTGTGAAGCATATGCCAGCGCCGGGCTATCTCTTTGTCCGTCCAATGTTTTGCTTTGCCAGAATTAACATGTAACACCACATGAGTATGATTACTCATCACCGCATAAGCACACACGTCAATGGCAAAGACCGTGGTCAAAAATAACAATCTGTCTTCCACCCATTGGCGACGATGCTCATAGCTTTTTCCTGTCAGTTTATCTTCGCCACACAAAAAAGCCCGTCGAACACAACGGGATACGCAATGATAATAAGGGGTGTCTGTAAGACTGATTTGGCGCTTCCGTGGCAATGGCATAATTCATTCCCTGAATTAAGAATACTTAAGCATAGTTTATGTGGTTAACCTTGTAGTCTAGTTTTTGGCTGTCCATGTTAATTATGGCTGTCCATGTTTAATTTGGTCCATGTTTAATTTTCGCAGCTACATAATTGACTCACATTTGATTGTTAAGCTACAAAGTATTATTTCTGCGCCTAATTAAAACCTCTAGGGGAGTTAAATGATGAAAATTATGTGGTGGTCTTTATTCGTTGTTGTGTGCGGCTTTTCGCTAAGTGCTTGTCATAATGATAGTCGTCAATCTCAGATGCAATCTAATGTTAGTGAGTTTGTATTAACAAGCTCTGATATGGTGGATGGCGGTAATTTACCTATTACTTATACTTGTGATGGAGAACGTGTTAATCCACCATTAAGTTGGAGTGGTGCCCCAGAATCCACCCAGTCATACGCGCTAATTATGCATCATAATGCGCCAGATGGTGTGCATTGGTATTGGACTATGTACAACATCAGTGCTGATGTAACACATGTCAATAGTAATGAAACCCTTGGCGTATTGGGTACTAACAGTGTAAATAATTTAAATGCATATGCGCCACCTTGCTCAAAAGGTCCTGGTAAGAAAAGCTATATCTACACAATTTATGCTTTATCTGCACCACTAGCTTTAGATGAAAAAGAAAAAGTAGACCGTGCAACACTTTTAGCTGCAATGCAGGATCTCACCTTAGGCTCTGCGCAGTTAACGGTTAGTTATCAGCGCAGTAATAATAATACCGAACGAGATGTTGATAATATCAAACCAACTGGTGCGCCAAGAATACAACCTAGTACAGAACATCGACCAAACCCTCCATCATTTATCCAACCTGATTTGTCTGTCAATATTGATTCAGCTCGATGTGAAAAAATTCAACAGTCGATAAGTGACGCTGGATTTGAGCAAGGCGTGACGGTTATTTGCGATCAAGATTATGCCTATATTGTATCTAATACTTATCCACAACATGAGATGATGACAGGCATTACAGGTACTAATGAGCAAGTTCCAGTGCCGGCAGAAGGTTATGCAGCGCCTATTAAACTGCAACCTAAAAAGGCCGAAAAATTAACAACTATTGATGCTGCCGTTGGCGTGGCAGTAAATGGAGTGCCTATTTACGATTACTCATCCCAAGGCGAATTAGATGTAAGTCAATACGATGCTAAACACGATACCTTAGCATTAGGGCAACTTGATATCTGTGGTGGTCACTCTGGAAGAGGTGATGACTATCACTATCATGTAACACCTACGTGCATGATCGATACCATGAAAAATCGAGAATCGGATGCCATTATTGGTTGGGCATACGATGGCTATCCACTTTATGCTGATAAAAACCCAGATGGTAGTGAAATCGCCGAGGGTGACTTAGATAGTTGTAACGGCCAAGCAGATGATAACTTTGGTTATCGCTACCAAACCTCGGCAACACCACCTTATATTATTCAATGTCTAGTGGGGGAGATTGATACCACTAAGTTGCCTAGAGTTGCTCCGTTAAGTGGTGATACACAAGGTATTAGAGCAGATCTTCGGCCACCTGCTAGTGGTGTAGAGAACTTAACCTACACTGAGTCTGAAAATGGCAGTCGTACTATGGCTTATTCATACCAAAATGAAGACTATTTTACGACTTACAGCCCATCAACTAAAAGAGATGGCTGTTACGACTTTAAACAAAAAACTATTAGTAGTGGTGGAAAGGTTGAAGAAGGGACCTTTTGCAGGAACGGTGATCAAAGCGAAGTTAAACCTAAGCCTACAACTAAATCTAAGTTAACAACAGTGCAGTCCGTTAATCGTGAAATTTCAGGTGAACATCATTTGAAACTAGAAGCGTGGGCTGATAATTGGTTTGCCGCTTATGTCGATGAAAACCTGCTAATTGAAGATTCAGTCCCAATTACAACTGAGCGTTCGTTTAATGCTGAGAGTGTTACTTTCTCTGCAAATTACCCTATTCAGCTTAATTTAATCCTCAAAGACTTTAAGCAGAACGACTCAGGTTTAGAATATATCGGTGCCAGAAATCAGCAAATGGGTGATGGTGGGTTTATCATGCAAATTACTGATATAGATACGAATACTGTAGTTTCGGTTACCGATAGCAGTTGGAAGTGTGAAGTGCTTCATCGTGCGCCACTTAATAAATTATGCGAGCAAGAATCTAATCCGGTTGCAGGTGAAGGGTATTGTACTTTTATGTCTAAAGAAGCACCTACTAATTGGATGGATGCTGATTTTGACGACTCAACTTGGCCAAATGCGACTGAACATACTGCAGCAATGGTAGGACCAAAAGATGGTTATGATGAAATAAACTGGAACAAAGACGCACAGTTTATTTGGGGAGATGATCTTGAAACCGACAACACGTTAATTTGTCGAACAACTATTCAACAACCTAATTGATCCATTAGCAGGTAATAATTGTGTCTGTATTTAAAAAATTAAAATTAGCCTGTATTTTAGTTATTGGTTTAGTAAATGTTAGCACATCCTTAAATGCCCATGTTTTAAACGAGACAACGGCACAAGTTGTTTTAAGAGATGGGCAAGTTGAAGTGAAATTACTCACTGATATTGATCATTTAATCTCGAACTTACAAAGTGAGCAAGCATGGTTACTGGGTGATATTGATGCGGTAATGCCTGAAAATTTAAACGCTAGCCAACAAGAAGCGTTTATCGCTGACGCGCTCAAACAAAAAATGAACTTAACAATAAATGGTGTAGTGATTGGTTTTGAAACGGCTACTTTGGAAAGTGGCGCTTTTGATACTGATCATTTAGGAACTGATGATTTAGAAAGGGATAGTTTTCAAAATAAAAGTAAGCATAGTAACAGCAGGAATCATGGCAGAGAAATTGTGTTTCAAGCCCGGCATAGTATTGCGCAAGTGTCTGAACTTTCTATTTCATTTCATAAAATTTTAGGTGCAGTGCATACAAACTTTGTAAAACCACAATATAAATTACTAAGTGCGGGCGAAACAGCCCACATTGAATTTTGAACTCGAGCTACTGAAACTAGGCTTACTTAAAAAGGAAACTAATCAAGCAATAAGCCCTTTTATACCTTAATTGTAGGCATTTAATCCGTATGCAATACTGCTATACAAGCATGCAATTATGATCCTAACGATCAGAGAATCAATGAAGTTATTACATAAATTCTTTTTAGCATTTTTTATCACTAACATTACCTTAGTTGGATTAATGTTTGTGTTTATATATATGAACTTCGTGGCTGGTTTTAATCACTTTGTTGAGCAAGAAGAACAAAAGCATGTAGTTGAAGTTAAACAACAACTCGTGCAGTTTTATTCTGAGTTAGGTAGTTGGGAGCCTATTCGACAGAATACGCAGTTATGGCGTTCTATCGTTGATCCTAAAAACAATCCAAACGAACCGAATCCAACAAAGCAAAACAATAGCCAAATTAACCCTAGCGTCTATACTGAAGAAAATATTACTGAGCAAAAAATGCCCTCGTTTTTATGGGCAAATCTACCGGCAGATTTACTGCAAACCGGTAGGCGGATCAGTTTATATGACCAACATAAAAAAGTCGTTGTTGGTCGTGTTAATTTAAACGAAAATCCACATGTGGAACCGATTTTATTAAATAATAAAGTTATTGGCTGGATCGGCTTAGTGCCTTCTGGTTTGGTTGAAAATAGCTCGGTGAATGCCTTTTTGTCAGCACAATTTAATAGTTATTTCACTATTACTTTATGCGTTATTTTACTCGCTTTTATTATGGCTATTGTTTTATCTAAGCATTTAACCAAACCCATAAAGCAAATTGTGGTCGCCACCAATGAGCTAAACAAAGGTAATTATGAAACTAGGGTTTCAGCACTTACTCAGGATGAATTAGGCACCTTATCTACTAATTTTAATGATTTAGCTTACACCCTTGAACACAATCAACACATGCGAGTTCAATGGGTTTCAGATACGTCTCATGAATTAAAAACGCCACTTACCGTATTGCGCTCCCATTTATTAGCTGTACAAGATGGAGTTTTTGCTGCTGACACCAGTCGTATTAAATTACTGATTAATCAGGTTGATAATTTAAATCGCATTGTTGATGACCTAGCCCAATTAGCCAACAGTGACACCGTTAATTTAACTTACAATGAAGTTGCGGTTGATGTAATTGAACTACTACAACAAACGTTTGAAAGTTATACAGCTCGCTTTCAGGAGCGTAGCTTAACGGTGAATAGCGACGATTTAAAAAGTGCACTGCCATGCACCGTAAATGGCGATAAAGATAGGCTACAGCAATTATTTTCAAACTTACTAGAAAACACCTGTCGCTATACCGATAATGGTGGGCAGGTGAATATGAAAATTCACCGAGTAGATAACAAGCTAGAGGTAATTATACAAGATTCTGCTCCAGGGGTTTTAGCGAAAGATCAGAGCAAATTATTTGACCGTTTTTATCGTGTGGAAAAATCTCGGAATAGAAACTATGGAGGTTCAGGATTAGGTTTATCGTTATGTAAAAAAATCGTAGAAGCCCACGGTGGTGATATTTCACTGCAAGATTCACCCTTAGGTGGCTTAGAAATAAAAGTAACCATTCCCGTGGTAAATTAATAACAATGACAACCCCTAAAATACTAATTATTGAAGATGAAGAAAATATTGCTGAGGTACTGATTGCGTATTGCAAGCAACAGGGTTATGCCACAGAACACTTTAATCGAGGTAGCGGCGTGGTTAGCTTTGTAAAGCATAATCATGTTGACTTAATACTACTAGATTTAATGCTGCCCGAAGTTGATGGTATTACGGTTTGTAAACAAATAAGAATGTTCTCGAATGTACCTATTATTATGGTAACCGCTAAAATCGAAGAAGTAGATCGCTTACGCGGATTAAACCTCGGCGCAGACGATTATATATGTAAGCCGTTTAGTCCCAAAGAAGTTATAGCCAGAATACAGGCGGTGTTAAGGCGAGTAACTGAGCCTAAAACGAATGTTATATATCAGGCCGGTTTTGAGCTTTATAAAGATGATTATATTGCTTTATTCAATGGCGATGATATCGGTTTTACCGCCGTGGAATTCAAAATATTTCTGCTTTTTATAAGTCACGTAGGGCGCGTATTTACTCGCGAAGATATTATAGATAAAATCTATAATCACTCCTCAGATATGTCAGATCGCAATATTGATACACATATCAAAAATATACGTAAAAAAATAAATAAAGTTGAAGCTGGATTAAACCCTATTTCAGCTGTTTATGGTGTCGGATATAAATTTACATATACGTTATAAAGTTTATAGTTGTGCAGTTCAATTAGCGGTTCGTCAGTATCCTCTGCTGACATTTTTTGAACATCAATTTCTAATCAATCCAACCCTTTAATAATTTTTAAAGATACCCTAAAAATGCTAGTTCAGTGTTGATCAATGGTTTTATTGTTCTTGTTACTTTAATAACATCCAATTAGTCAAAATCGCGCACCTGTTACATTGAATGTTACTAGTATTGAAGAAATTCATTAATTTATAAGATCGCCAAAATACCTTGGTGTACTTTATATTATTGATTGTTATTAAATTTTAGATTTTCTGAATGTTACTGGAAGAAAAAATGGTGGCCCGACCCTGACTTGAACAGGGGACCTGCCGATTATGAGTCGGATGCTCTAACCAACTGAGCTATCGGGCCATTTGAGGATGATTGGAAGTAGGTTTTCCAAATCGGTGCGCAGTATAAGCAGTTTTTTCGGTGTTGTCATTATTTTGTATGACAGATAATCCTGTTTGCTTAATATTTGTGCGTTTTGTTTGCGAATTGAGTAAAAGGTAACGGTTCAGTTACCTTTTACTGGGAATCACGCATTATTAATAGGGCAGAGGAATAGGATTATCGTTCAATACGGCATTTCCATCTTTAAGTGAGAAATGCAATAACAGCTTGTCATCTTTTTCCACAATAAAGCCTTGTAGCTTCAAACCTTCTATCATGTTGGGGACTTGCTGTGCTGCGATCAGCTCTATTTCTTGTTGCGACATTTCAGCTGTTTGCGGATTTAGTTGCAACTGATTGGTAACGTAGCGAGTGAATATAACGTTTGCTACATCTTTATCCATTTCTAATTCGGTTTCCGAGACTGTGTGGTCAATCCAAAATTTTGGGTTTGCGGTGGCATCCGGTAGGGCATCAATGCCAACTAATTGATTGTTACTAAAACCTGATATTGTTCCTTCGGGTAAATTGGCCGAGAGCTTACTGATATTAACCTGAGGGGCGCTCTGTAGCAGCGGCAATAGGCTATCGGTCATAAAGCTCATTGATTGCTGCCTCATTTCGATTTCGTCCATGCCAGACAAACTTTTAGCAAACTCTTGGTAGGCTTTGATGAATGGGATACTCAACCGGTTTGTTTCAACCTCTAATTGAATGTCTGTGACATCATAATCCATGGCTGAAATACTCTCGATTTCGAGGTTTTGAGCAACATCCATGAATTGCTCTTCTTCATTGATGTCGGTGGAGACCGAAAAAGATAGTTCATCTAATTCAAAAGATTGCTGAGATTCACCCACCGTCAAAACATTTAATTTATTAACGTTGACTTCGGCAGTCGATTCAAAAATCTCGCCACTCATTGCTGCGTATATTTCGCCATCGGACTCCATTGCAATATCAAAATCAACAATCTCGAATTTACCTTCGTCCGAAGTATACAAAAACGAACCCATTTCTCCTTCGTAAGAAAAACCGCCACTTGATTGCTCACCTTCTCCTTGATAACCAGAAAATACAACATTTTGATTATGATTCTCTTCCACAACTGAGAAGGGCACTATGTGATCTTCCATATCAAAGCCACCTAAAAGACCTTGACCAATAGTCAGATCGTAAAAATTGCTATTCTCTGGCCAATTTAGCTTAGTTCTTAATTCGTCACCTTTATAGAGCAACTCCAAATTGAATAAGCCAATGTCAAAACCATCGGTGAAAATAACAGGACCATGGTGGGAAATAAAGTCTACCAAGAATACGGGATTGCCTTGAGCCCAGGGTAAATCTGAATTTGCGCCTAATTGGGCAAATGAAATATTGACTTTAAGGATCCCATTGGAACTAAACCAGCCGTCATTTAATTCGACCATTTCAACGTTATAGCCATTTATTTTGTTGATTTCAGCAATATATTGCTCAATATTTCCTCTAACCTGTAAACTGAAGTATTTAGGTAAAATAAGTATGGCAGCCAAAATCAGTGAGAATACAATATAGCGTTTTTTCATTATTTGAAACGTCCTTGAAAAGCGTCGATAAACCATTAAACGGGTTTGGTTTTGAAAGTGAAGTAGAAGTGTTAGCCCTACCAATGTTGCTAAGAATTATGACACAGGGTTAGGGTCAATTAAACAAACTGCGAAGAGAGATTTGACCAACGTAAAATTTATCTAATAAACTAAATGTTGATATTCTGTTAAATCATCCCTTAGCTAAGTAGCGTGTTATGATCATAAAAAGTAGTAAATATGCTTGCAAGTCAATTAAATAGGGGTGCAAGCGAGCAAGAACTTTGTTACATTCAAATCATAGTTGCAGCTTTAGAATTTTTTTAATGGCGGTTCGTCATTGCGGAGACATTTATGACTGAAAAACCTTTCTTAGTCAGTGGTAGAAATACCATCATTCATAAGATAAGAAAATTGGATCTACTCATTCTTAATGGCGAAGAAAATCCGCCAGTACTCGTCACCCATAAAGCCTTGAAGAAATTCACTGGTAAGGTGCCAGAAAACAAACGCGAAGCAAAATTGCTAGATATCGAGATGGTGGATGTGACTGTCACGGATGTGTTTGGTGATGAAAAGACTTTGATTTTCGTACAAACCCTAAATGGTAAAGAGTATAAAATCGATTACAGTAAAATAGACTCGCCTTTGTTTATTAAAATTCACCAAGACAACGCGTTTTAGCCTATCTATCTGAGTGGCCTTTGTTGGCCGCTTTGCTTGGTTTTTTATGTTGTAAATTTATATATTCCTCCGATAGTTTTAATCTATTCTTGTCTGCTTCATTTCACCAGCCAACTATTTCCTTAATTGGTCTTTTTTCCCTTCACTGCTGTAAATTCAATTTTGCCTGTATGTAACAAAGCGTGTTCAAGTTAGGTTAGTTAACCATTTTCCACGACAGTCCATCGCGCTTTTTTAGCGGCTTATCGCTTGGTCTCATCTAACTGTAACTTAGCGATATTTGCTGTGCGAAACCTCTTTTTACTCTTACGTTTAATATCAAGTCTGCTTTGTTTCTAGAGCAATTGGGAGTTGGCAATAAGGTGGATGTTAGCCTGAATAGTCTTTATTTAGGCACTCATTAAAATTAATCGATGGTGGAACTGAAATGAAAATTCTGAATAGCGTAAACAATAAAAAAGTCATGTTAATTGCAATTATGTTAGGCGCATTTGCAAGTAATTCTGCGTTCGCTGCTTCACATCTAACATCCTATCAACAAGCATCCTTAGTGAAAGTTTGCAAAGCGTTAAAAAGTGATAGCCGCATACAACTGCAAAAAGCAGTGAAGTCCAGCAACCTGAATTATAAGAAAGTGGCGAAAGGATTGATGTGCAATGGCCAATCAGCCCTTGAGTTTGCGGCCATGCATGACGCCCACGAAACCGCAGGATTTTTAGCCCGAAAAGTAAATGTTAATTACGACAAAATGTTAGCCAAAAGATAGCCCGTAGCACGGTATTTATGCGGTGGAGGATGTGCCTTGTAGGCGGTGGCTTTAGCCCCGCACCAATCATTGGCGTGAAGAAAACACATGGCCTAAAACCCCATGGCCTAAAGGCCATGCTACGGGTGCTGAATTAATAGGTAAATTAAATAAGGAGGTGTTTAACTCAAAATGGTGTGATTTCATCACAATTTTCTGTTAAACGGTGAATTGTGTGAAAAGATTAAAACGTCGGCGTAGTGAACCGATGAATATATGCTTTTGAAACTCATTTCTTAAACATGTATTAATTCCTGGAATAAATAGAGGCTGTTAGTTGCAAAACGCAGCCTCTTTTTTTGTCATCTATTGATTCAACAAAACAATAACTGAGCCATTGGCGATTTGTTTTCGTACTCACCCCTAGGTTTACAGCAAAAACCGCCCTAAAGACGGATTTTAATTGGTGTAATTTTCAAACACTGCTATTTATTAACATAAGGCATCTGATAAGCGGATGAATTTATTGCTTTTTTGTTGAAAAAATTTACCCTTAATGTGCCGCTTTGTCTTCCCGTGGCGTTTTTATTTGAATAGAGAATACGAATTAATATGTTTTCAGTGTTGATATGTGACGATTCTATGGTCGCACGCAAACAAGTTGCTAAGTGCCTTCCCCAAGATTGGCAGGTTGCGATTCATTTTGCTAAACACGGGAAAGAGGCAATTGCTGCAATCGAGGAGGGGAAAGGGCAGCTTATGTTTCTTGATCTCAATATGCCCGTACTGGACGGCTATGAAACCCTGAAAATGATCCACAAAAAGCAACTTAGTTCTAAGGTTATTGTGATTAGTGGTGATGTTCAGCCCACTGCCCACGAGAGAGTAAAAGCCTTGGGTGCTATCGAATTTATAGAAAAGCCAGTTAACCCTGATCGCATTCATGACGTGTTAGTGAAACACAAACTTATTGGCAAAGAGGTCCCCGAAAAGCAAATTCTAAGTAGTTCTTTAACCGCAGATATTCGAGACTGTTATCAAGAGATAACCAATATTGCCATGGGGCAGGCGGGCGATCATCTTGCACGAATGCTTAACGTATTTGTGAAACTGCCAATCCCCAATGTCAATCTAATTGAAGTGTCTGAGCTGCACATGATGCTGCAAGATATAGAAGATAAAGACTCTGTATCGGGTATTTGCCAAGGGTTCTTAGGTGCCGGAGTGTCGGGGGAAGCGCTGTTCATATTAAGTGATTCGAGCTTTGGTGATGTGGCTAAAATAATGGACATTACCGAGGAAGTCGACGATCAGGTACAACTTGAACTATTAATGGATGCCGCCAATATTTTAATTGGAACCTGTTTGAGAGGCTTTGCCACTCAACTTGATATACATTTTAGTCAGGGACATCCCATGGTGCTTGGACAACACCGAAGTGTTTCGGAACTGATTTCAAACAATAAAGCTAAATGGCGCAGAACCCTAGCTATTGAGCTTAGTTATGGGTTAGAGGGCTATAATGTGCAATGTGATTTAGTGTTGTTATTTACTGAAGAATCCATGCAAGTCATGAATTATAAACTGTCACACTTATTGGAGGAGTAATGGTGCCTCAACATGACGATATGGCGGAATTCCACTGGATGATGGATATGGTGCAAACCGTTGATGTTGGCATAGTGGTGCTAAATCAAAACTTTGAGGTGAAAGTATGGAATGCTTTCATGGAAAGTCATAGTGGCTTGTTACCCTCCCATGTACAAAATAGAAGCTTGTTCGAACTATTCCCCGACATAAACTCCCAATGGTTACGTCGTAAAACCCGCCCCGTGTTCGAATTAGGCACTCGCGCATTTATGACCTGGGAGCAGCGACCTTTTTTATTTAGATTTCCGAACTACCGCCCTATTACCGGGTGTGAAGACTTCATGTATCAAAATATCACCATCTCGCCATTATCGAGTGCCACGGGCCAAGTGACTACCATTTGTATGATGATTTACGATGTTACTGATGTGGCGGAGAATAAAAAAAGTTATGAAGCGCTGCAAGTGACGTTGAATGCATTGGAAGAAAAACTCAAACCCTGAGCATGTTGTTCACTCCCAGTGAATCTCATTTCACATCCTTTGGTATATAAATTGCTAAATTCTCCCTATGATGTAAGCGAATATTGATTTGCTTATCCACTAATAGTGAGCCGTCAATTATGGGGTTTTTCTTGAAACATACTTTATTTCGTAGACATAGCAACGTTCTGGTTGTAATCATTTTTGCCTTGATAATGACTGGGTGCTCAGGGAGTTCCCTTGATAGCGATACCGATCAACCCACCCCTGATGTGTTGGTAAATGCGGGTGCGAATCAGAGTGTCAATGAACAGAGCACTGTGGTGCTTAGCGCCACCGCACAAGGCACCACCGATACTTTAACCTACACTTGGAGTGCCTCACCCGCACTCACTATTACCCAAGAAGATGTGAACTCGTCTGCCGCCACTTTTGTTGCCCCCTCGACCACTGAAAATCTAACCTATGTGTTGACCTTAGTCGTAACAGATGAAAATGGAAATCAAGGCTCGGATACAGTTGAGTATGTAATCAATCCAGTTAATGAACAACCAAGCGCCTTAATAGAAGTACTTGATCCAGTCACCACAGGCAGCTATCCCGCTGGCATTGAAGTCACCCTAGATGGCAGCACCAGCAGTGATGTTGACCCTGCGGACAGCCTTGACCCAATAGCGGCATGGCGCTGGCAACAAACTGCCGGAGTTGAGGTGTTAGATAGTGTCAGTTTGGACGGAGATAGCATCGCTTTTATTACCCCAATTTTAGATGATGCCAATTCATTGAGCTTTGAATTAACGGTAACAGACCAGGAAGGGGCCCAAGACACCGCTACCATTACACTCAACGTATTAAGTGCCAGTCAAACTCAGCCGGTTGTGGATGCTGGCGTTGATCATCAGGTGTATTCAGGGGAAATTATTTTGCTAACAGGGGAAGCTAGCACCAGTATTCCTGAAGGACTGCCTTTGGTATACGACTGGTTAAATGATTCAGAGCTAGTACCAGATATTAATAATCGTAGTGCACAGCAAACCTATGCAGTTGCACCGCTAGTAACACAAACAGAGTTAATTACCTTTACCTTAGTGGTCACCGATAGTTTCGGCAATGAAGTAGAAGACAGCATTAACGTGCGCATCAAACCATTGCCCATTAGCAACTTGAATGATACTGGGGTGACTTTGCAAGCCTCAGTTAGTGAGAATGGCACCGGGCATCAGCCAGATTATCCAGGGCAAGATGGCCAACGGGGGCAAGATATTATTAGTGAAAATGGCTTGTTAGAAAAAGCGGGACGAGGTGAACAAGGCTTTGACTTCACTAAACTAGATGCCATTGGAGACGAACAAGACGAGACCAGCGAAGATTGGAGTTGTGTGCGCGACAATACCACCGGATTGGTATGGGAAGTGAAAACCGATGATAGCGAGTTACACGGTGCTGAGCATGCATTTAGCTGGTACCAGGGAGACCTTAACGGCGGCTACGAAGGGGCCGAGGGTAGTGCAGGGTTAACTTGTGACAACGACCAATGTGATACTGAGTCTTTTGTCGCTGCAGTGAATCAAGCAGGACTGTGTAACTTCTACGACTGGCGATTACCTACCCACAACGAATTGTTATCCTTGGTGCATTACGGCAATGTCACGGGGACAAAAATAGATGTAAATTATTTTCCTTACACTGACGATTTTGTGACCTCCCCCCTTTGGTATTGGACCAGCCAACCAAGTGCTGATGGCGTCTCAGATGATGCCTCGCAAACCGCATGGGCCATTGATTTCTCCACTGGCAACGATAACTTTTTAAATAAATCTACCTTAGGCAAAGTGCGCTTAGTACGAGGAGGACGTTAAGATGAAATTTACCCTATTTGCTTGTGCTATGTCGTTGTTAACAGGGATGGCAAGTGCGCAAACCTGTTTGTCTGATGCACCTGAAACTGCTTCTGAGACGCAATTCGTTGATAATGGCGATGGCACTGTGACCGACACCGATCACGACTTAATGTGGATGCAATGTAGCATAGGGCAAACTTGGGAAAACGGCAGTTGTACCGGTGATGCTGATGCCTTAACCTGGCAACAGGCCTTGCAGCAAGCCCACGGCTACGAGTTCGCCAGTTTAGACGGATGGCGATTGCCCAATGTCAAAGAACTGGCGAGCCTGACAGAAAGACAATGTGTGCGACCGGCCATTAATGAAACACGCTTTCCCAATACCCCGTCAGATGACTATTGGAGTTCCACACCTTCATTATCAGATCCGCAGCGGGCTTGGGTTGTGGCATTTTTTAATAGTAGTAATTCCATAAAACAAAAAGACCTGTTTGTGTTTGTTAGATTAGTGCGCACTGCCGATTAACTTATATTTTATTCGGCTTATCTATTCCCCACTTTTTTTCCAGCAAGTTTGGGTTCACAATAGCCTTAGATTATTTTAGGTGTGTATGAATGCGAGCTTTGCTGTTAACAATCTGTTTGATTTTTCCGCTGACCAGTTTTGCGGATCTCAAATGTGACATAGATCTCAAATACGGAGTGGTAGTAAACGAGCGCCAGATCCGTGTTGTGGATGATCACAACCGCACGGTTTATCAAATCAACGATACCAATCAATTAATTGTGTTAGGAGACGTTGTTCAACTGGCTGATGAACAGCAAAGGGAGCTAGAAGACTTCTCTACGGGTATTCATTATGTGGTGCCGAAAATGATTATTCTGGCTACCGAAGGGGTACAACTGGCTGTAGAAACCGTTGAACATGTTTACCAAGGCCTGGTTGGTGTCGATAATACAAATTACGAAGAAGTCCAATCGTCCCTACAGCGGGTGCAAAATCGAATTAAAGAAAGATTCATTCAAGCGAATGAAAATTTTTACATCGGCCCAGGACGCTTAGAAAATGTGAACGATTTAGTTGATGAAGAAATAGAAGCACAACTAGAAAAAGCATTTAACACCTCGTTAGGTGGCGTATTGTCGGCTATTGGCGGGTTAAGTGACGGAAGTGGCGAGGAAACTGAGCAAAAAGTGGATGATTTATCCCAACGTATTGAAGCAATGGGACAGGAGCTGGAAAGGCAAGTAGGCTCAAAAGCGCAATATTTGCGTAAAAAAGCCCACTGGTTTTGCAAAAAAATGAATCATCTAGACCGCATAGAAGAAGACTTACGGGCAAATGTTCCAGCACTTAGTGATATCAATGTCATCATTACTTCAAAAACCAAAACTTCAAATTAATCTTCTCCTACGTGTTTGTTAATTCAAACTAGGGTTTCTAACAGCGTATTCAGATAGCGCTTTCCTAATAAGGTTAATTGCCACGCATCTTGCGTCTCAGAAATTAATCCCTTGTGTAGCGCAATTTGCAAGTTTTGCTGTAAAGCTTTGCTAAGGGGTTGCCCTGTCAGCATTTCATAATCCTGTTTCGGACAAGCTTCCAGTAAGCGTAATCGATTCATAAAAAACTCAAAAGGTATATCCTCAGGGGGCACTTGCCAGCTTTTATAAGCATAATCTTTGCTTAAATCCATATAACCGCGAGGATGTTTCACTTTCTCCGTTCGCGTTATCTTTCCAGTTGCCGGATCACTAATTTTGCTATGGGCACCACAACCTATTCCTAAATAATCGCCGAAACGCCAATAGTTTAGATTATGCTGGCATTGCTGCCCGGGAAGGCTGTATGCACTAATTTCATATTGTTTATAGCCTGCCGCATCGAGTAAAACTTGCCCTTGCTCCTGGATATCCCACAGAATATCGTCATCGGGTAAAGTTGGCGGCTTGGAATGAAATTGCGTATTAGGCTCAATGGTCAATTGATACCATGATAGGTGCGGGGGCCGTTGTAAAATGGCTGTTTGCAAATCGCTCAAGGCATCCTCAATGGATTGATTAGGTAAGCCGTGCATCAAGTCTAAATTGAAGCTATTTAACCCAGCATTTCTGGCAAATTGTGCGGCGTTTAGGGCTTGGGAGTCATTATGTATACGTCCCAAGGCTAGGAGCTTTTCAGGCTGGAAACTCTGCACTCCAATGGAAATACGATTCACTCCAGCGTGACTAAAATCACTGAATTTTTGGCTTTCCACTGTGCCAGGGTTCGCTTCTAAGGTGATCTCTGCATCAGGGGCTAAATTTACCCGTTGCTTAACACCCGTTAACAGCGTACTTAGTGCGTCTGCACTGAGTAAACTCGGGGTTCCGCCACCAATAAAAATCGTATTTACCTGACGATCTTGCACCTGTTTTGCATCGAATTCAAGATCGGCCAATAGGTGCTGAACATATTCTTTTTCTGGAATCGCTTGTTTCATTCCATGGGAATTAAAATCACAGTATGGACATTTCTGAACACACCAGGGAATGTGAATATAAAGGGATAGCGGTGGCGCGATCAATCCATTAACCCAATTTTGTCTGACAAACTCTCCAATAGTTTCGCCATAGCTTTGCCACGGTGACTAAGTCGGTTTTTCACTTCCGCTGGCAGTTGGGCTGCGGTTTGATTTTGTGAAGACACCCAAAACACCGGATCATAGCCAAAGCCTTTTTCTCCGCGACGCACCTGACTAATATGGCCGTGCCATTCGCCTTGGCAAATTATTGGGGTTGGATCTTGTGCCGACTGCATAAATACAATGACGCATAAAAACCGCGCGGCGCGATTTTCATCTGCCACGCCCTGCATTTCAGTTAACAGCTTCTCAAGGTTTTGCTGATCGTCAGCGTCAACTCCCGCATATCGTGATGAATAGACGCCAGGGGCTCCCCCGAGGGCGTCTACGGCCAAACCTGAGTCATCTGCGATGGCTGGTAGTCCAGTTAATTTGGCAGCGTGCCGAGCCTTGATAATCGCGTTTTCCACGAAGGTAGTGCCCGTTTCTTCTGCTTCAGGCAGATCAAATTCACTTTGCGGCACTACTGTATAAGGGAAGTTCTCAAGCAGGCGTTCGAATTCCCTAACCTTACCTTTGTTACCCGTTGCTAACACCACTTTTTGCTTTTCATTAGACATCATTGTTACTCGTTTTATTCGTAGGCGAGGGGATCGGTTGCATTGTTGTGTGCAAAGGCTTCGAGTCGCTCCTGACAAGCGCCACATTTACCGCAGGCTTTTTCACGACCGTTATAACATGTCCATGTCTTGTTGTAGTCTAATCCCATTTTTAAACCGTCGGTGAGGATATCGGTTTTGCTAACATCTAAATAGGGGCAAGCAATTTCAACGGCTTCATAATTTGCAATGGCACATACGTCATTCATTCTGTGGACAAATTCGGGACGGCAATCGGGGTAAATCGCATGGTCACCTGAATGGGCACCATAAAATACTTTATTGGCTTCCAGAGAAACAGCGTATCCCACGGCCATCGACAATAAAATCATATTGCGATTAGGAACAACCGTGGTCTTCATGCTTTCTTGTTCATAATGGCCTTCGGGCACATCGATGTCTGAGGTTAAAGATGAACCACCAATTAGCTGGTTTATCGCGGATATATCGACGATTTTATGCGCTATGTTTAGCTCTTTACACACATTTGCCGCGTAAGTCAGCTCTTTATTATGACGCTGGCCGTAGTCGAAAGACAGGGCATAGACTTCATAACCTTCGCGTATGACTTTGTTAAGTACAGTGAAAGAATCCATCCCACCTGAAAAAATTACCACTACCTTTTGTGACATTTGCCTTGCTTCTCTATAATCTATTGTTTTAATGCAGTAACAAATCTTTGACTGCAAACCGTAAAAAGGCGAATTATGCCGTTAAGCGAGTCAAAGTGCTAGAGGAAGTCTATTTGCAAACTCCCATAGAATATAAAATTAATGAAGTCTTCGAGTCGATTCAAGGTGAAGGGGCATTAACCGGTGTGCCGTCTATCTTTGTTCGATTACAAGGGTGCCCGGTTGGCTGTGCTTGGTGCGACACTAAGCATACCTGGACATTGGACCCGCAATTTCAAGTGGATGCTGAGCAAGTCATGGCAGAAACTGCTGAATCTGAAAGCTGGTTTTCCACTTCAATTGCGCAATTGTTAAATTTGTTCAAAGAACAAAATTATCAGGCAAAAAATGTCATTTTAACCGGTGGTGAGCCTTGTATGTACGATTTACGTCCATTATGTGAGGCGTTGTTTGCCCATGGCTATTCAGTTTCTGTTGAAACCAGTGGAACATTTGAGATTAAAGTTAGCCCAAAGACTTGGGTCACAGTGTCACCTAAAGTTGATATGAAAGGCGGATTTGCTGTCCGCGAAGATGCCATATTACGAGCAAACGAAATTAAGCATCCCATCGCCATGGAAAAACATATTGCAGAATTGGAAGAATTATTAGTTTGGGCTAAACAAGAGCCTGCACCTTTAGTTTATCTACAGCCCATCAGTCAGCAAAAAAGAGCGACTGAATTGGCAGTGAAAACCTGTATTGCAAAAAATTGGCGCTTGTCTTTACAAACCCATAAATTTATTGGCATTGAGTAAGGGAGTATCTGTAATTGGAAAAAATTGAGAAGTTTTTTGAGAACTATTCTGAAACGTTAAATCAAGGGTTAATCAGTGAAATGGGAAAATTTTCTGGAAAACCCTTGGTTATAGTGACCGATGAAAGCAAGAAGATCTGTCACTCACAAAAGGATATTGATGAGATTAATCTTGATCTCATTAATGGCTTAAAAGCGGGGGGAATAGCCAAATATACTCCTAAGATTATTCAATCAATGCGCCTATCTGAGAGTGTTATTTTTGTGAAAGTACGATGGACCTTGTGTGATCAAAATGGAAAAGATGTATTTAGTTGCTATTGTTCTTATACCTTGGAATTAGATGAAGTAAATTTGTTTAAAATTCTTGTTATTGTAATAGATGATGAAGACAAACAATTTAATCAGATGATGAAACGACACTGGAATTAAGTTATGAAACAGTTAATTGGATTGATGCTCTTGTCATTTTTTGGCCATTTTGCCTCAGCAGCAACATGGGAGATTACCTATCCTCGACCTATGACCGATAATGATCGCCGTCAAGAATATCCAGTTAAACTGTTGGCTTTGGCATTGGAACAAACCGGTGTAAGCTACGAATTACAGGCTGCTAGTGTTGTTATGTCGCAAGAAAAGTCCCTAAAGCAATTGGCCGAGAACCGTTCGGTTAATGTGGTTTGGAGCATGACTGATACAGATAGAGAGAATCGATTACTTCCAATTCGAATCCCTATATACAAAGGACTCATTGGTTGGCGGGTATTTTTAGTAAAGAAAAATCAACTGGCTAAATTTAAGAACATCGATACGATGCAAAACTTACTTAAATTCAAACCCATTCAAGGTTTTGATTGGCCAGATACCAAAATATTGCAGTCCAACGGCTTCGATGTTGTCACTTCAAAAAATTATTCAAATATATTTAGTATGTTGGCAAATAATCAAGGAGACTTTGTTCCCCGTTCGATTATTGAGGTTTGGAAAGAATACGATGCGGATTTCATGGATAAATCCATTGTTGTTGAACCCACATTGGGAGTTAAGTATCCCGCCGCAATGTACTTTTTTGTCAATAAAAGCAATCGAACGCTCGGGAAATTGTTAGAAAATGGCTTGGAAAAAGCCATCGCCAATGGAGAGTTTGATAAGTTATTTTTAGAAGAATTCAACGATATTTTTAAACGCTCAAATATGGACAAGCGATTCTTTTTCCAAATCGACAACCCCTTAATCGCCCCAGAAACGCCAATCGACCGCAAAGAACTCTGGTACTAACCTCCTGTAGCATGGCCTTTAGGCCATGGGATTTTTTCGCGGGGCTAAAGCTCCCGCCTACAAGATTAACCCCCTGTAGCATGGCTTTTAGGCCATGGGGTTTATGGCCATGGATTTTTCGCCATGGGTTTTTTCGCGACAATGATTGCCGCGGGGCTAAAGCCGCCGCCTACAAGATTCCCCCTGTAGCATGGTCTTTAGGCCATGGGTTTTTTCGCGGGGCTAAAGCACCCGCCTACAAGATTAACCCCCTGTAGCATGGTCTTTAGGCCATGGATTTTTCGCCATGGGATTTTTCACGACAATGATTGCCGCGGGGCTAAAGCCGCCGCCTACAAGATTCCCCCTGTAGCATGGTCTTTAGGCCATGGGGTTTATGACCATGGGGCTTTCGCCATGGGATTTTTCACGACAATGATTGGCGCGGGGCTAAAGCACCCGCCTACAGGTAACATTCCATGGATTTTTTCGCGGGCTTTATTTTGGACAAAAAAATGGGGCTATAAAAGCCCCATTTTCATATAACGGAATATTTACGATTTACCGTGAACACTGATCACCGAGCGTCCTGAAGGATCAGCCATATTCTTAAAGCTTTCATCCCACTCTAAAGCTTCTACTGTACTACAAGCGATTGATTTTCCGCCTGGTACACAGTTTGCCGCACTTTCTTGCGGGAAATAGCCTTCAAAAATGGTGCGATAGAAGTAACCTTCTTTGGTATCTGGTGTATTGTGTGGGAAACGGAACTCAGCGGTAGCAAGTTGCTGGTCAGTCACTTCGTTATCAACATAATCTTTAATTGAATCAATCCAAGAATAGCCTACACCGTCACCGAATTGTTCTTTTTGACGCCACAATACTTCAGCAGGCAAGTATTCGCCGTTATCAAAGGCTTTACGCAGGATCCATTTTTCCATTTTGCCATCAAGACACATTTTATCTTGAGGGTTAAGACGCATAGCCACATCTAAGAATTCTTTATCTAAGAACGGAACTCGTGCCTCTACACCCCAAGCTGCAGTTGCTTTGTTTGCACGAGCACAATCAAACATATGCAGACGGTCTAATTTTCGCACTGTCTCTTCATGAAATTCTTTTGCATTTGGCGCTTTATGGAAATACAAATAACCACCAAATATTTCATCTGCACCTTCACCAGACAGAACCATCTTAATACCCATAGCCTTGATTTTACGGCTCATTAGATACATTGGCGTAGCAGCACGGATGGTTGTTGTGTCGTAAGTTTCAAGATAGTAAATAACGTCACGAATGGCATCAATTCCTTCTTGAATAGTGAAATGAATTTCATGATGCACTGTGCCTATCATGTCGGCCACTTTTTTAGCCGCAACTAAATCTGGCGCACCTTCTAAACCCACTGCAAATGAATGCAGGCGAGGCCACCATGCGTCTGACTTATCTTCATCTTCAATTCGCTTGGCAACGTACTTCGCGGCAATCGCAGATACTAATGATGAATCTAAGCCACCGGATAACAATACCGCGTAAGGTACATCTGACATCATGTGCGACTTCACTGACTTTTCAAAAGCGGTTTTCAACTCGTCTAAGTCTGTGGTGTTGTCTTTAACTGCGTCATAAGACATCCAGTCGCGCTGGTAGTATTTTTTCAACTCGCCAGTTTTGCTCCACAGGTAATGACCTGGGGGAAACTCTGAAACAGTTTTACACACTGGCACCAAGGCTTTCATTTCCGAGGCAACATAGAAATTTCCATGTTCATCAAAGCCAGTATAGAGAGGAATGATACCAATATGGTCACGGGCGATTAAATAAGCATCTTGCTCTTCATCATATAAAATGAACGCGAACATGCCTTGAAGCTCATCGATAAACTCAATGCCTTTTTGTTGATATAAAGGAAGAATCACTTCACAGTCAGACTTTGTTTTGAAGTCGTAAGGTTGCGCAAGATCTTTTTCTAACGCTTTGTGGTTATAGATTTCACCATTGACAGCCAGAACGTGATTATTATTGCGGCTAATTAAAGGTTGCGCTCCAGTATCCACGTCTACGATCGCCAAGCGTTCGTGACTCAAGATAGCGCTATTATTATTCCAAACGCCTGACCAGTCAGGGCCACGATGGCGTAGCAATTTGGAAAGCTCTAACGCTTGCGTCCTAAGTTCTGATACATCAGTTTTGATGTCCAGAATGCCGAATATTCCACACATAAAGGTTTATCTCTCTTATATCCAAGTTTAAGGTAAGGGAAAAGTATCGCAAGAATGAGGCTGATAAAGGAAATAACTTTTTCGAACAGCTCAGATTTTTATGACGTATATCCTTTTCCAACGGGTGAATTTGCCAGCATGAGCAAAAATTGCAAGGATAATATGTAATTTATTTTCAATTATTTTAATAAAGCCACTATCTTTACAATAATTTCATTGAATTCGATGGAAATAACACCCATATGTAACCTTAGGGTAACAAAGTTACTGAATTATCTATTCATAATGGAAATGACTAATTTGTTAATCTTTTGAAGTGATTAGCAATAGTAAACCTTTCTAATCTGTTTTTTAGATTAACGTGATTGATTATAATCACTATTCACAAACAATAATGCGATGTACTATTATCTCAACTAGCCGAAACTATTTATTTAATTGGAGATTTACATGACACAAGCAAATCCTAACTTTGAAGACAAATCAGGTCAAAAAGTCCCATCAGTTACTTTCCGCACACGTCGAAATGACGAGTGGGTTAACGTGACGAGCGACGAACTTTTTTCTG
Source organism: Aliiglaciecola sp. 3_MG-2023 (assembly GCF_030548205.1). Classification (GTDB taxonomy): domain Bacteria; phylum Pseudomonadota; class Gammaproteobacteria; order Enterobacterales; family Alteromonadaceae; genus Aliiglaciecola. The sequence goes on along the minus strand of NZ_JAUORV010000001.1, from coordinate 344,082 downwards.
GAAAAACCGTTGTCGTTTTCTCCCTTCCAGGCGCATTTACGCCAACTTGTTCATCTACTCACTTGCCGCGTTACAATGAGTTGGCAAAAACGTTTAAAGATAACGGTGTAGATGACATTATTTGTATGTCTGTAAACGATACCTTCGTAATGAATGCATGGGCTGCGGACCAAGAAAGTGACAATGTTACTTTGATCCCAGACGGAAACGGTGAATTTACCGACGGCATGGGTTTGTTAGTTGATAAAAATGACCTTGGGTTCGGCAAGCGTAGCTGGCGCTATTCCATGTTGGTAAAAGATGGTGTGGTAGACAAAATGTTTATCGAGCCAGACTTACCAGGCGACCCGTTTGAAGTATCTGACGCCGACACTATGCTTGAATATGTTGCACCAGGAGCAGCTAAGCCAGAGGCCGTGACTGTTTTCTCTAAACCTGGTTGTCCTTTCTGCTCGAAAGCCAAAGCATTGTTGAAAGACAAAGGTTATGACTTTGAAGAAGTGGTAATGGGAGCAGGAGCTACGTTGACAACGCTTAAAGCTGTGAGCGGACGTGATACTGTGCCTCAGGTATTCATCGGTGGAAAACACATCGGTGGAAGCGAAGACTTGGAAGCTTATTTCAAAGCTTAAGCAATAAATACCAAAACAAAAAACGGGCACTCGCCCGTTTTTTTTTGGCCTCCACAAACCCGTAGCATGGTCTTCAGGCCATTGGTTTTTCGGAGGGCCTCGGGGCTAAAGCACCCGACTACAGGCCATGTTTTTCTCTGGGATTTTTTCGGAGGGCCTCGGGGCTGAAGCCGCCGACTACAGATAACTTTAAAAAAACGTAGCAATGCGGGAAGGGGCTGTTTATAGTATTTTAACTCCTGTTTTCATGGCTCATTGCAATGTCAAAATTATCCATATCTGTCTTCGTACTCTCTCTATTTTTTAACCATATTTCCTATGCGCAATCGCCTGATTGGCTAGTTCCTTTTCAAGCTTTCTATAACACGGAGCTTGGGGAAACATCGGATTGCCAAAATAGTGAACCATCTGTTTATGTTGTCTGCTCTTCTGCCCTTAAAAATGACGGAAATGCGCCCTATGTTTATCATCACAATCAACCCACAGATACAACAGTGGTGTTATTTCATGGGCTTAGCGATTCTCCTTTCTTTTTCCGGTCTATTGCGCCTGAATTACATCAACTTGGTTATACCGTGATAGTGCCGTTATTGCCTGGACACGGCAAATTAGATGCAGATGATGATATGGAGGATGGGAAGCTAGCTAAACGCTGGACTGCCCATGTAGACGAAGTTATGGCTTATGCTCACACCTTAAGTCCCAATGTTTATATTGGTGGATTTTCTACCGGTGGTGCGTTATCAACGCAACATGTGTTGACTCATCCCGATCAGCAAAAAGGACTACTGCTATTTTCCGGTGCGTTAGCACTGGATGAATCCGTTGAAGGAATGGCAGGGATCTGGGGGATTAAATCTTTGGCAAAACTGCTTGATTGGAGTTATGAAACCCAAGGCCCCAATCCGTATAAATATCCAGAAGTGTCTCGGCACTCTGCGTTTATGTTAACTGAAATCATTTTTGACGTAAGAGATAAATTGGCCAATGGTAACAAGTTGAATTTACCCATTTTTTCGGCACATTCAGAGGCTGATTCCACCACTCCCATTAAAGGTGTCAAAGATCTTATAAAACAAAATGCCGGACCCAGTGAGACATTTTTTATTGATAGCAGTTACCAGGTTTGCCATGCAGATCTAGTGGTAAGTGAGTCACAATTGATTGATATGCAATATGATGCTTCTGCTGTCGATGCATCTGAAGCTTGTAAAGTTCCAAAAGCAAATCCGCAACATGCTGAAATGATAACGGCTTTGGTTGACTTTCTAAACAACAATAAGTAGTTAATTATGTCTAAAATGTTTACCTTGTATGGCGCTCAAATGTCACTTTATACGGGAAAGGCAAGAGCTTATTTAACCTACAAACAAATTCCATTTCGAGAGGTGTTTTCTTCAGTCAAGGTGTATAAATCCATTATACAACCCAAAACTGGGGTCCGGTTCATCCCTGTGGTTGAAACCCCTGAGGGTGAATTTATCCAGGATACTGTGCAAATTATTGACGATTTAGAGCAACGTTTCGTTGAATCAAGTATCTATCCCGCCACCGCAAAACAACACTTAGTATCAGAAATATTCCAGTTATGGGGTGATGAGTGGTTACTCATTCCAGCTATGCATTATCGGTGGAATAAAAATAACTACCCGTTCATTTATGAAGAGTTTGGCCGAGTAGCTGCACCAAATATGCCCGCATTTGTACGCAGGTTTTTTGGTAAAAAATTAGCGAGCAGATTTAAAGGGTTTGTGCCTGTTTTAGGGATTACGGAAAAAACAATTCCGGCGATTGAAGATTGGTTCGAAAATCACGTTTTAGTAGAATTAGATACGCATTTTGCTACCCATGACTTTTTACTAGGTGGCAGACCTTGTGCAGGTGACTTTGGATTATATGGCCCCCTTTACGCACACCTTTATCGAGATCCAGCGCCTGGCGCAATAATTAGAGAAAAAGCCCCACATTTGGTTAAATGGATTGAACGGCTGCAAAATTCCCCTGAAAGTGCTGGTAATTGGCTCGAAAATGATCAAATACCTGAGACTTTAATTCCTCTAATGTCGAGAATTTTTGAGGAATTTTGGCCGGTGCTTACCCAAAGTGTGGAAAAGATACAGCAATGGATAGTGGAAAATCCCAAGGTTGATAGCATGCCACGGAGTATCGGATTTCAGCAATTTAGTATTGGTGGTATCACCGAAAAACGTGCAATTATGCCGTTCCATCAATGGAAATTCCAACGAGTGATTGATTTGTACAACGGATTTGACGAGGAGAAAAAGGTCGACGTAGATACATTCTTGCAATCGTCTTTTGGCCTGCAGGTGGCACCATTGCCCATCCCCAAACGATTAGAGCGTATAAATAACAAATTGGTTATCGCCAAACCGTAGCATGGTCTTTAGGCCATGAGATGTTAGGCCATGAATTTTTTCGCGGTAATGATTGGCGCGGGGGCGCGGGGCTAAAGCACCCGCCTACAGGTGGAACATTCCTTGGATTTATAACCTCCCTGTAGCATGGTCTTTAGGCCATGAGATGTTATGCCATGAATTTTTTCGCGGCAATGATTGGCGCGGGCGCGCGGGGCTAAAGCACCCTCCTACAGGTGGAACATTCCATGGATTTATACCCTCCTGTAGCATGGTCTTTAGGCCATGGATTTTAGGCCATGAGATGTTAGGCCATGAATTTTTTCGCGGCAATGATTGGCGCGGGGGCGCGGGGCTAAAGCACCCGCCTACATGCCTAGTTCTTGTTTAAATTGTTTGAATTGCTCTTTTAATTCGGCGATTTCGGCTTCTAACGAATCGACTCTTTGGGATAACGAATTTTGCGGCACCGATGATGATGGTGCGCTTTCCCGTGGCGTTTCAAACTCGCTGAGATCAGGTTCTCCGGAAAACAAATGCATGTATCTTGATTCTCGTTTGCCGGGTTCTCTGGGGAGCTTGGTGACCAAGCATTCACCATTGAGGGTTTTCATGTATTCAAGGTTTTCTTCTACTTCGTCTACATTTTTAAATTCTGCAAGGCGATTGGTGCGGCTTCGCAGTTCACCTGGAGTCTGAGGGCCGCGTAAAAGCAGTACACAAACAATTGCGAACTGTTGGCGACTGAGCTTTAAATCGCCAAATTCAGTATTACAAAAACGATGCTGATACTTTACCACTCGACTACCAAAGCCTGTATGCTCATTGATTTGCTTGAGCTCCTTTAGCTCATCAAGTGCTTGCTGTACTTCACTTTCGGTTAGATTCATTACCGGATCACGATTGCTTTTTTGATTGCAACCCAAGGTTAAGCTATTAATTGATAGGGGATATTGGTCAGGTGTGGTGACTTCTTTTTCCAGTAGTACTCCAATTATGCGGCATTGAAGCGGGGTTAATTGCACTAACATCTTATTTCCTTCTATTTCTTGTTCGAAAGATTTATCGAACGAATACTTCGACTGTTAATTCTGGCACATTAAACCCAAACTTTTCGGTTGAAGCCGTGTTGACAATTGGGTCACTGCCAGTTTGCTGAACAGGATGCAATCTAAATTGTTGAACCTGTAACATGCTAAAATTCATGGCATGCGGATAGTGATTGAAAATCACTATGACTTGTTTAAATGCAGAGTCAATACTTTCTGACTTAGGATCTTAATTGAATTTTATAGGATTCGTTTTTTGATAACTAGAATATGTCGCGCTGCACCTAAATAAAAGGGCCGTTAAAAACAGGTACAGGGTATAAGCGGCTAGGTTAGGAGTTGCTTATTTTGGATTTGCGCTGTGATAGTCATAGCCGAAAAAAGCGACCAAAATATTTAATTTGGATGTCATGTTAGAGTCATAAACAATGGGTAGCATCGCTCACTAGGTTGTGCAAAACGATTAGGTTAACGAACTGATTTTATAAGCTTTTAGTCGTATAAAACGTGAATTTTATGCACACCTCAAAATTATCTGTTAACCTAATAATCAGCGTGTAACATAAACGTGAATTACATTTTACTTAAGAATATTTTTACATCTGTTTTACCAGTTCGTTTTGAATAATTTCTGTTAGTAACATGCATTATTTCCATCGTTCTACACAGCTAAACAGGCGTGCATGCGCTATTTATTGACAAAAATTAGGAAAAGACTATGTCCAAATCTACTGGAATTGTTAAATGGTTCAACGCAGAAAAAGGGTTCGGCTTTATCACTCCAGATAATGGCGGATCAGATGTGTTTGTACATTTTCGTGCTATCGCTTCTGATGGTTACAAAACACTAGACGAAGGCCAGCAAGTAACCTTCGATATCGAGCAAGGCCAAAAAGGCCCACAAGCGGCAAACGTGACTGTTTAAAACATCATTTTTAGTCCATAAAAAAACGTCAGCTTAAGCTGACGTTTTTGTTTTTAAGGCAAAGGTGCCTGTAGTCTGCGGCTTTAGCCCCGAGAAATATGGCCTAAGACCACGGCGTAGCATTCCATGGCCTAAAGACCATGCTACAGGGGGGTATAAATCCACAGGGTAACCCTGTAGTCGGTGGCTTTAGCCCCGAGGGAATGTGGCCGAAGACCACGGCGTAGCATCTCATGGCCTAAAGGCCATGCTACGGGGTGGTATAAATCCACTGGGTAACCCTGTAGTCGGTGGCTTTAGCCCCGGGGGAATGTGGCCGAAGACCATGGCGTAGCATTCCATGGCGTAGATCCCCATGGCCTAAAGACCATGCTACAGGGTGATGAAAACCCCATGGCCTAAAGACCATGCTACGGGGGGATTTATTTATAGCCGTTGGGGTTGTTGGATTGCCAGTTCCATGAGTCGCGGCACATTTCTGCTAAGCCTTTTTCCGCGCTCCAATTCAGCTCTTGTTTGGCTAATTTTGGATCCGCATAACAAGCTGCTACGTCGCCGCTGCGTCTGGGGACTATATTATACGGGATTGACTGGCCACTTTGTTTTTCGAACTCTTTGACCATATCTAAAACACTGTATCCTTGGCCTGTTCCCAGGTTGTAAGTGACTAATCCTACATTTTGCGAGAGTTTTTCCAAGGCTTTTAAATGACCATTGGCTAAATCTTCCACGTGAATATAATCGCGCACACCTGTACCGTCTGGGGTGTCGTAATCATCACCAAACACAGACAAGGCTTCACGCTTTTTGGTCGCCACTTGGGTGATGAACGGCATCAAGTTATTGGGAATACCATTGGGATCTTCACCAATTCTGCCTGATGGATGGGCACCTGCTGGATTGAAATAGCGCAAAATAGCGATATTCCAACTGTTATCTGATTTAAACAAGTCTTGTAATACCAACTCCACCATGAGTTTAGATTGGCCATAAGGATTGGTTGGTTGTCCGGTTGGCAGGTTTTCATGGAGTGGCAGGGTAGTCGGGTCACCGTAAACCGTGGCAGATGAACTAAACACAATATTTTTCACATTGTGCTTCGCCATGACTTCACATAAATTCAATGTGCCGTAAACATTATTTCGATAATAAAGTAGCGGCTTTTCAACGGATTCACCCACGGCTTTTAACCCCGCGAAATGGATAACCGAATCAACCTTATTTTCCCTAAATACCTTTTCTAGAACGGTGGGATCTTGAATATCTCCTTCTACAAAGCCAATTTCTTTACCTGTTAATTCAGACACTCTTTTTAACGACTCAGGTGAAGAGTTGCACAAATTATCAAGCACTATGACCTGATCACCATTTTCCAATAATTGTAAAACTGTGTGGCTACCAATATAACCAGCGCCGCCTGTAACGAGTATTGTAGACATATTATTCCTTTGTATTTGTGTCATCAGGTTGTTTTAAATATTTCGCACATAAACTGTATTGAAAGGGTTTCAAAATCAGTGGATAAGCTAAGATTATCAGTCCCGCCCACAATAATGATGACCAATCTTGAAACGTCCTTAAAACAAAGACAAACACAGGCACCATAATCAATAATTTAATAACGTTCACTAGCAACTTTTCAGGCGCAGTGAGTTTACTTTCAGCAGCTCGTATTCTGGTGAAACGCTCGTCAATACTCAAATTTTTCAATTGGGGTATTTGACGGGTTGAAAAATAAAATTTCAAAAGTACTACCTTGAGATATTCAAATAATATACGCGCATTATACAAACAATTTAGATCAAAAAAGCCCCGAAATAGGATTTTTATTTCGAGGCTTCATACTACTTTAAAAATAAATCTGAGTGCTTAAAACTGACGAGATGTTTTCATCTAGTTTAAAAAACGATTTTCTACCATTACAAAATAGTAGGTTGCTCTTCTTCATGGTTAAAACTTTTCTTCTCTGCCAGTTTTTCCCACTTACGAGTTTTCAAGGTTAACAGACCAACAACCAGGGCCGCGGCCACTGTAATTTGTCCTATTCCCCAAAACAGATTCGGCATATCACTTAAGTTGTCAGGATCGAGTCCGCCCGCTAATAAACCAGCAGTCACATTACCAATTGAGTAAGTAAGTACAAACACGCCCATCATTTGACCTGCAAAACGTTTAGGCGACAATTTACTCACCGCAGCCAAGGCAACGGGGCTTAAACAAAGCTCACCAACAGTATGTAAGAAGTAAGTGGCAACTAAGAAGTAAGGCGCAGCTTTCAAACCACTTGCCGCAATTTGTGCTGCGAAGAACATCACGATAAAGCCGGTAGCCATAATTACCAAACCAATGGCACATTTGATGCCGTAGGAGGGAGTTATCATGCGTTTACCAAGGTTTACCCAAAGGGCTGCAAAGAAAGGTGACAAGGTGATAATGAAGAATGAGTTGGCTGATTGGAACCAAGCGGGCGGAATTTCGAAGGAACCTATCATACGTTCCGTGTAGTCACGGCCAAATAGGTTTAACGACGAGCCAGCTTGTTCGAAACCCGACCAGAAAAATATCGACGCCAAACACACCACAAACAAAGCGCCTAAGGTACGTTTTTCATCGGAAGATAAATTCCCAAAGGCATAAATACCCGCATAATAGGCTAAAAACACCACAGTAATGGCAACTGCAACATACTGAGCCAGGGTGACAGGGTCAATACTTAACATGCCTGTCATCATGGCGAAGGTTAGCACGGCAATGCCCACCAAAAATGCCACTATCACTGTCCAACTTTTCTTTTCGCCAGACGGGGTCATTTTAAGCAAAGGTTCAGCACCAACGCCGCCAAGTCTGCCTATGGTGGCGCGATATTGAAGTAGACCTATTGCCATACCTACAGCCGCTGCGCCGAAGGCATAATGGTAACCGGCATTCACTTGCAGCCAGCCACACACGAAATAACCAATCAATGAGCCTAAGTTAATTCCCATATAATAAATGGTGTAACCAGCATCACGTCTTTGATCTTCAGGGGAGTACAGTTGTCCAACCAGAATACCAACATTCGGTTTTAACAGGCCTGTGCCTATTACCACCAATATCAGACCAATGAAGAAACTCCAGCTTGCGGGAATGGCCAAGACGATGTGACCACACATGATCACAATACCGCCATACCACACCGCTTTTTGGCTACCAATCAGACGGTCTGCTATCCAGCCGCCGGGTAACCCCATGAAATAAACTGCACCTGTGTACAATCCATATATTGCAGTAGCAGAGGCTACTGTTATCGCCATTCCTTCTTCTTGAATACTGGCGGTCATGAATAAAACTAACAAAGCACGCATGCCGTAGTAGCTCATTCGTTCCCACATTTCAGTATAAAAGAGCGTTTGCAGGCCACCAGGGTGACCAAAAAAATCAGGTGTTTTTGAATTCATTGTTGCTGCCTTTAGGTGAGTTCAACACGAGCGTAAAACCGCAAAAAAAGTGTGAACTGCTTTATTTTAATTATTGTTGTTTGCCTCATTATTCGATTGATTATCTGCATCAAATGAACGAGAAGAAAACTAGTAAACTCGTTGTTTATACTAGAGCTCTTGCCTGAAAACAAGATTCGACCTTTTTATTGTACTTTATTTGCGCAAATTGTAAGGCGGATTTTGCTGTTGCAACAGGATCGCACAGGCGTTCCCGACTTAAACACCTTATTTTTGCCCTAAATTAACAGCAATGTTGCACATGACTAGTGCATCGGAATTGGTGCAGGGATTCATTTTCAGGGCAGTCAAATCTACGCGAAAATTTTTCGCTTAAAAAACAAACAGATTGGTGGTTATTTTTCTCCGTGTTGCGAAAAACATACAGTTCTTTGATGGGTAATTGTTTTTCCTGTATATTATACGAACGGTTAATAAGCCGATTGCATTTAGTAACACGATTTTACTGGTTTTCATTGATTGATATTTGTTATCATCCCCGCGAATTTTAGAATTAGCGGCGTTAGCTAATTAGTGGGAATACTAAGAAAAATACGTTTTTCTCATAAATATCAAGAGGGTATAACTTGATTCTAGATGAAACCACCTATTTTGCTGGAACGCCTTGCTGCATACAGGCTCGATTATTGCTTCTGCAGCATTAACGAATTAACAAGGAATCGTGTCATATATGTTTGCCTATTTGGAGTTTGTTCCACTTTTTACTGCATTTTTTGTCGCAGTAATTTTGTTGATCGTCATGACTCCCTTTGCTCACCAACTTGGTTTGGTTGACCACCCAAGTGCCAGAAAACAGCACAATGGGATGGTACCGCTTACCGGTGGTGTGGCCATTTTTGGTGCAGTGTTAATCACTAGCATTCTCACTGATGTTTGGTTTAAAAACGGTTCTTTATTTTTTACTGCATCCTTCTTCATCATTTTGCTGGGCATGCTCGACGACAAGTTCGATCTAAGCGCCAAAGGGCGACTGATGTGTCAATTTGGGGTGGCGGCAATTATGGCCTGGGCTGCACAAAACTATATTACCTCGTTAGGTGATATATTTGGCTTTGGTGAAACATCCTTTGGCCTGTTCGGCTACTTCTTCACTCTCATTTGTGTGGTGGGTGTGATCAACGCATTTAATATGATTGATGGTATCGACGGGCTTGCCGGTGGTATGAGCTTAATTGTGCTGCTCGCTGTGGTCTTCCTGTTGTTGATCTCGAATAATGGTAACGCCATTATGGCACCTATGATGGTGATCGCAGCCATTGTCCCCTTTATGGCATTTAATTTGAGCTGGAAAGGGTTCAAGGGAAATAAAATTTTCATGGGTGACAGTGGCAGTATGTTTGTTGGCCTGACGATTGTTTGGTTGATGGTTGACTTTACCCAAGGGCCAGAAGCGGCAATGCGACCTATGACCGCCGTGTGGATTATTGGTTTGCCACTAATGGACATGGCAGCCATTATGTACAGACGAGCTAAAAAAGGTCAGTCAGTACTCAAACCTGATCGTCAACATCTACACAATATATTTATGCGAGCAGGCTTCTCTTCTCGTCGTTCATTGGCGGCAATTCTGCTCATGGGATTGTGTTACGCAGCGGTTGGAATTTTATGCGAACTCTACCAAGTACCGGAATATATTATGTTCTGGGGGTTCATGGTGTCGCTGATTGTATACAGCTTCGTGATTCAAAATATCTGGACTATTTTACGCTTTATTAGAGGTAAACGAAAAATAGCGTCCTAGAAAAGCATTAAGGGCAACCAACGGGTTGCCCTTCCTTTTAGGGTAACTTCGCAAACCCATTCTTTGCAAAATCAGGGTGACGGGTTAGTATGAACTGTTGTGAACAAAAGCTAAAAATATTTTATGAAAAAACTGAGTAGTTTCTTTTTACTGAGCATCCTTCTTCAAGGCTGTACGTCTATTGATCAACCTGTGGCAAGTCGCGCACTGGTTGAACATGAATTTGTTTCAGACGCTGTGCCTGTGTCTACTGCACTGCAAGCTATATTGTCTCAGTCTTCTTTGTCTAAACAGGTTCAAATTAATGGTAAGCCAGCGGTGCTAGGAAAAACTTTTTTTGCTGCAAGTGGCAAAACCTGTCGCAAGGCCCAGTTTGTGAGTGATGGCCAACGTGTTTATTGTCAAGCCAACAGCGGAGATTGGTATGCTGTTAGCCCTGTGTTAGCCAGTTATAGTGAAGCTGCAACTGGAGGTAATCAATAATGGTACTGTCTAATCGTTTTGTATCAGCCAGCATAGTGAAGTGCATATTTGTTATTACAAGTGTTTTGTTTGCCAGTTCTGTTTTCGCGCAACAAGCCCCCACTCAAGAACAGCTTCAACAAGCGCAACAAGCGAGTCAAAGTCAGCGCGTTGACCTGTCACAATATATTCAATCAGGCGGCAATAGCACAGGCAGAGGCGGGAGTGTTAACCTGCCTTCTGAGGCCGGCCCTATGCCTGCAGGTGAAGAAGGATTACCCCCACCTTATGGCGCCAACCTCTTTAAAGGCGGGTTCGAAACTGAACGTAGCGATGGCCTAAATTCTTCTTACTTGGTTGCCCCAGGTGACAAAATTGCCATTCAAATGTGGGGAACGGTAAACAGCTCAGAAGTGGTAACCGTGGATAACCAAGGTAATATTTTTATTCCCGATATTGGCCCGATTAAAGTTCAAGATGTGCCTGCCAATCGGGTAAACTCAGTCGTCACCCAAGGGATTAAATCCATATACACCAATAATGTGAGTGTGTATGTTAACTTGCTTACTGCAACACCCGTGAGTGTGTTTGTGGCAGGGCCAGTGTTAAGACCTGGCCAATATGCAGGTTTAGCCTCAGATTCAGTGCTTTTTTATCTTAAACGAGCCGGTGGAATTGACCCCCATCGCGGCAGTTATCGCAACATTACGGTCATGCGTAAAGGCGAAAAAGTACTAAGCTACGATTTATACGACTTCCTCAAACTCGGCAAATTACCCGCATTCTCTTTTAAAGATGAAGACGTGATTTTTGTGGGGGAGCAGGGGGCTATGGTTAACGTTGAAGGTGCCGCTAGATATCCGTTCAGATTTGAACTGGAAAGCACTAAACGTTCTGGCACTGCCTTGATGAATTACGCGCGACCCCTATCAAAAACCAGCCATGTAGCCATTACCGGTAATCGTGAATCTGGCCCAATTTCAGTTTATTTGCCAGTGAATGAATTCGATCAATTCACCATGGCTGATGGTGATACCGTGTTGTTTAATGATGACATTAGACCGCAAGTGATCAGCGTCCAAATCTCGGGCAGTTATGAAGGACCGTCATATTACGCGGTGGAAAAAGATACTCGTTTACTCGACCTCCTAAGCTATATTGAGATTGACCCGGAACAAGCCAACTATGGTTCGATTTACGTTAAACGTGAAAGCGTGATGGAACAGCAAAAAATGCTGATCAACGAATCCTTAGATCGCCTAGAACGCAGTTTGTTTACGGCCCCAGCTTCAAGCAGCGGCGAAGCGTCAATTCGTGCTCAAGAAGCCCAGTTAGTTTCACAATTTATAGCCAGAGCAAGAAGAATAGAACCCCTTGGCAAAGTGATCGTCTCTGAAAACGGCAAAGTGGCGAATATTCGCCTAGAACAAGGGGATGAAATTGTTATCCCGGCACAAACCGACCTCATTCAAATTGCTGGTGAAGTATTGATGCCCCAAGCGGTGGTATACAACCCAGAAGCGACGGTATCAGACTACATTGCATGGGCCGGTGGATTTAGCGAGCGAGCCGACGATGACCGCATAGCCATTGTGCACGCTAACGGAATTACCAGTTTTGTATCATCCGATGCAGGCCAACACTGGTACACCGATGATGAAAACGCCACCTTAGAAGCCGGCGATCAAATTTTGGTACTGCCAAAAGTGGATGCGAAGATCATGCAATCCATCAAAGATGTCACCCAAATCATCTATCAAATTGCTGTAGCAGCTAATGCTGCGAGCTAATTGCACAAGCAAGCTTAATTCATGACAACAGTTATTAAACGCAACAAATGGGAAATATGGCGAGACGTCATATTCGCCCTTTTTGCCCGCGAAATTCGCACGGGGTTTAATGATAAGTTTGGTTTGAGTTGGGCGGTGGTGAATCCTATAGCGTTTATATTTGTGCTCTCTTTTATTCGGGGTCGTATTGCGGGTGGCGACACCCATGGTGTGCCTACATTTGTGTTTATGGCTTATGGACTGGTTTTTATTCAAATGTTTTTACAAACATTCAATAATTGTTCGGGCGCTATCAAGAAAAATAAAGCGCTTTTTGCATTTAGACAAGTTCAACCTATTAGTGCTGTCATTGCCACAGCAATGTTTGAAGTCTTAGTAAAAATATTTGTTATTCTTGGCATTTTCATTGTTATGTACTTTCTCAAAATGGAAATTAAAATTGCTAACCCATTATTGATGATATTTTGTATTTTTGTACTTTGGTGGTTTGCAGTGGTGTTAGGATTAGCGGTGGGTATATTGATTTTATATGTACCAGAAGTAAACAAATTAGTTGGTTTAGCCACCCGCCCATTATTTTTCATTTCAGGAACATTCTTTTCATTGCAAGATATCCCAAAAGAGTATTGGTCTTATCTGGATTGGAACCCTATTTTACACGCCATAGAGCTAGCAAGATATGCTGCCTATACAGAATATGGGACTGAAGGAGTCAGCTTTAGTTATGTTGCTGGCACTGTTTTAGTCACAACATTCTTGTCTTTGTCTGTTTATTATTCTCGATGGCGACAGGCGATTAGTCGATGATTAAGTTAGAGCGTTTGACTAAATATTACCCATCAAAAATAGGTAATCAGTATATCTTTAAAGATATTAATTTCGAGATACCTTCTAATCATAACATTGGCATCTTGGGTTCAAACGGTGCCGGAAAGTCTACCCTGTTTCGCCTACTTGCGGGAAGTGAATATCCCAACAAGGGGAGAATTGTGACAGATTTGAATTTGTCCTGGCCTGTGGCTTTATCAAGCGGTATTCACCCGCATATGACAGGCAGAGAAAATACTCGGTTTATCGGACGAATTAATGGCGTGGCCGATTTGGCAGCTTATGAACAGCGTGTACAAAAATTCGCTGAGCTAGGGCAAAAGTATGATTTACCGGTGAGGTTCTATTCCAGTGGTATGAGACCCCGGTTGGCTTTTGCTTGTTCAATTGCCATCGACTTTGATGTGTATCTGATTGATGAGGTTACATCAGTTGGTGATGCCAAATTTAGAAGAAAAGCCAAAGAAGCGTTGTTAGAACGAAGCGAAAACGCAAATGTGATCATGGTCAGTCATGACATGGATGAGATCAGACAGTTTTGTGATAGTACCATTGTGTTAGATAAGGGTAATTTTACGTTTTATAACGATCTTGAACAAGGGATCGAGGCATATCGAGCTTTATAAAAATGACAGATAAAACAATACAAGATGTAGAAGATAGATTTCTCGCTTTGCGAAAGCAGTTTACTGAAAAACAGTGGAATAATGCTGAAATACTCAATGAGAAAGTCGACGAGCTAGTGCAGTACGACATTGCCCTAGCGTATAGATTAATGCAACGCGTTAAAAATTTGCAACCTGGGGCTGAGGCGAATAAACAATTTAATCATTTGAAACAACTTATGCTTTCAGAGCATCCGGAATTAATGGCGACGCATTCAACTAGTTCGTCAACTGGAGATAGAGTGAAAGAGGGGGCCAAATTAGCAGTCGACAAATTTAAAGTATCAGCAAAAAAAGCGAATTGGCAGAAACTTTTAAAACCTTTTACGTTATTTGTACTGATTCCATTCGTACTGTTTGCGTTTTATCAGATCATTTGGGCAAGTGATCGGTTCGAAAGTCGAACCCAACTTATAATTAAACAGCCTGATGGTATGAGTACATTGGATCCATCATTAGCAATCTTATCTGGGTTTGGTGCCGCAGCTCCCACAAACGACAATGAATTAATCAAGGCGTTTATTTTATCTACAGATATGATTGAATATTTAGACGCTGAATTAGAGATACGCTCTCATTATAGTGACTCAGCCTGGGATGTTTTTAGTCGTTTGAAAAGTGATGCGACAAAGGAAGATTTGCATAAATACTATAATTCGATGGTAGACATTGAAAGTGATGATGTTTCTGGTCTTATTTCAATTGCTGTACAAGGTTTTGAGCCCCAGTTTTCTCAACAACTTGCTGAAACAATAGTAAAAAAAGCTGAGTGGTATATTAATGAAATCGGGCATTCGTTAGCCAAAGAGCAGCTAGCTTTTGCACAGAATGAACATTTGATGGTTGAGCAGCGGTTACAAAAAGCAAAAGGTGAATTATTAGCATTTCAAAGAACACATGATCTACTAGATCCAGAAGCGGAAGGAGCGGCATTTCAACAAATTACCTATGAACTTGAAGGTAAAATAGCGAGTACACAAGCTAAATTGTCGGCATTATTAAGCGGAATGAGTGAAAAAGCCCCACAGGTAATGCAACTTCGAGCTGAACTTAATAGTCTTGAAAATGAACTGTTCGCTCAAAGAGCAAGATTGAGTCGCGGGGCAAAAAATGGCGACCCCGATAATCAATCCGTTGGACAAATACTTGCCAAGTTTAGTGATTTGAAAATTAATTTGGAGCTCGCACTCACTGCCTATTCTGCTTCCCAAGTGTCACTTGAAAAATCTCGTATAGAGGCGTATCGACAGTTAAAGTATTTGGTAACCGTAGAGACATCTACATTACCAGAAGAAGCAAAGTATCCAGAAGTCGTTTACAATTTGATGCTATTTTTAGCCGTCCTTCTGATGCTCTTTACCATAGGCAAAATTATTTCAGCTACGGTTAATGAACTAAGATAAAATAATTAAAAAACGGATAAAAGTATTTATGAATAGAAAAGGAATCGTTTTAGCTGGTGGCTCTGGAACTCGTCTCCACCCCCTAACATCTGTTATCAGTAAACAATTGATGCCAGTGTATGATAAACCGATGATTTACTATCCTATTTCAACCTTAATGTTGGCGGGGATTAAAGATATTCTTATTATCTCTACACCGTTAGAGTTGCCTCGGTTCCAGTCTTTATTGGGTACAGGAGAAGCTTGGGGCGTTAATTTTAGTTACGTTGAACAACCGTCTCCAGATGGCCTTGCACAAGCGTTTATATTAGGTGAAGAATTCATTGGTGATGATCATTGTGCACTGGTCCTTGGAGATAATTTGTATTATGGCCATGATTTACCGTTGTCTTTGACTAATGCGAATAAGCAAACCTCAGGAGCAACTGTATTCGGTTATCATGTTACCGACCCCGAGCGATATGGGGTAGTGGATTTTGATGATGACTGGAAGGCGTTGTCCATCGAAGAAAAACCCCAAAAACCCAAATCAAATTATGCAGTAACAGGTTTGTATTTCTATGATAACCATGTTGTTGAGTTAGCGAAACAAGTGAAGCCTTCCCATCGCGGTGAATTAGAGATAACCGATCTCAATAACTTATACTTAGAACAAGGTAATTTAAGAGTAGAGTTAATGGGCCGAGGATCAGCCTGGCTAGATACTGGCACCATTGATAGCTTATTGGATGCGTCAAATTTCATTGCCGCGATAGAAAAACGCCAGGGGTTAAAAATATGCTGTCCGGAAGAAATTGCCTTCCGAAAAGGATTTATTGATGCAGAGCAACTTAAAAAGTTAGCAAAACCACTTATTAAAAGCGGATACGGCAAGTACCTATCTAAATTATTAACTGAGAAAGTGAAGTCATAATGAAAGTAGTAGAGACTAGTATTCCTGACGTAAAAATTATCGAACCTAAAGTGTTTGGTGATGAACGTGGTTTTTTTATGGAAACTTTCCGTGATGACTGGTTCAAAGAAAATGTAGCTGACGTAGAGTTTGTACAAGATAATCATAGTAAATCTAAGCATGGCATTCTTCGAGGTTTACATTATCAACTAGAGCATACTCAAGGAAAACTGGTGCGAGTGATAAGCGGCGAAGTGTACGATGTAGCGGTGGATATGCGCAAATCATCACCTACTTTTGGCCGGAGTTTTGGCATTCTGCTGTCAGCAGAAAATAAAAAGCAATTGTGGGTGCCTGCCGGATTTGCTCATGGTTTTTATGTGACTTCCGAATTTGCCGAGTTTGTTTATCGCTGTACTGATTATTATCACCCTGAGTCAGAAGTTTCTATACGATACAACGATGCTATGCTTGGTATTGACTGGCCTTTGGTAAACGGTATAAAACCGAGCTTATCTGCAAAAGATGAAGCCGGTTTAGATTTTGAATCTGCATCCAGTTTCGATTAATATATCGCGCATTCAATACGAGATTTAAATGACAATAATTGTAATCGGAAAAACTGGCCAGTTAGCCCAAGAATTAAAACTACTAAATGACAAAGTTGTTTGTTTAGGCCGTAGCGATATTAATATCACCGATCCTGAAAAACTGAACTCTACCCTAAACAAGTATGACGTGGCAGGCATTATTAATGCTTCCGCTTATACCGCAGTAGATAAAGCTGAATCAGAACAACAGCAAGCCTTTGAAATTAATGCTAGCGCCGTAGGGAATTTGGCAAAGGTCGCAAAGCAAAAAGCAGTGCCATTTGTACATGTTTCAACGGATTATGTGTTTTCTGGTGATAAAGGTTCTCCCTATCAGGTTGATGAAGTACATGCACCTATTGGTGCTTATGGAGCGAGTAAAGCTGCGGGTGAGAAGGCCATTCAACAATACGCTGCAGAAGTGAGTTGTATTATTCGAACCAGCTGGGTGTATTCCCAGTTCGGCAATAACTTCGTAAAAACTATGCTCAGATTAATGGCAGAAAAGCCTGAACTTGGTGTGATAGATGATCAAATTGGTTCACCTACATCTGCCAAGGCACTGGCTCATGCGTGTTTATATGCGGTTAATCATAAGGTAACGGGTGTGCATCATTTCACCGATTCAGGAGTATGCAGTTGGTACGATTTTGCCTTGGCGATTCAAGAGTTGGCAATAAAGCATGGACTTTTAGAGAAACCCATACCGGTTAAGCCTATTCCCACATCCGCCTACCCCACTCCAGCTAAAAGACCCAGCTACAGTGTATTGGATAAATCAACCCTTAAAGACGCATTTAATGGGCTTCAACCTAAGCATTGGCGTAACGAATTAGAGATTGTGATTCAGCAATTAGCAACTCAAAAACAATTAAAAGATATGAAAAATGACTAAAAATAAAACCCTACTTGTCACTGGTGGAGCCGGATTTATCGGTGCAAATTTCGTATTGTATTGGATGCAGAATAACCCAGAAGATAAAGTGGTAGTGTTAGATGCCCTGACTTACGCAGGTAATCGAGCGAACTTAGTATCTGTAGAATCCAATGAGAAATTCGTCTTTGTGAAAGGTGATATTTGCGACACGTCATTGGTGGAATCACTATTAGTCGAATACCAAGTAGATACTATTGTGCATTTTGCCGCTGAGTCTCATGTTGACCGCTCAATTACCGGCCCCGATGCCTTTATTGAAACTAATATTATTGGTACTTATAGCCTGCTTAAAGCCGCTAAAAAAGTATGGATTGAACTTCCTAAAGATGAAGGCAAAGAAGCAATTCCCCACAGGTTCCATCATGTGAGTACCGATGAAGTCTATGGTAGCTTAGAGCCAAATGATCCGGCATTTACCGAAGATACTGCTTATGCGCCTAATTCTCCTTATTCAGCCAGCAAGGCGGCCAGTGATCATCTAGTACGAGCTTATCATCATACCTATGGTTTAGAAGTGACTACCAGTAACTGTTCCAATAACTATGGCCCATACCATTTCCCAGAAAAGCTAATTCCGCTGATAATTACAAATATTCTGTACAATAAACCTTTGCCTGTTTATGGTGATGGCCAGCAAATACGAGATTGGCTTTACGTTGAAGATCATGCTCGGGGAATTGAGCTAGTACTCAAAAACGGCCATATTGGTGAAAATTACAATATTGGCGGTCACAACGAATGGGCGAATATCGATATAGTTAAACTAGTGTGCAACAAGATGAACCAGGCATTCGCCAATAAGCCTGATTTAATAGTAAAGTATCCTTTGGCAACTAAAGCTGTTGAAGGCAATGCCGAAGCGTTAATAACGTACGTTACCGATAGAGCAGGGCATGATAGACGTTATGCCATTGATGCAACTAAGACGAATAATGAACTGAAGTATCAACCTGTTGAATTTTTTGAGACTGGCATTACGAAAACTATTGAGTGGTATTTAGAAAATGAAAGTTGGTGGGAACCTCTATTAAAGTGATATCTCGCAAGTATAGTAATAGAGCATCTACTTAGCTTTGCCGTTGCTAAAAAGTCACATAACACTGTAGAATCCGATTTTTATTTTTGGATAAATACTAATTTACATAACATTCTCAAATATATTTACATCTAATAAGGTAGACATTGAGAAAATTGGAGCATAAATGAAACTTTTGGTAGTAACTGGAATATCTCACAGTAATTGGATGGAATACATTGATGCTATGGAGATTCCTTTTCAAGTTGTTTCAGCAGAAATCCAGTCAAAATTGGAATCTCTTGGTTCAATAAATAATAAAAAGGTTTTGACTAAAAAAGTTCGAGAAGTTATTCAAAAGATTGATTCTAAAAAGCCCCAGGTAGTGTATTTGCCCAGTTGTTTGTCTTATCTAAATACTCTGATGCAAAACGGATCAGTTAAATCTTTAGTGTTTTATTGTGAGCCTGACCTATCTGTCGCTCATGCTTTAGCTGAAAAATTGATGACTGCAGAGGAATGTTTAGCTGCGTCGGAAACTTGGAAACAAGAAGTACAAAGTGCTTTTAAAATATATCGTAAATATAAAACAAGTTGTTTGTTGGTGAGCTGCCAAGATGTATTCGAAAATAGCAATGAGTCACAGTCTGCAATCTCTGCTTTTGTAAAAACTCAAATGCAGATTAAACACAAACAACTGTTTGTGCCCCAAGACAGGCTATTAGCAGCTAAATTGCTGTTGCAAGAACAAGATGATTTATTTGATTATTATGATGAGATTCGAAGTGATCTGCCAGTCTTTGGAAAATTTAAAGTTAGTGGGGGGGGAGAAGTGTCAGAGCTTTCCGCATTTGCTTTGGATGTTATTGAAGAGCATCAAATAGTTGCACATAATTTAACTCAATCGGTTAAAAAACATTTAGAAGATATAGCTAGGCTAGAATCAAAAATACAATATGATAAAAAGCAGTACTCAGATTTGCTCCAGGAACAAGAAAGCTTAAAAACTAATTGTGAAATTTTATCTCAAAAACTTTCTGATCTTTATGATGAAAAAGATAAGTTAAAATCACAGATTAAAGAAGGGAGTGAAGAGTCAGGTCTTCAAATGTTGCTTATTAATCAGCTTCAAGAGGAGTTGGAGTTGAAATATGAGCAGTCGAAACTCAATACTCAAAAAATTCATCAATTAGAACGTAAACTTGTTGAAACTAGATCTGAAACAGAGGTTCAAAAACAGCTAGTTTCTAAACTTCAAAAAGAACTAAAACAGAGTATAGAAACATTTACTGACACCAATCAGAAATGTATCCAATTAGAAAATCAATTGGAGCAAGCTTCGAATGGTTCAGAATTAATGTTGCTACAAATTGGTCAATTGCAAGAAGAATTAGAGTTTACTTGTTCAAAGCATTCAAAAATACAAGAACAATTTTTAGCTTACAAAAATCAGGTATTAACCGAACAAAATGTTTATGTTGACAAAATTCGTGATCTCGAAGTTGAGAAAAGTCTGACTACGATGCAGATTCATCAGCTTCAAGAAGAACTTGAATATTATTACCAAAAATTACAAGAAAAGGATTCGTCTTCAATGTTAAATAGTGAACTTGGCAATAAACCTGTGCAAAAAGTATATGAAAAATGTGCGGTAAAAACAGCAGAGATATTAGCGGGTTACAACACTGATGGTTACCGTGATATTCAGCTCAAATTAAGTCAAGTAGCTATTGCGGATGGCAGGTTTTTTGAGTCAGTATATTGTAAATTGTTAGAGGTTGATGGCCGACCTGGCATTGAGTTTAGACCGCTAGATAATAGCCTTGAATTGCAGTGGATTGATGAATTAAATGATGAATATGGCCATTATATTACATATGTTCCTAACCCGAGCGAAAGTCAGTCAGCACGCCAGCAGAAAGTAGACCAAAGTTTACGTGCTAGTGATAGATTGGCCATTTTAAGCATTGGTTCTCTAATCTATGAAGCTTTGCAAAAAGGTGACCTTATCATCAGTAAAGATATGGAAGAGAGTGAGTTACGGGATTGGCGTTTGAATGCAATCGAACTCAAAAGCCAAATAGAGTCGCTTCCAGAGTGGTTGAGTTTTGATGGAATTTCACTGCTAGAGGAGTTTCATGGAGAAGGATATGAACATTTATGGTTTAAATTTGAAAATTTCTTAATAAATGATCAATATTTTCCAGAATTCGAAGTGAAATTTGCCGCTATTGGCAATAGTGATGAAAATTTTTCTACGGATCAGATCATCCTTGAATTGCGTGAGTTACCTTCCGGCTTTTCACCGCTACAAGCTTGGCCGCCAGAACTTAAAGATGATTTTGGCTATAAATTCCTGGCAAATATCAATTTACATAGTGACTCTTTGGAAATCTCGGCGGCAGATAAAACCTCGATGCAAGACAAGCAACTGATTAGCCACTTAATAAAAAATCTAAGCAATTTTATTCAGGCAACTTTGCACCAAGGTTCAGTTTTGCTTAGTGAAAAAGTAGATTGGAATAGCATTGGATTATTGCTCCAACAAGTAAATGGGTTCGCCGGTGCCGAACTAGTAAACGAGAACGAACAAATAGAAGAAAAAGAAGAAAAACATCTTGAAGATAAATTTCAATTTGCTGAGTTTGTTGATTTAGGTGGTTATCAACACCTGGTATTTGACTATACAGTGGATGATGACACTAAATTAAAGTTAAAGGTAAGAGCAGAAGAGATTAACTTTGAAAATGGTGATGCAAAGGTGGCGTTGGAATTACGTACAGGAGATGAACTCGTTCCTTTGGCAAATAGTGACTATTTCGCTGAAGATGAATATGGGCCTCGCGTTTTGTTTGACCTCAGTGAAGTAGAAATGCTTATTTCAGATGAAACCCTCGAGATTGAACATCGTGCTTTATTACAAGGATTTATCGGTGCTCTGCCTGCCCTAATCGAAACAATTCAAGATTTTGATGACCAAGCGCAGATAAATTGGATAAGCTGGGTTAGTGAATAATAGAAGTCTGATTTGTCACCTATAAAACCCCTATCGATATGGGTAGTCGACCCAGGACTGATGGAAGCAGGGGGGCATCATGCCGCTTTGGCTGAATCTTTTTGCCAGTTTCAGAACCAAGGTCTAATTGCTGATGAAAATAATGTAAGTGTTACTGCCTATAGTCATCAACTTCTTGATCACAATTTAAAAGTTAAACTTGAAAATGCAGGTATAACAGTAAACTTGTTTTTTGAAACGTTATTCTATAAACACTTTCATGATGGGGCTGTGCTTGGGCCAGCGGGCATACAAAGGTATGTACGCAAACTTTGCAGCGAGTACGAAATTGCACTTTTAAATGCATGTGATCAGATAAATATAAGTGGGGAAAATCACCTTTTATTTTTTCCCTGTTTAAACTGGGAGCATGCATGGGCGTTAAATTTAGCGATAAGCCTACATCGAGCACAAGTAGAAAATCCTAAATTGAAATTAGTTTGTTGCGCTATGTATAGCCCAATAAGTGGTTCGAGTTCATCCTGCAAAAAAATGTGGTATCGATTAGGTTTTCAAGGCTTGATGTCAGTGAAAAATCTTAATTTGTATTGCAGTGAATATGAACTTTCTCAGACATATCAAGAATTGTTGGACTGCAGTATTATCCGTACTCATCCATGTTATTTAATGGATTGGAGTGCTATTCAGCCTAATTTAACTCAATCCAGTACGTTGGTACTGCCAGAAAATACGGTGTTACTATACTTGGGAGATGCGAAAGAAGACAAAGGTTTTAATCGTTTACCTGAGTTGCTGACACGTAGTCTTGCAAATACCCCCGAAAACACTCACTTTTTAATCCAATATACATTGGCATGGGAATACCCTGAGCTTAATGACACTTTAAAAAAACTGCGAAATTGGACCAAAAAAGAACCACGTTTGATATTACACCATGGTTTTTTGTCAAACCTAGAAATGGCGCACGTTATGCGGCGTATCAAAATGGCTGTGTGTACTTATGATACACAAGTTTATCAAAATAAGAGTTCTGGGTTGCTTTGGATGTTGGCTTATTTTAATGTTCCACTTATCATTGGGGGTTCGTGTTGGCTCACCCGCGAAGCTCAGCGTTTGGGAGTAAGCTATGAAATAAGCGCAGGTTTAACTATACAAGACTCTATAGTTGAACAAACTATGCAAGACAGCGATATTTTGTCATACAAGAAATTAATGTTCGAGCCGCTGATGAATTGGCTGGTAAATCATTAAAGTTGGATAATAGGATAATCAAATGCTAGCTTTTCTACCTAATCTTTTAGCTCACTCTAGTAAATCAATGGGCACAGTTGTTCATATTGGTGCTGGTGTTGGTCAGGAAGTTGGACTTTACCAAACTTTCCCTTTTAATCGTGTGGTTGCAGTTGAAGCGGATGCAGTATTATTCAAAAAACTCAATAATAAAGCAAAACGAGCGGATAACTTGCAAGTAGAAAACCATTGGATTGGGCCTAAATCAGGTAATACAAGCGTATATTATTTTGATAACCCAAGATTTAATTCACTCTTACCTGCAAGCAATCTAGCTAACCATTTTGCTAATTTAAAAAAAAGCGAACAAAAAACAGTGCAGGCACTGGGTATTAATGAGTTTATTTTAAATTTAGGAGAATTTGATCCAGAGCAAGACAATATACTGGTATTAGACGTGCTGGGCGCAGAGGCAATGCTTATAGAAGCTTGCTCAAATGAAGTATTAAACTTTTTTGAATGGGTTGTTGTTAGGTCAAGCTCCGAAATTCTATATGAAAATAGTATTAACACAGATAAATTGATGGATCTTTTAGGTGAAAGAGATTTTGCACTCAGATTAACAGATGACGAACATCAGCCTTTTGTTGAACATTTTTATCAACAACAGCGCATAGCTAAAAAAAATAAAGCTACTCAGGAAGAGTTAAAGAAAATAAAACGTAACAATGCTGAACTGAATGAACGTTGTAGTAAAACACAAACAGCGTTAGAACAATCAGACATCACGATTAAACAACAATCGAGCAAGATTGAAGAACTTGTAGGATTGAATGAGCAAAAAGAAAAACAGCTGACTGAGAATGCCACGTTAGTTGACCAATTGCGGCTACAATTGACAAATTTAACCCAGAGCAATGAAGTAACACTAACTAAACTAAAAGAGCAAGACCAAATTGCTACACAGAAGCATCAAGCTTTAGCGAAATTGCAAGCAGAATTAACCGAAGTTAATAAACAGTTAGAATCAGTAAAAAATCAGTTAGTCGAAAAACAAAAACAAAATAAAAAGCTCGAGGAAAGCCAGAGTACGTTGCAACACCAACTAAAAGAGCAAGACCAAATTGCTACACAGAATCATCAAGCTTTAGCGAAATTGCAAGCAGATTTAATCGAAGCTAATAAACAGTTAGAATCAGTAAAAAATCAGTTAGTCGAAAAACAAAAACAAAATAAAAAGCTCGAGGTAAGCCAGAGTACATTGCAATACCAACTAAAAGAGCAAGAACAAATCACTACACAGAAGCAACAAGCTTTAGCGAAATTGCAAGCAGATTTAGCCAACGTTAATAAACAGGTTGATTTATTAAAAATTCAGTTTGAAGAAGGGCAACAACAAGTTAATAAATTAGAAGAAAAGCATGCTTCACTAAAACAAAGGGAGCAAACTTTACTAGAAGAAGTGGCTTCTCTAAAATTACAAACAAAAACTCAAACTGATTCCTTTCAAAAATATAAGCTCGATGCTGAAACTCAATTAAAAGAAAAAACGGAAGTTGTTGATAAATTGGAAAATGATAAAAACGATAGTTCGTTACAAATGGAAGCAATAAAAACAGAGGTCGAGAAATTTAAAAATGAATTGGAAAAGGCCTCGGAGACTAAAGTGCAATTGTTGGCTAGTTCAGATACTCTAAGTAAATCATTAGCAGATACCAAACAAAAACTTGAAAATGAAATAGTTCAGAGTTCCTTGAAAAAGCAACAAATAATTGCGCTCACTAAACATACGCGAGAATTGGAGTCAGAACGAGCCATTATGCTTGAAAAACAGCAATCAATCGATTTAGAAATGACAAAAGTAGAGGCTCAGATTGAATTAATTAAGGATATCGTGATTCGTGAAAAAGCCTTTTAGTAAATCAAGTGCTATCACTGAACAACTCAACTCTAAAAAAGTACTAGAAGCAACGAATGCCGTTGATATTTCTACAATTAAAGAAAATTGGTATTTTGGCGAATGGGACAAACTCGCAGCTATTGATATTGAGCAGTTACATTCGCACCCAGATATTGACAAATTAGCTGCACTAAAAGCAGCAGGATTTCAACAGTTAGGGGATATTGCAAATTGTCGAAAGTATATGCAAATAGCCCAAAGTCTTGGTTGCGACAATGTGTTCATTTCACGCCTTTTGATATCTGGAGTACATAATTCCCTTGGTAAAATAGCAGCGTTAAAAAACAAAAAAAACATGGTTGTTTACCATTTTAGTCATGCTGTGAATTTGGGGTCGTTTACCGAAAACAGGTTAGTTAAACATTCTAGGACAATTAGAGAGTTGACAAATATTGGACTGATGGATCAAGCAATAGAAGTACTAGATAATGTCTCAGCAAATCATACTGAAGAAAATATTTCGGCAAATTCAAAAATAACATTTCTCCAACAAGAGTTGTTGCGTTTAAAAAAAAGTGTAAGGGAAAAATCTATTTCTTCAGTTGTAGACGCACCTATTTTAGCAGGCTGCATTAATTTACCTGAGTTGATGTTAAAAAAACAAAAAACAACAATACTCGTGGCAGGGATGCGACATGCAGGTTCAACAGCACTGTTTAACATAGTTCGGCTAGCCCTTGAGAAAAGCAAAGTTGATTTTGTTAGCGGTTATTCTGAAAAAATATCGATTGAAAATCTTGATGCTAATCAAGCTCCAGTTGAATTGTTGAAAACACATGAATTACGTGACGATATATTGCAGCGAGCCTCGTTCATTTACACAACAAAAAGAGATTTAAGAGATTCAGTTGCTTCTGCTGTACGCAGAAAGTTCCCCACAGTTCCAAAAGTTGGAGGGGTCACAGAGTATGCGAAATATAATCGTTCGATTTATGAGCAGTGGTCTAATAAGAGTAACTTTGAATTTACTTATGAAGAATTTATCCAACATCCTCTTTTCGTTATTGAAAAAGTGTTAAGCGCTATTGGGTTGGGAAAGGTCGATAGCGCATTTATTTATAATCAAGTTATGGAGTTACCTACTGACCAATATGGAGTGACTTTGTTGAGCCCATCTCATATCACCGATCCCTCTCGGAATTTAAGTTATGTGGATACATTGTCAGAAAACGAAATTAAAACAATAGAAAGCCAACATGGAGGTTGGTTGCAGAATAATGGATATCTATAAACTAATAAAATTACGAGACCTAAATGATTGAAATACTCCAAAATAGACATTTTGGTCAACGAGCCGTGATTGTATGCAATGGACCCTCCTTAAACAAAATGGACCTTTCATTTTTAAAAAGAGAAAAAACCATTGGTTTAAATAAGATTTATCTTGGATTTAAAAAGTTTAATTTTTATTCAAATTATTATGTTGCTGTTAATAAGAAAGTATTAGAACAATCTCATCGAGAAATTAACCAACTGACATGTCAAAAGTTCTTGAGTAACCGTTGTGATAATTTATTCAAAAATGATTGTTTAACGCACATACTAAATACCAAAAATCCCCCGACTAGATTCTGCAAAGATATTGCGTTCGGTTTGGAAGAAGGCTGGACTGTTACCTATGCTGCTTTGCAAGTTGCATTTTATTTGGGTTTTAAAGAAATATTTATCATTGGTATGGATCACCGTTTCCACTATAATGGCGCACCAAATGCAGAAAGTGTTATGACACAGAGCGATCCAAATCATTTTAGTCCAGACTACTTCTCGAAAGGGTGTAAATGGGACAATCCTGATTTAGAAAACTCTGAACGCTCATATGAGATTGCAAGGCAAGTTTACGAACAAAATAATAGACGCATATTTGACGCTACAGTCAATGGTAATTGTGATATTTTTGAAAAAGTTAATTATAAATCGGTTTTTCTATAACTACTTAATTAGAGTATACGAATCAGAATAACTTTATGATGTATTGTGGATCAAAACTTGCCAAAATACCCAAGTAGAGCAAAGTTTTTTCAGCTTTTTTCTTGCAGTTAATATGAACGATATTGGTATATACTAAATAATTGTAAATAACTGATCTGTAAGTTATCGATAATCAGAGAAATATAAAAGAATAATGATGAAGTTTTACCTTTCAGAATCACCTTTATGGAATGATTCTATAAACAACTGGATGTGGACTGATATTCAGGATAAGCATATTTACCAATCATCGAATTGCTCTATGGTTGGTGAAAATAAATATAATAGAAAATACGTGCCTCAAATGGTGTCTAATCTACTCGTGCTTAGCGATAACTATATATTAGCGACAGGTGAAGACAGTATCTTTAAAGTTAATCGTTCTTCAAATCAAATTGATACAGTAATCAAACTATCCCATTCAAACAAATTTCGCTGTAACGATGGCAGTGTGGGCCCAGATGGTAAGTATTGGTTTGGCACAATGGAAAAAAGTCCAACTGGTTTAAATGGCGAGATATACTCTTTAGATGAGAATTTGAAGCTAGTTCCACAAAATGCTCCTATCGGTATTCCCAATTCTTTCATTTGGTTAGATGAATCTTCAATTTTAATTTCAGACTCCTTAGTGCAAAAAACCTTCAAAATCAGTTTAACGACAAATGGTAGATTGGATTGGGAAAATCGAACTGTTTGGCTGGATTTGTCTGAAACAGAAGGCACACCTGATGGTGGTGCACTTGATGAAGACGGGAATGTTTGGTTAGCAATATGGGGAGGGGCGGCAATTCATAAATATTCGGCCAGTGGAGTGTTACTTGACAAAATCCAGCTACAAGCCCTGCAACCTACTTCTTGTGCTTTTGGTGGTCAGAATATGGACTGTTTATTAATTACAACCGCCACAGAGGGATTATCAGATGAACAACTTGATGAGTACCCTGATTCTGGTGAGGTTTTAATGCGCCAACTTTCGGTAAAGGGAAAGTCGCTTCCCAAGTTTAGGATGACTGCGTGAAAAAGTTAGCAACAGTGGTAATAAGAACGTTCAACGAAGCACGTTATCTTGATGAGTTACTTAGTGAAATAAGCAAACAAAATACAAAAATAGTTGAAAATGAAGTGGTTATTGTAGACTCAGGTTCAACAGATAATACTCTTGAAATCGCCCAAAAACATAACTGTAGAATAACTCATATCAAACAATCAGAGTTTACCTTTGGTCGATCCCTTAACATCGGGTGTGAATTTGCTAAAGGCGATATACTCGTGTTTGTAAGCGGGCATTGTATTCCTGCAAGTGTTGATTGGCTAGATGAGTTGTGCCGGCCCATAGTCGAACAAATTGCTGTCTATACATATGGGCGTCAAATGGGGCGAGATACAACTAAGTATTCGGAAACTAAACATTTTGATAAATGGTTTCCAGAGTATTCCAAAATACCTCAAGAAGGTTTCTTTTGTAATAATGCCAATGCTGCTGTTTCTAGAGTAGCTTGGAAGAAATTTGGCTTCAATGAAGAGCTCACCGGTTTGGAAGATATGTATCTGGCCAAGCAGTTAGTGGAGATCGGCTCAAAAATAGGCTATGTATCGAGTGCACCGGTTTATCATATACACGATGAATCCTGGAGCAAACTTCGAACGCGTTATGAAAGAGAAGCTTACGCTCTACAAAAGATTATGCCGGAAGTACACTTTTCCTTTTCTGATTTTCTACGTTTCTTAGTGTCGGGTGTAATGACGGATTTTGCGGCGGCTATTCGAGAAAAAGTATTCCTAAAACGATGTATTGAAATTGTGTTGTTTAGATATAATCACTATTGGGGTACTTACAAAGGAAATCATGAAATGAGGAAGCTTTCAGCAAAACAAAAGTTTCATTATTTTTATCCTAAAGATGTAGAAAAAGAGTTTTATCATGACTAAAAAAATTGTCGCCCTGTTGCCGATGAAGGCAAATAGTACGCGTGTGAAAGGAAAGAATTTCAGGGAATTTTGTGGCAAGCCACTTTTCCGTTGGATACTTGATAGTTTGTTGGCAGTTGAAGAAATTGACGAAGTAATAATCAATACTGATGCGAGAGAAATTTTAGCTGAAAACGGATTGGTCGATACTAAGCGAATTCGAATTCGTGATCGCAAACCAGAAATTTGTGGTGACGATGTATCAATGAATTTAGTGTTGGCCGATGATATCGCTAATATTGAAGCAGATATGTATTTAATGACACACACAACCAATCCACTACTTAGTCCGGTTACGATAAGTAAAGCAATTAGTGAGTTTTCGAAAGCGCGAAATGACCGAGATGTAGATTCTCTTTTCACCGTCAATAAAATTCAAACTCGATTTTACCGTCAAGATTGCTCCCCCATTAACCATGATCCAGATAATCTGATACCAACGCAAAATTTAGAACCTTGGTATGAAGAAAACTCAAACCTTTATATATTTACCCGTGACAGCTTTGCCAATACACAAGCTCGAATAGGTAAAAAACCCATGATGTTTGAAACACCCTCAATGGAATCTTCTGATATCGATACCCCAGATGACTGGGATAGAGCAATTGTTACAACACATTATTTTATTCAAAAGGGATTGATCAAACCCTGATCAAAATGAGAGGTTTTATGAAAAAAGTATTAGTGACATGCCCACCAATGTTGGGCATGATTGAAGAGTTTTATACCCCAGCCGAGGAGTTAGGGGTTGAGCTCGTTGCAGCGAAAACAACCCAAATATTAAGTGAAGAAGAGCTAATTTCTTTATTGCCTGATTACGATGGTTGGATTATTGGTGATGATCCTGCAACAGAAAAAGTTTTTCGTGCTGCCCAAAATGGACAATTAAAAGCAGCAGTTAAATGGGGTATAGGTGTTGACAACGTAGATTTTAAAGCTTGTGAAGAATTAGGTATTCCGATTACTAACACACCAAACATGTTTGGTGGTGAAGTAGCTGATCTAGCCGTCGGTTTTATGTTGGGTTTAGCACGCGAAACGTTTTATATTGATAGAGAAATCCGCAGTAACTTTGCATGGCCTAAGCCTCCTGGAATGAGTGTTTCGGGTAAAACCGTTGGCGTTGTTGGTTTTGGTGATATTGGCTTGAATACAGTTAAACGATTGTCAGGTTTTGATGTAAATGTTGTCGTTTATGATCCTGGTGTAGAAGGAAATCAAGGGTTTGACTTTGTCACACGCAAGTCGTTTCCTGAAGGCTTGGAAGAGCTTGATTTTCTTATTTTTACCTGTGCATTAAATAAGCATAATTTTCATATGCTCAGTGCAGAGACAATTGCTAAGTTAAAAGCAGGCTGTAAAGTGGTTAATGTTGCAAGGGGACCGTTGATTGATGAACCTGCATTGATCTCTGCTTTGCAAAGTGGCCACGTATCTGCAGCAGCACTAGATGTTTTCGAAGAAGAGCCCTTACCTAAAGCATCCCCTTTGCGTGATATGCCGCAATGTATTTTTGGTACTCACAATGGGTCTAATACCAAAGAGGGAGTTCGACGTGCAACTCAAGAAGCAGTCAGTAAAATAGCCGAGTTCTTAAATGACCATCAAAGATAAACCTTGGGCACTTATAACTGGTGCTAACGGTGGCATAGGTAAAGCATTAGTCGCTGAATTTGTTGAAAATGACTATCGTGTAATCGCTACTGATATATCTCATCGAATGGATATAGCCAATGATCAAGTTGTTTTTTTACAGATTGATTTACAGAAATTCGTGTTGGACGAAATGTATGCGGCAGATTTTTTAACACAAGTAACTGAAATTACCAATGGGGATGGCATTTCTGCATTAATTAATAATGCCGCCATCCAGATATTAGGCGATTGTCAAAGTCTAAGCCGTGCGCAATGGCAAAACAGTTTTGATGTCAATTTATCTGCACCATTTTTTATGGTTCAGACATTTTTGAATGATCTGTCTAAAAACGCTGGTGCAGTAGTTAACGTTAGTAGTATCCACGCAACGCAAACGAAAAAAAGTTTTGTGGCTTATGCAACAACAAAGGCTGGATTAAGTTCTCTAACGCGAAATTTAGCAATTGATTTAGGCAATAGAATTAGAATCAATGCCATAGAACCCGCTGCCGTCGGCACAGATATGTTAAAAGCCGGTTTTGATGGCAAAGAGGAGAGTTTCAAAACTTTAGAGCTTTTCCATCCGATGGCAAGAATTGCCTCTCCTCAAGAGGTTGCCGAGTTAGCCTTGTTTCTTTGTTCAGATAAAGCGAGTTTTGTGCATGGGGCTTGTATTAGCGCCTCTGGGGGAATTCAAGGGTGTTTAAGTGACCCTAGTTAGTTTGTTTAACTAATTTTGGTTAAAGGCAAAGCGATA
Organism: Aliiglaciecola sp. 3_MG-2023; assembly: GCF_030548205.1. Taxonomy (GTDB): domain Bacteria; phylum Pseudomonadota; class Gammaproteobacteria; order Enterobacterales; family Alteromonadaceae; genus Aliiglaciecola. The sequence goes on along the minus strand of NZ_JAUORV010000001.1, from coordinate 312,747 downwards.
AGTGAAATTGCTATAGAAAAGTATGCTTTAAGTAGGATTTAGAATGAAAGTAAGTATTGTTACAACGTCGTTTAATCAAGCTAATTATTTACAGAAAAATTTAGATTCAGTAGCTTCTCAAATTTATGATGATTATGAACATATAATTATTGATCCAGGCTCTAATGATGGTAGCCGAGAACTAATAGAAGAATATGCCAAATCTAATAAAAATGTAGTAAAGATATTTGAACCAGATGATGGTCAAGTTGATGCTATAAATAAAGGGTTAACTTTAGCAGAGGGGGAAGTGTTAACTTGGCTGAATAGTGATGACTATTATGACAATTCAAATGTTCTAAACGACGTGTGTGAAGGGTTTGGACGGGATAAGCAGATTTCAGTGCTTTATGGTAGAGGGTTGAGGGTAGACCATAGAGGGGAAAAGCTATCGGAAGCTTTTGTACACCCTGATAAAACTGACTTTAAGGAAACTTTAAAGTCATCGATAGGTATTTTACAGCCTTCTTTATTTTTTAAAAGAAGAGTCTTTGATACTGTTGGCGGATTAGATGATAAGTATAATTTGCAATTGGATTATGAGTATTGGATTAGAATAGCAAAAGCAAATTTTAAATTTGGAAAAGTCAATAAAATTTTTTCGAGAGCAACTGTCCATCAAGATGCTAAAAGCACAGGACAACGTAAAGAACAATTAAACGAATGTCTATTTTTAATGCAAGAACAATATGGATTCATTCATGATAGTTGGTTGAAAAGATATGCTGAGTTTTATGCTACTGGAGAAGATCGCAAGGTCACCAAAAATATTAAAAAAGATAAATTGACCCTAGATTTAGAGTCAGCTGTATATCAAGGACTAAATGTTTATGTTAGAAAAAGTTAATAATAGAGTCATCGCTACTGCATTTGATGAAAAATACTTTAATCAAGGCTTAAATCTTATTGCAAGTTTGCATAGGACTAGCTTCAATACTTTTGAGAGAATTATTGTTTATCCGCTAGGCTTGAGCACTAAGAATATAGAGATTTTAAATTCAATTGACAAAGTTGAGTTAAGATACTTTCCTGAGACCGTTAATTCTATATTTGATGAATTTTTAGAACCTAAACATCGAGCTTACAAAAGTTTTGTAATACAAAATATGGCTGATGGTTTAGGTTCTGGTGATTCAGTACTTTGGATGGACGCTGGTCTTAGTTGTCTAGAAGACATAGAATGTGTATTTAGTTTAATAGAAGAGTATGATTTTTTTATTCCTGATCACGATGATAAGGAATCTTGGCCTTTCTATAATATTAATTTCACGCACCCCGAAGCAGTAAAAAGATTAAAGGCTTCCTCAGATGAATTACTTGCACCTCATTTATGTTCATGTTTGGTCGGATATAAAGTTCATGGAGAGTTTCAAGCTCTAATCGATCAGGCAGCGGAGCTTGGAAAGGTTAAAGAAATTGTGATTTGGCCTAAAGTTCCCAATGAAAAATTCAAAGCAAAGCTTAATAAGGATATGCAACGTAAAAAAAACCAGTTGCTAAAACAAAACACTAAGAGAAATATTGATTTCGAGGAGTTGAGCAAGCTGTTTGATTATTACGGTCACAGAACCCAAGCAATTTATTCTATTTTAGCAAGTCGATATAATGCACCAAGTTTTAGTGGGAAAATATATAGAATGTCTAATGATATTTCTTCAAATGCATCCGTTAGAAATTGGAAAGAGTCGGCAATAGATACAAACAAAATTAGTTCTCGTAGTAACTTGGATGCGATTGATGAAGGTGTGAAAATTTACCACCATAGAGGTGTATATCATAATTTAGATGGGATGAGATTTAAAAGAAATAACGACGTCATTTTCATCCTGGGCAACGGCCCTTCACTTCGCGATGCTCCATTCGAAGATATATTTGAGTTTGATACTATAGGAATGAATGCAGCTTATAGATTTTGGGATGAAAAAGGGCTTTATCCGACTTATTATTGTTGTATGGATACAGTTGTGCTTGAGTCACATAAGCATGAGATTAAAAGGTTGATATTAGAAAAAAGTGAAAATGGTATTAAGCACTTTTTTCTTAGAAAATGTTTTTTAACTTGGTATCCAGAATTAGTTGACAAGAGTTGCATTACCTATTTAGAAGATATCGTTGAACAAGAGTATTCTATGTTTGATATGGATAAAGTCACAACGGGTAGCTATTCATTGCTATGGGCTATATATCTTGGCTATCGCCGAGTAAATATTTTGGGAGTTGATTTAGATTATGTCGAAAAGGTCGAGGGTGCAGAGCTAATAAAGGGACGTATCTTAGAAATAGAAAAGGATAATAACTCTAATCCAAATTATTTTTTTGATGGTTATCAAGCCAAAGGTGATAAATTTAATCCACCAAACCCTCATCCAAATTTACATGTTAGATCATGGAATAAAGTAGCTAACAGCATAAAAGACTTTCCTGTTGATGTGAAAAACTTAAATCCTAAGTCATTGGTAAAGGATTTTGAGTTCTCAACAGTAACTGAGTTTTTAAAGAGTGAGAGAAAATTAGGTAAAGAATACGAAAATATTGCGTTTCATTCTAAACAGGTTTTACTTGAAGGTAATTTTTGGAGGGAAAAGTTTTTACAAGAATTGTCGGATTTTGAGTCTAATGACACTGAATACAATATAGCTTTGCGCTGTTTGAATCATAGTGTGCGGACTCATACTTTGCATAAACATTATCTTTCTTTCTCTTTATTAGATGAAGTTTTCAATTCAGGCTGGCATGAACCAGAAAAAATAAAAGGGAAAACAGCACTTTTTTCCAAGGCATCAGAGCCTGCAAAGTTAGTATTTACTTTCGACAAAATGGTTGTTGATAAGAGTTTAATCGTCATTAAGGTCGAGGCAGCTTTTTGTAAAACAATGCTCAAAACCCTACATATTACAGATCAGTTCACAAATACCATTAAATTTACTTCTTATTCATATTTAGGAAATACATATATATTAATTGAACCTAGCATTCAACTTAATGAATTGTATGAGTATTATTTGAATTTTTCTCCTATAAAAAAAGTGAATGAGCGAGACTTAGGTTTAAAAGTAACCGGTTTATTTGTATTGCCAAGGCGCACTTATATAAACAAACCGTTTCCGTTATCTCATTTTGATGCCATCGAATATGCGAAATATAACATGGAGGCTATTGAAAGGGTCTCTAACAGAGAAGTTTTAAGTTTGCTTCATGATTATATTGAATCAAATGTTAAGAAAGAGTTTATAAGTACTAGTATGCCTTTAGCTGGTTATAGATTCGACTTTCTTCCGGCTGGAGGGTAATAAAGATTCACTCACATGTGAATTATAATTAAACTAGTAGTAAACGTTAAATCTTAGGTTTTTGAAATCAAGTATTTTAACCGAAAAATAGACGGTAAGTGAAATTTTAACATTTCTATTGTTTCACATGCTAAAAGTCGCAAAAATTAGGCTCTTCCTAATTTTTGCTTTAGCGAAAAGCTGGTTTGAAAAAATAAAGAAGGTACGTAATTTGCTTTAGAAGTAAGCTAGTATCTTTGGGGAAATATTATTCACAGCATTTGGTGGCGGACTTAGTTTATTGAGTAATAGGTGAACAACTTATTGGATAATGAGGTCTATGATTTGATCTTATGGGATTCAGATATCAAAGGATTTCACCTAATAAGCTTGTAGCTATAAGTTTGAAAAAGTAGTTTGTGTATCATTTGGTATCAGATAGAGTCAAAGATTCTCAATCGTGTACTGTAATTATCCATGAATAAATGAACTTTATAAAACATGTCCTTATCGGAATTATATTTAGTATTTTAAACTATTTATTTCATGTAAGAAAAGTGCATACAGTTCAAAATATTGATTTTTTAGCTAGATATAAAACTCAGCGAGACTGGAGAACAGTATTTTAATGACTATTGTGTTAAAAGCTTTTTTTGAACGCAAATGAGAAATATGTCGAATACTATTGCAATGTTTTTCTTCTGGATACGCTGTAACTTTTGGTTGGCTTTCAGGAAACTTTAAAAATCACTGTGTGAGTACCTATTTATTTAAATTTATGGAACAAAACTTACTAAAAGCAGAGTATCGAAATAAATAGAAATGATATATCAATTTATAGGAAGAGAATATGAGTAAGATAATAATTGGTACTCACCATAAATCAGGAACAAATTTTTTCTTAAAAGTTTTAACTACATTGCACAAAAAAGAAAAAATTAAATTATGGGATCGTAATGCAAATCCAGAAAGTAGAAAAAAACCAAAAGATTGGAATGTATCAAGTGACCATCAGATGCGAGAAATAAAAAGTGCATTAGATTTTTGTGAAATTGAAGACCATATAAAGCCTTATTGGTTGGAAGCTTGCAAAGAAAATTGTTTATGGAATTTGAAAGTATTACCAAAACATTCTACAACCGGTGTTTCCAGTGATTGGGAAGAGCATTTTACAGATAAAGTTTTAGCTGAATATCGAAAACTATTTGGAAATCCTGAAGAGCAATTGGGTTATGAACCTATAATTTAAAAACTCATTTTCAGTTAATTGAATATAAAATAAATCAAATTCCGTCACACGGTTATGAAATTCTTGATGATGTCTATATGAGTTTTGACTTTATAGATATAAATTTGCCTGTCGTGATTACTTTTGGGCAACTGGGGACATCGGTCTGTTTTGACGATGCTCTAAGAGGTGCTGTTAGCCCCTGGGGCTTTGAGTACATTCGTTCTAAAGGAGTTAATGTACTATCGTTTGCTTGTATCAATAAACCTAATTGGTATCGTTCGCAAGTCTTTGCAAAGTTCTTGAAGAAGATAAGTTTAGATATAAAGTGTTTCCCCACTAGATTAGGCTATGGTAGTTCCATGGGAGGGTTTGGAGTATCAGTGTTTGCTAATTTACTTAATATTAATAGGGTTTTGCTATTGAATCCTATTTCTACCTTAAATTCCATGATAATTCCAGAAGAAACTCGATTTTTAGAGGCTTCAACTACATATAACTGGGATGGTGAATATAGTGATGGAGCTAATATGAAAGCGGGTTGTAGTGGTCAAATGAACTATGCCACTACAGCACTACTACATAACTTGGATATATCAGATTTGGATATAAGAATGCCTAGCGCAATTTATGCAAAGCTACCATTAATGGGTGCAAGAAACTTACGAATATTGTAAACTTCGCCGCTTTAAAATCGGATGTTAAGGGCTGTCGAGATGAATCGAAAACTAAAAAATGTTGTCAAACGCCTATTGGGGCGCAGTGGGCTTCAATACCATATCGATGCAGTATCTGCTGACACGGTTTCGGGATGGGCTTGTAACACTTTAAAACCTTCTAGTCCTTGTAAAGTAGAGTTGAAACAAGGTGATAAAGTTATCGCTGAAACAAAAGCAGCGACCTTGCGTGAAGATCTCGTTGCTGCGGGCATTGGTAATGGTTGCCATGGGTTTTCAATTGAGCTTAATATGTTGCCTTTTTCTGCAGAAGCACGGGAAGTGCATTTGTTTATTAATGGCAAACGCGTAACCCAAACTGCCATTCAGCTTAAAAGCAGTTTCACTGACATTTTGGGTGATTTTGCAGTAGAAGTGGAAAAGCGTATGGATGCGATGTTATCAATTCAAACAGAGCGGATGGAACGTGAATTCAACTATCTTAAAGATCAGTTAAAACAATCAGCGGATAAATAGCATGTTGCTAGTTGTACCTGATTTAGTGATATTTTGTCCGTTACCACCTAAACCGAACGGCATCGCTGATTACCTAGCGGAACAGTTACCCTACTTGAGTCAAGAACTTCGTGTTTGCGTCGTTATCGAAAACGCAGCACCTAAACCAGTAGATATTCCACAGTCAGTTGTAATCATCAGATTAGAAGAGTATTTGGCGGCACAATTTCAACTTGCACTGGTTCCGCATCTTTATCATGTGGGGAATAACCCTGACACTCGCTATATGCTCGAAATATTGTTAAAACGCCCTGGAATCGTTGTTGTACACGATCTTAATCTGCATTACTTAATCGATTTGACCAATTTAAGCCTTGGCGATGAGGAAAGTTACACTCGCGCAATGTTTAATCAGTATGGCAGTGCCGGCGAAATAATCGGTAGTCAAGTGTCTAAATTTGGCTGGAAGGGGAAACACATGCCCCATGAATTAATGATGAACAGGTCTATCATTTCCGCAGCATCAAGTGTCATTGTTCATTCTGAATACTCAGCTAACTTTATTAAAGCTGAAGGGCATAAAAACGTTCACATTATTCCACACCACCTTTCGCCTGAAATAAGACATCATCAAACTAAGCTGAAAATGAGTTACAGGGGGCAGTTAGGACTACCTGGTAATAAACCCGTAATAACCTCAATGGGATTCATTGCAAAAGCTAAACAAATTCGAGCCGTTTTGGCTTCTTTGAGTGTTTTGAAACAGCAGGGGCGAGATTTTCTTTATGTTTTAGCTGGGCAATGTAAGCAACACGAGTATGATGTTTATCAAGACATCGCCGAGTTTGGGTTACAAAGTAATGTTTTGGTCACAGGTTTTCTTAGTCACGCAGACTTCTTTAAATATTTGATAGCCTCTGATTTTATTGTCAATTTACGTTATCCCAGCGGTGGGGAATCTTCCGGGACCCTTACTCGTGCGTTTGGATTAGGTTTAGGATGTATTGTGGTAAATATTGGTCCGTTTGCTGAAATACCAGATAATTGCGCAATTAAAATTGATTATAATCAAGACTTTTCAGAGAAATTAACAGCGGTATTGGATGAACTAATTTCTCAACCTAATAAACGTGTGGAACTAGGATTAAATGCACGCCGTTGGGTTGAAAAAAACCATAATATTCAAACTACTACCAGTGCTTACTTAGGTGCTATTGCGGCAGAAAGAAAACGATTATCTTGTTTAGATAAAAAAGAGCATCTTACACGCACGGAAGTCTATTGTGATACTAACTTTGAACTAAATTGTTATCCCACTGAATCAGTTGTGGAAAGTTTTGTTTCAGAAGAAATGTCATTAATTCAGAGCAATCAATTTGCAGGTCAACATTGGTGGAGAAATTCTTTTTTACCCCTTTGTACCGACAGAGACTTCTTATATATTTCTGATAAATTAGATGGTTTAAATATTGCTGAAAAATTGTGTGATGTGAATCCTGAAAATACTTTTAAGTGTACGGCTGAATCACTATCTTTTGGTTCAATAATCAATGGAATGAAAAGACAAGAGCGTTTTCTTATTATCCTACCGGTTAGGCTTATACAGAGTGATCCTGTTAAAGTTTTCGCTGCAATCAATAACTTATTAGAGGTTGGTGCATTAGGTTGTGTCACATTAGTTTGGGATTCAGACGTTATTAACGACGTGGAATTCAGTCGCAACTCTTTAATCGCATATTGGACAGCGGCGGGTTTTGCGATAAATCACTTTGTTACTGGAGCACAAAATATCGATTTTATGCCATTGCCTAATGTTTATGAACAAGAGTGGTGTTTTTCTCTGACCAAAGTATCAGATATGGTAAACCTTTCACCGCAACCTTATTATTCAGGTTGTTACTCTAGCCTTAAAAATATGTCGGTTTCGTTTACACAAGGTGATTCGAATGCATAATCGTTCAGGATCATCAACTCAAGCAACAATATATCAGGCAATTGAGTGCAACCACTATCACGTGAGTGCAGTTTTAAATTGGGCCATTTCACTTGTTATTAATAAACCCACAACCGCAATAGTATGCGCCAATCAACATAGTATGATGGCTGGATTTGCTGCACAGGCTGGGTTTGATTTAATGTACTATGCAGATGAATCAAAATTAAAGCGCTATGGTTTTTGGTATTGGAATGAGTCAAGGTCGTTTGGCTACGAGCAGTATTTACTTGGTGATGAAAATCTAGAGTATCACATGACACCTAGAGTTGAGGCCGGTTTTGAACAGCTCTCACACTCTCCTGAAAAAATTCGTAAAGTTAGATTTGACGAACAGTACTTTGCCGTTAAACATGTGAGTTGGGTGCACATAGCCTATGATAATGTGCTGGCTATTCTTAAGGGATTAAGTAATCGGATTAACCAGGACTTACCCGTTGTTACTCTCAGTGGAAAAGCAATCAGTGCTTCTATTAAAGAATATAAAACTTATTTTAGTGGCTTGGGTTATGTTATTTATGACAGTGGGTTACAACCCTTAGATGAATCAAACGAAATTTGGCGATCCTCAACTATGTTAATCGCAATTCCAGCGCATTCGAATGTGCTAGATTTGCTGACTAAGGCAACCAAATTTTCTAATGTGCTTAATTATGCAAATACCGATAGACATCAAGCTGAGCATATAAAACGCTATTATTTGTCACTTTTAAATTACGAAACTAAATCAACGAGATTGCTTGAGTCATGTTTATTTGCAGATAATAACAATGTGCCTTTAGATACTTTTTTTTCAAAAGGACTGCATCCGCTGGAGCGTTATGAGAACCAGCAATGGCGCTGGTCTGGCGCCGCACGTCAATCCATTATCCAGTTAGCTATCCCTGCTGCAGGGTACTATTTTTTGCGAATTCATTTAGGTGATTTACCTAATTCTTTAGAATCGAATCTTGTATCTGTGTTTCTCAACGGGAAACAGGTTGCTTTTGAATCCGTGTATTCCGGATCAGTAATTGAATTTGGAGTAAATTTCGAGCCCGTTGGATTTGATGAGAATGCCATTTTAGTTTTAGAAACGGATAAACTGGTAACTATCGATGGCAAAACAATGGGTATTGCCATCAATAAACTTGAGATGTTTGTGCCTAAGGATGAATTGCAGTGAACCATATTTTAATTGTAAGCCCAATTCCTTCTCACCCTCAGTTCCAAGGCAACAGTGCACGAATATACCGTTTAACCAGAATGTATCAGATGCTGGGCTATAAAGTGCATTTTGTGTATTTTGGGATGGAGGGTTTAACTCCAAAGCAAGAACGTGAAATGCGAGCATGTTGGGACTTTTTTCACTTTGTTCAACCTATTGGTCCTGCCGCAGAGCCTTCATATGAAACATATTTTGATATTGATGATTGGTACGATCAAAGAGTATCAGCTCTAGTTGAAAAGCTTTGTATGCGATATGATTTCAGTGTGTGTTTAACCAATTATGTTTGGTTTTCTAAAGTACTTGAGGTTGTTCCGCAAAAAACGCAAAAAATAATCGATACCCATGACGTTTTTGGTGATCGTCACTTAGTTGCACGCAAAGCAGGGTTAGAACCAGCTTGGTTTTATACCACTAAAGAATTAGAGGCATTTGCTTTAGATAGGGCTGATATTGTTATTGCGATTCAGGATGAAGAAGCTCGATATTTTGAAAGCATTACAAATACGCCTGTTGAAGTTATGGGGTACGTGGTTCCTCAGCAACAACTGTTAACGCGCAACCCTGTTGATGAGGAAAAAATTCGTATTGGGTACATAGGGAGTGCCAATCCTTTTAATGTGCAATCTATCATTGCATTGCAAAATGAATTACTCATTAACAATGAAATGTTTTCAAAATTCGAGTTCTACTTGGCTGGGACAATCTGTAATTCAATATCTAGTGTCAACAAGGTATTTAAAATAATTGGAAAAGTTCAAGAGTTGAGTGATTTTTACCGCGAAATTGATGTAGCTATTAATCCAATGGTTGGTGGTACGGGACTAAAGATTAAATCTCTGGAAGCGTTATCATACGGAAAACCTTTGATTGGAACGCTTGATGCGATGGTAGGTATTGAAGTGTTCGACGATATGCAAAAATATGAATCATTATCTGACTTGGCTAGGGGTTTAAAATTACTTGATAGTGAGCGCTTAGCTGAGTTGATAACAAATTCTGAAAAGGCTTTTAATACTTACAATCAAAGATTTATTGCAAGGTTTAGGGAGTTATTTAATTAACGTGTCAGATTTTCAAAGTTATAAAAAAATGTTGAGAGAATGGGCTTTTGAACAGGAGCCTGTTTTTATTGTCGGACCTGAAAGAAGTGGCACCAGTTTATTGTTTCAACAAGTATCGAATCATCCTTCTTTCTGTGATTTCAGTCATGCAACAGTGGAAACTTTTAGCTTTATTAGGCCATGGCAACTACTGGAAGTTGCAGGTTCTCAAAATTACGAAATGAGAGTTTATCTAGGAGCTGCAAACTTTACTAAGTTTCAAGAATCAATTCGGCAACTTGTAGAGAGAAATAAACGACTTACAGAAAATGGAATGCCCTTAGCTTATATAAACGAACCACAACGCAAAGATATCTGGTTTGAAAGGCGTTACAAGCATGTACTTAGAGCATTTTTTCATGATTCATCAATAAATTTAGGTGGTAAAAAGCTAGTTGAGAAAACACCAGCTCATATACGTTGCATAGACGAGATTATAGCAACTTTTCCTAAAGCTAAGATTTTGGTTTCTACACGAGATATTGGGGAAATCATAGCTTCTCACAAAAAACGATTTAAAAAAGAGATTGAATTAGGAAAATCAGCAGATGATCCGAGCATTGCCTGGTTAGCTCATTCCGTTGAGAACTATTTGAAATACCTAGCAAATATTGAGGGTATTGTTCAAAGGCTAAATAAACAATATGCAGTGCAAGTTAAGATTGTGCCTTACGGAAAATTGACTCAATCTCCTGTCAATACTTTGAAAGACATTTATTCCTTTATTGGGGTTGAAAATATTAATCCAGAAAATATTCAAAAAGAAAGAAAGACCCAAGACTGGGATCCACTACTAAATCAATTGCCTGTAGTGAATGAAGTTGAACTTACTCATTACTTAAGCCCATCCGAAATTAAAATGATCGAGAATGAAAAAAGTCATTTTTCGGATTTTTGGTATTAACATTCCGGGGTTGCTGCTTGTTTAAATTATACGAAAATGTACCTGTTTTGCCGATTAGTCAGGTGTTGGGATCTCCGCATGGAAGGTCTGAACATAAGTTGGGTCCTATTTGGCCTGATTGGGAAAAGTGTGAAGAGGAGCGTTTTAAACGAAAGGGTAAAGTTAAAGATGATTGTCCTGAGTTACAGGAAAATGAAAAGTTAACTTACAAGACAGGCAATTTCTTTTGGGGGGGGCCGATAGTCAATCACTTTGGACATCAAATCGCTGACTTTTCTACTAGACTAATAATGTATTCCGAACTGAAAATGAAAGGTAAATTTGTATTTTCTGTGCGCAAAGGAAGTGGGTTTGGCAAAAATGATGTTCCTGCCTTTTTCGTGGCAATTTTAGAATGGTTTCAAATAGATATTGACCAAGTACTTTTTGTAGAATCGCCGATGTTATTGGAAAAATTATGGGTTTGTGGCCAGCAAGAGCAACTTCCACAAGAAGGCCCAAGTGATTTATATTTACAAAAGCTAGATGAAAATGCCAAACAACAAGGGACTTTTTCTGAAAATAAGGAAGGACGATTTTATATTTCTCGTTCAAATATTCCAAACGGAGTTATTGCTGGTGAAAGGTATATAGAAAATTATTTAGAACTACATGGAATAACTATAATTCGTCCTGAAAATATGAAGTTGAGGGAGCAGCTTGAAATTTATTCAAAAGCCAAGGAGTTGGTTTTTGGAGAAGGCTCCGCCTTGCATGGTTTACAATTGCTTGGTCATATTAAATCTGATGTGCATATTTTATGTCGTAGACCTAATCATTTGATGTCTAAAATGTTTCTAACTAAACGTTGTAAAACCCTAAGATATTATCCGGCTGGAGAGTTGGTTTGCGGCATAAATGCAGTTGGTCAGCCTGCAATGAGCACGGGTATAACGATTGCTCAAACTAATAAAATAAGTGACTTGTTTAAAATCCTGAAAATTTCTTTAGATTCTTGGTCAGAAAGTGAGTTTAAGCAATCAATTAAAGAAGATGTTTTCAATTATTTAGATAGAGAAAGCGATACTCCTAGAGCTAAAATACCAAATTATATTGATATCATAGAGCATAAATTAAAAAGCCTTGGCGTTTATTCGCATTAATTATAGAGTGTTGTTGATTGAAAGTATTTATTCACATCGGTCCTCCTAAGACAGGAACTTCTGCCATTCAAAAATGGCTGTCAAATAATACTATTTTTTTAAAAGAGAAAGGTATTTTTTATCCGCAACATGAAACGGATAATAATGGTGTCAGTTCGGGTAATGTACTAAATATCTTTGAGCGTACGGTAGATAAGAAACTTGTTTTATCTCCTCAAAAAGTAGATAGAGTTGTAACTGACTGCGAATCTTCAGGGTGCAAAATTCTATTGCTGTCCTCTGAATTTTTTTTCTTCCAGATAACTGAATTGTTATCTGTTTTTCCTGAAGCTAAATTTATTGCTTATATTCGTTTCCCTCTAGATGTAATAGAGTCTTCGTACAACCAGAGTGTTAAACGACATTCCGAGGTCAAGGCTCTCGGAATTGCCGAAGAGCCACAGGCTTACCATTTACGTCAACTAGAATTAATGTTGGGTAAATTTACCCAAGAATCCTTTCTAATTAGATTTTATTCGAAAAATATTTTTTATAAGGGAGATATTGTTTGCGATTTTCTATCTATATTTGGTATTGAAGTTGAGCCCGAATCTAAGCAGATCGTTGTAAATCCATCATATACTTTTGAATCTCTTGAAGTGAAACGTTGGTTGAATCAATTTTTAATTCCAGAATATCAAGACAGGGTAGACGGTTTCTTACAATCACTAAGTTCTGGAACCACAATATACTCACTTGTTCAGCCTAAAAAGTATGAGTATTTTAAGCAGTTTTTTATTGATAAGTTGGAAAGGTTTTTTGAAGAGTACTCAGTTGATAATAGTCAAGAGTATTTGCTCGAATTAAAGGCGAAAGAACAGAAGCCTTTTATTCCTCAAAACATTAATCCTGATGACTTTCGTGCTGTGATGAACAACTTGGCTAGCTATGATACCGGATTGGTCTACGGTCTAGCCCAACTTGCTAAAAAGCGTTCTAGTTTAGTTGTTAAAAAGTCAGAGTTTATCGATATTATTAGGTCTTGTGTCCCTAAAAAATATTTATATCGTACTGCTTTAAGAGAACGTTATTTCAAGTTTAAATATCACGTCAAGCAGTTGTATATGACCACTACAAGAAAGGCGTCGAGTGATATAAATACTCCTGTTACTGATAGCATGCGTATTCGCCATGCGTTAATGATTAGTAATGAAGTCTCTGATGCAGAGATTTTTCGTGAATTAGCGTTATATTGCGAACAAAATGGCGAAATCCAGTTTGCATTTAGATTGATGAAAGAAGCAAATAATTTAAGACCCAATGGACCTGTGATTACTGCTAAATTGGCGGAATACCAAGAGCAGTTGAATCTACCAACCGATCCAGAGCTAAACAAAAAATGAATCTTATCCAAGATGTGATGCCCTGGTCAAAGAAGCATCTTTCACAATTTCAACGCAAAGACCTGTTAGTATTATTTGAGGTTGATCCTAGCGTAGAGCAAGATCAATCCATTCCCATTACCCACCTGATGGTTCTGATTTATTCTAAAACCCATCAAAATGTGAACCTCAATGACTATCGACAGCGCTACGCGCTTGTAGAATGGTATCTTTCAATTGGGGAAAAATCATTTGCAATTGATCACCTAGTGACGCTACTTGACACTGACAATACTTTCCTAAATAGAGACGAGTTAACCAAGGAAAAAACGGGTGTCAACATTGTTGGTTACGCTAGGTCACTTACTGGTCTTGGTGAAGATGTTAGAACCATTATTCATACAATTGAAAATCTTGGTATACCATTTTGTACTATTTCTCTTAGACATATTTCTGATTCAGCTATTTATTCATGTGTAGTAAATGAAACTTATTTTCCAAGGTACTCCACATCCATTTTTTGTATGAATATTATCGAGTATCAAAAATTTGTTGCTAATTTCGACAATATGGATGCCTTCGGACATATTATTCTTCAAGCGCCCTGGGAATTACCGCGTTTGCCAGTTGAGTTTATTCATGCAGTACAAACAGTAAATGAATTTTGGGCGATTTCTACATTTGTTGAAAGTGCACTAATTGAAGCAAATTTAACGAATGTGTCTCATGTATACCCTGCAATTGAAACGGTGAAAGTACAACCTAACGTTACTCATTTAGTTCAAAAGAAGCCATTTACTTTCCTGTATATCTTTGATGCTGGTTCATACTTAACGCGAAAAAATCCCTTAGGTTTAATTACAGCCTTCCAACGCGCATTTTATAACAATGAAGAGGTGTTGTTGCTGTTGAAAGTCAGCAATGCAAAGAATAATGATGAATATTCCACGCTAAAATCAGCCTGCTCTGCCGATAATAGAATTAAACTAATTGAGCAGCAATTGAATAAACCTGAGCTAACATCGTTGTACAGCAAAGCTGATTGTTATGTCTCACTTCATCGCTCAGAGGGGTTTGGGCGCACTATTGCAGAGGCTGCAATGCATAATTTACCGATTATCGCTACTTCTTGGTCTGGTAGCAATGACATCATACCCCCAAACTCTGAACTGTTAGTTTCCTTTGAGCTGAAGCCTTTAGCAGAAATGGATTACCCATTTTCTAAAGATCAAATTTGGGCTGAACCCAATTTAAATCACGCTTCCGAGCTTATGGCTCAGGTGTATGAAATGAGTGAAAGCGATAGACTTTCTATGGGCGAAGAAAACTGTAAATACGTTTTGTCTAGGTTTTCGCCTGAACGTGCTCAACAGCAAATTTCTTCACTTCTTGAGCCTAGGTTTTCGCCACAAAAGGTAAATGAAAATTGAATCCAAGCAGAGTTTTGAAAAAGTATTTAATGTTATTCATAAAGTTCGCTGTTGGACTCTTTCCTAAAGGTATCAGAGCTTGGTTTAAGCAATCTCCTGTACTCACTTCGTTTTACAGTCGAAGCTTACAAAAATCAGGCTTATTTTATGGTTTTCCTTCTCGTAAAAAATTAGATGCTTTATATACGAAGAACCGTTTAATACAAAATAATTTAATTAGCGATTATAAACGGTTTCAAAGGTGTGAATTTAGCATCGTAATCCTTGTACCTAATGGCAAACAAGGGCTATTGCAGGTTACCTTAGAAAGCCTTAGTAAGTTAGTTGATACAGATTTAAGTGTTTTTATACTGTGCGATGACCGTTATTTAATCGAGTGTAAAAATATTAGCGATAAATATTTGTCGTCTTTTAACAATATAAAATTAGATTCAACTCTTGCATCAAACAAAAATACTTCAGCATTTTTTATGTATTCTGGGGATATATTACACCCATTAATTGGATTTGTTATATTGCATTACGCTGCAAAATATAGTGATATCTTGTATGTCGATACTGATTGTATAGAAAAACAAAAGCATACAAACCCACACATGTTGCCAGACTGGAACCCTGAATTGCAGTTATCTACAGCTTATGTGAATACAGGTGTATGGATTTCAAATATTAAAGTATTACTTGATGATAATTTCAAAGCAAAAATTGAAAGTGTCGCTATTCAAGTAGCTAAATTTGCTTTAACCAATAATATTGAAGTTGGCCATATCCCTCTGGTGCTGTTAAGTCGAGTTAGGAAAGAATCAATTAGCTTAGATAAATTTAGTACATTGCTTTCATCCATTGTAGGGAGCAGTGTAAATATGAGTTTTGATAAATCGACTGAGGTTATTGCTTTACAGTGGCCTATAGATTCAGAGCCATTGGTAAGTCTTATTATTCCAACTAAAAACGGCAAAGATTTAGTGCAAGCATGTATAGAATCTATCTTACATAAAACGAGCTATGTTAACTTTGAAATATTACTAGTTGACAATAATTCTGATGAAATAGAAAGCCTTAATTACTTCGCTGAACTTAATAAGCACCCCAAAATACGCTTGTTAAAGTATCCTCAAGCGTTTAATTATTCGTCAATAAATAACTTTGCAGTAAGTAAAGCAAAAGGTTCTGTTATTGGCTTAATTAATAACGACATAGAAGTCATCTCTGAAAACTGGTTATCGTCAATGTTAGGCTGGGTCTTAAAGGAAGAGATCGGTTGCGTAGGAGCAAAATTGCTATATTCAGACGGTAGAATACAACATGCAGGGGTTGTTCTTGGCTATGGTGGAGGTGCTGGCCATGCACACAAATATTTTCCTAGATACCATCCAGGTTATCTAAAGCGATTAGCTGCGACAGGTAATTATAGTGCGGTTACTGCAGCATGTTTATTAGTTAAAAAAACGGATTATTTGAAAGTGGGGGGCTTAGACGAGTCTTTACAGGTTGCCTTTAACGATGTCGATTTTTGTCTTAAAGTGCTTTCCCTTGGAAAAAGGAATGTATATTGTGCAGAGGCTGAGCTCTATCACTATGAGTCGATTAGTCGAGGGTTCGACGACACACATGAAAAGCGAACTCGGTTTATGCGAGAACTCAATTATTTGCAAACGTCTTGGGCAAATTATATCGAGTATGATCCTGCGTATAATCCAAATTTAACTTTATCTCGCGAAAATTTTGCCATAAAAGAGTATAAAAATTGAAGCGAATCTTAAATAAGTCAGGCGTAAATCGGCTTCTTAATAATATGCGCAGAAGTCTAGACGTTTTGGGCTGTATGTATGTCAAAACGAAATATCCAAAGGAACAAATTAAACCTAAAATAAAGCTAGTAGCAATTGCAAAAGACGAAGCCGCTTACCTAACTGATTGGATTTTTCATCACTTATATTTTGATTTTGATCAGCTTGTCATTTATATCAATAATACGTCAGACAATTCTGATGAAATAGTTAAGAGTTTAAAAAGTTTATCGTCTGTTAAATTTAAAGATGGTGATCCATATTTTGACGATAGGCAACGTTCACCACAAATGGCCATCTATCAAAGAGAACTCAGTTTATCGCGATGGGAAGGGTATTCACACGTGATGTTTTTAGATATTGATGAATTTTACACGCCATCTGATTTTCAATTAAGTATTAAAGGTTTTGTGAGTCAAATGTGGGCGGATGTGTGTTGTTTAGAATGGATCCATAGAATGGATGAAAATAGCCCTTTTCTTGAGCCATTTCAAAGTAAACTTGTTGGGAGACGAGCACAGCAAGTAAAGTCAATTGTATCTACTTCCATATTACCAACAAACGCCAATCCCCATAATATGCTATCTAGTAAATGCCGTTATCAATTGGCAGATGGTACGGAATATAAAGTGAGTCTTGACAATTTTTCGCGAGTTCCAGTAATCGAATTACGAAAAGAAGTGAAACAGGCGTTTATTTTACATCGAATGATACGCAGTGAAATGGAATACATCGCCGCATTAAAACGCGGCAGACCAATGAGTGGAGATAAACAAGGGTCAATTTTCAAAAACAATCGTAGCGGTATTTTTGATAACTCTAAAAATCAAAATATTAATTTACCAAAGGATTTAATTAAACACTATCTATCACAAAAAAGACTATTTATTAGTAAGTATAAACTCGAAGAAAAGATTAAAAAGGGTAAAGAGCTTGTTTTAGAACGGTATATCAGTGTTTTAAATATGATTAGAACGGCTCCTAAATCTGAAAATACCACACTTCAAAAAATACTTAAAAATGTTGAATTGTTGGATGTTGAGGAAGCATATAAAGAGTATTTAAAACACAATTCCAGTGAAAAGTTATAAATTAAATATGCGTTTTAATTATCTGGTATACTGTTTCGCTTTTTTGACATTTAGAATTTTCTTATTATTAGGTAGTGACATCGTTTGACTCGTTCTTATTCATTATTAAGCCATATTGAAAACAAACATATATCAACGACTATAGTTGGTATGGCTGTTTATTCTGGAGACCGTGTTGAATGGTTATCTCGGGCTGTAGAAAGTATTTTGTCGCAAGACGTTGATTTTACATTGGTTATTGTTTTAGATGGTCCCGTAAATAAAGCAATTTTTGAATATTTGATAAAAATAGAATCAGAAAATTCTCATCTAATATTAATCGATAATAAGATTAATTCAGGATTAAGTTGTTGCATGAACTTAATTATCGATCTTTTTGTTAAAAAGACGACTAAGTATTTCCTAAGGATGGATGCCGATGACATTTCAACTAATGATCGAATTCAGAAGCAAATAGAGTTTTTAGATTCTAATCCAAAAATCTCAGTCTTAGGTACAGCTTTAATTGAAATAAATGAATTTGGTAAAGCAGTTGGTAAAAGAAAGTTACCTACTGCCCATCATCAAATTATTCGTATTTTACCCAAACGCTGCGCAATAAATCATCCTACAGTTGCTATTCGTTCAAATGTTCTTTTAGCTGGTCATCGATACAAAGAAATGTTGGCGAACACCCAAGATTACTTTCTGTGGATAGAGTTATGTGCTGCAGGATACAAATTTGCTAATCTTGTAGAGCCTTTGCTGGAATTTCGGCGAGTGAATGATTTTTATAAACGCCGTGGTTTGAGTAAGTCAATTAATGAGTTTAAAGCCCGTTTTTATGCCATGAAAGTATTAAAGCGCTACAGTTTAGGCAATATAGTTTACGCTTGTGCGGTACTCTTTTTACGGCTCATGCCTTCCAAAATTGTAAAATTAGCGTATAAAATAGACCGTTATCTTTTGAATAAGCGGGTTAGACACGAGTGATAGGCGCGACAGTCATTTTATATAAACCGGATATGGGGATCACCCAAGATCTTCTTGAAGCGGTTTTAAAACAAGTTGATGTGGTTTCCATTGTGGATAATTCCCCGGTTGCCACCGAGTTACGTTTCGATAAAACCAATCTGCATTATCATCATTTTCCTAATAATATTGGTATTGCTGCAGCCCATAATGTGGGCTTGCGAGATCTGCGTGCCGCTGGCTGTGAGTATGGCATGTTGCTGGACCAAGACAGCACTATAGATGAAGACTTCGCTTTTAGACTGTCTTCGTTGCTGGTGGCATCTAAGGTGGAAAAGCGACCTGTTGTTGCCATTGGCCCACGTATTATTTGTTCATTTTCTGAAAAAACCGTTAAACCCAGAGTGCAGCGGGAAGTTTTGGTGTATGACGAGATTGTCTGTGTGACCCAAATTATATCCTCGGGCATGATGATTGACTTGTCTCATTTGGAAGCCATTGGTTATAAAGATGAAAGCTTGTTTATTGATGGGGTCGATCACGAGTGGTGCTGGCGGGCGAAACAGCAGAACTTAATGGTGGCGATTGCCGACAAAGTTGAGATGATCCACCGCCTGGGCGACTCCCGCAGCAAATTTGCTGGCATTACTTATAAAGTAGGCAGCCCCGTAAGGTTATATTATCAGTTTCGCAATATTTTGTTGTTATCACGCAGAGGCTATGTGCCTAAATATTGGAAAACTCGCAATTTATGTGTGTTACCCATTCGTTTTTTTGCCAATAGTTTATTACAAGATCGTAAATTAGAACGCCTGAAATTTATGTTGTGCGGTTTATGGGACGGAATTTGTAAAAAAGATGGCGCATTTTCCGACAACTGGTAATACCTTCTGAGTAAAGATCTTTACTCGCTATTTTCTACCTATATTTTTTAATTTTGAAGTTATACACTAACTGCCGTTTGTAATATGAATCACAACATTCGTAGTTTAAAATATTTGCACGATAATTGCTGTCAGAAATACAGCTAATTGATTAAAGGAACTAAAGATAATGAAGGTAACCGTATTTGGTATTGGTTATGTGGGGTTAGTACAAGCAGCTGTATTAGCTGAAGTTGGGCATCAAGTTGTTTGTGTTGATGTTGACCAAAGCAAAGTCGACAACCTTGAGAAAGGAATTATTCCTATTTATGAACCCGGTTTAACACCTTTAGTTAAATCTAATTTTGATGCCGGTAGGGTGGAGTTCACCACCGATGCAGAGGCTGGAGTGAAGCACGGCGATGTAATTTTTATTGCTGTAGGTACGCCGCCCGATGAAGATGGTTCTGCCGATCTTAAATACGTGCTAGCTGTGGCTAAAACCATATCTGAAGCGATGGATCAGCATAAAATTGTAATCAACAAATCTACGGTTCCAGTGGGGACTGCGGATAAAGTCAGAGCAAAAATTACTGACGTACAAGAGTCACTTGGTAAATCAATTACCTTCGATGTGGTTTCTAACCCAGAGTTTTTAAAAGAAGGCGCAGCGGTTAATGATTGCATGCGACCTGACCGTATTATTATCGGTACTGACAGTGTTGGTGCAGAGAAGAAGCTAAGAGAGCTTTATGCACCATTTAACCGCAACCATGACAAAATTATTGTTATGGATATCCGTAGCGCTGAACTAACTAAATATGCAGCGAACTGTATGTTGGCAACTAAAATCAGTTTTATGAATGAAATGGCGAATTTAGCCGAAGTTTTCGGTGCTGACATTGAAAATGTGAGACTAGGTATTGGTTCTGACCCACGAATTGGTTACCAGTTTATTTATCCTGGTTGTGGTTATGGCGGCTCTTGTTTCCCCAAAGATGTGCAAGCGCTCGCTCGTAGTGCAACTGAGGCGGGTTACACAGCTAAAATTCTTGAGTCTGTGGAAGCGGTAAACTACAAACAGAAAGAAAAGCTGTTCGAGTATATCTCTGGGCATTTCAATAATGACTTAAAAGGCAAGACTGCGGCTATTTGGGGATTGTCATTTAAACCTAATACAGATGACATGCGCGAAGCATCCAGCCGCGTTTTAATGGAACATTTATGGGAAGCTGGCGCTAAGGTACAGGCCTACGACCCTGAGGCCATGGAAGAGACTCAGCGTATTTACGGTGTACGTGACGATCTGAGCCTAACTGGCACCAAAGAAGCGGCCCTTAAAGGTGCTGACTTCTTAGTTATCTGCACCGAGTGGCAGGCATTTAGAGCACCTGATTTTGAATTATTAAAACAGTCGCTAACTGAGCCATTATTATTCGATGGACGAAATTTATTTGAACCTAAGCTAATGCAGGAATACGGATTGCATTACTATGCTATAGGTCGTGGATTATCAATAAAGGAACGTTAATATGAGTCAGGTTAAAAAAGCAGTCATTCCAGTTGCAGGACTGGGGACAAGAATGTTACCCGCAACAAAAGCTATTCCAAAGGAAATGCTGCCAGTTGTAGACAAACCACTGATTCAGTATGTGGTAGCGGAGTGTGTCGCCGCGGGTTTGAAAGAAATTATATTGGTGACCCATGCAAGTAAGAACAGCATTGAGAACCATTTTGATACTAGTTTTGAGTTAGAAGCAACACTTGAGAAACGTGTTAAGCGCCAATTGTTAGAAGCGGTGCAAGCTATCTGTCCTAAAGACGTGACTATTATGCACGTACGCCAAGGTGTAGCGAAAGGTTTGGGCCACGCTATCTTGTGTGCTCGTCCAATGATCGGTGATAACCCTTTTGCAGTGGTTTTGCCAGACGTCATCATTGATGATGCTGCTTGTAACCCTAAAAAGGACAACTTAGCCGACATGGTCGCTACCTTTAATACCAGCCAGGTCAGTCAAATTATGGTTGAAGCTGTACCTGAAGAGTTGGTACATAAATACGGCGTGGTTGATTTAGAAGGTAAAGACTTAGGTGAAGGTGAGTCAGCTAAGATACACAGAATGGTAGAAAAGCCACCATTGGAAGAAGCGCCATCTAACTTAGCCGTAGTGGGTCGTTACGTTTTATCTGAAAGTATTTGGGATGAGTTGGAAAAAACTCAGCCTGGTGCGGGTGATGAAATTCAATTAACCGATGCCATAGACACAATGATGGAAAAAGAGCAGGTTGATGCGTATTACATGACGGGTAAGAGCCATGATTGCGGCAGTAAACTTGGTTATATGAAAGCCAACATTGAGTACGGTTTACGCCATGAAGAAATCAAAGATGAGTTTCTTGAGTTCTTAAAAGAAACCATTAAATAGGTGTTAAAACTGCATGAAAGTGGCGCCAATCGGCGCCATTTTTTTATTTTACAGAAACCGAAGTTTTCAGTTTTTCTAACATGCGATCACCAATCCCTTTCACATTGGTAATATCTTCCACACGCTTAAAACTGCCATTGGCTTTTCGATAGGCCACAATATCTTGCGCTTTTTTCGCACCAATACCAGGTAAGGCTTCTAAATCGTTGGCGGTAGCCGTATTCAGATTGATAGGTGTTGCTTGCGCCTGCAATTGGGTTTTCGCAGTGTCCATTTTTTGATTTAAACTTTTAGCATGAAGGGTGAGTGGGCTGCCTGCCAGAAAAACTGCGCAAGCAATAACTAAAGTGGGTAAGAACTTTTTCATATTGAATCTCCGTGTTCATTTTTAATCCGTGAGTGCGTCATTTGCACGATTTAAAATTAGTCCGGCTTTGTTTATATGTAAAGTCTAGTTTTTGGGGGTGCCACATAGTTAGAGGGGGAAAGCGTGTCGAGGAGAGTATTTAAATAATCACTTTTCTAAGCAATTAAAAAAGGCCCTTGAAAAGGACCTTAGCTAGACTCTACTGTTTAGTAGAATATTCAGGTTAGCTTTACGCAGGGTTATTTTTTACGGCGAAGCGCTAATAAACCCATACCTAGTAATAGAATGCCTGCTGGCTCAGGTACGCTAGCCGCTTCTACTGAAGCAAGTGATAAAGCTTGAACGTCGCCAGAGCTGACTTCGGTTAGCCTAATTGAGTTGTTACCACTACAACAGTTTTCAGCCCAAAACAATTCGATTGTGTGGCTACCAATGGCGATGTCGTTCAAATCAACAGAAAATACATCTGAGTTACCCCAATTATATTTCCACCAAAGGTTGTCAGTGCGTTCAGATACTAACGTTCCATCTAAGTAAAGCTCGGCTCCATAACCGGCGTCTAGGCCTGCTTCAAGTGTCCAACTTCCTTCATAGCCCATATTAAATTCAACAGTTAATAAGTTCACGCTATCTTGAGCTGTATTGAAGTTATCAGTAGAGCTAATGCTATTCACTGAAGATGAAGGCAATAAATCGAATGCGGCTTGCAGATCACTGCTATCAAAACTACCAGCAATGTCGCGAGATTCTAGGGTGATGACAGTTGCGTTAACTGATGCGGAAATTACAAAGCTTGCCAATAAGGCAGATTTTAAAAGATTTATCATGACTGCTTCCTATGATACTAAAAATTATTTAAAAACATGATTAAGCACAACTTGTGCCAACATTTAAATTGTTGATTTTAATTGATTTATTTGTGTTTTTGCGAGTGGTCGGATTAGTTGTGTAAAATATTTTGACAGTTCAAAATGAAAAAAGCCGTTACATTATTCAATGCAACGGCTTGTGTAGAGAGCTTCTAAATCTTTTGTTTAAAGTCTATCTAAAACCGCTTGAGTGAAGTCAGTTGTGCCGTGCTCACCACCTAAATCACGTGTGGTGCGATCACCTGATTCGATAACGTCTTTAAGGGCATTACGAATTTTTTCGGCTTTATCACCCATTTGTAAATATTCAAGCATTTGTACTGACGCTAAAATAACTGACGTTGGGTTGGCTAGGTTTTTACCTGCGATATCTGGTGCAGATCCATGAACCGCTTCAAAAATAGCGCAGTCTGAGCCAATGTTAGCCCCAGGAGCCATGCCTAAACCACCGACTAATCCAGCACAAAGATCGGAAAGAATATCGCCAAACAAGTTGGTTGTTACCATTACATCAAATTGATGAGGGTTCATCACCAATTGCATGCAGGCGTTATCCACGATCATTTCTGTTGATTCGATGTCGGGATATTTGTCGGCTATTTCTCTGGCCACTTTTAAAAATAAACCTGAAGTCGATTTTAAGATATTGGCTTTGTGAACGGCGGTTACTTTTTTACGACCTTCGCGACGGGCTAATTCATATGCGAAAGTAATAATGCGCTCAGCGCCTTCACGGGTAATAATACTTTTCGCTTCTGCTTCTGTACCATCATCAGAAACCACTTGTCCTAGGCCCGAGTACATGCCTTCAGTGTTTTCTCTGACGGTAATGATGTCGATGTCTTCATAACGTGCTTTCGTTCCTTTAAAGGACAATACTGGGCGCACGTTTGCGTACATTTGGAACTTTTTACGCAAGCTAACGTTAATGGAGGTAAAGCCTTCGCCTACTGGGGTAGTTAGTGGGCCTTTTAACGCGACTTTATTTTTTTCAATAAGATCTAGAGTCTCTTGAGGTAATAACTCACCGTGGTTTTCCAACGCCATCAAACCTGCATCGGCGAAGTCATACTCAAAGTCGCAGCCAACTTTTTCTAATATTTGGAGGGCCGAATCGACGATATCAGGTCCGATACCATCTCCTTTGATAACGGTAATGCGTTGTTGTGTCATGATCTATTCCTATTTTACACTTTCGAGGGCTGGGGAGTTAGCCGGCGTACAGACTGAATTTAAGGGGCAGATTTATACCATTTTTAGCGCTGATTTTCCATGTATTACGACGATTTCCGCAGTTTTGTTGCTGAATTTACGGATATTAGGGGAGTGCACAGTAACTATGGCTGAGTTGCAGTGAATTGGCTAACAATTCACTAACGTTTTGTTCATTTAATTTAAAAAAGCTTAGGCACTGAGAATAATAATTTTGAGAGGGGTTATTGGCTATCTGTTCACTGAAATAAATTCTTCTGGCTAATAATAAACTCAAGCCAAGGGTCATGATCATGGTTTTAAGTATGGGTTTTTTGGGTAGTTCATCCGATAGCAAACCATTTGCAACAATCGCTTCGGCATACAAAGCAGGTTGTTGCCACGCTTGGCATAACTTTAAACAATGACTGCGCAGTGTCTCAGCATTGCGAAAATCGAACAGACAACGAATATCCTGCTGACGTTCAACACTGAGGCTCCATTTTGTGCGGGTTTTAAGGGCTGGCTGGGTAAATAAACCACTACATGCAAAGCACAATAACGTGGAGGCTTCCTCAGGAGATAAGTGTTTATTCTGAGAACTGAGGTTAGCCGCAATTTGACTGGCTAAGCGTATGAACTGGGTGAAGTTTTGCTGCAATGGAAAGTGACTTTGATTCAACCTTAGCAATAGTGCCTGTTGTATCAGCATGGAGTTTGCTTTCACATACCCATGCATCATTAAGCCATGTTTAACTTGTTGAATGGGCAGTTTATTTCTATTTGAAATTGTCGCGGTTTGTTTTAAATAATCGGCAAAAGCCGGTTCTGAATTGATTTGCAGTGCCAACCTGTCGATATCTACAGCTCCGCTATTTAAGTGCTTTTGTACTTCGAGTAGCAGGGCTGGTGGCTTGTCTAATGGGAAATTTGTTTCTATTGGATCAAAACAATCGCTCTTTTCCAGTTGCCAGTTGATATCCCACCATCGTTGAATTTGACTAAAACCTGATAGAGTTTGTGTAGCGGACACCCGTTGGATGTTGTCACTAAAAACGCGTTTTAGTTGCGGCACGCCAGTGCTATTGGGGTTAATTATCGCTACCAGCACCTTGTCTTCGCAAATACTGAGTATTATTGCCGGATCTTGTTTGTCTAGTTTCACTAGGCTACCGGGGCTAAGTAACGATGGGTATTCTAATAAGCCATCTAGATTGAATGCATAATTTTCCGGCACGGTTTGTATCAGTTGTCGCAGCGCCGCGGAAAAATGCACAGGCTTTTTCGATTGGCATGGCGTTACGCGGGAAGCAAGTTGATGGGCTAATAAGATGATTTGCTGGTTTTTGGTTAAGGTTAATGGCCAGGAACGGCTAGTCTCAAATTTAGAGAATAACCATTTATATGCATGATAGCCGTCCATCCACGTTTGTAAGTGTGCTTTATTCAGAATTTGTAACAGCCGAACGCTTTTACGGTGGTGTGAAGGGCGTTTATTTTCCTCGAAAAACTTTTCCAGATCTTCTTGGCGTTCGCAATACAGTGCTAATAAGCAGCTTAATAACTGTTGGCAGCATAAGTCATTGATGCGTGCTCGATTGCAAATGAGGGCGCAATAGACCAAGCCATTGAATACAAAGTTGTTTAAAAAGCCACTTCTGGATTTATACAATAAGGGTTGGGATACAAAAATGTCAGGGGCGAGTTTAAATGCCCCTAGAAAATGTTCAGATACTTTAACGATCCGTTTGATTTGTTCAGGGCCAACAGGGTTCTGCCGCACTTCATCCAGTACGGTGGAAACCTGCCCAAAGCTTTTTATTAAGCCTTGAGTTGGCATGCTACAGGTAACTCTGGCGAATGTGGGTGCAACACTAGCGCTTTAAATAACTTTGATATGTGCCTTCACCCCAAGCAATTAACTTATCATTTTGAAATAGCAGTGGGGTGCACTCATCTTGTGTGGTGATACCGTCTGATTGATTCCAGGTCGTGCGGTAAAACATCACTTGCAACTGCGCATCGCCTACCTGTTTGGCTTCGCTTATATCTGGCGGACCTAACAATTCAACAATACTTGAACGAAGATCGCCAATCTTGATTTTAGTTAACTGAACTTTATTATACTCCTGACGATCTTCCCATCCCATGCTGGTGGTATCGTCAGGGTTAAATATTATCAGCATTACAACTAGAGATACGTAGATAAATACGCCAATTCCGATACGTTGTATTACTTTAGTATTCATAATTATATCTCATGTTTAATTAACCCCATGGTAATCAAATCACTGGGATGAATAAAGGCCACTAAACGCGAAAAGCGTATCGCTTGCCTTAGGTGATTACCTGATAGCATGGGCTATAGTCGCTACCCGGCAGTTTCATACGTTGTTGTTTAACAAAGGATTCCAATAACGTATCAAGCATACTCATTAATTTCGGATCGCCATTGATTTTAAAAGGTCCGTGCTTTCGTATTTGGGTAATGCCTTCGGATTTTACGTTGCCAGCAACAATCCCAGAAAAAGCTTTGCGCAATGCTGCGGCTAATTCTGCCTTGGGCTGGGAAAAATGCAAATTCAGCTCTTGCATGCTTTGATGAGTAGGCTCAAAAGGCTGCTGAAATTCAGGTTCAATTTTTAACAGCCAATTGAACAGGTAGGAGTCGCCGGTATTTCGCCTATGGGTGCGCACATCAAGTTGTTTACTCTTTATTTTTTGCGCAACTTTAACTGCATCATCCACTACAATTTCATACAAAGCTTGGGCTTCTGGCCCTAGGGTTTCGCCAACAAATTTGTCGATGGATTCAAAATAGTCTTTGCTGTGGGCAGGGCCCGTTAAAATAATAGGCACTATTTGCTCGCGATTATCTTCATTTAACATCACGCCCAGCAAATATAAAAGTTCTTCAGCTGTTCCTACGCCGCCTGGGAAAATAACAATAGCATGGGCAATTCGCACAAAGGCTTCTAAGCGTTTTTCAATATCGGGCATAATCACCAGTTCATTGACTATGGCGTTAGGTGGCTCTGCGGCAATGATCGAAGGCTCGGTCATGCCTAAATAGCGTCCGTTTTTATAGCGCTGTTTAGCATGTCCAATAGCGGCTCCTTTCATGGGGCCTTTCATCGCCCCAGGGCCACAGCCGGTACAAATGTTCATTTCCCGAAGGCCAAGTTGGTAGCCCACTTCTTTGGTGTATTTATATTCCACTTCTCCGATGGAGTGACCGCCCCAGCAAACAACCATATTTGGATCGCTGCCCACTTTAATTACTTCAGCATGACGCAACATATCAAACACGATGTCAGTTAAATCTTTTGAATCAATGAGATGAGCTTCACTAAATCGATATTTTACACCCATATGTAAGATATCTCGGAGAACGGCAAACAGATGCTCGTGGACACCTTTGATAAGTTGGCCATCAACAAATGCCACTGCGGGGGGATTGACCAACTCTATTTTAACGCCGCGCTCACGTCTAATTAGATTCACTTCAAAGTCTTCATAGGGAGTGAAGAGTTGTTCGAAATCATCCTCTTCCACTCCTGAATTCAATACGGCTAAGCAGCAGTTCCTGAATAATTTATACAGGTCACTATTGACTGATTGTTTTAGTCTATCTACTTCGAACTGTGACAATTGACTCAGGGGGCCAACTGGATTTAATTGAATTGAAAGCATAGATTGTCCTATTTCCGACCTTACTGACGAGCCTGTCTTGGCATGTTATATGGCGTTTCGAAATCGCTTCTGAAGGGGTTGATATCAAGACCTCCTCGACGAGTGTATCGCGCATAAACGGTTAGCTCAGATGGTTTGCAGAAGTGCTTTATATCGCGAAAAATTCGCTCTACACATTGTTCATGAAATTCATTGTGCATGCGAAAAGAAATGAGGTAGCGCAGCAGTGATTCTCGGTCTATTTGAGTACCAGAATAACGGATCATAATACTTCCCCAATCAGGCTGATTTGTGATCAGGCAATTGGATTTAAGTAAGTTACTGCTAAGTGTTTCACTAACTTGGTTAGCGTGGGTTTTTAATGCTGAGGCATCGAGTTGATAGTCACTAAATTCGATATCTTGATCATCGATATTTTGCCCCGGCATGTCTTCAATTTTTTGACTGGCAAAATCCTTGGGTAATATCACTTTTACTGCCACAGGTTTGCCGGCGCAGTGTGATAAATCTGTTTCTAGGGTCGTCGTTAAGGATTCAACGGATTCGATTTTAGATTGATTGAAGCTGTTTAAATAGAGTTTGAAGCTTTTTGATTCAATTAAATTGGGGGAGTCAAACGGAACTACACATTGCATTATGGCAACCTCGGGCTTTCCCCGTGAGTTGAGCCATGACAGTTCATAAGCGTTCCAGATATCTTCGCCGGTAAACGGCAATTTATCGGTTAGCCCTATGGCTTCTCGACTTAAGCTGCGTGGAACCGCCTGCAAGAGTTCTGGAGAATAGGTTTGTACATATTCAACTGCTTTACCGAGTGTCAGTTTGTCTAGAGCCGAAGATGAAGTACTTATCTCATCGGTTTTATTTGTCATTTAATCTTCTCGTTATACAATGCTTATGCAGTGTATATACCTTGTGTGTTGATTTATCTTTTTATCTTAGGCGTTTTTGCCATTTTCACATTCATTTCGCATATTAGTGCAATTAATTGGTATTCACTTAGGTTGTTTCAAGTCATCTTAATTAAAATTAAAGGAAGTGTAGTCTGTGAGCATTGATTCGGCACTACAAAATTTTGTTTCTGAATATGTCGATTGTCATCAACGCAATCAACACCCATTGGTTATTCAATTCGATGAAAATTGGCCATCAAAATGTTATCAGCAACGTGGTGAACAAGATGAATGGGTGCCTTGGTTACCGGTTAAACAAACAAGTGACCAGCATTTCGAACACTTTGAAAACGCCCTTGAAATTAAAATGGATGAACAACTTAAGCAGTACTATACCTGCTTTTGGAGTGATAATCTAAATGCGAAAACCCCAAGGGGAAACCTGCAATTATTGATGCCTTGGAACGATGACGATTTTGAGCGGTTACAACAAAATTTAGTTGCCCATGTGTTGATGAAAAGGCGCTTAGGACAAGACGACACCTTGTTCTTCGCCATTACCGATGAAGATGATTTTATTGTTAGCGTACACAATCAGACAGGACGGGTAATGTTGGAACAGATAGGCCTAGAGCCCCAAGAAACCTTGGCCGATTCATTAACCGAATTTATCCAGCAGCTCACCCCCCGCCTGTAGCATGGCCTTTAGGCCATGGAGGTGCCATGGGGGCCGAGGGGCCCATGGGGTTTTGGCCCATGGATTTAGCGGCGATGATTGCCTCGGGGCTAAAGCCACCGACTACAGGTGTTTTTGTAGCATGGTCTTTAGGCCATGGGGTTTTGGCCCATGGATTTAGCGGCGATGATTGCCTCGGGGCTAAAGCACCCGACTACAGGTGTTTTTGTAGCATGGTCTTTAGGCCATGGGGGGCCATGGTGCCATGGGGCCGGGTTTTCTCGTGTGGCTCGGGGCTAAAGCCACCGACTACAGGTGTTTTGTAGCATGGTCTTTAGGCCATGGGGTTGTCGGGTTTACGCGGTTTCTTCTCGGGGTGCCTCGGGGCTAAAGCCACCGACTACAGGTGTTCTGTAGCATGGTCTTTAGGCCATGGGGCCGAGGGGCCGGGTTTTCTCGTGTGCCTCGGGGCTAAAGCACCCGACTACAGGTGAGGGGAATTATTTTTTCAGCGTGCGGGTTAAATGTAACACTTGCTGTTCCAATGACTCGATGCGTTTTTCTAATTGTTTTACGTGCTGTGTTAAATCAGTGGGTTGTTGCACTGGTGCTTCGTCCTCAACTATCTCTGAGAACTGTTCTGGTTCGTTTTGCCAGCGTCTTAATACCTCAATCACCTCCCGCAGGGGTAATGGCCGGTTAGATGCTTTTTTAATTAATGCGACACTTGGCACTTTCCCGTTAGATTGTATATTTTTACATAGGGAAGCAATGTACTGGAACTGATTTGACATGATGAAAAACGCTAATAATTAGTTAATGTGACTATTTTAGCGGTATTGAGAATCACATGCATTTATATATCTACTTATAAAACAACAAGTTATATTTTGGCCTTAATTTTGTATTGTGGAATGCAATTCAATTCAATAATACAAATGGAACTACAGGGAAACTAAAATGAAAAAAATACTTGTTGCTGCAGCATTAGCCTTACCTCTAACCTTATCCGGATGTGTGATATCTGTTGGTGGAGAAGGAGACTACTCGTATCAATCTGATTGGGAACAAAAAGAACGTAAAAACAGGAAGGCAATTGCTAGGTTAGAGTCAAATACCGCCATCGAAGATATTAGAAGCCGTCTAGGTACGCCTGATTTCAGTGAGTTGTATCAAGAAAATAACGATGAAATCAATGTGTTGTTTTACCGCACGCAGCGTCGCGAAGGAGATGGGGTTACCACCAAAGACGAATGTACCCCTCTAGTTTTTAAAAATGGCAATTTGATTGGGTGGGGAGATTCTGCGTACAGCAATATATAAGTTGTACCATTCTAAACGTCATGTAAGCGAATTTACGCTAGCCAGGCTGTTTGCTTGGCTAGCGAGGTATGTTAACGCAGTCGATTATCAAGTTGGTCTATTAATTCTGTCCATTCCGCATCTTCAAAAAAGGACTGACGTATAAAGGTCGATTGCGTTTGGGTCCAGAAGCTGGCTTCTTCAAGTTTAACCGATTTATCTAACCCTTTATGTTCACTAATAAAACGCTCAATTGCCTCATCATCATTGGCTAAACCTAATTGCATAAACAAATCTTTCATCTCTAGATTTTCAGTTAACATCTAATGTCTCCTTTATGAAACTCTATTCTTTAACATCTTGGCATTTCAGTTCAATTGATACTCAATACAACAATTGCTGTTATCTTTGCTCGCCTAGCTACTTTTCTTGTGCTGCGAATACTTTTAGATTGCACTCTTTAAGTCTTGGGGGGAATAGGCTATAAATCAACCTGTTCAGCACAAAATAGTACAAATTGTTTGACCTTGTGTTTAATGAGTTGTTAACAAATGGTTAATAATTATGTAAAGTGAAAATTCCTAACTGAAGAGAGTCGAACTATGTCAAATACTGCACAAGACATAACCCCGTTAAATAATATCAAAGCTGTTTACCTTGCTGCTGAAGATCTCAAGATCGCTGCTTCGATTTTATACCAAGCTTATCATGATGATCCGCTGTTTTTAGATATTTTCGACTCTGAGAAAGAGGGGTATGAATCCCGGTTGCGCGGTGCTATCCGAGAAGAACTAAATGCGTTTTGGAGCGCTAAGCAACCTATGATTGGGCTGTTTGAAGATGACCGTTTATTGGCGGTGGCCTGCTTAATTAAACCTGATAGTGCTTTCAACCCAGACCGCTTCTGGCACTGGCGCTTGAAGATGTTACTTACCGCTGGGTATATAGGTACTAAGCAAATGATTGAAAAGGAACAGCGTGTTAGGGAGCGTATTCCCCACGAAAAATATCATATGCTGTCGTTTATTGGCGTGCATCCAGATCAT
This sequence comes from Aliiglaciecola sp. 3_MG-2023, assembly GCF_030548205.1. GTDB lineage: Bacteria > Pseudomonadota > Gammaproteobacteria > Enterobacterales > Alteromonadaceae > Aliiglaciecola. Next base: position 280,741 of record NZ_JAUORV010000001.1, on the reverse strand, counting down.
CAACATCGAGGTCTTGGTCATATACTCATGAGCGCTATTGATAGTATTGTCCTTGAAGAGCAAAAAAGTGAAGGTGTGGGTGTATACGTGACCTTGCCTAAATGTTTATCGTTTTTTACTGATGGTAAATATGAACACATAGAGGAACTCAAAGTGTCTCGTATCAATGGTCAAATAATGTTTAAACCCCGCTCAGAGCAATAGGGGCTCATCTCACAGGAGAAGAAAAGCTAAATTAATACTTTTCTTCTCTGCTTCTATTCTTCTTTCCTATCCTCTTTCGCTCATTCTATTTTACTTTAATGACAGGCTTCTAATGTCACTTTTTAAGCAAAGAACATCATTGAAATCGACAAAATATTGAAATTGACCTGAATAGTTTAAATAGACTCAAACTGGCGCGTAAGAAAAGGGCTATTTAATTTGTACGATATTTCTTACATGGCTGTAGGTTTTAAGCGGAATAAACCCCTAGAGTAAGGCTTACTGTTTTATTAAGTGACTGAATTTATTAAATTAAAATTTTTAATTTAGACTTTAGTCTGATGGCTTACAAAAAAAATGTTTTTGGGGTACTAGTAGAAACTTTTAATTCCTCTATCTTATACCTCGTCACAGGGAAATACGACGGGTCAGGAAGACTTAGGGAAAGCCAAAAGGACACTTTCATTGGATGAAAGTAAATGTTCAAGGTGAACATTAAGTAACGGAAGACAAACACAGGGATAGTTAGGGAAGCTTGAGGACAATCTTAAGGATGAGAAATACTGTCAATATGGATGTACAGTTATTTTAGGATCAATGGAAAGGGACTCACTCAGGGAGAGTGACTCACTTAGGGATGAGCGAGAATAGAAGGAAAGGGGCGTATATGGATGTTGACCGGGATGGTTTAATAGCGAAGGATAGCTGAGAGGGATTCTCAAAATTCTCTGGGGTGTGTCTAATTTATTTTAGACACACCCTTTTTCTTTTCCGCTCTAATTAGTCGTTTTAATCAGTGCCGCTTGTTATTCCATTTAAGTAAGCCTTGTTTCAAATCCTCAATAATAATAGGTTTACTAAGATAACCATCCATTCCAGCGTTAAAACACTTCTCTTTATCCCCTTTCATGGCGTTTGCGGTTAATGCAATAATTGGGATGTTAGGATTAAACTTATCACCTTTGTGTGCGCGAATGATTCTAGTGGCTTCATACCCATCCATAACAGGCATTTGGCAGTCCATCAGTACAATATCAAAAGGAGTCGACGCGCGACTTAACTGTTCAATGGCCTCTAAACCGTTATTTGCTACTTCAGTAAGACAATTTAATTTGTTAAGCATTTCATTCGCAACCACTTGGTTAATTTGATTATCTTCAACTAGCAATATACGTGGCCGCCCAACTATCCTATTACTTGCATTGTGACGGGTGATAAGCTCGTGCTGTGAGTGCTCTAATGGTTGGTTTTTTTGGTTCGCTATTTGGCAGATTGCGGAAAATAGGTCGTCATTCTTAACGGGCTTATGGAAAAACGCATCAAAGCCGATACTTTTAAATTTCTGAGCATCCCCTCGTTTTGCCGCGGATGTCATTAAAATCATATTTAACTGAGCAAATCTTTCGTCACTTTTAATCGCTTTTCCTAATTCAGTACCACTTATCCCAGGCATATCAGCATCAATAATGGCAATATCGATATTCTGCTTAATATCACAATGCTTACGCAGTAACTTTAATGCTTCTGGTGAATTCTTTGCCTGGATCACAGTGATATTTTCAGAAGACAGTATAGAAGATAATACTTCTCGATTGGTTTGGTTATCATCAACAACTAATACCCTCAGATCCGCCAAATTGGTGTTAGATAAATCGTAAATCTGCTGATCGTGGTTATTTTTTGCTGGCTCAAATTCAAGGGTAAACCAAAATTCGGAACCTTTTTGCCATTCGCTATTAACCCCTATTTCTCCAGATAACAACTCAACAAGTTCTTTCGCGATAGACAACCCCAAACCTGTACCACCGAATTTACGAGTGGTTGACGCGTCAATTTGACTGAATTTAAGGAATAACTGTTTCTGCTTTTCTTGTGAAATACCAATTCCTGAGTCGACTACACAAAAAATGAGGCTATTTTCACTAGCCAAATTTACTTTAATGACGATTTCGCCTTTTTGGGTAAATTTGATGGCATTACTGGTAAGGTTTGCCAGTATTTGCCTTGTTCTGCCGGGATCTCCTTTGATCCACCGCGGAACCTTAGGGTGCATAGAAAAAATGAGTTCTAGTTTCTTTTCTTGGGCTCGCAGTGAGAAGCTTTCAACAAATTTGTTTAGCATTTCGTGCAAATCATACTCTATATTTTCGATTTCTAATTTGCCCGCTTCAATCTTGGAAAAATCTAGAATATCGTTAATCAAGGTAAGTAAAATGTGACCACTGTTTTGTGCAAGCTCTGCATATTTGTGCTGTTGCTCAGTCAAAGGGGTATTTAGCAAAAGGTCGTTCATTCCAATAATGCCGTTTATGGGGGTGCGAATTTCGTGACTCATATTTGCTAAGAAATCACTTTTCGCCTGACTGGCGACTTTGGCATTTTCTTCGGCCTCTTTTAATTCTGTTATGTCTTGGAATGCACCACGTAGAATCATTTCCCCATGTTGGTTAAGTTCTCTAAAGCCAAATGATTTCACCCATATTTTATTGTTTTTGGCAGTGATAAAGGGCAGTTGAAAATCGAATGGGACATTATTATTAATCGCTTCGTCTAACGCATCTTTTACTTTTTGTCGATGTTCAGGAAGGTAGAAATTAATCGCATTTTCAAGCTCGATTTCACTGCCAATGGGGAGCTCATGAATACGGTAAACTTCTTCAGACCAATATATATCGTTGGTGTTTATATTGACTTCCCAGGCACCTAATTTTGCGACTTTTCCTGTGGCTTTTAATAAGGATGCACTGCGCTCTTTTTCACCTTCAATATACTTGAGCTTCGAAATGTCTCGGCCAATTAACAAAAAGCCTTCAACTTCCTTTTGAGAATCCATTACGGCGGTTACCGCCAGTTGAATTGGGATTTTTTTCCCACTGCGGCTAACAAATTGAGTTTCATATTCGTCTGCTATGCCTTGTCTGGCAGAGTAAGTAATTGATTCTATACCTGAAGGAATTGTCTTGCCGACTTTGTTGCTCAGCTGTTTTGCGTGTTCAATCAAAGATTCTGGGGCAAAAAATAGTTCCGGCCTTACTTGGCCAACTACCTCATTACGATCATATTCCAGCGTTCTTTGTGCAAAACTATTATAGGTAATGATGTGACCCGATAGATTAGTAGACATAACGATTAGGTTAGCGCTATTTAGAATAGCTTCTTGCAGATTACTATAATTTAAAAGTTCCAGCTCTTGTTGTTTTGGTTTCGAAATATCAGTGGCAACAATAACAATTCGTTCAATTTTATCATTTTCTTTTAGGGGTTTAATATTTGCACGTAGCCAAACAGGTTGCCCTTGCTTATTATAATTTATCAACTCATAGCTATAGCTTTTACCTTCTGCAATGGCCTGCTTAATTTTCTGTACTGTCGCAGCGTCGGTCTTAGGGCCAAATACAAAATCTCGTAGTGATTGCCCAAAAACTTCAGCAGACGTGTAGCCACTTAGTTTTATAAATGCTGGGTTGACCCATTCAATTGCCATGTCGGGTGAGCAAACGACTATTGCATTTTCGGCTTCCTGCACAATTGACGCTAAAAATTCGTTTTCCGCTTTACTGTCTAACAATTTTTGTTGGGTTTCATACTGTTCGGTTAAATCTATATTAATGCCAGTATGTTTAAGTACATGATTGCCTGATGTATCAATTACTTGCCCAAAAGCTTGAATGTATTTTTCTTTCCCCGACGAGGTTTTGATTCTAAATTCCGCTTGGTATTTACTATTTAGGGAATCGGCTTGTTGAAATTCATTAAACGCCATTTCCCGGTCTTCGGGATGGATAAATGAGAACCAGTCTTGAAGATCTGTTGCATAGTGATCAGCATCAATGTCGTACAAGCGGCACATCTGTTCGTCCCAGATGACTTTCTTTGACGAAAAGTCATATTGCCACACACCAATACCTGACTGTTTAGCGACTTCATACCTTGCCAATAAATTATTTACTACCGTTTGTGCCGATACGAGTTTTTTAGCTGGGCTAAGTGTTATCACCAATCCTTCAAATTGGTCCTTAGGTAATAGGTCAATGACTGCTGTAACATAGTGGATGGCGAAAGTGGGCGTTGAAATAGCAATTGGCTCTTCGTTATTCAACTTAGTGTGTTTTTCAGGTGTTTGAGAGCTTAGCAGTTGTTCAAAAAAGGCGACAAAGATGGACTTACTAAAGCTTAAAGTGAAAAGATCACAAACCTGTTTTCCATTTATGGAAGATGCATCTACATCAAATAATTGCCCAGCAGCCAAGTTTGCGTTTGCGATTTTACCTTTTAAATCACACACTATCATTGCTATGGAACTTTGCTCAAATAAACAGTGAGCAATAGCTTGGTTCCAATTATTTTGCTTTGCCACTTTCTAAGATCCTAATAATAAAGTTCTCCATCAATTTAATTATAGATTAATTACTCATTTTTACGGTCAATTTTTTAACTTTCGTCAAGCCTTTAAAACTATAATGAAACACAATTTCAGCTCAAACTATATCATTATTTAGTGCTGCTAATTGATTGAAAAAGCAAAACTAGGATAAATCGAAAGACAGTAAGCATATTGACGTAAACGGTGTCCTAAAAAAACATAAAGTTTACAGTCAGTCCTAATTTATTTAAAAAATACGCTGCTCGCAGTAATGAAGTGCAGTTGAATACCGCTGAATATATAAAAGATCTAAAGGCTAGCTCAAATCGATGGGCATTCTCTTCGTTCTAATCTTATTTTTAACCTTTATTTTGAGATTGAAATCTAGAGGCTGAAATCGTGACACTTAGTCATCTGCATGCGTTAGTTATTAGACTTGGTTGTGTTAGCCACTTACTTTTCACAGTGACAGTATTGGTAACTGCGCCATTTGTTAATTACAATAGCGAAAATTTCAAACGAGAGGTTATCGCTTGTCAAACGCTCGGGTTAAAGCCCCACCATTTAAAATGTCTTTTCTATTACCTCAATATTGGCCGGTTTGGTTGAGTATTGGACTACTTTATAGCATTTCATGGTTACCCTACCGGTTGCAGGTAATTATCGGCAAAGGAATTAGTTTTTTATTAAAAGTCTTAGGTAAAAAGCGTGTTGCAGTGGCAAAACGTAATATTGAGTTGTGTTTCCCAGAAAAAACGGAAGCACAGCGAGAAGCCATGTTAGCAAAAAATATCGAGTATGCCGGAATGGCGGTTCTTGAATCTAGTATGGGCTGGTGGTGGCCGGACTGGCGAGTAAGACGACATTCAGAAATAGAAGGTTATGAGCATGTCCAGGCCATTTTAGATAAAGGCAAAGGGGTGTTTGGTTTGGCGATTCATAATATGAATTTGGAACTTGGTTGCCGAATCGCAGGTCTAAAAAATCCATCAGTGGCGTTTTATCGCAAACATAATAATGCGTTAATGGAATACATGCAGTATCACGGCAGGGCACGTTCTAACAAATACATGATCCATAAACGTAATGCTAAAGGGTTAATTAAAGCATTAAATCAAAAAGAAGTGTGCTTCTATTTACCCGATCAGGATTATGGCCGTCAGTTTAGTGAGTTCGTTCCTTTTTTTGCCGTAAAGGAAGTGGCATCAACCAAAGGAACCATGTTATTTGCGAAAAATTCCAATAGTGAAATGGTCTTTATTGTTTCCATACGCACAAAAGATGGTTATAAGGTTAAGTTTGTCCCTGGCCTTAATCATTTCCCGTCTGGGGACGATAAACAAGATATAGCGAGAATAAATCAGAGAGTGGAAGAGTTAGTCAATTTAGCACCAGAGCAATACCTTTGGATGCATAAACGTTTTAAAACGCGTCCTAATGAGGATGATCCTTCACTCTATGATTAGCGATTTAATTGAGAAATGAGGCTCTTAAAATGAGCAAAAAAACATCTAACTTTTTGTTTTGGGCTAGACACATTGGCTTAGCGATAGCGTTAATTATTATCGCTGCCATCGTGCTTAATTTACAACGTTTCAATATGTCTAGTCCCAAACCTGAAGGAAAGTCTGAACAAAAAAGTGTGTCCCAAGGCATGACGGATTTTTATGCGGCCTATAGAATGTCTTCCTCAAAACCGTTTGAAGATGACATCGGTGACTTTGTTTTGCCGGTTAATCCTCCTAAAGAGCCCTTAGAGCAACGTTTGCGAAAGATGGTAAGTATTCAGAGTAATATTAATTCTAGGTGGGTAGGGGAGCATAAATATCGGAGTTTCCGCGCGGGCAGTACTCTGCGAGAAGCCATCACTAATTATGCGCAATCTGAGGGGATGCAAGTATTATGGGAGCTGGATAAAGATTTTATTATCAAAAGTCAGTTTCAATTAGACGATACCATTACCGGCTCAATGGCCGAAATTGCCAGCGCAGTGAATGGCAGTTTTGAAAAGGAGGTTAAAGCCTATATTTGCCCTAAACAGCGCTCAATGATTGTTACTCAAGAAACCAATGATTATGTTCTAAAGAATTGTTATTTGCTTGAATAACAATGTTATCAACAAGCATTTAATCTAAATCTGCAGATTTAACTGGGTTGCTCAAATGTGGTTTCCCAAATTGCTTTTACATTCTTTTGATGCTCTGAATATTGGCTTTTATCAACCAGGTTATCTTTTTCTAATAGGGTTAATCGATGTGAGCGGTTACGATAATCAAGGTAAGCTTCTGTTAATCGCGTTTTATCATCAGCACTAATGTAATTGGCTGAGCATAACTGTTGCAGTAATCTAACGTTATCTGACCAATCTACCATTTTAGGACAATGTTGGGCATTCTTGAGTACCCAAAACTGCACTAAAAACTCTATGTCAGCCATTGCTCCGGCATCTTGTTTTACGTCCAGCCAGTTTTCGTTGCCCTTGTTTAAATGCTCTCGCATTTTGTGTCGCATGCTAGTCACATCTTGTTGCAGAGTTTCTATATCTCGAGGTTTGCATAAAACGTCCCGTCTGATTGCTTCAATATGCTGGGTGAGCTCTGGACTGCCAATCACGACTCTTGCGCGAACTAATGCTTGATGCTCCCAGGTCCACGCTTCTTGCAATTGATACTGTTCAAACCCATTTACGTGGCATACTAACAAACCTGCATTACCGGAAGGGCGCAAGCGCATATCTATTTCATACAATTGGCCTGATGGGGTCTTGGTCATAAACAAATGCATAATGCGTTGGGCTAGTTTGGTATAAAACTGGTTAGCTTCGATTGATTTTTTGCCATTAGTGGTAATTTGTGAATCACATTGGTGGACAAATACTAAATCTAAATCTGACCCATAACCTAGCTCTATTCCGCCTAACTTGCCGTATCCGATGACGGCAAACTTTTTATTTTGGTCCGAACTCCCGTCAGGAATGCCGTACTTTTGTTTCATTTGCTCCCACGCCATATTCACCACTTCATTGATAATTGCCTCAGCCAAAAAGGTAAGGTGATCACTGACCTTCATTATTGGCAATACACCAGTGACATCTGCTGCTGCAATTTTTAGCTGCTGAATTTGTTTGAATTGACGAAGGGTTTCCATCTGTAGCTCTAGATCATCGGGTTCCACTCGCAACAATGATTGGCGCAATTCATCTGGGTACTCTTTTAGCTCTGTGGGATGATAAAGCAGCACAGGGTTAAGTAATTCATCTAATAGAATTGGGTATTTGGCTATTTGCTCCGCTATCCATGGGCTAGCATGACACAATCTCACTAGTTGTTGTTGCGCACCTTGATTCTCTACGAGTAACTGTAGATAGGTTGTTCGTCTTAACACGGTCAACAGAATGTGGGCAATTCTATCTAGTAAAACGGATAGTTCGCTACCATCTAAATTGCTCTCATCTAAACAGATAATACTTGCTAATAATTGCGGCACTAATGTGTTCAGCGCAACGATTGCCTTAGGCGAGGGGTGTTTTTTCTCTACCGAACTTTTCAATTCTAGGATGTGATGAGCAAGTGATTCTGATGTCTCTTTCGACGCCACTTGAGTAAATAAATCGGAAATTTCTTGTGGTGTTAAATCCAACTTCCAAGCATCTACAAACGCACTCGTTTGTGTCATATCTTGTGCTTCATTTTCATTAGAATTGTCGCCAATTAGCATTTGAAATTGTTGATTAATCCAACTGCTATGCTCATTCAACTGTTGCTGCAATTGGCAATAATCGTCACAATTCATTACCGCACTTAAGCGCGCTTGATCTAACGGCGTATCTGGCAGTACTTGGGTTTGTTTATCAGCAAATTGCTGCAAACAATGCTCTACTTTACGTAAAAACAAGTAGCTTTTCTTCAACTGCAAATACTCTTCTTCAGGCAGCAGATCTAGCTCAGTTAATTGGGCAAGAGTGTATAGGATGCTAGGAAATTGCAATCGTGGTTCCCGGCCGCCTTTTATGAGTTGGAAACTTTGGGCAATAAACTCTACTTCACGGATCCCGCCTGAACCTAGTTTAATATTATTGGTTAAACCTCGACGTCTGACTTCTTGATTGATCAAGGATTTCATTTCTCTGAGGGAATCGATGGCGCTGTAGTCTAGGTAACGTCGGTAAATAAATGGTTTGAGTATGTTATGTAGTTCCTCAGCGTATTCAGATTGATCATTTAGGATACGCGCTTTGACCATGGCATAGCGTTCCCATTCTCGGCCCTGCTCTTGATAATAATCTTCAAACGCGGCCATGTGCATAACCAGTGGACCACTTTCACCCAACGGGCGTAATCGCATATCCACACGAAATACCTGTCCTTGCTGGTTGGTATGATGAAGGGCGTGAATAATGCGTTGTGCTAGACGATTAAAAAACTGTTGGTGCTCTAAGGTTTTTTTACCGTTCTCAATTTCCCCTTTGCTTGGATAGCAAAAAATCAGATCGATATCGGACGAAAAGTTGAGTTCTTTGCCACCAAGTTTACCCATCCCCAGTATTAATAGAGGTTGGGGGCCGAACTCACCCATTGGCGTGCCATAACGGGCGCAAAAATGCTCGTACAACCAAAAATACGTGCCCTTTATGAGGACATCCGCTAATTCAGAGGTTACCGTCAAAGAGTGTTCTATAGATTGCAGGTTTAATAAATCCAGCGCTGCGATTGCCACCATGTGCTGTTTGCGAAATATACGTAAACAATCCAGTAACTCGGCCTCAGTTGACACCTTTTCAAGTTGAGTCGTTAATTCTTTCTGGTAATCAATATTTTGTCTTGGATTCGTTAGGGTTTCGATCAACGGGGGAAGTTTTAACGGATCAGATAACACGGTGTCTCGGATGAAGTCACTTAAACCAAGGAGTCGTTTTATTTGTGTTTGAATGGGTTCCGGCTGTTCCTCGATAGACGATATTTCGCATAATTGCTGCCAATATTTATCGGCGGTGCTAGTGAGTAATGGGAAAGATGTATTCATAATGATTGCAGCCAATTTTGAGTCGTCTTGATAATTCTTAATTGCCAATGCTATATCATGTGTCGGTACAATCAATAGGTTAAGTTAATTCGTTGCTAATTCTGAACTTTTAATTTGTTTTTGACGTTTAACTGTTAATATTGCTTTTCGACACCCTGCAGTTTGGAATAATTGTTTATGCAAGATTTGGTTAATTTGGTGCCATTATTACCTGAAACTTGGTTTTATCTTGGAATTGATATTTGCATTGCCATTTGTCTGTTATATGCCTTGAGGCTGATGTCTGGGAAAATGGCTTCAGTGAGCACAACAGAGGAGCTCGGCTCTCAGGATAATATTGCATTTGGGATCAGTGTTGCTGGACGAATGTTAGCACTGTGTCTTGTATTATCAGCCGCGGCAGCCAGTTCTGATACCAATGGTTTTGAAGAAGCAGCAATGAGTATGTTGTTGTACGGCTTAGTTGGTATTTTATTGATTAAAATTGGCCGCATTTTAAACGACAAAATTATCCTTAATCGTATTAACAAAGAAGCGATGATTAAAGATCGCAATACCAGTGTTGCCATTGTCGATGCTGCGAGTTCGGTGTCTACCGCTTTGATAGTCAGCAACGTTATGTTGTGGGTAATTGGTACTGATCTAAATGCATTGTTCGCCGTTATATCGGGGTTTATCGTTACCCAAGCCATATTATTGTTGCGCACGCGGATCTATGAACGACGCTTTTTAGCTCTAAGCCAAAGCAATACTTTTCAACAAACCATTGCGAAAGGCCAATTGGCTGTTGCGGTTCAACATTCCGGTAATTTACTCGCCACAGCAATAGTGGTGTCTGCAAGTAGCAGCCTATTAATTTACACCCCGCAAGGTTACGTTAGCAATTTGACTGGTTGGCTAATTGTGGGCATGGGCTTAACCCTGATGTTGTTGGTTTTAGTTATTGTGGCTAAAAAAATCATATTAGCCGGATTAAACCTAGCGCAAGAAGTCGAACAGCAACACAATGTGGGTGTAGCCAGTATTGAAATGGTGCTTAGTGTTGGTCTGGCGTTGATCGTTAGCGGATTATTTACTTAAATAATTCGTCTTTAGGTTAGTTTTCTGACGAGGCGTTTTTTGAGATCCTCTCTTCTACTGTAGATTGCAGATTCTGAAGCTGGATTGGTGACACTTTGATTGGATTAGAGGGAAGATTTACCTCGCCGTTGATGATTTTCAATTTAGCCGTCTTGCTTTGTTTTTTGAACCAGTATTCGGTTTTTAAAGCATTAGAATGCCCCTCCATTTGGGCTGCAAATTTGAGTTTTAAAGGGCCTTTTCCCCTTAGCGCTTTCGCACAACGCTTTGAGTTGCTCGCATGTTCATGGAAGCGCCGAGCTAAATCAGTGCAAATTCCACAATAGGTCATTCCTAAACGGTTTTCGACCACGTAAATAAACCATTTTGTATCAGCCATGCAATCCTTATTTATTTTTTCAGTGTACAAGTGTACGCTCAATGGGTAGACTTAACTCCCCAAAAGTTTTTGTGTGGAAATTAATGTGAAACCCGTTCCACTATTCAATACATCCCATCAGGCTTATTCTGTGAAAGAAGAAGTGATGAATGTCGTGAGTCACGGTATTGGCTTAATTTTCGCTATAGTTGGCTTAGTATATCTTGTCTTGAGAAGCGACACAGCAACATCTGTCACCGCATCTGCGGTTTATGGCGCAAGTTTAACCATTATGTTTTTGTCTTCCACAATTTATCACTGGGTAAGGGGAAGCCAAGCTAAACAATTTTTCAAACTGTTAGACCATAGTGCAATTTATTTATTGATAGCGGGTACTTACACGCCTATTTTGGCTATTAGTATTGGCGGATGGATAGGCTGGATATCCACAGGGGTTATCTGGTCAATTGCAATTTTTGGGGTGGTGTTTAAGTGTTTTGTACGCCACCGTTTTCCTAAAGTGTCGGTGATTACCTATTTGGTGATGGGCTGGTTATCGATTATTTTAATTTACCCTTTATACCAAAACCTAGCCACTTACGGTCTACTGTTACTTTTGTCGGGAGGGCTGTTTTTTAGTATTGGCGTGATTTTTTATGTTAAAAAACATTTAGCATTTACCCATGCGATTTGGCATCTTTTTGTTATTGCTGGCTGCGCATGCCATTATTTCGCGATTTACTATTTTGTTATTTAGAGTAAAGCAATTCCCTGCAACTTCAGTATAATTCAGGTAATTCATTTTAAGTACGGAATAGGTTTATGCTGTTACCTGATTTTTCACAATGTCGCATCTTAGTCGTGGGCGATGTTATGCTTGACCGATATTGGAATGGTCCTACAGGCCGCATTTCTCCAGAAGCACCAGTGCCAGTCGTGGCAATTCGTGATATCGAAGATAGACCTGGAGGGGCGGCAAATGTCGCGATGAATGTGGCCGCCTTGGGCGCTAAAGTGACATTATTGGGCATGACAGGGCAGGATGAGTCTGCACAAATTCTACAGCGCAGCCTAAACTCATTAGGGGTTTTGTGTGATTTCTGTCAAATATCTGAATTTGATACCATCACTAAACTTAGGGTGTTAAGTCGTAATCAACAATTAATTCGCTTAGATTTTGAAAAAAGTTTTGCGCAAGTAGATAAAACATCATTGCAAGAGCGTTTTACACAACACCTTGAGAATGCCGATTTGGTTATATTATCCGATTATGCGAAAGGTGCATTGAGTGAGGTAAAAACCTTAATCGCCCTGGCTAAACAGCATAACGTTCCCGTGGTTGTCGATCCTAAAGGTGAAGATTTCGAAAAGTATTCTGGCGCTACTTTGCTGACACCCAACATGGGGGAGTTCGAAGCTATAGTGGGGCAGTGCGATGATGAAAGTATACTGGTGGAGAAGGCTCAGAAGCTGATCTCCAACTTGAATTTGGATGCATTTTTACTGACACGCTCGGAAAATGGCATGACGCTGCTGCAGTCTGATCAGGATGAAACCCATTTCCCCGCCAAAGCAAAAGAAGTGTATGACGTCACAGGGGCTGGCGACACCGTTATTTCCACTTTGTCTGTGGCCATTGCTGCTGGTTGCAGTTTTTCCGAGGCAAGTTTCCTTGCTAATACCGCCGCTAGCATCGTAGTTGGTAAGCTAGGAACTTCAACCGTAAGCAGTTCAGAGTTGCGACAAGCTGTGGAGAAGGTAGAGCATTATGGCCGCGGTGTTATGACTCAACAACAGCTGTCTATTGCCGTTCAAAGCGCAAAGCGCAGTGGTGACAAAATCGTCATGACCAATGGTTGTTTTGATATTCTCCATGCAGGTCACGTTTCCTATTTAGAAAATGCTGCACAACTCGGTGATAAGTTAATAGTGGCGGTTAATTCCGATAATTCCGTTCGCGAATTGAAAGGCCCTGGTAGACCTGTGAACAATGTTAATCGGCGCATGTCAGTTCTAGCTGGCTTAGCGTCGGTTTATTGGGTAGTGGAATTTAATGAAGATACCCCTGAGCGATTGATCAGCGAGTTATTACCCGATGTGCTAGTCAAAGGAGGGGACTATAAAGTTTCTGAAATTGCTGGTGGCAAGCAAGTCATTGCAAATGGTGGGGAAGTGAAAGTGCTTAATTTTGAAGATGGTGTTTCCACCACTAGTATTATAAACACCATTGTACAATCCACGGATACTTAGTTAAGTATCCGTAAATTGGGAGTGTTTAATCTAGGTTTGAAATAACCCTCGTTAATTTATTTGGCTTGGAATAAATGCACATCCCTTTGTGGGAAAGGAATTGTGATATCGTTCTCATCAAATGCGTATTTCACTTTTTCATGCAATCCAAAATGTACAGGCCAATAGTCTTCACTTTTAACCCAACAACGGGTCAATATATTGATAGAGCTATCGGCATGTGCAGATACATAAATTTCCATTTCTGGATCAGTTAAAATACGTTCATCCGCGCTTATTACCTCTTTTAGTATCTGTTTTACTTTGCCAATATCATCATCGTAACTGATCCCAAAAGTGACATCTACACGACGAGTTTCTTCACAAAATAAGTTAGTTACACAACCGTTAGACAGCAATGAATTAGGGATAACTACTCTTCTATTGTCCAACGTCAGCACAATAGTATTAAAAATCTGTATCTCTTTGACGGTCCCCAAAAAACCCTGAGCTTCAATCACATCTCCAGATTTAAACGGTTTAAACAATAAGATCAGCACCCCGCCAGCAAAATTGGCTAAACTGCCTTGTAGTGCTAGACCTATGGCTAATCCAGCTGCACCGAGCATGGCGATTAATGATGCTGTCTCTACCCCTATCATTGATGCAAATACGATTATTAACATTAATTTAAGCGTGACACTTATTATACTATGTAAAAACTTATTTAATGTTTCATCAACTTTAGCGCCAGCTAGTGCTTTATCTATTCCTTTTAAAATGATGCCAATGACCCAAAAACCGACAACTAAAACCACCAAGGCTAATAACAGCTTTGGTCCGTAGGTCATCGATAACTCTATTCCTGTCTCAGTGATCATATCGATCGTATCTGAGCCATTTTGTATAGTTTCGTCCATTTTCTGTACCGTTTCGTGTTTTATTGAAACAAAAGTATTGCAAAGTTTAGACAAAAAAGCATAAATTTTATTCTATGGATTGTAATATTAAAGTCTTCAAAGACTAAACGTTGTCATTTTGTATAAAAAATTTGCGACTTGCAGCGCTCCCCGCTAAGCTACGCAACTCAAAAAATAATCAGTTTCTCAGGTGATTTTGCTCTATGTATGAAAATTATTATGGACTCACGTCGAAGCCTTTCCAACTGACACCTGATCCTAGCTTCTTTTTCGCCAGTAAATGGCACAAAAGAGCTATGTCTTATCTTCAGTATGGTTTGTCTCAGGCAGAAGGATTTATTGTCATTACAGGGGATATTGGTACTGGTAAAACAACCATAGCCAATAGCCTTCTCGATAACATCGAAGATGATATAGTTGCCGCGCAAATTGTTACGCCAAAGCTGTCACCAGATGAATTGGTCAAAATGGTTGCTAGTAAATTTGAAGTTGGCACCCTTAACAAAACCAAAGCCGATATTCTTAAAGACTTGGAAAAATACCTGTTTGATTTACATAAGTCAGGTAAACGGGCGTTATTAATTGTAGATGAGGCGCAGAATTTACCCTTAGAAACCATTGAAGAATTGCGCATGCTATCCAATTTTCAACAACAGGGAAAACCTCTTCTGCAAAGCTTTTTATTAGGTCAAGAAGAGTTACAGCCAATATTAAGGGCGCCTAATATGGAGCAGTTTCGACAGCGTATTGTGGCGTCGTGTCACCTAGCGCCGTTAAACGAACCTGAGTGCCGAGAGTACATCGAGTACCGATTGAAACATGCAGGGTTAGAAAACAACGAGTTGTTTGCCGATGGTGCATTTGACAAGATATTCAAGTTCACCAATGGTGTTCCTCGCAGAATTAACACCCTAATGGATAGAATTCTACTGTATGGATTTTTAGAAGAATTAACCCTGTTAGATGAAACCGCAGTAGACACAGTTACAGCCGAAGTGGCAGATGAAATGTTTCGCCCAGAGGAAGGCACGGGAGCCACACAGCCCCCATTACCCGCAGCCGGGCAACCTCAACCTAAGGTTAACGTTAGTGAAGCCCAGACCGATGGCGGGGCTGAGGTGATGTCAGAATTGACACCTGATGGCAGAGTCAAAGATGTGCAATATTACAAAACCATGCTAAATGAGTTGACTGATGCGTTAGACGACGCCATCAGCCACAAAATAAAGTTGACTCGATATATAGATAATTTATTAAAGAAAAAATACAAAACCTATGTTCGCTTAAAATCTGATGATTAAAAACTAGACCTTGATTTGTTACTAATTTATTGAATTAATTAGTGATTTAGGTAAAAATACTGCAACATTGTAAAAAATATCAGAACAATTGGTTGAAAATTGAACTAATTGTGTGTATAGATATCTAACCGATGAAGAGTATATATTTTACCTATATTCAAGGGGGCGTTATGCGACCGTTAAAAAGTTCGGGTAGCAGCGGAGCTAGATTTCACGAACAATTTAGAAATAGAAGAAAGGCTTATTTTCATGGGAAATATAATAAAGAAATATTTACCCTGATCATTGCTATATCTATTTTAAGCTGGATTTTAAATAGTGCGAAGGTTATTTAAAGCCTGTCAATATTGAAAGTGTGAGTTAACTCAACACTATATGGTTGACCGTTTTTTATACTAATCAATGTTCACTGTTCAATGTTCACTGTTCAAAGGTTATTCGCTTCAGGCATAAAAGCTACTGCTTAAAATTAGCTCCTACCTTAGGTAACACTCTAACTATAGGGGGTTGACTTACTTCCCGTTTCCTCTTCAAAAACGCACTAATTCAAACGAGTTTGATTACCTTATTAAAATAATGTGTAAACCAGTTCTAAGGATAGGCGATTAGAATCATAATCTCTGTTTTCTACAGGGGAGGCGCGAGTGGTGTGCTGGAAGCCTACCGTTGCGTTAAGGTCACGATTTAACTTTCTTGTATAATTTACTGTGACTGTATACACATCATCATTATCAGCACTTAATCTATCATCATCTACAGTATTATCATAAGTCGTGTATATTATTGAGCCACTGAGCGTCGTTTTTCGATTCATTTGTAGACTTGAGTCTAGGGAAATTGTTTGTGTTTTTTGTTCTCTCGAGCCATCAATATATTCAGTATTTGTACTTCTGTAAGTTAAACTACTCTGAACTTTTCGATAGCTGTATCCAATATTTGTAGATAGACTTTTTCTGATGATGTCTGATTCTGTAATGTCTGGAATAATGAAATTAAAGTTAGAAAATTCTTCACCAGGTTGAAGGACGTAATCTATAGTTGCAGGTTGGAAACATTCAGTAATTTGTGAAGCCCCAATCGGACATACAAAAGAGCCCGTTACGGTATCTCCTGCGATCAAGCGAGTGTAGTTAGTTATATTTTCTTCGTAAGTAACTTGTGTTTGAAATTTTCTTATTTTATGAGTGAGGTTTAAGTTTCCACTTTCACCATAAAAACGTCTCCCGTATTCCCCATCTAACGATGTGCGAGACGTAAAACGCCAATTAAATTTTAAACCCAAAAAATTCTCGGATTCATCTTCGTTTTCAGTAGAACGATTGTAAGTTAGGTCTATAAAACGTTGGGATGATTGATACCACGAAAGTCCAGCACCGTAGCTACTATAGTTAAAATTACTACTAACGTCAGACCCGTCGCTTTCACTACTTAACTCATTTTTTTCGTGTTGCCCAGTAAAAACTAGACTAAATTCATTAATCAAACCAATGCGAAAGTCACCGCTGTATAATTCTGATCTAGAGTCATTGAAGCCAGAGCCTAGGGTTTCATTATAGGTACCAGATAAATTCCAGTTTACGCGTTTAACCTCATCACCAGAATATATTTGCGACGTTATTGATGTATTGCTCGTGTCTAAATCACTATCTAAAAAAACCTGTCGATCACTTTTAACCTTAGAGTAATTACCCTCTAAGCCCATTCGTACCCAGTCTCCTTGCGACAAGCTAAAATTAAAGCCTGCAGAATTGCTTTGTGTCTTTGAAAGTTCCTGACTTCCATACAGCTCATCATTTACTAACGCGTTCCCTGCAATGGTGTTTCGGTAAGACTGGGAACCTCTTGCGGTAAACGACAGCACATTATCTATTGCTGTGAGTCTGCCGTTATAGTTAAAGCTAGTGAAATTGTAGTTTTGATCGAGGTTTAAATCGGTCGATGCACTGCTTGCATTGTTGCTGACCTGTAAATACCGAACCGTTGCCGCCCCTTGTATTTTGTTGGCTTCATACGTTGCCCCCAAAGAAGGTTCAAAGGTGAATATGTCAGAATCCCGCTTGCTAAATGCTTCGGAGTTAGATGAGTGCCTCACGTAAGAAGTTGTGACGTCAGAATTAAATTTTAGTTCGGCATTAGCTAATGACGAAAGTATCAACGTCCCAGAGGCAAAAACATAAACTAGTCTCAAAATTCTTCCCTACTACTTTTTATCGTCACTACCATAGTAATAACCGTAATACCCAGCGCTATCGCTATTATTCTGCTTAGATTTGTTCAGTACAAACCCTTTAGCCATGTCTGGATTAAGGTGCTCAACGGCTTGAGATAATCTATTCAACGAAGTTTTGCCTTCTTGAACTACCACCACAGCTTGACCTGCCAGATTAGCCAAAATAGCGGTCTCATTAATGCCTAACAGAGGAGGGCTATCGATAATAACTACCCTATCTGGATAACGATTCGCAAATTCGCTCACAGACTCCAGCATTTTCTCACTGGCTAATAGTTCGGTGGACAAATGGTGAGATTTACCCGCCGGGATAATCCTCAACGTATCTAGACTGGTGTGGTGGATCACATCGGCCAAATCATCCACTTCCCCTAATAAATATTCCATCAAGCCACTTTCGAACGGTTGATCAATGGTTTTCATAACGCTTGGTCTAAGCACATCTGCATCAACCAATAACACCGTCTTATCTTGCTCTAAGGCGATACTCAAGGCTAAATTAATAGCTGTGAATGTTTTCCCTTCATTAGGGTTAGGGCTAGTGACCATCACAATATTGGCGTTGGTCAATGTTTTAGACAAAGGGCCGAACGCATTGCTAAGCACTTTTCGTTTAATGGCTCGATATTCTTCATTAATAGTATTTCTACCCATATTTGAGACAAAACCGTCTTTTTGAATATGAGTTAAAGGAATAAATTTTTCTTTAGAAGTCTCGTACGACAAAGTGCCCGTTTCTTCTGTAGAAATGACAGGTTCTTGCTTTACATTTGATTGACTCTGAGTGGCACTAGATTCCGTTACTGAACTTTGTATTTGAGCATCTACGCTGCTACCACTAACTGGACTATTGCTCTGGTCAACCTGTTCTTGTTTTGTACCTGCCGCTATTTCTTGGGCTTTTTCCTGGGCGGCTTCCAAAGTCGATTTCTCTGAGTTTTCAGCCTTCAATTGTTTATTCTTTTGCAATGCCTTTTCTATAGTACTCATATTAAATTCCCCAAAAGATAAATAGGCAATCTTCCGTAGACAATATCGGCATAGACTAAACCAATGAAAATCAAAAATAGTGCGAGGCTAGATGCGCTGAATACCAACATTCTTCGCCTATCCACTTTCGCGATAGCTTTTGCATCAATATGAGATACTTTACCAAAAACAGGTATACCAAAATTGCTGACCAATTGACTTGGACTTAATACAACGGGGTTAATTTGACTCACTAAAAATGCAATACCCAGGCCTGTACCAAAACCTACAAATAAAATCATCGAATAAAACAACACCCGATTAGGGCCAGAAGGCTTAGTTGGCAATGTGGGAGGATCGATTACCCTAAATTGCACATCATCTGAGGTGGCCTCTGCTTTACGAGACAATTCAGCTTGTTCGCGTCTGCTGATTAGCTCTAGGTACTTTTCTTTGGTTATCTGATAATCACGGTTCAACCCTTGGGCTTCCGCTTCAATTTGCGGAACCAAATCAACAATTTTTTCTAACTCAACGATTTTCGCCCGTATGTTGTCCGCTCGTACATTCAGTTGTGATAACTGTCCTTCATATTGGGCAACAGACAGTTTTAATTCTTGATAAACCGGGTTTTGATTAATATTACCAAATTGGCTATAAGAACCCGTTTCTTCAGCTACATCGCTCAAACTTTTAATGTGAGCTTCTCGCTCATCATATAAGTTCTCGAGTAGGTTTTTGGTTTTGATAACTTCAGGGTGAATCTCTGTATATTGGATCAGTAAGTCATCGATATTACTTTCGAGTGCGGCAATACGGTCGTCATACTTTGTAGCAATTGAAGGCGCGACGCGTGAATCGGGAGCGGCCAAACCGAATACAGGTGCCTCGCCAACCATTTGCGCTTTTGCCGCTTCTAGTTGGGAGTTTAATTCGAGAATTCGCAACTCTGTGGATTGCAATTCACTTATTTGACGCTGCAACTGACTGTAATAATCACGACTTGAGCCCGGAGCTCGGTCAATACGACTCACCTTGAAAGCCGCCAATCGTTGTTCGGCTTCTTCCAGGCGTTGTTCATATTCTTCAATTTGTCGATTGATAAATTCTTCAGCGGAATCGCTACTTTGGCGGTTATTACCCAAAGAGTTTTCAACAAATTCATTGAGGGTGATTTGCACGATTTTCTGAGCTAATTCAGGAGATTGGGAATTATACCTAATATTATAAATATTCTGTTCAGCAGTACTATTAAGCTTAATATCCCTGCGCATATTATTTATCAAGTCATCCATTTCAGCTTGCGTGGTCACGGTGATATCTAAATCCGCTTCCCTCGCAATTTTTTCTAAATTAGGACGACTTAACAAGGTTCGAGCCACAAGATTAACTTGCTCACTAGGGTTATTATAGACCGCTAAGCCTCTCAAAAGAGGACGTAACAGGCTACTAGTATCAACAAATAAACGTGCAGATGATGCATATTGATCGGGTAAATTAGCTACATATGCCCAACCGAGAGGGCAAATTAACCAAGTAGATATAATAATATAGCGTTTCTTTATCCATACACCTTTTACATAGGTTTGGATTTGATCTATCGCTTCCTGAATTCCTAACATAGATATGTCTTCTTAACCTTTAAATTATTAATTATTGCTAAGTGTAAAAGCCTAAAACCAAGCTTCTGGAATAATTAATATGTCACCGGGAAGTATGTCTACATTATCTGAAATATTCCCTTCTTTGACCAGTGAATCCAATTTCACTGAAAATTCCTTTTGCTCACCATTAACGACTCTAATTAATTTTGCACCGTCGCCATCAGCAAACTCAGTTAAACCACCAACTTGAATCATTAAATCTAATAATGTCATGTCTTCTGAATAACTAATCGCTCTAGGTGATGAAGCTTCACCTACCACTCGAACTTGTTCGCTAAAGGGGCCATTAAACCCGCTGACGCTAACTGTGACAATAGGATCGCGAATATATTTACCCAACTCTTGTTCCAAGTCTCGAGCCAGGGCGGTAGGGGTTTTACCAGAAACTGGGATATCTTCTACCAACGAGGTGGTAATCATACCATCTGGACGCACTAAAAATGATCCGGATACATCGGGGTTGCGCCATACAAAAATCGAAAGGTTATCACCTGGACCAATCAAATAGCTATAGTCATCGATATTAGTGGTTAAAGATGCTCTTGTTGTTGCCTGAGGCAACGAACTGCCTGAGCTAGTACATGCATTTATTGCCGTAAATGCAGCTGCTGCAATCAGTAACTGAGCTATTCTACTTGCTTTCATATTATGTCTTTCCTATCCAAACAGAAACAAATGTAGCAAATCAGCCATTTACCCGAGCGTTTTAATCTCTATAATAGCTGACCAGAAAAGTTAGTCTATCTCAAATAATTCGTTTAGCATATGATAAATTTATCAAATAAATCCATAGGTAAGAGCTAATGGCAGCGACCAACAAACAAAATAAAAGGTCCAATGCTCTTGTTATAGCAGAAGCAGTGATCGTTTCGTACTCAGCTTACTTAGCAAACTTTCTAGTAGTGAGTATTCTAGATGTGGAGTCACCAAGCTTTTTAAAGCTTGCCGCAAATATATCTTTGATGACATTTTTAGTCTTAGTTTCCTCACTTTCTGTGGGATTATACGAAGCTAAACTAAGAGAAACATTCCGCGGAATTATAAGACGCATTTTTGTCAGCCTAGCGTTAACCTATTTTGTCGTCGAGGTCATTACCAGTACCTTCATGGAAGAACTGAGGATGCATCCTTATTTTTTGCCGGTTGCTTCAGGCGTGGTGATTCTGTCTCTGGTGACATTCCGCTATTTTACCAATCGTTTAGGACTACTGGGACTCGGGCGTACTCGAATTGTCGTCATTGGGGCGGGGGAAAGAGCCTCTATTATTGAAAAGCGCATGCGCCGAGATGTGGATAGGTTAGGTTTTGAATTATTGGGCTTCATCCCTATCCCGGGAGACAATCGAGAAGACGGTATTCGTAATGAGCGCCTTGTACATGTGAAAATTGACGACAATTTCCGTAATTACGTTATTGATAATGAAATTGACGAAATTATTATTGCCTGCGACCAGCGAAGAGGTACCTTACCGATCGAAGTTTTATTTGATTGCAGGTTACGCGGTGTTGAGATTACCGATTTGCTTGATTTCATGGAACGGGAAACGGGCCAAATTGTGGTGAACTTGATGTATCCGAGTTGGGTGGTATATTCGAATGGATTTAATTCGCAAAACTATTTAAGAGATATTCTTGAATATGGTATCAATGCCTTTGTGGCGATTTTTGTGATGCTGTTTACCTGGCCTTTCATGTTGCTAACCGCCGTCATTATTTATCTGGATGATGGTCGACGTACAGGAACTTCAGTTTTTTATAAGCAAGAACGGGTAGGGCTAAACGGTAAGCTATTTAAAATTATCAAGTTTCGTAGTATGCGCCCAGATGCCGAAAAAGATGGTGCGAAGTGGGCTTCGGCAAATGATAACCGCGTTACCCGCATAGGGGCTTTTATACGTAAGTATCGTATTGATGAATTACCTCAGTTAATTAATGTGCTAAAAGGTGAAATGGCTTTTATTGGTCCGCGTCCGGAAAGGCCTCAATTTGTTGAGCAATTAATTAGAGAAATTCCATATTACAATCAGCGCCATAACGTCAAACCCGGATTAGCTGGTTGGGCTCAACTCAATTACCCTTATGGCGCGAGTGTGGAAGATTCAATGGAAAAGTTGAAATTTGATCTTTATTACGTAAAACATCAAAGTTTATTGTTAGATATGCTTATTTTTATTCGAACAGTCGAAGTGGTGCTGTTTGGAAAGGGACGATGAAGTGGCGAAAAATACGGCTCTAAATGCAATGACAGTTGATGTTGAAGATTTTTTTCACGTCTCTGCGTTCGACTCAATTATCAAGCCTGAAGATTGGGATCAGTACAAACCCCGTGTTGACGCTAACACCCGAAGGTTGCTCGATGTTTTTGCCAAAGCGAATGTGAAATCGACATTTTTTGTACTCGGTTGGGTGGCTGAACTTTATCCTCAATTGATTAAAGATATTCATGCCCAAGGTCATGAAATTGCCAGTCATGGATATGCTCATAGGCGGGCTTACCAGCAAACACGTGAAGAACTGACCGCAGATATTATTCGCTCAAAAAATCATTTAGAAGATCTTATTGGTGAAGATGTCATTGGTTATCGAGCACCGAGCTTTTCAATCGGTTATGACAATGAGTGGGCGTTTGAAGTCTTGGCGGAGCTTAAATTTAAGTATAGTTCGAGTACCTATCCGGTCAAACACGATTTGTACGGCACGCCAGACTGGCCAAGGTTTGCCTACCAACGTCCTGAAAATATCATTGAAATTCCTATTCCGACATTGAAATTAATGGGAAAACAAGTTCCTATTGGTGGCGGTGGTTACTTTCGTTTATATCCTTATAAGATGACTCGAATGCTAGTCAATCGTTATTTGAATCAGGAAAAGCAACCTTATTCTTTCTATTTTCACCCGTGGGAGATTGACGGTGAGCAACCTAGGTTAACCAATGCACCATTAAAGTCTCGATTTAGACATTATATAAATTTGGATAAAACTGAGGCAAAATTAGAGAGATTACTGGCAGACTTTAATTGGTCGACGATGAAAGATGTATATGGAGTAGCATAAGTGACGGAAAACTACCAACTCTGTAGGTTAGGTGATGACGCGCAAGAGTCGCAAAAATGGGATGATTTTGTAGATAGTATTGAAACCGGCACCTTTTTCCACTTGACCGGCTGGAAGCGGGTTATCGAATCAGTCTACGGGCATGCCTGTCATTATCTCTACGCCACAACCGATAACAAAATTGTCGGTGTGCTTCCCTTAGTTGAACAAAAAAGTTTACTCTTTGGCCATGCTCTTATTTCCACACCATTTTGTGTTTATGGTGGCGTTGCTTCTAACTCTGAAGACGCTACCTTATTTCTCGAAAACCAGGCTATTGCACTTGCGCACAAATTGGGCGTCGATTATTTAGAAATGCGTTACCCTTTTACTCGTAATAACCCTGAATTGACTGAAAAATGCGCTCATTCTTCCTTTGGATGGGAGCTTGCGGAAACACCTGAGGCCATTCTTGCGGGAATTAAAAAGAAACAGAGAGCGGTAGTCAGGCACTCGTTGAAAAACGACTTGAATTTTCGTATCGAAGAAGATACTAAAACCGCCTACGATGTTTATTCAGAAAGTGTACGAAACCTAGGTACACCGGTTTTTCCGAAGAAGTATTTTGCATCACTGAAACAAGAGTTTGGTGATAATTGCGATGTGTTAACCGTGGAAAAAGATCAAAAAGCGGTCTCGTCGGTACTAAGTTTTTATTATAAGAATCAAGTGTTACCTTTTTACGGTGGTGGTTTGTTTGATGCTAGAGCATTAAAAAGTAATGACTTTATGTATTATCAATTAATGTGCTATGCACGAGAAAACAAGGAGTGCTCGTATTTCGATTTTGGTCGAAGTAAGGATGATTCCGGTGCATTTAAATACAAACGCACCTGGGGAATGGAACCCGTTGCATTGCATTACCAATTTCATTTGGTAAAAAGCCAGGCCTTACCTAATTTAAGTCCTAATAATCCAAAATATCAGTTTTTTATTAAAATGTGGCAAAAGTTACCTGTTTGGTTGAGCCGTCGTATCGGCCCCTTTCTATCCAAATTTTTGGGATAGAAGTGAATGACTAAGCCACCACTGCTGTTTTTGTGTCACCGTATACCATTTCCGCCTAACAAGGGCGACAAGATTCGCTCGTTCAATATGCTCAAAGTCTTGAGCGAGCAATTCGATATTTATTTAGGTAGTTTTGTTGATGATCCTTATGATTGGCAGTATGCGTCTAAATTAGATAAATATTGCAAGCAAGTTTTTCTACTTGGGCAGAATAAAACCTGGGCTAAAGTAAAAGGGTTAACCGCTTTTATCACCGGCAAATCCATATCTGAACCCTATTATGCCAATTCTAAAATGCAGCGATGGGTTAACAAAACACTGGATCAACAAAATATTACGCAAGTGTTTATTTATTCCTCAGTGATGGCAATGTATACCTCTGCCCATAGCAAAAGTATTCATCAAGTTGTTGATTACGTGGACGTAGATTCTGACAAGTGGCGCCAATACGCAGAAAATAAATCAGGTATCTCCAAGTGGGTTTATCATCGTGAACATCATAAACTGCAAGCATTTGAAACCCGAGTTTGCGAGCGCTCACAATATGCTTTATTTGTTTCCGATCCTGAAGCCGATTTATTCAAACAACAACTAGCCGATACGCAATTTCACAAAGTGCAAGGGTTGTTAAATGGGGTTGATGTCGAATATTTTTCACCGGATTCAGAGATGGAACCCATCTCGTCGAATGTTGATGTTGTGTTTACCGGAGCGATGGATTATTGGGCCAATGTAGATGCTGTGATTTGGTTTGTTAACCATGTTTGGCCTAGCGTTCGAAGGCGATATCCCAAAGCCAGTTTTTATGTGGTAGGGGGCAATCCAACGGCTCAAATATTGTCGTTAAATAACACCGATGGAATTGTGGTGACTGGAAGAGTGAAAGATGTTCGACCTTTCATTCGTCTCGCTAAAGTGTCTGTAGCGCCATTGCAGATTGCCAGAGGCATTCAGAATAAAGTATTAGAAGCGTTAGCAATGGCAAAACCTGTTGTTGCAACAAATATGGCAATTGAAGGCATTGATGCAAAGAATGTGCATATCAAAGTGACTGATGATGCTGAACATTTTTGTTCGGCCGTGTGTGATTATTTGGATTCGAAAACTGAAGTACCTGAGAGTCGTCAGTGGATTATGGAAAATTTACAGTGGACTGCCACTATGGGCAAGTTACCTGCACTATTTAAGGTTTAGTTATGACATTTTGGAAAAGTAGCATCTTTAAATATTTAATCACGATATTTGTATTATGGGGCGCGGTTTTCCATGACAGTATCGCGTCAACTGTGGCCATCTGGATTCGATCTGAAACCTTCACCCATTGTTTTATTATTCTTCCCATTTGTATTTATCTGATTAAACTCAAATGGACTAAATTAAACAACGCTAGCCTTAAACCATCCTATATATCGTTGATTTTTGTTTTAGGTACAGTTTTTGTCTGGTTGTTTGGCAGTATGGCACAAGTACTGGTGATAGAGCAGCTCGCAAGTTTTGCGATGTTACCTATGATGATTTGGTGCGTCATGGGTAATCAAGTCGCGCGAATTATGCTATTTACCTCCTTCTTTTGGTTGTTTAGTGTTCCTGCAGGCGAGTTTTTGATCCCTCAGCTTCAGGAATTAACCGCAGATATTACCGTCTTTGCTATTCAATTAACCGGTATCCCTGTTTTTCGCGAAGGACTTTATATCGCTATTCCTGGTGGGTTATTTGAGGTGGCAGTCGCCTGCTCAGGTATTCGTTATTTAATCGCTTCATTTACCCTAGGTACCTTGTTTGCCTATTTAAACTATAACAATGCTAAAAAACGCATAATTTTTATCCTGTTTTCCATCTTTCTACCACTAATTGCTAATGGCATTAGAGCTTACGGTATCGTTATGATAGCCCATCTGTCAGATATGCAGTACGCCACTGGTGTTGATCATTTAATATATGGTTGGCTATTTTTTGGTTTGGTTATTCTGATTATGTTTACGGTAGGGGGGCGCTGGGCCGATCCGCTGCCAAAAGCTGAAAAGTTAGAAAATGAATTTGGGCCTAAATATCCAATTTCATCAATTATCAAACCAATTGGTGCTTTAGTGGTTATTTTGTCCCTAAGCATTACTTATAAGTCGGCTTTTGAAAACCCAGTTAGCCCTGTCAATCCTGATTTTGCCAAGGCCTTTAACTTAAAGGGAATTAACAATGACGCGACATGGTTGCCTGTTTTTCATAATCCAACCAATGTTTATCGTGGCACTAAAGGTGGGGTTGAATTTTATATCGCGTATTACAATGCCAATATTCAAGGGCAAGAACTGATTAACGGTCGTAATAAATTGTATAACATCGAAAGATGGTCAATCGTGTCAGAAGATAGAAATCCAACTTATCGAACTATGCAGATAATTGATAATTATGGGAATAAACGTTTATTAACCTATACCTATGTTTCTCCTTGGCGGGTGACACATAAACCCTTAGAGATTAAATTAGTTCAGGCAGTTCAAGCTTTGTTAGGTCAAGCGCAAAATGGCTATTTAATCATGTTATCAGTGCCTGATAATAAGAATGAGAAAGGCAAGCAAGCCTTAGAAGATATGTCAGAAGAGCTTTTTAACAGTGAATTACAATCAATACTGAGTGAGCGTAATGGTGGATGATACATATTACCGTTATAAATAAGGTTGGCAGGCAGTAAGCATTATCACGAGGGGAATGACACCGATATGGATTTCAAAAAAACGCATATCATGCATATTATTTATCGGTTTGATACCGGTGGATTAGAAAATGGCGTGGTCAATCTGATAAACCGTTTAGATTCACAACAGTATCAACATACTATTGTTACTCTGAAAGGGTACTCAGAGGTTTTTTGTCAGCGTATTGAAACTCAAAATGTACAGTTTTTTGATTTAGCCAAAAAAGATGGTAATGATATCAGTATCTTTTTTAAGCTACGCAAATTATTAAAACAGCTCGAACCCGATATTCTGCATACACGCAATACCGCGACGCTAGAAAACCAACTAGTAGGGTGGTGGTGTCGTGTGCCTTACCGTATTCATGGTGAACATGGTTGGGATGTCAACGATATGCATGGCCAAAACAAAAAATATCAGATGCTAAGACGCTTTATGAAAACCTATATTCATAAGTATGTGGCCCTATCAACTGAAGCGTTTGATTACCTAAGAGATACCATAGGGGTCTGCGTTGATGATATCAATCATATATGTAATGGCGTAGACGTGGACAAGTTTACGCCTAAGCAATCTGATCCTAGTATTCTTCCTTCCAGTTTCGTAACCGACAATATGCTGATTTTCGGCACTGTTGGTCGTTTAGCCGAAGTTAAAAATCAGACTTTCTTACTCGAAGCATTCATTGCCCTTACTATTCAGTTTCCGGAACATAAAGAGCGTCTTCGTTTGATTATCGTAGGTGCTGGTGTCTTGCTGGAAAAGATGCAAGCTAGAGTCATTGAAGCTGATTTGATATCCCAAGTTTGGTTTGCTGGAAACCGCTCCGATGTAGCGGAATTAATGAACTGCATGGATATTTTTGTGTTGCCTTCTTTAGCCGAAGGGATTTCTAACACCATACTTGAAGCTTCGGCAAGTGGCTTACCTGTCATCGCCACCGATGTTGGCGGTAACCCTGAGTTGATTGCAAACGCGTTGCAAAAATCCCATTTAGTTGAAGTAAACAATGTCACTGAACTGACTGATGCAATGAGCCAGTATGTTGTGTCGCCTGAGCTTATACAAAAAAATAGTCAGTTAGTAAGAAAGCACTGCGTGGAAAATTTTAGTATAAATACAATGGTAGAGAAATATAATGAGCTTTATCAAACCTTTAGCAATTAAGGATTAACAAATGTGCGGAATAGCCGGTATTTTTCACCTATCAGATCAATCCCGAATTGATGCGGATTTGATTGCAAAGATGAATGATCGACAAATTCATCGAGGCCCAGACGCAGGAGATTACTTTTTTGATCCCGGTGTGGCCTTAGCGCACAGACGATTGTCGATAATTGATCTAGAAGGTAGCCCACAACCCATGTTAAGCGCTGATAAGCGTGCATGTGTTGTCTTCAATGGTGAGATATATAACTTCAAAGAGTTACACAAAGAACTCTCAGCTAAAGGTTATACATTCAACACCCACGGTGATACTGAAACCATCCTCAATGCTTGGTTGGAGTGGGGTGAAGATTGTGTACATAAGTTAAGGGGAATGTTTGCTTTTGCTATTTGGGATAGGCAAAAAGAGTGTTTATTTATTGCCCGTGACCGTTTAGGAATCAAACCTTTTTTCTATAGTTTATTGCCCAGTGGCGAATTTATATTTGGCTCTGAATTAAAAGTCATTACAGCTCATCCGGCATTTAATCGTGATCTTAGGAATACCACAATCGAAGATTATTTCAGCTTAGGTTATGTACCTGAGCCGAACACCATCTATCAAAACGCATTTAAGTTATCCCCTGGTCATACTTTAATGTTACATAAAGGTGATAAAGGGATAGCCGAACCGAAAGAGTATTGGGATGTGCCACTCAACTATGAGCAGCCTATTGATCCAAAAGAAATCGATGAACAACTTATCGAACGTCTTAAGGAAGCTGTAGATATTCGCATGGTGGCTGATGTGCCTCTAGGTTCATTTTTATCCGGTGGTGTAGATTCAAGTGCGGTTGTCGCCATGATGTCACAGTTACAATCCGATCCCGTGAATACCTGCGCCATAGGATTTGATGTCAAAGAGTTCAATGAAACCGAATATGCTCAATCAGTGGCAGATCGCTATAAAACTAATCATCGAGTTGAAGTCGTTGGGCAGGATGATTTTGACCTGGTGGATCAGTTGGCACATTTATACGATGAGCCTTACGCGGATAGTTCGGCAATCCCCACTTTTAGGGTGTGCGAATTAGCCAGGAAGCATGTGACCGTTGCCTTATCTGGTGATGGTGGTGATGAGCTATTTGCTGGTTATAGTCGCTACAGAATGCACCAGGGGGAAGAAAAAATTCGTAATTTATTGCCGCTGGGAATACGCAAACCTATCTTTGGTCCACTGGGCAAGTTATATCCTAAAGCCGATTGGGCACCGAAGTTTCTGCGAGCAAAAACAACCTTTCAATCTATGGCTATGGATACCGTCGAAGGGTATCACAATACCATGAGTATTCTGCGCACAGGTGATCGAGCTAAATTATTTTCTGAAGACTATAAACAAAGCCTTAATGGCTATACGTCACTAGAGATTTTTAGAAAATACGGTGACAAAGTTAAGCATTTGGATGAAACCAAAATTGCACAATATATCGATATGAAGACCTATTTAGTTGGCGATATTTTAACTAAAGTGGATAGGGCATCTATGGCCCATTCATTGGAAGTCCGAGTGCCTATTATCGATCACAAATTTGTAGAGTGGGCGTTTAATGTTCCCACAAGTAAAAACCTTGCAAATGGCGTGGGTAAGCTCTCATTTAAAAAGGCGTTAGAACCACATCTTCCCCACGATGTTCTTTATCGCAAAAAAATGGGTTTTGCGGTGCCGTTAGCAAATTGGTTTAGAGGGCCCTTGAAAGAGCGTCTCTACGAAGGCGTCCTGTCGAAGCAAATGACAGAATCAGGTTATTTTAACAAATCTCAGTTACAACGATTGATTAATGATCATGTCTCGGGGCGACGAGATAATAGTGCGTCATTATGGACATTAATGATGTTTGAGTCGTTTTTACGTCAACAGAAGGCCCAGTAAGTTGTGAAAATAATGCATATTTTGGATCATTCTATCCCTTTGCATAGCGGTTATACGTTTCGTACTCGCTCTATCCTGAATCAGCAGCGTGCAAGGGGCTGGGAAACTTGTCATGTTACTAGTGCTAAACAAGGAATATGTGAGGCCAACATTGAAGAGGTTGATGGCCTAAAATTTTATCGCACTACGCCGCCCGATGGCATTGCCAGTAAATTACCGGTTTTGAATCAATTGTCTTTAGTTAATCCGTTAAGAGACAGGATTTTAGAAGCCATTGAAATTGAAAAACCTGATATTTTACATGCCCACTCTCCAGCACTAAACGGCTTAGCTGCTATCAAAGCGGCAAAAAAAACAGGATTGCCCCTAGTCTATGAGATCCGCGCGTTTTGGGAAGATGCGGCGGTTGACCACGGTACTTGTAAAGAAGGGGATTTACGCTATCGTTTGACCCAAAAAATGGAAACTCATGTGGTCAACAAGGCGAATGCAGTGACCACCATATGTGAAGGACTGCGACAAGATTTACTTTCAAGGGGGATTGCAGACAATAAAATCACGGTCATACCCAATGCCGTCAATATTGAACAATTTAATATTATCACTGAGCGCAATGAGTCGTTAGAAAATCAATACCAATTAAAAGACAAGGTGGTATTAGGTTTTCTGGGATCTTTCTATGGTTATGAAGGTTTAGACTTGATCGTTGCTGCTATGCCCAAAATACTTCAATCTATTCCTAATGCTGTCTTTTTATTCGTCGGTGGTGGGCCTCAAGAACAAAATTTGAAAAATCAGATTAACCAACTTGGCTTGCAAAAACATGTGATTATGCCTGGTCGTGTTCCTCATTCTGAAGTTGACAAGTATTATAGTTTGGTCGATTTACTGGTTTATCCTCGAAAGCCAATGCGCTTAACCGAATTAGTGACGCCACTTAAACCGCTAGAAGCGATGGCGCAAGGTAAATTGGTTCTGGCATCCGATGTGGGAGGGCATAAAGAGCTCATTGAAGATGGTAAAACAGGGTGGTTATTCGACAGTGGCAATATAGACCAACTTGCGAGTACCGCGGTAAACGTTTTATCGAACCGTGATTCTTGGCCTGACATGATTGAAAATGGCCGCAACTTTGTGATGCAAATTAGAAACTGGAAAAACTCAGTGGCTAATTATCAGTCTATTTACGAAAATTTACTGAGAAAATGAGCATGAAACGCCTTCGAATTGTTGTATTGAGTTCCTTGTTTCCAAACTCAGTGCGAAAGCAATCAGGCTTGTTCGTGCGTGAAAGGATGTTTCGGGTCGCAGAATTCGCAGACATTGAGGTCATCAGTCCCGTCCCTTGGTTTCCTGGGCAAGGTTTGATCCGATTATTCAAACCAAACTATCGTCCAATGCCAGCAAAAAAGGAAGTTCAGCAAGGGATCACTGTGCATTTCCCGCGTTTTTTATCTATCCCCAAATTTTTTCGAAAACTAGACGGAACAATGATGGCTAGAGCGGCTTACAAAGTTGCTAAGCAATTAGAACTGCAACAAACAATTGATATTATCGATAGTCACTTTACCTATCCTGATGGATTAGCCGCAACCAAAGTTGCCCAGCGACTCAATAAGAAGGTTACTATTACACTTCGCGGTACTGAATTGACACATAGTCAAGATCCTGAAAAGTTAAAGTTAATGTTACAGGCTTGGCAAGATGCCGATCACATGTTCTGTGTGGCAAACTCATTGAAGCAGCTTGCTGTCTCACTGGGAGCTCAAGAAGACAAATTTACTGTTGTAGGTAACGGAGTCGATACCCATAAGTTTTCTGCTTTGGAGCCGAAAAACGCGCGAAGACAAATGGGCATTGATGAAGATGCTAAAGTGCTGATTACGGTTGGTGGTTTAGTTAGACGAAAAGGTTTTCATCGAGTGATCGACTGCCTTCCTGAGTTACTGTTGAGCTATCCTAATCTGGTGTATTTAATTGTGGGGGGGGCAAGTGCAGAGGGCAATATTGAAGCTGAATTGCGTGCCCAAGTTAACAGCTTGGATTTAGAGGAGCATGTTAAGTTTTTAGGTTCTTTACCACCGAATAAACTCAGTGCACCATTGTCATCTGCTGATCTTTTTGTGCTCTCAACAGCCAATGAGGGGTGGGCAAATGTTATTCTTGAAAGTATGGCCTGCGGCACGCCGGTTATTGCAAGTGATGTGGGCGGTAATAGCGAAGTGATAAACAGTGACGATGTTGGCGAGATTGTGCCATTTGATGACCATCCGGCATTGTTTACCTCGATTAAGCAAGGCCTCAATAAAGAGTGGGATAGGCAGGCAATCGTTAACTACGCCCAACAAAATCATTGGGATACAAGGATGGCCAAGATTATGGAAATTTACAACAATTTAGTCAGCTTAAGGGAGCATTAGTGGATGACTGGTCTATATACTCAATTTGTATCTAACGTATTATTTCCATTACATGAAAAGCTCAAAAAGCACGATACGGTCAAAATTCGTAAGTCTTTAGAAAAGTCTCAATGGCTTGATCAAGAGACCTTAAAACAACAACAATCCCTGCGTTTGCAGGGGTTTATGCAAACAGTCTACAAACATGTACCTTACTACCGAGAATTGTTTGATTCATTGAATATCACTCCTGATGAGATTCAATCTGCGGAAGATTTGGTTAAGCTGCCATTTTTAGATAAAAGCAAAATTTCCGCGAATTTTGATGCTCTAAAATCGGATATAGCCGGTCCACTGGCGCGATTCAATACTGGAGGATCCAGTGGCCAGCCCTTGATATTTCTTTTGGGCAATGAACGTGTGTCCTTTGATGTCGCTGAAAAATGGCGCGCCACTCGCTGGTGGGATGTAGATATAGGCGACAAAGAGATTGTTGCTTGGGGCTCTCCCATAGAACTTGGCGCGCAAGATAAAGTGCGTTTAATACGAGATGGATTATTTCGTTCAGAATTAATTCCCGCATTTGATATGACAGAACAAAAGTTAATGTCATTTTTGAACACCATCCAAAAAACCAAGCCTAAAATGCTATTTGGTTATCCATCAGTATTTGATTTGTTGGCTAAAACCGCTAAACAACATGGTATGCAGATGGATAATTTAGGTATCAAGGTTGCGTTCGTAACCTCAGAAAGATTGTATCCATATCAACGGGAAAATATTGAGGCTGTTTTCGGTTGCCCGGTGGCTAATGGTTATGGCGGCAGAGATGCTGGGTTTATTGCCCATCAATGCCCAGAAGGGGGCATGCACTTGTCTTACGAAGACATAGTGGTGGAGATAATTGATCCTCAAGGCAATCCTCTGCCACCAGGTCAGTCTGGGGAAATTGTTGTAACCCACATGGGAACATCTGAATTTCCTTTTATCCGATATCGCACAGGTGATATTGCGATTATGTCCGATAAAAAATGTGCCTGTGGTCGCGGATTACCTATGCTTGAGTCAATTGAGGGGCGTAGTACTGATTTCGTGGTGGCTGCAGATGGCACGATTTTACATGGGCTTTCTTTGATTTATATCTTGCGGGATATTAAAAGTATTGAAGCCTTCAAGATAGTTCAAGAAACGAAACAGCATACTCACGTTCAAGTTGTATCAAAAACGGGCGAAGTGGATGAGCAGATACAAAATATTATTGTGACCGGGATTCAAGCGAGACTTGGAGATAATGTATCTGTTACTGTAGAATCTTTAAACGAAATTGCTCCGGAAAAGTCGGGCAAATATCGCTATGTAATAAGTAAAGTGAGCATAACATGATAGATAGTTTGTATCTTATGGCTGATATTGCAGCAATTTGTTATATGTTTTGGTGGTCAAGTTTGCAGGATGATGATTAATGCGCGACCTGCTACTCGTTGGCTTCCTATTTGTTGCCATTTATTACAGTTTTAAACGTCCGTATATCGGCACTGCTGCGTGGGTATGGATAGCACTAACTGCACCTGCGAAATGGGCTTTTGGTTTTTCCAGTCATTTTCGTCTGAATTTAACCATAGTGGTGATAACAGCTCTGTCATACATCATTGTCCAAAAATATAAACAGTGGAAGTTTAATGGACTAACATTTTGGATGTTAATTTTTGCAATATGGACATTGATCTCTACAGCAACCAATCAAACCTCTTACTCCGCTTATGTGTGGGATTATTGGAATCAGTTTATAAAAGTCATTCTATTGTTTTTATTTATTACTTTGACTATTTATAAAAAACTACACCTCAATACGATGATTTGGGCCATAGTTTTGGCTATTTCCTCTTTTGCAGCAATGGAAGCTGTGAAATTCATGTTATCTGGAGGAAGCCACCGCATAGTGGGTAAGGCCGGTATTATACGGGATAGAAATGACCTGGCGGTTGCTATCAATATGTGTATTCCATTAGTTATTTATTTAATATCGGTAACTGAAAACTTCGTAATTAAACGTGGTTTAAAAATAATACTAGTTCTGAACATATTGGCAATTATCGGTACCTATTCTCGAGGTGGATTTATAGGTTTGGTTATTTTGGGAGCCGCATTTTGGTGGACCTCGAAACGAAAGGTGTTGTACGGAGTTGTGGCCGCAATCATCATTCCTTTGTTTTTTGCTTTTGCCCCAGGAGAGTGGAAAGAAAGGCAAAACACGGTTTCTACAGCGGCGAGCAAAGATGGTTCATTTATCGGGCGACTGTGGGCGTGGAAAATATCTACTCTAATTGCCCTTGATTACCCGTTGACTGGTGGCGGCTTCCATGCGGTTAAAAACCAACCGCTTTGGCGCTATTACGCGCCTATGACTCCCAATTTTGGTCCCATTGAAACGCCACCTATTCCGCCGACTCTAGGTGCAAAAGCCGCACACAATATTTATATGCAAGTATTGGGTGATCATGGCTTTGGCGGCTTATTTATTTTTATGATGATATTGTTGGGCACCTTAAGAATGAATTTTAAAAATAAAAAGTGGGCAGAGAAGAATAACCAAGTTTGGCTAGTCAATTTAAGTAAAGCCTTAACGCTTACCCTGGTTGGTTACTGTATTACTGGTGGAAACGTGAGTTTGGCTTATTTTGATTTATTTTATACCATAGTGGGTATAGTTTGTGCGATTTCTATTCATATTGTGAATCCAAAGAAAGTAATAGAAAATAATGCTTTTGGAAGACAACCTATTAAGCAGGTATAAGATGTTAACTATGGCTAAGATTAAAATAACGAAAACGGTATTGATACAGTCAGGTTTTCTCGCCTTATTGGTTTTGGGGCAAGTAGGCGAAGCTTTTGCTAAATCTAATTGTATGGAAATGAAATGGCGACGAGGGAAGCCATTTGATTATTATGCTGCTGAGACTAGGCAAAGTACCGGTACATACCGAGGCGGTTTACTGTATTTGGTAGAATCCGCACATTTTCCTAAAAAAGTTCGTCGTCTTACCGAGGGAAATACCGGTAAGCAGCCTGGAGATTTGTTGTTCGTGTTAGGGTCTATCCCCAA
Organism: Aliiglaciecola sp. 3_MG-2023; assembly: GCF_030548205.1. Lineage (GTDB taxonomy): Bacteria > Pseudomonadota > Gammaproteobacteria > Enterobacterales > Alteromonadaceae > Aliiglaciecola. The sequence continues at coordinate 245,029 of NZ_JAUORV010000001.1, read as the reverse complement.
TCATCCTGCTGCACTAGACGCTTATGCACGTTATGAATACCAGTGGGAGAATTCACGCTCATTTAAGGCCAATTTAAATACTGGTGCGCCTAAATATGACGCCGGTTGTTTTTTTGAACGTGCAGCTAAAATTTATCCTGGTCAGGCATCAACATATTTAACATGGGGAATTTATCACTATCGTCGTGGAGAACACCAAAGTGCGTTAGAGAAGTTTTTGGAAGCGGATAAGCTATCGCCTGGTTCAGCAGAGACAAAATACAATGTTGGGCTTGCATATGCCGAAGTGAATGATATTGCTAACGCGAAAAAGTATGCCGAAGCGGCCTATAAATTAGGTTATCCTTTGCCAGGTTTAAAAATGAAAATTGCAGAGCTAGAAAAAGCTAAAAATAATTAGGAGTTTAGGGTGTCTAAAAAGCTGATGTTATCTGGCGGTTGCCTACGCCCGAATGGGTTTGAGTTGGGGGAAGGTAAGTATTACGGAAAAGCCAGTTTAGTGTTATTAGATTTAGAATCCGGAGAATTCTCTCAACTTCTAACTAAAACTGAAGGTGGTGAAAATTATCCTAAAGAACACCCAAATTTACAATTTACAGCAGGCTGTGTCGATGGGGATAAATTATGGTTACCTACCGATACAGAAGTGCATTGTTATAGTCTGCCAGGGTTAAAACCCTTGTCTATTTTTTCTCATCCTTGTTTTCACAATATTCATTCTGTTCATGTTTTAAATGGCGATCTGGTAGTGACTTCTACAGGATTAGATAACGTTGTGGTAATGGATATTGAAAATGGCGAGATTAAGTCCATTTTAAATACCGAAGGTAAAGATCCTTGGCATAGATTTGATAAGCATGTGGATTATCGCTTAGTTCATTCCACCAGACCCCACGATAGTCATCCTAATTTTGTGTTTAAAATTGACGAAGACCTTTGGGCAACGCGCTGTACTCAAGAAGATGCGGTGAATTTGAGTAAACCTACAGAAATTATCGATATTAGCCTTGGCGGTGAAGTCAGTGTTCATGATGGTATCTGGTGGGAGAATAAGCTCGTATTTACGCGAGTAGATGGTTACCTTGTGTTTAGTGATCCCAAATCTAAAAAGACACTCGATACTTTTGATCCTTTCAGTGGAGCATTAAATCGTCCTATGGGATGGTGCCGTGGATTGCATATTGATGGTGATATTTTTTACATTGGGTATTCGAAATTAAGAAAAACCAATTTGAAATCCAAAATCAAATTTTTAACCAAAGGAAACTTTAAATATTCTTCTGGTAACAACTCTTTGATTGTTGCTTTGAACATCAGAACTAAAAAAGTTGAGAGAATTTACACTACACCAGAAGGTTTAATAGACGCTATCTACGGTATTTTGCCTTTCAATTATGAGTAACGAAATAAAGACCAATACGCTTTTTAGTATTGTCTGGTCAATTCTTTCTAAGTGGGGCTCTAAGCTCATCGGAATGGTAAGTACTTTTGTACTTGCCAGGCTGCTTGCACCTGCTGATTTCGGAATAATTGCAATGGCGACAATCGTCGTTGCGTTGTTGGAATCATTAACTCAAGCTGGTTTAAACTTGTATATATTAAGATATAAAGAGCATGATAACCGTGTATTTAACGCAGCTTGGACAGTCGGCATAATTCAATCGTTTTTGATTGCAGTACCACTGGTGATAATCGCCCCTTTTATCTCAGATTTTTACAGTCAACCTGTACTTACCGAGGTGATATATTGTTTAGCCGTTGTTCGCGTTATTCAGGGGCTGAACAATTTTGGAATAATCATTGCCCAGAAAGAGATGAACTTTAAAATCGATTTCGTGTTAACTATTTGGACGCGATTGAGTTATCTCACTGCAACAATTGGTTTTGCTTGGTATTTAGAAAGTTTTTGGGCATTGGTTATTGGTCAATTAGTATCGTCAATTATTGGCTGTATATTAAGTTATTTCTTACACCCGTTCCGTCCTAAATTATCTCTATATAATTGGCGAGATATGCTTAAATACTCGAAAGCCACTGTGCCTCTGAGTATCGCCAGGTATATCAATAATCAGGCTGATGTTGCCATTGTAGGTAGAGTCGCCTCAGCGCAGTTTCTTGGTATTTATCATATAGCGGTTAATTTAGCTGGTCTATTCACCAAAGAATTACTGATGCCAGTTATCCGAGGTCTAATACCTAATTTGGCTGTACTTAGGGAAAGTGCTAATTTTAAAGATATCTTACTAATTACCTTTGCCGCTGCTGTGTATGTGTTTCTGCCTGTTGGTATTGGTCTATCAATGGTAGCGCAAGAGTTTGTTCCTGTATTTTTGGGTGACAAGTGGCTCGCAGCCATCCCTATGCTGCAGTGGTTTAGCTTGTATGCCATGATTGGCGGGATAATGATGTTTTTTAGTGAGCAGTTTTTGGTCATGATGGAAAAAGAGGTTGTTTCTAATCGATTGATGTGGGCTCGCAATATCATTTTGATCAGTACCATAGTCCTAACGCTTTCATTTAAGCAAGTTTCCGACTTACCTAAAATGTTGTTTTTTAGTGCTTTACTTGCACTGCCTATGGTTTTGGTAAGTATCAGTCGTGAACTGGATATATCTTTGCAACGTATTTTTGGTAGCTGGTGGCCGGCATTGACCGGCGCTTTTGCTATGTTTGCCGTTTTAACCTTCTTTCCTGTTCTCCAATGGCCTCTATTTATCGTTCTATTGGCCAAAGTTGCTGTTGGTGGAATGAGTTATTTAGCTACCATAATGTTACTTTACGTTTTACGAGGAAAACCTGAAAACACACTTGAAAGCCTAGCTTTAAATAAGGCTTTTGGTTATAAATAAATTTGTTTCGTACTTATAAAGGATAAATCAGCGTGCAATTAGCCGATTGGTATCAAATAGCCGATGATAATGAGTTAGAGCTGTTCGTTCATCATCATAAACAAACGAGTTCTTGTACTTCTGAGCAAAGAAGTCTAATCGTTCACGGTTATATTCTGCTTAATGGCGTTAAAGTCGACCCAGAATTAGTGTTAGATGCGTATTCTTCAAGTGCTTCTTTAAGTGATTTTTATGAGCAGCTTTCCGGGCAGTTTTGGTTAGTCATTAGTGAAAAAAATTCGCCAGTTATTGTGTTGACCGATCACCTTGCGACCAAACCTTGTTTTTATTATCAAAGGGGCAATCAGTTGTTTATTAGTGATTCGTTACGGGCCATAAAAGCCATTGATAATGTGTCACTAATGATCAGCAAACAAGCTTTATACAACTATATCTACTTTCACTGTATTCCTGCACCAAAAACTGTTTACGAAGATGTCTATAAAGTCGAGCCAGGTAAAGCAATATATTTTGGTGTAGATGGTGTGGTAAACAATGAATTATTATATTGCCCTGAATTTGCCACTCATATTAAGGATCCCAACGAGGCTTTAAAAACCTGTTTAAATACCATTGAAACAGCGGTTGAGTCCCATTCTACAGATAATGTAGGAGCTTTTTTAAGTGGAGGCTTAGATAGTTCAACCGTGGCGGGTATGCTGGCTAAAATTCAAGGTAGAAAAGATCAGCCTGAAAAAGCCAAAACGTTTTCCATTGGTTTTGAAGTGCCGGGATATGATGAAACGGAATATGCACTGATCACCGCTAAACACTTCGACACAAATCATGAAGTCTTATATTTAAAACCGGAAGAAGCAGCCAAGGAGTTTGTTAAGGTCGCACAGTATTTTGATGAGCCATTTGGTAACTCTTCGGCTATGGCTGCATATTTTTGTGCAACATTTGCGAAAAGCAAGGGCATTGAGGTCCTCTTGGCGGGTGATGGTGGAGATGAGTTTTTTGCTGGAAACGAGCGCTATGCTAAACAAAAAGTGTTTGAGCACTTCACTAAGTTACCAACATGGCTAGCCAATAGTTTGGACGTATTATTGAATAATGGATTTACACGAAAACTTCCGTTATTTAAAAAAGTCGCCAGTTATATTGCCCAAGCAAAAGTGGCTTTACCGGGGCGGCTACAAACCCATAATTTCGTAAATCAATTGGGTAACGACGCCATTTTCTCACAGGAAATACTTGATAATGTTGATGTGACAGAACCTGCTCAACAGCTCAAAAGTCGTTTCCATGACTGCAAAAGCGAGCACCCAGTTGATGGTATGTTATATCTAGATTGGAAGTTTACCCTTGCTGATAACGACTTAGTTAAGGTCAACAAAATGTGTGAACTTGCAGGAGTTGAAGTACGTTACCCATTGATAGATAAAAATATTGTGGATTTTAGTTGTACTATTCCTGCAGATGTTAAATTGCCTGGGAGTCAGTTACGAGATTTTTATAAAAAAACCTGCAAAGGGTTCTTACCCGATGAAACACTTAATAAAAGTAAACATGGCTTTGGGTTACCCTTTGGTGTGTGGATGAATGAAAATCAAACATTAAAAGATTTAACCATAACGGCATTGAATAGTTTTAAAAAACGCAACATTGTTAAGCAAAGTCTAGTTGAACAAGCACTTGAATCACATGGTAGTGTGCATGCTGGCTATTTTGGTGAGCTTATTTGGATAATGGTGGTATTAGAATTGTGGCTACAAAAAGAAGCTAAGGATTTTCGTGCATAGTATTCTAGGGGCGATAAATAGTCTATTTGGTGGCAATAAACTCAGTATTCTAATTTACCATCAGGTGTTAGAACAGTTTGATCCCATGCGCCCCTATGAAGTCACTGCGGATACTTTTGATTGGCATATGCAACTGATATCCAAACATTTTTCACCCATTAGCTTGTGTGAAGCAGCTAGACACATAGAAAACAATACTGTTCCTAAGCGCGCAATATGCGTTACTTTTGATGATGGATATTTAAATAACTTAACGGTTGCCCAACCTATCTTAGCCAAATATAAGGTTCCTGCTACTGTCTACGTTGCCACTGCTTTTAGCGAAGGGGCGGATATGTGGAATGATAGGGTGTTGGATTTATTTAAAGATCCTCGCTTGGATAATTTGATCATAGAAAATACACAGGTGGCTTTAGGGGATTGGAACAATCGCAATCGGTTAGCTGAAGAACAGTTGATGCGACTAAAATACCTTCCTATTGATGAGCGCCTTGCAGGTGTACAACAACTTTATGATGACAATAACCTAGCCGATCCTGAACCTAGGATGATGAATCCTCAGCAAATTAAACAGCTTTCCGAAACAGGCGTTGAAATTGGCGGACATACCGTTAACCATCCCATTCTTAAAGTGCTTTCTAAAGAGCAGCAATTTGAAGAAATTCATCAATGTAAAGTGCAATTGGAAAGTTGGACAGGGAAACCCGTGAAGCACTTTGCTTATCCAAATGGGTCTTATGGGAAAGATTTAACCGATGAAACCGTACAATTGGTGAAACAGGCTGGATATGAAACCGCTGTAGTGACAGATTGGGGAACGTCAGCTTATGGAGACGATTTGCATCGATTAAAACGGTTTACCCCTTGGGATACCTCAGCTCTTAAGTTTCATGGGCGGCTAATCAAGTCCAGATTGAGATAACTAATATTTTGAAGAGAAATTATGGATAATTCCACTCAGTTGAAAAAAATCGAAATGGTCAATTTTCTTTTTGTCGTGATTGGGGTCATTGCATATGCAGCATTTGCAACGAATTTTACCTTCGATTTCTTCCAGCCACAATTTTTATGGAAAGCTTATAATTATTATACCCTTGCTATGCTAGATGGGCGATTGGACATACCCGCCTTTGCTATTGGGCAAGAAGGTAATTATATCGATTCAAAAGTCTATATGTATTATGGCATGCTTCCCACATTGCCTAGGTTTATCCTAAGTCCATTCGTAGATCTTGAAACAACACCACTTTCAACATTGGTGGTTTTTTTGTTTTCGACTTTTGGACAAGTCTTTCTGCATTTTAGTATTTGGAAGCGATACGTTGCGTTTAATCGTTTTTCTATAACAAGTTTACTTGCGATTTTTGGGTTACTAATTGTTCTTTGGTTTGGCTCGGGAACGTTTATTATACTTCAAAATTCGGTGATTTATCATGAGCCCTATGCCGCAGCATTGTGTTTGAGTAACATATTTCTTGGTTTATTAATCAAAGACAATTTTTTCCTAGATACACAGAAAAAGTATAATTTTGCTTTCTATGCACTCATCGCTGGCTTATGTGTTCATACTCGAATGCCTACTGCACTAGCACTTTACTGTGTAACTTGCTTCTTAATGCTAATTTGTATTTTAAGAACCATGCGTAGCCAAGGTATTAAGCAAAAATATATAGTTAACTTCTTTAGTATCGTTTTTCGCAACTATACGACACCACTCTTGATTATGTTCGTTTTTGGTACGAGTGTTTTGATATTAAATTACTTGAAGTTTGGTGATGCCATAGAGTTTATGGGGCACAACTATGGCTATAATTTTCTGGAAGGTTTTACCGAGCGGCGTTGTCCAGTTTTACCTGTTGGGGAGTTTGCAAAAGTCCTTAGGATAATTCCAAATCTCTATATTTATTTTACCGCTGATATGGAAATTTATAAGTATTTAAGATTAAATTTAGAAACTGGCTTTGGAAGAATTGAAGATCCCGTCGTCCCAATTTATCAATTGTGGCCTCTATCATGTCTTTGTTTTTTGATGGTTCTAGCTCAGGGAATTGGCAGGAGGAGGGAAGGTAACCCATTGTTGTTAATTGGCATACTTGTCTTTAGCTCAATAGGTGCATTTTTTCAATTAACCTATCCAACAATTGCTCACCGCTATATAACAGAGTTTTGGCCTCCATTAGCTCTTGCGACAGTGTTGATTGTGTATATTAATGTTATTGAAGGCAAAGGTTACAATAAAGGCGTTCTCGTCTTAATGGCATTTTTAGGTGCTTTTGGTACGCTAAATATGTTAAATATAAGCCTGACTAGTCGTTATTATCTAGAAGATGGTCCTGTTTTCAATCACAATGATTATCATTACTCGGATTCAGATAATGAGTACTTATCTGAATTAACCGAGGATAAAATTGAAAAGTTCATGATTCAATATCGTAAGGATAGAGAAATAGCATGTGCAAAATATGTAATTGAAGGTATTCAATAAATGTTAGTTCATTCCTACGCATATTTAAGGGCGATCTTGTTGTGACTCAATTTTTACCTAAAATCTCCATTGTTACCGCTGTTTTTAATGGCGAAAAATATGTTGAAAGCTGCATAAACAGCATAGTTGAGCAAACATATACCAATATTGAATATGTTTTTATCGATGGTGGTTCTTCAGATAAAACCTTAAATATTGCCAATAAATATTCAGACAAAATAGATATTTTAATTTCCGAACCGGATAAAGGTATCTCTGATGCAATGAACAAAGGGATCAAAAACTGCAGTGGTGATTACATTATTGTTATTCACTCAGATGATTATCTATTTGAGCCGACTACAATTAGTCAATTAGTCAGTCAAATGAGTGAAAATGATGACGTTGTACTATGCAATGTTAAATATGGTAGAAACGATTCTACTTTAATCGCTCGACCACTGAGTTGGAAAACTAATTTCAAAGGTGTTCATCATCAAGGAGCTGTTTGTAAGAGAACTTTGTTCCAAAAATATGGGCAATTTGATGAGTCTTTCAAAATTTGTATGGACTACGATTTTTTTCTCAGAATTTATAGAAAGGGAATAAGATCTAAAACAGTAGATCTCACTTTATCTTTTATGCGAGATACTGGTGTGAGCTCCAAACAGGATTGGCAATCTTTACAAGCTCGTTTCGATGAAGAGCGTAAAGTGCAAGCTACCAACCCATCGACTAAATTGAATACTTTTATCCATAAATTATATTGGCTTATTTATCTTCCCTATCGTCGACTCAAATATTTGATTAATTAACTTTTGAATATGAGTTACCGAGAAGTTCAGAGGGTTAGGGCAGTATTAAGTTTAAGCTGAAGTAATCTGGGAGTATTTTGACTTATATAGTTTTGCAATAGTTTCTAGACTAAATTTATTTTTTGCATTTAGTCTTAACTTTTCAGGTGTTTTGGGACTAGTTAAATCAAGTTTCGATTCGCCATCCCATATGAATCCGCCATCTGTCGCCAATATCAATTCTTCAGGTGCTCCCCCGGAAAGCGTGATAACCGGTGTACCGCATGCTAGTGATTCAACAATTGTCTTACCAAAACCTTCTTGAACAGAACACATCAAAAAGTAATCAGCGATGTTATAAAGTTTAGCTAAAGAAGGTTCGTCTTGAAAACCAACAAGTTTAATATTTTCAAGATTTAAACCCTTAGTTAGAATTTCAGCGTTTTGGCCAAAAATAATAAAGTAAAAGTCATTAGCATGTAATTTAATAAATTCACGCACAAAATCTGGACCCTTATAAATATCCATAACATCTTGTGCACCGGTAATGATTATTTTTTTGCTTGTTTCAATACCAAATATCTTCTTTATATTATTAATCGTATTTTGGTCATTTATGATATTAAATTTGGAGACATCCACTGAATTATAAATAGTATCAATTGATGAGTTGTTTAAAATAGTGCTAGATAACGCTTCTGATTTTAGCCAATTAGAGATGGCAATGAAGTTAATATCTTTAAAAGCCCATTGTTTTTTTAGAAGAAGAGAATTAGATATGTCTGTTTCGGTATTTGAATTCAGTTTCGGACAATCTCCACACACCTCTTTATATCCGATACAGTTCAAAGAGTAATGGCATCCTCCAGTGAAGGGCCACATATCTCTCAACGTCCAAACTACTTTAGTTTGAGATTTTAGATACTCAATGAACCGAATATTCAATGAGTAATTTACCCAGTGCAAATTTACGATATCGTAATGGCTAAAGTCGATGTGTTTGAAACAATTAAACAGGTCATTACCGACACTGAATATTTCATCACTTTTGTGTTTATAGTGTTTGAGGTCAAACGTATTTTTTTTACGATTTAAGGAGTATTTAATTTTATCAAAAAAACTCCATTCAATTAAGTTTTCTATTTTTTCTTGGGTGTTATTATAACCGCAGAGATGCGAATCAACGCCAATATCCAGCAAGCCTTTATGCAAGCGTAAAGCGCCTTTTGCAGCCCCTCCTGACAATTTGCCAGAGGTTAAATGGAGTACTTTCAACGGCAATTGCCTTGTAAAACTTCTACAACCTCATTCCACATGCGTTTGTTAGTGTCTCTTTGTTTTTCAAAATTGACTTTAACAATATCTCGTTTAAGTTTATTTTCACTCTCATTTGTTAACACGTTAATGAGTGACGATAGCTCTTTTTTTCCATGTTGCTCTGAAATAAGAAACTCACTCAACCCAAAATCACTTAGCAGTTCAGCGTATTTATGAGACCAGCCTATAGAAATAACAGGGACATTGTTGGAGAGTGCTGCGACTAAACCATGAAACCTAGAGCCAACAACAAATTGCATAGTGCTTAACTTTGATTTCAGCTCCCAAGGATCATCTATTTGCAGAACTTGAATATCGTCAGTTCTTTCTAGCAACGCTTTTTGAGCTACTTTTATATCTTCACCTGCTTGATCATGAATAACAAAGATAGGATCTAAGTTATTGTCAATGCAGGTATCGATGGTCATATTGAGATACGGGATGTAGTTCTCTTTCCAAAATTCGCTCCCTTGATCAAGCATGCGCATATTGGGAATTATTGCTACTGTATTGCTGACAATTTGGTTTTCATTACTGTTAGCTTTTACAAACAGTGTAATATCCGGGGCTCTTTTTAGAACATCAGTGTTATTCGATATTTCTGTAAGGTGCTTAAATGACGAAGAATCTCTGGCATAAATAAGGTTTGTGTTATTAATAATCTTTTCTATGGCGTTGATTATTTTAGGTTGTGTAAATGTGCCAAATGCTTGAGGAAGCATAACAACTTTCTTACCTTTTCGGTGATAATAGCTCGCGAGCTTAGCGAAATCCTCACTTGGTTTATAACCCCATTGATCGGTGTAAGCAAAACCTGCGACGTCAATTACCCCGTCGATTTTATTTAATGTATAAGCATTCTTAAATAAAAAAGGAAAAAGTGAGGCTAATACTGCCAAAATTCGTTGTATTAAGAATCCAAGACCAAACCGTTTAGAGCCCATCCACCCACGTTTAAATAAGAGCTTTTTAAGATTTAATGAGTCTAATTGCTGATCATTCCCGACACAGCCATCAACAACAAAAGTAACATTTGGGATCCGTTGCTCGAGTTGCTTGATACAAGTAACGAGCATTTTCATTGCGCCTTTGTTTTTAAACTGGCCACCGTGAATTTCGAAAATCATTTTTGACATCCTAGTTATATTTCCTTAATTGACTTAAGGACTTCTTGTGTGAAAACGGTACTTTTTCGTTTTTGTCTGGATAGCCAACAGCTATGCACATGATAACCCTCTCATCTTCATCTAAGGCAAGGGCTTTGCTCATTTTCTTTTCTCGCTCCGGAACATCAGGCCAATTAATCGCACAACTGCTTAATCCTAGAGTTTCCAAAGCAAATAAAAAAGACATACTTGCTAAGGATGCATCAATATAAATTACATGCCTATCACGTTCATCAAAATAGGCACGTAATTGGCCAATTACAGCTATAAATACAGGGAAGTTGTGATTGAACCCTGCGGTACCACCTGGAATTTTTGACACTTCTTGTACCAAAGATGGGTCATCAAAAATATGAAATCTGAAAGGTTGGCGGTTGCAAGCACTCGGTGATTGAGAGGAAACTAGTATTGCTTGATCTATAAGGTCGCGAGGGACAGCTTTATCTTCGAACCACCTAACGGAGCGTCTTCTAAGGCTAAGGTTTTCAAATTGCTCGAAACTCGGGATATTGTTTGAAAAATTCCTAACATAGGGGATTTTGTCTGTAATCTTAAGATTTCTAAGTTTAACGGTATCGTCAAACAAACTTTTTGCTTTATCAATCACAGGATCGCTCTGAACAGCTAAAAAGTAGGTTGTTAAAACATCGCAAAACCAGTTAAGTTCATCAACCTCTGTTTCAGGGTTTTCGGTAACAACTTTGTGTAAGAATTCTACCGTTTCAGTTATATAGTCCTTTGCGAAAATTGGCCTACGAGGTTTCATAATTAAGCCCTTCTCAAGTCGGTGAACATTTCGACGAAGAAGGGTTAGGCCTGCTTTTCCATGTTTTATATCACTGGCATATCGCTTTTTTCCGTGCAAAACAGATAAATGTTCTCTATCAAATGCGCGAGAAAATAAAAAATAATAGGTAGAAGAAAGAAACATGCTGTTACTACATTGAAAAGCAATGCCTTCTTTTAATTCTCCTAATTTAGCGAGTATTGATTGTATAAACGTAACTATAGGACGCGGCAGTATTTTCTTGATCAACTTTAAACTCATTACAGTCCTACTTTTTGTTATTTATCAGGCTTAAACAATGCTTTGGAAACATAAATGGGGCGCATGTCATAATAACCGCTATTTTAACTGTTTTTTTAGTGAAAAAGAATGAAAACCAACTAGCAAAAGCGAGTGATAGAATGGTCGCCCAGGCAGCACCAAGGGCGCCATACTCAGGTATCAGGAGTAGATTTAGAATAATATTAACGATTGCGCCAGTTCCTTGAGTCACTAATGAAAAGTACAAAAGATCTTCAATGATTAACCACTTACTTAGTAATGCTCTCATATAAACAAATACCCCGCCCCAAACATGCACTGCTAGAATTGAGGCAGAGGCATTATATTCTGTTCCGTACAATATCTTTATGAGGTAAGTAGCGATTAATGTAACGACAATCGCAACTGCTATACCTAACCAACACAAACCGCCAAGAAATATAGCTAAAGTGTTGTTGTATGCTGGAGCGCTCAACTGTTTACGCTCAATTAGGTAAGGAAAAAATGCAGTTACAATTGCAACAGGGAGGAAGTAAGACATCTCTGAAAAGCGAACTGCAACAGAGTATATGCCGACCTCAGATTTTGATGCAATTGTGCCTAACATTACCTGGTCGATTTTCATGTAAAGCGCTGCTGCGATGCCAGAAAAAATTAACCACCAACATTTTTTAACGAGTTGTTTGCCATAGGAGTAGGAAGGTTGCCATTGAAAATGACATTGGTAAACCTTCGCCAAAAAATAATATAGAAGATAGCCGGTCATTAACTCACAAGCTTGCACCAATAACAGTAAGCTTAATGATTCAAATTTAATGACTACAAATACTTTTAAAATACTGAAAAGTAATAAGGTTAATACTCTTACAATTGCTACTGGTCGATTATTTTTCTTAGATTCAAACCAAAAATTAAAGATATCGAAAGCGGAGAATGTGTGAGAAAAAAGCAATAAAAAGAATAGAAGAAGATGACGTTCATCTATCCAATCAAATAATACCGCTGAGATTGCGCCAATTATAAACGTAAATAGAGATGCCAATATACGTATAGTCAGAGCAGTTGATAGTATTTCACTGGTTTTCTCAGTAAGGCTGACAAGCTCTTTTGTTAAAACGGAGTTTAAACCAAATTGCATTAACGGAAGGAAAATATAAACGGCTGAAATTAAAAAACTAAATACACCAAAGTATTCAGGCCCTAGGTATCTAGCCAGAAAAATACTAGTAATTAATCCAATGGGTAAACTAATCAGCTTTTCAATAATGAGCCAATTAGCATTGTAAAAATAAGTTTTGAGCTTCATGTTGGATTGTAGGCTAAATATTTCAAATTAAGATGTTCTCTCTAGTCTTTGTTGCAAACGTTTTACTAAATAGTGCCAGTCAAACTTTTTACTATTTTGTTTCATTAATGCAGGCGGTTTATTTAATAGCTGCTCTAGGTCACTGGCAAAAATACTCATATCAAAGGAAGATTCATAACCCGATGATATCTTTCGAACAGTTTTATTCATTGGGGTATAGATATAGTTTGCTTCACAACCTTCGTACTCCATTAGCTTGCTTGGAAAACAAAACTTAGTAAACTCATCATGCCGATTTGGAATTAGCATTATATCTGCAGAATTGATAAGCAAAGGAATTTGGTTCATCTCCATTTTCCCTAGAAATAATACGTTGCTTTTATTGATGAACTCTGGGGCAGTTGAATTGCTTGCTACTACAAATATGCAATTTTTAAATTTAGGAGATTCGAATAAATATTCAAGGTTACAGTTCACTCTTTGGTCGAGTGACCCGGCAAATCCTATGACTTGGACTCCTGCTGGTATTTCCAGCTGTTCTCTTGCAACGTTTTTATCCATTTTTGTGAAAATATCGGGGTCATAGCCATTGATATTCACAAGCCTTCTTGTCGTTTTATTTTTATCTAATTTCGCCAATTCAGCGGTAACGTATATGCAAAGTAATGCCGACTTCCTAATATACTTATCAAGTAACGTTATTGGAAAAAGTATTTTGGGGTAATAAGTAGAGTAATTGTCTAATACTTCATAAATGATTTTTTTCTTGAATATATTTATAAATATCATAGAGATAAAAGCAACTATTGGACCATTAGTAAACCAATAAACATCTGGTTTGTCGGTGGCTAAAAATGTTCTTAATAGATTTCGGCTTTTCAACCATTTAGAAGGGTGGGCACTTAACACACATAATTTTTTATGTTCGGAAATATAGCACTTAGTATTTTTATAATTAATTAATACTAATTTAACCTCTACACCATATTCAGCGAATGCTTCTTGTAATTTGTAACTACGGTATTGGGTATTCTGAGAAATATCCATATTAGATGAAAAACAGTTTCCAATTAAAAGTATGCGCTTATATTTATTAGCCATTAACTAAACTGCCTCAAATTGGATTCGTACATATTTTTACCATAGGTGGTAACGTTGTTAACGGTTCCATGCGCCTGAAATACTTTTTAGTCATCTACTTTGCCAATATTAATTGAGCTGATAAATTTACGTGCTACATGCTCTACGAGGTAGTTTTCAACTGCGAATTTTCGGGCATTTTGAATAATGTCAGGAACGTTGTCTTGATGAAATAAAACGTTTTCGATTGTTTTCGATAAATCTTCCGCATTGTTGGGTTCACACAGCCAACCCGTTTTACCCGGTTGAACCGCATCTGGGATACCGCCACTTCTGGTGCCAATAACCGCACATTCCGCTAGCATTGCCTCTACAAACGTGAGACCTTGAGCCTCAATCCAGCCAGTAGAACTTTGTTTGGATGGGCCGACAAAAACATCCGAGGATTTGAAATAAGTATATATTTGATTGCTATCAACCCATCCTTCAAACTGAACATGTTCAGTTAAATGATGTTGCTTAACCAAATCTATGAATTTTTGTTTATCGTGCCCTTCACCTGCTATAACAAGGCGAACATCTAGCCCTTTATCAATTAGCCTTTTGATCGCTAAAATGGCATCCCCAACACCTTTTTCTTCACTTAATCTGCCGACGAACAAGACTAATTTTTGTGTTGTAGACTGACATAATTTAGCGCGTAATGTTTTGACATCTTCACTATTGATGTGAGGTAAAGGTAAAATTCCAGTAGGCAATCGAAATAATTTATCATCGACTTTGGGGGCTAAATCTAGCACTTTTTGTTCAGTAACGCTGCTATTTACACTAACGCGGTGGGCTTGTTTAATAGCGAACGTTTTGACCTTTTTCATTATGCCACTATTTAACGCAAATACGTCTCCTCCGTGCACAGTAGCCACATGTTTGGTGCGGGTAACTATAGACACAATTGAACACAAAAAACTTTGCGGAACCAACCAGTGAGAATTAATAACATTTGGCCGCCATATCAAGGTTTGCACTAAAATACTCAACCACTCAAAAATAAGTAAAAAGGGAAGCTTATATTTGTTTGAGGTGTTTTTTTCTAAATTGCCTAAAGCACCACCTTGGTAGCAGACGGTTTGAGCGGATTGAGGGAGCAAGTATTGAAATCGTCTAATTTCCACATCGTCCATGGTTTCTTTTTTTAACGCACCTTCGTAGTGTGGCGCAATCACTCTTACTTGATGACCTAGTTCGACCAATTGTTTTGCAAAGTTATGCACGAAAGGTGTTGTGCTATCCCCTTTCCATCTGGGGTAGTTAGAGCTAACGACTAATATTTTCACTTTTTATCTTTCGTTTGATCTTTAATTTCAAGCTCAAGCCGTCTAACTTTTTCTAAAGTTTGCTCTACCAATTGTCGGTTGAAGTTGATTAGGTCAGCTAACAAAGCAATTAAAAAGGTTATAAAACCTAAGATTGTAAGAGCTCCGCCAAGTATTAATGATTGAATGTGACCACTACCGTCACCTGTAAAATAGAAGAAAAGAAACCTAATTATCGGAATTATACCCAGAACGGACAATGTCACCGCTATTATAAAAAACACTTTAAGGGGTTGGTACATGGTGTACATGCGCACAATGGTAGTTAGCTGTCGTTCAATAAATTTGGGGATACTGGTAAATAGCCTAGATTCCCGTGTTTTTTCATTTGTCTCGACAGGCACTGATGTTACAGCCATGTGTTTCTTGCCGGCTTGAATTAAAGCTTCAATGGTATAACTGAATGGCGACACAATGTTTAACTGCAGGGCCGCTTCTCTGCTGTATGCCCGGAAACCACTCACTGCGTCGGGTACGTCAACGCCTGACAGTTGACGGACCACGAAGCTACCGAGTCGTTGTAAAAATTTCTTAAGTCCAGAAAAATGATCTATTTGCCCTGTGCGTCGATCTCCAACCACTACATCTGCTTTGCGATCAAGTATAGGTTGAATGAGTTTAGGAATGTCCCAACCCGCGTATTGGTTATCACCGTCAGTATTGACAATAATATCTGCCCCTCGTTTTAAGCATTCATCAATGCCTTTACGAAAAGTGCGAGCCAAACCTCTGTTATTTTTGTTTATGACAATATGATCGACACCGAGCTCTTTAGCCACTTCGATAGTACGGTCTTTTGAACCATCGTCAATTATCATAATTTCTACCTGATCAATTCCTTCAATTGTTTTAGGAATATCATTAAATGTTGCAGGTAAAGTGTGCTCTTCGTTGTAGCAGGGAATTTGTACTATTAGTTTCAAAGTTTATTCCTAATACTAATTATTGTTACCGTCGGCAGTGCAACTGGACTCGTACATTAATCTATTCGTTTTAGTAAAGTGTCACGAAAAGGTTTATTCTGAGTATAGTGCTTATAAAAAAGCCCTAAAGCTGAGAGTTTAAGTCTTTTAAGCATAGATTGTAAGTTGCCAATATAAGCTTGGCGATTGTCGTAGAGCATTTCTTTTACTTTTTTTCGGTTTGCTTCTGTCATGGTGATATTATGCAGTAAAAAGTACCTATAATTAATTTCATCAAACAGTCTTTTACACATATGTTTACTACCCCATTTAGCCCCAGAAAATAAATTAATTCCTTCGCCATATCTAACCGTGATGGAGTTTGTAAAGGTGATTTTTTGGGCGTACTTTAGAATAGATAACCACATCAAGTAATCTTCACCAGCAAATTTGAAATTTTCATCAAAACGTAATTGAGGAGTTTTGGTAATCCGATAAAACACTGTTGATGTGCCGATTATATTGGCAGTGGTCGTTTGTAACACCATGTCGCCAACGTACTCATGAATTTTTTCATCTGCAATTATAGGGTGCTTAGAAGGATCAATATAGCCAGCTCGTTCGAAGGCTCCAATTGTCACCCCCATATGTGTGAAATTGGAAAAGTGGAAATCGCTCCCCAAATCTAAGCCCTTAAGTGAAAGCTCTACATGTTCAGGTTGCCAAAAATCATCGGGGTCTAGAAAAGCGACATACTCTGTCTCATCAGTGACTGCCTCTAGTCCCACATTTCTTGCGCGAGATACCCCCGAATTATTCTGTTTAATCAGGGTAATTTTTCGATAAAATTCCGAATCTGAATTAAAAGCATCGATTTCCGGTTTTGCTGGGGTAGGAGATCCATCATCAATAACAATAATATTTGCTATACGTGATAGGGCTGTTTGTGCCTGGATCCCTTTCAAAGCATTGGTTAGCAGACCACTTGTTCTTTGATAAAACGGAATAATTACCGATACTGAGTTATTCATAATCAATTAGTTACTTTTTTACTTTTTTTATGAGATTTATGGCACTTTTCACCAATTTATTTGGAAAATAGGTGACATGTTCTATTTCTCTTAAGGTTGAATCAAGTCGCTTATGCCACTCCATTGCTTTTCCGTAAAACTCTATATTATTAATTCCTTCGAGTTCCCGTTGATTAGAATAATATTTAATCATTTCAATTTTAAGCATTAATGCTGGAGATTGTTTATTAAATTGTTCGTTATAGGTGGTTTTTAAGATAATTAAGCAATCATCTTGCTGTATGCATAAATCCACAGCGACAATTTCATCATTAATTAGATAGTACCAACAGCAGGCTTTATTTTGTTCAGCCATGCTACTGAGGGCTTGCTGATAGAATTTTCCTTGTGTGTTGTCTGGGGAGATAGCGGTACCTTCTTCACCTTTCCAACCACGACTTTCTAATTCACCGTATTTAATAATAGCTTGCTTCACTTCAGCTGGCTTGGTTACCTTCTGCCAAGATAATTTATCTTCCGCTCGTGCAGCTCGATTAATTACTTTGTTGTAATTTTGCCGCATATTTTTGCCAAGTGATTGAAAGTACGTGTCAAAGTCTTCAGGTATAGGGCGATTGCCGGAAGTAATATACGGCATAATTTCAAAATCACTTGCTGGGGTAAAGTGACTATATTTTGAATCCATTTGTAGCATATCTAGCATTGCAACTGTACCGGGTAGGGCATTACAAAGTGATTTCATCACACTGCTACTTATTTGCGACTCGTGGTGTAAAAATAGTCCTAGCGGGCATTGTGAGGGCATGGCTGTCGCCCAACGTCCTTTGCCTAAGGGTTTAAAGAATCCTGCGTATTGCAATTCATCGTCTTTATAAGCAACAACTAGTTTTTCATCTCCGTCAAAAAAGTGTGCAATAAGCCCGTTTACAAAGTCAGGTTCGAAAAACGCTAGATTCATGGTTTTATTATTTAGTTCTGCCCATGCTTTTTGATGGGTAGAAAATTCAGAACAACTTAAAACTGACCAATTCATTAAACTATCCTAAGGGCGTAATTGATTAAAAGTGTCGACAATAAAAGTAAGCTGACGGGTAGACAGTTGCTGATGACAAGGTATCTGTATAAGTCTAGAGCGATAATCTTGACTTACACTGCAATCACTCACTGCAACTTCTTCCCATCTTAGAATTTGAATCCCTTTTTTTCGTAAATCAAAAAAGAACTTTTCGTCTTCTAATAAAAATGGAATAACATAGGGAATATCTTCAGTTTCTAATTGTTTGAAAAGTGCATTCCCTACATCTGGGTTATTAATGTTTTTGACTATGAACTCGAAGTTCTCACGTCTTTTATTGCGTATGTATTTTAAATTACTGTGACAAAATATCATTTTAGTATGACGGTAACTTGCAGACACCAAATCTATTGGTTGAAAATACCGTAAGTGCATATCTTCTTCTGTCGGATCCGTGTGTTGCTGAGTAGGTTCAATTTCAGTCTTTTTAAATAACGCTTTTATTTTCCCAACCATTTGTGGAATGCCAACGATAAATGCACAGGCTTTAGCTTCTTCACTCCAGCCAACATGCGTTAATTCGGCTTGATACTTACTTTTCAAATACAGCGCACCACCGTCAATGGTAGGAAGAATCTTGTTGATACTACATATACTTGCATCAACATCTGGGATCTGTTTACCTGAATCAGCAAAATGATCAACGAAGCGAAACATCGAGTGAGCACAATCTTCAATAATTTTAACTGGTTGGGCATGCAAAAATTGAATAACGTCATTATTATTTTGACCAAATCCAAAATACCTAACCACCACGCAATGGGTCACATCACCGGAAGAAATGGCATCTTCTAAAACACTGATGTCCACCGATAAATCCGAACGAACAGGGTAGAATCGAATTTCGTAGTCTAACCATATGAAAGGTTCCACTAGAGCTGGGCAATGATAAGCGGGGATTAAGATAACATTCTTACAATTGTCCTTCCTTAAGGCCGTTCCGGCAATACCTATTGCACCGCGGCCATTGCGCGTAAAGGTGGTTTCCCTCACATCCCCTTTAGTGTGTTGGGCTAAATCTAAATCCCTTAATCTAAATTTAGGTGTGGCTGTGACGCTGGGAGCCGGAAATTGACTTGCATCGGCAAGGGGTTTTAAAAATTTTACTGCCATGTGATTCCGCTAAACTATGCCTGATATCGCTTTTCTTCATGAAAAACAGAGAATTCCTAAGCTTATGCTAAGGTATGTTTAGCAAAATTGCTATATTGATGATTCAGTTAACCGAAATGTCATCATAAAGTCCTATTTTTGTATATGTGCTTGGACAATTATTTGACGTTTTTTAATCATCTAGGTGCCTTTTTATTTGGAGTAAGATATTATTATCTTTGATAAAAAACATGTACCTATAGGAAGCAAATGTGATTAAAGGTTATTTCCTACCTTGTGCCAAAGGTAACTTGTTTGTTAGTCAATACGGACAAACAAATTCGCAAAAAACAATTTTATTGCTTCCGTCTATTTTCGAAGAGCTAAATCTAAGTAGGGCAATACTTACCAAACAAGCGTTATTTTTAGCTAAACAGGGGTATTGTGTTTATGCCCTCGATTATCTTGGAACTGGTGACAGTGAACAAGACATCGAACAAGTCAATGTTGCTATCTGGCGAGATAATATTGTTACAACTGTTAAGTGGTTACAATCTAAAGATATTCAAAGTATTACCCTTTGGGGGGTGCGCTTTGGTGGGTTGATGGCGTTGACAACATTACAAAGCATCGAATCAATATTACCCGTAGAGCAGATTCTGTTGTGGAAACCTGTCATGAAAGGTAAGCAATTCATGACTCAGTTTTTGCGTTTAAAGCAGGCTAATTCGATGATGCAGGGAGAGCAAAAAGTAAATTGGCGTGAACGAATCCTATCCGGTACTAATGTTGAGGTAGCTGGTTACGAAATTACCGCCGACTTCCTGTCGTCTATCGATAGCCTCGAAGTCTCTAAAGCATTAGCCCTAACTTGTCCATTAACCTGGTTCGAATTGGCCTCGGCTTCCATTCCCCCAGCGGTATTAATACAGACTAAAGAGTGGGATCAACAGCTCCTTAAAACGGCATGTTTTGAAGGTTCTGCTTTTTGGCAGATTCCAGAAATATTTGAACAAAGTCAATTGCATTTGCCTACTTTGAACGCGTTGCAGGGAGAAGCATAATGTCCTCAAAAATCACCGAGTCTGCAGTGGTAATTAACAGCAGTGGTGCTCAGCTCATGGGGATCTTACATCGTCCCTCTCCAGCCGTTAAAACTGCAGTGCTTATCGTCGTCGGTGGACCACAGTATCGTGTAGGTAGCCATCGGCAATTTGTGCAGCTCTCCCGTTCCCTCGCTAAGGCAAATATTGCTTCATTGCGGTTTGATTACACAGGTATGGGCGATAGCGAAGGCGACAAAAAATCCTTTGAAAATATTAGCGATGATATTAAGGCTGCTTGTGATCTACTTTGCGAGGAGTTAGGTATAGATTCTGTTGTCATATGGGGGCTTTGCGATGCGGCATCGGCGGCAATGATTTACGCCCCGCAAGACAACCGAGTGAAAGGGTTATTTTTGCTAAACCCATGGTTGAGAAGTGATGCGGCTATGGGCAAAACTATGTTGAAATACTATTATGTACAGCGCTTACTTTCAAAAGAGTTTTGGTCAAAACTCATCCGTGGAAAGGTGAATGTGGCCGGGAGTATAGGTGATGCAAAAGGCTTTGTTAGCGACAGTGTTTCTAGTCAAGACAATCAACAGCAAAGCTATCAAGCTCAAATGCAACAAGGTTTGCAAGCATTCTCTGGTAAGGTCTGTTTAGTCTTAAGTGGGGTAGATTTAACAGCGAAAGAGTTTGAACAGCAAACCCTAAATAATAAAGCGTGGAAAAAATTGAAAAGCAGTGATAGCACTGTTCACCGAATTTCTAAAGCGGATCATACTTTTTCAAGCAAAGAATTTAAACAAGAAGTCGAAAATTACACCATTGAATTTATTAAACACAACGAATTTTCTGGCGTTAATTAAAAGGGCGTGTTTAACATTGTTAAGTTGCAGGTGTAAGCTCACTATCTGCTAAAAAGCCTTTTAGATTTAAACATTTTATAGGATTGAATGTGTCAAACACTAGTCGTCAATACTTTATCTTAAGCGTACTTGTTCAGCTTATCTTAGTTGCTTTAACGGTGTCGCTTAGTTTCAGCTTTACCAAACACTTTGAAATAATACCAGATAGCATTTTACATCTGCCTGATGTTTACGTGAGTCACGCAGACATGCTGCAAATAGTCAAAATCTTTGTGATCACCTATGGAATTCAGATAGGTCTTGCGTATTGGCGAAATGGTAGTAGTGCATTTTCTAGCCCTAAACGATTTGCTAATGAGTATATTTGGTTTCTGTATGCTTACACAACGGCATCCTTATATTTGTTTCTGGCTACCACCATTAATTACGATCCGCAATTAATAGCCGCTATTGGTTTGTTTGCAACTGTATTTTACTTTGTTGCATTCATACTGATCCATAGCTTGCTATTCAATGGGGCTTTTTTAAGTAGTTTGGGAAATGGGGTTGCCGCTACGTTTAAACGTGTGTTCAGTGTGACCGGCATTTTAGCGTTAATATACTTTTTGGTTCCACTAGCGATGGGAAAAGCGTTTACTTCCGATCGTGACATTGCCAATGCTATTACCCAGGTCCGTATTTGGTTCAATCCTGTTGAAACATCTGATTGGGGGTTCAAAAACTACTTACCCAAGCTTAAATTTGCACAGCCTGTTTTAGTCCGCGAAGGACCAGAAAATGACGGTACGGTTTACGTATTAGAAAGAGGCGGTAAAATTAAAAGAGTTTCTCCTCAAACATCTGATAATGCTGAAATTGTGGTGGATGTTTCGGCGCTGATGGGGGAAGTGGAAATGGAAAATGGTGCTATAGGTTTCGATTTTCATCCAGACTTTGCCAATGTTAACGAACCTAAGCCTTATTTGTATCTTTATTACACCGATACACGTAAAGAAAAGATCCAACATAATCGAATTTCTCGATTTGCAATAACGTCACAAGATACCCTCGTTAATACTGCCTCAGAAACAGTATTATTTGATCTAATTCGCAATGATTCAGGCTTCCACAATGGTGGCGCATTGGAGTTTGGAGCTGATGGTTTTCTTTATATTGGTTTAGGTGAAGGTGTTCATCCACCCGAGGCAAAAACGTCTTCAGAAGTGTTACGGTCTGGAATTTTACGTATTGATGTGGATATGGATCCGCAAAAAAGCGTGCCAATCAGCAAGCCAATGGAATACGGCGTAGTTCAAAATTATTTCATCCCTAAAGACAATCCGTTTCTGGATAATGAGAACATACGTAATGAGTATTATGCCTTGGGGTTACGCAATCCATTTCGATTTAAATTCGACTCTTTAACTAATGATTTGTGGTTAGGTGATGTGGGTTCGACTATTTGGGAAGAAGTAAATAAAATTGAAGCCGGAAAACACTATCAATTCCCAGTCATAGAAGGGCGCAGTGAAAGTGGAGTAGATGCTTGGGAAACGCTGGATATTCCCCAGCAAGGCCCTGTTTATACATATGAACACAATGCCTACGACAGAGCAGTGATAGGCGGAATAGTAAATCGCTCTGATATGTATCCGGAATTAAAAGATAAATATGTGTTTGCGGATAATTATTCGGCGAAAGTATTTGTAATGGACTCTGATAAAGCCCAGGTTGAAAGCGTCGAATTGATAGCCAGAGCCAATCAATATGCGCAGCGAGGGATCAGTTCTGTGGTGCAATTAAGCGGTGGCGAAATTCTGATCACAACCTTAGGTGCAGCATCTGAACCTAGTGGAGAGGTATTGCAATTGGTCCATGCTGATCAAGCTAACGTTTTCAGAGAAGAGGTAGACAATACACCTGAAGATTATGACCAAGATGCCACCGCAGGTCTTTTTGCGGTTAACTGTGCTCGTTGTCACGGTGTTAATGGGGACGGGAAAGGGCCTGATGCAGCGCTGCTAGGTGTTCCAATGCCAGATTTCACATCACCTTTGTATCATCATAATACTGATACTTCAGCGATTAAATCTATCATAGTGGAAGGGGGAGCTGCGGTGGGTAAAAGTCCGCTGATGCCACCTTGGGGGGGATTCTTAAAACCAAAAGAAATTGATCATCTGGTAACGTATTTAGAATCCTTGCCAGATCAGCACCACCACCATTAAAAATAGACGAACTTGATACAAACAAAAATCCCCTGTTTTGCAGGGGATTTTTATTGATAACAGACGCAATAACAAATTGAGTGTAATGGTGCTTTTTTGACTAGTCTGTCGCGGTCAAAAATTTATGGTGGAAACGTAAATGCTCTTCAATAAAGCTGGCGATAAAAAAGTAGCTATGATCATAACCAGGATGATAATTAACGATAGCTGGGTAATTTAATGTTTGTGCTAACTCATCAAATGGCTTAGTTAATTTTTGACTTTGATAAAAATCATCATCTAAACCTTGATCGATGAGTATGGGAACTTGCAAAAATTGTCCTTGTTGCTGGAGTAATTTGCACGCGTCATATTGCTCCCATTCAGTGACGTCATCTCCTAAATAAGCCTGAAATGCTTTTTTGCCCCATGGACAATCCAACGGGTTTACAATGGGGGCAAATGCAGAAATAGAGGTGTATTTCTGTATATTCGACAAGCCTAGAGTAAGTGCGCCGTGGCCACCCATCGAGTGACCCGCGAGGGCCACTTTGGGTATGCAATTAAAGGTTTGATTTATGCAGTCAGGTAACTCATCAACAATGTAATCGTACATATGGTAATGGGTGTTCCATGGTGGCTGAGTCGCATTTACATAAAATCCCGCGCCCTGTCCTAAATCATAAGCTTGGTCATCAGCAACCTTTTCACCCCGAGGGCTGGTATCTGGGCACACTACAATTAAGCCAAGCTCTGCTGCAACTCTTGCCGCGCCTGCTTTAGTGACGAAGTTTTCATCTGTGCAAGTAAGCCCACTTAACCAATATAAAACCGGTAGGGGTTTGTTCTGTTCAACTTGTGGCGGTACAAATACACTCAAGTTCATTTCGCAATTAAGCACTTTTGACTGGTGCTTAAAGCGCTGCTGATGACCGCCAAAACTCTTTACTGATGAGACCAGTTCTAAGGCAGACATTAGTAATGCACTACCGAACGAATAGACTTACCTTCATGCATCAAATCAAAGGCTTTATTGATGTCTTCCAATCCCATTGTATGGGTGATGAATGTATCGAGTTCAAACTCTCCGTCCATATACCTTTGTACATAATCAGGTAATTGGCTGCGACCTTTGACTCCCCCAAACGCAGTCCCTCGCCAAACCCGGCCAGTCACAAGCTGGAAGGGGCGGGTTGAGATTTCTTGGCCTGCACCCGCGACACCGATTATCACTGATTCTCCCCAACCTTTGTGGCAACATTCAAGAGCTGAGCGCATAACATTGACGTTGCCAATGCACTCGAATGAGTAGTCCACACCACCTTCGGTCATATCTACAATGACTTCTTGAATTGGCTTATCAAAATCTTTGGGATTGATAACATCTGTTGCTCCCAGTTGTTTGGCGATTTCAAATTTATCTTCATTGATATCAATGGCAATAATGCGACCGGCCTTGGCCATTCTAGCACCAATAAGTACAGACAAACCGATTCCGCCTAGACCAAATACGGCAACTGTGTCACCTTCTTGGACTTTGGCAGCATTGGTTACCGCGCCCATGCCTGTAGTCACACCACAACCTAACAAACATACTTTTTCAAGGGGGGCTTCTTTGGGGATTTTTGCTAGTGCAATTTCCGGTACAACGGTATGTTCGGCAAAAGTGGAGGTGCCCATATAATGATAAATTGGTTTGCCATCTTTAGAAAAACGAGTAGTACCATCTGGCATTAAACCTTGGCCTTGGGTGGCACGAATAGCCTGACATAAATTAGTTTTACCCGATAGACAATATTTGCATTTTCCGCACTCAGCCGTATACAAAGGAATCACGTGATCGCCAACTTCTACCAAAGTCACTCCTTCGCCAACAGCTTCTACAATTCCCGCACCTTCATGGCCTAGAATCGCTGGGAAAAGTCCCTCAGGATCATCACCCGACAGTGTATATGCATCGGTATGACAAACACCCGTTGCCACTATCTTTACTAATACTTCGCCTTTTTGTGGTGGCATTAGATCAACTTCTTCGATGCTGAGTGGTTTTCCAGCTTCCCAAGCGACTGCAGCGCGCGTCTTAATGGTTTCCATATTTCATTCCTATGTTACGACTATCTGATTTATCTAGATTTATTGGCATTTTCCAATAAAGCCGATAGAACGTTCAAGCCATTTAATTTGATCAATTTTATATCCATGTGGGCACATTCGATTAGATTCAAGTTCGTTTTCTAATCGCTGAATTGCAATATCTTCTAATCTTAGTCGTGTTTCATTATCGAGGGAGAAACGTGAGGCTTCTGCACTCGTAGATCTCAACCTAGTATTCATATACAAATTGTTTTGTTTACCGCGCACCAGCTCTGCCGGCGGTAAATACCAAACTAGTACAAATTCGAAGCCAGACTGTGATGATGTAATTTGCTTGTCAAACACATGTCGAATTTGTAGCTGTGTATCTTTATTTGAAACGCAGCCTGATAAGCAAACGAAAACGATAATCGCTATGGTTAAAAATGGTGATATAGGTATTTTCAAAAGTATGAACCAGTCAATTAACAATCGTACTTCACTATTTTAGTGGTCTATATGCTTGAACACCGCTAATAGGCAAAGCACTCGCAAAATATAGCTTAAACAATAGGGTGAAATCAAAATGGCGTGTGGCTCTATTATACAAGTCATAACAAGACAATCGCTATCCACTCATTACGGACGCTATCTTAAGCTTAAATTTTAAGTTGTTTATATGCTTTATTAAAAGTCGTTTGAATTTAATTTTACTAGAAAAAATAAGCACATCCTGCATAAATTGGGTTAATATAAAATGCCTAATAGGCTTAGTTTTTTTCTTACTAAGGCTATTTAAACTTATACAGTATCACTGTGTTTTTAGCTCATTTTGAAGGATTATGTGTGAAACTCTCTCGTTGTCTATTTATTGCCACTTCATTCATTCTAAGCGGTCATGCTGTTGCTACAGACAATATGTATGGTGTAACGACTCTTGGATATGCCAAAACTAGTCTAGAATCCACTAGTGCCAGTAAAACAAGTTACAAGTTGGCGGTTGGCTACCAATTCGCTGAAAAATGGTATGCAGAATTTGGTTATCATCAACTTGCCAATCAATCACTGGTTGAGCAGCTTCCCACTACAATTGAAGGCTTAAGCGCAACCGATTTCGGACTTAAAGCTGATGCATTGGGGATTTCGGTGTTAGGTAAGGCCACTAGCAATTACGGTGAACTATATTATCGACTGGGAATATTAAACGTAGATGTTGAAGGGCAAAATCTATCTTCAGGGGAGGGTTGTGAATTTGGCACCCCAGCCCCATTTAATTTAGATAGTGGCGAAAGTTTAACTTTGTGCGAGTTTGATGAAGGTGTCGCTGCAGGACAAATTGGTATTGGCTTTGATTTTTATCTTGGGGTTAACTTGTTACTCCGCACAGAAGTTGAACATATACGCGGCGAACAGGGATTTGAACACAATGGGGCTTATATCGGCTTACGATATAATTTTAATTAATTTTAAATTTACTCATTATATTCCAGCAGGTGCAAAGTTGTGCTGATGCAATTTCGATTATTTTTAAGCATATTCGCCGTGAATGGAGGTTTATATGAAAAATGAATTAGACAGTCGTTTTATTTTAAATGTCTTCGAAAAAATCCGCGAAAAAGGGGAGGCTGTTGAAGGTGGGCATCTATTTCAGGGGGTCAAAGCTTATACTGATCTTGATGGCTATACCGTTTTTTTAGAAGATGCATTGGTTAGTTTACGATTTGGTTTTCATAACCAATATCATTTTGACTATGAAAAAGCTGAACACTTAGAACAGTTTGAAAAAAAACTAAAAGCCATCAGCCAAATTGAATAAGGAAAAATGGATTAGGGCCTCAGGAGAGTTGTGTTTAACTGCAACTTAGTGCTCCACCAGAGATGTTTTCATGGACCCCGTTTTTATCTGTATCTTGACTCATTTTGACCCTTCCTTGAGGCGTAACCGTAAGTTGCCGAGCGTAGGTGGCCTCCTTATTTTTATGACAAATAAGTAGAGTAGACTGAGTATTTGCCGAGCCGTTGGGGTTAAATTGAATGGCTTGCGCAGGACCTGTCACATAATTGTTATCAGAAAGTAATGCTGTAGCCGCCAAAATATCTTCATCATCTCCTCTTGAGCCATTACCATCTTCATCACCAAACACCATTTTAACCTGATTCCAATTGGTCGAACAGGTTGAAAAGTCAGCGGTGGGGCAGACAATTGTGGTCAGTTGCTCATCCACCGCGTTAGCCCGAGCAAATTGAATGACACCGCTGATTTCATTTACTTCTGATACAATACGGTTTTTAATGATGATCCCTTGAGCGGCGGGAACGGATATGGTTAAAACTATCGCAACTATTGCCAGACCTATCATTAATTCGACAAGTGTGACGCCTTTTTGTAAAGTATTGGACATCAAAGAGATGTTTACGCTTTTCAAAGATACTCCAAAGGTTATTAGCTTACTGACAGAACTAAAAATTACGTGATTGGCCAATACAATAACGTATTTAAATGACTTTTAGGTATACAATTACACATCAAAGTATCTGAGAATATTTTAATTTTGAAAGGCAGTATGTTTATTTCGAAACCTATTGCCTAACTAAGTTTAGTCGTTCATCAACTGAACGTCATATCCAGCCTTACAACATAGAAACGAGAACTGAGATGCACAAAAAAGCCATTTTAGAAGAAATGCACGTACTTCCTGAAATTAATCCACAAAAAGAAGTTGAAAGACGAGTCGCATTTATTCAGAACCAACTTACGCTTTCAGGAATGAAAACGTTGGTGTTGGGGATCAGTGGAGGGGTTGACTCTTGCACTTTGGGGCGGTTGGCCCAATTGGCTGTTGATGGATTAAATAAACAGTCTAATGGTGGATATCAGTTTGTCGCCGTTCGCTTACCATACAGTGTTCAGGCTGACGAAGAGGATGCACAAATAAGTATTGATTTTATACAGCCAAGTCATGCTGTTAGTGTGAATATTCAACCTGGTGCAGATGCAATTCATGACCAAACATGCGGTTCGTTAGCAGAAGCGTGTTTATTACCTGACGATGCCCATAAGCAAGATTTTGTGAAAGGAAACGTTAAGGCACGCTCACGTATGGTCGTTCAATATGAGATTGCTGGGATGATGGATGGTCTTGTCTTAGGTACAGATCATTCAGCAGAAAATATTACTGGATTTTACACCAAATATGGCGATGGAGCCTGTGATTTAGTTCCTTTATTTGGATTAAATAAGCGTCAAGTTAGACAAATTGCTACCCATCTCGGAGCCCCGGATAAAATCGTTAATAAAGCCCCAACAGCTGATCTAGAAACCCTGTCTCCGCAAAAGGCGGATGAGCAAGCATTGGGTATGACCTATGATCAGATTGATGACTTCCTAGAAGGTAAAGAAGTTTCACAAGACGTGGAACTTAAATTAATCGAAATATTCACTAAAACACAACATAAAAGAGTGCCTATTCCCACGCTTTATGATTGATTAAAAACAGTGCTCCTCTAAAGTGCGATACATTATCCAGCTTTTTTTCATAGAGCTGGACGATTTTTTGCTGCTTGCGTAATTGCTGATGGTATATTTTATTAACCTGATGTAAATTAAATGTAAACTAAGGGTGGCGAATTAGCGGTTAGCTAAATTGCCCATCCGATTACGCTAAAATTCCCATGCTGGTAGTAGGATCCTAAGGACGTCTGATGAAAAAAGTTGAAGCCATTATCAAACCTTTCAAAATGGAAGATGTGCGAGCAGCACTTTCTAGCATAGGGATTTCAGGTATGACCGTTACCGAAGTCAAAGGCTTTGGTCGACAAAAAGGTCACTCAGAATTATATCGTGGTGCAGAGTATCACATTGGCTTTTTACCCAAACATAAAATAGAAATTATTATTCCTGATGATATGGTCGAGCGTGCAATTGAAGTCATTATGGACAAAGCGCGTACAGGCAAAATTGGTGATGGGAAGATTTTCGTTTCTACAATCGACAGAGCGATCCGCATTCGAACAGGGGAAGAAAATGAAGAAGCGGTTTAATCTTCATAGGAAGACCGAAACTCAACCTATATGGTTGAATTTCGTCTTCTAAGTCAATGATTCGTTTTTAATGGTGATGTCCGCAACCACCTTCAGCATGGGGGTGACCATGGGCAATTTCATCTTCAGTCGCTTCTCTTACTTCTAATATTTCTACGTCAAAGTTCAGAGGCACACCAGAAAGCGGGTGGTTGCCATCAATCACCACTTCATCATCGGTTTCATCAATCACCATAACAGATTGTTCACCATTGTCGGTTGTGGCTCTAAAGGTCATGCCAACTTCAACTTCCATGCCTTCGAACATGGTTTTGGGAACCATTTGAACGAGTTCATCGTGACGCTCGCCATAGGCCAATTCAGGAGGTACGTCGAGAGCAAATTTGTCTCCTTTTTGACGTCCTTCTAAGGCATCTTCTAAGCCTTTTATGAGGTATTGACTACCTTGCATGTAAATCATAGGCTCACCATCACGTGATGAATCAATTTGGGTTCCATCTTGAGTCTTCACGGTAAAGTGCATTGTCACAATGGCATTTTCAGAAATTAGCATATAAGGGTATTCTCTATATTGTTTGGTCGGTTAAACCGATTTAATTAATCTAGGTCGTAGGGCAGAGGCTCTACTGTAAAAAGTTGCGTTGGATACTCTTTAGATCTCAATATTTGCTCATTACTTGTATCATTTGGCAAAATCGCCAACAAGCACGTACCTTGCTCTAGCGAAGCACTGCGTAATACTGTACCACCCCGTCGCCAATTATCACCCATTTTAGCCTCTAAAATGTCGCCTGCAAGTCGAGGACTGCTATCATCCGATTTTAGTATAAAAGCGGCTCTTTTGTTTTTACCTAAATACTTGGTACGGGCAACGACTTCTTGGCCCATGTAACAACCTTTTTCAAAACTGATGGCCTGAAGCGCTTGTAAATTCATCATTTGCGGTACAAATTGCTCTGATGTGGCGGCTTGAATATTTGCTAAGCCGCTCAGTATGTCGGCTGCTTCCCAATACTGCTGTGCCATGTTTGATGGGCTTAGCTGTTGATTTAATTGTTGTGCAACGGAATCTTTGGCTAGCACTAAATAACGAGTGAATGGCACATCGAAACGGATTACCTTCGCGTTTTGGTTTTCGATTATGGCTAAGTGTTCACCTGGTAGCTCGCCAAACAGTTCTTCTAATACTTGTTCTGCCTGAGCGCCACTTGCTGCAAAATATTGCCAGTCAGCTGTAATATCATTGAACTCAACTTTAGAAAATACACCGTATTTTTTAAGTTCACCTAAAGATGCTGGAATACTTTCACGATGACACAATAAATCTACCCCTTGCGCGGTTTTTATAGCATGAAAAATATTCCAGGTTTTACCTTTAAAATCACAATGACAACCAAGTTGTACCTTTTCTTTTTGCAATGAATCCATGTCATTGGTGACTTTACCTTGCAGATAACTAACTGCTTCTTCACCTTCAACGGAAATAATCCCTAGGTTGGTTAGTTCACCGTAAAAACTGTCAGGCGCTGAAAAACTAGACTGCATATTCGCTAATACCTTGTTAATCTATCTATCATGACCACTATAATGGGGTTTTGCGACTCAGATGCAAGTGTATCGTGAATTTGTCTGAGATTTTTTAGGATAATCAGAATACAATTAGCAAAAGCTGATTTCTCAAGATTTGATTGAGGGAATAGTTTTCCCATTATGTTTTAAATTTTACCTGGAGCCAGGATGTTTGATAAAAAAAGATTGTCTAGATTGAAGTGGGCGTGTCGACGAGGCATGCTCGAACTTGACGTCCTTTTTATGCCGTTTGTTGATGAAGCGTTTGACGATTTAGATGAATCTCAGCAATTGCTTTTTGAACGTTTGTTAACCTGTGATGACCCTGATTTATTTGCTTGGTTTATGGGCCATCAAGAATGTGACGATCCCGAGCTTGCGCAAATGGTCGAATATATTTTGAGTCGTGTCAAAGTATAGGATTTGCATAAACAAAAGCCGTCTAATGATTTGTCTGCAAATCACTTGGATCAGCTTCTTAATCGCCAGTTTTTGGTTGTGGAAAGAGGCGGTTATACCTGGTCAACTTTTGCTGCAATGCTTGTGTACCTTGCTGGTCGCAATGTTAGGCCTTACTTGGTTAATCAGGCTCAGTCGAACGCCGTCGGCAAACGTAATGAGCTTAACTGCTGACGGAGAAGTGAACTGGTTACAAGGAACAGAACAAGGGTGTTGGAAGCTTAGCCATAAAAGTAAAATTTGTGGGGTGTTTATCTGTTTGTTTTTTCAAAAAAACATCTTCGACAATCGATCTCGTTTTATTTGGTTAGCAAAAGACCAAGTTTCTGAGCAAGATTTTAGGCGTCTTTGCAGAGTTGTATTGAGATGCCAACAACAATCACTGGGTTGTTAAACCAGATAAATAGCAAACCAGAGCTCACGACTTCTATATTTATAAACAAATGCCCAAGGGATGTATGTTGGATTTTTTAAAAGCAGGACTGAAACGAAATCATGCCTTTGTTTTCGACTCGGCATTGTTGCCCAATTTAGACCTGAATATTCGACAAAAAATAAATAGAGTCGATGAGTCCAAAATCAAGGCATATCATAAAGTCGTCCAGTGGCAAGAAACACAAGATAGTAGAATACATCCGTGTTTTTTGCATTTGTATGCTTTTAAGCAACATATGCAGTTAATGCTCAATAAGCAGTTTCCGTTTGCTTTGCTAGGGATTGTTCACTTAAGCAATCAAATCAAAACGTTTACATCATTAGATTGTTGCAATGAGTTAGAGATTGAAAGTCGCGTTATTGGCTTTGAGCGGCATGTAAAAGGTATCAGTTTTAAAATAAAAACCACATTTTACCAAAGACAACAAATCATATGGCAATCGATAAGTGAACTTTTGGCCGTTAATAAGTCGGCCTTTGCGGGAAAATCTCGTTCAGATCCCTATCAACTAGATGTTGATCAGCAACTCGTCAATAAATGGCATTGCGAGCCCGGCATAGGCCGCCGTTATGGCAAAGTATCAGGTGATCTTAATCCCATTCACTTGAGTCAAACTAGCGCCAAGCTTTTTGGGTTTAAGTCTGCTATTGCACACGGCATGTGGAGTAAAGCAAGAAGTGTGTCTGAGTTTCAGAAACACGTTTCTGACGATTTTTTTGTAGACATTCGTTTTTTAAAGCCAGTTTTTTTACCATCTAAGGTTTGCTTATGGAAATCCCAAAACAATCCTAATGAAACCCAATTGGTACTTACGAGCGACGACAATCGAATTTGTCACTTTAGCGGACAAATGAGATTTTAATAACATGTTGAGTCAAATTTAAAACAAGGGGAGCTTGACACTCCCCCTGTTATTTCATCTCTTAGGCTGTCTAAGTATCAAGCCGCTGGGAAGGCGAACTGCGACGACCACAAAGTACTGTCACTTCAGCGCTATCCAAGGTGTCTGGGTAATCAAGGTTGTAATGCAAGCCACGGCTTTCTTTACGGCTCATAGCACAGCGCACGATGAGTTCTGCTACTGTGACTAAGTTGCGCAACTCGAGTAAATTGTTACTCACGCGGAAATTGGCATAATAGTCGTGAATCTCTTGTTGTAATAATTCGATTCTGCGCAGTGCTCGCTCCAAACGTTTATTGGTTCGGACGATGCCAACGTAATCCCACATAAATAAGCGCAGTTCATGCCAGTTATGTTGAATGACTACTTCCTCGTCAGAGTCACCCACTTGGCTTTCATCCCAAGGCGGAATGACCTGCTCGAAAGCTGGCTTATCTGCTTTTGACAATATATCTTTGGCTGCAGCATGGGCAAATACCACACATTCCAATAATGAATTACTGGCCATACGGTTAGCACCATGTAAACCTGTATAAGCAACTTCACCTATTGCATATAAATTGTCTAAATCTGTTTTAGCGTTAAAATCGGTTTTTACGCCTCCACAACTATAATGGGCTGCAGGTACCACAGGAATAGGCTGACGGGTAATATCTATTCCAAGGTAACGACATTTACGATATATATTAGGAAAATGCTTAACAATGAAATCTGCTGATTTATGACTAATGTCTAAATACATGCAGTCTTTTCCGAGACGCTTCATTTCAAAATCAATTGCTCGTGCAACAATATCCCTAGGTGCTAGGTCGCCCCTAGGGTCAAATTTGTGCATGAATTTACTGCCATCTTCATGGCATAAAAATGCCCCTTCTCCGCGCAACGCTTCGGTGATCAGAAAGTTCTTAGCTTCAGGGTGGAATAAACAGGTTGGATGAAATTGATTGAATTCCATATTTGCTACAGAGCAACCCGCACGCCACGCCATTGCAATACCATCACCACTGGAAACATCTGGATTAGAGGTATACTGATAGACTTTACTGGCTCCACCTGTCGCCAGGGCGGTAAAACGACTGCGGATAAATTCAACATGTTCTCTTTTGCGGTTCCAAACATAGGCCCCTAAACACTGATTTGGCGCAGCTTCATGGCGCACTAAATCAATAGCATTATATCCTTCGAATAGATGAATATTAGGGTTTTGCTTAACGGCTTCTTGCAAAGAGGTTTGCACAGCGTACCCGGTGGCATCAGCTGCATGTAAAATGCGACGATGACTATGACCGCCTTCTCGGGTTAAATGGAAACGAGAATTACCTTGCTCATCTTTCTCCTGATCAAAAGGGACACCATAATTTATCAACCATTCCATACAAGACTTTGCTTGTTCGGCAGTGAAGCGAACGGCTTGTTCTTCACATAGTCCTGCTCCGGCCTCAAGGGTGTCTTTAACATGTGACTCGATGGAGTCTTGCTCGTCAAATACGGCAGCTATTCCACCTTGAGCGTACCGGGTGGAACCTTCTGATAAAGTACTTTTACTTAATACGATTACGTTATATTTGTCCGCTAACTTCAATGCTAAAGAAAGACCTGCTGCGCCACTTCCAATAATCAAAACGTCACAACGATGTTCAACAGTAGAGCTCATATAGTATAATAGCCAATTGGAATGAATTTGCAGACCCTATCAGAATTGACAGCTTGTGAAAATAAGCCTTTTAATAGAAAGTTTGTATTAATTTAATTTAAATCGAACTTTTCGCAAAACGTACAGTCTATATTTGTGCTTGCGAGAGCCGTGGTAGTATTTATATTAGGAGTGATGGCTCGAATGAGCGAGCAGATAACGGATCAACAAATTGTTGAAAAAGTACAGCGAGGAGATAAAAATGCGTTTGGTTTGTTGGTTACTAAGTATCAACATAAAGTCGCGCATTTGGTATCACGCTATGTCAAAAACTCAGGTGATGTAGCTGATGTAACCCAAGAAGCATTTATTAAGGCTTATAAAGCTTTACCTAACTTTCGCGGTGACAGTGCTTTTTACACTTGGCTTTATAGAATTGCGGTTAATAGCGCAAAAAATTATTTAGTTTCGCAGGGGAGAAAGCCTCCTGCCAGCGATGTAGATGCAGAAGAAGCAGATTATTATGACGGAAGTGACGCGTTAAAGGAACAAAACTCCCCTGAACGTAGTCTGATGTCAGAAGAACTTGAAAAAGTGTTGTTTGATGCACTAGATAAACTACCTGAAGATTTACGTATGGCCATTACATTGCGTGAATTGGAAGGGTTGAGCTATGAAGACATAGCGAATGTGATGGATTGCCCAGTGGGCACCGTCCGTTCAAGAATTTTTAGAGCGCGAGAGGCGATAGATAAAGTCTTAAATCCGCTCTTACAAAGATAAATAAATGACATTTGTAAAAAAATGTTGAACAATGAAGCGTTAATTCAGGAACCTTTTATGACGCATAAGCATGAAAATTTGTCCGCATTTGTTGACGGTGAGAATCAAGACGAGAACTTTGTGTCTGATATTCTCAATGATGATGAAATGGCTGCGAAGTGGCAGCGCTATCACATTATTCGTCAATCCATGCGTAAAGAAATGCCAATAAGCGCGGATTTTGATGTAAGCGCATCTATTGCGGCTGCATTGGAGTCTGAGCCTGCTATTCTAGCGCCTAAACGCACTTGGCGTGATCTACCGGTGATTAGTAATGTGGTGCCTTTAGTTCGTTCAGGTGGGCAATTAGCTATAGCCGCATCCGTTGCCGTTGCAGTGGTGGTTGGCGTTCAACAACTGAATCAAGATGAGCAACAGGTTTTTAATCCCGCTCCAGCTTCATACCCTGGTATCCAAGGTGGATTGTCACCAGTTAGCCTTGAGCAAACACAGGTGACTCCGGCGGTAAGCGTTCGCGATCATCAACGTCGTATCAACGCGTTTATCAACGATCACATGGAGCAAGTCTTATTAAAAGATAGCCAACGCTATCTGGAAGACGAAAGTGCTTTGGTAGATGAAGTTAAATCTGAAGCTAATCAACCAGAAGTAAGCCAAGAACGTGAGAATCTTCCTGAATAAATACTCTCTGCAGCTCAATAACCTTTGGGCTGCAATACTCTTTTTTAGTTGTGTCAAACTGGCGAGTGCACAGGTTGGATTAATTCAAGATCCAAACGTTTTAATGTGGCTCGATAAAATGGCAGATGCTAAAGCCAATCTCAACTACACAGTTTCATATGTACTAACCAAACCGGGTGCAGATCCTCAGCCTTACCTTTGGCGTCATGGCGTTAATGAGGAAGGCATTGAAATGGAACAGCTCGATCAGTTAAATGGTCCTGGTCGCGAAGTGGTGCGAATGGGGGAAAAGGTCAGCTATTTTGAATCGCATCGTGCGCCTTATAGCCTTGCTTCAGGCTACATCATTGGACCTATGCCAAACGTACTCCTTACAGAACCTAAGTCTTTATTGAGTTCCTATGATTTTGTCATCATCGGTAAGAGCCGCATTTCTGGTAAAGTGGCTCAGCAAATCCGCATGATAAGCAAAGATAAAAGTCGTTATGGGTATAACCTTTGGTTAGATCAGCAGACTGGACTACCGTTAAAAATCAATGTGATGGATTTGAACGGTCAAAAAGTAGAGCAAATTCAAGTTACAGCACTAAATGTAACCGAACAGCCGGATCCATACTTCGCTAAACTACAAAGTGCGACCATGCCCGCTGTTATTCAATTGGTACCAACTAAAGACGCGGAGAAACTTTGGCAAGTTGATTACATCCCAGTAGGAATGAAGCAAGTAAAACATAGCGTGCGTCAGTTACCCGATAACGCCGGCTCACTCGAATATTTAATGTTAAGTGATGGTCTGGTAGATATTTCAATTTATATGCAACAAGCTACAGCATCTTCAGCAGAAAGTGACATAGTTGCGCGTTTTGGTTCAGATATTTACTTTTCAAGAAAGCAGGGCGCTGTGTTGGTCACAGTCATTGGTAAAATTCCAGCTAATACCGCTAATTCTATCGCCACGTCAGTGACTCGGGTGCAATAACGTGATTGAGGAAATTGGCGTCATCACGGCTGTTGATAAGGATCATATTTGGGTTGAAACCGAAATTAAATCCACTTGTGGTGGTTGTCAGGCACAAGATAACTGCGGTACCGGGGTGGTTGCTAAAGCCTTTACTCCTAAAAAAGAACAATTGATCTTAAGATGCCATCACACTGCAAAAGTGGGCCAAAAAGTTAAGCTTGGGGTAGCAGAAAGTCAACTACTGACGGCCTCAGCAATGATGTATTTATTACCACTTTTGGTTATGATAGTTACGGCTTTGAGTGGGCAATATTTGTTGCCTTTGATGGACTTGCAACATGAACTTTGGATTGTCGGTGCGGCCTTCATTACGACATTTCTTACTTTTAGATTCCTTAAAAAGTACGCTAACCAACCCCATACAAATCGATTTCAGCCTAAGCTTTTGGCTATTTTACCCGCGCAAGAAGATCCCGTTTTGGCTGATTCCAAAGGGCAGACTCAATATTAGATTCGCTACAAAAGCGGTTAAAATGAGTTAACTTGAAGCGCTGTGAAGGCAGTATTCGTTGAATTAGTGTTGTCGATAGCCGCTCTAAGGTGTTAAAAATCCCTTAATAACGAAGTATTAAAATCAATTGTCTGTGTATTCGTCAGAACATTATCGCAATGTGCATCAGAACACTGTAAAATCCCCGCCAAATTATTTTTTATTCGTTCCTGTTTATTCACTTTTGATAACAAGAGCACTAGCTGTAGGTAACAGTCTTAAACTATGCAACATAAGCACATTCGTAACTTTTCCATAATAGCCCATATTGATCATGGTAAATCGACTCTTTCAGATCGACTTATTCAACATTGTGGCGGTTTGACCCAACGTGAAATGTCTGAGCAAGTCTTGGATTCGATGGACATTGAGCGTGAGCGCGGGATTACGATAAAAGCCCAAAGTGTCACCCTAAATTATACGGCCAAAGACGGTGAAACTTATCAATTAAATTTCATCGACACGCCAGGGCATGTTGATTTTACCTACGAAGTTTCTCGTTCTTTAGCCGCCTGTGAAGGTGCGTTGTTAGTGGTAGATGCCGGACAAGGAGTGGAAGCACAAACCTTAGCAAATTGTTACACCGCCATCGATTTAGATATGGAAGTGGTTCCAGTATTGAATAAAATCGATCTGCCACAAGCCGAGCCTGACCGTGTAGCCGAAGAAATAGAAGATATTGTCGGTATCGATGCCATAGATGCAGTACGCTGTTCTGCAAAAACCGGAATTGGCATTGAAGATGTACTGGAAGTGATAGTGCGTCAAGTGCCACCTCCCGAAGGTGACCCTAATGCGCCCCTAAAAGCCCTAATTGTTGATTCTTGGTTCGATAACTACCAAGGTGTGGTTTCTTTGGTTCGAGTGATGGAAGGAACACTAAACGCGAAAGACAAAATACAAATCATGTCTAATGGGGCGGTACATCAAGCAGATAATGTGGGCATATTTACGCCTAAACAAACCCAAACCGGTATGCTAAAAAGCGGTGAGGTGGGGTATGTTATTGCAGGAATTAAAGATATCCAAGGAGCACCTGTTGGCGATACCATCACCTTAGCCAAAGAGCCTGCTGAATCGGCCCTTCCTGGATTTCAAAAAATTAAACCCCAAGTGTACGCTGGATTGTTTCCTGTCAGTTCTGATGAATATGAAGATTTCCGTGATGCATTGGCTAAACTTACCTTAAACGATGCATCTTTATTTTATGAGCCTGAGAGCTCGTCTGCCCTAGGCTTTGGATTCCGAATTGGATTCTTAGGCATGTTGCACATGGAAATCATCCAAGAACGTTTGGAACGAGAGTACGACTTAGATTTGATTACTACCGCACCTACAGTGGTATATGAAGTAGAAACCACTAAAGGTGAATTACTAAAAGTCGATAATCCATCGAAATTACCTCCTTTGAATGATATCGCAGAAATTCGCGAACCTATTGTTGAAGCGCATATTTTGGTGCCCCAAGACTATTTAGGAAACGTAATTACTCTGTGTATCGAAAAACGTGGTGTACAAACCAATATGACCTACCACGGTAAGCAGGTAGCAGTGGTTTATGAATTACCAATGGCTGAAGTGGTTATGGACTTCTTTGACCGTTTGAAATCAACCAGCCGTGGCTTTGCTTCATTGGATTATAACTTTATTAAGTTTAATGCTGCTGACATGGTGCGATTAGACATTTTAATTAATGGCGAGCGAGTCGACGCCTTAGCGGTTATCACCCATAAAGATAACGCTCAAGGTCGTGGTCGTGATTTAGTTGAAAAACTTCGGGAATTAATCCCCAGACAAATGTTCGATATTGCCATTCAGGCAGCTATCGGAAACCACGTAATTGCTAGAAGTACTATAAAACAATTGCGTAAAAACGTTATTGCCAAATGTTACGGTGGTGACGTGAGTCGTAAGAAGAAGCTCTTACAGAAGCAAAAAGAAGGTAAAAAACGTATGAAACAAGTGGGTAATGTTGAGTTACCGCAGGATGCATTTTTAGCCGTACTCAAGGTAGGAAAATAAATGGCCAATTACTTTTCATTATTGCTCGTTTTTATAACTGTTGCCTCTGGCTTGATTTGGTTGATAGATGCGAAAGTGTTTGCGCCAAAGCGTCGGCAAAAGGTGATTGCTGCTAACGGTGGGAATGCGTTACCCGAAGGCACAGAGTTGCCAATTCCTTATATTGTCGACACTGCTCAGCAAATTTTCCCAGTGATTGCGTTCGTTTTGGTGTTGCGTTCTTTTTTGTATGAACCTTTCCAGATCCCTTCAGGATCAATGATGCCCACATTGTTAGTAGGGGATTTCATTCTTGTGGAGAAGTTTTCTTATGGTTTAAAAGACCCGGTCACTCGCACTAAGTTTTTTGAAACTGGCGATCCAGAACGCGGTGATGTGGTGGTTTTTAAATATCCAGAAAACCCTAAGTTAGATTACATTAAGCGCGTAGTTGGTTTACCCGGCGATACCATTAGTTATTCTTCAAAAGACCTGTACATCAAACCTGCTTGTCCGTCGGGACAAGGCTGTCTACCGGAATACAAGGTGGAAAGAGACTTTTTAGGACAATACGCCTATCAGGGGTACCAAATTAACAAGTTAAGTGAACAATTGGGTGATGTGAATCACGAGATCCTTATTTATCCTAGAAGACTAGATGATATCAGTCGCTACTATGAACAACCTGGTACCAAAATTGGTGAGTGGGTAGTGCCAGAAGGGCACTATTTTGTGATGGGTGATAACCGTGACAACAGCGAAGATGGTCGTTTTTGGGGATTTGTTTCCGATGACCACTTAGTCGGTAAAGCGGTTGCCATTTGGATAAGTTTTGAATTTGAGCGTGTTCCTGAAGATATTTTACCCACATGGATACCTACCGGTGTGCGTTTTGAACGTGTTGGTGGCATTCAATAAATGTCGTTAAACCCATTATATAAAAAGTTATACCAGCGACTTGGTTACCAATTTTTAGATGCAGATAATCTAACCTTGGCACTTACCCATCGCAGTTATAAAAATGTTCATAATGAACGTTTGGAATACCTAGGAGATGCAGTTTTAGGGCTGGTGGTAGCTGAAGAGTTATTCAAACGGTTTCCTAAACAGCCAGAAGGCAAACTCACCAGAATGAGAGCGACTTTGGTGAAAGGGGAAACCTTAGCCGAAGTAGGTAGAGAATTTGAGTTAGGCGATGTTTTGCTACTGGGTTCAGGAGAGCTGAAAAGTGGTGGTTATCGACGTAGTTCAATACTTGCTGATGCCGTTGAAGCGATTATTGGAGCTATTTATTTAGAATCCGGATTAGATTGCTGTAAGCAGTTGATTTTGAATTGGTTTGATTCTCGCTTTAGTGACTTAGATCCCACGGCTCACCCAAAAGATAATAAAACTCAGCTTCAGGAGTTTCTGCAAGGTCGGAAGTTGCCTTTACCAGAATACGAAGTGCTTGAAGTGCTCGGCAAAGATCACGACCAAATTTTTGTGGTTACCTGTTCTGTGGAAGGTTTATCTGAAAAAATTGCGGGTCGTGGCAGTTCTCGTCGTAAAGCAGAACAACACGCTGCCCAACAGGTTTTGGAGAAGTTAAAGTGACACAGGCAAAAACACATTGTGGCATGGTTGCTATTGTTGGCCGCCCCAATGTTGGTAAATCGACGTTACTGAACAAGCTGTTAGGGCAAAAAGTCAGTATTACTTCTCGTAAACCTCAGACCACGCGTCATCGCATCATGGGAATTGATACTGAAGGCCAGCATCAAGCTATTTTTGTTGATACCCCTGGATTACATGTTGAAGAAAAACGCGCCATTAACAAGTTAATGAATCGCGCTGCTTCTAGCTCTTTGGCGGAAGTGGGACTCGTTTTGTTCTTAGTTGAAGGTACAAAATGGACTGACGATGACCAAATGGTTCTGAGTAAAATTAAACAGTCCAAATTACCCTGTTGGTTGTTGATCAATAAAAGTGACAACGTTAAAGATAAAACTCAATTGATGACACATATGCAATGGCTACAGGAACAACATGATTTCGAAAAAATCATGCCTGTCTCAGCTAAGTTAGGACGTAATGTGGATGAATTGCGAGAAATGGTGCATGAAACTTTACCGGAAAGTGAGTTTTATTTTCCTGAAGATTACATCACCGATCGGTCGAGTCGATTTATGGCTGCAGAAATCGTACGGGAAAAGCTAATGCGTTTTACCGGTGATGAACTGCCTTACTCTGTGACCGTAGAAATAGAACAGTTCTTGCTTGCCGAAAATGGTGTTTATCGTATTAATGGTTTAATTTTAGTTGAGCGTGAAACACAAAAACGCATGGTGATAGGAAAGGGCGGACAACGGCTCAAAACCATTGGCGCTGAGGCACGCAAAGATCTAGAAAACTTATTCGAGAATAAAGTATTTTTGGAATTATGGGTAAAAGTTAAATCCGGCTGGGCAGATGACGAACGAGCACTCAGAAGCTTGGGCTACGGTGATAACAATTATTAAATACCTCTGTTTTTAAGCTTGTGTTAAATAAAATAGGTGAATGGGATGGCCAATATTCATGGTTTGCGGAGAAATTACAATCTGGGTGAACTGCGGGAAGAAGATCTTGATTCAAACCCGATTACGCAATTTAACCATTGGCTTAAACTGGTAATTGATTCTGGAACACCAGATCCAACTGCAATGACGGTCGCCACAGTCTCACCCGACGGCCAGCCATCGCAACGTATCGTGTTACTCAAAGACGTAGATGATAGCGGTTTTGTTTTCTACACAAATTTAGGCAGCCGAAAAGCAACCGAATTAGCCCATAATTCAAAAATATCCTTGCATTTCCCATGGCATTTCATGGAGCGCCAAGTCAAAATTTGTGGTGTTGCCCAGCCCCTTAGTACTGGTGAGGTGGCAAAGTACTTTTTTTCTCGACCAAAAGAAAGTCAACTTGCCGCATGGGCATCTAAACAAAGCCAACCCATCTCCACCCGACAAATGCTAATGAGTAAATTTGATGAAGTGAAAAAGAAGTTTTCAGCGGGTGAAATACCACTTCCCAAGTTTTGGGGGGGCTATCGAGTGGTTCCCCATGAAATCGAATTCTGGCAAGGGGGAGAGCATCGTCTGCATAATCGCTTTGTGTATAGCTTAGGAGATTCAAACCAAAGCCAAGGTGGGGAGCATCAACATTGGCAAATTCAACGTTTAATGCCCTAATGGAATAATGGCGGCAATGATTGATAGCCACTGCCATTTAGACTTTGAAGCCTTTGACGTCGATAGAATGGATATTCTAAAGCGTTGTTGGGAATTAGGCATAAAAAGAATTCTTATTCCCGGAACCCAAGCAAGCCAATGGCAGTCACTTATTGAGCTTTGTGATAAGACGTCAATGTTAGAATATGGATTAGGTATACATCCCTATTTTATCAAGCAAAGTGAACAAGCCCATTTAGATAATCTGATTACTTTGCTAGAACAGCATTCATCTGTAAGAGCCGTTGGTGAAATAGGTCTCGATTTTTTTGATACTGATCAGCAAAGCGAAATCAAACAACAGGATTTCTTCTCACAGCAACTTGATATTGCTAATCAGTATAAACTGCCTGTCATTATTCATCATCGTCGTTCTCACAATGCTATTATCCAATCCTTAAAACACCAAAACTTTCAACAAGCTGGAGTCATCCACGCTTTTTCTGGTAGTTATCAGCAGGCTAAAACTTACTTAGATTTGGGGTTTAAATTGGGTTTTGGTGGCGTGATCACATATCCGCGAGCTCGCAAGACAAGAGATGTTCTAAAACGCATTCCACTGAACGCCGTCGTGTTGGAAACTGATGCTCCAGATATGCCTATTTGTGGTAAACAAGGAAGACGCAACAGCCCAGAGTTTTTACCTGAAATAGCCCAGCAAATTGCGCAAATTAAGGGGGTTAGCCTTGATGAGGTAATTAATCATAC
Organism: Aliiglaciecola sp. 3_MG-2023; assembly: GCF_030548205.1. GTDB lineage: Bacteria > Pseudomonadota > Gammaproteobacteria > Enterobacterales > Alteromonadaceae > Aliiglaciecola. Next base: position 201,600 of record NZ_JAUORV010000001.1, on the reverse strand, counting down.
CACGGCTAACAGTTGTGAGCTCTTTTCTATAAAGGATTAGGGGAAAGTTGTTGGCCAACTTGTTTTTTGCTGAGTACTAGTTTCTAGCGGTTTTACTGACTTTTTCATAATGACGAAAGCGTATTTTATAGTAAGCTCGTGTGATCAATAAACCCACCAGTCCAGCCACTAGCATTAACATAAGTAGTTGTTTATAAATTTGATTTTGATATTCGTGGTGATACAGCATGACTTGCTCTTTATCCAGCAATAATCTTACATAACCGAGCAATTTGCCTTCCGAAACCACTTCTTCAACAAACACGAGTGGAAACTCATCTTCAATTAAAAAGCTGGCCAATACAGAGGCATTTTGCTCGTTACTTTCAACCACCTCACCAAGTCGATTATAAACCGACACGCCTGCTACGTGATTATCTCTCGACAATAAGTTGATATATCGAAGTATTTGTTCATTTTGTTTTTCATTTAGGTGAGGGGCGATTATATCCGCTGTAAATTTGGCTAAACTTCGACCTAATTGCGAAGATTGATTGTTGTGCCAATTTTGTGACTGTTCAGTATTTAACAACCAAATATTGACACAAATAGCCGCAGCCACTACTAGCAACGTGAGGTTTGCTACTCGTTTAAAAATTGAGTAATTACTGGGGACCTTTAAGGCTGAATCAGCCAATCCGAATTTTGTCATATCCATGGCTATGACAATAAGACAATTTGCTACGTTTGCCAATATTAGTTGTTGTTTTATTTATTAATTTGACCTCACTTAGTGATTTGTTCTAAGTCATAGGGATATCTTATTGCGTCACCTATTGAAATCGGTAAAATCCCTGTCCTGATTAATAACCCGGTGAGTTAATTGTGCTTTCGACCAAATTATCACAACAAGAATGGCTATCGGCCAAATATCTGACCAATCTTCACCATAAAAATGTGAGTTTTACATTACCACAAGATCAGCAAATTGAATTAGCTGAAACCCGTGAAGCCTGTACTCAACAATTGATCCTATTTTCAGAAAGCTTAAATTTGGAAAAGCTGTATCAGGTGCAAATTGCATTGGCTGATGTTATGACTATTCAGGTATTCCAACCGGGCTATGACTCAAATAATGGTTGCGCCTACGAAGCAGAAGTTGAAGTGAAACGATCATCAGACTTAGGGGCGGTGATTGAGTCAGCTGCGGTGAACTTTCAAGTGGATATTAGTTTTTTAAAACAACGCCCCACATTGGCCAAGCCCGGGCTATTAGTGATGGATATGGATAGTACTGTCATTGGTATTGAATGTATTGATGAAATAGCAAAGTTAGCAGGTGTTGGTGCACAAGTATCAGAAGTCACCGAATTAGCTATGCAAGGTAAACTTGATTTTGCGCAAAGCCTGAATAGCCGAGTCGCCTGTTTAAAAGGGGCAGAGGAATCAATCCTCAAACAGGTTCGCGATGGCATTCCCATCAACCCAGGGATCACCCGTTTGTTGGCAAAGCTTAAACAAGCTAACTGGAAACTCGCCATTGCATCAGGCGGCTTTACATTCTTCGCAGATTACCTTGCTGAACGTTTAGGGTTAGATTTTGCTATTTCCAATCAACTCGAGATTGTAGAGGGCAAACTGACTGGGAAAGTACTAGGCGACATCATCGGCGCACAAAGCAAAGCAGATACCCTTAATCGACTGGCCGAACGTTATCAAATTGAGGCGTCGCAAACTATTGCCCTAGGGGATGGGGCCAACGATTTGGTGATGATGGAACAAGCAGCAATGGGGGTGGCATATCATGCAAAACCCGTTGTGCGCCAGCAAGCGGATGCTGCACTTCGGTTTTGCGCCGCTGATGGACTGTTAGCCTTGTTGAAGAGTTAGCCTGAAGAATAAACTAGTCTGTCATTGTGTTAATATTGCATATATGTAGAGCTCACACTGATGGGTTTATTAAATTGTGACGAATAAAAGAAAATAATTATGTCTAACTCTGTAAATTCTGCCCCTAACCCTGATTCTGCGCTTCTGTCGAATGTGCGTATTGTGTTGGTGAATACCTCTCATACTGGCAATATTGGTTCAACCGCTAGAGCGATGAAAACCATGGGGTTAAGCCAACTAGTGTTAGTGGATCCTGTGGATAAGCCAGATGGCAAAGCCAGCGCACTTGCCGCTGGGGCTGGTGATGTACTTGCGAATGCAAAAATTGTCTCCACCCTGGAAGAAGCAGTGCAAGATTGTGGGTTAGTTGTTGGTACAAGTGCCCGGTCTAGAACCTTACCATGGCCAATGCTTGAGCCAAGGGAGTGCGGTGAAAAGCTCATTAGTGAAGTGGAAAAATACCCAGTTGCATTAGTGTTTGGGCGGGAAAATAATGGGTTAAGTAATGATGAGCTCCAGCAGTGTCACTTTCATGTGTGTATTCCTGCCAACCCAGAGTACAGTTCCTTGAATTTAGCCGCCGCAGTGCAAACCTTGTGTTACGAAATAAGGATGGCCTTTTTAAATAAGTCACGGATCGAAAGTGAGCCAAATGAATACCCACTGGCCGATGATTTAGAGCGTTTTTATAGTCATTTGGAACAAACCCTTTCAAAAACGAATTTCATCATTCCCCAACATCCCGGTATGGTGATGACCAAATTAAGACGTCTGTTTAATCGTGCCCGCCCTGAGAGCCAGGAATTGAATATATTGAGAGGTATATTGGCATCAGTAGATAAGTCAATCAAAGCCAAAGATTAGGATTTTCGAAAGTAATAATATGTTTGAGCGAATAAAAGAAGATATTCAAAGTGTGTTTCATCGTGATCCAGCAGCACGTACCACCTTTGAAGTACTCACCAATTACCCAGGTTTGCACGCTATCTGGTTACATCGTATTGCGCACAAACTGTGGAAGTCTAACTGGTTGTGGCTTGCTCGCAGCATTTCTACCTTTTCACGCTGGTTAACGGGAATAGAGATACATCCTGGCGCGACCCTTGGCCGTAGATTTTTCATTGATCATGGCATGGGAGTGGTGATTGGCGAAACCGCAGAAATTGGTAACGATGTCACCCTATATCATAGTGTCACCTTGGGTGGGACTAGTTGGAACGGCGGTAAACGCCACCCCACGTTAGAAGATAACGTAGTCGTCGGGGCGGGGGCTAAAGTGCTTGGTCCCATTACCATGCACAAAGGTGCAAAAGTAGGCTCTAATTCTGTGGTGGTTAAAGATGTACCTGAAAATGCCACCGTGATTGGTATTCCTGGCAGAATTGTCGTACAAAAGCAGCAAAAAGATCAGGATAAACATCAACGACGTGATAAAATCGCGCGCAAATATGGCTTTGACGCTTATGCGGTTGCCCCTGATAATCCAGACCCTGTGGCAAATGCCATTGGTGTTATGCTAGATCATGTGCATTTGATCGACACCAAAGTAGAAGAAATGTGTAAAGAAATTAATAAAATGGGCGGCAGTGTGTGTGGCGATTCATTACCTTCTATTAATTTGGATAACTTTCAAGACTCTGATTTAGTTGACGATTTTCAGAAAGAAAAGGATGCATTTGATCCATCCATCTAAACTTTATTTCTCCTCAGGAATACTTGACTAAATTACTAGGTCTAATACTTGACTAAAATGGTCAGGTATGTGAAAATTCACAGTATCTTGTTAACTGGTATTTTCTATGAAACTAACTTCCAAAGGCCGATACGCCGTAACTGCTATGTTAGATGTTGCATTACATTCCCGTAGAGGACCGGTCTCGTTAGCCGATATTTCGGAGCGTCAGGAAATTTCATTGTCATATTTAGAGCAATTGTTCTCACGCTTAAGAAAAGAAAATCTTGTACTTAGTGTTCGTGGACCAGGCGGTGGCTACAAATTGGGGCGTGTCCCTGAAGAAATAGCCGTAGGCGAGGTTATACGTGCGGTAGACGAGTCAGTTGATGCAACACGATGCCAAGGTAATTCAGATTGTCAAGGTGGAGAGAGATGTCTTACTCATAGCCTGTGGCATGATTTGAGTGAACGGATCAGTCAATTTCTGAATAATATTACGTTAGGTGAACTAATGGCCAAACAAGACGTAAAAACGGTAGCAGGAAGACAAGACAGAACTAAACAACTTAATACTGTTGTTGCAAATGAAATTGAAATTAGCTTGCAACTATAAGTGGAGCCAAAAATGAGCAATATTAATTTACCTATCTACTTGGATTATTCGGCAACCACACCGGTTGATCCCCGCGTAGCCCAAAAAATGATGGAATGTTTAACCCTTGAAGGGAATTTCGGTAATCCGGCTTCTCGGTCCCATAAATATGGTTGGATCGCAGAAGAAGCCATCGATCTTGCCAGAAATCAAATTGCTGAATTGGTTAATGCTGACCCTCGTGAAATCGTGTTCACCTCAGGTGCAACAGAATCTAACAACTTAGCCATTAAGGGTGCTGCTCACTTTTATAGTAAGAAAGGTAAGCACATTATTACTCTTAAAACTGAACACAAAGCGGTACTTGATACCTGCCGTCAGTTAGAGCGTGAAGGCTTTGAAGTCACCTATATGGATCCAAAACCAAATGGTTTGTTGGATTTAGAGGAATTTAAAGCGAATTTGCGTCCTGATACAGTGCTAGTTAGCATCATGCATGTAAATAACGAAATCGGGGTGATTCAAGATATTCAACAAATTGGTGAAATTTGTAGAGAAAACAAAACCTTGTTTCATGTTGATGCAGCACAAAGCGCCGGAAAAATTGAGATAGATTTACAAGCTTTGAAAGTCGATTTAATGTCTTTTTCAGCCCACAAAATATACGGTCCTAAAGGTATAGGCGCCTTGTATGTGCGTCGTAAACCACGGGTGAGAATAGAAGCTCAAATGCACGGTGGTGGACATGAACGTGGTATGCGTTCAGGAACCCTGGCAACTCACCAGATTGTTGGTATGGGCGAAGCTTTCCGCATTGCTAAAGAAGAAATGGTTGAAGAGAATGCCCGCATTCTAAAACTTCGTGACCGTTTATGGAACGGTTTGAAAGACATAGAAGAAGTTTACTTGAATGGCGATCTTGAGCAGCGTATTACGGGTAATTTAAATGTGAGCTTTGCCTATGTAGAAGGCGAATCACTCATTATGGCCCTTAAAGATATGGCTGTGTCATCTGGTTCAGCTTGTACATCTGCAAGTTTGGAACCGTCTTATGTGCTACGAGCATTGGGACTAAATGATGAGTTAGCGCACAGTTCTATCCGTTTCAGCATTGGTAGATTTACCACTGAAGAAGAAATTGATCACGTTGTGAGTGTGGTGCAAAACGCCATCGACAAATTACGTGAAATGTCACCGCTTTGGGATATGTTCAAAGACGGTGTGGATCTGACTAAAGTTGAGTGGGTTCATCACTAATTGGTGAATCGCTCAAATTGGAATTAACGCGAGAAATCGTAATTTAAGAGGTAAGTAACATGGCTTACAGTGAAAAAGTAATCGATCATTACGAAAATCCACGTAACGTTGGTGGATTTGATAAAAACGACCCAACTATCGCTACTGGAATGGTAGGTGCACCAGCATGTGGTGATGTGATGAAATTGCAACTTAAAGTAGGTGAAAACGGTTTAATCGAAGACGCCAAATTTAAAACTTACGGTTGTGGTTCTGCTATTGCGTCAAGTTCCTTGGTAACAGAGTGGGTTAAAGGTAAGACTTTAGATGAAGCTGTTACGATTAAAAATACAGACATCGCTGAAGAGCTTGCATTGCCACCTGTAAAAATCCATTGTTCGATTTTGGCGGAAGATGCCATCAAAGCTGCGGTGGATGATTACAAGTCAAAGCACTCTAAAGCTTAATAGACAAAGTGATAGGAGCCAGTTTTGGGAATTAAAGTGACAGACGCCGCTGCAAAGCGGGCGAGAACATTTTTAGACAGCCGCGGAAAAGGAGTAGGATTACGCCTTGGGGTGAAAACTACGGGATGTTCCGGCCTAGCTTATGTTTTGGAGTTTGTTGACGAACTAAATGCAGATGATGAAGTATTTGAAGACAATGGTGTGAAAATTATCATTGACGGAAAAAGCTTGGTTTATCTTGACGGTACTGAACTAGATTTCGCTAAAGAAGGATTGAATGAAGGCTTTTTATTCAATAATCCGAATGCGAACGGTGAGTGTGGTTGCGGCGAAAGCTTTAATGTTTAATGCTGTTCGTTGCAATTTTTGTACTGATCATTTGATTGAAAGAAAAATAAAGCTATGAACTTTTTTACGCTTTTTGGCCTTCCAGAAACATATCACATCGATAACGCCAAATTAGCCAACGTATACCAGTCGTTGGCTAAAGTTACCCATCCTGATAAATTCTCCAACGCGGGTGGTCAAGAAAAACTCATGGCTGTGCAAAAAAACGCACAGATTAATGACGGTTATCAAATTCTCAAAAACCCTCTATCTCGCGCTGAACATATGTTGGAACTTCGAGGAATTTCCCTGCAACATGAAACTCAAACTATGCAAGAACCTGCATTTTTGATGCAACAAATGGAATGGCGCGAACAATTATCCGAAGTGGAATCCGCCGGCGATCCCGAGCAGATCCTTCAGGCACTGGATGAAGAAGTTGCAATACATACCAAGCAGCATTTTAAAACGTTGCAAGAGCTCCTTGAACAACAAAACGATGAAGCCAACAATCTTGCTGCTGCTGAAGTCAGAAAATTAAAGTTTTTGAATAAGTTGCATAAAGAAATAGAGCTGAAAGAAGATGTACTGTTTGAAGATTAGCGCGACTGCGATTCACTAAACATTTAAAAGCGAGTTAGAACCTATTATGGCATTATTGCAAATTGCTGAGCCGGGTCAGGCGGCTGCCCCCCATCAACGTAAATTAGCTGTTGGAATTGATCTCGGTACGACCAACTCATTAGTTGCTACTGTGCGCAGTGGCTCTGCCGAAACATTGCCAGATCATCTTGGCCAACACATTTTGCCATCGGTTGTCCAATATACCGAAGACGGAATTGTGGTGGGTGAGCAAGCCAAACAATCAGCAAATTTGGATCCAGCCAACACCATAGTGTCAATCAAACGTTTGATGGGAAGAAGTCTGCAAGATATCCTAAGTCAGGATACAAATTTACCTTATGAATTTGTTAAAAACAGTGAGCAAGTAGCTATCCAGGTGCCAGGTGCGACTGTGAATCCGATTCAAGTGTCAGCGCAGATTTTAGCCACCTTAAAGGCTCGTGCTGAAGACTCTTTAGGTGATGAACTTACAGGCGCAGTGGTCACTGTTCCTGCTTATTTTGATGACGCCCAGCGACAAGGTACAAAAGACGCAGCTCAGTTGGCCGGATTACACGTTTTACGGTTATTAAATGAACCAACAGCAGCCGCAATCGCATACGGTTTAGATTCCGGACAAGAAGGTGTGATTGCCATTTATGATTTAGGCGGCGGCACCTTTGATATTTCTATTTTACGTTTATCCAAAGGCGTCTTTGAAGTGTTAGCCACAGGTGGTGATACGGCATTAGGTGGTGACGACTTCGACCAATTACTGTTTGAGCATATTTGTAAGCAAGCCAATCTGCCAGCAGATATTTCCAAAGGCTTAAGACGTCGTTTACTCGATGATGCAAAAGAAGCTAAGGAAGCCCTCAGCAACGATTCGGCTGTGGATATTGAATTTAGCGATGATAACGGTGAATCCCATCAAGTGGTCATTAGCTGTATGACTTTCGAGTCATTAATTGAACCCTTGATTAAAAAGTCATTACGGGCTTGTAAACGCGCAGTAAAAGATGCAGAAATCGATATCGAAGAAGTGCTGCAAGTTGTGATGGTAGGGGGCTCTACTCGTGTGCCTTCAGTACGACATAAGGTCGGTGAGTTTTTTAATAAAACGCCATTAACCTCAATCGATCCCGATAAGGTTGTTGCTATCGGAGCCGCTATTCAGGCAGATATACTTGCGGGTAACAAGCCCGACAGTGAAATGTTGTTATTGGATGTGCTTCCTCTATCGTTGGGGATAGAAACCATGGGCGGTTTAACGGAAAAAATTGTCGCACGAAATACTACTATCCCTGTTGCTAAGGCACAGGAATTTACGACCTTTAAAGACGGTCAAACAGCGATGATGGTGCATGTGCTGCAAGGGGAACGTGAATTGGTTAAAGATTGCCGGTCGTTGGCAAAATTTAATTTAACCGGTATTCCACCCATGACTGCGGGCGCGGCACATATTCGTGTCACTTTTCAGGTTGATGCGGATGGTCTTCTGAATGTTACCGCTATGGAAAAATCCACCGGTGTTAAAGCGGAGATTCAAGTTAAACCGTCTTACGGACTTAAAGACGAAGAAGTGGCAGAAATGCTGAAGGATTCCATGCAATATGCCAAACAAGATATGCAGGCTAGAATGCTAAAAGAGCAGCAAGTAGAAGCAACAAGAGTGGCTGAAACTTTGAATAGTGCACTGCAAAAAGATGGTGATGAGCTGCTTAGCGACGAAGAAAGTGCGGCAATCAACAATGCCCTGTCAGAGATGCTGGAGTTAGCAAAAGGCGAAGATATCGAAGCCATTAAGCAAGCCATAGAGAGAGTCGACAGCATTAGTCAAGCATTTGCCGCTAGACGAATGGACAAGTCAATCAATCAAGCACTGACTGGTCATTCAGTTAACGATATTTAAGGAGCAGTAATGCCACAAATTATATTTTTACCCCACGCAGAGTTGTGTCCAGATGGCGCTGTTTTAGAAGGTGATAAAGGAACATCAGTATTAGACGTTGCTTTAAAAAATGGTATTGGAATTGAACATGCCTGTGAAAAAGTTTGCGCCTGTACTACCTGCCATGTGCTTATTCGAGAAGGACTAGAGTCATTAGGTGAAGCCGATGATTTAGAAGAAGATATGTTAGATAAAGCCTGGGGACTTGAGCCAGAATCTCGGTTAGGTTGTCAGGCCGTGATTCAAGACGAAGATTTAGTTGTAGAAATACCTAAATACACAGTTAATCAGGTGAGTGAAGGGCATTAGTTTCCTCTTTCATTTGTTAAAAATAAAAAACCCGGATAATCCGGGTTTTTTCGTATTTAACTTAGCCTAGCTAATCACTATAACTCAGTCACTTGGTAGACAGTCACGGTTCCGCTGACTTCATTACCGATAATAAGTAATGCATTACCATTCGGGCTTTGCTCTGCAGAAACAAACTTAATGCTCTCTGGACCAAGATCCCCAGACTCTGCTACTTCAGAACAATCCATACCTTCACTCTCGTCGCAAGGGTTATCTAGATCGTCATCTAATTCAAAATCAGTATCAAAATCACGGTTATTGTTATGGGCCACGAAGGCGACATTGAACGGGTTGGTAACGTCATAGGTGAATAAATCTCCAGAACGTTCTAAACCAATGAACGCATAAGTCCTACCGTTAATTTCACCCACGGCAATGGCTTCAGGTTCACCACCTTTATCATCAGAGCGGTTATCACCCTTGTTTTCAGTATGGGCACTGTTGAAATCGTTACCTAAAATGGCCGACGAAATTTTTTCAAAATCATCACCAGAGTCAAAGACTTGATTAACACTTTGGTCCCAAATCGAGAATGAACGAGATCCATAAGCGTAAAGTTCTTCATATACGCCATCGCTGTCGGCATCGCCTAAAACAGTGGTTACTTTCAAACGGCCTAGGCCATCGTCTGCGCCACTTGCATCATAAAATGCTTGTAATTCGTCAGACAATTGCATATTTAATTCGTCAGGATCAATGATGTCTTCAACACGGACTTCTTCAGAGTATTCGTCCCAGTCTCGTGAATCACCTTCATTTGCCGTTAAGATAAAAGTAGCGCCATTCCACTGATAAGTTGCAATCGTATCTGGTTGATACATGCCGTATAAGCCAGGTACGCTGCTGAAGCTTGGGATTTCATCTTCATTGGTGAAGTCTAGTTCAAACTCACTCCAATTTTTGAATCCTAACCCTTTCACTTCAATGGTCATGTCATCTAAATCAATAATGCCGATAGCATTCGCTTCTTGTAAAGAAACATAAGCCGTTTCGCCATCAGCGCCCATGGCAATGTATTCTGGCTCTAAGTCTTGAGCGACAGTGGTCCCGGCAGGTCCTGCAAACTTAACACCCATAGCTTCAAGCAAAGCTCTACGCTTTTCATCCGTATCGTAGTCTTCTTCGTCTAAGGTGTCATTTGAGAACACCATATCGGTTGATAAGTTGATAGTGTTAGCAACGTCTGCTGGCACATCGTCGGTAATGGTAACTACCGAAATACTGCCTTCAGGATCAACATCATAATCGGTATCTGGCTCACCTTCATTGGCAATAAGGGCTAAGCTTCCATCTTCACTGAAAGTAACCATATCCGGTAACGCACCGGTTTCAACTGCTTTTACAAAAGTTCCTTGGCCTAAAGCATCTAGGGTATAGAACAATACTGCGCCATTATCTGTTTTCGATTCAGCTTCAACTGCTAAGGCCAACATATCGCCATTAATGGCGACAGAGTTTGCTACCCCAAGAGAAATTGTTTGATCAGCGCCATCTGCGTCTTTAACCGTCACACTACTAGGGAAAGTGAATGCTTGTGACGTTAAGCTGGTATCTGTGATTGGGTTGCCCACAGCAGCGGTAGGTATATTAGTTAACGAAATAACTTCCACTTGGTTAAGTGCGGCATTAATTGCAAAGGCTGATTGAGATGCTTCATGGAATTGAACGATTTCAGCAGCGCTCTTGCCATAAATCTCTTCACCACCTGCGGAAAATCTGCCAACCACTTCAATTGCTAGCTCGCGAGGTAGGCTTTGTCCATCTGCGCCGTCAATTCCATCAATTCCGTCTACACCTGCCGCACCTGTTGCGCCATCTTGACCGTCATCACCATCTAAGGTGCATCCACTTAATGCAGTCACTACTGCTAAGGCGACTAGGCCTAATTTTAGTTTGTTTAGCTGATCTTTCATTATTATTCCATGTTATCTATGTGTTATTAAAATCAGTCGTTTACATTAAGAGTTGGAAATTAAACATTTGCTACACTTGTATGAAGTAATTGTGACGATTTGTCGCTGTAATCACCTATAACTTAGGTTTAATTGGGTTTTTGAAGTGGTTTTTTTCAGCACTGTTGAGTTTTTATTACAGCTTAAATAAAAATATTTAGTCTATTTGTCAGATAAATTAGTCATTGAGAGCAAAGTTGCATATAATCCGCGCGGAAATTTAAGCAAATACTTTTTTATATGTAATCGGAGACCTGTCAATGGCCTTAGAACGTACTTTTTCAATCATCAAACCAGACGCTGTAGCAAAAAATGTTATCGGTGCGATCTATAATCGTTTCGAGTCAGCGGGTTTACGCATCGTTGCTTCAAAAATGGTGCACTTAAGCAAAGAGCAAGCAGAAGGTTTTTACGCAGAACATAGCGAGCGTCCTTTCTTTAATGCTTTGGTATCTTTCATGACATCTGGTCCAGTGATGGTTCAGGTACTAGAAGGTGAAAATGCAGTTTTACGTCATCGTGAAATTATGGGTGCCACTAACCCTGCAGAAGCTTTAGCGGGTACTTTACGTGCTGACTATGCTGCTTCTATCGACGAAAATGCAGTTCACGGTTCTGATGCTACAGAATCTGCTGCTCGCGAAATAGCATACTTCTTCTCTGACGAAGAAATCTGCCCTCGCACTCGATAAGCTAATCGCTTTATTCAAAAGGGGAGCTTTGCTCCCCTTTTGTCGTAGTAAAGTTAGCTTATAAAATGTACAATCTAGTTAGTTTGAATTGAGGTTAATTGTTTTATGTCTGTAGTCCATCAAGTGGCTAAAACCAATTTGTTAGATTTTAATCGTCAAGGTATGCGAGAGTTTTTCGCGTCTATGGGCGAGAAACCATTTCGTGCTGATCAATTGATGAAATGGATTTATCAGCAAGGTGAAACAGACTTCGAGAAAATGACGAACCTGAATAAATCCCTGCGAGCTAAGTTGATTGAACGTTGCGAAATACGTGCTCCAGAAATTGCTTATCAGCAAAATGCTACCGATGGCACCATTAAGTTCGCATTAAAATTAGAAGGTGGACAGGAAGTAGAAACAGTCTGGATACCTGATGGCGACCGAGCCACTTTATGTGTGTCTTCACAAGTGGGCTGCGCTTTAGAATGTACATTTTGTTCCACTGCACAACAAGGTTTCAATCGCAACTTAACGGTAGCTGAGATTATCGGACAGGTTTGGCGCGTTGCGATCACCATCGGCTTATCAAAAGATACGGCAAAAAGACCCATTACCAACGTTGTTATGATGGGCATGGGCGAACCTCTGTTAAATTTAAAACATGTGGTGCCAGCCATGGAAATTATGTTAGATGACCTTGGCTTCGGTCTATCTAAACGTAGGGTAACATTAAGTACTTCAGGGGTTGTACCTGCACTCGATAAATTAGGTGACATGATTGACGTGGCATTAGCCATATCTTTGCATGCACCAACTAATGATTTACGTGATGAAATAGTGCCAGTCAACAAAAAATACCCCATTGAAGAGTTCTTAGCTGGGGTTAGACGATACCTGGCGAAGTCAAATGCCAATCAAGGTAAAGTCACGGTAGAGTATGTTATGCTAAATGGCATTAACGACAGTACTGACCAAGCTCATCTATTAGCTAAAGTGCTTAAAGAAACGCCTTGCAAAATTAACCTAATACCCTTTAATCCTTACCCAGGTTCACCTTATACTTGTTCAAGTAACTCTCGAATCGATCGCTTTGCTAAAGTGTTAATGGAATATGGCATTACTGTGGTGGTGCGTCGAACTCGCGGCGACGATATTGACGCTGCTTGTGGGCAATTAGTCGGAGACGTTGTGGATCGTACTAAGCGTATGTTGAAAAAGCAGCAAAAAGGTCAACAAATTTCAGTAAAAATGGCTAACTAGTTGGATTCGTACCTAACAAGCAGTTAGCATAGGTGAATCTAAATAATCCCTAACGTAAGTGAGTTATATGCGTAGTTTTTTGATTATCGCAATGATATTTCTCTCCGCTTGTGTGAGCGAACCTTTGCCGGAAGGTTTTAAAGCAAGTGACGACTTTGATCCTATCGCTGCGGCCAAAAATAGAATTTCACTGGGTTTAACCTATCTAAAAAATGGTAACTACAGTCAAGCTAAGTTTAATCTGGACAAAGCGTTGAAATTTGCTCCTCGCCTAGCGGATGCTCACTTTAGTATGGCGTATTATTATCAACAGGTAGATGAAGATAAATTGGCAGATGAAGCCTATCAAAAAGCGCTGGCATTTGACCCTAAAAACCCAGATATCGCCAACTCTTACGGTGCTTTTTTATGTGAAAATGGGCAATACACAGAAGCCAAAAGCTATTTTCTTAAGGCGGTTAATAGTAGTAATTATATTTCAACTGCGGAGACCTACGAGAACTTAGCCTTGTGCAGTCAAAGCCAAGGAGAAATCGAAGACGCCTTAACCTATCTGCAAAGCTCTTTAAATCATCAACCGTCTCGGGCCAAAGCGTTAAATTTGTTAGTTGAACTGCAAATGCAACAACAACAGTGGGAAGAGGCAAAACTGAATCTTCGTCGTTTGGAGAAAACTGCCAGAGTCACCGCGGATACGCTTTGGAAGTCGATTATTATAGAACAGGCATTAAATCATAATGACTTAGCCAAGGGCTATGGCGACATGCTAATTAGCATGTACCCTAAGCATCCTAATACGGTAAAATATATTCAAAACAGACAAAACTTAGCCAACTTAGTGGATAATAAAAAAGTTGCAAAAAAGCTTACGCCGAATAAGAGCGGAATAGATAATATTAATAATCAAAACACGGTAGCAGAACAGCTTAATACCAGCCAAAACGTTAACACTGATAACTCTGCTCAACCTCAAAAAAACAACCAAAACAGCCAGGAAAATAACCAAAATAGTGTGGTGCAAGATTATCCAGTTGAAGACTCCCAGCCTGAGGAAATCCTGAAAGAGACCTCGGAGTTAGAGTCTGAGCAGGAGGTTGCGACTTTGCTTAAAAGGCAAGAAGTTAATGAAGAGTCAGTGCAGAAATATCATATTGTGCAGAAAGGCGAAAATTTATATCGAATTTCTTTGAAGTATAATGTCAAAATGCAGCGCTTAATGGATTGGAATAATCTTTCTGACGGCGCGGCTTTATTCGTAGGAAAAAAGTTAATAGTGATTGATCCCCAAGCGGTAGAAAATAAATGACAGAAGAACAGCAAGAACAACCCATTAGCGTAAAAGGCCCAGGTGCAATTCTAAAGGAAGCACGGGAGAAATTAGGCTTAAAATCCATTGATATTGCCAATAAATTACACCTCAAAGTGAATATTATTGAATCAATTGAATCTGATGAATACGACCCCAAAATCTCCATGACGTTCACCAAGGGGTATCTGAAATTATATGCAAAACAAGTGAATGTGGATGAGCAGGTTGTGGTTGATGCATTTGCTTCACAAACAGAAGTTGAAAAAGAACCTGCAAAGCTACAAAGTTTCTCGAAGCGAGTAGCTAAACAAGCCAGCGATGACAGGTTGATGTTAATTACTTACGGTATTATCGCTGCATTATTAGCGTTAGTGGTGATTTGGTGGTTACAACAAGACTCGTCGGATAATACAGACACAGCAACCAATCAGATTGATGAGCCAATTGCCCAGCAACAGGCGTCAGGGATAAGCGCTGAACAGAATACGCCAGAGGATCTTTCACAGACTAATATGTCTGAACAGCCCACTGCGGATGATTTAATTATCAGTGCACAAATCAGCGAAGAAGTTAATGACATTGACACTAATGAACAAACTGAAATAACCGAAGACGATTCTATTGTTGCTGATGTTGCTCAACAAGCTGACGTAGTAAATGTACCTGAAGAGTCGCAAGATGCGGCGAACAATATAGAGTTAGTATTCGAATTTTCAGACAATTGCTGGATGAATCTTAAAGATGCAACGGGTGAAGCCATTGCATATGGGGTTAAAAAGAAAGGTCGGGTGATGACCGTGTCTGGGGTTGCACCGTTCGAAGTGACATTAGGTGCACCAAGTGTTGTGCAGATTCGTTATGACGGTGTGTTGGTTGACATGTCGCGTTTTGAAGCGGGCAAGTCAGTTAAATTTTCTCTGCCATTTGCTTCATAGGTTAAGGTATTTATATGTTTTCTGAATCTCCCATAAAACGTCGTAAATCGACTCGTATAAACGTTGGAAATGTCCCCATTGGTGATGGCGCACCTATTGCCGTGCAATCTATGACCAATACGCATACCACAGATGTTGCAGCGACTGTGGCTCAAATCAATCGAATAGTAGCAGTGGGTGGCGAAATCGTAAGAGTATCGGTTCCGACCATGGATGCGGCTGAAGCATTCAAACTCATTCGAGAGCAAGTGAATGTGCCCCTTATAGCAGACATTCATTTTGATTATCGGATTGCCTTAAAAGTAGCGGAGTACGGTGTAGATTGTTTGCGTATTAACCCAGGCAACATAGGTAGTATGGAACGTGTGCGTTCTGTTGTCGATTGTGCGAGGGATAAAAATATTCCTATTCGCATTGGTGTAAATGGTGGCTCTTTAGAAAAAGAGTTGCAAGAAAAGTACGGTGAACCTACACCCGAAGCGTTAGTTGAATCCGCTATGCGTCATGTGGATATCTTAGACAAGCTCAACTTTGATCAATTTAAGGTCAGTGTGAAAGCATCTGATGTGTTTTTGGCCGTAGGCGCATATCGAGAGTTGGCCAAAAAGATTGATCAACCCTTGCATCTTGGGATCACCGAGGCTGGAGGATTTCGTTCGGGGGCGGTGAAAAGCTCTGTGGGTTTAGGGATGTTATTAGCAGAAGGTATTGGCGATACCATTAGAATTTCATTGGCCGCCGATCCCATAGAAGAAATAAAAGTTGGGTTTGATATATTAAAATCCCTGCGGATACGATCAAGAGGGATTAACTTTATTGCTTGCCCCAGTTGTTCCCGTCAAGAGTTCGATGTGATTGCCACGGTCAATGCCCTTGAGCAACGTGTTGAAGATATTTTGACACCCATGGACGTGTCCATTATTGGCTGTGTTGTAAATGGACCGGGTGAAGCTGAAGTTTCCGATTTAGGGCTGACAGGGGCTCGCAATATGAGTGGCTTTTATTTAGATGGGCAGCGTCAAAAAGAACGCCTTGCAAATAATGATTTAGTCGATCAATTGGAAAAACGGATCAGAGCCAAGGCATCGCAATTAGATGCCAGTCGCAAAATTGATGTGAAGCAAGTGGGTTAAAATTTTTTAGCACTTGTAACACTACTATCAAAGCCCCTATAATACGGGGCTTTTTTATTATATGTAAATTAAATAAATATAAATAAATCAATGTGTTGTGTTTTTTATTTGGTGTTTTCGTATTTTTTGATGAATTTTAGGGAGCGATTGGGGAACGTTGCGCTCTATGAAATTCATTCTTGTACCATTCCGTATAAGGAGTCATTTATTGGAATATAATGCTTGACTATATCTTCAGCCAGCTTATGTTTCTCGAAAGTTGCTAAGAGGGAAGTGGTCGCATATGCGCTCATGAGAAGTTGGTAGTAACTTTGGAGTAACGTGTCCTTTTTCCCGAATGTATTTGTAACGTTTTTTCCATTATATGTTTTAGTTAAAATTGCCATTCCTCCATGAGTTAAACTATTAAAAACTTTCTTGTTTTGCTCGAAAATTTCATGCAATTTTACGGGGAATCCCATACTACCTAAACGTTCATCAATTTCCTTGGCCATCGGCCCTAATTTTACTTCCCAGCTTTTCCCTGGTTCGCCAACATTTCTTTGCTTTGTTAATTTGTCATTTTTTATAAAGAAATCAATTTGGTGGTCGGTAGCGCATAAACTAAGCCATAGGCCTCGACAAAGAAACTCGAAAGTTGATCTCAAAATACAAGAAACTGTACCGTTATCATTGTTGCTAATTAAAAACATTGAAGCTTGTGTGTTGTACAAAACCCTAAGAGAAAACTGCATTATTAACAGTTTTCTTTTTTCCAAAGGGTTTGTAGTTAACCCCTCAACAGCGCTGATGCATGTTTGGATAAACTGCGTTACTTCAATCGATGAGAAAATTAAATCCGGATCGTGGTTTGAGTGATTCAATTAAGCAGACTCTTTAAGCTAGTCTACTATACGCAAATATTGGCCGACATCCATCATACTGTTTATGAGCTTTTTTGCGTCGGCATAATCCAACACTATATGTTTTCCATCTACTTCTAAATACAAACTATTTTCGCCATAGAATGAAGATCTTCCAAATTCTAATTCAATTGCATTTTCTCTTTTCTTATCTTTTACAGTGCCTTCAAAGTACATTGTAGTTGCCATTTATATCTTCCATTTTTTTACTCGATTAATACTTTATATATCTAAAGGCTATACTTAGCAAGTAGGCAATCACTTGGATCAACAGTTCCCAATTTTGCCTTAGCGCGGCTTTCTGGTGTCAAACATAGATCAGTGGCTAGCCCTCTTAATTGAGCATGTAAAGAGGCTGTAAAAGCATCAGGTTCATATCGTAACTTTGCCAAAAGGAAGCAGTATTGCTCTAAAAGGGGCTTATCAGGGGTTGTAATAAGCTTGTATTGAGTCATTGCTTTATTAACTTCGCCCCAGATTTTACGATGTTCACCTTTCAAGTGTTTAGGGCAATGCGGGAAGCTGTACGCCCCGTCAATATTAAGTTTGGGCGTATCTCTGTCTTTTCTGTGTGTACCTGTTAGTAACTTCTCAAGTGGTGTTTTTGATTGTTTCATGTCCCATTCCTACATGTTTATGTCTCAAATTTTCAACTGACGGTGTGTAAATTAAACTGGGCGGCGGTACAGGGAATCAATGCCTGTGGTCTTTGATATACCCCCGTACCCTAAAAGCCGTAGTAATACCTTTTCCGTCTATTACTCTGTTGTCTCTGTCTGGCCTTTTTGTATCCAGCTTTGACTATATTCATCTCCACCTTTTCTTGGTGGTAGATTCTCGGCTGCTCTGCATTCATTAGGATTCATTACTCCGTTTCTTATTGCTACGTCATAAACGCTAAACCTATCCTCTGCAGTTGCTCTAAGTAGGTCTTTTGTTTCGAATTCGATAGCAATGCTGGGACGATTACTATCGCTTATGAGACGACTTGCTATTGCTTCTTGTAGATTGCTTAGCCAAGGTCTTAGCGTTTGTGTAAGGAAGGCTCTACTTGCTTCACTGAAATTGCTGTATGTACTGTTGGAATAATCCATTAGAAAGATTGGGCTAATCTTAAACATTCTAGCAACGTCCGAAATAGTGAACAGTCTTGACTCTAACCACTGAGCATCATTGTTAGCTAAGCCTATTTGATTCCATCTTAAGCCGCCTTCCAATAGTAACGGTTTGTTAGTGTTGCCTGAGCCTTGATGCTTATCGAACATTTTAGATAATGCTTTGAATTGCTCGTCAGTGAGTTTAGCGTCAGTTTCTAACACTCCTGAGACACGGACCCCATTCTTAAACTGGCTGGCTCCATGCTCTTGTTGGGCTAATCCTAAACCTATTGATTCTCTGCATACTTGAATGGGACTTTTACCCAATATTCCATCATCGGAGTGGTACCGAACATGTAAGATTTCTTCTTGAAGGTAACTTGAGTGTTTACCTCTAGTATTAGTGTGCTTGTAACCTAATCGGCCTGTAGTTAGTAATTCAACTTGTACCGAGTCAGGGTGAAGCAATGTTAATGCGTTAGCTTTTCCCGTCCCGTCATAAGAGATATGCGCGTAACCGTTGCCGCGCAGTAAAACTGACCTTAGAAGTCCCATTTTAAAGTCATAGGCTGTCTGGTAAGCATTTGGCCTATGATTTAATAGTTGCTCTACATGATGCCGTGATTGTCTTTGTTTGCCTTCATCAGTGCGCTTATAAACATGGATTGGCAAACTTGCTACCGATTCAGCTATTGTTGCCACCGCACAATAAACAGCGGGTAATGTTTGCGCTATTTCGCTATTAACATGTTTACCGCTTGAAGTCGGCGCACCTATTCCCATTGATTGGAGTAATTCGTATGAATCTGTTACCGGTTCACTTCGTTTAAATATTTTCAGTAAGTTCATAGTGCCATCATCTCCATGCGCTTAAGCATTAAATCAATGTCGTGTGATTCTTGTTGCTGGTGGAGTGAGCGCATAGCAACTTCAACATTTGTCGCTTTGTAAGCGGGCATCCCTGTGATTGTCACCTCCAACAAATTTGCGCTTGTTACTGTTCTGAGTGCTGGTGTTTGGTCAAAGTCCCATTGAGCGCCCTCAGGGTTAACAGTAAAGCCAAAACTCATTCCACTAATATCCTTGCGCTCTATGCTTGTCATTAAGTCCCTAGCGGCTTGTATATTTGGTGGGTCAATTTCTACGAGTAGGCCTTGTGAGTCCTCTTTAATCTTCATTGTTCCAGCTGCCGTTCTGCCAAGTATTAATTTGTGGTCATGTTCGACTAAAGCCCGAATGTCGTTGTTAACACTGTTACCAAAAGCACCTGCTTTAATTACTTCTACAAAGCCACCTAAGTCCTGAGAAGGGGAGTTATATACAACTGGCCTACCAATAATTTTTTTACCTTTAAGGCTAAGTTCTGCTGTTGCTCTGATTTCGATTTGATTCATATTCACCTCGATAAAAAAGGGGCTATTTATGCCCCTTCTCTTTATGCTTGTTTACGCTGCTTTAGGTGCTAAGAACTTGATAGCGTTTGAGTCAACTAATCCACCGCCTACATATCGTGTTGTTAGCATTTTTACCCAGCCTGGTAGTGTGATGTTATCTCTAATCATTCTGGTGCCGCTGGTATGGTCAACAATGTAATATGCTCGAGCTAAATCTCCATAACCTATTAGGTCGTCTGACATTTCCTCAGCAATGACAATCGGTTTACCGAGCAGGGTGCTTGGCGCTCCCTCTACAATTCCCGCTCTAAATAGATAATTATCATCATTGTCTTTCAGCTTGCGTACCTTTTCTAACATTGCATCATTCATATAGAATTTTGCGGCCATTCGGTAAGCTGTGCGTAGTGTGTGAGATAAGGTAATCAAATCGTCACCGTCAATCACTCCGGTAGTTGTAGATTCGATTTCTTGTACCTCACCGAATGAGCGACTATCATCGTTTGCTGAATCGCGGGTGTAAGTAAGAAGGCCTTTAGGTTTCTTGGAGCCGTCACCAGTCCAAAATGCTGCCTCTTCTTTCAATCCGGTTTCGTCTGCGACTTCTGAACTTAACCAGCCAGCTACATCGAAATCAGACCAATCTAAAAGTTCTTGGGTTGTTTTAGGGTAGGCATATAGAGAGTGAACAGGTATTTGAACCTTTTCTAACTGGCTAGTGTTGGTTTCGCTGCGGGTGTCGCCTTCGTCTGCCCAGGTAGCGCTTGTGCCGCCAACACTGACTAATTTTTCATACTTTTCAGTAGAGATTGTTTTAGTAGTTGCGTTTTGACGGAAAACTGAGGTTTCTTTTAAAACCTTTGTAATGTCTTTATCAATCGCTGGAATAACAGTGTAACCACCATCAGCGTTTGTGCCAGCGCTTAGGCTTCGTTGATCACCTGTTTGAACAAACGCTCTTAGTTCTTCATTGCTCGGTTTGTCGGTTTTGCTCTCTGGTGTTTCACCAGTGATAAGTGAACGCTCGTTATCTGCTAAGACTTCTTGGCATTCAATTTGTTGATTTAAATCTGTGATTTGGTTTTGCAGTTCTTCGAACTTGGTTGACTCATTGTTAGTTAACGAGCGTTTTTCAGTTTCTGCGGTGGTGACGATAGCCTTCATTTGCTTATGCAAATCGGCTTTGGTGTTGCGTAGTTGTAGTAGCTTTTTCATAGTCAAGTATTCCAATTAGTAAAAAAATCGGGCAACTGACCAGGGAATAAGACGGAAAGGGAACAAGACATACAGAAACCCCTTTCAATCTGTACTCGCCTACGTCTCGCAGGTTTATACTCATGGAATCTTGGCTGGTGGGCTATCCACTTTAAAGCTAGAAAGTTGCCCAAAGACGTTAATCTCTAAGCAAAACCAATATAACCTATTTAAAAATGGCTGTAAATCATTTAAATTATTGATTTTTAAGGGTTTTGTGTGTGTTTATGGCTTGGGGTGTGCTATTGTTTTTTAAGGCATAAAAAAGCCGGAAATTAATCCGGCTGTTGGAGGGGATTTTGATTAATTTAGCCTGTTTTCTTCTTTTCCTGCTATTTCCGCTGCTTGGAACTCTTCCAATGTATCAGCATATTCGATTTTATCGCCTTCCATGTCTTTAGCCGCTTCTTGTATTTCAAACAAAAGATCTTTAATCGCCCACATAGTATTTTTATAATCTTTCGCGGTGTCGCTTTCGCCTAACTCTTCTAATACTTTATTTTCTACTAAGTTAAGAATTGCTAACGACTTATCGACGTTCATTGTTGCTGTGTCCATAAATCTTAACTCTTTAAGTGACTTTAAAGCTTTACGTCTTACCATGATTAAATCTCCTTTACATTCCGCTTGTTTTGGTTGTGGGTTTATTTTGAATTAAAGGTGCGTCAGTATTGCCAATGTCAGCAATAAGCTGTTTAGCGTCTGAGACCAAATCGCCAACGGTGCAGGCTATCAAATCCATATCACTGTTAAACAACTCTTGTTCGCCAGTTTGATAGTGAGCAGACATCATCATAAGAATGCTTTCGGCTTTGCCTAATTTAATGCTGGCTTTATCTAGGTTATTCATATCGTTCTCCAATTTAAGGTTAGGCAAGATCGTCATCTTGTTGTAAACTGTGGTACACACCCTTACAATATAATAGTGGTACACACCCAATGCAAGAAGAATCGGAAAAAAAATTTAAAAGGTCAGATGAACGCAAAGGTTCAACAAGAAAAAATATACGCTTTGATGATGATTTGGTTGAAAAGATTGATGCTGATAGAAAAGAACAACCTTTCTCTGAATGGGTTAAAGATGCTTGTTGGAAAAAATTAAAAAAATGAGGTGAGTGTGTATGCGAACTTGTTCGTATCACACCCGATATTACTAGATTTATATTAAAGAATAATATTACAAGATTCATATTACATGTCCGGACATTTTGAACAGGGTGGTCGGTAAATTTGAACAGGGTGGTCGGTAAATTTGAACAGGGTGGTCGGTAAATTCGAACGGTCACTATTTGCATTAGTAATTACTCTCCATAATTAACTCTACTCGCGCTTCTTGGTTATCAACTATCCAATCACTCAAAATCTCATATAAATCAGAGTCAGTATTAATCGAGATTACTATTCCGTTGGCTTGGTCTGAATGAGTCAGATACTTATAATCTTCTAATAAATTTAGATACCTAAGGAGAGTGGTTCTGTTTAATAGCATTGCTCGTGCGAGTTTAGCTTGAGATCTAAATCTAAAAACGGGATCAGGGTTTTCAGAGAAAGTTATCCAATACAATCTAGCTAACAAATACGCGAGATTTATATTTTTTAACCGTTCAATAAATGCTATCGGTAAAGTTATATACTTTGGTACCTCTATTACTTCTTCAGCCATAAATTTACCAAAATCAGTTTTCTTAAAGCCGTTATTAAATAAGGCGTAATATTGTTCCTTTAATGCCTTAGAATTTTCTGATTTGGTGGGGAAGTATTTGCATGCTCCTTGTTTTCCATTCTTGAGCATAGAAATTCGCCTTCCAAAGCATTTATGTTTTTCAGCTAAATACTTGGAGTGGGCGCGAATAGTTTTTTCATTTACTGCAAAAAGATCAGCATGCTCCTGTGCCTTTCTCCATGGCTCTTTACCTTGGGCAATCCAGTAATATAAGTCTGCTAAAATGGCAGCGTCTAAAATACCGAATATTTCAACGCATCTGGTCAATAGAAATATGTTCTCAGGGCGAGCTGATTCGCCCCGCTTCTTTATCGGTGTGACATTGGACATATAAGCCCCAAATAGCCCCGAAGGGCTAAGCTGCTTGGCTATAAATGGAGTAGGGCGGTAAGCCCCTCAAAGGCTCTAAACCCCGCTGAGAGCGCAGCTTGTTGACTCTGAATATAGCCCGCTGCACTGCGGTCTCGTCAATCAGCCAATATCGGGTATATGTGGCTTTGCCTCCATGCCTGTGCGTGATTGGGTTGGGTCGTCGAGCGAAGTAAATGCCATGCTGTCGAAAGTTACTTACCATCGTGTGTAAGCATGATTCGCCATAGGCTCTATCCGCTTCTTTCTGATACATCCCTGCAGTATCTCGATTGAGAAATTCAACTAAGCAAATTTCTTCTTTATATGGGATTAAATTTAGTTTAACCTTCTGATTCTCACGTCTAAGGTCGTTGCTCATTTGGGTAGCGGCTTTATTCATTTTAAAGCCCCTCCACGCCATTTTCGTCAACAGCATTTACCCAATCTGTTAGATCGGTTAAACGATACTTTACTGCTCTACCAAATTTGATATGTTTAGGTGCTGGTGCGCCCAACAAATAGCCAGTGCAGCGCGAACGTCTTAATGTCTCGTCTGAAACATCAATAAATTTTGCAGCTTCCTTACTTGGGAAAAGAAGTTTGTGTGAAAAGTCAGTTGTAGATTGAGTGGTCATGTATGTAATTCCTCATGTAGTTTATGTGTCTTGTGGCGACATGAAGAAGATTAAGTGAATTGATAAAGGTGGTCAGGGTAAATAAGTGCTACCCTTTTTTACTACCTTTTAAATGGTTTTTATGGGCCAAAGCTTTTTCTTTATATTCAGTAATGAATTTTTTTGCGGCTTCTAAACCAACAAACTCGCTTTCTCCTGCTAAGCTAGCTGCAGTTTCGAAACTCATTCCTTGCTCTTTGAGCTCCAAGTACCGCAAGGCGATTGTCATTCCTTTTCTATATTTTTCGGTGGGATCGGATTTTCTGTGCGCAGGACGTGATTTAACTAAATACTTTTTCCCTAAAGCTCCTGCGTTTTTTGCAGTTGTGTTTTCAAATTCACAAATAGGGTCATTTATGAGGGGTTTAAGTAATTCATACATTCTAGCGAGGTTATACTCATGTATAATTCCGCCCTCATACAAGTCGCAATATTCTTTGAATATTAATAAAGCACCTTGGTTTTTTCGAAGGTGCGTAGCGATTAAATCTAAGCCTTTACTTCCTTGTACATATTTCATTTAGCTTTTACCTCTAAATTATTTGGTTTTGAAAAATCCCCAGCAATCATTGAGAGAGCTTCTGCGGCTGCTTTTGGTAACATGTGGTGATAATGCTTCTCTATCATTTTTGTTGTTTTATGGCCTGCTAGCTTCGCTACAGTGGATAGTGGAACGTTCGCTTGGAGTAGCTTACTAATGAAGTTATGGCGCAAAGCATAGAAATCTAGGTTCTCTTTTAATCCACCTAATGCCAGTACCTTTTTCCAATGCCCTAGGTGCATCGTGTTAGTTATTTCTCTGCCTGTCTTTGGGGAAGGGAATACTAAACCCTTTTGAGGGCTTCCAATAAATTGGTACCACTCGCGCATTAAATTTAAAATATCATCATCTAACGGAAGTACAACTTCGACAGGGTTATTGTGGTGACGAGTTTTATTCGGGTGTTTGCGAATGACTTTGAAGTTAAGGTTTAATTCTTGCCATGTCATAGAATACAGATCACCTGGTCGCATTCCTGAATATTCGGCTAATCTGAAAAAGGGAAAAAACCAATGGCTTTCACCAACTTCAATTTTATAGCTGTCTAAACCTTTTTTAATGCCGACAATTTCTTCCTCTGTGAGCATTCGACGTTTCGCTAGTTCTTCACTGCTTAATTCAGCATCTGTTTCTTGAGATGTACGTTTGGGGATTTTGAACCCTTTATTTTGTAGCTTACTAATAACGCCTGATTCTTTTGCGTGATATAACATAGCTCTTAATGCTGTGTAGGTTCTTTCCACTGTTGTAACGGCTCTATCAACTGAATATCGTTTACACCATGCATTAAGGTCGGTAACTGTTATTTCATCCATTGGCAAGCTTTCCAGCTCTTTAAACGCTGAATTGAGAGTGGCTAGTGTTTTTTTACCGCCTCGCTTGGTCATTTGGTAAGGTGTATAAACTTCATCTAGATAAGTTCTAAATAGCCTTTGATGTTTCGTTGCTTGTTGTTCTGCAAAATTGCGTTTCTTAAGCCTTATATTTTCAACTGGATCATTTCCTGCCTTTAAATCATCACGATACTTTCTAGCTAACTGGGCTGAGTCAATTCTGTCTGCGGTTCCGTCAACAAATTTACCCAAGCTTACTTTTCTTCTTGCGCCGCTAAAATCCGTATATCGTAACCGCCATGTTGCGCCCTTTTGAGTTTTCACCAAATGGAAGCCTATAATCTTCTCGCAAGTCAACTCTGACATTGCTTTGGCGCTTCTTAAATGGTTTAATGCGTCCGTTTTTGTGATCGAGGTTTCACTTACCTTTGCCATATGCCTAGTTACCGTTAAAAAAGGGAACAGAAGGGGAACATTATGGAAGAACAAGGGAACACAAACAAGCACAATTATTCCATGCTTGAAAAAGGTGGAACTTAAAATAATCTAATTAAAACAACGTGATATGGTGTTTTGGCGTGTTTACTTGTGTTTAGATTATTTGGTTATTATCCCCTATAATACGGGGCTTTTTTATTAGGGTGTTGGCAAACTGAGCGCCAATGCAGAATCGAATTTCAGAGTACGTATTTAGTGACAAAACAAATTCAAGCAGTTCGCGGGATGAATGATTGCTTACCCGCTGATTCCGGTATTTGGCAATGGGTAGAAAACAAAATTCGCAATGTAGTTAGTGCATACGGCTATCAAGAATTGCGCACTCCTATTGTAGAGAGTACCGATTTATTTAAACGCTCTATCGGAGAAGTAACTGACATCGTTGAGAAAGAGATGTACACCTTCGAAGATCGTAATGGCGATAGCTTAACCCTGCGTCCAGAAAATACGGCTAGTTGTGTTCGCGCCGGCAATCAGCATGGTCTTATCTACAATCAGCAACAACGTATCTGGTATATGGGCCCCATGTTCCGACACGAACGTCCACAAAAAGGGCGTTACCGTCAGTTTCACCAATTTGGTATTGAGACCTTTGGTCTTGAAGGTCCAGATATTGATGTTGAAGTGATTTTACTCAGCGCTCGTCTGTGGAAAGCCTTTGGTATCAGTGAGCAGGTTACGTTGGAATTGAATTCATTGGGTTCTAACCAAGCTAGAGCTAATTATCGCGAAGCTTTAGTGGAATATTTAACGGCACGGAAATCCCAGTTAGATGAAGATAGCTTGCGCCGTTTAGAGTCAAACCCATTGCGCGTCTTGGACAGTAAAAATCCTGATGTGCAGGCTGCTATTAAAGATGCTCCCACATTATTAGATTATCTAGACGAGGACTCAAAAGAGCATTTTGAAACCTTGTGCTCGAAATTAACGGATATGGGCATTAATTACCGGATTAACTCCCGTTTAGTTCGTGGTTTAGATTATTACAATCGCACGGTTTTTGAATGGGTTACCGACAGTCTAGGAGCTCAAGGTACAGTGTGTGCCGGAGGCCGATACGATGGTCTAATTGAACAATTAGGTGGTAAACCGAGCTCGGCTGTGGGCTTTGCCATGGGCATTGAGCGACTTGTTTTAATGTTACAAACCTTAGAATTAACTTCCGAAGTTCCTGACCCTGTTGATATTTATGTGACGGCCCTTGGTGATTCTACGGAACTTTACGCCATGAAATTGTCTGAGCAATTGAGAGATTCTTCTCCACAGCTTAGAGTGCAATTGCATTGTGGTGGCGGAAACTTAAAAAAACAGATGAAACGCGCTGATAAGAGCGGAGCACCAATAGTGTTAGTGATTGGTGAAAATGAAATGAACGAACAGAAAGTAGTGGTTAAATACCTTCGTGAAGATATTCCGCAGGTGACAATAGCCAGTGCTGAATTGGACACAGTTTTAGCTCAATATTTTACAAAATAAGATAAAGTACAATTACCTATTACAGTTTGTACGAGGAAAATTAGATGGAAGAGTTTGCAACAGAAGAACAACAAGTCGAAGCGATTAAGCGTTTTTGGCGTGAAAATGGCTTAGCAATTGCGGTTGGCGTGGTTTTAGGTGTGGGTGGTTTGTATGGTTGGAGATATTACAACGATACGCAAATAGCAGAAAAAGAAGCTGCGTCACTCTCCTATGAGCAAATAAACACGACGTTAAACTCTAAAAATACGCAAGAAGCGGAAGCTTTTGTTGAAAATAACCAAGGCGGATACTCGATTCTAACAGCCTTACAGTTGGCGAAATTGTCAGCTGAAGATGGCGACTTAGAAAAAGCTGTTACTCATTTAAAATATGCAGCCAATAATGCCCAAGACCCAGCATTAAAAAGTGTTGCGAATTTACGTTTGGCTAGAGTACAAAATTCATTGAATCAATTTGACCAAGCTATGGCGAGTTTAGACTTGGTTACGCAACCTGCATTTGTTGCTCAGGTTGAAGAAATCAAGGGCGATATTTACTTTAATCAATCGAATTTTGACGCTGCCAAAGCGGCATATACTGCGTCTTTAGAAGCCAATGCAGGTAATCAACCGGTTAAAATGAAGTTGGATAACTTAGCGGTTGTGATAAATGGGTAATATCAGTATGAGGTTAAGTTGGATTAAAGTGATTACATTTGTAAGTGTAATGACACTAGCAGGTTGTTCAACTATTTCTGGCTGGTTTATGGATGACGAAGAAATTGAAATCCGCACCCTCAAACCAATAGATGCTAAGTTTACACCCAAGCAGTTATGGTCAAAAGATCTGACCGGCGGTATTGATAAATTCTATTCAAGATTACGCCCAGCGATTGCCTATGACAAAGTCTTTGCTGCTAGTCGTCAAGGGACGGTTGCGGCTTTTGAGCTTGAGTCGGGTAAACAAGTGTGGGAGCGTGATTTTGCCGAATATCCTAACGATAACTGGTATAGCTTTATTACCAATTTATGGTCGGATGGGGTAACTGCTAAAATTTCCGGTGGCCTTACGGTTATATATGAAACTGTGTTTCTTGGCTCGGAGAACGGCGAAGTTTATGCGTTAGACGCGAACACCGGGGAAACCAAATGGGTGACCCAAGTCCGTGGTGAAATTATTGCCTCTCCCGCTGTCGATGAAAATGTCGTTTTGGTGAATACAGGTTCAGGGACACTTTTTGCGTTGGACGCAAACACTGGCGAGCAATTGTGGATGTTTGAATCTGACGTGCCCGCTTTGAGTTTAAGAGGAATTTCAGCGCCAGTTGCGGTGAATGGTGGTGCTTTGGTAGGGACAGCGACAGGGAAATTGGTGGTCAACATTCTCGCTAGTGGACAAACTGCTTGGGAGCAAACTATTTCAGCCCCTTCAGGCGCAACTGAGTTAGAGCGAATCGTTGATATTGATAGTCAACCTTTGGTAGTCGGACCAAATGTTTATGTCATTTCCTTTGACGGTACTTTAGCCGCAGTAGAATTGCGCAGCGGACGTATTATTTGGAAGCGTGAATATAACTCCTATAGACGTCTTGGAATTGATGGCAATAGTCTGTTCGTAACTGACAAAAACAGTAATATTTATGCTATCGATAGACGTAACGGTGTTGAACTATGGAGCCAAGGCGGTCTTAAAAAACGCAATCTAACCTCACCTGAACCTATTGGAAAATACATGGTAGTAGGGGATAAATACGGGTTTTTACATTGGTTAGATAAAACCGATGGCAGCATAGTCTCGCGGATGGATGTCGGTGGTGATGATGAAGATGAAGGAATTTATGTCGCTCCCGTAGCCTTTGGCGATACAATATATACTCAGACTCGAGATGGTGAATTAGTTGCCATTGAAGTGCCTATAATCTAATTAACTTTTGTTGATTTGGCACCATCGATTGTGTAAGTTCACAGATATTGGCCACCATGGATTGGCTTTATAGCATGAATGTGGACTACATAGCTTAAGTACAAACTATTAACGGCTCAACTATCTAATTTAGGTACTTGAGCCGTAACTTTTTTATTGGAATGATAATATGTTACCTGTCATCGCTCTCGTTGGTCGCCCTAACGTGGGAAAATCTACTTTATTCAATCGGCTAACCAATAGTCGAGATGCCTTGGTTGCTGATTATCCTGGGTTAACCCGTGACCGCAAATACGGTCAAGCTAAATACGAAGGCTTGCAGTTTATTGTGGTTGATACCGGCGGGATCAGTGGCGATGAGCAGGGAATTGATGCAGAGATGGCTGAACAATCGTTATTAGCCATAGATGAAGCCCATGTGGTGTTGTTTTTAGTCGATGCCAGAGCGGGGTTAACACCTGCCGATATTGGTATTGCTAATCATTTGCGTAAACAAGAAAAAACCGTTTACGTGGTCGCCAATAAAGTCGATGGTATCGATGGTGACAGTGAAACAGCTGAATTTTATTCGTTAGGTTTAGGAGAAATATCGCAAGTGGCGGCGGCCCATGGTCGTGGTGTCACTCAACTTCTTGAAAAGTCGCTTAAACCAATTGAAAAGCTTTATCCCGATATGCACATCCCTGAAGTTGTGCGCGATGATGATGGTGAAAATGCCGAAGCTGAATTACTGCGTTTACAAAGTTTACCTATTAAGTTGGCAATTGTCGGCAAACCTAATGTGGGTAAATCGACCTTAACGAACCGTATCCTGGGTGAAGAGCGGGTGGTGGTGTTTGATATGCCGGGTACCACACGAGATAGTATATTTATCCCAATGGAGCGTGATGATCGCGAATATGTCCTGATTGATACGGCCGGTGTTAGAAAACGCAAAAAAGTGTCAGATGCGGTAGAAAAGTTTTCCATTATTAAAACCTTACAAGCCATTGAAGAAGCCAATGTTGTGTTGTTATGCATTGATGCCAGAGAGGGGATTGCCGATCAAGATTTGAGCCTACTGGGTTTTGTCCTTAATGCAGGGCGTTCGTTAGTTATCGCGGTAAATAAATGGGATGGCTTGTCGAAAGACGTGAAAGACGATATTAAGCGAGAACTAGACCGCCGTTTAGGGTTTGTTGATTTTGCCAGAATACATTTTATTTCAGCGTTACATGGTACCGGAGTAGGGCATTTATTCGAATCTGTACAAGAAGCCTATGCTTCTGCCACTAAACGAATCAATACATCCATGCTTACTCGCATTATGGAAATGGCCCAAGAAGATCACCAGCCACCCATGGTGCGTGGACGCAGAGTGAAAATGAAATATGCCCATGCGGGTGGCTATAACCCGCCGGTGATCATTATTCACGGTAACCAAGTAGAAGATTTACCATCAGCGTATAAACGCTACATGATGAACTACTATCGCAAATCTCTGCAAACCA
Organism: Aliiglaciecola sp. 3_MG-2023; assembly: GCF_030548205.1. GTDB lineage: Bacteria > Pseudomonadota > Gammaproteobacteria > Enterobacterales > Alteromonadaceae > Aliiglaciecola. The sequence continues at coordinate 171,128 of NZ_JAUORV010000001.1, read as the reverse complement.
TGGGAACACCAATACGGGTTGAGTTTAAAGAGGGGGCGAACCCGTTTGAAGGTAAAACCAACAAACTTACCTTGTCACAACAACGCAAGCGCAAGCGTTTAATGACCCATCATAAGAAGCCTTAATCCCTCAAATTTAGTTGAATTTCTTAGTCACAGCTAGTCGACAAGACTGGTCTGTGACTGTTGTTATTTTAATCCTTAGTCTGTACCCGTCACTTTGCTATTAATAGAGCCATCATGGAAGCGCGTGGTTATCTCGTCGTTTGGCTTTAACTGACTGCTTTTCTTTATGATTTCATTGTCTTTGTAGGTAATACTGTATCCTCGGGATAGAGTAGAAAGTGGGCTTACGCTATCGAGCAGCTCAGATGCTTTGGCGAGTTGAAGTTGTTTATTCACCAACAGATTGGTTGTCGACTTTTTCAATTGCATCGTCAGGCTTTTGTTATTTTCCATTAACCTTTCTAACCTATTGATAGGCGAGCGGCTGTATAAATGCTGGCTCAAACTATTCACAGTATTGGCGACCTGGTCTAATTTGCGTTTCATACGTTGTTCTAATGCCATCTGCATTTGATCTAAGTGTTGAGCTTGCTGTTTGATGCGATTTTCCGGGTGCAAGGTCTTTAACTGTTGGCTAGCAATTTGCGATCTGTGCCTGTGAAATTGCGTTTGCGAGACCATGCTACGATGTAGGCGAGACTTCAAACGTTGCAAGTTTTGCAGCACATCAAGCATGTCTGTACTGACCAATTCGGCCGCCGCTGAGGGGGTGGGGGCGCGCACATCGGCTACAAAATCAGCAATGGTTACATCCACTTCGTGGCCAACCGCGCTAATGGTTGGGATAACACAGGAAAATAATTTACGTGCTAATGTTTCATCATTGAAACACCATAAATCCTCAAGGGAGCCGCCACCGCGGCCAATCAGTAGCACATCTACCTCGTTGCGTTGCACGGCTTTGTCAATTGCTTGGCATAGCTGGTAGGGGGCTAATTCGCCTTGAACTTGTGAAGGGTAAACAATCACAGAAATCAACGGATTTCGTCGTTTTAATACCGTTAATATGTCGTGCAGCGCCGCACCTGTGGCTGAGGTGATAATTCCCACACGTTGAATCCTCTCAGGCAGCGCTTTTTTATGTGAAGTAGAAAACAGGCCTTCGGCTGCGAGTTTGACTTTTAGCATCTCAAACTGTTGTTTTAATTGACCTTCACCTTCTGGCTCCATGAAATCGACAATAATTTGATAGTCACCACGGGCTTCATATAAACCCACCGAAGCACGAACCAGTATCTTGTCACCTTCTTTAGGGCGTACTTTTACCCGAGAGTTTGCGCCACGAAACATCGCTGCTTTCACTTGGGCTCGCGGATCTTTGAGGGTGAAGTACCAATGGCCAGAAGCCGCCGCGACAAAATTTGATATCTCTGCAGACAACCAGACTTGACCAATCTGCGACTCTAACACTGAGCGAGCAAGTCGATTTAATTGGCTAACAGTAAATATATTTTTGGAAGGGGAAGATTGGTTTGGCATAAAATCCTTAATGGTAAACCGAATTATCTTAACTTCAGTCTTGACGATATTTCTAAGCAGTGAGCTTAATTAAAATAAACACCAGGGTAAAATGTGTCGTGCTTTAAACACGCTATTTTGAGTAGAATCGGCGTTAATGCAAATAAATCTATACGCAAATGAGATTAACCGCAAAAAGTTTTGAAATTTTACTACAAATTCAGTTTACCTGATAACGCAAAACCGCTACAATCACGCCGCAATTAAAACCCGCTAAATATAGGTGTAATTGCATGTTGAGGATTGCTAAAGAAGCCCTGACTTTTGATGATGTACTCTTAGTTCCTGGGCACTCCACTGTGTTACCTCACACTGCCGATCTGCGCACCAGATTAACCAGCAGTGTATCATTGAATATTCCATTAATCTCTGCCGCCATGGATACAGTTTCTGAGGCTCGGTTAGCTATTGCCCTTGCACAAGAAGGCGGAATGGGATTTATCCACAAAAATATGGCCATTGAAGAACAAGCTAACCATGTTCGTGCTGTTAAAAAGTATGAAAGTGGCGTGGTATCTGATCCGGTTACGGTTAGCTCTCAAGCCACCTTAGGTGAAATCAATGCTCTGAGCAAACATCATGGTTTCTCGGGCTTTCCTGTTGTGGATGATGATAATAACCTTATCGGAATTGTCACTGGCCGTGATTTACGTTTTGAAAATAAAGTCGATCAGCCCGTATCTAGCGTGATGACTCCTAAAGAAAAATTGGTAACTGTGCCTGAAGGCGCTGCTTCAGAAGAAGTACTTGAGCTGATGCATGAACACCGTGTTGAAAAAATTCTAGTGGTAGATGATGCGTTCAAACTCAAGGGCATGATCACCGTTAAAGATTTTCAAAAAGCTGAAAATAAACCCAATGCCTGTAAAGATGAATTAGGACGCTTGCGCGTAGGCGCGGCAGTAGGTGTTGGGCCAGGTACTGAAGAACGTATCCAAGCCCTAGTTGACGCTGGCGTAGATGTGTTATTAATCGATACCTCTCACGGTCACTCGCAAGGCGTACTTGATCGTGTTGCTGCTACCCGCCAAGCATTTCCTGAATTACAAATTATTGCCGGTAATGTGGCAACTGGAGAGGGCGCACTAGCTCTAGCTGATGCTGGCGTTAATGCTGTAAAAGTGGGGATAGGCCCTGGTTCAATTTGTACAACTCGCATTGTGACTGGTTGTGGTGTGCCGCAAATTACCGCAGTTGCAGACGCTGTTGAAGCTCTTGAAGGGCGAGATATTCCTGTTATTGCTGACGGTGGAATTCGTTTCTCAGGCGATATTGCTAAAGCATTAGTGGCAGGTGCAAGTTGTGTGATGGTAGGTAGTATGTTGGCCGGAACCGAAGAAGCGCCAGGAGAAGTTGAGTTGTACCAAGGCCGTTATTATAAGTCTTATCGTGGTATGGGCTCACTCGGTGCCATGAACCAAAGTCATGGTTCTTCTGATCGCTATTTCCAAGATACAAAATCAGAAGAAAAAATGGTGCCAGAAGGGATTGAAGGCCGTGTTGCTTATAAAGGCCCAATTTCAAATATTATCCATCAACAAATGGGCGGTTTACGTTCAGCAATGGGACTAACTGGCAGTGCTACCATTGATATTTTGCGCACCAAACCACAGTTTGTGAAAGTGACTGCAGCTGGTATGGGAGAGTCCCATGTTCACGATGTCAGCATCACTAAAGAAGCACCTAATTACCGATTAGGCTAATCTAACTATTGGTTCAATCTTAGGTATTGGCTTTGATGCCAATACCTACTTTTATATTATTAACACGAGACTTTCCATGACCACTAATATTCATGATCAACGTATTTTAATTCTTGATTTTGGCTCTCAATATACCCAACTCATCGCCCGTCGCGTCCGTGAAATTGGCGTATATTGTGAACTTTGGGCATGGGATGTGAGTGAGGAACAAATTAAAGAGTTTAATCCTAATGGGATTATTCTTTCTGGTGGTCCTGAGTCGGTGACTGAAGCCAACTCTCCGCGCGCTCCCGAATATGTATTTAATGCCGGAGTCCCTGTATTGGGTATTTGCTATGGAATGCAAACCATGGCGGCCCAGTTGGGCGGGAAAGTGCTGGGTTCAGATAAACGTGAATTTGGTTATGCGCAAGTGGAAGTCATTGGTAATATTCCATTGTTAGCAAATATTGAAGATCACATTGGCAGTAATGGAAATGGCTTGTTGGATGTTTGGATGAGCCATGGTGACAAGGTATTGGAAATACCAGAAGGCTTTGTTACAGGTGCACAAACACCGAGTTGTCCCCATGCCGCAATGTTTGATGTTTCTCGTCAATTTTACGGTGTGCAATTTCACCCTGAAGTGACCCATACCCGTCAGGGAATGCGCGTTTTATCTCACTTTGTGATGGACATCTGTGGTTGTCAAAAACTGTGGACCGCGGCTAGCATTATTGAAGATGCCGTTGAGCGTATTAAGAAAAAAGTGGGTGACGATGAAGTTATTCTGGGTTTATCTGGTGGTGTTGATTCGTCAGTAACAGCCATGTTGTTGCATCAAGCTATAGGTAAAAATCTCACTTGTGTGTTTGTTGATAACGGCTTGTTGCGACTCAATGAAGGCGAGCAGGTGATGGAAATGTTTGGTGACCATTTTGGTCTTAACATTATTAAAATAGATGCTGAACCACGCTTTTTAGAAGCCCTGGCCGGGGAAGCGGATCCAGAAGCTAAACGCAAAATTATTGGTCGTGAATTTGTTGGTGTATTCGATGAAGAATCGAGAAAGCTAAAAAATGCCAAGTGGTTAGCTCAAGGTACTATCTATCCAGATGTCATTGAATCTGCAGGCTCGGCGACTGGAAAAGCTCATGTGATTAAATCTCACCACAATGTGGGCGGTTTACCTGATGACATGGAAATGGGGCTTGTTGAACCTTTACGTGAATTGTTTAAAGACGAAGTGCGTAAAATTGGTTTAGAACTAGGCTTGCCTTACGACATGCTTTATCGCCATCCTTTCCCTGGACCGGGTTTAGGTGTGCGCGTGTTAGGTGAAGTGAAAAAGGAATATTGTGATTTATTGCGCCGCGCTGATGCTATCTTTATTGAAGAGCTTCACAGCGCTGACTTGTATCATAAAGTCAGTCAAGCATTTACCGTGTTTTTGCCGGTGCGCTCGGTTGGTGTAATGGGCGATGCTCGCAAGTATGACTGGGTGGTTTCCCTACGTGCTGTAGAAACCATTGACTTCATGACAGCCCATTGGGCCCATTTACCCTACGACTTTTTAGGCAAAGTATCGAATCGCATTATTAATGAAATTGATGGTATTTCTCGCGTGGTTTATGATATTTCAGGCAAACCCCCTGCGACCATTGAGTGGGAATAAAAGGTACGGTTAGGTAACATCTGAGAATAGCTATCAATAACAGAATAAATTTCAAAGCCCAGCGTTCGTGCTGGGCTTTTCGTTTATCTAAGAGAACAAAGCTGACTTTTGAGCTTGGTTAGGCAGATGCAGCCGTTCTATACGTTGCAGGTCAACAAGCCCAGGCAAGTATCGCGCAGCTCAACCATATATCCACTGAGGGAGAGGTCGAAATTTTATCTTTTCCTCGAATATTCGCCTTCTGACGTTTTGCAGATTACCGTTGCCGACCTAGTCTGTGCATCGCCCATAGCCCTAAAGCTGGCCCCGGGAGTAGCCACCATACTACCCACAAACCCTGCCATTGCCACAGGGCTGTGGTCAATGCAATTGATGGAATGGTCAAAGCAAAGCCAATAGCATTTAACATGGCCAAGGTTGAGCCGATTCGCTCTCTTGGAGCGGCTTCAGCGGCCAGAGCCGATAACTGAGGAGAATCCGCAATCACTGTTAGGCCCCAGATAAAGAGTAAAACTAGCATTACTTCGGGCGACAAAAAGGCAACCAACGGATAAAGCAAGCAGATAAGTCCAGAGGACCCAAGTGCCAAGCGCGCCACTGCCAGACTTCCTATATGTCTGCTCAGTGCCCCTCCACCCACACAGCCCATCAGGCCAAGGGCGATGATGCTAAACGATATCAAAGGGGTCGAGAAACCCTGCGCGTCGAGACGCCCCATTTCGCGGGATACCATAAACGGAATCAGCGTCCACATAGCATAAAGCTCCCAACTGTGACCAAAATAGCCGATTGCAACTGCGCGGAAACGCCGTTCACTTAAGGCGGCTAGCCCATCTTTGAGTCGTACCTTAGTACTTGAGGAAGGTAAGTGTGGGCCATCACCCAAAATGAAGATAGCCGCGCCACCTAACAATGCTAATAAGGAAGCAACGAGTAAAGTCCACTGCCAAGGTAACCCGAGCGTCATGCCGCGCAGAAGGTGAGGTAGGGCAGTGCCTAGGGTTAACATTCCGACTAACCATGCCAACGCTGCTCCGACATATTTAGGTGTCCAGCCAATCACTAGCTTCATACCTAAAGGGTAAATACCGGCTAAGCACAGACCGGTGAAAAACCGTAACAGCAGATCGAATGGCTGATGAGCCGCCACAAACACAAAGCTGGCATTTGCTAGCGCACCCGCTAGGCAGGAAATAGCGAAAATGCGGCTGGCAGCTATTCGATCAGCCAAACCTGTGGTGGCAATAAATAGCGTACCAGTAATGAAACCTGCCTGAACAGTGAGAGTTAACCAACCAAGATCTTTTTCAGTTAGCCCAACATCATGAATGAGAGCCAAACCCACCCCATTAACAGAGAACCAAAGGGAAGTACCACATAACTGAGCGAGCACGACAATAAATAGCGGATGACTTCGAATAAAGTATGTCATTTCTCTCACCCTATTGACCAAAAGAAAAATGCCCTCCAATAAACCTTAAATCCATTAATAAAGCTTTGATTAGAGGGCGAGACGCTTATTCTAAGCAACTTTGATTAAGGGCACAGTCATTACGAGAAAGAGAGCTATTTATAACAGCAAAGTCTTTGTATTCCTGACTAGCTAACGCAGACGTTATTGACTTAATCTGTTTATAGCCAGTTCTTAGTAAAAAGGTTGGCGCACGGCCGTAGCTTTTAATTCCAGCAATATAAAGCCCGATCTCTGGGTGCGAAAGCTCAGCCGAACCATGCTCAGGGACTGAACCACAACTATGAAGATTGGGATCAATAAGAGGGCCGAGTTGAACCGGACTTTGGGTTGCAGGATCAATGGAGGTGCGCAGCTCAGACAGCAGCTGAAGGTCAGGACGAAACCCGGTTGCTGCAATGATCTGATCTACAGGCGGTAGTTGATATGAATGGCTATTTACGATCAGTTTGCCATTTTCACAGTTGATTTTTTCTATTGCTATATCGGTAAATACTTCGATTTTTCCTTCTTCCAGTAATGTTTGAATATGAACTTCGAGACTTCTGCGCTCTTGCAGCTCATCATTTTTTGGTGATCGCACGATGTTATCCACGGAGGAGCCGCGTATTCCCCATAAAATATGCATGCCATCAGTTTGTTCAGAAAGTTTGACTAAATCTTGTAATGCGTTAAATGCTGAATGGCCGCCACCGATGACGAGTACGGACTTGCCCGCATATTGTTTATTGCTAGCGCCAAGAATATCAGGCACACCGTAAGAAATTGATTGCGAAGCAGTAAGCTCACCAATAGCAGGAATACCATGAGCGCCAAGCCAGTTGGGGGTCTGATATGTACCAGAGGCATCAATTACGGCCTGAACAAGAATATCACGCTCACCTTCAACGTCGGAAACACGGATCACGAAGGGCGTACTCTCCCGGCCATTATTTCGTAAAATATCGTGATATTGGCGGCTGACGTTGTTAACACGGGTATTCAAATGTAGGTGCGGAGCAATCTTCTCGTGGGACGCCAAAGGAAGTATATAGCGCTCAAGCAGTTCGCTTCCGGTTGGAAACTCGGTCGAAACTGGTTCTACCCAGCCCTTTTTCTTAAGTAATGAAACCGCTTTTGGATCCATATTGTATGACCAGGGCGAAAACATACGCACATGACCCCATTTTGCTATGTTGGAACCGGCACAATCACCTGATTCAAACACAATGGGTGTAAGGCCTGCATCGAGCAGGTTAACTGCTGCACTCAAACCGATAGGACCGGCGCCTATGATGGCAATGGGCAAGTTTTCGACATTGTAATTCATAGATAAACCTCCAAAATAGTGTTGTTAGTAACAACAATGTGGTTAAAAAAATAGTTAATCGCCGAGTCGGTTCCGCGCTGCGACGGTAAGTTTTCCCAAGAGTACAAGAGCCGCATCGACAACTTCATCAGAGATATCAGATATCATTGATGCCTCTTCTTCAATCAAGCTTTTTCGAATGGTTGCATATAACTCATGGCCTTCAGGGGTCAGTGATAGCTGCACTGCGCGCTGATCAAGGGGGTCTAAGGTCTTCAGTGCATAGCCTTTACGCAGTAACGAGTCAACTACTCGGCTTGTGGTACTTTTATCAAGGCACATTTCTTCAGCTAGTTCTTTAAGCCTTAAGGGACCTCGTTTTACCAGTGTTTCCAGCGCATAACATTGAGCGACCGACACGTTATGACAGCAAATACTTTCACGATCACGAAACTGATGTACGCGGATCAGTTGGTTAACCGCTTCATAAAGTGCTTCGGCACGCTTGAGTTTTGTGTTCATCGAATGTCTCTGGCTTAAGTTGTTAGTAACAACAATATAATAGCCGTCCATTTTCTGCAAGCCCCGGGTCTTGTTTAATTAAAATTGTGTTTGAGATGATGTTAAATAGGGAATAGTCGCTGATCTGTATAGTAGCTAAGCTGTAAGGTACAAAAAAGGCGATAGTAATATCGCCTTTTTATACAGCTTACGCTGCTTTGCTACGTGTTAGATTGTCAAACTCGCGCTTTAGTACATATTTTTCATCGGTTACAATGGCCTCTAGTACTGCAATTCGTTCCTGCATCGCAGCAAGTTGTTGTATTAATTCGTCATTTTGCAGATCGGGTTCAGATACCTGTTTAGGGGCTTTTTTATCTTTCCCGGTTAATTTTACAATGGTCCAGCAAATGATGGCAATTATGGCGATGGCGGTTAAATTCATAGCGTAGTCTCCTTTGACTGGTATGGTGTTATCGTATTAGTATGTTTTAGCGTTATGATCTTGTTTTGCATATTTTTAACCAACTTTTATTTCTTTTAAATATCAATGGCTTATGTTTTTTCATAGGCAATGCTTGATATGTGTATTAGTTAAAAAAACAACTTATTGAGCAAATTAACCAATGTTTTGTATGACCAATAAATGACAACTCCAAATTCGCCAAATAAAATTCAATCACAAGATGAGTATTGGATGGAATATGCGCTATCTTTAGCAGACAACGCTTGGAAAATTGGTGAAGTTCCAGTGGGAGCGGTGTTGGTAAAAGATAATGAGTTAGTATCCCAAGGTTGGAATCAGTCCATTAGCTTAAATGATCCATCTGCCCACGCAGAAATGATCGCCATTCGAGAAGGGGGAAAGTTGCTAAACAACTATCGCATGCTGGACTGCACCCTTTACGTAACCCTAGAACCTTGCCCAATGTGTGCTGGGCTACTGGTCCATTCTCGTATCAAACGCTTGGTCTTTGGCGCAAAGGATTATAAGACAGGCTTCGCAGGCAGTTTAATGAATCTTTTGAATGATGAAAGATTGAATCATCAAATTGAAGTGCAAGGCGATGTATTGGGCGAACAATGTGCCAGCAAAATATCCGACTTTTTTAAAATGCGACGTGAGCAGAAAAAAGCCCTTAAGCAAATTGCTAAAACTGGCACTCAATTGAAATGATCTTAGACAAATTTTGTTGAATAGATGACCCGGCACCGAATCGTGCTGTTTAGTATTTCAGCAAAGATATTTTCAATATCGGAGGAGGGGTGCATAGTCAAATCGGATTGGAGGATGATTTACTTGCTCTTAACCAATTTGTTGAAAACAACATAGCCAGTTGGCTGAAGCTTATTTTAACTTGCTTCAGCAAAAGACTCTTGTAAATCAAATTGTTGGAAATTTTGACGTCTAACCAACACTCTTTGGTGTACTTTTTTTAACATTAGCCTTCTACGGCTACTATTGTTTGGTTTCACTTTTCTAGTAAATGTATTTCTTTTTCTCATGGTAACTCCTTTAAGGATTTTTCTCCTATTTCTTGTAATAAAACGGGTTAATTGATGTAGACAACTAAACTATCCATTAGTTTCAAAATTATTTCCATTGAAACAAATGAATCATTTACTTCTAATTAGATTGGCATGCAAATGTGACTGCTATATGACAAGTCAATAAACAGCGTAAATATCGGATGGTTTAATTTTCTGGCGCTTGAGCTGCGTCTTCAGCTTCATCGAGGGTTTCGGCATCCTGCCCGTCTAGCCACACTAATGTATCATAATAACGCCGTATGTTGTCAACATAAGTCACCGCTTCGTCACCCCGCGCGTATCCATAACGGGTGGTTTTGTAGTATTTTTTCTGACGTAATTGCGGTAAACGTTGTTTAACGTCTATCCACATGTCAGGGTTGCCGCCCTGTTTTTGAGTTAAAACCCGGGCATCTTCAAGGTGACCTAATCCAATATTGTATGCTGCTAAGGCAAACCAGATACGATCTGGCTCCTGAATGCGAGCAGGAATTCTACTTAATAAATTAGCGAAGTATTCAGCTCCCCCACGGATGCTTTGCTCAGGGTCTAATCGTGATTCAATACCTAGATCTTCTGCTGTGGCTAGGGTTAACATCATCATGCCACGAACCCCTGTGGGGGATTTTGCGTTAGGGTTCCAGTGGCTTTCCTGATAGCTCATGGCGGCTAACAAACGCCAATCAAGATTTTGAGCATGTTTCTCAAACCATTGTCTAAAGTTTGGTAAATTGCTTCGAGCTGAACGGATAAATTCCCGAGTGTCCACATAGTTAAACTGCCTAACATGACCAAAGTACTTGTCTTCTAAAGCCGCCAGGGTGCCATTTGATTGAATTAAACCAAAATATTCAATCAGTGCTGCTAATAATGAGTCATCTTGGCTTTTGTCTAATGCCCAGGCTACGCTTTGTTCTTTACTGATAGTAAAACCAATACTCAGCTCAGGATGTCTTCTGCGCAAAACTGCTAAAATGTTAGAATCTACTATGGTGTAAGCGAGTTCATCGTTTAAAACCATTTCCATAAGTTCTTCTGCGTCTTTATCGTCGGTTTCTCGCCAGGCTAATTGCGGATGAAATGGCTTAAATTCTCGCAGTGTTTCAGCATGACTACTGCCAGCAATAACCAACATTTCTTCGGTCAAATCCGTCGCACTTCTGGGCCGTTCATTACCTTGTTTAAATACCACTTTTTGGCTGATACTTTGGTAGGCTGGACCAAAGCGGAATATATCGGCTCGCTCATTGGTAACACTAATTCCGGCAGCAATTAAGTCCAAATGATGATTAGCAAGTTGGGGAAATAGTTCATTTAAAGTGTAATAGGGGAAAACTTCCAGACGCACGCCTAGGTAGCTAGCGAAACCGCTGGCTAATTCATATTCAAAGCCTTCAGGCCCAACAGGCCCATTATAATATGTTGTCAAACCATAATTGGTTCCAACTTTGAGTACACCTTGGTCTAAGATGCGGGCTAGGGTGCTGGATTGTTGCGGTTTTTCACATGCACTGAGTACAAAAAATACGCTCAGTAAAAAAAACCGAAAAACTGTTTTCTTCACAGATTCCCTTTTAAACTTAGTTAATTACCTCATTGTGACGAAATTGTTTGGATTCATCTACACAAATAATGCAATTGATGAGTAAAAACTTCTAAATCAAGTGGATTGATGCTTATAAATCGATTGTTTTTACACTATAATTCGCGCCTCAAAACTTCCTAAAAATCGTGAACTTAGTCAGACTAAATGGTCAAGTTCCAGTAACTTTGGTAATAGCCCTATGCTCGTCCTTCGTGGTGCTCCTGCGTTATCTGATTTTCGTGTTGAAAAATTACTTCAACGTTTTACATCTGCTCAACTTCCCATTGCTGAAATATACGCTGAATATGTGCACTTTGCGCAAATTGAGTCGGAAATAACAGCGGAGCAGAAACAAGTTTTAACTCAATTACTCACTTACGGCCCGGCGATACCCGCCCACGATCCAGAAGGCGAGTTAATTTTGGTAGTACCAAGACCCGGAACTATTTCCCCATGGTCTTCTAAAGCAACTGATATTGCTCACAACTGTGGTCTTAATAACGTTAAGAGAATTGAACGTGGTTGTGCATATTATTTGAAATTTGCCGCTGAGTTTAGCCAAACACAACGCACCGAGTTGCAACACATATTACATGACCGTATGACTGAAGCGGTCATGGCTGATTTTGAGCAAGTGCAAATGTTATTTGTAGAAGACTCGCCTAAACATTTCAGTAGTGTTGATGTGATCGGTGGAGGGCGAGAGGCTTTACGCTCTGCCAATGTTGAAATGGGGCTAGCGCTTGCTGATGATGAAATTGATTATTTGGTGGAAAACTTCCAACGCTTAGGTCGTAATCCAAACGATATTGAGCTGTATATGTTTGCTCAGGCTAACTCAGAGCATTGCCGACATAAGATTTTCAACGCAGATTGGACAATTGATGGTGCGAAACAGCCTAAATCCTTGTTCAAAATGATTAAGAATACCTTCGAACTCAACCCAGATTATGTGCATTCCGCTTATAGCGATAACGCGGCGGTTATGGAGGGATGGAAAGCCGGTCGTTTCTTCCCTAACCCGGCATCCCATGAATACGAATATCACCATGAAAATATCGATATTTTGATGAAGGTAGAAACCCACAACCACCCAACTGCTATCTCTCCTTTTTCTGGAGCCGCAACGGGGTCGGGCGGTGAGATTCGTGATGAAGGTGCCACTGGAAGAGGTTCTAAACCCAAAGCGGGGTTAGTAGGCTTTAGTGTTTCAAACTTGAATATTCCTGGCTACCCATTACCTTGGGAAACCGCTTATGGCAAACCAGAGCGAATTGTGAATGCGTTAGAAATTATGCAACAAGGCCCATTAGGTGGGGCGGCGTTTAATAACGAATTTGGTCGTCCTAATATTCTGGGATATTTCCGTACCTATGAACAACAGGTAAATAGCTTCAATGGTGAGGAAGTACGGGGTTATCATAAACCAATTATGTTGGCTGGTGGATTAGGAAATATTCGTCAATCGCATACTCAAAAAGGCGAAATCACCGTAGGGGCTAAGTTAATTGCCTTAGGTGGACCAGCCATGAACATCGGGTTAGGGGGAGGTGCCGCTTCCTCAATGACATCCGGTGAGTCAAATGAAGATTTAGACTTTGCTTCTGTGCAACGGGGTAATCCTGAAATGGAAAGACGTTGCCAGGAAGTGATCGACCGCTGTTGGCAGTTAGGAGATGAAAACCCCATCCAGTTTATTCATGACGTGGGTGCAGGGGGGTTATCAAATGCTTTCCCTGAACTCGTTAATGATGGTGGACGCGGCGGAAAATTTGAGCTTAGAAATGTACCCAATGACGAACCTGGTATGGCTCCCCATGAAATTTGGTGTAACGAATCACAAGAACGATATGTGTTATCTGTTGCTCCAGACAAACTGCCGTTGTTCGAATCAATTTGTCGACGTGAAAGAGCGCCTTTTGCGGTGGTGGGAGAGGCTACTCAACAGCCTCATTTGTCATTGCATGACGAACATTTCAATGACTTACCCATTGATTTACCGCTGGATGTTTTACTCGGTAAACCACCTAAGATGCATCGTGATGTAACATCTAAAACATCCGTTGGAGATGATTTTAGGGCTGAGTCGGTAGACATAAATGAAGCTGCAGAACGTCTTTTACGTTTGCCCACAGTGGCAGAGAAAACCTTTTTGATCACCATTGGGGATCGCAGCGTGACTGGTTTAGTGAGTCGTGATCAAATGGTCGGCCCTTGGCAAATTCCGGTGGCGGATGTTGCCGTGACAGCGTCTTCATTTGATAGCTATCAAGGTGAAGCTATGGCGGTGGGTGAGCGCACGCCTATTGCATTATTAAATCATGGCGCGTCAGCGCGAATGGCTGTGGGTGAGTCTTTAACAAATATTGCCGCTGCAGATATCGGTTCGTTAAATCGGATCAAATTATCGGCTAATTGGATGGCTGCCGCTGGACACCCAGGTGAAGATGCTGGTTTGTACGAAGCTGTTAAAGCCGTAGGTGAAGAGCTATGTCCAGAACTAGGGTTAACCATACCCGTTGGCAAAGATTCAATGTCAATGAAATCTCAATGGCAAGAAGAGCAGGCTGATGGGCCGCAGGATAAATCGGTTACCTCACCATTATCCCTGATCATTACCGCATTCGGTGCCGTGCAGGATATACGTAATACCATGACTCCGCAGTTGCGAACCGACCAAGGTGAAACGGTTTTATTGTGCGTAGATTTGGGGGAAGGGCGTAACCGCATTGGCGGATCTTGTTTGGCGCAGGTATACAGTCAGTTGGGTAATCAAGCACCTGATGTGACCAAACCTAAGTTACTAAAATCTTTCTTTGAAGCTATGCAAACATTAGTGCATCAAAATCTATTATTGGCTTATCACGATAGATCTGATGGTGGTTTATTTACCACGCTAGTTGAAATGGCCTTTGCTGGACACTCTGGTATTGATGTTGAACTGGATAGCTTAACAGGTGATGCGCAGTCAGTATTGTTTAACGAAGAACTAGGGGCAGTGGTTCAGGTAACGACAGCCGACTTGGATAAAGTGAATCAAGTACTTAGTCAGCATGGACTTACAGACGTGACCCATTTGATTGGCACGCTCAACACTTCAGACAGAATTGAAATTAGCCACAAGCAACAAAAGGTCATCTCACAAGAACGCGGTTACTACCGCTTAATTTGGGCAGAGACCACAGATAAAATGCAGCGATTACGTGATAATCCTGAATGTGTTGATCAAGAGTGGGCGGCAAAAGGAAATGCCCAAGATCCTGGTTTGCATTGTGAATTAAGCTACGATATCAACGAAGATGTTGCTGCTCCGTATATTTCGAAAGGGCTTAAACCACAAATAGCCATTTTACGCGAGCAAGGTGTTAATTCGCAAAACGAAATGGCTGCAGCTTTCAATCGAGCGGGTTTTAACGCTATTGATGTTCACATGAGTGATATTATTGGTCAGAATCTAAGCTTAGATAAATTTGCTGGGTTAGTTGCCTGTGGCGGCTTCTCCTACGGTGATGTGCTAGGCGCAGGTGAAGGATGGGCTAAGTCCATTTTATTCAATCATTATGCACGAGACCAGTTTGAGCAATTCTTCCACCGAGATGAAACTTTTAGTTTAGGTGTCTGTAATGGTTGCCAAATGCTTTCAAACTTAAAGTCACTGATACCAGGTGCTGATTTATGGCCGCATTTTGTGACTAACCAATCGGAACGTTTTGAAGCACGGGTTTCCATGTTAGAAGTGCAAGAAAGTAAATCTATTTTCTTTGCCGGCATGCAGGGTTCTCGCTTACCCATAGCGGTATCTCATGGTGAGGGAAGGGCGGAATTTAAACATACTGGTCACCTTCGACAAGTTCAAAATAATCAACATATTGCATTGAAATATGTGGATAATTTTGGAAAGGTGACTCAACAGTACCCCGCAAACCCCAATGGCTCACCGGATGGCATTTCAGGACTGACTTCCAGTGATGGTCGCGCGACTATTATGATGCCTCACCCAGAGCGGGTGTTTAGGGCTGTGGCAAACTCTTGGCAAGCCGATGATTGGCAAGAAGATGGCCCTTGGATGAGAATGTTTAGAAATGCGCGTGTATTTGCAGGTTAATAATTTACACGCGGCATATAAAGTAATCTTAGAAAGTTAAAATTTCTAGCGCCTAATTTTTTAGGCGCTTTTTTTTTAATTTGTTTTTATTAGTTAGATCCTTGATTTAATTAAATAAACCCTTGTCAATTTAAAAAAACAGGTTTAGACTAAAGTCTACAATAGGTATAGTTATCAGCGATGATTCTACCCGCAAATGGACTTTACATAAACTTACCGACAACAATTACAATTTCAAAATAATAATAAGAGAAATAAAATGAATCGTTCGTCAAAAGGTTTTGGATTAACAGGTGTGTTCGCCACCGTACTTTTCCTCGTTGTTTTAGCCGTTGTTAGCACTCCCGCAAGTTCGCAGACAATGTCTGATGAGATTAAACATACTCAAATCTAATTGAGTACTTTTACTTAGAAAGACATTATATTAATACTGTTTGCAAATACTTATTCACAGATTTTTTGGCTCGTATTGATATTACTTTTTTCGATGTAATTCTCGATTAGTGGCTTTCTCTGTCTCACTTTTTTTCAGCAGAACATACACTGATGCCGAACCACCATGGTATTTTTGCGCCGTATGAAAAGCCAAAACTTGCGGCATTTGCTGTAACCATTTTTGCACGTAACTCTTCAGAAAAGCTGGGAAGGGTTGGCTGTTCAATCCGATTCCATGTTTAACTAATAATGTGCGAATACCTTTTTGTTGAGATTGAAGAATGGTTTCAAACAGAGCTTGTCGAGCTTGTTCAAATTTGTACTGCTGTAAATTCAGCACAGAATCAATTTTGTATTTCCCCAAACGTAAATTTTTAAATACACCTTCCTGTACCCCAGGCTTTTTGTATATGAGGTGATCATAGGGATCAAGAGGCTCTACGTGTTCAGTGCTCAAGTAATTCTGAGCTAAATTTAAATCTCGTTGCAATGCCTCACGCTTTAAGCTCTGTGCGAGGGTTGGCTTTGCTTTTAAGGATAGCACTTTATCTTGTTTAGGAAGTGGTTTGACATCTTGCATAGCATCCATAAACGTCGAAATTTCTTCGTTATTTTGTCTAGACATCTCAACCCCTTTTGAAAATTATGCTTTTAGTTAACCTGCAGATAATTTGCGGCCTTTGATTTCGGTTCTAACTAGTTTTATGTCACAATTAGCGAAAAAGTTCACTAGGAAAATATATGAAAAGTATTCGCTATCTTGCGTTTTTTTGGGTAACCACCTTATTGGCTTGCTCCAATCCAGAACAACCTTCCGAAACCAAAGTACAACAAACACCAAAACAAACGCAAATAGACAATGCTAAAGATTATCATTCTTTTGCTAATCCCGATGAAGTGAAAGTGTCACATATCGATTTAGATCTAACCGCTGACTTTGAAAAACATCAGCTGATAGGCACGGCAACGCTGACCTATCAAAAGGTGGATGAGCAAAGTGAAACCTTAATTTTAGATACTCGCGGATTAACCATTTTAGAGGTGACAGCCGGCAATGTCCCTTTAGCGTTTGAATTGCAAAAAGAAGATCCGAATTTAGGCTCTGCTTTACGCATTACATTGCCAAAATCAGGCAATCAGGTAACGATTAATTATCATACTTCAAAAGAGGCTTCAGGCGCGCAGTGGTTAACTCCTGAGCAAACCGCAGGTAAACAATTTCCATTTTTGTTTACCCAAGCCCAAGCCGTTCACGCACGTAGTTTCATACCTTTGCAAGACTCACCACAGGTGAGAGTGACTTATACGGCTACCATTCGCACTCCTGAAGAGCTACTTGCGGTGATGAGTGCCGCCAATGACCCAGATACAGAGCGCGATGGTGTGTATGAATTTAATATGCCACAACCCATTCCTTCTTATTTGATTGCGTTGGCTATTGGTGACTTGCACTTTAAGGCTATGGGGGAACGCACAGGTGTTTACGCTGAACCTTCAATACTTGATGCAGCAGCCAAAGAGTTTGAAGATACAGAAAGTATGCTAGAGGCAACAGAAAAGACCTATGGACCTTATAGCTGGGATCGTTACGATTTATTGATACTCCCGCCATCATTTCCCTTTGGTGGGATGGAAAATCCTCGACTTTCTTTCATTACCCCAACGGTTATCGCTGGCGACAAGAGTTTAGTGTCTCTCATTGCCCATGAACTTGCCCATAGTTGGTCAGGTAATACTGTGACGAATGCCACTTGGCGTGACCTGTGGCTTAACGAAGGTTTCACTACCTACTTAACTTATCGGATTATGGAAATGATCTACGGTACTGATCGCTACAATATGGAAGCTGTATTGGGATACCAAGATCTAGAAGCTGATATTGCAGCCTTGCCAGATAACGATGAAATATTAGCGATAGATTTGCGTGGGCGTAATCCTGATGATGTGTTTTCAAATATCCCTTATGAAAAAGGCGCATTATTTTTACGTGAAATAGAACAAAAAATTGGGCGTGATAACTTCGATAAGTTTCTACTCGAATATTTCAATCACTTTGCGTTTGAGAGCATCACAACCGACCAATTTGTTAACTATTTAGATAAAACCCTATTGACCACTTATGCTGATGTTTTAGACAAAGAACGTATTCAACAGTGGATTTTTGAACCGGGTATTCCCGAGGGGGCACCTGTTCCTGAGTCAGATGCCTTTAGTAAAGTTGATACCGCTCGCAATGCTTGGTTAGAGGGAAGTTTGAGTGCCAAACAAGTTGATACTCAAGGTTGGACTGTTCATCAGTGGTTGTATTTCCTAAACAATATGCCAGATGAGTTAAATGAATCACAATTAAGCGCCCTTGATGATGCTTTTCAACTTACAGCAAGCAAGAATAATGAAATTGCCCATAGCTGGTTACTTATTGCGGTTAAAAACCAATATAAGCCTGCCTACGAGAGGCTGCATAGTTACTTGGTAAACATTGGTCGTAATAAATTAGTGAAACCACTGTACAAAGAGTTATCAAAAACCGTGGAAGGTAAGGCATTTGCTAAACGAGCGTTTGAAGAAGCTAAACCTGGTTATCATCCGCTCACTGTGCGTGTTAATAAGAAATTTGTTGAATAATCGGCTTTAACCATTCGTTTATTTGAACGTTTGAAAAAGGGAGCTTAATCAGCTCCCTTTTTGATTCTTGTTCTTTTGTTTACGAAAAACTGCTTATCCACTTCTCAATGGATAAGGCTTCGACGACAAATTCGACAGAGAGCGCTGCTAAAATTATGCCCATTATGCGGGTAAGAATGGATGCGCCTCCTGAGCCAATAATGCGCAGTATGCGCCCTGACAATAACAACAACCCCAGGGTAATTAGCAAAATACTAAACATCACCAAAGTGGTGGTTATTTGTTGATGAATGGGGTGGGTATAGTTATCGGTTAATAGGATGACTGCTAAAATTGCACCTGGTGATGCTGTGGCGGGTATAGCAAGAGGAAACACCGCCATGTTGTGCTCTCGATCCATTTCGTTTCTGGGCGAGCTGTCATCAAAAATCATTTTAAGCCCAAATAAAAATAAAATAATGCCGCCGGCAACTTTAAATGAAAGCAAACTAATTCCCATCGCGGTAAGAATTATCTGGCCAACTACAATTGCGCCTAAAAGTACCGCACTTGAATAGATGATCGTTTTAAATGCGGTTTTACGGCGCTCTGACGGGGAAAGACTGGCTGTGAGGCCAGCGAATAGTGCCATGGTCCCGATTGGGTCGATCGTTGCCCAAATTATCAAAAAGTCATTTAGTATTTGTTCCATCATGTTTTCATTAATTCTCGTTGAATATATCAGTTGATTACAGGGTTAGGTGTTGCGGTTGTATTCATTAATTAAAGGAGCGAGTGCAATAGGTTATGTTTTATGAGGCGTTTCCAATGAAATTAGTTGTTAGGTTTTTGATTTAGAATGCTACTGAGACTGTAAACTTTTATGCCAGAGTTAACGTAGTTAAAATGCCGAGAAGTTTAATTGTATCGAAGCTTAGTAACCTGTATAAAAGTGATTTGCTGTCTATGTGGGGGCGGTTGAATAATTTACAACATGCTTTAGTCTTTGTTTCGAGTATCTAAGGCTCACAACGACTATGTGGTGAAGCTATGAACGTAATCAAAAAGTGTAACTAACACACATTAAGGAAAGTATTTGATTGATATTACTGCTGGACTGGTTTTGGTTGGATTGTTATCCATTTTTTGTCAGTATTTCGCCTATCGGATAAAATTACCTGCAATTTTGCCGCTTCTTTTGGTTGGTATTATTGTTGGTCCTGGAACCGGGATCATAAATGCAGACCAAATTTTTGGCGACTTATTGTTTCCTGTCGTATCACTTTCTGTGGCCATTATTCTGTTCGAAGGAGCCTTAACCCTTCGATTTGAAGATTTACGCGGTCATGGCTCTATGGTCCGAAACCTATGTACATCAGGGGCTGTTTTAACCTGGTGTTTAGTGGCTGTGATAACCCATATTGTGTTAGATATGTCATGGGAAATGGCCTTTTTATTTGGCGCTATTGTTACTGTGACTGGGCCTACAGTCATTGTTCCCATGCTTCGTACTGTTCGCCCTAGTAACAAATTAGCCAACATTCTGAGGTGGGAAGGTATTATTATAGACCCCATAGGTGCATTGTTGGCGGTGCTCGTTTATGAGTACATCATTTCCACTCAAGATGCCCTCAGTCACACCTTATGGGCGTTTAGTCTTACCGTCAGTATAGGACTGGGAGTAGGGGCCGTTATGGGGTATCTAATGGGACTTGCTTTGAGAAAAAATCTCATTCCTCATTATTTGCGCAATACAGCCGTTCTAACGTTAATGTTAGGTGCATTTGCCGGTTCCAACATGATAGCCCATGAGTCAGGTTTACTGACTGTGACGATTATGGGGATGTGGCTGGCCAATATGCGTGATGTGGATGTTGATGATATTTTAGAATTTAAAGAAACCTTAAGTGTATTGTTAATTTCTGGCTTATTTATCTTACTGGCCTCGAGAATTCAGTTAGATTCAATTCTCAATGTTGGATGGGGCGCTATCATTGTTCTGCTGGCGATTATGTTTATCGTCCGGCCGATTTCGGTGATGGTTTCCTCCCTTAAAACAGGACTTAATTGGCGAGAACAGGCGTTTTTAAGCTGGGTAGCGCCAAGGGGGATTGTTGCCGCTGCAGTGTCTGCTTTGTTCTCATTAAAGTTAGAAGCCCTTAACTATGCACAAATAGAAATTCTTGTGCCCCTGGTTTTTTTAGTCATTATTTCTACTGTTGTGGTGCAAAGCCTAACCGCAGTTCATGTTGCCCAATGGTTGGGTATTCGAGCCCCTAAACCGAATGGCTATTTGATATTTGGTGGCGGTGCGTTCTGTCGGATGTTTGCTAAAGAACTAATGGACAATGATATTAATGTCTGTGTTGCAGACACTAACTGGGATGCTATTCGTTCCGCTAGAATGGAAAATATCCCCACTTATTTTGGCAACCCGATGTCTGAACATGCATCTCGGACGTTGGATCTAACATTATTTGGACGAGTGCTAGTTATGTCACCCTATCGCCAACTGAATCCTATGGTGACTTTTCATTTTGAAGATGAATTGGGTAAAGGAACCGTTTTAGGCTTGAGCAATAATGAGCAGCAACAACGACCTAGCCATCAAATATCAGAGTCGTATGCAAAAAAGCTGGGGTTATTTGCTGATGGCGTCACCTATGGAAAGTTAGCGAGTTGGGTAGCAAAAGGCGCAAAAATTAAAACCACTCAATTAACTGAAAGTTTTTCAATGGATGATTATTTACAAGAGTACGAAGGTAATTTACTGGTTTTATGTGCCTTCGATAGCCATAATAAATTGCGAATGCTGACCAATAAAAAGTCTGTTGATCCTAAGGCCGGATGGCGCATAATGAGTTTGGTTATCCCTAAGGAGACCGATTCTGAACCAGCGACTAATTCGAAGGATGATAAATAACAAAAGTAAGGCAACCACTGTCAATTAACGATAATAATATTCTTTACACTTGCTATTAGATAAGAAAACCGGTCTGCTTATTGTGGTGTGATGAAACGGGATATTCAGGTTAATGGCAAGCAAAGGGGTGGGTTTCCGTTTTGTTAAAATGTATCTTAACAATCTAGTTGAGAGCTTAATTTGTCTTCCGCGCTAGGCGGTTTTATCGTTATTATCAATCACAACCTTGTGATATATTTTAGACGGAAAATTATAATAAAAACCTCTGTAAGGGAAGGCGGGTTCCAACCATGAACGATATGAGTTTAGTTGCTAAAAATCTTCGGGCGGTCAATCATATTTTAGTCGCTGAAGATGATTTAGATGATCAAGAGTTGATCCGAGATGCGCTAACTGAAAATAATTTGGCGTTGGAAAAAATTAAGTTTGCTCAAGATGGAGAAGAACTAATTTCTCTACTGAACACAGCAGAAGTATTGCCAAATTTAATCCTGTTAGACTTAAATATGCCGCGTAAATCTGGAAGAGAAGCGTTAGAGGAAATTAAACAAAATCCAAAAATTAAACATATTCCAGTGATAATTTTCACCACATCAGATTCTGAAATTGATATAAAAGAATGTTATTTTCTGGGCAGCAACGCGTATTTAACAAAGCCTAATAACTACGTTGATTTAGTGGAATTAATGAAAGATTTGATCAACTTCTGGTTCTGCCAAGCGCAAATTATCATTGATTAGCGCCTATCCATTTAAGTGTCACGCTTAACCTAACCCTCAAACAAGTTTCCAAGTTATTCATTTATTCAGGAAGTGGCGTCTCCTAGAGGATTCGAACCTCTGGCCTACCCCTTAGGAGGGGGTCGCTCTATCCAGCTGAGCTAAGGAGACATTTTCGAAATTTTTAAGGGGCAAGACTATACCTAATTTGATGGTAATAAAACAAGTCTGGAGTCATCAGATTTTAATGATTAATTAGATTAGGCTGATAGGTTTCAGTATATCTTTGGTTAGTCTAAATATGCCCGCTAGCCGCTCAGATATTTAAACTGATCACTTCAATTATTGTTTGGAGACAAAGTCATTGGCTTGAATATTTCCCAATAAACTACCGTCTTTGGATATTGCCACCGCGGTGTTTGGGGAAATGCTCACTACTTTAACTGGCGTAGGGTGTAAGTTGAACTGAGTAAAGGTTTTACCTTGTGGATTCAGAATTTGTTGCAGCTGAAAAAGGGTGAACTCATCGCCTTTTAAAATGCCTTGGTTGCTGCCAATATCCAATGTGAGTTGTTCACCTCTTACTTGAATAATGCGTCCATAGGTAGGCGCGCAGGCTAGCTGTTCATCCACATTGATGGCTATGTCTTGCATAATGGATGATATTGATTCTCCGTAAGGGCTTTGCCACAACACATTACTGTTGATATCAACACTTTGATGGGTATCGAACTCCCAAGGTGCGGTGGAATGATAGGATTTTTGCCACAGTAATGAACCTGTATAACCGTCAATCAGGGCGACTTGGTAGCTGAAGTTACGGGAAGGGGAAGAGCTATTCCACAGTGCCCAGTTTGATGATTTTGTTTTGTTTAGACTAATATCTTTGACCTTAGCGGTTAATACGTACTGAGCGTTTGATTGCTTTGCTAACGCCATCGCATCATTTATCAACGTGATAGGTTGTTGTTTATAGTAAAAAGGCAAAATGGTTTGGATACTTGATTGCTGAGCGAAGTGTTGGAAATTTCGTTGCAGCATTTCTGGCAAAATCGTGCCAATTTCAAAGATATTACCCGTGGTAGCCTGTTCTCTTTTTTCCAAAGGATGCCAGGTGGTGACGATGTTTTTAGGGTATTGCGATGCCTGACATACACTTTTATTGGGAAAGATATCTGCTCGTATGGAAACGGTGAGATAGCCATCTTTCGAAATTTCATCAATGAGTTCAATACTATTTACTTCGCCGCTGGCTCGAATGGTTAAATCATCATTTTGCAACACCCCATTTGCCATCTTTTGCACACTATGAACTGACGCTCCGGCAAATAATAGCACTTGCTTAATGGCTTCTTGGGTCGCGTTTTGCCGGGCTAGCTCAATATTGCCGTTTCTAATTGCCGCTTGGCCACTGGACTCGAACCAAGCTGCTGAGGATAAAGCAGAGAATAGTAAAGCGGAAAAAGCACAAAAGAATGTGATTAACTTCACAGAGAAAATTCGATTATGTGCTGGTTTCATTTACAAAATATCCAATTAGCGCTTAGACTCACAACGGTAAGCACCCAGTCAGTTGTGTGCTTACCACTGCTAAGGAATGCATTAACAATAGTAGTTACAATTCAATGCATCTTTTGTACCTATTTTCTCTTGGAAGGGGATTATTTAACCACTTGCTTCTGATTGGATACATATTTTCGACATTTGCCGGCGGATTTTTATCTTAAGGAACAAATATTGCAGTGCAAACAATCTGATGACAGTTCGAATTGGGTTTAAAAATGACGAAAATCCAATATAGCAAATATGTGCTGTTAAATATTATTGAGAAAAAATATGAAATTACTATATAGCTTTGTGATTGTAGGTTGTTTAGTCGGTGTAGTCGGGTGTCAAAATCTCATCGATAAGCAGGTGGAGTGGGAAACCATCGAGCCTGAAACTTATCCTGTTATCCGTTCAATTGGTTATGCGCCAATCGACGCTCAACGTGGAAATGATAGATCGGCTAAAGTGTTAATGGCGGTGAAAGCCTCGAAGCTGGATGCTTATCGTGAATTGACCGAACAGGTGTATGGACAAAAAATTGACGGTGAACAATCGTTAGCTAATTTAGTGCTCACCGATACTCAATTGATGGCCAGTGTACAAGGTGTTATTCGCGGTGCCAGAGTGGTGAAAAGTTACCCTATTGGAAATGATTCCTATGCCACAGAATTGGAATTGGATTTCAGTTTAGTACACGATCTATATTTGAGTACGGCCAAGCCTAAGCAAGTTAAAAAAGTGCGTTATTACTAAGCTCAATAAAGTAAAGTCAAGGTCGATAAACTAGAGTGGGTTATTAGGTTCCGTCAGCAACTAACGCCTAAACGGTGACGCTTTTGCCAGATGAGCCGCCTTTAGGTTTACCGCTCTTGTCGTAAGTCATGGTTTCTTTTGCACGAGACTCTAGCAATAAGCTGCGAAGATGTTGCAGACGCAATTGGCCTTGTTCAACTGCTTTTTGATTGATTTCAGTTCTAAATTTACATTGCGATAAAGATTGGTTAATTTTATCAAATAAATCCTTCACCCCTTGCTCTGTTGCCCAATCAGGCTGTTTCTCAATTTGTTGCTCTATGGCTTTGTCTGTCAGGGCAATAGATTCTAATAGGTTGGATTTGTCATTGATAACAGTCGTTAAAGATTCAGCGTCTCTGGTGCCAATTAAATGCAGTTCAGATTCAAGTAATACGATAAGTGAATCGAGTTGTTCTTTTTGCTTTTCGAGGAGGGTAATTAGGTTCTTCATTTAGCTTTACTTTTATTTTGAGAAGCTAAACCAGTTTGGCATTAAAATCTAATCTTTAATGCCAAATACTTGAGCTTCGAGTTTGCTAATTTTTTGCGCTAACACATCAGGGTTAACACGATATTCACCATTCTGGATGGCTTTTTTCAATTTGTCGACCTTTTCCTGATTAACAGGCGCTTCTGATGATTTCTTTTGAACCTGACTTAACTGCTGAGCAGATTGGGTCAAGGATACAGAGTCCTGTCTTGGTACTGCCGCAGATTTAGATTGTTGTGCTGCAGATTGCGCAGTCGCTTGATTCTGAGATTGTTGTTGATTCAACCTCTGATTCTCAAGTTGTGGCTTTTGATTTCCACTATTTACATTGTTAATTGCCATAATGACCTCGAATACCTAATTTACCTCACTTATCTTATCGGCCGCAACTTTACGATCTTTAGAAAAATTTGGAAATAAATTAACTATTTTTTAGATAACCTTAAACCGTCGCTAATTAGCTGTAATAACAGACAGTTTACGCTAATTAAATTATATCTGCACAACTACTTGATGTGGATTCACAACTTGTGCGTGTACCACTCGATTAGATTTACTATTCTTCACCGCAATGGTGTCGCCTAAATTGCCATCTTGCTGTGCAATTCCTTTGGTCTTTATGCTGACGCCACCGGTATTTGCTGTAATTAATATACTATCGCCTTTGCAAACAAAACACAGTTGACCAGGAACCACCGGTTGGCCAGGGCGACTGCGTTTTTTCATTCTCGCTCCCACCACTGTACTTATATCGGCAAAGGTGCTGGTGCGTATTAGATTTTTATCCAGCATCACTACGCGAACATCGTTTTCATTTAACACTGTGCCAGGGCTGACAGAGGTTGTGAGTACCACAACAGGTTGTACCCGGGTTGCCTTTACCATCATATAAAGGTACCAATTGGTTTCCTCGCAACTGGCTCTTACGGTAATGTTGCTTTGCGCTAGGGCTTCTTTGCTTGCCGAAATTGTATAGGGTACAGGACAATCTGGAATGACAATGCGTTCATCTAGCGGCATTGCTTTTATCGTCAAATTACCATCGCTCACTTGCGTATATTGTTTTAATTGACTTGTTACGTAGTTTTCTACGGCATGAGTTAATTGTTGTTTGCTAGTATCAATATCATTAGACTGCCCAGCATAAGCGCTGTTTAAGGCAAAAGCGGCAATGAAAAAAGTACTCAGTATGTTTCGAGTTACATGTTTTGTTGATATTTTCATGTTCAGTTGCCGCCGTTTTGTCTATGCTTATTGATTCTTAAAGCAAACAAAGATAAACGTCAAAATTCAGTCACAAAAGCCAGTTTTGACGCTAATATTAGTTAAACTTGTATTTTCTGATAGGGATAACGCAACAATTGTGCCTATTTTAAATTTTATTGAGGTGGTTTATGTCGGGAATTCTTGACTCAGTTAATCAGCGAACACAGATAGTTGGTCAAAACCGACTTGAATTGTTGTTATTCAGGCTAAACCGCAGGCAACGATTCGGCATTAACGTATTTAAAGTGCGTGAAGTATTGCAATGCCCCCAATTGACTTCAATACCTCGACAAAACCCGCTAATTAGAGGGGTAGCCCATGTTCGGGGGCAAACAATCTCAGTGATCGACTTAAGCATGGCTACTGGCGGGAAAAAAATCGAAAATATCGCCAATGCGTTTATCATTATTGCTGAATATAATCGTTCTGTGCAGGGCTTTTTAGTCGGTTCCGTTGAGCGGATTATCAATACCAATTGGGATGCTATTATGCCACCTCCCCAAGGTACCGGAAAAGCGAGTTATTTAACCGCAGTAACCGAAGTCGATGGTGAGTTAATTGAAATTCTTGATGTGGAAAAAATTCTAAACGAAATATCGCCTTTGAAAACCGAAGTGAGTGAAGATTTAGCGGCTAATTTAAATATGTCTGAATCCCCTGCAAATGATAAAATTATTTTTATTGCAGACGACTCTTCGGTGGCGAGAAGCCAAGTTAAGAAAGCGCTGACAGCGCTGGGTTTAAAGATAGAAATGGCTAAAAACGGACTCGAAGCCCTTAATCGTTTAAAACAAATCGCGGCAGAAACTGGCGATGTCACTGATAAAGTCGGCGTCCTAGTGTCTGACATAGAAATGCCGGAAATGGATGGTTATACCCTTACTGCAGAGATTAAGCACACGCCAGAGTTGAGTAAACTTAAGGTCGTATTGCACACCTCCTTAAGCGGTGTTTTTAATCAAGCAATGGTGCAAAAAGTAGGGGCAGATGACTTTATCGCTAAATTTCATCCCGATGAGTTAGCCTCTGCGGTGCAAAAATGGTTTAACAAATAAAGCGCTTACTTTATGTTGGAATTTGATATTTGAAATTAGATCAATTAGCGCCCCATGAACTCTCGGAATTTGCGGAATTTTTAGAGCGACAATGCGGTATTGTATTAAGTGAGCAAAAAGGCTATCTAGTTTATAGTCGTCTTGGTCCTTTAGTGCGTCAGGAGAATCTGACGAGTATTTCTGAACTACTTCAGATTGCCTATAAAGGCAGTTCCGCCCAACTGCGGGAAAAAGTAGTGGACGCAATGACAACCAACGAAACCTTGTGGTTTCGTGACAAGTATCCATTCGAGATTCTATCTAAAACCCTGCTTACTAAATTGGCGAGTGTAAACCGTAAAGTTAGAATTTGGAGTGCTGCCTGTTCGTCTGGGCAAGAACCTTATTCCATTGCCATGTGTATTCAGGAGTTCAAAAGGTCTCATCCTCGTGCTTTTCCTTATGGTATTGAGATTGTTGCCACCGATATTTCAACTGAGATGCTGAAAAGAGCTAAAACAGGTAAGTTTGATAGTATTTCAATAAGCAGAGGCTTAGCCGACGAGCGTAAAAACCGTTTTTTTAAAGCCGTTGATAATAACCATATGCAACTGGATCACGAAATCGTTTCTATGGTGCATTTTAAACCGCAGAATCTGTTAAACAGTTATTCCGGCTTAGGTCGCTTTGATGTGGTTTTTTGTCGAAATGTGCTTATTTATTTCTCGTTAAGTAATAAGCGGAAAATCCTGCAACAAATTGCCGCTTGCCTGCAAAACCATGGAGCTTTATTCCTTGGCGCCTCTGAGTCTATCGCAGAGTTAAATCAATTGTTTAGTCTGGAACGCAATAATCCAGGTATCTTTTATATTAAAAAAAGCAATTGATTCAATCGGTTACAGTGTTTCATCTGTTTACCTCCCTTTTATTCTAAATGTCTTGGCATAGGCCTTGCTAAATTTTTCTCAAGCGAGTTTTAAGTTGAGAACAGTATGGCAATTAGTCTTGATAAATTAACCGGCCTTCATAGTCGAGCAATGCAGGTGAGAACCGACACCATGGAAGTTATTTCTGGGAATTTAGCTAATGCTAACACCCCTGGTTATAAAGCACGTGGTGTCGATTTTCAAAAAGCCATGCAATCAGCAAATCAAGATCGTCAGCAAAATATGACCCGTACCCATGAAAAGCATTTCGAAGGAACCATGCAATCTCAAGCCAGTATTGAGTTTCGTATTCCTTTGCAGCCCGATACTGGAGACGGTAACACCGTAGAAGTACAAGCTGAGCGTAATGCTTTTTTAGAAAACGGCATGCGGTATCAAGCAAGCATACAATTTTTGAATGGCAAGATTAAAGGTATGAAAAAAGCACTAGCTGGAGGGCAAGGCGGATGAGTTTATTTAGAGTTATGGACATTGCTAGCACTGGCATGAGTGCGGAAAGCGTTCGATTGAATACTACAGCCAGTAATATTGCCAATGCCAACAGCGTTAGCAGTAGCTATGACGAAACTTACAAGGCTCGCCATCCTGTTTTTGCTGCTGAGATGCAACGAGCAACAGAGTCACAGTCACAAGGTTCAGGCGTGCAGGTGCTAGGTATAGTCGAAAGTCAAAAGCCACTGCAAATCGAATACAGTCCAGGCCACCCCATGGCAGACAGTAACGGTTATATCTATAAACCCAATGTGAATGTGGTTGAAGAAATGGCGGACATGATGTCTGCATCAAAATCTTATGAAACCAATGTTCAACTGGCAGACACTACCAAACGTATATTTAGACGTGTATTGCAACTTGGTCAGGGTCAGTAAATCACTGATTTAGTGAGGAAAGTAACGTGGAAATATCAAAAACAACAGGATTAGACTCTAACCTGTATGTGCAAGAAGAAACTGTACCAATTGATGATGGTAGTAATGAACGGTTAAGCCAGGAAGATTTTTTCTCTTTGCTCACCGAGCAATTGGCGAATCAAGATCCCACTAAACCTGTGGACAATGATCAAATGGTGTCACAAATGACTAGTTTCAGTATTTCTGAGGGCATAGATTCATTGAATACTAAATTTACTGAGTTTGCCACTAGCATGACTTCAAACCAAGCGCTACAGGCATCAAGCCTAATCGGTCAAGATGTGTTATTGCAAGGTAATGTTGGTCATTTAAGTGATACCAGCACTGGTGTGACAGGGGTGGTGATTACCGACCAGACTACCCAAGACTTACAAATTACCATTGAATCAGCATCCGGTGAATTAATTAAAACCATTGATGCGGGTACGCAGACCGCGGGAAATATTCAATTTTCATGGGATGGTAAAGATGCAAACGGCAATGATTTGCCTGCTGGCGATTATGCTGTGTATGCACAAGGTACGCAAAACGGAGAATCGACGACTTTACCCACAGCGGTTAATAGACATGTGGATAGCGTCAGTTTTGCAAGTAACAATCAAGGTGTCATTTTAAATTTGGATGGCGAAACAAGTGTCAATTTGAGTGATGTCATTCAAATCGGTGGTTAATTAAAAATGTTAGCCCTTTAGTTTAGGAGAGAATAAACGATGTCTTTTAACATAGCATTAAGCGGTGTTTCAGCTGCTCAAAAAGATCTAGATGTCACTGCAAATAATATTGCAAACGTAAATACTGTCGGTTTTAAAGAATCGCGAGCTGAATTCGGTGACGTCTATGCTTCGTCGCTATTGGCAGCCGGCAATACAAAAGTAGGTGACGGGGTATTAACCCAAGATGTTGCTCAGCAATTTTCTCAAGGTAGTCTTCAGTTTACCAATACTGCACTGGATCTGGCGATTACTGGAAACGGATTTTTTGCCACTACTCCTGAAATAACCTCTCGTGATTTTTCATTTACGCGAGCTGGGCAGTTTAAACTTGATCAAGATAACTTTGTGGTTAACTCCAACGGTGATAATTTAATGGGCTTCCCGGTTAACGCTGACGGTACGTCTTCATCTGTGGCTTTGAGCACAACTATTCCGGTGAGAATTCCAGATTCTTCAGGCTCACCACAACAAACCACCGAAGTTTCACCTCGCTTTAATTTGCCAGCAGGTGATGATGCTAAAGATATAACCCTTTTTGATCCTGACGATCCACTTACCTATAACGCAGCTACATCTATCACCGTATACGACTCCCTTGGTGATAGCCATGTAATGACTTACTACTTTATGAAAGACTCTGCTGCAACCAATGAGTGGGTAGTCGTTAATTATGTTGATGACACTGCCATTGATACCGCAGGTGACACTGAAAACGTAGCAGGTACAGATCCGAATAATATAGCGGGTTCAGTATCATTGGGGGCAGATGCGGTTTCCGGTTTTAGAATGCAATTCAGCAGCGGCGGTGATTTTATTGGTATTCAGAATGGTGATGGTACGCCTGTTGCCACCGGCGATGTGACGACTGTTCAGTTAGGTAACCCGCCGTTGATAAACGGTTCTGATGCAACTCAGACTATTACAACTAACTTCGCACTTGAAACTGGCAGTGCAACTGCTGATGAGCCAACTCAGTTTGCCTCTTCGTTCGAAGTTACTTCATTGGAGCAAGATGGACTTGCAGTAGGGCGGCTCACGGGTATTGATATTGGCCCAGATGGATTAGTTCGAGCCACTTTCTCAAACGGTACATCAGAGCCTGTTGTGCGTGTAGCTTTAGCTCGTTTCGCTAATGAACAGGGGTTAACTCAACAAAGTAGTACCCAGTGGAAAGAGAGTATTTTGTCTGGTGAAGCCCTAGCAGGTGAGGCGACCACAGGAACCTTTGGAGATGTTAATTCATCAGCACTTGAGCAAGCGAATGTGAATTTAACCACGGAATTGATTGACATGATTATTGCTCAGCGGAACTTCCAGGCCAACTCACGGGCTCTTGAGGTGAATAATCAGCTTAATCAAACTATCTTAAATATTCGATAACTTAGTTTGAGTTTCATAATACCGCTCCAATACGAGCGGTATTTTTTTGTTTGTTTTTCAATGCATCCCCATTAGCTAATCATTTAGTCGAACTCGGGTGATCTTAATCCCTATTTTCTGTGCCGATGGCATCTTTATTGCAATCCTTTAGGTTACGTTAACCAGAGTCAATAAGTTGTCATGGATAAATTACTCTATATTTCAGCCAGCGGAGCCAGCCAAGACCTATTGGGCACGGCTGTGCGCGCAAATAATTTAGCCAATGCGCAAACCAATGGTTTTAAAGCCATGTTGGAAAATGCGAGAGCCATGCCGGCATACGGCGAAGGTTTGCCGACTCGGGTATTTTCAATGACAGAATCACCCTTCAATAATTATGCGGGTGGCGCAATGATCCAAACCGATCGCGAATTAGACGTGGCAATTCAAGGTGATGGTTGGCTTAGCGTAATTGATGCCCAAGGCAATGAAGCTTATACCCGAGCAGGTAGTCTTCAATTGGGGCCAGATGGCGGTCTTGAAGATGCCAGTGGAAACTCAGTGTTAGGGGACGCTGGTGGCATATTTTTGCCCATTCCACTTTCGAATATCAATATTGCTAACGACGGTACCATTTCAGTTCGACCCCAGGGAGCGCCTGAAACGGTATTGGAAGAAGTAGGCAGGTTAAAGCTAGTTAACCCCAATGTGGCGGATATGAAGCGTGGGGAAGACGGTTTATTTCGACTGAAAAACGGTCAAGAAGCGAATGAAGATATCAACGTGCGACTTCGTACTGGAATGGTTGAAGGCAGTAACGTAAATGCCATCGACGAGATGGTGAATATGATCAGCTTACAACGTCATTACGAATTGCAAGTGAAAATGATGAAAAAGGCCGACACGTTAGACACGCGCGGCAATCAACTACTTAGAATAATTTAGTACTAAACATTAAATAGCGGAGGTGAATAATGCACCCAGCACTTTGGATAAGTAAAACCGGACTTGATGCAGCACAAACAGATGTATCGGTGATCTCTAATAACTTGGCGAACGCCAGTACAGTGGGATTTAAAAAGGATAGAGCGATCTTCGAAGATTTACTCTATCAAAATATTAATCAACCAGGCGGTCGCTCTTCGGCGGATACTGAGTTGCCATCGGGGTTAATGTTAGGTGCAGGTAGTAAAGTTGTTGCTACCCAAAAATCTCATACCCAAGGCAATATGCTGACCACTGATAACGCCTTAGATATGTCAATTCAAGGGCACGGATTTTTCGAAATTCTTCAACCTGACGGCAGTATTGCCTATACCCGAAACGGGCAATTTACCTTAGATGATCAAGGACAAATTGTGACACCAGGCGCAGGTTTTTTATTGCAGCCAAATATCACAATCCCTGAAGATGCTCAGCAAATAACCATTTCACAAGATGGCGAAATATCAGCTTCTATTCGTGGCCAAGCCGATCCCACAGTGTTGGGGCAATTGAGTTTATCGAACTTCATTAATCCAACTGGGTTGCAGCCAATTGGTCAAAATTTGTATGTTGAAACTGCAGTAAGCGGTGCACCTATACAAGGAGTGCCAGGACTGGAAGGGTTAGGCACTGTGGTTCAGGGCGCGTTAGAGACTTCCAATGTTAACGTCACCGAAGAATTGGTTAACTTAATTGAAAGTCAGAGACTGTATGAAATGAACTCAAAAGTGATTTCATCCGTTGACCAGATGTTGGGTCAGGTGATTCAGCAACTATAGTGGGGTTAATTATGACTAGGTTCGCTTATATTCTATTTACACTGAGTGCATTGGTTCTTAGCGGCTGCGTAAGTTCTCCCATTGCAGGGCCTTCGCCTAATGATCCAAGTTATGCACCAGTGATCCCAGATATGCCTCGTCAAAAGCTAACTCAAGATGGCGCAATTTTTCAGGCAGACATGGCAAACAGTATTTATTCCGATGTTAAAGCGCGACGCATCGGCGATATTATTACGGTGAATCTGCAAGAAAATACCAGTGCTACCAAATCTGCTGGTACAACAACCTCGAAAGAGACAGATGTTAATGTTGATACTGTCATTGGTTTAGGTGGCGAAGCAGTTAACATTGGCGGTCAAAGTATCCAGCTAGGTGTGGGGGCCGACAACGAATTCACAGGCGATGCCCAAGCGAACCAAAGTAATAATTTGAGCGGTAATATTTCGGTAACCGTTATACAAGTTTTACCCAATCAAAATTTAGTTGTACGTGGCGAAAAATGGTTAACCTTAAACAATGGCGATGAGTATATCCGCTTAACGGGAGTTGTACGTCCCGCTGATATTAGTCCCACCAATGAAATCGTTTCAACCAAAATTGCCAATGCACGTATTCAATACAGTGGCACGGGTACCTTTGCGAATGCGCAAAAACAAGGCTGGTTGAATAAATTCTTCTCTTCACAGTGGTGGCCGTTTTAATGGAAACTTCAACCTTACGTTCATCTCTTATTTATTTGCTGATGGTGGTGCTAGTGACTCCATTTGCCCATGCACAGCGAATTAAAGATCTTGCTTCTATTCAAGGGGTGCGAAGTAACCAGCTAGTTGGATATGGCTTAGTTGTGGGTTTACCTGGCACCGGCGAGCAAAGTCCGTTTACCGAACAAAGTTTCCGAACTATGTTAAGTAATTTTGGGATTAGCCTATCTTCAACCGTAAAACCAAAAATCAAGAATGTGGCAGCTGTGGCGGTTCATGCTGAATTACCGGCGTTCATGAAACCTGGGCAAACAATAGATGTTACGGTCTCATCAGTGGGTGAGGCGGCCAGCTTGCGTGGCGGCACCTTATTACAAACATTTTTAAAAGGCTTGGATGGCAAAGTCTATGCCGTAGCACAAGGCAGTCTAGTGGTCAGTGGTTTTGGTGCAGAAGGGGCTGATGGCTCTAAAATTGTGTCCAATACCCCTACTGTCGGGCGTATCGTTAATGGCGCTTTGGTGGAACGAGCCGTTCCTAGTGGCTTGATGCAAAATGATTTCTTAACCCTGAATTTGAACTATCCAGATTTTTCCACCGCCAAATCTTTGGCAGACACCATTAATCAGCGTTTGGGCGCTGATCCTGAAATGGGCTATATGATAGCTACGCCCATTGATGCCGCTTCGGTGAGAGTTTCTGCGCCTCGAGATGTGGGGCAGAGGGTGAGTTTCGTCGCGACTTTGGAAAACTTCACGTTTACCCCAGCTGATGCGCCAGCAAAAGTCATTATTAATAGCCGCACAGGCACTATTGTGATTGGCAAAGATGTACGTTTATTGCCAGCTGCAATAACCCATGGTGGCCTTACGGTCACAATTTCAGAATATCAGACGGTTTCGCAACCCAATGCACTTGCCCAAGGGCAAACTGCTGTTACTAATCAGTCGATTGTTGATGTGAGTTTGGATGATAGTCGAATGTTTAAATTTGACCCAGGTGTGAGTTTAGATGAATTAGTTCGTGCGGTTAACGAAGTGGGCGCTGCACCTGGTGATTTAATGGCGATTCTTGAAGCCTTACAACAAGCTGGCGCCTTACAAGGCGAGCTAATCGTTATTTAATTGCTTGTGAATCAGTGAATTTATTATGGAAATGAACAACCACATTGATCAACAACTAGAAATGTCGCGCAATGTCCATGATTTTAAGGGCATAGATAGTTTGCGTCAGGCAGCTCAAAGTGGTGACAAACAAGCATTAGACGAAGCCGCTAAGCAATTTGAAGCCATATTTGTACAAATGATGCTCAAATCAATGCGAAAAGCACAAGATGCGTTGGCTGACAAAGAGAGTCCGTTCAATTCTCAGCAAGTTAAGTTTTATCGCGATATGCATGATCAGCAATTAGCCGTTGATTTGTCGTCTCGTGGAGGAGTGGGGATTGCTGAGTTGATTGTGCAACAACTTAGTCCCGGTGAAAACGGTTTTATGCCTGCCAGTGCGGTTAGGGATAACGCCAATTTGATGAATATGGTTCATCAGAGGGCTAAAGAGTACGCAGCTCCTCTAAGTCATAATGATCCCTTACAGACTAATCAAAGTGTCATGCAACAAAATTCAGCGATGCAAAATGCGCCTAAACAGAGTGCGACTAAACAAAGTGCTTTTGCGTCTCCGTCGGAGTTTATGCAAACTTTGCTACCCCATGCACAAGAAATCGCTCAAAAAATGGGTATCGATCCTAAAGCGTTGTTGGCTCAAGCTGCAGTGGAGACAGGGTGGGGGCAATACATGATCCATACGGGAAGTGGACAAAATACCCACAACTTGTTTGGCATCAAAGCGGACAATCGCTGGCAAGGAGAGACCACTGCAATCAATACTGTTGAATTTGATCAAGGTGTGGCTAAACAACAAAAAGCGCAGTTTAGAACCTATGACTCTTTTGCCGATGGTCTAAAAGATTATGTTTCTTTTGTAACGGACAACCCAAGATACCAACAAGCGTTAGAAAACGTGAATGACCCTGAAGCGTATTTCAGTGCGCTACAAACCGCTGGATACGCTACCGACCCTCAATACGCTAATAAAATTCTGTCGGTATTGAATAGCGACACCTTTAAGTCAGCGTTTTCTACACTAGGGTTTGGCAAACAAAATGCGCAATAACAGTTTTTCGCGGGAGTTAAAAAGATGATCAGAGCTGCCGATTTATACACTATTGCGACCAGCGGTGTTAGGGCAAGCAATCAATTGCTCGCCACCACCAGTAATAATATTGCCAACGTTAATTCCGAAGGCTATGTTCGCGAACGCACAACCTTCGAAAGCCAATTGGTTGGAGGGGTTGGCCGCGGTACCACTGAACGTGTTTTAGATACGTTTGCGCAAAATCAACTGCGCCGAGACACCACCCAAGTAAGTGAATTTGAAACGTATTTTCAACGCTCTAGTGTGTTAGATGACATTTTTGCCAGTGAAGCAAATAGCATCTCAAGTAGCATGAGTCGGTTTTTTAGCTCTTTGCAAACCGCCACTGATGAACCTACAAATATGGCCGCTCGACAACTCGTATTGGGCGAAGCCAATGCCTTGGTGGGCCAGGTGAGTACCTTGTCGCAATTTATGGACAACAAGGAAAAAGAGCTCAATTTAGAATTAGAGTCCACCATAGATACCGCGAATAAGCTAATTGAAACCATAGCCGACCTTAACGCGAATATTCGAATAGCCGAAGGCAACAACTTATTTGATGAACCCGGCGTACTCAAAAATCAACGTGATAACGCAATTTTAGAATTAGCCGAGATAATGTCCATTGAGACCCGTGATAACGGTAACGATGACGGTTCATTGATGGTGAACTTAACCTCTGGTGAATCATTGGTGCTGGAAGATGGATCTTTTAATTTGTTTCAGCTAAGTGGCGATCCTGACCCCGATTACCGAAATTTGTTTTTAGCTAGCACCGGAAAACCTACAACGTTAAGACTACCAGAGCAAAACTTAGGTGGACAAATGGGCGGTTTATTTCGTTATCGTGATGAGATTTTGGCTGAAGGGCAGCGAGAGCTCGGGCAAATTTCCATGGCCTTAACTAGCGCCGTAAATCAGCAGAATAGACTAGGGATGGATTATGATGGCCAACTAGGCGTTAACATATTTTCTAATCCAGAGTTTCAAGGTTTGAATTATTCGGCAAATTCTGATTTATCGTTAACCATGAACGGCAGAATGACCGAAGATGGCGCCAGTAAAATTACCGCTGCTGATTATTTGGTGGAGATCACCGGCACCACGCCCGGTTCTCCCGATACGGTTGATATCAGTGTTACCTTAGTCAACCCTGATGGCTCTTATGTGACTGATATAGACGGTAATGCCATAACACAATCTTATACGGGTTTGGATGCGCAGGCCGATAGCTTTACTGAAGTGATCGGTGGTTTGGAACTCGAATTTCCCAATGGCGATAGTTACGCAGTGGGAGATCGATATTTATTCCAACCAACAAAAAGCACAGCCCAATCAATTGAAGTGGTTATGACCAGACCTGAGGATATTGCTTTAGCTTCGCCATTTCGTGTCGATAGTAATTTGGATAATTTAGGTGATGCACGTTTAACTGATTCGACTGTCACTAACACCTTTGTTGATAGCACTTTGACTGATCCTCAGGCATCCGCTTTTGACGGTAGTGGAGGTTTTGTTAGCGGCAGCCCGGCACGTATCGTGTTCAATAGCGAATCTGAATTCGAAATTTTTGATGAATCCGGTGCATCATTAGTCGTGATTTCTGGTGTGACTGACTACAATAATTTAATGGAACAAGCGGCAAGTGATGGTAGTTGGCCATTTTCTGCTTTGACGGATTTTCCTGGCTATGATTTTAGTCTACAAGGTACACCTGTGGCGGGCGATGAGTTTACCATTAACTACAACACCGATGGGGTAGATGATAATCGCAATGGTTTAAAGTTGGCTGGTCTACAAGACGTGGATATCATGCAACAAAGTAATAATAATGTCGGAAATTTGATCACATTCCACGAATCATACGCCAATATTGTCAGTGATATTGGTGCTAAAACGGCGTCTGCAGATATTTCGATGCAGGCTGCACAAGCGATGCAAACCCAGTCCAGCGATTGGTTTCAATCCGTGTCTGGTGTGAATCTAGATGAAGAAGCGGCAAACTTGATCCGCTTTCAGCAAACCTATGCGGCGGCAGCAAGAATATTAACTACCGCAAGCGAATTATTTGACACCATTTATAGTGCTACAAGGTAAATTGTACTATGGCTAGAATATCCACAAACCAGTTGTATGACCGCAGTATTAATACAATTACGCAAAATCAGGGAACTTTATCAGATGTTCAACAGCAACTCTCATCAGGGAAAAAGTTGTTGCGACCTTCGGATGATCCTGTGGGTGCCGCGCAGGTGGTTAGACTCACTGAAGATCTCGACAAAATTACACAATACAAGCGTAATAACGATTTACTGACTAATTCATTGCAACAGGAAGAGGTGGTTCTTAGCAATATTAATAACGCGTTGGATAAAGCCAGACAATTGATGATCCAATCTGGAAATGGCGTATACGATGAATCTGATTTGCAGGCCATCGGCATAGAGATTGGCGCAATTCGAGATGAAGTATTTAGTCTCATGAATACCCAAAATTCCAATGGCGAGTATATATTTGCTGGCTATCAGTCTCAAACTGAAGCATTTACCTACAACCCATCAGCGGCAGATCAAAAATACACGTTTTCTGGGGATGATGGCGTTAAGCACATCCAAGTATCAGATGCGATGAATATTCAGTCTAATAGCTCAGGAAAGTCGGTATTTGAAAACGTTCTGGCAAGACTTAATTTCAGCGTTACTGGGGACAGTGGACTGGCATCATTTTCTTCTGTCATTAGTGAACAATCCGCTTTTGATAAATTTCATGAAAATAATTATGACGCGGTGACCGCAGCGAATAATCAATTTCAAGGGACGATTATTGCGGGTAATCAAGTTCAAATTGAAAATGTTGGTACTGGGGACATCATTGACACCGTCAATTTTACTTCTGGCGAACCATTTGTATTTAAAGGTATTGAGTTCAATCTAGAAGGAAGTGTAGGGGATACTTTTGACTTTCAACTTGATAAGCCGGAAAAAAATAATATCGCGGAAACCTTAAACAATTTTTATTTGGCGTTAAATGCCGGTGATTTAAGTGATAAAGGACTGAATGAGGCAATTGCTGATGCATTGGTTGGAATTGATAACGGCTCAAAATCTTTAGCCAATGCAACTTCATCTTTAGGTGGACGCATGAATGTAGCAGAATCTGTTTATGAATCGAATTTGGATCTTGAAATTGCCAATAAAACAGCCCGGGCAAATATTGAAGATGTGGATTATGCAGAAGCCGTATCTGAATTGAGTAAACAAGAAACGGCTTTACAAGCTGCCCAGGCTACTTTTTCCAGAGTAACAGGGCTTACCTTGTTTGATTACATCTAGTGTTTGAATTTACAGTTCAAGTTTTGTTAAGTAAATATGGCTTTGATTGTCTATGTGGCTGGAATAATAGCTAATAAATATGCCTTCTTTGCGTTTGATCATACCTGCATAGCTGCAATCTCCACCTGAAGGTAACACCATTACTAGGGTCAGC
The DNA here is from genome assembly GCF_030548205.1 of Aliiglaciecola sp. 3_MG-2023. Taxonomy (GTDB): domain Bacteria; phylum Pseudomonadota; class Gammaproteobacteria; order Enterobacterales; family Alteromonadaceae; genus Aliiglaciecola. Next base: position 131,818 of record NZ_JAUORV010000001.1, on the reverse strand, counting down.
TTTTGAGTTTCAACATTCATTTTCCAAAGTGCCGTTTTAAATTGTCTGTTTAGCCAGGCCCTGCCGCAAATTAAAATAGTTTTAGGATCGAATTGGATGATCACCGGTGCGCCTATGTATATTTTTAGATCAAACCATTGCCACCGGGTGAAGGGGGGCTTTGACACTCCCCATTGCGCACTAAAAGAGTCTGCATCCCTACGCACTACGGCAAAAGCTTCTCCGCTGTCGCTGAAACATAAGTCACTTTCGTTGGGATAACCAAGACCATGGGTGGCCAAACTGAGTGCATCGGGTTTAAAACATTCAAAAGTACGCAATGGATTGCCTTTGTATAGGTCGAGTTGTTGTTGCGCGCGTTTGTAAGCAAATCCATAGGCCTGTTCACCTTGCCAACGAATTCGCCACACCCACCAATTTTTTTCAGCAAACCAATGTGGACTAGACCAACTCAATCCATCTTGCGAAAACCAACATAAAGAGCGGCTATGTAGCCATTTGCCATTTTTATCATAACAACGAGCATAGGCGTTGATTAATAATTTACCATCGGGCATTACGGTTAATTTGGGATCGCGCAGATCGCAATTAGCCATTTTAAGACTGACGCTATTTATTTTTTTACCATTAAAGTCACAAGTCACAATGCGTATATCTCCATCTTTGCTCATGTGATCTGTGGCTTCTCTAAAACTAACGAACAGCTTGTCTACATACACACACATATCAGTAAATGCGCAGTGTTTAGCCGTTTTCCAAATCGAATTAGTCCAATTAATCATCTTTTTTAAAATTTATTTTTGTCTAAAAACCTATTGAATCTCAATTAATTACATTTTGCAAAGCGGAAATTTTTTGCCGTTTTTATAAAAAACGGCAAAATTTAGTTAAAGGGATTTTTCTATCCGTCGATACCCTATCTGAGAGAGCCAGTAACACCGATCTAGTTTTGACTAAGATTGATGTTCTTGAATGTGTTTTTTAACCACCGATTTTATCGGTTGCCAGCGAAACGCTGGACTGAGAGTGTAGGAGAAATCCCATGGGATTATACGTTAACACCAACGTTTCGTCTTTAAATGCGCAACGTCAATTATTTGATTCATCTAACCGTTTAGGCACGTCTTTTGAGCGTTTGTCTTCTGGTTTCCGTATAAACCGTGCAGCGGATGATGCTGCTGGTTTGCAAATCACCGACCGTTTGACCACCCAGGTTCAAGGTCTTAACCAAGCTGTTAGAAACGCAAATGATGCGATTTCTTTAGCACAAACTGCTGAAGGCGCGTTAGGGGAAGTAACAACTTCACTTCAACGTATCCGTACTTTAGCGGTACAGTCACAGAACGGTATTAACACCTCTGCTGACCGCTTAGCCCTGCAAAAAGAAGTTTCCGCCCTTAAAACTGAAATTTCACGTATTGCTCAAACTTCACAGTTTGCCGGCGTAGACATCCTTGATGGGGCATTTTCTGCCGCATTCTTAGTGGGTGCAAACGGTGGTCAAACTATTTCTGTGAACTTGTCTAGAACCAGTGGTTTCGGAGCGTCAGGCCTAGGTATCGCTGGTACTTCAGTTGCCAGTATTACAGAGGCATCTGCAGCGTTAACAGAAATTACTGCTGCAATTTCAACCGTTGGAGCTGTACGTGCCGATTTAGGTGCCCTGCAAAATCGTTTCCAATCAACTATCAGAAACTTAAGTAATATATCTGAAAATGTTGCTGGAGCTCGTTCACGTATTCGTGATACAGATTTTGCGACAGAAACAGCTGAATTGACACGTAACCAGATTATCCAACAGGCCAGTTTAACTGTTTTGTCTCAGGCTAATCAGCGTCCACAATCAGCGCTTCAGCTTCTAGGTTAATAGAATACGATTGGGAAATTAAAGCCAGGGGGTAGTGAATCTGTATTTAATGGCCCAAAACGTAGAGAGTGCGCTCTTTCCCTCCTAACGTAAGAGCGCTTCGCCGGCTAATTTAGTCGGCTTTTTTCTCAACCTAAGTAATTGAAAATAATAGGAATTAATATTTAGTTAGAAATTAGGCTAAAGAATTTTTCGATCCTGTTCGATAAAGATTTCAAGAGCGATGTACAAACTAAAAAAATAATAAGTACACGCCTAATTAAGTGACGTAATAAAACTAATAATAGCGCACTTAGAATCACCGCAATGATCACTAATAATAATAATAGGTCAGGCGGATTGCTTAAATCGTTAGGAGAAAAAAAATGTCTTTATACGTCAACACAAATGTGTCGTCGTTGAATGCTAGTCGTCAGCTATTCACGTCGAACAATAATTTAAGTACAGCGTTTGAACGCTTATCCTCAGGTTTGCGCATAAACAATGCGAAAGATGATGCCGCCGGCCTGCAAATTTCCAACCGACTTACCACTCAGATTCTTGGCCTTAATATGGCCGTCAGAAATGCCAATGACGGCATCTCTCTAGCGCAAACCGCAGAAGGTGCATTGGCTGAAACCACGTCCGCATTGCAACGTATTCGTGTACTTGCTGTGCAATCTCAAAATGGTATTAATGGCTCGGCTGATCGTTTAGCACTACAAAAAGAAGTCGATGCTTTAAAACAAGAAATCAGTCGAATTGCCGCAACCTCACAGTTTGGTGGCGTCAACATTCTTGGTGGAGCTTATTCTTCTGCATTTTTGGTCGGTGCGAATCCAGGTCAAACAATCAGTGTCAATATCTCTAGACCTGGTGGGTACGGGACTTCCGGCTTATTCGGTTCGCAGAGTATTGATTCAAATTTAATTTCTGTTGCTTCTGAGGCCGCTGCATCTCGTGCTATGACTGCTGTATTAGGTGCAATTTCCATAATTGATGCTAAAAGAGCGGATTTAGGTGCCATACAAAACCGGTTTCAATCTACCATCAGAAATTTAAGTAACATTTCAGAAAATGTATCAGCGGCTAGATCTCGCATCCGCGATACAGACTTCGCTGCTGAAACAGCTGAATTGACTCGCTGGCAAATAATTCAACAAGCCAGTATCACAGTGTTAGGACAGGCTAATCAACGTCCACAAGCTGCTTTGCAACTGTTGCAATAATAAGAGAGAAAGATCATGAAATATGATGCTGAGCAAGCAACAGGGGCAGGCTGCAACATTGAAGATTGATTGAAGAAAAGAAAACGGCCGGATTGCAAAATGTGGGGGCAGGCTGCAACCGACCGAAGAAGATACGTTTTACTTAAACAACTAGATAACTCACGCTGTATAAAAGCGCGGGCGAATTCTCACTCCATTATCAAGCCATAGGCTTTTTTAATTGGCAGTCGACTGGGCAGAAAAGACGCCAGGAGGTAGTGAGAGGTATTGAGGTATAGGCCATCAATTCCGCCCGTCGACCAGAGCTTTCGCTCTTACTTTTGTACAGCTTTGTCAACCATAATTGCTTGGCAAAACTGTCAGCCATGGTAATGACTGACAATATGATTTTAGCATTTAGTGTGCCAAATTTATATTTAACTGAGTTATCAACACATTTTTTAAGTAAAACTATTAATAAACAGTTAGTTAATTAAAGTTTAGGAGTGTGGATAATGACTTTGTTTGTAAACACAAATATTTCGTCAATTAATGCCAAGCGGCAATTGATTACCACCAACAATGATTTAAGTACCGCTTTTGAGCGTTTATCGTCGGGTTTTCGAATTAATGGAGCCAAAGATGATGCGGCAGGTTTACAAATATCCAATCGTCTAACCACACAAATTTTAGGGTTGGATATGGCAGTCAGGAATGCAAACGATGGTATATCTTTGGCGCAAACCGCCGAAGGTGCATTGGCCGAAACAACAGTGGCACTGCAAAGAATAAGAGTGCTAGCGGTCCAATCTCAAAACGGCATTAATAATTCAGCCGATCGCCTAGCTTTACAAAAAGAAGTTTCCGCATTAAAAACAGAAATAAGTCGTATCGCCAGCTATAGTCAATTTGGTGGCGTCAACTTGTTGGATGGTATTTATTCAGCAAAATTTCTCGTCGGGGCTAATGCTGGTCAGACAATCAGCGTGAATATTTCCCGTTCCGGGGGATTCGGTACGTCAGGATTGTTTGCCGGTTACAATATTTCAGTGGCATCAGAGGCCCAAGCTTCAGCAGCATTAACTCGCGTAAGCCAAGCTATTTCAATAATTGACGCTAAGAGAGCTGATTTAGGTGCAATACAAAATCGCTTTCAATCCACAATTCGTAATCTGAGTAATATATCTGAGAACGTTTCAGCGGCAAGATCGCGTATTCGGGATACAGATTTTGCCACAGAAACGGCAAGTCTTACCCGTGCACAAATTTTACAACAAGCGAATTTAACGGTTTTGTCCCAGGCTAACCAGCGGCCACAAGCTGCATTGCAATTACTTGGATAATAGCGGTAAACAAATTAGAGGATCATATTTCTGAGGGTAGGAATTGAGAGGCCAACCCAGAGGCACATTGGAAATGTGTCTAGATTGGCCAAGGATGGCGGTGGTGTCGGCACCACCTAAATAAAAAGCCGACTAACAGGACTGAGAGTGTAGAAGTTTGGTTGAGAGGCCAGTATTCATTCTCTAACCCTGCCAGCCGGACAGAAACAGTATTTGCTCGTACTCCTAACGTGAGCAAGTTGGCCAGGTCATTTGATCTGGCCTTTTTTTATTTTTATGCCAAAAAAATGGCTTTTGTTATTTGTCTCACGTTTATATGAAATTAATTTAGCAATCGCTGTGCCAGTAATTAACATTGTTACCTGACAAAGGATTATTTTTCCTTACAGGGTAAAATTAAGGCAATGAATTAATCTGCATGTAGATGTGGCTCAACTTCAACTACACCCCTCGAAAGTCAAAATTTCGCGCAAGCAGATATTAGGCATTAAGCGCCATCTGAACTGTCTGTGACACAAGGAACGCTTATTTGTTCAACCTTTTCTTTATACCCGCTTTATTTTACCCGCTTAGCCCTGTGATTCGTTATTCCCAAAAAACACCTGACTTTCTTCGATTTAAGCCTATTTTCTTTAACTAAATTTTTATTATTTTTAGAGTATTTTTAAAAACCTTTATTTATCAACATGTTAAGTTTTATAAAAAATAGATAAAAAAACTAAAGATCTTCAAGTAGTGGTCGATAACATTAGTTGAGGGGAATTCTTTTTAAAGAATTTTATGTTGAGGGTTGGTAGAGGTGCCGATTCTCAATCAAAGAGAGGTGGCTTTCAAGATGTATTTCTTGGAAGTCAAAATTGAGGCGAATTACCTTATCAGTTAATAGGTAGTTCTCAGGAGGTAAATATGGGTTTATATGTAAACACCAATGTGTCGTCTTTGAATGCGCAGCGTCAGTTGTTTAATTCAGGACAGTCACTTAGCACATCATTTGAAAGATTGTCATCTGGCTTTCGTATTAACCGAGCAGCAGATGATGCGGCTGGTCTGCAAATCTCAGATCGTCTTACGACTCAAGTTCAAGGTCTAAACCAAGCAGTGCGTAACGCTAACGATGCCATTTCATTAGCACAAACGGCTGAAGGCGCTTTGGGCGAAGTAACATCATCTTTGCAACGTATTCGTACCTTAGCGGTGCAATCGCAAAATGGTATCAATACTTCTGCTGATAGACTCGCGTTACAAAAAGAGGTTTCAGCGCTGAAAACTGAAATTTCACGAATCTCGACTGACTCACAGTTCGCCGGCGTAGATATTCTTAAAGGGACATTTTCAGCTGCGTTTCTAGTTGGCGCAAATGGCGGACAGACTATTTCAGTAAACTTGTCGCGCTCTGGTGGATACGGTTCTTCAGGTTTGAACATTGGGTCATTGTCAGTTGCCACTATCGCAGGTGCATCTGGCGCATTGACGTCAATTGACAATGCAATATCGACTGTGGGTGCAGTAAGAGCTGATTTGGGTGCGTTGCAAAACCGTTTCCAATCCACTATTCGTAACCTGAGTAACATTTCAGAAAACATTGCTGGTGCTCGTTCACGTATTCGTGACACCGACTTTGCTACTGAAACTGCCGAGCTAACCCGAAATCAAATTGTTCAACAGGCATCTTTATCTGTGCTTAGTCAAGCAAATCAGCGACCTCAATCGGCGTTGTCTTTGCTAGGATAATTTGATTAGCTTTTTAGGTTAGTCTATCAACGATAATGCCACTATACTTGTATGGTTAGTGGCAAATTGCTTTGAAGTGGAGGTGAAAGATGGATGTTAATTTTTCACAGTATGGCCAGAATTTTGCACAGCAAGACATAACACCGTCGGTTTCTGTAAACGTATCTGAACAAAATCAGCTCAGAAATGAAAAAAAGCAAGGTGCCGATTCTGGGCAAAATGGTCAAGAAAATCAGAGACAGGCCGATAAAACTGTATCAAACAATGAAAGCACAGAAAGTTCTGTAAACATTGAAAGTGCAGTTAGCGAAATAAGTGATTTTCTGCAGACTTCTAATCGTCAACTATCGTTTTCTGTTGATGAGAAGAGCGAACGACAAGTGGTTAAAGTGACAGACTCGGAGTCTGGGGAAGTGATAAGACAAATCCCCACTGAAGAAGTACTCGCTTTGTCTGAGAGAATCAAAGATCTCCAATCTGACGTAGGTAGCGCAGTGGGGGTATTGTTTAACAAACAAGCTTAATTTATTTAAAGAGGTTCGTCATGACAATCCAATCATTAGGTGTAGGCTCGGGGTTGGCGTTAGATGATTTAGTCACGCAATTAATTGCCGCCGAAAGAGAGCCAAAACAGGCTCGTTTGGACGAAAAAGAAGAGTCACTGGATTCTGAAATTTCTGCTATCGGCCAGTTGAAGTCTAAAATGAGTGACTTTCTCGACACCGTTGATGAATTACGCAGTGATATCAATCTGCAAGGTCGCGAACCTTCTATCACGAATCCCGATGAAAGCGTCGAACCTTTTACTGCGGAAGCTGCCAATAGTGCTGTAAAAGGCGAATATCAAATTGCTGTTACCCAATTAGCTAGCGGCAGCCGCTTTGAAACAGAGAATGCTGTAGATGGCGGCTTTAGCGATTCAACTGATACGGTTTTATCCTCTGGAAGCGGCAGTCTAACGTTTAAAATTGATAGTACTGGCGATAGTTTTGATATTAACGTTTCTGCCGGTCAGACACTGCAGCAACTTGCTAATAAAATAAACAGTTCAGAAGATAATTTTGGTGTGAATGCAAGTATCATCGATACGGGTACAGCTGATGGTGGTGCTAAGCTTGTTTTAACCTCAACAACTACAGGTGATGGTAACGATTTAGTCATTGTGAATAATAATGACTTGGCAGACCTAAACCGAGTAGCAACCACAGATTCAACAGAAACGGCGTCTTATTTAGATCCAGTTCTGAGCGCCCAAAATGCTCAAGCTACCATTGATGGTATTGCGGTTGAATCTAGCACCAACGAATTCGAAAATACGATTTCAAGCGTTTCCTTTGAGGCATCAACGGTCTCAACGAAAGATGCTCTGGGGGAATTTCAAACCTCTACGTTACAAATTGGCTATGATACCGAAGGTTTAGATAAAAAAATTAGAGACTTTGTCGATAACTTTAATGCCTTGGCAAGTGAGATTGATACACTTACCAAATATGGTACTTCTGAGTTAGAAAATGATGGAGCGTTAGCTGGTGATTTTATGGCCAGGAGTATTACCTCAGGGTTAAGCAGTATTGTTGGCTCAAATGTAAGCTCTTCTGCGCTAGGGGGACTGTTTGCAATTGGTGTTGAACTTAACTCTGAGGGCAAACTAGAAATCTCTTCATATGATGAATTTGGTTTAGGCAGTGGAGAGGATCGCCTTGCCGAAGCATTAGAAGATAACTTTGACGAGATAGCGGCTTTGTTTACTGATGAAGATGAAGGTATCGCTGCTCGCATGTATGAATATACAAAAGAGTATACAACCTTCAGTGGGTTATTGGCGACAAGGGAGCAATCAGCAAAAGATGAAAAAGATCAGTTGTCTGAAGAAAGAGAACAATTCGAACTTCGCATGTTAAGTTTTGAAGAAATATTGCGTGATAAATATTTAAACCTTGATCAAACGGTAACAAAACTAAATCAGACAGGTAATGCGCTAATGGCTTCTCTGGGTCAAGTATAAGGAGTAAAAACGATGGCATTAAAAGGCATCAATGCTTATAAAAAAGGCAACTTAAAGCAGGATGTTGCTTCTGCAGATCCCCATAAAATCACACTCATGTTGATGCAAGGCGCGTTAGATCGCATGGCCTATGGAAAAGGTTGCATAGAGCGCAGAGATTTCGAAGGTAAGTCGGATCACTTATCTCGTGTTTCAGCGATTTTGATGAACCTTAGAGACACCCTAGATTTAGATATTGGTAGTGAAGTGAGTCAGAACTTATTTAATTTATATGATTATATGATTCAGCGTATCACAGATGCCAATATTCAGAATGACTTGAACATCATGGATGAAGTGATTAACCTGATGTTACCTATTAAGAATGCGTGGGCGAGTATCCCTGAAGATGCAAAACAAGAAGCCTATGAAGCGCAACGACAAAAACGAACAGCGGTCGTGTGATTAAACTAACTCTGAGCCACCAATATACGCCAGAAAACTTGAAAGCCATTAACACACAAATCGAAACTGTGTTGGCGGCTGCAGAGTTAGATGACAAATTGCTTAAGCAACTTATCGAAACACGGGATGAAGTTGTGGTTGATCACCTAAAGTCCCTAGACCAAACCGCTGAAAAACTGTTTAGTGAGAGCGAGTTAGAAACTAATAAATCGCTGACAAAGGTCATAGACACACAGCTTAAAGAATCGTTGAAACAATTGAGCGGTTTAATCCGCGGCAAAAAAAGCGTCAATAAATACAAATAATCCCGTTCTTGGCAAAACTTCACTTCGCAGGCGTTTGGGAACTCGTTCTATATCAAAACCCTGTCCTTTACTTTATTTTACGTTTCTATGTTAGCGAATAGTTTGTTAGCTGTGGAAAATTCTGCTAAATAATAGAAGGAATAATAATTGCTTATCCATTTCATACAGAGTTGCTGTTTCAAAAATTTGACAGTGGGTGAGTGGCTTTCATTCCATTAGGCTAATATAAGTCTATAATTTTAAAACAAATTGCGAATGCACTTAAGCCAACATACAATTGCAGCGAAAACGCAGTTAACTTTCTTCGCGTTACAACAGTGTCAGGTAGACAAGATAAATGTTTGAAAATAAAAGCGTATTGATTACCGGTGGAACAGGGTCGTTTGGCAAACGTTTCGTTTCGCATTTGTTAAAGAATGAAAAACCTAAAAAAATTATCATTTATTCCCGCGATGAATTAAAGCAATACGAAATGCAGCAACAGTTTGATGCCCCTTGTATGCGCTATTTTATTGGTGATGTAAGAGATAAACATCGTCTTAAATCAGCGATGAAAGATGTTGATTATGTGATTCACGCAGCAGCTTTAAAACAGGTCCCTGCAGCTGAATATAATCCCAATGAATGTATTAAAACGAATATTAATGGTGCGCAAAATGTAATTGATGCGGCCATTGAAACCGATGTTCGACGGGTAATTGCATTATCAACAGATAAAGCAGCAAACCCAGTCAATTTATATGGTGCAACTAAGTTAGCTTCAGACAAACTTTTTGTCGCTGCAAATAATATTTCTGGCGCGTCGGGCCCAAGGTTTGCAGTGGTTCGCTACGGCAATGTTGTGGGCTCTAGGGGCTCAGTTGTCCCTTTTTACCGGAATTTATTAGCCGAGGGCAAAACCAAATTACCTGTCACCCATGAGGAAATGACCCGCTTCTGGATCACTTTAGACGAAGGCGTTCAGTTTGTTATTACTAACTTCCAACGGATGCAAGGTGGCGAAATATTTGTGCCTAAGATCCCGTCAATTCGCATACTAGATTTGGTTGAAGCCATGAGTGGCAGTCGAGATTACGACACTATCGGAATTCGCCCTGGAGAAAAACTACACGAAGTCATGGTGCCAGAAGAAATGGCCCACCATTCGTTAGAGTTTGATGATCATTATGTGATTACGCCAGCCATTAAGTTTTTTGATAAAACCGTTGATTATCGCCTAAATAAATTGGGTGAAAAAGGGCGAGCTGTGGAAGATAAATTCGAATATCATTCTGGTACAAATCCCCACTTTTTAACGGTTAAAGAACTCGAAGCCTTAGATAAATTAACGTTAGATTAAGGCGCAATTGTGAGCAAATCAGTTGATAATATTCCCTACGGAAAGCATTTCGTTGATGATGAAGATGTTGCTGCCGTGGTTGATGTCCTGCAAAATCGCTTTCTTACTCAAGGGAGCATCGTTCCCAAATTCGAAAAGGCCTTAGCCACCTATACAGGCGCAAACTATGCCACTGCTGTAAACAGTGCCACTTCTGGTTTACATGTGGCGTGTTTAGCATTGGGAGTTGCTAACGGCGATCGCGTTTGGACCTCACCTATTTCATTTGTGGCCAGCGCAAACAGTGCTTTATATTGCGGCGCAACCATTGATTTTATAGATATCGATACAGAAACCCGAAATATTAGTGTAGAAGCCCTTGAACGCAAGCTAGCAAACGCTGAAAGCGCGAATTTATTACCCAAAGCCATTGTTGTTGTGCATTTTTCCGGTGCCAGTTGTCAGATGCAAGAAATTGCTAAGTTATGCCGCAAGTACAAGGTGGGTATTATCGAAGATGCGGCCCACGGACTGGGAGGTAGTTATCAACAGAACAAAATAGGGAGCTGTGAATACGCCGATTTAGCCGTGTTGAGTTTTCACCCTGTTAAGTCGATTACAAGCGCCGAAGGAGGGGCTGTGTTGACCAACGATGAAACCTTATTCGAACGCAGCAAATTGTTCGCCAAACATGGTGTTACCCGAGATTTAGAACAGATGGAAGGACCTTCTGAAGGGCCTTGGTACTATCAACAGGTAGCGCTGGGATATAATTATCGTCTAAGTGATCTTCATGCTGCCTTGGGCTTGTCTCAACTCAAAAAATTAGATGGCTTTATTAATAAACGTCAGATGTTGGCACAACGTTATAACCAAATGTTGAAACATTTACCATTGACGTTACCGACCATGAATAATGCCGATAAAAGTGCTTGGCATGTTTACATTATCGAGCTTAACGAGCATAAAAGAGACGCTATTTATGCCGCTTTGGTTGAGCGAGGTATTGGTGTCAATGTGCATTATATTCCGATTCATCTGCAACCCTACTTTCAAAAGTTGGGGTTTTCCCGAGGGGATTTCCCTAATGCAGAAAATTATTATCAGAATGCGTTAACTTTACCTTTATTTCCCAGTATGACTGCCGATGAACAAGACAGAGTAGTACAAGCATTAAATGAGGTATTAGCTTGAATTTAGCTATCATTCCCGCCCGCGGTGGAAGTAAACGTATACCAGCAAAAAATATTCGTAATTTTGCGGGCAAACCCCTGATTGCCTATTCAATACAAGCCGCGCAAGAATCAAACTTGTTTGATAAAATTTGGGTCTCAACGGACTCCCAAGAAGTGGCAGATATTGCGCGTAAATATGGTGCTGAAGTGCCTTTTTTACGGCCTGAAAACTTATCTAACGATGTGATAGGCACGCGGCCTGTCACCAATCATGGTATTGAATATTGCATCGATAAATTTGAAAAACCTGAGTTCTGTTGCTGTATTTATGCAACGGCTCCTTTTTTACAAGCTGAGTATTTGCAAAAAGGGTTAGCCTTGTTGCAGCAAGATGAAAGTAAATCCTTTTCTTTTTCTGTCACCAGTTTTGCTTTTCCGATTCAACGGGCAATCAGCGTTAAACAAGGCAATGTTGAGCCAATGTTTAAACAAGATATTTTTAAACGCTCTCAGGATTTAGAAGAGGCCTACCACGATGCAGGTCAGTTCTATTGGGGCAGAACTGATGATTATCTTTCTAAAAAAGGCATTTTTTCTCAACACAGTGTGCCCGTAATTCTCCCTCGTCATTTGGTCCAAGATATTGATACACCAGAAGATTGGCAGCGAGCAGAGTTAATGTATCAAGCCTATATCAAAGGAATCTAATATGAGTAAAATTTTGGTTATCCGTATGTTGGAAATGGGGGATGTTGCTAGCATAGCTGTGCCGACTGTTCGTCAGTTGCAACAGCAAAACCCGAACACTGAGATTTATTGTCTGACCCATGGTTTAGGGGCCGAAGTGCTGAAGTTAGCTACCCCCAGTGCAAAGCTCTTAACTTTGCCCAAGCATTATTGGCCGGATAACATTTTGCAGTCATTGGAGGCATTTCTTGGTTTGGCAGAAACCATCATTGAAATTGGCTTCGAACAAATAATTAACCTCGATACAGCATTTATGCCCTGTGTACTTGCCCGCTTTCTAAAAGATGCCGGTGAGCCAGTGCAGGGCAATTATTTAAATGTGCCGCTGCAACAGTTAATTGAACAGATACAAAATCAAAGTTTACAGCCTGAGTATGTAAACAATGCAGCTGAGTATATGCAAAGTTCATTTATGGGGATGAGCCGTTGGCATAGTCAATGGTGGATAAGTGATAATCTGCCTGACGGCGGTTATCCCGAATTTTATCTAACCCGCTGTTGTGGATTTAATAGCATGCCATTGGATTGGCATATTGATATTAAACCGGCACAAAAGTACTTAGACGCAAACCAACGTATTATCTATTTGGCACTTAATGATGCGCAGCATCCATATCCCTATTTCCACGAGCTAAAAACAATACTGCAGAATATCGGCTATTTGGTCATTCAAGACAATGAGCAAGAAAGCTTAGGCCTGCGTTTACAAGGATTAAAATCCAGTGATCTTTTGGTCTGTCTGCCGAATGCGATGTTCTCTTTAGCCGCTTGTGTAGAAACCCCTACATTGTTAATTCCCGGGCAGTTGGACCCGCGAATTTTGATGCCTGATTATGCCACCGACCAGAGCGATGAATTTCCTCAGCCAAAAGATCTTGCACAAAGCATAACCTCCATATTTGAGGCGCAACAGAATGCGTGATATCGCCATTGGTGGGCGTTTAATTGGCCCATCTCATCGGCCTTTTATTATTGCTGAGCTAAGCGGAAACCATAGCCAGAATTTCGAACTGGCCATGGCGATGGTAGAAGCTGCGGCAAAAGCTGGTGCCCATGCCATCAAATTACAAACTTATACTGCCGATAGTATGACCCTCAATGTTGATTCAGCTGATTTTGTTATCCAAGAAAAAAACAGCTTATGGCATGGTGAGGCATTACATGGTCTATACGCAAAGGCATCTACACCCTACGAGTGGCACAGTTGTTTATTTGCACGCGCTAACGAACTCGGCATGCTGGCATTTAGTTCACCTTTTGATGAAGATGCGGTGGATTTTTTAGAAACCTTAGATGTTCCTTGTTATAAAATAGCCTCTTTTGAGCTCACTGACATTCCTTTGATCCGCAAAGCCGCTGCCACAGGCAAGCCATTAATTATGTCAACGGGTATGGCAACCTTAGCTGAAATCGAACAAGCTGTAGATTGTGCTAAAACAGCGGGTTGTGACGATATTATTCTCCTAAAGTGCACCAGTACTTATCCTGCGGAGCCGAGCAATACGAATTTATTGACCATCCCTCACTTACAAGCTGCATTTAATACGCAAGTGGGGTTATCTGATCATACTGCTGGTATCGGGGTTTCCGTTGCTGCAGTGGCCTTAGGTGCGACTGTGATTGAAAAACACTTTGTTCTAGATCGCAACGCGGGTGGCGTGGATGCAGCATTTTCTTTGGAGCCCAGCGAGTTAAAATCCCTTGTAGAAGAGAGTGAGCGTGGGTTTGAAGCCATGGGAAGTGTGACCTATGGTGGAAGTGTTGCTGAGGAAAAGTCAAAGCATTACCGACGTTCTATTTTTGTGAGTAGTGAGATACCAGTAGGTCAAACTTTAACCCGTCAAAACTTGCGAATCGTGCGTCCCGCTAGCGGCCTTGAGCCAAAACATTGGGATTCTGTTCTAGGTAAAAAAGCCAAAAAAACACTTCCGCCTGGTACGGCTTTAACATGGGATTTATTTGAATGACCACTAAAACCACAGCCCATTAACGATTCTATGCAGCATATTTTATTCAGAGTAAATGCGGGTGTTACCTCAGGTTTAGGCCATTTAATGCGCTGTTTGGCTTTGGCTCAAGCTGCTTCTAAAAACCAATTTTCAGCTGTTTTTTTACTTAATTCGGAAGGCGCTAAACTCAGTCAAAACCGTCAGGATTGGATTGGACAAGTGCATGTGATGCCTGAGTTTAAAACAGATATCCAGGAAATAGAAAAGATAAGTGATTGTTGCATCAATCATAACATCGATGTCATCGTGATTGATGGGTATCATTTTTCTGCAGAATATCGTCAGCAACTTGCTTCGCTAAATTATCCTGTAGTGTGTTTCGATGATATGAATAATGCTGGAAACCTGTACGCTGACCTTATTATCAACGGTGCGTCAAGTGCAAATCAATTGGGTTATGCATTGAACCAACCGGATACGCAACTTTGTTTAGGGGATTCTTTCCGTGTGTTGCGTCAGGAGTTTTGTGATTTACAAAGCAAGCCAATAGAACAGCGTGAGTACCTAACCATAGTAATGGGGGGCAGTGACCCGGCAAATTTAATCATACCCTTATTTGTGAGTTTGGAACGGATGGGGTTTTCCGGAAAACTATTGATAATCAGTGGGGCCGCTTATCCCTTTCTCACACAACTAAAAAACCACCTTAATCATACTAAGATAAAGGTAGAACATCTTCATGACTGCCAGCAGATAGCAAAATGGTTTTTACAAACGCGGTTGGCCATCTCTGCCGCTGGTGGCAGTCAATTTGAGTTACATGCTACTGCCACACCCAGTTGTTTATTAACTGTGGCAGATAATCAACTTGAAGCAACTAAGGCTGCAGTACTCCAAGGTTGGTGTATTACGGAAGATTTTAGCGCTATTGTAGGACACAATGAAACACAACAACGCGTCGCAAAGGTTGTACAGCGTGTTGTTTCCCTATGGTCTAATGAGGCCGCGTTGTTAAATATGCAAAGTAGAGCTTTAGCCAGCAGAGATAGCCGAGGTGCTCAGCGGGTGATTGAGCAAATACAAACTTTATGTATTGCCAACAAAAAGTAAAATTATGGAACAGAATCAGATACTAACAGGTTATCAAGTCAGTCTAAGAGAAGTGCAGGAAAAAGATCTTCCGCTTCTACGACAGTGGCGAAATGACACAGAAATTCGCCAGTTTATGGTTTCTCAAACAGAAATTACTGAAGAGCAGCAATCTGCTTGGTTTCGCAAAGTGAGTCGTGATCCTAGCCAACAACATTTTATGATTTCGTATAAAGATCAGGATATTGGTAGTGTTAATATTCAATCGAGAGAATTGGGTAAGCCTCTTTCCCAAGC
This sequence comes from Aliiglaciecola sp. 3_MG-2023, assembly GCF_030548205.1. Lineage (GTDB taxonomy): Bacteria > Pseudomonadota > Gammaproteobacteria > Enterobacterales > Alteromonadaceae > Aliiglaciecola. The sequence continues at coordinate 116,361 of NZ_JAUORV010000001.1, read as the reverse complement.
AAAGATCATCGAGCCTGGTTTGTATATTGGTGAAGCAAAATACCGAAATAACATAATCGCCTTTTCTCCTACATTATTAATTAACGATTACTGTTTTGAATCCTTAAAGTGCCAAAAATTAGTCGCTAAAGTAAAGTCAAATAATCAGGCTGCACTTAATTACAATTTAAAATTAGGTTATCAAATAGTCAAACCAGGTGATTTAATTGAAATTAGTTTGAATTTCGATGATTATCAACGGGATAGCAAAGCACTGAAAGCCTTACTTTCTCGCACTCCTAGGAAGCATAGAGAGTAATAAAGGAAACTTTAATGAATAACCAAGAACGAATAAAACAAGCCTTTTCCGACAGTTTAGCCATACCGCTGGAAAAGGTAAGTGATGATTTAGCTTACAACAGTATTCCTGAATGGGATTCCACTGCCCACATGATTTTAATTGCGGAGTTGGAAAACCTATTTAACGTAATGCTAGATACCGACGATATAATAGACATGAGTTCAGTGGCCAAGGCAAAAGAAATATTAGCTAAATATGAAATCGAGTTTGATGCTTAAGCAAAAAACACTGCTAATTACCGGGGCTAGCGGTGGAATCGGTCGGGCGACAGCAATTGAATGCGCTAAACAAGGCGCATTTGTGTATCTGGCTGGGCGTAATAAAGATCAGCTACAAGAGTTGTCGAGTCAGTTAGTCAACACTAAGGTGCTTACCTATGATGTCACTGATGAAAGCAGTGTGAAGCAAGGGTTTGCAAGCATAATGAAAGAGTCGGGACAATTGCATGGCTTAGCAAACTGTGCTGGCGTTATGCTGGATTCTGGGTTTATGCTGACTCGTTCTGCTGATCTGCAAACGCAATTTGCGGTAAATAGTGTTTCTGCGTTTACTCACAGTCAATTAGCTATGCGACTGATGACCAAAAATCGCAGCGGTAGCATCGTCAATCTTTGTTCCATCGTCGGTGAAAACGGCAGTGCAGGGCAAGCAGCCTACGCCATGAGTAAATCTGCGTTGTCGGGTTTAACTAAATCATTGTCAAAAGAGTTGGGTTCTTTGGGGATCCGTGTGAACGGTGTAGCCCCAGGCTTTATAGATACCCCCATGACAGCCTCCTATGAAGGGCAAAAACGCCAAACTTTGATTGATGCTACATCGTTGCAACGGGCAGGGACTCCTGAAGATGTCGCTAAACTCATCGCGTTCTTGTTATCCGATAATGCATCATTTATTACCGGTCAGATTATCGGTATCGATGGTGGATTGAGCCTCTAAACAATGTTTTATGACGCACTTTCCCAACATGCTAACAATATCGCTGCCATTGAAGGAGAGCAGCAACTTAGCTATGCGCAGCTTGAACAAGCTTGCAGACGTTTGGAAGGGGACCTCAGTCAACATTTAGGTCGCCGCAAAGGTGTGATTTTTATATTGGCGTTTAATGGCTTATCTACTTTGGTGGCTTATCTAAGTGTAATGAGGCAAGGTCACTGTGGGATGCTACTCAGTCCAGATACAGATAATTCTGTTTTACGCAAATTGTATAAAGAGTTTGATCCAAGTGCGACCATAAGCTGTTCGGCACTGCAAAAAAGTACGATTCAATATCATCAAACAAGTAGCACTTTGCATGATTGCCAAGGGAGTTTATTGCTATCTACCTCAGGTTCAACGGGGACGGCTAAACAAGTTGCCTTGAGCGCGCATAATTTGCAGGCCAACGCCGAGGCTATTTGTGCGTATTTGCCCATAGAGAATACGGACAAGACGCTGTGTTCTTTGCCTTTTTTCTATTCTTATGGGCTCTCAATCATCAATTCCCATTTGCACAAAGGGGCTTGTTGTATTTTTTCGGATGCAAGTCCGGTGAGTCGTGACTACTGGCAGTTATTTGAGCAACACAAGATCAATAGTTTTGCCGGTGTACCTTTTACCTATGAGATGCTTCTCAGGTTGCGCTTTGATCGCAAATCATTACCTCATTTGCGCTACTTTACCCAAGCGGGTGGAAAACTGGCCTGTGACGCCATTAAAACATTAGGTCAATTTGCGAAACAGAATCGAAGCGAGTTTTTTGTGATGTACGGCCAAACCGAAGCAAGTCCAAGAATGGCTTTTTTAGATCCCAAACTCGTCACTCAAAAGCCTGAGTCAATTGGTCGTGCTATTCCTGGAGGACGATTTAAGTTAGTTGATGAGCAAAATCAAGTAATTGAGCAACCTAATAGGGTCGGCGAACTGTTTTACTCTGGTGCCAATGTGATGCTTGGTTATGTTAATAATCAGGCCGATTTAAATGGCTTATCCATCGATTCAAACCCATCTAAGGATAGATGGCTAGGGACAGGAGATTTGGCTTATTTTGACGACGATGGTGATTATTTTATCACCGGGCGTAAATCGCGTTTTGTTAAATTATTTGGTTTGCGAATTGACTTAGATGAAGTTGAGGTGAGTTTGCAAGAGCTGAATATTGCCGGATTAGCCACAGGTAACGATAGTTGTCTGGTGGTGGCAATTGTGTCTGAGAAGCATCAGCAACCTAATGTGGATGTCAAAAAATGGCTAAGCCAACGTTTTGATTTACATCCAAGGATGATCAAAGTGACTTATTACGATGTTTTGCCGTTAACTGAAAATGGCAAAAAAGATTATCAAGGCGTGCTTAATTCGGTATTGGCTGAATCACTATGATTAATGATAGTAACCCAATACTAGTAAAATACCTGAGTTTATTCGAAGAGCTGCTAGCGTCGGATGTTTATGCCCTTGAACAAAGCCAAAAAGAAGCCTTATTGCTGCCGGTATTAAACCAGTTACATCAACTTCATCAGCAACATTGCCAAGCGTATCAGAACATTGTTGATCACCACGTAGGCGATGCAAAGAAAATCGATGAATTACCTTATTTAGCTGTGCGCTTGTTTAAACAGTTGAACTTAAAAAGTATCTCTGACGAAAATGTGTTCAAGGTACTGCAATCTTCAGGAACAACCTCTCAAACACCGGCAACCATCTATTTAGACAAGGCCACCAGTGCCAGGCAAAGTAAGGTTTTGGTTAAAATTTTACAGCAAACTATAGGTCGACAGCGTTTGCCAATGTTGATTATCGACTCTCCCGATATTCTTAAAAAACCAGAATTCAGTGCCAGAGCTGCGGGTATTCAAGGCTTAGCCTTTTTTGGTCGAGACCATACCTATGCCCTGGATGAAAATATGCAGCCTAATTGGCCTGTTATTGAAGCATTTTGCCAAAAGTACGCTGAACAGCCCGTGTTGATTTTTGGTTTTACTTTCATGGTCTGGTTGTATTTTATAAAAGCATTACAAAATAACGGCAAGACAATATCCTTACCAAATGGCATTTTGATTCACAGTGGCGGATGGAAAAAGCTAATTGAACAACAGGTTGACAACGTCACTTTCAAGCAGACGTTGATGGCAACAACTGGCATTTCAAAATGCTTTAATTTTTATGGCATGGCGGAGCAAGTAGGGTCGGTGTTTGTAGAGTGTTCACAGGGCCATTTACATGCCCCCATATTTGCCGATGTGGTGATTCGTGATCCGTTTACATTGAAGGAGTCAGCCATGGGCGAAACAGGTTTAGTGCAAGTTTTATCAGCCTTGCCAAGCAGCTATCCTGGACATAGCTTACTTACTGAAGATTTAGGTATTTTAAAAGGTGTGGACGATTGTCTGTGCGGCGCCAAAGGCAAGTATTTTGCAATCAAAGGTCGACTCCCTAAGACCGAAGTGCGCGGTTGTAGTGATACACACTCAGAGACATCATTATGAGCTCGTTGACTATCTTAGCGCCAGTGGGAGGTGATTTGAATATGATCAATCACCGCGCTGAAGGGTTTAGGTGTTTTGATCCTGAAGTGTTGAGTTTTATTGAGGCTTTGTCTACTGCATTGTTAAAAGATAGCGAAGCCAAATCTTTTCCAGAATTAGTGGCTTTGGGGTTCTGGTTACGGAAATCTAACCTGAAAAAATTACATGAATTTGCTCCTACCGGGATTGTTAAACCCCTAGGATGGGTTTTGCATTTCACCCCTGCAAATGTGGACACTATGTTTATCTACAGCTGGATATGTTCCTTGCTAATGGGGAATCACAATGTCGTTCGAGTGGCAACCAAAAGCACCGAATTAAGAGGGTGCTTATTGGGTATCATAAACCGGCTTTTTGCGCAGCCAGCCTTCGTTCGATTAGGGCAGTATAACCTGTTTATACATTACGATAAGCAGTCAGAATATTCGAAAATACTCAGCAGTAAAGCGGATGCGCGTGTTATCTGGGGTGGAGACGAAAGTGTTAATGCTATTCGGCAATTACCTTGTCAGCCCCGTTGTCGCGATATTAGTTTTGCTGATAGGTATTCTGCTGCTGTGATCAACGGTGACCAATTAACCAGAGAGAATGTACCAAAATTAGCGCAACTCTTATGGCAAGATACTCAGCCTCATGGGCAGTTGGCGTGTTCATCACCGAGGTTGATTTATTGGTTAGGCGATAGGGCTTTGCAACTCGAGTTATTTCAACAAGTAAATTGTCTGGCCACGCAAAACGAACAAACGATTAATAGTTTAAATGATCACCTGGTTACGAGTCAGTTGCTAAAAAGTACCGGGGAAGCTGCTGAGCCCATCATTCAAAGCGCCGTGGGAGTGATTCCTGTCAGCTGTTTTGACGAGCATTGGCTAGATTGGCATCTCGGTGGTGGTTACTTTTTACTGATGCAAATAGACACCTTGGAAGACATAGCAGCAACAAGCAATGCTAAACTACAAACCTTGAGCTACTGGGGGCTAGAGCAACAAAGCTTAGTCAAGTTTGCTCAGCAACCGTCGATACAGGGAATAGATAGAATTGTGCCTGTGGGCCAGGCATTAGATTTTTCTCCGGTTTGGGATGGGTATAACCTGTTTGATCAACTTTCACGATTAAATGTGATCGGTTAGTGAGATAAGTGCAGAAATAGAGGCAAATATTTTGAAGCAAAAAGTGATTATATTTGGAGCGGGAAATGCCGGTATGGCTGCTAAGAATAATCTGCACTCTGATTACCAAATTATCGCCTTTTGTGACAACGACCCACAAAAGAGCGGCTTAGAGATCGATGGCATCCCAATTGTTTCGGTGAAAGAACTACATAATCTCAATTATGATGTAATTATGATTGCCAGTGAATATTTTGAACAAATAGAAACACAGTTAAAACAACAAGAAAATATTGCCGAGAAAAAAATTAAAGTATTGCATGCAACTGCAATGAAACGCTTCCACTTTGGTGATAGTGACCTGACAAAACAGGTATGTGAAGAGGTATTATTGGCTTTGTGTGATGCATTAACGGAAAGTGGCATAAAGTATTATGTGGACGCTGGTACCTTATTAGGTATTTATCGAGATGATGCTTTTATCCCTTGGGACGATGATTTTGATATTGCCGTTTTAAGGGATGACATTGAAAAAATAAGAAGCAATCAAGGTACACTGTTGACGGCCTTAGAACGAGTGTCTAATCAGCCATGGAAAATTACCGAGTATTACGCAGAACAAGCTTTCGGTCTAGTAAAGGCTGGTGATACGCGGAGTTTTAAGTTAGAGCCAACAGATGCTAACTGTCAGCTTCCTTTAATTGATTTATTTGTAAAGTATGTAGACCAGCATGTAATGGATTATGTTATTGCATCTCGAGGGTTTTCCATGCCAAGTCGTCACATGCTTCAACTGGCTTCTTTTACATTTCGTGATAAATCTATATTTATACCCAGTGATGTAGAAGGGTATTTAAGTCGCCACTACGGTGATTGGCAAACCCCTAAATCTGATTGGACCTTGGATGATATTCAGTCATCAACATTATATGACGAGAAAACCTTGTGAAAACGATTCTAACTTATGGCACCTTTGATTTACTTCATGTTGGTCATGTTAATTTATTGGAACGTCTAAGTGCGTTGGGAGACAAACTCATTGTAGGTGTGTCTACCGACGAGTTTAATCTTTTAAAGGGTAAACAGTGCATTTACGGTTACGCTGAACGGGCAAAGATTGTTGGCGCTTTAGGTTGTGTTGATTTAGTAATACCCGAACACAATTGGGAGCAAAAAAGCGAGGATATTAAAGAGTACAATATTGATGTCTTTGGAATAGGCGCAGATTGGCAAGGAAAATTTGATGAGCTTCAGACGTTGTGTGAGGTCATTTATTTGCCACGTACTCCTAGTATTTCAACAACAAGTTTAAAAAAAGCACTGTCACAAATAGATAGTGAAGCAATCCAAAAAATCAAACAAGGTTTGGATGGTGTGCTGGATATTGTAAAAGCATTGGAATAGGTGATTTTATAATGATTGTTGTTTTGCAAGATGTTGGACGAAGAGAAAGAGTCAAAAAGCAGTTATGGAAATAATATGTCACCACAAATAGAGCTGCTTGGCCTCAAACCTGGACAGTCCGTTTATATTACCCCATTTACACCAATGTCTGAAAAGCTTAAGCGTTATCTTGAGCAAGACTCCAGTATCAATTTTTTAGGTTTTGTGGATAAAAGCAAGCAGGGGCAAGATATCATCTCTCCTGATGATTTAGCTCAGAAAAAGTTCGATAAAGTACTTATTATTTCCCCTAATTATGGGCTAGAAATAAACAAATCTTTGAAACAAATTGGCCTTGCCAATTCAAAACGACAGTTGGTGATTTACAATGAGGGTTTCCGACAAATATCTAACTTCAAACTCTGGTGGCAAAAAACCAAAAGTAATGCTTTGCCAGGAATCCATTTAGTATTACAGCGACATTTTAAAAAATACATGCAACGTGATAACAACGTACTATTTTTAGGGCAGGGGTTCATTGACCTTAACATCAAACAGCTCTACTTGTACTTTGAAAATCAGCAAAGAATTAATGCGGTAATAGCCACCGACAATAAAAATCAAATCGCGTTGTTAAAACCTCTTGGTTTCAAGATAATCGACATTAACTCATGGTTATTCATTTTGTACAGCCTAAGATCTAAACTGATGGTGTTAGATCATAACCCCATCACCCAAGATTTACGCTACGCAATTAATGATGCGAAAACCATTCAAATATGGCATGGTATTCCTCTTAAAAAAATTGGTCATCTGGCTAATTACAAAGCCGTAAAATATGATTTAGTTATATCAACTTCAGATTTTGTGACAGATTACGCCTTTTCAGAAATTTTTGATTATAAAAGAATTATTAACTCTGGGTATCCCAGAAACGATGTACTATTTGAACAAGGCGATAATAAAAAAAGTTTAGCGCTGGTTGATCAAGATATATATGCTTGGGCGAAAACTTCAAATAATAAACTGATTGTTTATACCCCAACATGGCGTGGGGACTCTTTTGATAACAACCCCATCAATCTAGACAAGTTAAATAAGTTTGCTAAGCAACATGATTTACTTATTGTATTGAAGATGCACCCTTTCATTCGTCCAGAATCATTTTTTGACTCAATGGAAAATGATGATTATCAGTTTACACCGGACTATCAACACAATATTGTTTTTTATCCCAGTACCAGTGATATTTATCCGCTGTTAGCCATGTCATCGTTATTAATTACAGATTATTCATCAATCTATTTTGATTATCTGCTTTTGGATAAGCCCATCGTATTTTTTATTTATGACAAATTGGAATACGTAAAGCGCCACGGCGACTTCATGCTCGATTTCGAGAAAAGCACCCCCGGCCTAAAACCTGAGGATTTACCAAGTTTATTTGCCAGTATTTTAAGTTCATTAGACAAGGATGACTTTGAAAGCAAAAGACAAGAGCTAAAGGAAAAGCTGTATGAAACTAACAATATCGGAAAAAGCTCTGCAGTGATTTTTGATGAAGCTATGAATTTATTGGAGTGTCGATGAACAGTGTCGATTTATTAAATATTCCGAGTGTTTTGTTTTTAGATAGGCCTTTTGCTAGCGGCTTGGTGCACCTGTGGCTGAGGGAGTATTTTTTTTCAATAGGATTTAATATTCTTGATGATGAAATCCCCCCTTGGAAAAAAAACACCAAATTGACAGATTGTGACAAAGTGGAAAATGACTACCTTAGCGAGTTAGATTGGGATGAAATGGCTCGGCACACAATTGCTCGTTTGAATGGTCGATACAGCAACAAAGTTGAAACTCCACAACAAAAAATAGAACTTATTAACCAATTTAAACTTTACGCCAGTAAAATGGAGAATGCATTTACGACTAAAAATGTAAAAGTAGCGATTATATTTGGTAACTATAGAATCGAAACAAAGCTAGCCGCTTATTTTAGTGAAAAATATCAAGCTCAATTAATCTGCATTGAAAGTTTCTTTTTACAGAATTACTTTTATTTGGAAGCAAATAGTACACAAATAGCCAATCATCATGGGTTTGTTCAAAAGTGGCCTTTTATACGTAACCTAAAAGTGACGTCTGAACAACTTGAAATTCTTGAACGACTCATGCGAGACAGAGAATGTCATGGACTTTTAAATGGCTATATTTCGATGCCTGCAGCTAGTCAGGAATTGCCAGAGCAGTTACTTGTAGTTGCTGAACGCAAACGTAAAAATAAAGGTAAAATTGGGTTGTTACTGGGACAAATGCCCCATGATGCCGTGATTGTTAATGACCTCACAGCTTTTCCAACCCAAATTGAGTTTCTTAGCTTTATCATCACGGAGTTCCTTTCTCAGTGTACAGCTGATGATACGATTGTTTGTCGACTACATCCGCTAGAAGCTAGATACGGTGATGACACAGTGAAGCACCTTCACCAACAATTTGGTAATCACCCTCAAGTAATATTGTTCAGTGGGGATGATTGTAACACCTACCAACTGATGGAATTGGTCGACTTTGGTGTTGTCGCGAATAGTCAGAGTGGACTGGAAATGATCTATCGTGATAAACCACTCTTAGTGTGCGGTAATCCCTATTATTCTGTCGAGATGTTTTGCTTGCAAGCAACAGACAGAGAAACCATTCAAGTCCAATTAACTCGTTTATTGGCAGGGTGGCATCCATCTGAAAAAAAACTACAGGTTGCTAAACATTATTTATGTGGCTTAATTTTCCATCATTTATGTCCAAGGAATAAAACTGAAATATGGAACCGATTAAACAATATATCGGCGATTCAAATTTTACGGACTGAAGATACTTTGAATGTAACAAAACAACACAAGCAACTGGGTATGTCATTGATGCCAAATGCCAAAGTTGGTCGAATAAAACTGAAACCTCCAACTGATATTAATATGGAGCATAAAGTACTAGTGATAGGTTCTGGAACTTTCAGTTATCATTTCGCCGAGTTCTCTGAGTATAACCTTACCTTCAGTTCTGATCTGCCCGCCGATTGCGAGCAAACCATTGGGGTGAGTAATGTTCATTTGTTAGATGAACAATTAGTGATTGAACACCACATAATTGTGTTTTGCTGGCCACTAAATAAATGTCGAATTTGGTTGAGTAACGGTGCTACAACTTCTCTCGTAAATAAGACTCTGTATTATATCGAAAAAATACAGCAAGAAGATCAATGTGAGTATCAATTTAAACCTATAAATAGCTCAGGTGTTGTAAACGAATAGACGGAAGCTCAAAGCTTTAAACTAATTAAAGAACTATTCTATTAAGCCGATATTTAGGGGTTAGAGATCTATAGTTACTCTAACGTTGTAGTTAAATGTGAGGAATGGATATTGACCAGGGTATTGTTAAACCGCAAGCAAAATGAAATTATATTGACGGATGAAGTGGGATCCATTTCTATGCCTAGTCCATGGCTAATCACAGCAAAAAAAAATTCTGTCAGTCATATTTCTGCAGATAACATCCTGCAATTTTTGACTTCAATGGAAGCTGATTACACATTATTAAAATGGTTTGCTGCCTTAGAGGTAGGAGGCGAATTAATCATTCATGTACCAAACGCTGATTTCTATGCACGTATGTGGTTAGATGCGAGTTGGTCAGAGGAAACCTTAAGAGATATTCAATCTGATGCTCGACAATCTTTTTCTCATTTATGGGGTGCACAACAAACCGGCAACCCTCGCGATGAAAATTATGATGAACAACACCAGGATGTTTTTAAATCGGCATATAATAAAAAACGTTTAAACTTCCTATTAGAGCGTGCTGGGTTTATTGTCTCAGACATCAAAGAAACTGATGATGGTCAGTTGATCGCTAGTGCCATAAAATCTATGGATAAAGGTGAACGGCAAATAGCTACCGATTATAAAAATATTCGAGCAGATCATAAAAACCGTTATCAATTTGCTTGTGATCAATTAGCAAAACGACAACCGTCCCAAATACTTGATTTGGCTTGTGGTATTGGCTATGGCACCTTGATGCTAGCAAAAGCCACAGATGCCAAAGTAACCGGTGTTGATATTGAAAAAAATGCCATTGAATACGCCAATCTGTATTACCAAAATGACAATACTAATTTTATCTGTGAGGATGCAAAAAAGTGTGATTTACAAATAGCATCCTTTGATGCCGTTGTTTCTTTTGAAACTATCGAACATGTATCTTTTGATAGGGAATTATTAGCTATATTTTATCGGTCACTCAAAAAGGGCGGTACACTAATTTGTTCTACTCCAAATCAAGATGTTATGCCTTTCGATTCAGACAAATTTAGATTCCATGAAAAGCACTATACAAATGATGAGCTAGTTGAGTTATTGACCGGGGCTGGATTCGTAAAAATAGAACTTTTTGCACAACATGATCCTGTTGCCGGGAAGGTCGTAGCTGGAACAGATGGGCATTTCACAATAGCTACGGCGGTTAAACCTTAATATGGAAAATTTAAATAAAGAAATGGCTATCAATTTATACGTTGGTTGTGGTCCAGATATACGAGAAGGTTTTGTGCATTGTGATTTAAGACCTTTGCCACATGTCGATTGTGTTTGTAAAGCTTGGGAGGTGTCAAAACACTTCTCCAAGGTTGAGCATATATATTCTAGACATATGCTTGAACATTTAACTCAAGCTGAGGCTATGTTAACACTTCAAGATTGGTTTTCGGCACTTGCCCCAGGCGGAAGTGTGAGAATAATAGTGCCAAATATGGATTTTCACTGTCAACAATGGCTGAATGCAAAATGGAATGAAGAGACTTATTCTGAAAAACGGTCTGATGCGCGATACAGTGAAGGCGGTTTTTGGGGATGGCAAGCAGAATGTGATCCTCGAAAAGAAGACTATAACACTAGTTACTGGGATGTTCATAAGTCGGGATATAACCAACGTAAAATGCAATTTATTATGTCTAAAGTTGGATTTTCACAAGTTCAATGTGAAATTAAAGGTGATGTTCATCTAGTCACGAATGCAACAAAGACAGCCTAACGCATGCAGTATAAAGTATCGGTAATTATCCCCGTATTTAATTCTGAATTATATATTCGCAGATGTTTTGAGTCGCTTCATAAACAAACACTGAAAGAGATCGAAATCATTTTCGTTGATGATGGTTCTACCGACAGTAGTGCTGAGATACTTAAAAACTTAGCCGAACTAGATACTCGAGTGAAGCTCATTACTCAAACAAATAAAGGCACGGGGGCCGCGAGAAATGCTGGAATACGTTCAGCAAAAGGTGAATATATCGCTTTTATGGATAGTGATGATTCTGCTGATACGGAAATGCTTAATTTCCTTTTTCAAAAAGCTATGTTTGACAAAGATATTGTGGTTTGTGGGCACCAAGAAATTAAACCCAATAAGACTGTTAAAAAACATTTATTTTCGCCTGATTATAATGCAAGGGATTATTTTTCAGATATTGTCGCTTTAGTTAAACCCTCCGCAGTTTGGGCAAAGATTTATCATCGTGATTTATTTCTCAATAGTGAGTGTTTTTTCTCTGAAACCATCAGAAATAATGAAGACAATGCGACCTTATTGAAGCTACTTTATTTTGCTAACTCCGTTAATTTTGTATTTAACTCTTTGTATCAATGGTTTCGTTTAGAAGGGTCAAAAAGTCAGACTATAAATCCAATTAGAATCTCAGAAACCATAGATGTAATGAACGTGAGAAAAGGGTTTTTGCTGGATAAGGGAATATTTGAAACATATAAGCTTCCATTCTTACGAAGTATAATACGCACGATTAAAGTGAGGTTTAACAATATTGATAAATTTACCGTAGGGAGTGAACGCGAAGATCTTTTACGTCATTTTTATCAAGCACTTTGCCAACCTCAATTATTGTCTGAACAAACTCTACAGTATTTTAAATTGGCTATCCCATCAGAGTATTGGAATCTCATTTACAAAGCATTAGATGATTCAATAATTGTTGGAAGAACTGCATTTATCTCACTTTTTCCCAAAAATGATATTGCCTTAGCGAAGGCGAATTATGGGGCTGGAAAAGATCCTAAATTGGTCGGATTGGTTAAGAATATTAAAAAAAGTGGAATACGAAACTTATATATTTATGGTACCGGGGATACTTGGCTAAGGCTGAAAGCATGCCTACCAAAATCATTTATCATTAAAGGGTTTATTGATAAAAAGTTTGCAAAAAATGCTACAAAGAAAAAAGACGAATTTACCCTTGAGGAAGCTTTTTCTGTAATGAAAGAACCAAGCGTTATCGTTATAGCAAGTATATCTCAAGTCGAGCAGATCACTGATCAAATTTTGTTGGCTGCGAAGCGTTTGCGTCGAACGCCTCACGTTATTCGTTTTTTTGAATCCGAACCATGTTTGGAGGAACGTGACAATGGATAGTAAAACCTTTTTGCAGCAAAAGCTTGTAGAGGACAGTATCGAATATTTTGGTTATGACAATATTGCAGTGACCAAAGAGCTTGCTAGAATCTGGCACGATGATTCTAAGAATTTAAATGGTCGATGGAAAGAGATTGAGAACTTTGATGATCATAAGGGTAAAATCCTTGATATGGCATGTGGAGTCGGTACATTTCTGTTTTATGGGTTGAAAAAAGGTTATGACATATACGGAATTGAACCTGAAAAATGGAAGCTATCCTATATGGATATGAAAATGAAAGAGCTCAATTATCCCGACTATTATAGAGATAGAATTATTGAGGGAGTCGGCGAAAATATCCCGTTTGAAGATAACAGTTTTGACTATATCACTACCTACCAAACCTTAGAGCATGTGCAGAATGTAGAAAAAACCTTAAATGAACTGATCAGAGTATTAAAAGTTGGTGGTAAATTAAAAATTCAGGCCCCCGACTATAATAGTTTTTATGAGCCTCATTATGCTGTTCCATTTCTGCCTAGAATGAATAAAAAACTAGCTAAGTTATATTTGAAATTTTTGAATAAGCCAGCTAAAGGTTTAGATACGCTAAACTGGATAACAAGTCATAGTTTGAAGGAATATCTGGATAACTTCCCTAATCTCAAAATAGTTGATTTAGAAGAGCTATACTTTGAGCGTTATAGAAATAAAAGGTTTAAAAGCTCATTTCTTCCTAAATTTCTTTCAGATTTGGTGGCAAAAGTTAGCTTTTATAAATCTGTTTTCTTACTAAAAAAGGAAAAACAGATTAGGTTAGTAATATGGAAAGAATCTTAATTTAATAAGCGAATAAAATTATTGCTCTGCGTTAAAACCTATAAGTCGAATGGCTATATACCCATTTTAAAGCTTTTTATAATAAGGTCGATAAAAGTAAACCAGAGACGCGGTAATATAGCGTTATGAAACGTTCAAATTAGGTGGTAATCAATGATTCCGTTTAATAAACCAGCAAGAACAGGGCATGAAGATTCTTTTGTAATAGATGCTATGAATAGCTCTGCTATGTCCGGAAACAACAAATATACCCAACTATGTGAAAAATGGTTTGAAGAAAAACTAGACTGTAAAAGAGCTATGTTGGTCACTTCCTGTACACATGCATTGGAAATGGCCGCAATACTTCTCAATATTAAAGACGGTGATGAGGTAATTGTACCTTCATACACGTTTGTTAGTTCAGCTAATGCGTTCGTGCTACGTGGTGCAAAAATTGTTTTTGCTGAAATTGATCCCTTAACATTAAATATGGATGTTAGTCTCTTAGAAAGCCTTATCACTTCTAAAACAAAAGCAATCGTCCCAGTGCACTACGCTGGTGTTAGTTGTGATATGCATAAGCTTATGGAAATCGCCAATAAATATAATATCAAAGTGGTTGAAGATGCTGCTCAATGTATTGGTAGCAAATACAAAGAAAATCCAGTTGGCGTGCATGGGCATATTGCTACCTTCAGTTTTCACGAAACTAAGAATATTACGGCAGGTGGTGAAGGGGGAATGCTAGTTATCAATGATCCTGATTTAGTCGACCGAGCTGAAATATTAAGAGAAAAAGGAACGAATAGGCGCCAATTTTCTGAAGGCAAAGTAGACAAATATACTTGGGTAGATATTGGTAGTAGTTATTTATTAGGTGAATTGAGCGCAGCGTATTTGTATTCTCAGTTAGTAAACTTAAAGCAAATTCATGAAGGTCGGATGAAAAGTTGGAACAAATATTTTGAAATTTTGTCTGAAACTGAAGCTTTGGGTTATATACAATTGCCATCGATACCTGAAGCGTGCGAGCATAATGGACATATTTTTCACGTGCGGGTTAAGGATGTTCAATGTCGTAAAAGCCTGATCGATTACTTCAATACAAAAGGAATTGTAAGTGTTTTTCATTATGTTCCATTGCACAGTTCTCCTATGGGGATGAAAATAGGAGAGTGCCGTACCTCTATGAAAAACACGATAACTGAATCGCAACGCTTACTGCGCTTGCCTCTTTATTTTGGATTAAAAAATCAGGAAATTGAATACATTAGTCAAAATCTCAGTCAGTATTTCCAAATGTCTAACAGTAGTGTTCAGACCGTGATTGCCTAATGGAAAAGTGACGTAATAAACTGAATATAATGATTATTATATTCGAACCAAAGTAGTTTATATTTCATAACTGGTATGCAAAAAGCAATCGGCGCAAGATAGGGACGTTCATTAATTTGAGGGAGTTGATATTTATTCAGTGGTTCGAAGTAATCGATAATATCAGCCACCTTCTCTAGTTGTTTCTGTAGCTTTTATAATCGACTCATTCTGATTTTAAACATCAAAAAAAATTCAGTCACTGCGTTAAAAAATTGATGCTTGTGGAGCGGGATTTAGAGAGTTAAGTACTGCTACCAAATGATCCTTAAAGTTATTGTAAACAGTGAATCTCAGGGAACGACACAGCACAGATATAAATTGATATAATATGACAAATCTTGCGCTTTTATATGATGGCGCTTAGCATTTATATGTTAGTTTTTCCCTTTTAAGAGGCGATACATTGAAAGATATTATTTTAGAAAAATTTAACGAGGCTCTTGAACAAACGGATGTTGACCAACGTTTTGAGGATATCAATGATGATCAGGTTTTACTAGAGAGTGGGTTAGATTCACTCGGCTTTGCAATTCTGGTAGCGCTTCTTGAAGAAGAGTTAGACCTAGATCCATTTCAACAAATGAAAGATGCTGTATATCCGACTACATTTGGTGAATTTGTGGCGATTTATGAAAAATACTCTCTATAAGTCTAATCAGCTGATAGATATTGTAAAACGTGTTCCTCTAGATAGAATATTTCTTACTACCAAAGAATTACACTACACTTATAACGACATAGTGAAGCTAAGTAATCAATTTAAGTCTGAAAATCCCAGTTTTATTGGACGTAAGTGTGCAGTGATTTCTGATGATCGAGAGTCGTTAGCTCTATATCTCCCTGTTTTTGACAGTATTTTCCACACTATTCTGCTATTACCTAAAGATGCGGTGGAATATGAAGGTATTTTTTTGAAGTCCGCTGAAATTGATTACCTGATCCACCTTTCAGCGGGATTGGTGAGTCGTATCGTTGCGGTATCCAAAGTTCAAGTTGAACATGCTAATGAATCGTCTACATATATACTTGCGACATCAGGAACGTCTGGCGTACCTAAACTGGCCAGCTATAGTCTTGATACACTCGTTGCAACAGCAAAGAGTGATATTAATCAGGGAAAAAATTTCACGTGGGGATTAACGTACGATATTAATCGTTTCGCTGGTTTACAAGTTTATCTTCAGTCTATTTCATCCGGTTCGACCTTAGTTATTCCTTCAATATCAGCAACAATGACCGAGTTAATAACGCTTTTCTCTAGGAAATCAGTTAATTCCTTATCTGGAACGCCCTCATTTTGGCGTAAACTTTTGATGGCGCCAAGCCATGGCGCGCTTCAATTGAAGCGCATTACACTAGGTGGAGAAATCAGTGACCAGAGTGTTCTATCAGCCTTGAGTCAACGTTATTCCTCTGCAGTTATCGTTCATATTTATGCATCTACAGAGGCTGGTGTTGGTTTTGTTGTTAAAGATAAGAAGGAAGGCTTTCCAGTTTCTTTTTTAGCGCATAAGCCTGACCTAGAATGCCAACTTAAAATAACAAATGGAAACCTGTGGATTAAAAGTACAAAAGGTTGCTCAAAATACATAAATGGAAATCTTGATATAGATAGCGAGGGATTTCTTAATACTGGTGACATGGTAAAAATTGAAGGTGAACGAGTCATTTTTTTAGGCAGACAGAGCGGTGCTATTAATGTGGGTGGCAACAAAGTGATGCCTGAAAAAGTCGAATCAATTCTTGAGCATCATCCATCTGTGGCAATGGCAAAGGTTTTTTCAAAAACTAATCCAGTTTTAGGTTCTATAGTCGCTTGTGAGGTTGTTGTCGAAGATAGTTTTAAATGTCTTTCATTAGCTGCTGTGAAGCGAGATATTTTCTCATTTTGCAAACTACACCTAGAATCGTTTGAAGTACCAGTACTCTTGAAAAGAGTAGATTCAATATCTATTAATGCCACAGGAAAAAAGGCAAGAAATTAATGAAAAACATATTAATTACAGGCTGTGCAAAAGGGCTTGGGCTTGAAACATCTAAGATGCTTGCTAAAGCAGGATATAAAGTACTTGGAGTCAGCCGCACGCCTACTGACGACTATGAAAAAGTAAAACTAGAACACCCAAATAGCGTATTTTTTTATCAATTCGACTTTTATAACGTTAAAGGTATTTCCGCATTAGTAAAACAAATAACAAAAGAACATGGGCGAATTTTTGGATTGATCAACAACGCGGCAATAGGGCATGATGGAGTGCTTGCAACAATGCATGAATCTGATATTTCATCGCTGTTGAAAGTGAATGTGGAGGCTCCTATTCTCCTAACAAAATACGTTTCTAGATCTATGCTTCTTAACCGCAAAGGGCGTATTATTAATGTCGGATCCATCATAGGATCAACAGGATTTAATGGACTCAGTGTATATGGTGCAACAAAATCTGCGTTAACCGGTTTTACTAAGTCATTAGCTCGAGAACTTGGAAAATCACAAATTACAGTAAATACACTTGCTCCAGGTTATATGGAAACAAATATGACTAATGGTTTGATTGGAGATAAATTAGAAAAGATAAAAAGACGCAGTTGTTTAGGACGACTTGCTACTATAAAAGATGGAGCCAGCATGATGTTATATATACTTTCTGAAGATGCTGCAGGAATTACAGGAACTACATTTACAGTTGATGCTGGCAGTACCGCTTAAGGGAAAAAATGATAAAAGGAAGATATACTCCTTGGGATGAAAGTGTACTAAAAGTCAGAACTTTTGAAATTCAAGATATAGATTTAAGTGATGAAAAATTGTGTCTTGAACTTTTAAAGACTAATGATTTTTGCGATGCTAACCTAATTTACGGTAGGTTTTTATCTAGTAACTTAAAAATAAAAGAGGTATTACTAAAATCTGGGTATTTTATTTGTGAAACCAGTCTAATTGTTAACCTCAAAAAATTAGATACATATGTGTTACCTAGTATTTATGCTAGGAGAAAATTAGAATTATCTATTTTGGATAACACTGATTACTGGAAGATAGCTAATATTTCTCAAGATATGTTTAAGTATTCTAGATTTCATGAAGATCCTTTTATTCCTATAAATCGTGCGAATGCAAGAATGTCACAATGGGTTAATGATTTAGCAAATCAGGATGTTACCTGTTTAGTTAACAAGTCACATTCAAATGAAATACTTTCGTTTATGATATTTAAACTCATTAAAGGAAATAGTATCGAGCTCATTTTAGGAGGTAGTAAAAAAGGTTATGAACTTCATTCACCTTTCTTTTGGGGGAGCATAATTGACTATTTTAAACAAAGTGGTTATTTAAAAATCTCATCGACTATATCAGCAGCAAATATGGGGGTTCTATCGCTCTATCAAAATTTAGGTTTCAAAATCATCAAAGTAAATAATGATTACCACAAACATATTTTGATTTGATTTTTGATAGAATCGATTCAAGCTAAATGTTTTAAACTGATTTTATGTTTCAAAAATAATCACACAGAAGTTTAGTATATTATCAATCAATTACCTTTTATCAATTGAAAATTGATTGCCATTGTTTAACTAACATCTTTTCTGAATAGTGTTTTTTCAAATTATAGATATTGTTATTAATTTGCTTTTCACTCATACCTTCTAGAGATAACTTATTGGTATCAAATATTTGAATGTTCTGACTAGTTAGTAAATCCCATGTTGCTACCGATGGACGAATAAACACTTTTACCCCTAGGCTTAGCAACGTGATTAAAGTACCCATTCCTTGTTGTCTATTATGATCATAAATTGCGATATCTATGTTTTTTAGGTATGTCATATATTCATCAAAAGTTAAAAAATCCAATAAAGGTTTAAATTTTTCACCGAACAAAGATTGTCCATGTTCAATAACTTGATTTATATAACGCTTTCCCCCTATTTTTGCATAAGACAAGGGAACTATTACTTGGTTTATATCCGAGGAGTGTTCATATAATCTGTCGAATATCGCAATATGATTATTATTTAATGCTGCAGAATTTCCAACAATAATTTTCTTTTTATGATCTCTATTTATATTTATCGGTGCCTGTCTATATAAGTTACTAGTGTAAGCGAAGCAATTAATATGTTGACCTTTTGCCTGGTACGATTTTTTGATTAATGCAATATCCCCTTTAATATGGGTAACGCAATACCCCACATTTTTAATCACTTCTCGATGCTCCTCACTTTTTGATTCAGGTAAGTAGTAATCAGCTCCCCACATAACCCAGTAGGCTTTTTTTAATAAAATAGGGTTTGTGACTAACAAATGATTAATTTTATCTCGCCATAGACCGTGAAGAATAATTTTTTCTGCAGCTTTTAAAATGTTGGCTAAATGTAAAAAGTCATCATCGGTGTGCATAAATTTGACGTTATGGGAAGGCGTCAGTCCAAACTGATATTTTTCACTGGTGATATAAATGAATAAGTGTTCAGATTCGTCAAAATTTTCCTGAATAAAGTCCATGTAGGGGGGCATAAACTTTTCTGAGATCATAATGTGAACATATTTAATCAATTTTTTATCCCATGTTGAAGTAAATGTTATTATATGTCTGATTTCGCTAGTTTATTTTCTCGATGGCAAAACTTTGATTTTCACTAATATCCATAGTGAGATATTTTAAGCGCCAATTATGCGTTACGCAAAATTCATGTACCGCCTCAATAACGCCATAACGAAAAGACTTCGCCCAATTACCCATACTATAATCGTGACCAGCAATTATGCCACCGGGTTTCATTTTGGCGGCATAGAGCTCTAGTTCTAATTTGGTTTGTTTATATTTATGGGTGGTATCGATATAAATCCAATCAAAGTACTGATCAGGGAAATCTGACACTGCCTCATGGGATAGTTTTCGCTTAATCACCACTTCGTTCGCTTGAACTTGAGTGTTAAATAGCTGTTGAATATTATCCAGTAAGCCTTGGTTGTATCTTTGTGAGCCCCATACATCTACTAGGTATAGTTTGCTAGGGCTGGCATACTCCAAAATACATTTCGAAAAGCTGCCGGTTGCTACACCTAGTTCAACAGCAGTCCCATGCTTAGGTAATTTTTTCAAAAGCTCAATGCGATTTGTCAACATTTGGCAACAATCAATATGTTGCTCGAGCAAAGGAGTTTGTGGAATGTTTTGCAACTCCTTCGATTTCAGTTCACTTTGGTAATTGGCAAGATCTTTATTTACACTTTGTAGAAGGGGGTGCTCAGACGAATTAATATAATTGGTAATTTGAAGTGACTTTAAGGTTTCTATTATTTCCGCAGAGAATGCACTGCATATTACAATAAGATCAAAATCTACATTTTTTAATTCAGAATAGTGAAATACTTGATAACCGAGCAAATGCTGGTCACTTTTTTTAGGATTACTGTCAACAAAGCCCACTAAATTAAAAGTGATTAAGATCCCTGGGAGCTCTCTGATCGCTTTGTTTGATGTTCCGTATATAAGAACTTTTTTCATTTATATTTGCCTCGTTTTCGTTTTAGGCAGTTCACTTAGACAATTTAGGAAAGCGTTGCGACTTTTCGCAAATAATACTCTAAAGTTAAAAATCGAAATATTTCTGACACATAGTTGTACTTGAAAGACACAAGGTGTGGGGTTAAATATTCTTCAATTGCATCTATATCGGTAAATTCAGAATATTTTGAACCCTTTACGGATAATAAATCATTAATTTTGGTAAGAATTGAATCTTCTCTTATTTCTCGAGCGTAGTTGATATAGCCGCGAATAATATTTTCACTTTTTAGATACTGGCTTTGTTCTCCTAAAATCGTTTTGCGAGTTTTCTGCCAAGGAATATCTGTGAAGAAGTCAGGGAAAAACTTGAGTAACATTGCAGCATAAAGTTTGTTATCTTTTCTATATTCATCGGGAATGGACAATGCAAACTCCATAAGTGCATTGTCAAAAAAAGGTTTTCTTTGTTCTATTTTATCTAAACTATTAACCGTCCCCATATTGGTAAATCGTCTAACTCTATTCATAAATAGGTGGGGTTCGCTTTTATCTAGGTCATAGAAATCAGAGTCAAAGTGGGTCTTATCTGTTTGGTTTTTATAAAATAGTCGCATTCCCTCAGCTTTTGCTCTTGTGTTTAACGGTAACAATTTAAACCATCCCCCCCCACATACAACATCGCCAGCGTAACCGTTAAGGTTGATGTTAGCTTCCTTTGCAATATCATCTAAAAACTCTGAACCATGCATGTGTTCCATACTGAGCATGCCATCTGTTCGCCATATGGAATCAAACCTTGGCTCAAACCAATTGTGAGCTTTAAAATGGTATATTTTATGGTTCCAGTTTGTTTTTCTTGCAACAATTTTAGCAATTTCTATATCATCACAACCTTCGATTCCAAATGTAGATAGCGTACCTTTATAATCTGGATAAAGCGTTGTTACAGCAGCAACAATAGCACGGCTGTCTAAACCTCCACTTAAGGTTATACCCATTTTTTTGCTTGAATCAAATCGCTTTTTCACCGCGTCTAAAAATAGTTTGCCCAGTTCCTCTGTGGCTTGCTCAAAGGTAATATCTCTAGACTTGATGGCTGACCATTTCCAATAATGCTCTTCGGTAAGTGTTTTCGTCGATAGATCAAAAGTCATTATTGAGGCTGGTTTAATAAGCTTGATGTTTGAAAAAAGTGAGCGATCTTCTAAAACATATCCAAGTTCCAGAAACGAATCGACAGCAATGGGGTCGACATCTTTGCTTATAAACGGTAAAGCCAGCAGCGCTTTTACCTCTTGTGACCATGAGAGTCTTTGATTTTCGAAGCAATAATATAGAAATTTCATACCATATCTATCACTAATCAAATGAATTTTTTTGGTTACGTTGTCGTAAATTAACGCATTAAATAACCCGTCTATTTCAGCTAAAACAGATTTAAGCTGACCAGTTAAATAGGCTTCGGTTAATAACTGTTTGAAACTAATATTTGAATAATTGTATTTCTCACCTTCAATAAGTACATGAATTCCGTTGCTGGATATTTGTTCGCTATTGGAATTAGTTAAAAAAAGGTGGGATGTTTGGATTAAATCATCGTTTATTTCATCATTTGAATTAGTTGAGGTGATTTCGCACAGCGAG
The DNA here is from genome assembly GCF_030548205.1 of Aliiglaciecola sp. 3_MG-2023. Taxonomy (GTDB): domain Bacteria; phylum Pseudomonadota; class Gammaproteobacteria; order Enterobacterales; family Alteromonadaceae; genus Aliiglaciecola. The sequence continues at coordinate 94,213 of NZ_JAUORV010000001.1, read as the reverse complement.
GACGTCATTAAGGGTAGAAAGTTATCACTAACTTGGCTTTTGGTGTAACCATATATTCCTGGCATATTAGTTTACTTTATCCATATTATATGTGTGACATTTCTGATTCAGTTATTTGAATTTGTTGTCGCTTAAACTCATCTATTTTGTTTTGAGATAAAACACCTAAAAGTAAATGCTTCATTTTAATGTCGCCTAATACAATAGTTCCTCTTGTCCCTGAGTAGCGAGATACTAATCCCGCGTCTTTAATCTCCGATATACAGATGAAGTGCCTAAAGTCTATTGCTACGAAACCTTCAGGTACAGTGTAGATGACTCTTTCGTTGAACTCTGAGGCATCAGAGGTGAATAGCTTAGGAATATAAAACGCGGTTTGGGTCACGCCGAAAGCTGCACGAATCGCGATACTGACAACGAACGCTAAGCTATTGAGAATTACTGGGCTATCAATATTAGGAAAGGAAATAAAGCTGGTAGTCTTACCTTGAATAATTGCAACGTCATTGCTTCTCGTGATACAAATCGAATTGTGTTCACCTCGAAGCCCTTGGTTAGTTTCATCTTCATAATATACAACAAAATCATACTTATTATTTGGGCCAACATCTGCACTTTTATTCGCAATTTTTAAGTTTTTTATTGTTGGTAAGTTTTGGGTATAGAGCCACGCGATACACTTTTGAAATTCAATATTATCTGATATTGCCAGTATCGTTTTACCTGCTATATGTTTAGGTAAGATTAGCTGCTCTCTTTTATAGGTTTTAAAGCCGGATGTATCAAAATAGTGGCAGTTTTCGCTTACTAAAATAAATGTTTTTAATTGACTGATGGTTTTTTTCCAATCGTTTAATAGTTGCCTATTACGCTCAAGTCCATTGGCATCGTTATCTACGTTGCTTGATAATTTAGTTAAAACCGCATTGGCATAATTCACAGTACCGTATAGGTAGTAAAACAGCAGAGACTTTCCTTGCTTATAGGAAGCAAATAACATTTCTTTTTGTTTATTGATTATGTGCTCTATGTCTTTTTGAGTATTCACTTCATTTTTTAAAAGTAATTCAAAATAACCGAGCTCTTTCATTAACCTTTTCTGAGAGAATTTATTTTCAAAACGTTCTATAAAGTTTGATGTTTTATTATTTGAAAAAGCCGCGGTTTTCATTTGGTTTACGGCTTGCTGCTTTTGCTCACTACTAGATAAAACCAGTATTTCATCAGTTCTTAATGGCTGAGTGTTGTTAATTTTTGCCCCGTCACTGCAATTATAAAAAGTTTGATCTTTGTTTTTTTGGTTTGTAACTTGCTCAATTACTTGCCTTGATACTTTAAACTCGTGCTTAGTATTTACAGTCGCTCTGAAATTTCCTGGCACAATAAGAGAAGTATTAGCAGAGTTCGTATATTGATAAATTTCTTCTCCATCTTCAAGGTAGTATGCAGAGGATTTCGAGTGGTGATGTTTAACATCTATAAATCCTAAATCTACACCTACTAAATAGATGCTAGTAAATCTCAATGTACTAAATAAATCACATACAAAATTACTTACAGTAGGAAATGCATTTCGCAATACTTCAAAGTGTTCTTGACCAAGCACGTTCAATGCTGAAACCGTAGATGATTCTCCTTCTTTGAACGCTACTAAAACTTCTTTGTATAATTCGCACGTATCAGGATGGATACCGTTACACGAAATTAATGTGATACTTCTCAAATAAGCTAAGTCATCTACTAAAGACGCCCAATCGAATGTGCTTCGATTTTGCTCAATTTCTGCATGAAAATCAGGTGTGATACCATTCCTATGCAGGGCCTGAAGTGCGGTCCCACAACTTACAACAATGACTTGCTCTCGCCATTCTTTAATCGCCGCTATAGAGCTATCCAACGACGGTCCATTGCCAACAATAAATATTGGGACTTCTTTGTCATCGTAGCTCAACTTTGCAGATGGGTTTTTAGTTAAAACTGGGATCTTTCGTCTCATTCCTTCTTTGGTATGAGCGATGCCATAATATGCATGATCAAAATATTCTCCCATGGATATAACCACTTGCAACTGCTCGCGAAGTTGGCCAATAGCACTGTTCAATGCAGAGTTATAATAGCTTTGATAGAAGTAGGTATTGTTTAAAATGTAAGGGCCAATGGAGTGGAATTGAGTTAATAAATCCCTGAATAAGTTCGTACCGTCATCACCAATATTAAGATAAATTCGTGCATCTGTTTTTTCAATTTTTTCGAAAATTGCGGTCCAATCAATGGCAAATAATGAGGCATAGAAAAAATCTGAGTTAGGTTCACAAATAAACAGCTTTTCTACTTTATGATCTGCCAACAAACGCTCTACCTGATAACCCACACCCAAACCAAACATGATGATAGATGCAACCGTTTCGGGTAATTCGCCAATTTCATCTTCGGCTTCTTTTAAAAGCTCTTCGGTTTTCTTTACAAATTTGTAGTGTTCGTAGTGGGCTAATTTGGTACCCGTATAACCTAAAACTAATCCATCTTTATTGGGTTGGGAGTAAAAGTTTTTGAAGTTTAATTCACAATCTTGAATAGGTGATTCACCATACCAAGTGGTGAGATTTTCTTTATTTAATAAATTAACTTCATTATCTTGATTATCAATAGGTAGCCAATTGACTGGAGTATAAGATTTAAATTGTTCATAAATAGCCGGATAGAACTTTTTAAACGCATTTAGGTTTTTACTAAATAGCGTTTGTTCTTCACAGACTGGTTTACATTTTTGAAGATCGATTTCTGGAGTCCAGCTAGGTACATAGGTGAGGTAATTTTCAGTAGCGCTGACTTTAAAGCCATTCTTTTTGATATCAGCCCAAGTACGCTTGGTTAGTTCATTGAAAATAGCGTCAAAAATTGGGTGGTTGTAGTGTTTGAAAATACGGAACTCAGAAATACCTTCATGTTCTTGTAATTGTTCTATATCTTCAATTAAATTTCGTCCATCTTTTTCTATTTGTAAGAAAATCCCAGTACCATTTTGTTTGGCTAATGCGAAAATTGAAGACCAATCAATGGCTAATGCCGAGCATTGAAAAAATTGAATCTGTGGTTCATAAACAATCAGGTATTTGATTTTGTGTTGACGAAGCAGCATCTCTAAATGCAAACCCAAACCACAGCCTAATACGACTAAGCATTCTATTTCTTCGTCTAACTGCGGCTGGCTTTGTCTATTTTGATATGCGGCAAGCTGATGAAAATCTAATGAAGATGAGGTTGCGCTTTCTGTATCTGATTTTACTTCGCTGCTTTGAGCTAATGTTATTTTTGGGCAGTGATGTTCAAAACGGCTTACTTGCTGGCTTACTTCGTTTAGAGGATGGAATCCATACAAGGTTCTTCCGATACCGTAATCTACGATATTAATTTCACCATACTTATTATTAAACAACGAGTGATTTTGCAGCGATGTAGATTTGATTGTCGGAACTAAAGAGGGAATATTACGCGCAAAGCTATTAATATTCTTGCGCTGCATTTCTACAATGGTTGCCGCTAAAGAGCGATCCAATTCTTGTTGTTTTTCTTCATCTTTTTCAATATGTAATCGTATATTTTTAAGCATGGTTTCTAATTTTTATGGTGCTAGACGTTAACTCGTTATTATCAGCCTGTGACGTCATTTGAATATTTGTCACTGTTAAACGGTTATCTTTTTGATATTTAATACTTAGGATGATTGTGACCTGATGATGGTATCGGAGTCAATTGAGTTTACTTGAATTGCATTTTCATGATAGATATTTATACATAGTTATGAATTTTAATACTTAGTTTAGACTGTGTTTATTGTCGGTTGCTTACTTTATCGGCAATATTTTGCTATCCTTAACACAAGGTGTAGGAGGAGAAAATCTATGATCAATCTTGATGCCAGTAACAATTCATCCGTTTTACAGCAGTTACAACAGAAACAAGAAACCTTGTTTGAAAAGTTGGCTTCAGGTAAGCGAGTGAATAGTGCTGCCGATGATTCTGCTGCACAACAAATTATCGATCGGTTAACTACCCAAGTTGAAGGTAATCGACAAGCTATCTCTAATGCATACGATGGCGTTTCCCTATCTCAGGTAGCCGAAGGTGGTTTGTCAGGTATTAATACCGATGTAAATCGAATTCGTGAATTATCCGTGCAAGCAGGGAACGGGATCTTAAGCGATTCTGATCGAGAAGCGCTGCAATCCGAAATTTCTCAATTGCAAAGTAACATTAGCCAAACCATTGAGCAGACCAATTTTGGTGGAAAATCTTTATTATCAGAAGAAGGTAACATTGATTTTCAAGTTGGTGCGAACTCAGGTCAGCGCATCGGTGTAGCGACGCAAGATGTGGCGGCACAACTTGATGATGTGCTAAATATTGATGTGTCCACGTCTGAGGGGGCTGAAGAAGCCTTAGAGATTACCGATAATGCCCTTGAATTTGTAGGTGGGGCTAGGGCGGATTTAGGAGCCACGCAAAATCAATTTGCAAGTGCAGCGAGAAACCTAAGTCAAACCGATGTTAATGTTTCTGCCGCCAGAAGTCGATTGCAAGATACCGATTACGCTCAAGCAACAGCAGACAATATTGCAGCTGGCATCCAAAGCCAAGCATCGCTTTCTGTGCAATCTCAAGCGAATCAGCAGCAAGGTCAAGTATTGTCTTTGTTGAGTTAATTCTCGATATAAGCGATTAATTGAACGTTTAAAATTAAATTTAATGATAAAGCAGCTTCGGCTGCTTTTATTTTGTTCAATTAATTGATTTTATTCATAAACATAAAAATTGATAGTTGCTATCCGACAACGAATGTTTAAAATCAAGACAGAATTGGTATGTGTGTTTCAATTTCATTTTATAGCTTACTGACACGAGTAAAAATATACGCTAATCTTTTAATAGACGGACTGCGGCAAATAGGTATTTTGTTATTGTCTATTTATAAGCAGAGAAGCTTGGCAAATATTTACTTGGAATTGACACACCCTTGAAAAAAAACAATAAAAATAACAAAGATGGGGAAAGGATGAGCACAATTCTGATTATCAGCGGGCATATGTCGCGCGCCAATAATCTCAAAACAATCTTGTCTTTTTTAGGCGAACGTTGTGCGATGGTACCTTTTTCTGAAGCAATGTCTTCGTTGAAAAAACAAGACAGCTTTGAAGCTGTAATCATCGATTTTGACTCCCCTGAGCTGACCGATGATGTGGTAAGCAAATTTCCAGCCCAACCTTTTATTGTGATTGGCAATGCCCAAGCGAATGCTGAATTTAGAGCTAACATTGTTGGGCAACTAGAAGAGCCAGTAACCTATCCCGTTTTGACTCAGATGCTTCATCGATGTCAAGAGTACTTGCGTAGACGCCCCGCTAAAAGCACCAACACCAGTAAAACCAAGTTATTTCGCAGTTTAGTGGGAAAAAGCGAAGAAATTCAAAATGTCCGACATTTAATCGAGCAAGTATCAAGCTCTGACGCGAATGTGCTTGTGTTAGGTGAGTCTGGCACGGGTAAGGAAGTCATCGCCCGAAATCTGCATTTTATGTCGAATCGGAACAATGGTCCGTTTATTCCAGTTAATTGCGGCGCTATTCCTGCAGAACTGTTAGAAAGTGAGCTATTTGGTCATGAAAAAGGCGCATTTACAGGGGCGATAAACGCACGTAAAGGGCGTTTTGAGTTAGCCGAAGGTGGCACCTTATTTTTGGATGAAATTGGTGATATGCCTCTGCAAATGCAAGTTAAATTGCTGCGAGTGTTGCAAGAGCGGCAATATGAGCGAGTAGGAGGGAACAAACCCATTAAATGTGATGTGCGCATTGTAGCCGCTACACACAGAGAACTTGAAAACATGATCGCCGAAGGATCATTTCGAGAAGACCTATATTACCGATTGAATGTTTTTCCCATTGAAAGTCCAGCATTGAGAGAACGCAAAGAAGACATTCCGCTGTTGTTGCAGGAACTAGTTTCACGGTTAGAACAAGAAAATGAAAAGTCTTTACGTTTTACCGAAAGTGCAATTAATTCTCTGGTCGAACATCTGTGGCCGGGCAATGTCCGTGAACTTTCTAATTTGGTGGAAAGGTTACTGATTTTATATCCCAACCAAGTGGTGGATGTAACGGATTTACCCTCCAAATACCAATATACCGATGGCGACAATTTCGAACCAGATTACCCTGAAGAGTTATTGGAACGTGAGGCAATAATCGCCTTGTTTAACGATACCGGTGATAGTGATATAAGCGAAGGTGATGAAAACGAATTTGCTGATCTCGACGAAAATCAGGAAATAGTTCAAAAAACTGACTTGAATGCCAGTTCAGCCTTGCCTTCAGACGGTATGAACCTGAAAGAGTATCTCTCAGAATTGGAAATCAGTATGATAAACCAAGCCCTAGACCAACAAGACGGGGTTGTTGCAAGAGCGGCAGAAGTCTTAGGTATGCGTCGAACTACCTTGGTCGAAAAAATGCGTAAATATGGAATAGTCCGCGATTAGAACGGCTGTACTTTTTGCCATGTTGGTAACGCATCTTGTTTAATCTTTATAACCCCTTAAATCCTCTCCCGTCATTTTGTTGACGTTCAACTCTCCGTTTGCAACGGTATAACTTATTGATATGTAGGGTAAAATAATTGGCATGGGATATGCTAATCTCACGGTAAGTAATATTTTTGACGTGAGGACATTATGGCGCTCGACAGTGCATTCAACATATCGTATGAAGACGAACACCGGGAAATAAGCTGTACTTCCTCGTCTCGCTCACGTGAGCGTGCATCGCAGTTTGTTGCACCTCAGGCGTCATCAACTTCAACTACAGAAGTTTCCAAGCAAGAATTTGAGCAGTTAAAAAGCCAGGCTACCAGACTGGAACATTTATTACAGGTAATGCCGGCCGGGGTTGTCGTGATAAATGGACAAGGACAGGTAAAACAGGCGAATGCTTTGGCCAAAGACTTGTTGGGTGAGCCATTAGAAGGCCAAGCGTGGCGTAAAATTATAGCTCGTTCGTTTAAGCCCCAAGCCGATGATGGCCATGAAGTTTCGTTACATGATGGTCGAAAAGTAAAATTATCTATTACCCCTTTAACTGCCGAACCCGGACAGCTTATTGTACTCACTGATCTAACTGAAACCAGACAACTGCAACAGCGAATTAGCCACATGCAACGTCTGTCTTCTTTAGGCAAAACCGTGGCTTCCATCGTCCATCAAATTCGTACGCCTTTATCTGCAGCGGTTTTATACGCTTCAAATTTAGCTAGCAATCAACTTAGTGACAGCGCACGGGAGCGCTTTGGTGAAAAGTTAATGTTGCGGTTAAAAGATTTAGAAGGGCAGGTAAACGATATGTTGTTGTTTGCCAAAAGTGGCGAAGAACAAGTTGTACAAAATATCTCTATTGCCGAACTCATATCAGAACTGACGGTTTCCGCAGAGAATATGGTTCAGCAAGCTAATGCCCAGTTAATTGTCAAAGATATTGATCCTCAACTAATGATCTTAGGCAACAAACCCGCACTTTTAGGGGCGCTGCAAAATATTATTCATAATGCAATTCAAGTACAGCCTGAAGATTGTCAAATAGCGATTAGTTGTTTACACGATGATCAACAGGTGAGTTTGCACATTCAAGATAATGGGCCGGGTGTGGATACACAGTGTTTAAATCGCATTTTTGAACCTTTTTATACCTCTAAAAGTCATGGCACAGGCTTAGGGTTATCGGTAGTTGCTACTGTGGCTAAGTCCCACGGTGGATCGGTTACAGTGTCAAATATGCCGGGCTCAGGAGCATGTTTTAGTCTCATGTTACCAATCATTAAATCAAGTCAAACAACTAAACAGGCTTTGGGAGAGAAATCGTGAGTCAAACCAGCATACTAATTGTAGAAGATGATGCCGGGTTAAGAGAGGCATTAGTCGATACCTTATTACTAGGGGGTTATGAGGTTATCGAGGCCAACTCGGCTGAGCAAGCGATGGTCAAACTAAGTTCACACAAGGTCGACTTGGTAGTGAGTGATATTCAAATGGGCGAAATGAGTGGCCTAACTCTATTGCGCAGTATCAAAAATAAATTCCCTAGCTTACCAACATTACTTATGACAGCTTATGCAACAATAGATGATGCGGTTCAAGCAATGCGAGATGGCGCAACTGATTATCTGTCAAAACCCTTTAGTCCTGAAGTGCTGTTAAATTTAGTTGGCCGATATGCACCAGCTCAACAAGTGGAATCTCGCAATCCTATCGCTGCCGATCCTACCAGTATCAACTTGCTCAATTTAGCCAAAAAGGTTGCTGCTTCAGATGCGACTGTGATGGTTTTGGGGCCAAGTGGTTCGGGTAAAGAGGTTTTGGCGCGATATATTCACGACCAATCTAACCGCAAAGACCAGCCTTTTGTTGCCATTAACTGTGCAGCTATACCTGAGAATATGCTAGAGGCGACCTTATTTGGTTATGAAAAAGGTGCGTTTACAGGAGCGCTACAAGCTTCTCCTGGTAAGTTTGAATTGGCTCAGGGTGGCAGTATTTTACTCGATGAAATCACTGAAATGGATCTCGCATTACAGGCAAAACTATTGCGTGTTTTGCAGGAAAAAGAAGTCGAAAGGTTAGGGGGGCGTAAAACCATTGCCTTAGACGTACGCGTGATTGCCACTAGTAATCGCGATTTAAAACAGGTTGTCAGCGATGGCAAATTCAGAGAAGACTTGTACTATCGATTAAATGTATTCCCTTTGATGTGGCATCCGTTGGATAAGCGAGCAGGTGACATAGTGCCGCTGGCTGAACACATGATAGAAAGACACTATAAAGGTAATCAACCCGCGCCTAGCTTGACGGCTTCGGCTAGAAGTAAGTTAATGCAGCATGTATGGCCTGGTAATGTTCGAGAGTTGGAAAACGTGATCCAACGCGCCCTTATTTTGTCTGATGGAGAAAGCATTGACGCCAATGATTTGATGATTGAAATTGAGACTGGCCAAACAATTATCACCGAACAAGAAAACCCAACTGAAGTGGATGACAGTAAATTAGGCAGTGAATTACGTCATCAAGAACATCAAATTATTCTCGACACACTGCAATCTTGCAATGGTCGTCGTAAAGATGTGGCGGAACGCTTGGGGATCAGTCCCAGAACCTTACGCTATAAATTAGCGCGTATGCGTGAAGTGGGAATTGAACTTCCCGCTTAGTAATACCACTTTCACTAATAGCCGTTAATTAACGGCTATTTTTTTACATCCTCCATCGAGATTACCCCTCGGTTTTTCTCCATTTTACGTTATTCCCGGAAATGGTTAACCAGCCATTAAGTTGGTTATCGGTTAAATCCTATAAAACAACTCCGTCAATAAAATGACAAATACTCTAACTTGCTGATATTTATAGGTTTTAAAGTTTGGCACTGAGATTGCTTAGTTAAGCTATAGCTGTAATAAATTCGTGCTTTGCCATTTTTTTTTGACATACGCAAAGCCTTTTGATTTGACCACCGGAGCGACACATGGAAATCAAAGCACAATCTTTATACCAAGAAATGCAGGCAATGGCGTCAGGTGCACAAATGGATGTTGCACAGCTTCCTGGCACTAACCCTTCTTCTCATAATTTTGCCGAAATGTTAGGGCAGGCAATTAATACTGTGAACGATATGCAACTGGATGCGAAAGACAAACAAATCGCATTTGAGATGGGTGATCCGAATATGAGTTTAGCTGACGTGATGTTGACCAAAGAGAAATCCGGCATTGCTTTTGAAGCTACTGTACAGGTACGGAACAAAGTACTAGAAGCGTACAAACAAATCATGAACATGCCCGTTTAACATAGCAAGAGGATAACTCGTGGCCGAGGCAACTAGCACTGAGCTTGCACTTAGTGACAATGACAACTATTCAGATTCAACAGAATTAGAGCATAAATCTGGTTTTATGGACGCATTAGGCAATGTCGATATAATGCGTCAAGTAACCATAGTGATTGCCCTGGTGATCTGTATCGCTATTGCTATTTTTATCGTTATTTGGGCACAAGAACCTACTTACCGTCCATTGGGTAAAATGGAAACCCAAGAGCTCATTGAAACCCTTGATTACCTTGATCAAAATTACCCAGATTACATTCTTGAAGGTAATGTGGTTAAAGTTCTAGAAAGTGACTATAAAGCGATTAAATTAAATATGACTCGCCAAGGGCTCGCTTCTTCTTCGGAAAACACCGGTGCTGAAATCATCATGCAAGATATGGGTTTTGGGGTGTCACAGCGAGTAGAAAAAGAGCGCTTAAAGCATGCTAGAGAACAGCAAATCGCCCGCACTATCGAGGAAATTAACGGGGTTAAACGAGCCAAAGTGCTCCTTGCGTTACCGGTTGAAAATGTTTTTGCACGGAGAGAGAAAAAAGCCAGTGCTACAGTCGTGGTGACTTCTGGACGGGGCTCTAGCTTATCCAATGAAGAAGTTGACGCTATTATTGATATTGTGGGGTCGGCAGTGCAAGGAATGGAGCCTAGTCGCGTTACAGTAACAGATAGCAATGGCCGGTTACTGAATTCTGGTTCTCAAGATGCCGCCTCTGCGCGCTCTAGAAAAGAGTATGAATTAGAGAAGCAACGGGAAAATGCCTATTTAGAAAAGATCGATTCGATATTAATTCCGGTTCTTGGATTGGGAAATTATACTGCCCAAGCTGATGTAACCATGGATTTTACCGCAGTTGAACAAACTCAGCGTCGCTACAACCCTGATTTGCCTGCAATACGCAGTGAAATGTTAGTGGAAGAAAACAGTGTAGGTGGCGCAATCGCCGGCATTCCTGGCGCGCTAACCAATCAACCTCCTTTAGACTCTTCAATCCCCGAAAATGCCACGGCTAGCAATTCACGAACTACCTTACCGGGTCGAAATTCAAAAGAAGAAACGCGAAACTACGAGTTAGATACTACAATTAGTCATACCAAACAGCAGACTGGTTTCATTAAGCGGTTGAGCGTGTCTGTTGCAGTGGATTATATCACTAAGGTTGCAGAAGATGGTACGCAGTCAACATCGCCTAGGGAGCAACAAGAGTTACTCAATATTCGTCGCTTGTTGCAAGGTGGTATCGGCTTTGATGTTACTCGTGGTGACTCTTTAGAGGTGGTAAGTATTCCCTTTAGTCGGGAAAATGATTTTGTACCCGAAGTGGTGCCTTACTATAAAGAAGAATGGTTTGCGCAAACGGTAAAAGTAGCGGCGGGTGCCCTTATCATTATCGTATTAATATTTGCGCTGGTTAAACCTATGTTGAGTCGACTTATTAATCCTCAAGATACCACTGAAAGCGATGATTTTGATGTCGATAGCGCATTAGACTTAGGTGATGAAACTATTAGTATGCTGTCTCAGGAGTTTGATGAGGGGCAAGTTGGTTTTGCTGCAGACGGTTCCTTGATGTTACCAGATTTACATAAAGATGAAGATGTACTAAAAGCGGTTCGCGCATTAGTTGCTAATGAACCTGAATTATCAGCTCAGGTAGTAAAAGGCTGGTTGATGCAAGATGAGTAGGAATAGACATGCCTGAAGAAGAATTACCTGAATCCAGCGGCTATGACGTTGGAAAATTAGAGGGTGTAGATAAAGCCGCCATTTTACTTCTGAGTTTATCAGAAGAAGACGCTGCGCAAATTCTTAAGCATTTAGAGCCCAAACAAGTCCAACGTTTAGGGCAAGCAATGGCGCAAATTGATGATATGACGCAGCCAAAAATTACCGCTGTGCATAAACATTTTATCGAAGAGATTCAAAATTACAGTACCATTGGTTTCCAAAGCCAAGACTTTGTGAAGCGTGCATTGACTGCAGCCTTGGGCGAAGACAAAGCGGCCAACTTAATTGATCAAATTCTAATGGGCAGCGGAGCTAAAGGTCTCGACTCCCTTAAGTGGATGGACTCTAAGCAGGTTGCCAGCATCATTCGTAATGAACATCCACAAATTCAAACCATTGTTATGTCTTATCTAGATGCAGAGCAATCTGCGGAAATTCTGGCTCAATTCCCAGAAAAAGTGCGGTTAGACTTAATGATGCGGGTAGCCAACCTTGAAGAGGTGCAACCGGCAGCCTTGCAAGAATTAAATGAAATTATGGAGAAACAATTTGCCGGTCAGGCAGGTACACAAGCCGCTAAAATGGGCGGCTTGAAATCAGCGGCAGATATCATGAACTATCTCGATACCAATATTGAAGGCCAGTTGATGGATGCAATACGTGAACAAGATGAGGAGATGAGTCAGCAAATCCAAGACTTGATGTTCGTCTTCGACAACCTTGCAGATGTAGATGATCGCGCTATTCAAGCAATATTACGTGAAGTTCAACAAGACTCATTGCTCAAGGCAATCAAAGGCGCTGATGATGAGCTGAAAAACAAAATTACCAAAAATATGTCTAAACGAGCCGCTGAAATGTTGATTGATGACCTTGAAGCACTCGGACCTGTGCGTATAAGTGAAGTAGAAACTGCCCAAAAAGAAATTTTATCGGTGGCCAGAAGGTTAGCTGATTCTGGTGAAATAATGCTTGGCGGCGGTGGCGGCGAAGAGTTCCTATAAAGTAGCCTTTAACACGCTTGCTTTTAGTTAATGGTATTGATGTGACGGAAAAAAATGTGACTGATAAAGAGACAGATGAAAACACCTTAAGTGACGAAGATATTGCCGCTTGGGAGTTGCCGATCTTAGAAGAAACATTTGATGCTAATGCCAACAAAACCAACGTATTTGATCGTAAGCGTACGTGGAAGTATGAACCGCCAGAGGTAGAAGAAACGGTTTTACCGCCCACTGCTGAAGAAATAGAGCAAATACGAGAGTCCGCATACAAAGAAGGTTTTGAACAAGGTAAAAAGCAAGGTCATGAAGCCGGTTATGCAGAGGGTAAAGAACTTGGTTTACAAGAAGGCAAAGAGCAAGGGCTGAGCGAAGGATTAGAACAGGGCTTGGCTGAGGGCAAAGAGCAAGTTGAGTCGCACATTGAGGTATGGCAGTCTTTAATGGAGCAATTACATCAACCCGTATCCCAAGTTGAAGACGAATTACAATCTGAATTAATCAAACTGGCCGTTTCTTTAGCCAAGTCAGTGATAAGAGCAGAAATACAAACCAATCCCGAAATCCTATTTAATGCTCTAAACGAGGGCTTAAAAGCACTGCCTATCCATGAATCTCAATATACCATCCACATGCATCCCGAGGATATAGAGCTGGTCAAAGAACGTTTTTCTGCAGAGCAAATAGAAAAAAATGCCTGGGTGTTTGTGGAAAATCCGAGTATGTCCAGAGGAGGCTGCGATATCAGCACGCAAACCAACGCAGTTGATACTTCGGTTGAACGACGAGTGAAAGACGTGTTAAACAAGTTTTTGCTAGAACAAGGACTTAGCGATATAGAAAGCGAGTCTTAAAGGATGTCGGAAAAGCTACTTGAACGTATTAAGTCATTGCAAAATCAAGTGCCTGAAGCCCATACTGTTGCCTCAGGTAAACTGGTTCGTGGGATTGGCTTAACCTTAGAGGCTGTCGGTTGTCAAATGCCTGTAGGCAGCCAATGTTTAGTGCAAACCGTTGATGGACAAATTGAAGCGGAAGTTGTTGGTTTTGCCGAAAATATTACTTATTTAATGCCAACCGAAGCGGTAAAGGGGATCGTTCCAGGTTCCCGCGTAGAACCCCTTACCCGAGAGCCGGGGCTACCTGTTGGTATGTCTTTGTTAGGGCGAGTGGTGGATGGCAATGGGCAACCCTTGGATGGGTTAGGTGCCATTAAAGCTGAAAAACGCGTTTCATTGAGTAAACCCCCTATTAATCCTTTATCCCGTAAACCTATCTCTAATCCTCTAGATGTTGGCGTGCGTGCTATTAATTCGATGATCACCGTAGGTGAAGGGCAACGAATGGGCTTGTTTGCGGGAAGTGGCGTGGGTAAGAGTGTGTTGTTGGGAATGATGACCCGTGGCACCTCTGCCGATGTTGTCGTGGTAGGTTTGGTTGGCGAGCGTGGTCGAGAAGTAAAAGAATTTATACAAGACATTTTGGGTGATCAAGAAAGACAAAAATCAGTCGTTGTTGCCTCACCAGCAGATACGTCGCCCCTTATGCGCCTCAAAGGGTGTGAGACCGCAGTGGCGATAGCGGAATATTTTCAAGATAAAGGTTTGAATGTATTATTGTTAATCGACTCGTTGACCCGCTATGCAATGGCACAACGTGAGATTGCCTTAGCCGTTGGTGAACCTCCAGCTACTAAAGGTTATCCACCTTCAGTGTTTGCCAGACTACCCGCTTTAGTGGAAAGAGCCGGAAACGGAAAAGAGGGGCAAGGCTCGATTACAGCCTTTTATACTGTGTTAACCGAAGGGGATGATCTACAAGATCCCATTGCTGATTCTGCACGGGCTATTCTTGACGGACATATTGTATTGTCTAGAAATTTGGCAGAAGCAGGACACTATCCTGCCATAGATATTGAGTCGTCCATTAGCCGTGTGATGCCCATGGTTGTCAGTGATGAGCACCTAATGGCAAGTCGTCGTATCAAACAGGTATATTCCAATTATCAACAGAATAAAGATCTCATTAATATAGGCGCATACACTAAAGGAAGCGATCCTAGAATGGATTTAGCTATAGCTGCAGAGCCTGTTATCAATACTTTTCTACAACAAGGTATGAAGCAAATATTGCCTTACGACGAATGTCTCGAAGGGATGATGTCCTTGACGAAAGGGCTAGGTAACGGCTAATGGCAGAACGTCAACTAGAATTAGTGGCAAGGTGGGAAAAGGACAAAGAAGATCGTCTTGCTCAAGATTTTCAATTAGCCCAACAACATGCTGAGTTAAACAAGCAGAAATTGACTAGCTTGGAAGGTTATCGCTTGGACTATCTGCGTCAAACCCAAGTGAAAAGTGCCGATACCCTCAATATTGATAAATTTAACAAATTGCATTCTTTCATCGGCAAATTAGATAAAGCTTGTCAGCAACAAATGCAAGTACACAATCAGGCTGTTTTGGTCGCCGAACAACGAAAAGAGCTTTGGTTAGCCCAGCAGCGTAAACGCAAAGCTGTGGAAATGTTGTTGGATAAAAAACGTCAAGCAAGAGAAGTGAGAAATAATAAACTTGAACAGTTATTTATGGATGAGCTTTCCACCCAACGCTTTATCCGCAACCAATAAACATGCTTTTTTAACCCGTCTTTTCGAATAATAAATTTGCAGATTGGAACGCTCTTTGCTGTAGCCAGCTAATATGATTGGTTTACGTCATAAATCAATGCTGAAACGGGAATTAAAGATGCAAGATATTGCCACCACTAAATCAGAAATTGCCGCCTTGATGACTAAGGTGAATGATTATTCTGGCAACAATATTAGTCAACAGCTAGAGTTTCGCTCGTATTTAAAACAAGCTGATAAAGTGTATGGCCAGCCTGATGAGCCCCGTAAAAACCATATTGCTCAGGAAAATAGCAAAGCCAGTGAAGACACTCTGAAACAAGCCTTAACAGAAAAAAAGAAAGATAATTCGCGAGAATACGCTAAACCTGTTGAGCAAAAGTCAGCGGCCCAGACTCCTGAAACCATGACGGATGATTCTTCAGAAACTTCGGCTGGAAAAAAGACCCTAGATCCTGTCTCTCAAGAGCTTAATAAAACCACCAACGCTGATGTGGAAAAAGTAGCGTCGAAACATATTCAAAAAGAGCAAGGTGGAGAATTACAAAGCAGTAAAGAAGAGCTAGCACGAGGTACTTCTGAGCATTCAATAAATGACGAAAAAGCCTTTACCACTGGTGAAGAACAAACTAATGAGCTACTTGATACAGTAAACTCTGGAAACGTTGGCGAAAGCCAAGAAGGGCTAAACGATTGGTTGCTATTACTAGAAAAAAGTATTGCCAAGGCTAGCAACACTAGTGAGCAACTGCCCAATGAAAAGGGTGACATCGAAATTAGCGAAACCCACAACATTACTGGTGAGCAGGTTGAGTCCGATGGGGAGCTGGATTCAGAGTTAACCTTGTTTGAGCTATTGTCACAAAACGAAAATATTGAATTGCTAGATGAAAATGCTGTTCAAGAAACCTCGACAGTAAATACTGACGTAGAGACTGACAGTCCCGAGTCAATACCGCATAGTGTTCATCCCCAGACTGAAAGTACAGTGGACACTGAAGCTAGTAGTGAGGTTGCCAGCGAGCTGGCTAACAGTCTAACGACGGAGCAAGAAGCCGAACTCGCGCTGCACACTTTGAGCATCTTAATCACTGAATTACACGCCGCTGAGAGCACTTCTGAACAAAATACTGACACTACTGAAGTGCAGAGCCCCGATGAACTCATTACTCGTATTAGCGAGTTTTTAGAACAGCTCGATCCTGAGGTTATAGAAAGTCTACGAGAAAGGCTCACCCATGAGACTGAGTCTGTTGCCTTAGTCAACAATGTTATCCCAGTTGAAGACTCTGAAACAGAAAACGCCGTGATTGAAGATATGCAGTTGCTGCTTGGTTTGTTGAATGTTGCCAATGATCAAAGTGGTAAATCAACCAATGCCGATAACAGCGAAATGCATCAACAAGATGGCAATCCAAGTTTAAACGCGCAAGCACAGGTTAATGCTGTTACTGGAGAGCAGGAGATCCCCTTGTCTACGAAACCGTTAGACGAGAGTCTGGCGGTTTTACTCGATATACCTGCAGACAAACTAGATGCTGCGTTGACAAATCTTGCCAAACGTTTAGATATCAAACCCGCGACGAGTCAAGTTGATACTTCGCAGGTCACCCTTAAAACTGACTTTGTGAGTGCCCTAAAAAGTGGGATTGAAGAAGTAAAAGCACAACTGCAGCAAGGCCATCAGCCTGCAATCGATTTATCGGCATTAGTTAGTGATGCCGCTACTAAAGTTAACGCGATGCCCATAGTCCCAGAAGTATTGGATCATTCGGTCACGCGGTTTAATCAAAGCTTAGAATTAACCAGTCAATTAAACGCCAAAATAGAACAGCTACAGCATAATTTTGCGTCCGAGAGAAATTTAGTCAAAGAAAACGTAAATCAGGCGCAACATTTGCAAACTAAACAAGGTCAGCAAATGGCGCAATTTGACAAAGCGGTAAATATTACTCGCAATGAAGGATTGCAGCAATTGACTGAAAAAGTGCGTTGGATGGCGAATCAAAATAACTTGCAAGCTGAGATTCGTTTAGATCCACCCGATTTGGGCGCAATGAAAGTACGCCTAAATATGTCTGGGGATACCGCTAGCGTGAATATTGTGGTGCAATCACAGCAGGCAAGAGACGTACTCGAGCAGGCTACGCCAAGACTTAAGGAGCTCTTAGAGCAGCAAGGTATTGAACTTGGACAGTCTTCGGTGCAGCAAGAAAATAGCAATGACACGCAACAAGATTCAGAATATGTGGGCACTAATCAAGCTGATGAGAATATCCCCGGAGAGGAGACTCAGGTGATAGAACAACGAATTTCTAATGGCAGATTAGGCGGAATAGACTATTTTGTGTAATAGAAGTGCAATTGAGCGACTAGAATCGTTTAGTTCAGGCAATTTATTGATACAATGCACAAACAGTCATACTAAACACAACTGAGAAGACAATGGCAGAAGAAGAATTACAAATGGAAGAAGGCGGCAAAGGTAAAATGATAATTATTATCATCGTAGCCCTTGTCCTCATCGGTGGCGGTGCCGCCGCATATTTTTTACTGGGTAGTTCAGATGAGCCTGATATGGCTGCTGAATCAGAAGTCGC
The DNA here is from genome assembly GCF_030548205.1 of Aliiglaciecola sp. 3_MG-2023. Classification (GTDB taxonomy): domain Bacteria; phylum Pseudomonadota; class Gammaproteobacteria; order Enterobacterales; family Alteromonadaceae; genus Aliiglaciecola. The sequence continues at coordinate 76,337 of NZ_JAUORV010000001.1, read as the reverse complement.
GGAAGCTTCATCTGATGATAGTGGGTCGATGTCTTCGGCGAATAAAGGAACAGCCTTATATGTCGCTATGCCACGTCCATTTGTATTTAACGTTCCTGGTCAGGGTAAAGACCGCCTTGCACAAATCAAAGTGCAATTAATGGTGCGTGGAACGGACAATGAAGAGATGGCGAAAATGCATGTGCCATTGATTGAAGGAACCTTATTAAAGGTATTCAGTAGTTCAAACGCAGATGATTTAGTCACAGAGGCTGGCAAGGTTGCCTTAAGGGATCAAGCCGGTAGAGAAGTACAAAAAGTGTTAAAAGAAACCGTTGGCAGTGAAGTGGTTGAGCAAGTGCTTTTCACTGGCTTTGTAATGCAATAATCGGTAAATGTTGATTTAAGCGAGCAAAACTTTGAGCGATTTATTATCACAAGACGAAATTGACGCGCTACTTCATGGTGTTGATGATGTTGAAGAAGAGGATACCGAAGATCTCGAATCTGATGGTTCGATGATTGAGTATGACTTTTCTTCCCAAGACCGCATTGTGCGTGGACGTATGCCCACCCTGGAAATTGTTAACGAGCGATTTGCAAGGCATATGCGGGTGAGCTTGTTTAATATGATGCGCCGTTCTGCCGAAGTATCTATCAACGGTATTCAAATGATTAAATTCGGTGAGTACATTCATACGTTATTTGTGCCTACCAGTTTGAATATGGTGCGTTTCAGACCCCTCAAAGGTACTGGCTTAATTACTATGGAAGCCCGATTGGTTTTCATTTTAGTCGACAACTTTTTTGGTGGTGATGGTCGTTATCATGCCAAAATTGAAGGACGTGAGTTTACGCCCACTGAACGCCGCATTACGCAAATGTTACTGAAATTGATATTTGAGGATTACAAAGAAGCATGGGCACCGGTCATGGATGTTTCGTTTGAGTATTTAGACTCAGAAGTTAATCCAGCAATGGCTAATATTGTCAGTCCAACTGAAGTGGTGGTCATTAGCTCATTCCATATTGAATTGGATGGCGGTGGTGGTGATTTCCACGTTTCTTTGCCGTACTCCATGTTAGAGCCCATTCGAGAGCTATTAGATGCGGGTGTGCAAAGCGACAAGGAAGATACGGATCTACGCTGGAGTAAAGCCCTTCGAGATGAAATTCTAGATGTAACCGTAGCTGTTTCAACCCATATGTTGGACGTGGATGTTTCCTTACAAAAAATAATGAATTTTGAACCAGGGGATATTATTCCCATTGAAATGCCCGAGACCATAACGGTTCTTATTGAAGACCTACCTACATTTAGGGCGAAATTAGGTCGTTCACGGGACAATATCGCGGTAAAAATTACCGAGAAAATTCCACGACCCACTTCAGTTAAATCTGAATTGCAATTATTAACGAAAGGCGGACGCCGAATAGATAGCGATGCTGAGCTTTCTATACTTGAAGAAGATTTATGAGCGTCTGCAACAACGAGGTAAAGAACAATGAGTGAAGATGATGCAATGGACGACTGGGCTGCAGCTATGGCTGAACAAGCTGAAGAAGAAGGTGCAGAAGGTAAAGCGGGTGATAAAGATAGTGAAGTGTCAGTAGCTGAGCTGGATGAACTATCTGAAGATGCCCCTATAACTCAAAAAGAAAAGAAAAAGCTCGATACAATCTTAGATATTCCTGTAACCATTTCCATGGAAGTGGGGCGCAGTCATATTAGTATCCGAAATTTATTACAATTGAACCAAGGATCCGTTGTTGAATTAGACCGAGTCGCCGGCGAACCACTTGATGTGTTAGTAAATGGCACGTTGATTGCTCATGGAGAGGTAGTGGTCGTCAACGATAAATTTGGGATTCGGTTAACGGATGTTATTAGTCAAATCGAGAGAATCAAAAAGCTCAGGTAATAAAAACTCATACAAATCATGGGTTTGGATGTCTCTGAGCCCATTTTTCATCCTTTCCAAAAGTGCTTTTGCACAAGTCGAAAGTCTTTCAAACCCCACCTCAGTAGTGTCAATTTTTCTATCATTATTGCTTGTGATCGTGATTGTGGTGGTGTTAGCCCTGTTAATGCGACGGTTTAACGTCACTGCAACGGGAAATGGTCAACTTCAGGTTGTGGCCTCTATGGTGGCTGGCACCCGTGAACGTATTATGGTCATCGAAGTGGGAGATGAACAGCATTTAGTGGGGGTTACGGCAACGAATATCAATCACTTAGCTAAGCTCGAACACGCTTTAGAAAAGCCCTCAAATTCCACATCAGATAGTTTTAAAGACAAGTTAACTCAAGCACTTGCCGGTAAAATTAACCCTAGTTTTGATAAAAACAATCAGCAAAAAAACGGACAAAACAATGATTAGATGTTTACTGGTGTTGTTGAGCGTCATTTTATTGGCTCCTGCTGATGCAATTGCGGCCCCGGGGGTGGATGCTCTCACTATCACTACAAATCCAGATGGCACACAAGACTATACCATGACCTTACAAGTGCTGGCGATTATGACCGCACTGAGTTTGTTGCCCGCATTTGTGATGATGATGACCTCGTTTACGCGAATTATTATTGTGCTGTCAATATTGCGTCAAGCCATAGGTCTGCAGCAGTCGCCTTCAAATCAAATATTAATTGGTGTGAGTTTGTTTTTATCGATGTTTATCATGGCGCCGGTCTTTGAGCAGATCAACGAAAATGCATTGCAACCTTACCTAAACGAAGAGATGACATCCTTAGAGGCGTATGAGCAAGCTAAGGTGCCAATGCGTGCCTTTATGTTGTCGCAAACTCGGATAAAAGATTTAGAAACCTTTGTTCAGTTAGGGGATATGCAAGGCCAGTTTGACGATCCATCTGAAGTCCCTATGAATGTGTTGATCCCTGCATTTGTAACCAGTGAGCTGAAAACGGCGTTTCAGATAGGGTTTATGTTGTTTATTCCGTTTCTTATTCTGGATTTAGTGGTGGCATCCATTTTAATGGCAATGGGGATGATGATGTTATCGCCGATGATCGTCTCTTTGCCCTTTAAGCTAATGTTATTTGTGTTAGTGGATGGTTGGAATCTAATTTTTGGCACCTTGGCAACAAGCTTTGGGTTAGGGTAGAGGAATACTAATATGTCACCAGAAGTCTTCGTCGAGATTCTAAAAGAAGCCTTACAAATGGTAATCTTATTGGTGTCGGCAATCATTTTGCCGAGCTTGTTTGTCGGCCTGATCGTTGCGGTTTTTCAAGCGGCCACTTCCATCAATGAACAAACCATGAGTTTTCTACCGCGGTTGATTGTGACCCTTTTAGCATTAAGTTGGGGCGGACATTGGCTAGTACAAAAGTTAATGGATTTCACTTTCAATATCGTTGAACGCATCCCAGAAGTCGTAGGTTAAGCTTTTGGAGTTTGCAGCTTCTACCATCACAAATTATATGGCAGACATGTTACTGCCCTTTATGCGTGTTTCTGGTTTGTTTGCCGCTATGATAGGCATTAGTGCGAAAACGGTTCCAACGCCAATCCGTACCTTACTAACGCTTTTCCTTACCTTATTAATTATGCCTGTAGTGCCACCTGTTGATATATCTGAAATATTTTCAGTGAGTACCTTTGTGTTAATTATTCAGCAGTTAATTATTGGTTTAGCAATTGGATTTATTTCAGCAATGATGCTGGATACCTTTGTCATTGCCGGACAAGTTGTTGCAATGCAAACCGGTCTTGGATTTGCCTCAATTGTTGACCCAGTCAATGGGATTAATGTGCCTGCGGTAGGTCAATTTTATTTGATTTTAGCCACATTACTCTTTTGGGCGCTGGACGGGCATCTAGCAATGATCCGCATGGTAGTTATGAGTTTTCAGGCATTTCCAATCGGTGAGGCCTGGTTTCAACCAGAACAATTTAAAGAAATTGCCCATTGGGCAAGTTGGATGTTTGTGGCGGCGGTAACTCTCTCATTAGCGCCCATTGTATCGTTGTTATTGGTGAACTTGGCATTCGGTGTGATGACTAAGGCTGCGCCTCAATTAAACATTTTTAGTATTGGTTTTGCCATTGCGCAAATTATGGGTTTACTGATTATTTGGTTAACCATGGATAACTTCACCCACCATTTCGAATTACAGTGGCAAAGAGCCCAGCAGTTAATGTGTAATTTGTTGCAAGTCTGCGCGACTTAAGGAAAGCATAGATGGCTGACTCAAGTGAAAAAACAGAAGACCCCACGGCAAAAAAGAAAAGTGACACCCGAAGAAAAGGTCAAATAGCCCGATCCCGTGAGTTATCAACCACTTTAGTCTTGGTGGGCAGTGCGATCGCGTTTTTATTAATTGGCGAAAGAATTGCCAGTGCTTTGTTTCAAGTAATGCAACGTACTTTCAAGCTTTCCAGAGATGAAAGCTACGATTTCAACCATATGTTTCAAGCATGGGGGTATGCATTTAAAACCATCAGTGTTCCAGTTTTGTTTTTTCTGTTAATCGCCATGATTGCCGGTATTTACGGCAGTATTGCTTTAGGTGGGTATAACTTTACTTGGCAATCAGCCAAACCTAAAGCGAATAAAATCAATCCATTAGCTGGTTTTAAACGCATGTTTGGAGTCAATGGTTTAGTGGAGTTACTAAAAGCAATTGCCAAGTTTGTCGTGGTCGCATCGGCGGCTTATATTGCTTTCATTGTTTTTCAAGATGAAGCGCTGCATTTGGATATGGAGTTATATCCGCGCAATCTTTTTCATGCTATGGATCTGTTGGCTTGGGCATTTTTATTCTTATGCTGTGCGTTAATTCCTATTGCTGCTTTTGATGTACCTTTTCAAACTTGGAAGCATGACAAAGAAATGAAGATGACCAAACAAGAGGTCAAAGACGAACGCAAAAACTCAGAGGGTGATCCGCTGGTTAAAAGCAGAATCAGAAAGCTTCAATATCAAGCCGCGGCGAAACGTATGATGCAAGAAGTGCCTAAAGCCGACGTAATAGTGACTAACCCCACCCACTATTCAGTAGCATTAAAATACGATAAAAATGGCACTACGGCACCTATTATGGTGGCTAAGGGGACCGATGAACTAGCTATGCACATACGTAAAATAGCAGGGGCTCACGGCATTCCTATTATTTCTTCACCACCATTGGCACGAGCTATATTCCACACAACGGAAGCAAATAACGAAATTCCCGAGAAATTGTTTATGGCGGTGGCACAAGTGTTAGCTTACGTGTACCAAGTTAAATCCTTCAAGAGCGGCAAAGGAAAACGACCTTCACCACTTAGCAAGAATTTACCGATACCAGAAGATATGCGTTATTAAAAACTGTCGCGAAGCGTTCTTAGACTGAAGCGTTCTTAGACCGAAGTTTTCTTAGACCGAAGTTTTCTTAGACTGCCAAATGCTTGTGAATTGATAGAGGCTATTCATCATTGTCAGCCGCCCGGATACGGGCTAAACGTTCTTCTTCTTCAGCGAACGCGGCTTTTATTTCTTCTAGCACGTTATCCACATCGGCAGCACTGTGATCAAATTCAAACTGCCCAGTTAATTCGGTTTCTGGGGTTAACTCGCCCGCTTCAAACAATGCCCACATTTCTTCAGCATAGTGAGTGTGATGTAGTTCTGGAGCAAATTCCCCGTAATAATCCGTCATATTGCGCACGTCGCGTTGCAGCATACTAAAGGCATTGTTATTTGCCGCAGCGTTGACAGCCTGAGGCAAGTCAATAATCACTGGGCCATAATCATCAACTAACACATTAAACTCCGATAAATCCCCATGGACTAAACCTGAGCATAACATCAGCATCACGTAAAACATGACCTGAGCATGATCTTCTAAGGCTTGCTGTTTAGACATGGAAACATCGTTTAAACGAGGGGCAACTTCACCATTTTCTGTGGTGACTAGTTCCATCAGTAACACGCCATCATAACAACCAAAGGGTTGGGGCACTCGTACTCCGGCTTTAGAAAGGGTAAAAAGGGCGTCAACTTCAGCGTTTTGCCAGGCATCTTCCAATTGTTTGCGACCAAACTTAGAACCTTTTTCCATGGCTCTAGCGCGGCGACTATTTTTTACCTTGCGGCCCTCTTGATACTGCGCGGCTTTTTTGAAGCTGCGTTGCATCACTTCTTTGTACACTTTGGCGCAACGGATCTCGCCTTGGCTTTTTACCACAAATACGGTGGCTTCTTTACCGCTCATAAGCTGGTAAAGCACTTCGTCAATCAGTCCGTCTTCGACTAGTGGTTGTAAACGTTTTGGAATTTTCATGGCGCGTTTATACAGTACTCACATCCGTTTTTAAATAGCTGGTGGATGAATTCTCTGATTTTAATTTAAGCAAACCGGGGTTTTTAACCATTAATTTAAGGTCACGTTATGACTCAATTTCCTTAACTCTGCCGACTTGACCATCTTCTAAACGCACTTTGATGCCGTGTGGATGATTCGGTGATTTGGTTAGTATGGCTGAAACGACCCCTTGGGTAAGATTACCGCTGCGCTGATCTTGTTTCAGTACAATTGCAACACTGCTGCCAATTCTAATATTAGAACGTTTAGTACCGTCCATTCCCGTCTCCTTTTAAACTAGTTCTGGTGTTTGTAAGCAGTTAAAACTTCGTCAATAAAGCCTAACCAAATATCATTAGGTTGCCAGATTGCTAACATGTCTTGTCTAGCCGCTTTTTCAGGTTTGTGTAATTGCGTTACTTGGTACAGGTAGGTAAATACTGAACCTCGCATATTGACGCGGCAATGGGTGAGGGTAACCCCGTCACTTGCGGTAAATTCTTGCATAACCCTAACGTATTCTTGAAAGTTTTCTAAGGTGGGGTTTTCCCATTCCACCGCAATATTATGATAATTCAAATTTATATTATCCATAAGTGCTTGGTGCTGAGTTCTGTCATCAGGAATGAGATCTACAACGTTGCTTAAACCTAAGGTTTGTAAACGTTGTAAATGCGCTTTGCTGGGCAAACCCGAGCTCACCATCTTCTCATTGTTCACCTGATAGTTTTTTAGTTCAGGTAGAGGGATATCAAGGGAACTTTCAGAGGCGAAGGCACTAAACATAAAACAACCCATTAACAGTATTACAGACGCAATGATCTTCACGACACTTCCCTAAATAATTTATTGGAGTTTGATTCTTTCGCACCCAGTAAAAAATACTTTTTAGTTACCGGAGCAACTTAGTTACAATGACATACAATAAACAAAGATAAAAGTTGTACTCAGGTAATTATGCGTCTTCATGACATTAATAAAGTTCTCTATCGCAAACGCTTAAATCGAATCATTGTGGCCTGTATCATCGCCTTAGCCGCCGGCAGTTTAGCTATTTCCCAACTACTCATTTTGCTATTTCCAGACGAAAGTGGCAGTCATTTTCATTGGAATTTTATCGGGGTTTTAGTCACTGCAATTAGCATCGGCTTGCTATTGAATAAATACCGCTATTCGGAGTTTATGACTGAAGTGGTTTATGTATGGGAACTGAAAAAAGCGCTGAATAAAATCAATCGTAAAATGCCCCAAATTAAGCTGGCTGCTCAACAGGGCAATGTTGATGCTTTGATTACCTTGCAATACTGCTACGCAGGCTCTCGGCAACTTTGGCAACTCGATGACAATACCATTACTATGGAAGAGTTAGCGATTCATCAAGCAGAACTCGACGGCTTAGCAACACAATATAATTTACGCTTAAATGCGAATGATTATAATGAGGGAATGTTGAAAAAATTTTAATGGGAACTCTTGGCTAATGGAATATCAACTGAAGATAACCTTTGAAAAGCGAATAAGATTATCTTCAGCTAAACCTATAGTGTTTGCGATTACTAAGCACTAAAACGTAGTGTTTTTTGTAGCTTTTCTTTCATTTTACCCACTGACTTGTCATGTTCACCTACCACAATGACATTGGCTTGATGACTGGTAAACATTTGCCCCTTCAAATGATGGCCTGAAAAGTTTTCTTCGCTGTGCATATCATTGGTTTGAGGTACCACAAACACAGTTACCTTTTCTCCATCTTCAGATTCCAAAACCAAATGGAAACTGCGAACGTTGTCGAATACACAAAAGTTAGCATAATAAATCCGTCCGACTTTCTGAGTGAACTCAGCACCTAGATTTGCTAACTGTACATTGACATTATCTAGGGCAAAGTCGCCGTTCACTTGTAATGCGTACCCATTGCCTTCTTGAGTAACGTGGGCTAACGCATGTTCGCCTAAATCAATCCCTTGTGGTTGCTGAAACAGACTAAAACTAATACCAATAACAAAGGCTACTGATGCGGCCACCGCTAAATGTATGCGACTCTTCGCTCGCTGAGTTTTAACCACTTCTGTCGATTGTTTTAAAATCAACTTTTCAGCTAGGTTATCAGGGACAGCAATGCTGGCAGCTTTAGCAATTGATTCATCTAGCTGTTTAACATCGTTCCAAAACTGTTGTTTTTTAGCATCTTCTTGAGCTGCTTGTATTACTTCTTCATCAGCACAATTAGGGTCTGCGTAAATGGTACGACGGAATGTCAAATCATCCATTTTTATAACCTCTACTGTTATTTGATTTCTCTAACGCTTCTTTTAATTGACTACGTGCTCTAAACAATCTAGTCATTACCGTATTTTTATTAAGATTTAATTGCTTAGCAATTTCGTCTCCGCTATACCCATACATAACTTGAAGTATAAGGGGCTCACGATATTCTTCGTTTAAATCTGCCATTAGCAATCTGAGTTCCTGATACTCAATTTCTAATTCGTTGGACAAATTATCTCCTTCCAAAGTCACATCATCCATATCGACTAAATCAAATTGTTTACGTTCAAATCTTCGTGCATTTTCACGACGCAATATGGTAATTAACCAAGACTTTGCGGCTTTCTCATCTTTTAATGAATCCAGCGATTTCCAAGCTCGTAAAAACGTCTCCTGAACGATATCCTCTGCCACAGCTTTATCTTTAACTAACCAGTAAGCGTACCGAAATATATCGGCATGCAAGCTATGCACTAAGGTCTCGTATCGTTTTTGTTTTACTACCACATCTTCAGAGACCGAGTCATTGGCAGATTGCTTTCGAAAAAACATAAGTTCTTAAACCTTTTTTATTAAGTTTATGATTAGTATAAGAATTAAATTTATAAAATGCTTACTGTAAATCTAGACTATCATGTTAGCGATTGATAGAGCCATAGACATTAAAAAATCCGGTGGATACCGGATTTTTCAACAAATACTATAGGTAGGTAGTCAATTTATTGCTGACTTGTTACCCAAGCGTTTATCTTATCTTCTAAGATATTAAGGGGCACAGGGCCGTCTTTTAAGATTTCATCATGAAATCCTCGTATATCAAATTTGTCGCCAAGGGTTTGTTGCGCATAAGCACGCAGTTCCATGATTTTTAATTTACCTATCATATAGGCGGTGGCCTGACCCGGCATGGCAATATAACGTTCAATTGCTTTTACGGAGTCACCCTCGGGATTGGGTGTATTTTCAACCAAATACTGTATGGCTTTTTCACGACTCCATTTTTGCGAATGAATACCGGTATCTACCACTAGACGGCACGCTCTCCAGAGTTCCATGGCTAAACGTCCAAAGTCAGAATACGGATCTTGATAGAATCCCATATCTTTGGCTAATTCTTCGGAATATAAGCCCCAACCTTCAGTATATGCAGTGAAAGACACATATTTTTGGAATTCAGGGATGCCTTCTAATTCTTGGGCAATTGCACGTTGCATATGATGGCCAGGAATACCTTCATGATAGGCTAAAGCTTCCATTTGGTAGGTTGGCATATCTTTCATATTGTACAGGTTCGCGTAGTAACTCCCTGGTCGTGATCCATCTTTAGAAGGGCTTTGATAAAATGCTTTGCCCGCAGATTTTTCGCGGAAAGGTTCAACGCGCTTCACTATCATTTCCGCTTGTGGCATTAATCCAAAATATTCTGGGATTGTATTTTTCATTTCGTTGATTAGGGCAGTGGCATCAGCTAGATACTGTTCACGGCCAGTATCATCATTGGCGTAGTAGAATTGATCACTGGTACGCATGAAAGTGAAGAAGTCCTGCAGTGAGCCATCAAAATTCACTTTATCCATAATTTCTTGCATCAAACCGTGGATACGCTCCACATGTTTAAGACCTATATCGTGAACTTCCTGGGCAGTGAGGTCGGTAGTGGTAAACCAAGCCAAACGATTGTCATACCATTTATCTCCATCGGGTAAGCGCCAAACGCCATCTCCCTCGGGAGATAAGTCACGTTGAATTTCTAGCTCGCTAATAAGTGCTTGGTAAGCAGGTAAAACAGATTCTTGTAATGCATCTCTAGCTTGTTTTTTCAGACCTGTCTTCTCGGCGTTGGAAATATCTAACGCTGCTAGCTTCTCTTGAAAATCTTTCCATATGGTGGAGTCTTCTGCTGATTCGATAAATGGGTTACCGCTAATCACATTTTGCGATGCCTGAATCATTTGATCATAAGACCATTTCGGTGGAAAAACCCCTAACTCTTGTCTAATTTTTAGTTGCTCTATTACTTGCGCAAATAATTCATCTACTTTATCCAAGCGAGATATATAGGCTTGAGCATCTTCAAGATTACCTACTCTGTGAATGTTCACCAAAAAGCTCGGTACTACAGTATGAAAGGCGCGAAACTGATCCATTATATAAGTGTGATGCCTAAACTTGTCATTTTCCAACCGACGTTGAATATCGACTTTGGCAATTTCCAAGCTCATTTTTTCTTGTTGACTAAGTTGCTCTGGATCAAATTCTTCTAAGTCTTTTAGCCTTTGCTGCATAATGGCGATATCTGTATCAGCGGCTTGGTCTGAAATGTCGTCCCATTTACCGTAATCCCACTTATAACCCAGATAGCTTTGTGACATCGGCGAGCGTTTTAAATCTGCTTCGAACATATCTGCAAAAAAGGCTGCGAGCCTTTCTGATTCACTGAGATTGACTTGTTCAGTTAGCTGTTTTTCGACCTGGGTTTGCGTGTCTGATGTGACCTTTGGCGCAGGTTCTGAGCAAGCAATAAGTCCGAGTGAAATTAGGCTTAAAGGAATAAATTTTTGTAATGTTTTCATGATGTAGTTTTCCTGGCGTTATGGCGCAATCCCTTAGGAAGCATAAAGGGGATGCAACGAAGGCGCATTCTTCTTATTTTTTATTATTTTTTGACGTATAGTCGTTAGCGCAGTTGATAGGGTATCACTTTTCCACTGTTTGTCACCTTGGGCATATTGGCTAGCGAACATTGTCTTCAATTCTTCTTGTAGATCTGAGTTTGTTATAGCATTTTCATCCAGTATTGTTGCGCCATAAGTTTCTGTCACGCTAGACTGCCATTTTAATAATGCTGGATATATTTCATTTGATTTGTGTCTCTTCAAGGCGGCTTTCAGTAACTTCCAGTTTTCTGACTCAGACTCGTTGGTACTCAGAGTTTGTTGGTTGGCATGTGAGATTGATTTTGGACGGCGGGTAAACCACCAAAGCGCTAAGGTCAATAACCAAATTACCAGTAAAACCCAGCTGCTGATACTCCAAATAGATTTTTCGGTGACGGTGACAATTTGGGGTTCCAGTGGCCCGCTTGCGGGACTGTCAATACTGGGAGGCGACTGAGTTTCTATTAATGGGTTTTGCGCTTCAGGTAACGAATTACCTTGATTCGAAGGCGCCGAGCTTGCCACTTCTATGCTACGAGCCGGTAACTCTGCGTATTCGGTTTGCTTAGTAAGCGTATTAAACCAAGCCACTTTTACTGGGGGTAATACAAAGTTTCCCGCTCGGTTAGGAATGATTGCAATATTTTCAACACGTTGCGCAATCACGTTATCATCTCTCGTTACCGACGCGGTTGTTGCTTGATCAGGATATACCTTAAAGTTAGGTGGGTATTGGCCAGCAATTTCCGGTAATTGTTGTTCAGAAACACCTAATACCGATAAGGTTAGGGTGCGGGTAATAGGTTCACCTACTTTAGCTTGCGATAAGTCGGGCTGCCATTCTTCATTTAACTGCACAAATTCGCTGGGTAACCAATGTCCGTCAAAATCTGATGGAATGGGTTGAACATCTAAAACTATATCTGGAGCCACACGGTTAATAGGTCTGGTTTGATTAAAATAACTAAAACTATTTTGACTGCGATCAATTACTTCGGCTTCGAATAAGGGACCTTTTATTTTGACTTGCCCACTAGTTTGCGGAATTACCGCGTAATTGCGTTCGATTATGCGATACCGCTGACCATCGACAATTTCAGAATAATCTTTATCTTTCCCAATAAGACTAATATCTGCGTTGTCCAACGTAGGTTCAGATAAACTTCCCCGTTGTAAACTGGTGGCAAGGTGAATTTTTACCTTATATTTCACCATTTGTTGTACATAAGGTTGGCCAACATCGACTTCGGCAGTAATAAAGGCTTCCCGTGCCTTACTATTGCTTGCCGCTGAAACAGGAATGACTCTAACGGTTATGGGTTGTGTCGACTTCCCGCCAACATTAAAAGCCGGAATGGTGAAGGTGCCTTCTTGGCGAGGGATTAAAATAGTTGTCCAAGTTGTCGAGCGGGTGGTATCAAAATTGACGACACGTGTTTGACTGCTTACCGATGTCCGACCAACAACGAAATCTTCTTCCAACACGCTAGGATCAAAATCAGCGTTGTTAGCAGAACCAAAAGCGACCACTGTCAGAACAATAGATTCATCCGCCATCGCTGGGTTTTTATCTACACTGGCGGTGACACTATCAACTTGAGCAAACACGCTAGATACCTTGATTAAGCTAAACACTAACAAGGTAAATAAAAGGGTTTTTCGGGTGAACAATTTAACTAACATGTTACCAATTCCTCTTCGACTGGCTTGGCGTGCGTTGACGACGTCGTTGTTGATTTTCCAATTGCATTTTGCGCTTTAACAGAAAAGACGGATCATCGGGGACGCGATTTAATAAGTTTTGTAATCTCTGCATTTCCTCACGCTCTTCATCCGTCATGCTTTCTTCTGCTTGCTGAAGTTGTTCAGCGGTTTGTTGCTGTTCAGTGTCTTGCTCTTGTTCAGATTCTTGTTGCTCTGATTGTGGATTCTGCTGTGAATCATTTTGCTCAGAATCACTTTGTTGTGGATCTTGTTGCTTCTGATCAGAGTCTTGTTCATTCTGCGATTGCTGTTGTTCTTGGTTTTGTTGATCCTGCTGAGATTCCTGATTTTGCTGATCCTGGCTTTGCTGATCCTGTTGAGACTGCTGATTTTGACTGTCTTGTTGTTCAGTCTGTTGATCGTCTGATTGTTGATGTTCAGAGTCGTCACTTTGTTGATCTTGCTGTTGTTGTTGCTCTTGCTCTTGTTGTTCTTGCTGTTCTTTTAGCTGCTCAAGAATTTCCTTGTTTTTTAGTGCTTCCGGGTGCTCTGGTTGCAGCTTTAAAACATCTTCGTACCGTTTTATGGCTTCGTCGAGCTCCCCAAGCTGGGCTAATGCATTCCCTTGATTGTAAAGAGCCTGAGGCCCTTCAGCTTGTGAAAATGCATCCAATGCTGCTTGATAATTGCCTTGTTTGTAAAGGGCGGCACCTTGCCACATAGGGCTTGCAAACTCTTTTGCAGCTTGATCATACTGTTCTTGCTGCAGTGCTTCCAAACCTCTTTGGTCGCTGTTTTTAAACCAATCTTGCCAACCCTCTGCAAATGCCGGTTGAGGCACTAACGAGCTGCTTACTAGCATAACAACAAAGACAGTCAGGTAACCGCGTCTAAATGCAAAAGCTGCAAGGGGCAATAGGAGCAATAATAAATATGGACCGGCTTCTTGCCATTCATCGCCAAATTGTTCACTGTCATCTTTGTTCGATGCGGTTTCGCGATTAATTAAACTTTGCTGGGTTAAATATTGAATATCACTGTCATTGGCCGAAATAGCATAAAATTTACCACCGCTTTTGCGGGCTAAACCTGACAACATTTGTGCGTCCATTTTAGGTACCACAATAGCGCCTCTATTATCTTTTAAAAAATCACCATCAAGTAATTGAATAGGCGCGCCTTGGGCTGTGCCTACTCCCAATATGGAAATTCGATAGGGTAAACTTTCAATGTAACTATTGAGTTCAGCGAGTTGAGAAACTTCCACACCGTCAGTGATCCAAAAAATTTCGCCTTCTAAAAAACCTGCATTTTTCAATAAATCGGCTGCCATTTTAAGGCCCAAATAGGGTTCACTACCTGCAACCGGCATTATTTCCGGCGATAGACTTGGCAGTAAGGTGGTCAAGTTCTGGGCATCTGAGCTTAATGGGCTGATGGTGAACGCATCACCGGCATAAGCGACCAATCCTACATCACCTTCTGAGATTTCATTAATTAAGTCTATGGCTTTGTATTTTGCCCGGGTTAATCTGTCAGGCTTTAAATCTGTGGCACGCATAGACATGGACATATCTAAAACCACGGCTTTTCCTGCACTGAGCTGAAACACTGGCTGAGGAAGTCGTTCCCAAGTGGGACCGGCCAAGGCGGTAACCGCAATAATCCACCCCAATGCCACTAGACTCAATGGAGGGCGTCTTTGGCGATTGCCTTTTTCTGCAATAAGGTGTTGATATAGGTGACTGGCCACTACTGACTGCCAACCAGATTGACGTCTATGTATGTTCATCAATAGTACGAGTAACAACAGCAATGGAATTAATCCAAAAAACCATTCAGGTCGCAAAAAATGGAAGCTATTCCAATCTATCATTGTTGCCTCCTAAATAGACGCTGGTTTATCCACGGCAAAACGCTTTTCAGGCCAATTAGAGCACTAAGAATAAGCGCCAGCATTAAGGGGTAGAAGTACAGTGCTTGTAATGGACGCATTTGTCGATTGTCTCTTTCAATCGGCTCTAGGGCATCTAAAATGCTATAAATTTGTTGCAAAGATTGCGTGTCTTTGGCTCTAAAGTATTGGCCACCGGTTGATTCTGCCAATTCAGTTAGCATTTTTTCATCTAGATCTCTTGATGGGTTAGTTTGACGTTGTCCAAAAAATCCTTGGGTAATCATCGAGTCTGCACCCACACCTATGGTATACACAGTGACATCATTATTGATGGCCAATTCATTGGCCTGAGCGGGCGTAATATTGCCCGCGGTGTTTTGGCCATCGGTCAACAAAATAATGACTTTGTTAGACTCTTCTTTACTCGCAAAACGTTTTATCGAAAGTCCAATGGCATCGCCAATTGCAGTTTGCTCGCCTACTAAGCCAATCTGACTCTCTAGGAGCAGTTGCTCAACGGTTTTTCGATCATAGGTGAGGGGAGCTTGTAAATATGCCGTGTCAGCAAACAAGATTAAACCAAGTCGATCGCCAACACGGCGTTCAATAAAATCACTCAATACGCTTTTAATCATAATTAAACGATTGACGCGGCGACCATTCACCACCATATCTTCTTGATTCATACTGCCAGATAGATCTACCGCTAACATGAGATCTCGTCCCTGGGAGGGAATATTAACTGGCTCACCCAACCACTGAGGACGTGCAGCTGCAAGAACTAATGCAATCCAAGCCAACGTCGCTAATAGCAAATTAAACCGATTAGGGCCGGTTTTTCTGCTGTTTGTTTGTATATTCGCAGTTAACGCTGGCACACGTAACGCGGCCCCTTGCTGTCTTTCTTTTTTAGGCAGTAATAACACTAATAACGGAAGGGGTAATGCAAACAATACCCACCACCAAGCAAACTCAAACATTTGCCGCCTCCTTCAAATCAGCAGAGAGATTTGTTTTGCGCTTTGGTGGTAACCCCGAGGATAACCATACCTTTGCAGTTGAGAAAGCTTGTTCTGCACTGATTAAGGGGGCATCCTGATACAATGAATTAACTAGTCCTTGCAGCTGCGACTCAAGACGTTGTTGCTGTTTGGGTGATAATTGAGAAATTAAAAATGCGCTCCATTGTGGGCCGTGCAAAGGCGCAATGTAGTCTGCTGGAAAGTAACTTAAGGCTGCGCGTTTTAGCACAATGTTAATTTGCGAAATTGCTTTTTTCTGCTTTAAGTCGATAGCCGATAGCTCCGCAAGAGCGGCCTTTTTCGCCTGACGATTAAGCATGTAGCGTCGCGTGGCATAAACAATAGCCATTACAACGATTAAAACGAAAATAGCGGATATCCACCATCCCCAAGCGAGGGGCCATATGCTCACCTCTTGAGGAAGCTGAATGTCGGCTAACTGATCTAGTGGATTCATGCATTATCTCCACGTTTTCCAACTAGCTGTTGTTCGATAGGACTGGCAGCACTAACATTTAATAACTGGGTTTTGCTTTGCTGCAATATACGGGATATTTGTTCAAACTGACGTTGATGTGAACGATGATATTGTTGAGAAACCGTTTTTTCTCCCAGCACTAAGGTTTGTTGATCAAATCCGTCGGTAATCTCAACCGTTTGTGAATTGGTAACCTTAGGTAAATCATGTTCAAAGGGATCGGTTATTGAGTATGCAATCACTTCACTGTGTCTTGAGATGCGGCTTAAGTGCTGTTTTGCCCCTTCATTTAGGTTTTGGAAATCACTGAGAACGAATACTAAGCTACCTGGATGAACGAGTCTTCGCAAACGGGCGCAAGCATCAGAGAATTGAAAACTTCCAGGCTCTAAGTCATTGGGCTGATGAACCTCAACTAAGCCGTGAAGCAGGCCTAATACCGCTTTTTTCCGGGTTAGCGGCTTGAACTCCCGATGTTGATGTTGGTTAAATACCAAACCACCAATTCGGTCTCCACGATTAGTAGCTGACCACGCAATAAGAGCAGCTAAATGGGCTGCTTGTACTGATTTGTAAAATAATTGGGTACCGAAGTGCATACTCGGAGAAAGATCTGCCAAGATAAAAATAGGTCGTTCTTTTTCTTCTCGGTATAGCTTTGTATGGGTTTTGCCAGAACGGGCCGTCACTCGCCAATCGATGGCTCTAATGTCATCTCCGGGTTGGTAGTGGCGCGCTTCATCAAATTCCATCCCGCGCCCTTTGGTTTTCGCTAAGTAGCTACCAGCCAACTTTGATTGAATGGTTTTACGGGGCACTAAATTAAGTAAGCTCGTTTTTTTCTGGTAATACAATAGCTGCTTGATGTTGAGGGAAACACCATCAGCATTTAACCGAGTTAACCAGTTTGATACATCTTGCATAGGATAAAACCTATGGTACTGGAACAAGTGTTAAAATGCGGTCCAGCAGCTGATTTGCATCAATTCCTTCAGCTTCGGCTTCATAACTTAGCAAAATTCTATGGCGTAAAACATTATGGAATACCGCACGAATATTGTCAGGACCTACAAAATCTCGTCCCATTAACCAAGCATGCGCTCTAGCACACTTATCTAACGCAATCGTTGCTCTTGGACTAGCGCCAAATTCGATCCACGTCGCCAGTTGCGGATCATATTTTTCGGGCGTGCGTGTGGCTATGATCAATTCAACTATGTAATTTTCTAGTGCCTCATCTAAATGAATTTGCAGTACCTCTTTGCGCGCAGCAAAAATATCCGCTTGATTCATAATCTCAGCATTAACGTTTTGGCTACCAAGGGCTTCGCCGCGGGTTAAGCGTAAAATTTCTAACTCAGTTTCTGCTCCAGGGTAATCAATTTCCAAATGCATCAAGAAACGGTCAAGCTGAGCTTCTGGCAATGGATACGTTCCCTCTTGCTCGATGGGATTCTGTGTGGCCATAACTAGAAATAGGTCTGACAGCGGATAGGTTTTGTTACCCACAGTGATTTGTTTTTCTGCCATGGCTTCTAATAACGCGGATTGTACTTTCGCTGGCGCACGATTGATTTCATCTGCAAGCACTAGGTTATGGAACAAAGGCCCTTTTTGAAAAACGAATTCGCCCGTCTCAGGACGATAGATATCTGTACCTGTTAAATCGGCAGGAAGCAGATCTGGCGTAAATTGTACGCGGTGAAAATTTCCTTCGACACCCTGGGCTAACGCGTTAACTGCACGCGTTTTAGCGAGTCCAGGAGGACCTTCAACCAACAGATGTCCATTTGCCAACAAAGCAATCATTATATTGTGGGTTAGGTTGTTTTGTCCGATGACTTGCGAATCTAAATACGCTTGTAGTCGTTTGAATTGTTCAACTGCCATTAATTTGTCCTAACTAGGATGAATAAAGGATAAAATTTGATAAATGCGATCTGCATTTTGCGCTACATACTGACACATCTTCTTATATAAGGTTCCCTTTTCGAAATACAATGTTACAAATCAGATAAATAGGAAGGAATCTATGCGAAAAGTTAATTTCTTAACTAGAATTTGAATTTTATCTAACACTCTGTACAATTGCTTTATATTTTACAGGTCAGACCACTCTGGCTAGCATAAAACGAGGACAAACAATGTCAGCAAAACAAACAGTTACTACCCGCAGTGGCGACAGGATTGCCATAGTCGCGGGACTACGCACACCTTTTGCGAAAATGGCGACGTATTTTCACGGCGTGCCCGCTGTTGATTTGGGGAAGTTAGTCGTAAATGAAATGATGACCCGAAATAACCTAGACGCTAATTTGGTTGAGCAATTAGTATACGGGCAAGTTGTGCAAATGCCAGAAGCGCCGAACATTGCTCGAGAGATCGTGTTGGGCACAGGAATGAACGTTCACACAGATGCATATTCAGTTTCCAGAGCATGTGCCACTAGCTTCCAAGCCACTGTTAATATCGCCGAATCTATGATGGCTGGCAATATAGCTGTTGGTATAGCGGGTGGAGCCGATTCTACTTCAGTGTCGCCAATTGGTGTGTCTAAAAACTTAGCGAGAGCCCTAACAGACCTACAAAAAACCAAGACACTTGGACAAAAGTGGAATGTGTTTAAAAAGCTCGGTTTTAAAGACTTATTGCCCGTTCCGCCCGCCGTTGCCGAATATTCCACGGGATTATCCATGGGACAAACCGCAGAGCAAATGGCCAAAACCCACAATATTTCACGGCAGGATCAAGATGCCCTTGCTCACCGGTCTCATTCGCTTGCTGCGAAGAGCTGGAATGAAGGAAATTTAGCCGATGAAGTTATGACAGCTTACGCAGAACCCTATAAAGGAGCTCTGGAGAAAGACAATAATGTGAGGTTTGACTCCACCTTAGAAGGTTACGCCAAGCTTCGCCCCGTTTTTGATAAGAAGCACGGAACTGTCACCGCGGCAAATGCCACGCCATTAACCGATGGGGCTTCTGCCATCGTTATGATGACTGAAAGTCGCGCAAAAGAATTAGGTTATACACCACTGGGTTTCATTCGCAGTTATGCATTTTCTGCCATAGATGTGTGGGAAGATATGCTGATGGGGCCGTCTTATGCTTCGCCAATCGCATTAGATAGAGCTGGAATGAGCTTAAATGACCTAACCTTGATTGAAATGCATGAAGCCTTCGCAGCCCAAACATTGGCGAACCTTAAAATGTTTGCAAGTGACAAATTTGCACAAGAAAAGTTAGGCCGAAGCAAGGCTACGGGTGAAATTGATATGGATAAATTTAATCAAATGGGAAGTTCAATTGCTTATGGGCACCCATTTGCAGCAACAGGCACGCGGATGATTACCCAAATGTTGAATGACCTCAACCGCAAAGGTGGTGGAGCTGGTTTAGTGACGGCATGTGCTGCCGGCGGACTGGGTGCCGCTATGATTGTTGAAACAGAGTAAGGGGAATTACGTGGATAAAGTAAATAAAGAAACTGAAGAAACACAAGTAAACCAAGAAACTCAAGCACCTAAAGCATCTCAACAAGATAGTGCCTTCACTCTGGACGTGCAAGATAATGGCGTTGCGATTTTGACTATCGATGTGCCAGGTGAGTCGATGAACACGCTAAAAATGGAATTTGCAGAACAAATTTCAGTCATGTTAGATGAAATCGAAAGTAATAGTAAAATCAAAGGCGTGGTGGTTGTCAGCGGCAAAGAGAGCTCTTTTGTTGCCGGGGCAGACATTAGTATGTTGGCTTCGTGTGAAACTGCCCATGACGTTGAAGTGATCGCCACAGGTGGCCAGAAAATCTTCCAACGCATCGAGAATATGCGAGTTCATTTTGTTGCCGCAATTCACGGCCCTGCATTAGGCGGTGGGCTTGAGTTGGCATTAGCCTGTCACTCAAGGGTATGCAGTGACGATAAGAAAACACAATTGGGATTGCCAGAAGTACAGTTAGGTTTATTACCTGGCAGTGGCGGGACGCAACGCTTACCCCGTTTAATTGGTATTCAGCAAGCCATGAAAATGATGCTCACTGGTGCGCCAGTCCGTGCTAAACAAGGGTTAAAATACGGAATTGTTGACGATATGGTACCTCGCTCAATCCTAATGGATGTGGCGATAGAAAGGGCCTTAACGGCAAAACCTCAACGTAAACCGGTCAAAATGAATTTGACCAGTCAATTCTTAGAAAAAACGCCCATAGGACGAAACACCCTTTTCAAACAAGCTAGAAAACAAACCCTAAGCAAAACAAAGGGTAACTATCCGGCACCTGAGTTGATTATTGACTGTATCGAAACGGGCATCAATAAAGGAATACAGGCGGGTATGACAGTAGAGGCGAAGAACTTTGCTTACTTGGTCATGACCCCTGAATCTGAACAGCTGCGAAATATCTTTTTCGCTACCACTGAAATGAAAAAAGAAACCGGTGTCAGTGGTGTCGAGCCAGGTCAGTTGAAAAAAGTCGGCGTTTTAGGTGGTGGCTTAATGGGCGGTGGCATTGCTTTTGTGACTGCTACTAAAGCTGGCTTGCCCGCTAGAATTAAAGATATACGCTCAGAAGGCGTAGCAAATGCGATGAAATATTCGTATGACCTTCTCAATAAAAAAGTCAAACGTCGTTTTATGCGAAAGTCAGAAATGCAACAACAAATGTCATTGTTAACTGGCAGTGTTGATTACTCAGGTTTTAAAGATGTTGACGTTGTCATTGAGGCTGTTTTTGAAGATCTTGACCTTAAACAGGCAATGGTCAAAGATGTAGAAGAGAATTGTAATGAAAATACTATTTTTGCTTCTAACACCTCTTCCATTCCCATTGGCCAAATTGCAGAAAAGGCTGCTCGTCCAGAACAAGTAATAGGTCTGCATTATTTCTCACCTGTAGACAAGATGCCCCTTGCCGAGGTGATAGCCCACGACAAGACTTCTGACCAAACCATATCTACTACTGTAGAGTTAGCCCGAAAACAGGGTAAAACACCTATAGTTGTCAAAGATGGAGCTGGTTTTTATGTTAACCGAATACTTGCTCCTTATATGAACGAAGCCGC
The DNA here is from genome assembly GCF_030548205.1 of Aliiglaciecola sp. 3_MG-2023. Lineage (GTDB taxonomy): Bacteria > Pseudomonadota > Gammaproteobacteria > Enterobacterales > Alteromonadaceae > Aliiglaciecola. The sequence continues at coordinate 54,961 of NZ_JAUORV010000001.1, read as the reverse complement.
GAATATCCTTTTATCAGGCGAGCCCATTGAACATATCGATAAATCTTTAGTTAAATTTGGATTTCCAGTGGGCCCGGTTAAGTTGCTTGATGAAGTAGGTATAGATGTAGGTACTAAAATAATCCCTATTTTGATGGCCCAGTTTGGCGAGCGTTTTAAGTCGGCAGATGCGTTTGATAAAGTGCTAGCAGATGATCGCAAAGGCAAAAAGAATAAGCGTGGTTTTTACAATTATTCAGGGAAAAATGCAGGAAAAGAAGTCGATGAGAGTGTCTATGAACTTTTAGGTATTACGCCCCAGCAAAGTTTAAGCGCAGTCGATATATCTGAACGCTGTGTTTTATTAATGCTTAATGAAGCGGTTATGTGTTTGCAAGAGGGGGTCATTCGCAACCCTAGGGATGGCGATATCGGCGCAATCTTTGGCATAGGCTTTCCACCCTTTCTTGGCGGTCCTTTTCACTATATGGATAAGTTAGGCGCAAAATTAGTTGTTGAACGTCTGCAGTTTTACCAGAATAAGTTTGGAGATAAGTATATTCCAGCAACTAAATTAGTTGAAATGGCAGAAAATGATCAAAGTTTTTATTAAGTTACTGAATTTATTAATAATTTTAAGTGGGTGGTAATTATTAAGTTTAGTTAATAATGTCTAAAATGTAACTTAATTGTTAAAAGTCGGGCTTTGCTCGACTTTTTTATTTGATATTACTAAAACGTCTGGTTTCGCAAACTGACTTGAGTATAATTCGCGCAATTGAAATGCAACTTTGGTAGGTAGAATGATTTTAGCGATACTGAGCTGTGTGGTTTTTAGTGCGTATTATTATATTGAAGCTTTTAAAAGTGCGTTGCCAGCAAAAAAGTGGGCGGTTGCAGGTCTTATGTTTGGTCCGATGATATTCCCCATGTTTTCAATTTCTCAGCGAGCAGCTTTACGTCAATCTCGTGGTTTTAATAACGTATTGTGTCGAGTCTAAATTCTGTAAATTTAATAGCCAAACGTTAGTAACAAACAAATAAAAAAAAGAGAGGATTGACCTCTCTTTTTTCAAATACTGTCCATGTCATGTTATAAATTCCAATGCATTAGCACTTAAAAACCAATGCCGCCTCCAGGCTTAAGAGCTTTGTTAGCGTCGAATCCGATACCGCCACCAGGCTTAAGAGCCTTGTTTGAGTCGAATCCAATACCGCCACCAGGCTTAAGGGCCTTATTTGAAGCAGTAGATACAGTTTTTTGCTGTTCTGCAATGTTTGCGCCGTCTAAATTTGCGCTTGCAGGAGTAGTAGTTAGCATTAGTGCTACAGCATAAGCTTTTAACATCGTTCGGTTCCTCTTTGATACTTTTAAATTATTTTATTTTTAAAACTGACAATTTTTTGTCAATCAAGTATATATCTGCGAGGAATATGCCAACTTTAGGATTTGTTGAAATATCTTACCTTTATTAGGTGGTTTTTTGTTCTGGTTATTTAAAAATATATAATAAAAACAATGATTTAAAATTTATATGATTTTTTTACTATTTTTAAAATTTTATTGGAAATACAAAATTTTGATACACCTAAATAAGTGGATAGGTCAAAATTTTGCCGTCCAAATTTTGACAAATGAGGGTAAGGGGAGGGAGTACTGGTTTGAATGGAACTAGCGGAAACAGGGGGATTTATTGGCTGCCAATAAACTGGCTAATGTGCACGTTCTCGGTTAGCAAGCGTTCAAATTTGGTGGCGTTGAGGGGTTTACTGTACAGATAGCCCTGCAACATTTCGCAATCATAAAGGCTGAGGATCTCTAATTGCTTTTCTTGTTCAACCCCTTCAGCAACCACTTTCAAGCCTAAGTTGTGTGCAATATTTATAATTGCCGCTGTCATGTGTTTGTCAACGCTACTAATGGCGATATCGTCAATAAAGGCTTTATCAATTTTTAAGGTGTTAAGTGGAAACTTCTTTAAATAGGCCAAGGATGAATATCCTGTCCCAAAATCGTCTAATGCTAAGTGGATACCCTTTTCACGTAATCTTTGCATCATCTGCAAGGCTTGCTCAGGGTTTTGCATTAAGGTCCCTTCAGTTATCTCACACTCTAAATGTAATGGAGACAAACCGACTTTTTGCAAGATACGAGAAATACGATCATCAAGGTCGGGTAATTCAAATTGCCGAGCAGAGATGTTCACCGCAACACGTCCAGTAAATAATCCTTGGGATACCCAGCGTTTTGTATCTTCACAAGCCTTACGAAGCACTTGTTCACCAATATCAATAATTTGGCCTGTCTCTTCCGCTAAAGGGATAAATTGAGCTGGGCTTACAATGCCTTTATCTGGATGTTCAAAGCGCACCAAGGCTTCCATACTAACTAATCTTCCAGTGGCAATATCAACCTTAGGTTGATAGAAAACAGTAAATAAATCGTCTTTTAAACCGTAACGAATTAGGTTTTCAATTTGTAATTGACGGACCGCATTTTGATTCATTTCACCACTGAAGAATTGATATTTATTTCCCCCAGCATTTTTCGCAAAGTACATCGCTGTATCAGAGTTTTTCAACAGCTCCTGGGTTGAGGTGCCGTCTTCAGGATAAAATGCGATACCAACACTGGCACCCAATACAAATTCTTGTTTGTTGATTAAAAATGGATGGGCCATCTGATCTAAAATTCGCTGTGCATAATGATTTATGCGTTGCATATCTTCTTCTCGGTCTACCAGAATACTAAATTCATCACCGCCTAAACGGTAACAGGTAGCATTGTTGCCGGTAATTTTTTGCAGCCTTTTACCAATTTGCTTAATGAGAATATCACCGGTTTGGTGACCCAAAGAATCATTGATCTTTTTGAAGTTGTCCATGTCTAAACAAACGAGGGCATGGGGAACGTCTTTGCGCACTAAATTATAGTGGCTAGCTTGGAAAAACGAGCGGTTTGGCATTTCCGTAAGCGGATCGGTATTCGCGAGTTTAAGCAACTCTTTTTCCGTACTTTTACGAGAGGTGATATCCGAAAATACACCGACGTAATGGGTTGTTTTCCCATCTTCTCCATGAATGGCATCTACATTTAGCTCCATTTCATAGCGTTCGCCATTGGCCCTTGTAGATTCAACCTCGCCATTCCAGTTGCCTTTTTGCCGTAAGGCTTTTTTCACCTCTTCGGTAAACGCTTCAGGGTATTGATTAAATTTGAGGTAGCTTGCCAAAGCTTGTTCCCGTGTCTCACCGGTATATTCACAGTACGACTGGTTAACGGAAATAAAGTGAAAGCTTGTATCGGCAATAAAAACACCATCGGAAATGGTTTCAATTGAACGTTTATAGAGTTTGAGTTGTTCTTCAGCTTGTTTAAGATGGCTGATGTTCTTCAAGGTTCCGGTCATTCTTATGGGTTGATCGTTATTGTCCCGTTTGACAATCATGCCTCTATCCAAAATCCATACCCAATCACCTTTAAAGGTGCGAGCTCGATAGGTTACTTGAAAATAATCAGACTTTTTATCTATATGAGTTTTTAAAGCCTCTTGCACGCGCACCATGTCATTGGGATGAATATTTGCTTGATAAGATGAATTTGAACGAATATCGTCCTGGGGGAAATCCATGGTTCCCCATGTATTGGCTCGATATACCTGACCACGGTATACATCCCAGTCCCACAGTTCATCGCCACTACTCCAAAGCGTCAGTTTTAAGCGCTCTTCGCTTTCTTTAATCGCATTTTGCACGGCCCGTTTACGACTATATTGACGTAACATCAAAAGCAATATTAATATCGCTGACATGCCGTATAGAGCCATCGCTGGCGTGTCTAGCCAAAATGGTGGGGCAATCTCAATATTCAGTCTAGCGGAGTCAGACCAAGGTCCCTTACCAATCCGGCCTTGTACTTCAAATACATGGTTTCCATAGGTTTCTATGGAAAACGAGGCAAACTTCTCGTTGTTGCCTGTTTCAATCCAAGTGTCTCTCCAACCCAGCAATCGATATCGATAATTCAACTCATCTTGGTACAGCGAATTTACGTTACTAAAATAAACTGCGAAGGGAATATTTTCGTAAGACAGTGAAATATTGTTGGTTAAGTTTAGTGGTTTGGTTAAAGGAGAACCTTCAACGCCTATGGCAACAGGCTTATTGTGGATCCTTAATTCAGTCAGTTTTGGTGAGTCTAACTTAGGTAAAGTCTGTAAATTGTCGATGTTGCGAAAGGTTAAATCGGTTAGCTTCTCTGGGTTAAATACATGGAAGCCATCGGTGCCGCCAAAAAACAACATGCCTTCTTGAGTCATCAAGGTAGCGCCTTGATTTAAATCATTGTAATCCAATGTTTGCCTGGGAATGGTTTGCAGTAATTCACCGGTTTCCAGGGAGATTTGCCATATCTCAGATTGACTACCTTGCCATACTGATGTTTGATTTTGGGTATCTAATACAGAGTTAACTACTATGCCTTTACCACTGTATCCACGAGGATGAATTTGTTCTACGGGCGCGTAGGTTTGTTTATCAAGTTTGAAAATTCCATGTTTGCCCGTAGATGCCCAAAATGCATCTGCAGTTTCATGAATGTTGAAAACTACCGGTTGAGCTTCGTCCAAATTATTCTGCAATAAAATTCGCGTAGAATTGGAATAATTTTGATCTGTTACATAGATACCTGAATCGGTTTTAAGCCAGATATTGTTCTGACTATCTGATAATAACTGGGCAATAACGCTACTGTTAAGTCCTTTATAAGATATCTTCTTAACGGCTTGGTTTAGATCCACGGCATCGACTAAAAATGACTGTTCTTTGACGTCTTTTACCCAAAACTTTTCTTGCATGGGTTCTAATTCAGTGATGGGGATACCTGAAAATAACGATTTCACATGGCTTAAGCTTTCGTTCTTGAATTCATATATGTGGATACCACTGTCAGTGGCAAGCCACAAACGTTTCTCTGCATCAATTTCCAAATCCCAAACTAGGGTGGTAGAGCTTTTCAAAAAATGCTGAAACTCGCCGGTTTGCGTACTATAAAGGCTAACCCCACCACTTAATGGGGCAATCCATATGGTATTATTACCATTATCAGCAAACGCCCAAATACTATTACTGATGCTTGGCATATTATCGTTTAGTACTTTGAAATGTTTGATCGCGGAAAATAGCTTGTGGTATTGAAATAGACCAGAAGTGTGGGTACCAAACCAAATGGAATTGTTACTGTCTTTAAAGGCTTTGATAATAAATGGATTGACTAGACCAATATAGCGACCGTTATTTTGATCGATGGAAAAAACTGTTTTCTCAGCACTATCATAGATACTAATACCATCAGTTGTACCTAACCAAATTTTTCCATCTTCGCTTTGAACAATGCTGCGAACTAAATTATTAATAATTTTCAGTTTATCACTTCTTGAAGCGTCCAACTGTAATTCAACTTGGTAATCTTCTGATAAGACTAACGCACCAATTGATGTGCCTAACCAATACTGACCATCAATTTTTATGATGTCATAAAGGTTTTTAGCCTGTAGATGAATATTCCAAGGATTGTCTTGTTCTAAACTATAGAGTTTGTTGGTTTTTGGTTCGACCGCAAAGATGCCGTTTCTTTCTGTACCCAACCAAATAATATCGTCTTCTGCATAGATTGTTCTAACAGAGTCGTTCAATTGCAGATCATTGCTAAAGGTAAGAGCGGTGAAATCATCCAATTCTGGATTGTATTCATATAGCGACTTTTCGCCTGAAAAAAGTAATTTTCCTTGGGTGGTTTCACCTATGGCCCAAAAGTTTTGGGATTTTAAGCTGGAGTTGTTTTGGGTGTAAACTTGGAAACTATCTTTTTCAGGTATGTATTTGGCAATTGCCCCAATACTTGAAAACCAAAGATTATTATTGGAGTCGATAAATAACTTACGGATCATTTCGATGGGAAATTGTTTTCCGTCAGGCAGTTTAACTGTGTATTGTTTGAAATCTACACCATTGAACCGGTTTAAGCCGTTAACAGTGGCAACCCAAATATAGCCTTCTTGATCTTCAATAATATCCAGTACAGTGCTTTGCGATAGCCCTTGTTGCACTGAGAAATTACGAAGCTGAATATCAGCTACATTGGCGAAGGATTTGGATTGGCCGAAGGATAACAGCAAGATAACTGCCATTAGCCAAACAGATTGAAGTAATCGACTCAAATCAAAAATTCACTTATCGAAAATGCGTTTTGTTTTTTTATTATTATTTTTTTCATAAAAAGCAGTAGCAATTTGACGAATCTAAAAATGTAATATGCCGAATTTAAGGTCACTGTACAAGTTCTGAGTGACTTCTTTACCGTATAAATAACAAATATTTACAAATTCGTTTAAAAACCGTTCTAAAAATAGGCTTTATTAACAATGACATTGCATACAAGTTGTCAGTTATAGTGAACGTCTAAACATCAACAATGCTTTGCGTTGAGTACCAAGATTTAGATTATGTAGGTTGCCTGTTGCTTAAACGCAGTTAAATCTTTTATCGCTTGTCCTTGGGCTGGAATGTCATCGGGTTCATTTTTATTTCCACAGCAATAAAGAACAAGTGTTCCCACATCAGCCGGTGCTATGAGCTTTTGACAGAAATTTTTAATATCATCAAATGTTAATTTAAACAGGGCATTGGCAATGGCTTTTTGTAAATTAAATTCAAGGTCTTGGTTACCGATTGCAAGCCATAATCTTTGGGCTTTCGCGGTTAAATTAGTGTCACTGCCTTCTAACTGTTTAGAAACGCTAGTTCTAACATGCGACCAAACCTCCTGATAATCATCAATACTTGAGGTGATTTCATTAAGGAAAGTTTTAATTTCAGCTAATATGTGATTCGCACTGTAGTTTGGCGATTGCGCATAAAACACCATTCCCGGGTGTTGATTGAGGGGTAAATAACCACTTCCTACTAAATAGCCTAGTTGTTTTTCATTACGGATTTCGTGGAAGAAAGGAGACGCCAGCAACTGTTCCACTAAGATTGTTAATGCCACATCTTTTGTATCTGCCGAAGGCGTTTGTAAATATAGCACAACTGCCGAATCTGGATGTTGACTAGATACCTGGTTTTCATAATGGATCACATTTTTCAAATCCACCACTTCTCTTTTAATTTGGGTTAAAGGGAGTGTGGGCTTCGGTAGGTTATCTAATCTGCTAGCAAACTGCTTGGATTGCGCTAACGTCCAGTTTCCGAATACAAAGGCTTCCACGGAATACTGTTTAAACAGTTGGGATTTTAGCCAATAAATGTCTTCTAGAGTGGCATTTTCAACGATTGGTAACAACTCTAAAGGGGCGTATGTAAAACGCTGTATCAAGCCAGATAGTCTTGCAAAAAGTCGGTTAATAGGTTTGTTTAGTAATGAGTTTTGTAGATTTTTAAGTTGCTTTTGTTTGACCTGTTCGAATAAGGGTTGCAGATCAACATTTTCCATTATTTGGTTTAAAATATTTAAACTTAATTCAAGTTGGTTATGGGAATAACCATTTGTATGAATGGAGAAGCCACCTTGGTGTGCATATAGGTGGTAATGCAAACCTGCAACGCCTGCGTGATAGAATTGATCATTTAAATGCTCAACCATTAGGGCTACCCACAATCGCTTATATGCAGACACTTTAATCCCTTGAGTAACCGCCTCGCAATCGAATGAAATAAAGCAATCACCTTTAGGCTGACTAAATTGTGAATCTTGCGCAAACCAAACCTGCAGGTTTTCGTTGTGCAAAATTTTGCTTGGCAAAAGATATTTTTCATTGGTCGTTACTAAAGTACAAGACTCCGTAATATATGGGTTAGGAGAAGGTAAATGAAGGTCTTCTACAGCCCTAGGAGATGATAATGCGGTTAATAAATCTTGTTCAATAGGCTCAATTGCATATGGGGTTTCATACCAACTCGCTACTTTATTTGTGTGTAGGTCTTTACTGATTAATTTTAAGCGCATGTTTCGTGGACTCATAAAGCTTAAACACGTCTTGATGGGATGAAAGCTGTAATCAGTAATGAGGTAATCTCCGGATAATATATCCGTATCCTGGTAGTGAAACATTAAATTGGAAAATTGCATTGCCTCATCCAAGGGTTTCGCATTTTCAATATGTTCAAAGGCTAATTTTCCTAAAATAGCTTTCTCTTTAACACGCCAGGTTTCAAGACCTTGTTCTGCAATTAAGTTGATATAGTAAAATAAGCTATTCAAAATCCCTGAAATATTGTCTTCACCACATTTAGTCAGTTGTAAGTTGACGTTAAAATCTTTGAAGCCATTACCATTGATCCCACCCCCAGCACTCAAATTCATCGCCCAATTTAGTCGTTTATAATGATTCAGCAGGCTGCCGTTGCCTTCATCACCTAATAAATGGCTAATAAACTCCAATGGTTTGGATGCGTTGTAATGTTGCATATCGGGTAGGGCAAAACTGACGATTAATCGGCGGGCATCCTTGATAGGTTTAATATTGATTTTCACACCTAACTGTTCAGGTAAGTACAACGGTGGCAGCGTGGGGCGTTGAAAATCTTGGCCAGAATCGAACAGGGAAAACGTCTGTTCAACACACTTTTTTTGCTCTTCTAACGGCATTTCACTGACTATGCATAAGGTCATGTTATTAGGAATATAGTGTTTCTCATGCATTTTAATCAATGCAGTTTGTATGCTTGCTAAAGAATGTGCAGAAAATGTATCTTGGTTACCAACAGAAAATTTACTGAAGGGATGATTTGGGTTGCAGGTTTCTTTATGTACTTGATATAAACGCCGTAAATCATCGTGTATTTTTAATTGAAATTCTGCCTCTATGGCAGCAATCTCTTTTTCGATGGCGGCTTGAGTAAACAAAGGTTTAAACAGCATGTCGGCAAATCGTTGTAGGCCTTCAAGAAAGTGAGAATGCGTCACATCAAAGTGGTAGTTTGAAAATTCTGTGCCTGTCCACGCGTTTGCACTGCCACTATGTGGAGAAAGGTACTTATCCAAATTGTCGGCCTCTGGATAAGTTTCACTGCCGTTAAAAAGCATATGTTCAAGTAAGTGGGCTAAACCGGGAATATGCTTAGGATCATCAAAGTGACCCCCTTGAATGCAGGCTGCAGCTGCGGATTTTCGACATGCAGTATCGTTCACCAATAATACTCGCAAGCCATTAGCAAGGGTGACATGTAAATAAGTTCTCTTGTCGTTTGTACTTAGCAGCAACTCAATCACCTTCTTTGAAGTTTGATACAAGCATAACTGATTAAAAATTTTTTTAAATAAACTGAAAGAATTTGTTTACTAAAAATAGTCAACTGCAAAAATTCATAGCATAAGCAAAGTGAAGTTATTTACTGATAGTGGGTAGATTATAAAATCTGAATAGAAACCTCATGTTTGCGAAGTTAACTTACCATAAAAAGTGAAATTATCTAATTTCCAAAATAAACCGCTAAAACAGGTCGTTTTTCTCGTCTTTCGGCTCTACTATATGAAATTGAATTCAGGCAATATATTTTTTAGCAATAATCTGCACATTAGTTTGTGTTGGAAGACTTCGTATATGGACCAATTATGTACATTTTTGTGATGCGTCATGGTGAAGCCGAACCATCTTTACAAAATGATCAATTAAGACCTTTAAATGATTATGGTATATCCCAGGCTCAAAAAAGTGGAGACTGGCTAAAATTGTTTGCAAAAAACGCTAAAATATCACTCAGTCACGCTATGGTGAGTCCATTTTTGCGAGCTCAACAGACATTTCAACAGGTAAATCTGGCCACCAAGATTGCCGATATTCGTTCTAATGCAGATTTAGTACCCAGTGGTAATTGCCAAGCATTGCATTATTCAATCGACCATTTTGCCCAAGAGCAGCAAAATGTGACTGGATTATTATTAGTTAGTCATATGCCATTTGTGAGTTATTTGGTAGATGAAATGTGCGAAATAGAAGAACTGAGATTGTTTTCTACCGGTACAATTGTGTGTATTGATTATGATCTAGAAGAGTCGAAAGGGCGCATTGTGAAAACTTTTACCCCTGAGTAGTTTGCGGCTTATTTCTCGTGTAAATTCCTACAGTTTTTGATTTTTATTCCGATAAAAACCTGAGGGGAGGCCTATGTCTAGTAAAAGTTTACCTGCTTACTTACAGCAGGCTTTACAACAGCACGTGGAACAATCGCAACTAACTCATGATGATGAGTTGGAAAGTATTTACGTGCGTCTGGCAAACCTCAATGAAAACGTAGAAAAAATGAAACAGGCAATTTTGCTTAAACGTTCACAAAAGCAATCTTAAGCCTCCTGCATTCGGTTCGTTATTTCTAATCTATTAAGCAGACTACCAGCCTCTTATTCATTCTATAAATGGTAACCTTAGTTTGTTTCGTCTTCTGGGGGGATACTGTAATAAGCAGGTAAAACTCTGACGGTTTTGACCATGTTATCTTTAATTTCAATAATTTCTAATGGATAACCATAAATCCGCACGCTGATATTGGCATCGGGAATATCTTCTAGATGTTCCAGAATCAATCCATTTAAGGTTTTAGGACCTTCTGTGGGAAAGTGCCAATCCATCTCTTTATTCAATTCTCTTAAGTTAGCGCTGCCGTCAACCAACACACTTCCATCTTGCTGAATATTCGCTTCTTTGGAATGGTCAGGTACAATACTGGTAGTGAAATCACCAATGATTTCTTCCAAGATATCTTCTAACGTCACTAATCCTTGAATGTCGCCATATTCATCTACAACTAATCCAATTCGTTCTTTAGCCGCTTGAAATTGGTACATCAAAGTGTGTAAAGGTGTTGACTCAGGGGTGAAATAAATTTCTCGCACAGCACGTAGTAAACTCGCCTTGGTAAACTGGTCTTTAGATAAAAGGCGAAGTGCATCTCGCATGTGAACAAATCCAACAGCATCGTCGATGCTGTCTCTGTATAACAGCACGCGAGTGTGTTGGGCGTTGACCAGTTGGCGCTGTATATCTTTCCATTCGTCATTAATATCAATGGATACGATTTCACTGCGGGGGATCATAATATCTTCCGCAGTAACCTTTTCTAAGTCCAATATACCAACCAGCATTTCTTGGTGCTTTTGAGGAATGAGCGCGCCAGCTTCGTGCACCACTGTGCGTAACTCTTCACGACTTAGATTTTTACCATCGTTATTCACCGGGTTCACGCGCAACAACATTAATAGACCATTACATATGCCATTTATTAAATAAACCAGGGGATACAGCAGGAACATCAGTGGCAGCAAAATAATGGAACTGGGGAAGGCGATTTTCTCAGGATATAGAGCGGCGACCGTTTTCGGCGTGACTTCAGCAAAAATAAGGATGACAAAGGTTAAACCGAAGTTTGCGATAGCTAATCCCCAAACATCACCGAATAATCGCAAGCACAGTATTGTTGCCACAGAGGCGGCCGCAATGTTGACTAGGTTATTCCCTATCAGGATTAATCCTATTAGTCTGTCAGGGCGCGCGAGCAGTTTAGTAACACGCAGGGCACCTTTGTGACCTTCATTTTCAAGATGCTTTAGTCGATATCGATTAATCGACATCATTCCTGTTTCAGAGCTAGAAAAATACGCAGAAAGAAATATCAGAATGCCGAGCAGCGTAATTAACGTACTCGTCGAGATGTCGTCCAACTAAATAGTTCCTATATTATGGGTCAGGTATGAATGTATGTTTATCTTCATCAGGATTCAAGCTGAATATGTAATTACTTTACGCGCTCAATATCACTTCTTTCACAAATCGACTACCGAAATAAGCCAATGTTAGCAAAAATGCGCCAACTAGGGTTGCAGATATAACTGGTTTGCCCCGCCATCCCCATTGATGATGACCAATGGTGGTAGCAGAAAATATTAACCATGCGATAACCGATAATACGGTTTTATGAGCTTGCTCATTGGCCCACATATTATCGAGAAAAAGGAAGCCGCTGATCAATGATAAGGTCAAAAGTAGGGTGCCAGCTAATAATAATTTAAAAAATATGGTCTCAACGGTCATCAGTGGCGGTAAGGACGAATGCAATAGCGATGTTTTTTTCTGTTTTAAGCGTTCATTAATATAAGCCAATTGCAACGCGTACAACACGGCAATAATTAAACAACCATAAGCAAGCAACGCCAAAGTGATGTGTATCACCAAATCGGGTTGCAGTTGAATTTGCATGATATGTACTTCTGGAATTAACGCACCAAGGAGCACGATAAGTGCGGAAAACCCAAAAACAACTGGCATTAAAATGGCGGTTGCCAGTGCAAAAGATGCAATTGTCATTGTGACCGTAACCAACCATGCAATCAATGAGGCCACATTGAGCATACTCATATTCGCACCAGGCGCTTGATTGAGAGCCTCTATCAATAAATAAAGGTGAGTTGTTAAGGCTAGAAAAGCCGGTATTAACATAAGTTTAGGGTTCGGACCTTGGTGGTGAAATAAACGTGAGGTTACCCAGCCTGCGGCAAACAGATAAAAAACGATGCAGACAATTTCTATTAACACTTTTAAAAGCCCTATGGTAAGTAGTCGTAATTCAAACAGTTAGAGTGAGAAAACTGATTAAGTTTACCGTATATATTAAACCAGCCCAAATAAATCTTCTTAATAGTAAGGTTCTTATCTTCAAATACATTAGGTATAATCCTAATTATCAGAAATAGGAAACAATAGAATTATGTTTGAGAACCTCACAGAACGTTTAGGTAAAACCCTAAGAGATATTAGCGGTAAAGGCCGATTAACCGAAGATAATATCAAAGACACTCTACGTGAAGTCAGAATGGCATTGCTGGAAGCGGATGTTGCATTGCCCGTGGTGCGTGATTTTGTTGCACAGGTTAAAGAGCGAGCTGTGGGCACTGAGGTCACTAAAAGCCTAAAACCTGGTCAAGTTTTCATCAAAATTGTTCAATCTGAACTTGAATCAGTTATGGGCGCGGCTAATGAAAGCCTCAATTTAGCGGCTCAGCCTCCAGCGGTTATTTTGATGGCAGGCTTACAAGGTGCGGGTAAAACCACCAGTGTTGGTAAGCTTGCAAAGTATTTAAAAGAGCGTGAAAAGAAAAAAGTATTGGTGGTCAGTGCCGATGTTTACCGTCCCGCGGCTATTAAACAACTTCAAACACTTGCTGAAGATTTAGATGTTGGCTTTTTCCCTTCTAGTACTCTACAACGTCCCATTGATATTGCTAACGGCGCAATCGATCATGCGAAAAAGCAATTTTTCGATGTGCTAATTGTGGATACTGCGGGTCGTTTGCACGTAGATAATGAAATGATGGGAGAAATCAAAGATCTCCATGCAGCGGTTAAGCCAATTGAAACCTTGTTTGTGGTAGACGCCATGACCGGTCAGGATGCAGCTAACACCGCGAAAGCCTTTAATGAAGCGCTTCCGTTAACGGGGGTGATCTTAACCAAAGCAGATGGTGACGCTAGAGGTGGTGCCGCGTTATCAGTCCGTCATATTACCGGTAAACCGATTAAGTTTATTGGTATGGGTGAAAAACTCGATGCCTTAGAACCTTTCCATCCTGAGCGTATTGCTTCTCGCATCTTAGGCATGGGAGACGTACTGAGCCTGATTGAAGAAGTTGAGCGCAAGGTTGATAAAGACAAAGCGCAAAAACTGGCTAAAAAGGTGCAAAAAGGCAAAGGCTTCGATCTGCAAGATTTTAAAGAGCAGTTAGAGCAAATGCGCAACATGGGCGGCATGATGGGCATGATGGATAAATTGCCTGGCATGGGCAACATGACGGCGCAAATGAAAGAAAAGGCCAATGACAAACAGTTTACCCAAATGGAAGCCATTATTAATTCTATGACGCCGGGTGAACGTCAGCGACCAGATATTATTAAAGGTTCGCGAAAACGGCGTATAGCTGCTGGCTCGGGAACGCAGATTCAAGACGTCAATCGCTTGCTAAAACAGTTTACCCAAATGCAAAAAATGATGAAGAAAATGTCCGGTGGTGGCATGAAAAAAATGATGCGAAACATGAAAGGTATGATGCCTCCAGGTGGCGGAATGGGTGGCCCTGGTCCAGGTGGTATGGGAGGAATGTTTCCACCTAAGCGTTAAAACAGTTTAAGATGTTGAGCTGGAGATGTACCTTCAGCTCTCACTTTCCCCGCCATTTAATATCAAAAACACCTAACCTCGAATATATTCATCGCAAAAATGTCGAAATAACCCACCTGATTACAATAAAGCTGTATCGTTAAATTCCTAACTTTTTGAATTTCCCTTTAGTTGATTGCATTTTTTCCTCTTTCACGGTAATTTTTGTTTTGATTGGTTGTTTATTGAGCAAGTGAAATGGAGTTGTGGCAAGAGCTGAAAAGAAGGAACGTGGTTAAAGTTGCCATTGCGTACCTTACATTGGGTGGTTAATCGTGCAATTTATTGATAATTACTTAATTATTAGCAATTCCAAGCTATTCTTAGTTGCATTCCTACGTCATATCAGTATAATTCGGCGGCCTTGATTTTCGGTGTCTTTGATATCGAAGAGCAGGGCAAACAAGTTAACAGTAACGCTATTACGAGTTTGAGGCATTTATATGGTTACTATTCGTTTACAGCGTGGTGGCGCTAAAAAGCGTCCATTTTATCAAGTAGTGGTTGCAGACAGTCGTCGTGCACGTAACGGCAAGTTCATTGAGAACATTGGCTTTTTCAACCCAACTGCACAAGGTCGAGCAGAGCGTTTGCGTTTAGATCTTGAGCGTGTTGAGCATTGGGTAGGACATGGTGCAACCTTGTCTGAGCGCGTTGCTCGCTTGGTAAAAGATGCAAAAGTCGTAGCTGCGTAAGCACTACAGAAATTGAGGTATAGATGAGTCTAGCGTCTGACACAATAGTGATTGGCAAAATCGGTGCACCTTATGGTGTGAAAGGTTGGGTTAAAATCACTACCTATACTGACGAAACACAAGGTGTATTTGAGTATTCACCATGGCTTTTGGGCGATGGTAAAAAAGAATATATCGTTGACCTCTGGCGAACGCACAATAAAGGCGTTGTCGCGAAACTGGTTGGGGTGGAATCTCGTGATGATGCTGAAAGTATCAAAAATCTAGAGATTTCCATTAAAGCTGAACAGCTACCTGAACTGGCCGATGATGACTATTACTGGCGAGACCTAGTCGGCATGCAAGTTATAACCGAAAATGGTTACGATTTGGGTGTAGTGAAAGAACTGTTTGAAACTGGTGCTAACGATGTGATGTTAGTGAAAGCCAATTCAAATGATGCTTTCGGTCAAAAAGAACGCATGTTGCCATTCTTGCGAGAGCAGGTTATTAAAACGGTTGATATGCAGGCTAGAACAATCAAGGTTGATTGGGATCCCGGGTTTTAAATGAACCCACTAATGACAGAGCAAGGGGCTAACTCTTGCGAACTTCGTTGGTTTGGTGTGGTGAGTCTGTTTCCAGAAATGTTTAGCAGCTTTACTCAGCAGGGAGTAACAGGGCGAGCGGTGAAAAACCGATTGTTGAGAGTAGATTTCTTTAATCCAAGGGATTTTACCCACGACAAGCATCGTACTGTTGATGACCGTCCTTATGGCGGTGGTCCTGGGATGTTGATGATGGTTCAGCCATTAACAGACGCAATACACGCTGCCAAGAAAGCAGCGGGTAAACCAACTAAGGTGATTTACCTTTCACCTCAGGGAAAGAAGTTAGACCAAGCCGGTGTGAAGGCATTGTCTGAAAATGACAGCCTGATATTTGTCGCCGGTCGTTATGAAGGTATCGATGAGCGAGTCATACAGTCACAAGTCGACGAAGAATGGTCGATTGGTGATTATGTGTTAAGCGGTGGAGAACTTCCGGCGATGGTGCTAATGGATGCGATATCGCGATTTGTGCCAGGTGTGTTGGGACATGAACAATCAGCAGAACAAGATTCGTTTACTGATGGTTTATTAGATTGTCCTCATTATACCCGTCCAGAGAGCTTAGATGGTCGTAATGTTCCTGAAGTGTTATTAAGTGGAAATCATCAAAAAATCAGGCAGTGGCGGTTACAACAGTCGCTAGGGAGAACCTGGCTACGACGCCCTGAATTGTTAAATGACCTAGCTCTGACTGAGGAGCAAGAACGTTTATTGGAAGCATTCCAAAAATCGTTTTCGCAGCAAGATGACAGTTAATCTAGGATGAGAGGATATGATGAGCAAAATCAATCAAGATATCATCAAGAAAATTGAACAAGAACAGTTAAAAACTGATCTTCCGTCCTTCGGGCCGGGTGACACAGTTGTTGTTAAAGTACGAGTTAAAGAAGGCGACAAAGAGCGTCTTCAGGCTTACGAAGGCGTTGTAATCGCTAAGCGTAACCGTGGCCTACACTCTGCATTCACTGTACGTAAGATCTCTAACGGCGAAGGCGTTGAACGTGTTTTTCAAACACACAGCCCTGCAGTTTCTTCTATTGAAGTTAAACGTCGTGGTGCGGTACGTCGAGCTAAGCTTTATTATCTTCGTGAGCGTTCAGGTAAATCTGCACGTATCAGAGAAAAGCTTAACTAAGATTTTAATTAATGCGTTATTGTTAACTTGTGAAAACCCGCGAAAGCGGGTTTTTTTATGCCCTAAGAAAAATTATGAAGTTTATGAATAGTTGATGAATGAGGATTTGTAGGCTTAATTTCATATTTTCAACTTACTTTGTAAAAAATACCTAGTGGGTCATAAATACCTGTTCAGTTAACCTTCAGTTTTTGCCTGTTACTCTTGTAATTATCAGATTTGCATCAATATTTAAGTTAAGTCCACAGTGAGTAACGTATTGGTATAGTTTCTGCAATCCCTACTACCAAAACCAATGATTTGATTGCAAAAAAGGCAAACAAGTTGAAAAGTTCTGCTGTATTTTCACTAACGGAGAAAAGAATGAAAAAAACACTTTTAGCAATAACCCTGTCAACTTTGATTATCAGTGGCTGTGCTTCTAATGCCAATAATGCGCAAAAAGGAGCTGGAATAGGCGCTGTGTTGGGAGCGCTGGCTGGAAAAGGCACAGGCGACAATGACAAGAGTCGCTATGTTTGGGGGGCTGCTCTAGGCGCTTTAGCTGGAGGCGCTATTGGTAACTACATGGATAATCAAGAAGAAGAGTTCCGAGATGAGTTGGCGCAAAGTGGTGTTGAAGTGTATCGAGAAGGCGACAGCATTCGCTTAGCTATTCCCGGTAATATCACCTTTGAAACAGGAAAGGCTTCAATCGTTACCAATTTTTATCCGGTACTGAATGATGTGGCTAAAGTCATCAATCGTTATGAAAAGACTCGCTTGAGCGTTGAGGGGCATACTGATTCTGTTGGTGATGCAGCCTACAACCAACAATTATCGATACAAAGAGCAAATAGTGTGGCTGCTTATTTAGAATCAAATGGAGTGGCTACCAGCCGTTTGCAGACGTTGGGATTTGGTGAGTCACAACCCATTAGCAGTAACGATACCGCAAGCGGTCGTCAGCAGAATCGTCGAGTGGAATTGCGGATTATACCTGTGCAATAATACCGGCATCATATTAAGTACGAAGATGTGCGCTTTTATCTTTCTGTACAGATCTCAAAACGGTTTCTTTTGAAACCGTTTTTGTATCTGGGGTCTAGGTAAATTGATGTTATAACACTGGAACCTTTAACACTAAAAATGTATTTACACGAAGATTGGCGAGTATTGACCGTTGGCGATGGTGATTTGTCTTTTTCCTGGTCTATTTTCAAGGATTTAGCGATTAAAAATGTGACTGCGTCTGTTTTAGACGACAGGCAAAGGTTAATTAGCAAATATCATAAAAATGAAATAGCGAATTTATCTGCCCGTGGGGTGAAGATTGTTTATAACTTGGATATTGGTGATATAAGCAGTTTTCCAGCAAGTTTATCGAAAGTCTTTGATGTTGTTATATTCCAATTCCCTTTAATCCCAGCGTTCAGCAATAAAGCCGAGTTTGAGTCTAAAGGGCAATTACATAAAAATACCCTAAATAGATTGCTTATCTTGCATTTTTTGAAGCATAGTTTTGATTATTTTCTCGATCCAAACGGCAAGCAGTTAGCTTATGTCACCTCTAAAGACGTCAAACCTTACTCCCATTGGAATATTGAGAACTTAAATCCACAACCGCAAAAAATAGAGTTTCAAGGCTGGGTAACCTTCAAGCAATCCGGCTTCCCCAGTTATCAACTACGTAATGTTGACCGGGATAAAATACTTAAATCTACTGAAAGTAAAACCTATGTTTGGGGGGATCATAAATCTGATTATTCTGAGCTGAATTTACGCCCTAGTAGCAAACACCAACCTAACCATTGTAATCTGTGTGGCAAAGGACCTTTTTATTCCGCCCAAGATTGGCAACGACATAATCAATCATCCTTCCATCTTCGGCTCGAAGGTTACGAAAAGCTTTGGCAATCATTCCTTAATCAAGGTTAGAAACTAAGGCCGCCTCCGCAAATGATAACTAAATACCAACGGTAGATTATTTATATTTGGTTATCATTGCCAATGATTCGAAAAAAACAGTGTCATCATATAGAGTGCTTGTCATGATAAAGGGAATCGCCTGAAATGAACGATTTGAGTGAAAAACAAAAGCTAACTGCTGGTCTGGAATACTTTCCTAGCAACAAAGAAATGCAAGCTCAGCGAATGCATGCCAAAACACAATGCCACTTGTTTAACCAGTTAGCACCAAAAGACTTTAAGCAAGGTATGAAGTTACTCAAAGGGTTATTTGGTGATTGCCACAACTTTTGGATTGAACCACACTTTTATTGTGATTACGGCTTCAATATTCATCTGGGAAAAAATTTTTATGCCAATCATGGCGTTGTCATTTTAGACGCTGCTCCCGTTACCATTGGCGATGATGTACTGCTCGCTCCCGGGGTACTTATTTCAACTGCCAGCCATCCTAAGGATCCACAAAAACGTAAAAAAGGGCTGGAAACTGCCCATCCCATTAGTATCGGAGATGGTGCGTGGATAGGTATGGGCGCTAAAATATTACCAGGGGTAAAGATCGGAAATAATGCCATTATTGGCGCGGGCGCTGTTGTCACTAAAGATGTGGCAGAGAATACCACTGTAGCAGGAGTACCGGCTATTGTGATTGATCAGAATAACAATAAACCCTAGAAACTAAACATTCGTTAAAAAGTTAACGAGAGAGGTCTATATGCAAGAAATTATCACCACACTAGAGAATAATGTTTTAACCTTAACGTTTAATCGTCCAGCCCAAAAAAACGCCATCAATCAGCAAATGTATAGCGAGTTGGCCAATGGGTTAGAGCGAAGCTTAACCGATGATGAAATACATTGTGTTTTGATACGTGCTGAAGGTGATACCTTTACTGCCGGAAATGATCTAAAAGATTTCTTACAGCAGAAAATGACTGATGCGTCACCAGTACAGTTATTTCTGAGAGCCCTGCCTAAAATGAATAAGCCATTGATTGCTGCGGTAAATGGCCAGGCCATAGGGGTAGGGCTAACGATGCTATTGCATTGTGATATTGTGTTAGCGTCACAAAGCGCTACCTTTACTG
The DNA here is from genome assembly GCF_030548205.1 of Aliiglaciecola sp. 3_MG-2023. Lineage (GTDB taxonomy): Bacteria > Pseudomonadota > Gammaproteobacteria > Enterobacterales > Alteromonadaceae > Aliiglaciecola. The sequence continues at coordinate 35,322 of NZ_JAUORV010000001.1, read as the reverse complement.
CCCCTTTTACTAAATTAGGTTTAGTACCTGAAGCAGGCTCATCCATTTTACTTCCAAATATCGTAGGTCATGCTATTGCTAACGATATTCTTCTTGCTGGTCGCACACTTAATAGTGAAGAAGCATTGAGTTATGGTTTAGTGTCGCGAGTGACGACCGACGATAATCTACAGGCGCTTGCCGCTGAGGTTAGTCAACATATTGTGCGCTTGCCAGTTAATGCCATGATGAAAAGTAAAGCACTGATCCGCAATCCACAAAGAGAAGAGATAGTCATTCAAATGACTAAAGAGAGTATTGATTTTGTGAACCAGTTGGAATCTGAGGAATTTAAACAAGCCGTTGCTCCATTTTTTAAAAAGAAATAGCCTAAAAAGAACAATCATATAAAAGAAAACGCATTTCGTAATTTGCCATAGACCTTTACTCAATCTCTCACATAGAGGCTCTCCAGGAGCCTCTGAGACTGTTTATTGCTATCTTTTTGCATAATATGAGTATGTGTGTTGCCAAGGTGAATGTAATAGCTACAAATCAGACTAGGTAAGGTTGCGGGGTCTTGTGCCGTTAATTAACCGCTAATCAACCGTCAACAACACAGTTAACTCGCTGGGGATCTCCAAATCGGAACTGCAATATCCCAAAGAGCCTTCGTTATTTTTAAGATATTCTAGTAGTTCGCTTTCTGAATTAACTTGTTTAGGTTCTTTTTTACGGCCGGTAAAGCGCATTTGGGCCCAATATGATTGGATTCGAGACTCAGTCAGACCAATCACTTTGTTGTTAAACAATAGTCGACTCTTATTTTCAGGGGCTAACGCAACGGCATGTAACTGGTAAGGAACAGCCCCTCCCATAAACAAATTTCTAATTTGTTGTCGATTGAGCTCAACGGATTTTTCCCGTGTATTGGCGATAATAATAATATGTTCAGCAGACGCTATTTGCGTACTATTGAGCAAAATTATAGATAACAGAATAAAGCAAATTTTCATCAGAATACCCACTCTACCCCTAGTTGATATAAGATTCCATGGCCATCGAAACCACCTAAATCTTTAACCGCATAATCATTACTAATTTTTTCTTTAGCTTCTACGAAAGTCATTTCAGCTTTAAACGCTAAGTTTGCGAGGTAATCCCAGCGCACTCCTAATTTTGTACCTGCTGCTTTATCGTCTGGAAAAGCAGCTAAAACACCAAGATAGGTAGCTGCTAGGGTATCTAGTTGTGTAGAGACACCAAATGGAATTTCATTTTCCGGATGATCAAAATGAAGGTTTTTCTTGCTATAAGATAGGTAGACTGTGTAGGGATAGAAATTGTAACCAGCAGAGATGTAAAAACTCTCTATATCTGCGACTAAACCACTTTTTCCATTGAATTTAGAGAACTCACTACGCACAAAATAATCCACGTTTTCATAATTAGCACTAAAATGATAAAGCTGAATGACGCCACTGGCGTTTAACCAATCAGCGTTATTTTCAAATCCTAATTGGCGCAATAGTTGGCCAAACTCATCTGCTTCTGTTTGCTCAATGTTTGTATCACCTTGATTAAAAGATGCACGAACTGTCAAATTATCGTAATAGATACTGGCATTAAGCCCAAAAAGACCAATGACTTTGGTGTTTATTTCTTGGCTATTCAAATAAATCTTGTCGTCAAATCGGCCCCAATAACCTTCATAGCTAATTAGCCAGTCGCCAAACGCAAACTCATAGTTCGCTAACACCCCATCAAAAGTGGAAAAGAAAGCCGTGTCATAAAATTGTTGCGGTAGGGTCAACCAAGGATATGCAAAGCCCACATCAAGGCTGTCACTGTAATTAAAAAAAGGAATTCGCTGCCTGCCAAGTTTAACCTGCCATGCATTACTTGGCGCATAAGTGACATACAACCATTCTAAACCTGAATTACGCTGTTCGTCTGTGAAGCCGACAACTTGTCCAGTAAAGGAAAGTTCATCACTAAATAAATAATCTCCTTGAATACCCAGCAAAGATTGTTTATCAACACTCAAACTATTGTCGTAACCTACATATTCAGCGTTTTCGTCATCAAAGTACCCTAAAACCACTCGCGCAAAACCAGAAAATTGCAGTTTTTCATTATCTTTTGCTATGGCTGAAGGACTAATGCCAAGGAAAATTAAGGAACAAAACAGGGAAATTTGTAACGTTGATAGTTTCAAAATAACGATTTTCTATTTGGGATGTTTATTAACCCTAAAAATACTACGCTTAATGCAAGAGTCAACCACTTGTGTGTTTAAATGGCCTTTAAAATTAGAAAAAGGTCTTTTTTAATAAACTTCTATGTGTAATTAACACTATTTTAACCGGTTTTACACAAGCTCAGTCAATTAAGAAACACAATGGTTAGAATGCAGAAAATGACTAAAATAACTTTCATCTAAAGGTTTACTTAACCAATATCCCTGTATTTCGTCACACCCCATTTGGGTTAGCAATTCAACCTGTTCGTTTTGCTCTACACCTTCAGCAATTAGTGTTACCCCTAATTCATTGCCTAATTCTATTACACTTTTTACAATTGATTTGTCTGCTTTATTAAGATGCATGTTACGAACAAAGGATTGATCTATTTTGAGTTTGCTTACTGGGAAAGCTTGTAAATAACTTAAACTTGAATAACCCGTGCCAAAATCATCAATGGCGAGTTTAATTCCCATTTCATTGAGTAAATTCAATGTGCTGATGGCCTCTGTGTCAATATTAAAAAGAACGCCTTCGGTTATTTCTAGTTCAAGGTTTTTGGCTGGCAATCCACTGGCTAATAATGCGTGTTGAACCATTTTTACGAAATTAGGTGCTGAAAATTGTTTCGGTGAAATATTCACTGCAATAACGATATCCTCATATCCTTCTGTCAGCATATGTTTGGCCTTATGACACACGCTGGCTAAGATCCAATCACCTAAGGGTAAAATTAATCCTGAATGTTCTGCTAACGGAATAAATTCTGAAGGGGAAATCCATTGTTCTTCAAATTGCCAACGAATAAGGACTTCAGCGCCAATTACTTTTTTGTCTTTAAGTGAGTATTGAGGCTGAAAAAACAATTGAAAGTGATTACTTGTTAGGGCTGTGCGCATAGCGTCTTGGAGGGTATTTTGACGATTTACAGATTGTCCTAGCTCATTATTAAACATCATATAATCGCTAAATTCTTGACTGGCGGAATTTTCTAACGCAATACGTGTATTGCGAATAATATCCTCAGCACTGCTTCCATCTGATGGGAAGTGCGTAAAACCATAATCAAGCTGCAGTGAATGTTGACCAGAAAACTGCGTTTTTTCGACCTGAGTATTGATTGTTGTCACTAAATTTTCAACTGTATGATGACGATTATTATCAGCTAAAATTATGCCAAATCTTTTCTCACTCAATTGAAATAAACGTATGTTTAGACCCGTCTTTAAACAAGTTTGTTTTAATAAGGTCGCAAGCTGCTTCAATACTCGACGGTTGGTTTCAATATCATCATCGGCTAATAGTTTTGAATAAGACCGAATTTCTAATTGGCCTACAATAAAGTTTGATTTTTCATTCACCATTTGTTCAATAATTTCCTTGAACGCGTAATGGTTATCGAACCCTGTATCTGGATTTACCTGAATTTGTGAGCGATGTTTTTGTTGGTTCAATTTGTATTCAGAAACATCAACTAAACTTAAGGTCCATAGTTTATTTTCGGCATGCCATATAAGTTCACAGGCAAAATTATGCTGCTGTATTTCTACTTCAAAGTGTTGATGATGTGATTTTTCTGCTAGGGCATTTTGTTGGTGAAAGTGTAAATTTTCTGGCAACAATCCTTGACCATTATCGCCTGAAAGTCCATGCTTTTGTAAGAATAGGCTAGCGGATGAGTTGATAAAATCAACCTGACCTTTTTTATTCAGTAAGATAATTAAACTTTCTGTGTGCAATGAATATAACGCGAGGCTTTTTGCTAACCTCAGGTTACGTAACCGAGGAAAAACCAAGGCAGCTAAAACAGCAACCGCAATTAGGCTCAAACCACCGAATAGTAATAAATTGCTTATCACTTCTACCTTCCTTGATAACCAATTGATATCAGCTTATTGCTAACCAATTGTAATCTAGCCATTTAAAAATCCTTTTAATTCAGGGGAGAATGAATTTTATTCCTTGGCAAATCGAATAATCCATTATCAAAGGTAAACTATCGAACGATAAAAATCGAGGCCTGTAGTAGAATTAACATTGCTGATTAAGCCAAATTAACTTGCTAAACCTTAGATTCAAAACCTTGATAAACAGTTAGCTTTTGCAAAATCGCACAGGCAACAGTTTGCGACAGCTAACTCACCTAAATACAACATACTGCTTTTTTTAAAGTAAACTTTACTGTTTTCGTACAGCAAACGAGCGAATTTACTGGTTTTGATAAAATCAGGTTGCACTCGCAATTAAAGGCTGGTAAAAAGTCAAGCCTGTTTCGGAAATTGATGTATTTGTAAGTGTATTTAAAAGTTTACATTAGTTTTGCGGTTAAAATTTAGCGTTTTTAGATGTAGGTAATCAAAGATAGTTATGCATAAAGATTTAGTAAACAATGTACACGTTAGTGCTGAAGATGTGTTAGTCACACCTGACCAATTAGCAAGAGAGTTGCCGGTGAGTGAGAAGGCTCTTAAAGCAATTGAAGATTCCCGTGCAATTATTAGTGATATTATTCATCGAAGAGATCATCGTTTACTGGTGATTTCAGGTCCTTGTTCTATTCATGATATTGAATCAGCCAAAGAATATGCACTTAAGCTTAAAGAGCTTCATGAGTCATGCAAAGACACCCTATTTATTGTTATGCGTGTGTATTTCGAAAAACCGAGAACCACAGTCGGTTGGAAAGGCATGATCAATGATCCGGCATTAGACGGCACATTTAATATTGAAGCTGGATTGCGTAAAGCTCGAGAATTACTAATTTGGTTGGCAGAACTAGAGATCCCACTGGCAACAGAAGCGTTAGATCCTATCAGTCCCCAATATTTAGCAGAACTTTTCAGCTGGTCGGCGATTGGAGCCAGAACATCAGAATCTCAAACACACAGAGAAATGGCCAGTGGCCTATCCATGCCTGTTGGTTTTAAAAACGGTACTGATGGTAGTTTAGATATTGCGATTAACGCCCTGCAATCAGCTGCTTCTGGTCATAGTTTCATGGGTATTAACAAACAAGGTCAGGTGAGTGTGATTAAAACTCAGGGTAATCCAGACGGTCACATCATCTTGCGTGGTGGAAAACAACCTAATTATGATTCTGTATGTGTGTCTGAATGCGAAATCGAACTACAAAAATCTAATTTACATGCCGGTTTAGTGGTTGATTGTAGTCATGCTAATTCAAGTAAAGATTATCGTCGTCAACCACTGGTTGCAAAAAACGTGGTAAATCAGATTTTAGAAGGTAATCAGTCAATTATTGGCATCATGTTGGAAAGTCATTTAAATGCAGGTAATCAAAAAAGTGACGGAAAGCTGCCGAGTGAGCTAGACTATGGCATTTCCATCACCGATGGTTGTATTGGTTGGGAAGATACTGAAGTGTTGATTAATCAATCCAGAGAAAAGCTCATTACAGTATTGCCAATGAGATTAAATAAATTTAAAGATTCTGCTTAAGGTAAAACTAGCATGCCAGATACCCCGATTTCACTTGATGAACTGCGCGTTAAAATTGACAAATTGGATAGTCAATTGGTCGATATATTGGCTCAACGAGCCAAGTTAACTACGCAGGTTGGCGAATTTAAAAGTCGTACTGGTATGCCTATTTATGTTCCTAGCCGAGAAGCTGAGCTGATTGCTAAACGCAGAGATGAAGCGCAGGATAAAGGCGTTCCGCCCAATTTAATTGAAGATTTATTGCGCAGAATAATGCGTGAGTCTTACCAGACACAAAATAATCAGTATCTGTGCAAAGGTCCAGAGATTAAAAAAATTGTGGTGGTCGGTGGAGCAGGGGCACTAGGTAGAATTTTTGTTGATATGTTTACTCGCAGTGGGTATGAAGTGACTGTTTTAGAACAGCATGATTGGCCTAATGCAGAGAGTATTTTAGCAGATAGCAAATTGGTTTTGGTGGCGGTACCGATTAAATTAACTGAGTCCATCATTCGAAAGTTGGGCCCTCTATTACCCAAAGACGCGATTTTAGCTGATGTGACGAGTACCAAACTCAACCCATTAAACACCATGATGGAAAGCCATCAAGGACCTGTGGTTGGATTACATCCCATGTTTGGGCCAGATGTACAAAGTTTGGTGAAACAGGTGGTAGTCGTTTGTGATGGCAGACAGTCGGAAGCTTATCAATGGCTTGTTGAACAGATTAAAACGTGGGGGGCTATCGTCCATGAAAGTACCGCCAAAGAGCACGATGATGCTATGGCCTTTATTCAGGTAATGCGTCATTTTAGTAGCTTCGTGTATGGTGCTCACTTGGCGGGAGAGGATCCTGATCTTAATCAGTTAGTTGCATTTAGTTCACCGATTTATCGATTGGAACTTGGCATGGTTGGCAGGTTGTTTGCGCAAGATCCAGAATTATACGCAGATATCATTTTTACGAATGCAGAAAGTATCGGCTTGCTTAAACGCTTTCGAGACCGATTTGATGATGCCTTAGCGCTTTTAGAGAAGGGCGATAAAGGTGAATTTGTAAAACAGTTCTTCACCATTGGTCATTGGTTTGGGCCATATGCTAAACAGTGTTTGGTCAGTAGTAAAAAGTTATTGTTAAAAGCGGATGATGACAGAGTTATGGATGTAAATTCTTAATACAAACCAATGAAATACACCTCGATATACAACAAAGCCCCTAATTAGGGGCTTTTTGTATGGATATGATTAAATGTTTATGCGGTTAGGGCATTGACCGCTGCCACCTTAGTGGCGTTAATTTCTTCGTTAGGATAACACCCTAGTACTTTGAAATAACGAGTGGTGGCAGCTAATTCCTCTAAGGCTTTTTGCATTGGACCGTCTTGCACATTGCCTTCAACATCAATATAAAACATCTCTTCCCAGGGATTGCCATTGATGGGGCGCGATTCCAGCTTTGTCATATTGATTTGATTATTTTTAATGATCAGAAGCGCATCAACCAAGGCTCCCGGCTTTTGTACCGTTGACATTACTAAGGTTGTTTTGGCAGGCACTTGCAGAGGCACTTTCACCGCATTTCTGGCCACCACAATGAATCGGCTATGGTTTTCTTGTTGATTGGCAAGATTAGATTTGATTGCCGTTAGGCCGTACAACGCGCCGCCGGTTTCACTGCCAATTGCAGCGACAGACTCACTATTCATTTGGTTAACCATTAACATAGCAGCAGACGTGCTTTCACAAGGTTTTACTTCGATATTGCCCAAATCTGCTAAGAAATAACTACATTGTGCAAACACTTGAGGATGTGCATAAAGGGTTTTTATTTTACTAATGTCTGTGTCAGTTGCGGCTAGCATTGAATGCTTTATGGGGTGTGTTAACTCGCCAACAATGGATAACCTTGTATGTTGCAGCAAATCGTATACTTCGTTGATGCTACCAGAGGTCGTATTTTCTATGGGTAAAACGGCGTAATCTGCTTGATTAGATTCTACTTTTTCAATAATTTCAGCGAAACTCGAACAGCCAATCTCTAATAACTCGCCAGCTCTTCTGGAAAAATATTTTTGAGTAGCTAGGTAGCTGTATGAACCTTTATCCCCTAAAAATGCCACTCGGCTCAAAGGTAAACGGCTGCCGGGGTTAGCTCGTTCGGCTAGAAGGGCTTGTTGATTCAGCACCGAATCTTCAATAATGACATGAAAAATTTGCGTGACGTAGTGCGGATCAAGACCATACTCTTGTCCTTTTTTAATCAAACGAATTAACAGTTCTTCTTCTCTTACATGATCTCGAACGGGAATTTGGTTGCGAATTTTGGTTTCAGCAACACTGTTTGTATACTGCTGGCGTTTTGCCAACATTTCCAGCAATTGGGAGTCAAGGGCGGTAATGAGTTCTCGTAATTTAGTTAGCTCTGAGGTCGACATACAATTCACTTTATTTTTACTATAAATATAAAGCCTCCAACTAAGGAGGCTCTATAGAAGACTACTGGACTACCAGAATGACTTAATCTCAATTGAGCCATATTCATGTAGCCAATTTTTTGAGCGCTTTGTTTTTAAATACGAGACTTAATTGAGCGCTACTCAAATGGGTAAGAAAACAATAACTAATCAGTTATTACACTGGATTAGATAGTGATGCGTTGAATTTATTGATTCACCCTAATTTTGTCAATCGCAAGTTGATATTAGATATTGCTAATTGCAATGTGGTACATCTTCGCTAATCACTAGTTGCCTAATAGGGTAGCCAGAATTTTACGTACTTCCTGAGCTTCAAAAGGCTTGTCGCACAGAGCGTTAACTCCAGTTTGCTGAATATTTGCCATGTGAGCACTGTTAGTCGCTTCTGAGGTCACCATAATAATGGGTATGTGGGAGGTTTCAGGGTTAAACCGAATGTACTCAGATAACTCTCGTCCGTCCATTTCAGGCATATTATAATCGGTGACAACCAAGTCAAAAACATTATCTTTTAACAGGGTTAATGCCGATGCGCCATTTTCAGCTTCTTTAATATCGGTTAACCCAGACCCTTCCAACACTCTACGAATATGGTTTCTGGCTAAACGACTATCATCCACCAACAGCACTCTCACATTATTAACATCATAGTATTCGAGTTCGAGTTCTTCGGTATTTATTAAGTCTAAGGTTGCGTTTAGTGCTCTGGTTAAATGAATTGGTTTAAAGGGTTTAGGCAAAATAGCCGCCACCCCAGCTTGCTTAAATTCTTCCAATTTGGCTACGTGGTTTTCACTGCTGACTAACATAAACGGAATTGAAGCCGTTTCAGTGTTGCTTTTAATGTATTTTATTAAGTCTAAGCCAGTCCCATCTTCAAAATACATGGTGCTCACTACAACGTCACTGCGGTGGGATTGCAGCGCACTTTTAGCTTCAGCTAGAGTTGAAACGGAATCTACAGAGCCAACATTTTCTTTAATCAGCAGTGACGAAATAATTTTTCGTTGGGTATCTGATGGCTCAATTAAAAGAATATTGACATCGCTTAACGATAGGTGGTCCATAAAAATCCTGAATTGGAGTAGAAAACTTAACCGCCGGCAAGCTTGACAGTTAACCCTTTTTTCTCAAGTAATAATTTAATTTTATCACGGTTATCGCCTTGAATTTCAATGACGCCATTTTTAACCGCACCACCTGTTCCACAGGTTTTCTTGAGTTCGGAACATAAACTTTTTAGTTCATCCATTGGCAGATCTATTCCATCAATGGTCGTCATTCCTTTGCCTTTTCGGCCTTTGGTCTCGCGACGTATTCTAACTATTCCATCGGAGTTTTTAGGTTTGTGAGGCGTTTCTTCTTGTGGCTTTAGTCTACCCAAGCCCGTGCTGTATACCAGGTTATTTTGTGACATATTTACACTAGTTTAATCTAAAGATAGCGTCAGTTTAGACAAAAAATGAGCCCATTAAAACCAAATCCGTGGGTTCTTCGTATTAATCCGACGAAAACGAAATAACGCTTTATACTAAACGCACTATACTTTGAGCGGCCATACTAAAAATATTTGCCAATTAACTTCCTTATGAGAAAGTATAGTTAATTCAACGCTAGAAAGTTTATGGAGTGAGAATGAGCTTGGATACCTGCTTGGTTAACGGCAATAAAGATTTGATCATTTTTATGGAGGAAAGGTTTGATTTTGACAAAGTGCAAGAGTTTAGAGACGCTTATTTATCAGCGCCCGATGAGGTAAATACAATTACTGTTGACCTATCTAACACCGAGTACATGGACAGTTCCGCACTGGGTATGTTATTGAATATGCAAAAGACTATGGTCGATAAAATCAGCACCTTCAAAATTATCAACTGCCGCCCTCAAGTAGCCAAAATTTTAAAAATTTCTCGCTTTGATAAAAAGTTCGAAATGAATTAGGTAGTTATTACTTTGCGAATATTAATCGTTGATGATGAGTCTTTGAATCGATTTATGCTTCTTCACATGCTTGAAGAAGCAGGGTACCCAGATTGTTTTGAAGCTGAGACTGGCAGAGAAGCCTTACAATTGGCGAAAAAAATTCGTCCTGATTTAGTCCTCCTTGATGTTGTTATGCCTGATATGGACGGTTATGAAGTCGCACCGCTGTTAAAAAAGATGGCAGGCGATATCTATTTGCCCGTGATTTTTATCACGGCAATGGACGATCAGGCGGCACTGACTCGTTGTCTTGAAGTAGGTGGGGATGATTTTGCCACTAAGCCATTCGACAGGAATATTTTAACTGCAAAAATAAGAGCCCACGCCCGCACTCGTTTGTTAAGTATTCGCACCAACAAACAAAATAGGGAACTAAACTATTTTCGTAAAGGAGTTGAGCGAGAACACGCCATTGTTGAGCATATTTTTGCCAATGCATTAACTCTTAATCCAGGCACTAAAAGGTTTTTTGATTATCGATTAGCTCCTGCTAGTACCTTTAACGGAGATGTCTTTTTAAGTGAGCCGAGTCCATCAGGTGGTCTGTATTTTTTGATGGGAGATTTTACCGGCCATGGCCTTGCATCAGCAGTGGGCGCTCTGCCCGTGGCTAGAGCGTTTCAAGCGATGTCTAGGAAAGGCTTATCGGTTTCAGAAATCTCCCAAACCCTCAATGAAATCCTGTTATCTTTGCTCCCAGAAGATATGTTTTTTGCGGCAGTTGTGGTGGAAATTTCAGTGTCTGGTCAACAATTTTCAGTTTGGAATGGCGGTATGCCCGATCTGGCGGTGGTCACACCTGAAGGACGCATATCTAAGCGCTTTATTTCGTTACATATGGCCTTGGGTATATTAGAAGTCGATGATTTTGAGGAAAACATAGAATACTTTAACGCAAGACTGGGAGATCGGTTAATTGGGTACTCAGACGGCGTTATCGAACTTACCAATGCTGAAGAACAAATGTTGGGCGACGAAGCGATACTGAGTTGGCTGACATCTGACCCAGCCATAACAGTAGAGGAAATTAGTCACCGTACTGAAAAATTTAGAGGCAAGGCAGAGCAATTAGACGACATCACTTTAATTAGTTATACCTGCCAAGATTTAAGCGAACTTAAGTCGCAAATAGAAATCACCCAATTGCCTTTTACCATCACCGTTGAATTGAAAGTAGAGCAGTTAATCAAGTTTACGCCTATTTACGACATAGTTGTGATGGTCTGTAGTCAGTTAGGTATGCAAAGAGTGCGCTCTGATTTATCTACGGTAATAAGCGAGTTATTTATGAATTCGTTAGATCATGGAATTTTAAAATTAGATTCCAATATCAAAAAGTCTACGGAAGGCTTCTTTGAATATTTTAAAATTCGCAACCAAAGATTACAGAAATTAAAGCAAGGGGAGATTACAATATCCATCGGCTATGAGCCCCAAGCAACCCTGTTGTCGATTAAACTATCCGACTCCGGAGATGGGTTTGATTATCAAAGGGTGCAATCGAATCAAGAATCAGATACTTATGGGAGAGGGATTTCCCTTATTAAAACCTTGTGTCAAAGCGTTCAATACTTTGATGAAGGACGCTCAGTATTAGCAAAAATAAAGGTGTGAAGTGTGATAACAATCAGGCAAGCCGAAGAAAATGATATCCAAGCAATTGTCGATTTCAATCAAGCAATGGCTTGGGAAACGGAACAGAAAAAACTGCAAAATGAAGTATTAACTGCCGGAGTTAGTGCACTTATTGGGGATAGGACTAAAGGTTTTTACCTGGTTGCGGAGCAAGAAGATGGCGTTATTGTTGGCAGTTTAATGGTAACAACTGAGTGGAGTGATTGGCGGAACAGCCAATTTTGGTGGATTCAAAGTGTGTATGTGCGACCAGAAAACAGACGCACGGGCATTTACTCAGGGTTATATGAAAAAGTAAAGGAGTTGGCAGATCAAACTCAAGGAGTGTGCGGTTTTCGATTATATGTTGAACACGACAATGTAATCGCACAACAAACATACCAAAAACTTGGAATGCAGCCCAGTCATTATTATATGTATGAAACCGATAACTAAAATAGAATAAATAGGCAGGTTTAGTACACAACTCAAATGTGCCAGGGTCAGCAAACTTAAATCTTGGTCTATTCAGCCCATCAAGCTTGTTTTGAATTGCTTGAAAGTATTATTTTTTGTTGGCTCGCTTTAACAACTAGGAGTATTTATGTTTAAAGCACTAAGTGACTGGTTCCAACAGAACTTACAGCAGCATGATCCCGTGTCAGAGCAACAAACCATAGAGCTTGCTACGGCTGTTTTATTGTTTGAAATTATGCGTGCAGATGGTAAGTTTGAAGCGTCTGAACAAGATACTTACCAACAGATACTAAAAACCCATTTTGATTTAACCGAGTCTGAACTAGCTAGTTTGATGAAGCTATCTTCTGATCAAGCAAAACAAGCAGTGGATTATCATCAGTTTACGCGCACCATCAATCAGCATTGTGATGTGCAAGAAAAACGTCAAATTTTGGAATCTCTGTGGCGCGTCGCCTACGCTGATAAGCATCTTGATGTGCATGAAATTAATTTAATACGCCGAATATCAGATCTACTGCATATTCCCCACAGCGAATTCATTCAATCTAAACTTAAAGTGACCGAAAATACAGGCTAACGGCCCTTAAAACCCTAATTGTCATTAATTGAATACATGCTAACTTATTGAATATAAACAATAAAATAAAACCTGAGTGGTAGGTGTTGCAAATAAGTAACGCTGCCTGCTCATTCTCCCTTTCAATTTCTTTATAAAGAATCATAACCTACTGAAAATACAAGTAAAATCAAGAGTGGCATGAAACATGTTATAGCCGTTGGGTGTAACTGTGTTAGTCGTACTGGTTCCTACGACTATTCAAGGAAGAACACAGCGATGGTGACTTATAAATAACGGTTTTGTTATTGGCTGCGATGGCGTTTGCAACTTAATTTAAGTCATTCTGAATGCGTTTTAACGCATTGCATGGCATGGATGCCTCTTCCTTTTTTCGCTAAAGGGGTCAGCTAATCAGTTCAAATGGAGATTGTTGTATGAAAACGTTCAATTTCATGGGCATTGTGTTTGTAGGTGCCACCGTCTTGCACTCACTGGTAAGTAATACCGCCTTTGCTCAATCCGATCTAATTGCCGAAATGGACTTAGATGATGATGGCATGATTAGTATTCGCGAAGCGGTTGCCGATCCTAATTTATTGGCAGCTTTTGGTAAAATTGATAGCAACGGTGATGGAAAAATTAGTGCTGAGGAGCTGAGCGAATCAAATCTAATTAAGCAAATCAATAAAAAAGCCTAACGGGTCTCTATTAAACGAAATCTTAGGCTACAGGTTTTCTGCCTCAACATTCTGGTTTTTTCGGTTCTGAAACGATATTACTCCCCAAAAAAACCTGATGTTGAGGTTCTTTTAATAAGCAGCAATTTGTTTGGTTTCATTTCACGTCTTAAGATAGGATACTCCAATTTGTACAAAGTAGTCTGAGGTATGAAAATGCAAATTGGATCGTTGCGACAACTCACATTAATCAGCTTTCTTATTGCGCTGATCCCCCTTGCTGTCTTGCTGTGGCACAGTCAAAGTACCTTGACTAAAATGGCCCAAATTGCCGCTAGCGAAGCGCAGTTTTCGGTCACCATGGCTCGGCAAATCGGCGACATGGAAAATATCGCCATTGACGTTGAACGGTTAATTCGACAGTACCATGTGTTAAAAAAGCCAGAATTAAAACAGCTCTCTGATAATTCAATTAATCGTCTTGAAACTAAGCTTATTAACGTTTGTGCTGAGCTACCCAATGAATATGTGTGTTCAGCTCTGCAAAAGCGCATTGCTTGGTTTGAAAATAATGTGGAAATTGAAGATAAACTACTTTTGGATGCGCAGTTAGCCGAGTTTCGCCGTTCTCTTGAAGAACTCCAAGAGCAGGTTGATTATTTACTCGATGAAAGAATTAAACAACAGCAAGATTATGTAGATTCTGTCCAACAGACACAAGCCTGGTCCACCGGCGTATTGGTAACGGTTTCATTGTTGCTGATTATTTTCGCAAGTCAGTTGATCCTCTCTCCCGTCACGAAAATCGAACGTATTATTGGCGAAATCGCCAAACAATCCGAAACCTTACCTAAGGTTTCGACTTCCGGTCCTAAGGAATTGATTGAAGTCGAACACAAACTGCATTGGTTGGCTGAGCGATTAAATCAACTTGAACATCTTCGTCACGCCCTGTTGCGCCACGCCTCCCATGAGTTAAAAACACCATTAGCCAGCATCAAAGAAGGGTGCTCATTACTTTCCGAGAGTGTCGTGGGAACCTTGAACGATCAACAAAAAGAAGTGGTGAGTTTACTAACCAGTAGTACAGAACGTTTGAACTTGCTGATTGAACAATTACTTGACTACAACTTGTTATTGCAACAGGCTAAGCCTGTGTATGAAAAAACAGACACTAAAAGTTTGCTAGATGCGGCGCTAGTTGATAACGCTTTAGCAATACAACAACATAATAATGAAGTGAATGTTGAAAACAAAGTGATAAATATGACTGTAGATCCCAATTTATATAGACGGATTATTGATAACCTTTTGTCTAACGCATTGGCCCATGGAACAACAGGGCGTCCAATAGATATTAAGCTTTATAATCAAGAGGATAGGTTGATTTTGGATGTGGCTAATCGTGGTCGAAAGATTCCATTGGAACAGCGTAAATCACTTTTCGAACCTTTCAAACGGGGTGAACACAAACGTAACGACCGGGTGATTGGCTCAGGCTTAGGTTTATCGATAGTTGCAGATTGTGCACGAATGATGCATGGGACGGTGGAAAT
This sequence comes from Aliiglaciecola sp. 3_MG-2023, assembly GCF_030548205.1. GTDB lineage: Bacteria > Pseudomonadota > Gammaproteobacteria > Enterobacterales > Alteromonadaceae > Aliiglaciecola. The sequence continues at coordinate 20,313 of NZ_JAUORV010000001.1, read as the reverse complement.
AGTTGATGTTGACTATGCAGATGTTTGTATGCGTGTCAGTTTGCCGCAAAATGAGGTAGCGGCATGAAAAAGTTAACATTCATCCTAATGGGCTGTTTTATGGGGTTATCTGGGTGCGAAATGACTCCAGAAACACCAATACCGGTAGAACAGGTGATTGTACCTATAGAAAATGAGTTTTGTGTGTTTGTACCTGATTCAGCCGTTGAACATAATTGCGAGTTAACCTACTGGCTGGATTTTTGGGTTGAGCATGACGGCTTGTCTTGGACCAAACGCAAAGAGTTGATCACGCAGTTGGGTGAGACAAAAACCGAATTGATGAAAAAAGTGCTGTTAAGTCAAGGTAAAGGGACTCCCTATCAAAATAGGTTGAGAGCACAAGGATGGGCAGATGAATTAGTGCCTAGCCTTACGGAACAAATGAAGCAGTTATTTTTCGTATTGGTTTACCGACCCAGTCAGGAATTATTAGAATTTGAATCTGCGTTAACCATATTGACGCGAATGAATACCAATCAATCCAAAGAACTTGATGTTCAGCAACAAAAACTGTTTGAACAGCAACAACAAATTGACCAATTATTAAAAATTGAGGCATCTATGATGGAGAAGAAAGAGGGGATAAGCCAATGAGCAAATCTGAAGCAAACGCATTACCACGTATTTTGTTAGTGGATGACGATGAAAATTTGTTGCGTTTGATGACGATCAGATTGCAAGGTGAAGGCTATCAAGTTGCCACTGCAGAAGGTGGCAAAGAGGCGTTACGTTTACTCAACACACAAAGTTTTGATGTGGTGTTAAGTGATTTACGGATGCCAGGGTTAGATGGTCTTAGCTTATTTGAAGAAATTGTATCCCTTCGACGTGATATTCCCGTTATCTTAATGACCGCCCATGGCACTATTCAAGATGCCGTTGAAGCCACTCAAAGAGGTGTGTTTGGATTCTTAACCAAACCCATTGACCATGATGCGCTACGTGACTTACTCGTGAAAGCCGTTAGTCAAAGTCAAAGTGCGCAAAATGGAACCTGGAGTGAAGAGATTATTACGCGCTCCATGCAAATGGAACAACTGTTAGATCAGGCCTTCAGAGTCGCCAAACGAGATGTGAGCGTTCTGATCAGCGGCGCTAGTGGTACCGGTAAAGAGCTACTTGCTAAGGCTCTACACAAAGCAAGTACCCGGGGCAATAAACCATTTGTGGCTATTAACTGCGGTGCGTTACCAGAAAATTTGTTGGAATCGGAACTGTTTGGCCATGCAAAAGGGGCTTTTACTGGCGCAGTAAATGAGCATCAAGGTCTTTTTCGGGAAGCCGATGGCGGAACGCTTTTTCTGGATGAAATAGGCGATATGCCGGTACCATTGCAGGTGAAGTTATTACGAGCTCTGCAAGAACAACAAATTCGCCCTGTGGGCAGTAGCAAACAGATCCCTATCAATGTTCGAGTCATATCTGCTACCCATAAAAACCTTGCCAAAGAGATGCAAGAACAGAATTTCCGGGAAGATTTGTATTATCGTCTGAATGTGGTGAATTTAACCCTACCATCATTACGTGAGCGCTCGGAAGATATTCCACTGTTGGCCCGCTACCTGTTGGCTAAAAGTGCTGAGCGTCATGGCGTCAACGTCAGCCGTTTTTCCGATGATGCGATGCAGTTGTTAGCAACCGCGCCATGGCCGGGCAATGTTAGACAGTTAGTTAACGTGGTTGAACAATGTGTCGCGTTAACCCAAACCTCAGTCATCGCTTCCCATTTAGTGGAACAAGCGCTGTCTGCTTCTGAACAAAAATGGCCGACACTGACTGAAGCCAGAGATGCATTTGAACAAAACTACTTGCTGAAATTGCTGAAAATGACCGACGGAAACGTCACTCGCGCAGCTGAGCTAGCCGGTCGTAATCGAACCGATATGCACAAATTAATGAAGAAACACGATTTACATTCCAGCGATTTCAAACCCGAAGTCGCCTAATTACCCTTACCAAAATCAATACCAACGACTTGCTCTGTTAGCCTCTGGTTTTCAGGGTGAGTCGATTCTGTATCTTGGTTGCTGTAGCCCATCAAAGTGCAAATTCGTTAAAATAATCGCCGTAGCTACATTTTTTTCACTGCTTGATGCAAAATCCCCCATAAATCTTGTTCTGAACACTGTGCTTTGGCGCGGATTTGTTTATACTATGCGGCTTTTCAATCCTTTCGGATTTTATCGATAATTTTAAGTGACATGACTTACATTACAAGTCATGAACTGGCAACAGAGGCTTTACATGCGCACAGATTATTGCGGAAACATCAACGCAAGTTTTATAGGTCAAGAAGTTACTTTATGTGGCTGGGTAAATAAACGTCGTGATTTGGGCGGTGTTATCTTTCTCGATTTACGGGATCGCGAAGGCATTGTGCAAGTTGTGTATGATCCTGACTTGGAAGATGTCTTTGCCACTGCCAATAGTCTGCGTAATGAATTTTGCGTACAAATTACGGGCTTGGTCCGCAGTCGTCCAGAAGGTCAGATCAATAAAGACATGTCTACGGGTGAAATAGAAATATTAGGTAAGGGTCTATCCATACTGAATAGATCTGCGGCATTGCCATTAGATTGGAATCAAGAAAACTCTGAAGAACAACGTTTAAAATACCGCTATTTAGATTTACGTCGCCCGGTGATGAGTGATCGTTTAAAGTTCAGAGCAAAAGTCACCAGCGCGGTGAGAAGTTATTTAGAAAACGATGGTTTCCTCGATATAGAAACCCCAATTCTGACCAAGGCAACACCAGAAGGCGCGCGGGATTATCTGGTTCCAAGTCGTACCCATAAAGGTGAGTTTTTTGCATTGCCTCAATCACCCCAATTGTTCAAACAATTGTTAATGATGTCAGGTATGGACCGCTACTATCAAATCGTTAAGTGTTTCCGAGATGAAGATTTACGCGCAGATCGTCAGCCTGAATTTACCCAAATTGATATTGAAACCACCTTCCTTGATGCCTCAGGGGTGATGTCGATTACTGAGGGGTTAATCAAAGATTTATTCCAAAAGATGCTAAATGTTGATTTGGGTGAATTCCCGCACATGACCTTTGCAGATGCAATGCGTCGTTTTGGTAGTGATAAACCTGATTTACGTAACCCGCTAGAGTTGGTTGACGTTGCTGATCTTGTTAAAGATGTTGAGTTTAAAGTGTTCTCTGGGCCGGCTAATGATCCCAAAGGCAGAGTCGCGGTGATTCGTGTGCCAGGCGGAGCAGCCTTATCCCGCAAAAACATTGATAACTATGGCAGTTTTGTTGGTATCTATGGCGCTAAAGGCTTGGCGTGGATGAAAGTGAACGACCTTGCAGCAGGCATGGAAGGGTTACAGTCGCCCATTTTAAAATTTTTAACTGAAGATGTCGCTATGGGGATCGTTAAACGCTGCGGTGCGGTTGATGGCGATATTATTTTGTTTGGAGCCGATAGTGCCAATGTGGTAACTGAAGCCCTAGGCGCGTTACGTTTAAAACTGGGTGAAGATCTGGATCTATTAGAAGGTGAATGGAAGCCACTTTGGGTTGTCGATTTCCCTATGTTTGAAGAGGTTGACGGCGATTTCCATGCATTACATCACCCATTCACTGCACCTCGTGACATGACACCTGATGAGCTTGCAGCTAACCCAGCCAATGCAATTTCTAATGCCTACGATATGGTATTAAATGGCGTAGAGCTTGGGGGCGGTTCGGTGCGTATTCACGATCAGGCGATGCAGTCTGAAGTGTTCCGATTATTGGGGATCAGCGAACAAGAAGCCGAGTTAAAATTCGGATTCTTACTAGAAGCTCTTAAATTTGGTGCGCCACCTCATGCTGGGCTAGCGTTTGGTTTAGATCGCTTAGTGATGTTGATGACAGGGGCTACGTCAATTCGTGATGTGATGGCATTCCCGAAAACAACCACAGCAGCATGTCCGTTAACGGATGCGCCATCTGAAGCCAATCCAGTGCAATTGAAAGAGCTATCTATCGCCACGGTAATGGATAAAAAAGCGGATTAATATGGCGTATAAACGTCCAGAATCTGCATTAGTTGTCATCTTTGACCAGGCCGCTAATGTACTTGTGATGCAGCGTCAAGATGACCCTAATTTCTGGCAAAGTGTGACAGGTACCTTAGAGCCCGGCGAATTGCCGTTACAAACGGCAATTCGAGAAGTGGAAGAGGAAACCGGTATTGATATCGCCCTCAATCATCTTGAGATTGTGGATTGTCGAAGTGTTAATCAATACCCTATTCGTCAGAGGTGGCAGCATCGCTATCCACCGGATTGTCGATTCAACACCGAACATGTATTTGCATTGAAAGTGCAAGGCAATGAAACCATTCGGCTAACAGAACATCTTGCCTTCCAGTGGTTGCCTAAACACCTGGCCATGGAAAAAGTCTGGTCGCCCACCAATAAATCAGCCATTGAAAAGTTTGTACCTAATGTTTCGCTAACTGATCCGCAGGAGCAAAGATGTCGATAATCCTTGGCATCGATCCCGGCTCGCGGATAACCGGTTACGGGGTGATTAAACAAACGGGTAATACCTTTAGTTATCTCGGCAGTGGCTGTATACGTGTTCAAGGCGACGAACTTGCCCCAAGATTGAATCAAATTTATAAAGGTGTGACTGAAATTATTTGTCAGTTTCAACCACAGTTTTTTGCCATCGAGCAGGTCTTTATGGCGAAAAATCCTGATTCAGCCCTAAAACTCGGGCAAGCGCGTGGAGCTGCGATAGTGGCGGCCACCAACGCAGATTTACCCGTGGCTGAATATTCTGCCCGACAAATCAAACAAAGTGTTGTGGGCAAAGGCAGTGCTGAAAAAACTCAAGTTCAGCATATGGTTACCTACTTACTTAAACTCACTAAAACCCCGCAGGCCGATGCCGCAGATGCGCTAGCCGTAGCATTGTGTCATGGACACAGTTATCAAACCTTAATTAAACTTGCTGGAAAAGCGAGTAAAACCGTACGTGGTAGATTAAGGTAACAAGGTTTTCTAGATACCCAATTTTAACACCCAGCATAATAGGACATGTTTATGATCGGCTTAATTCGAGGCCAACTATTAGAAAAGCAACCCCCTGAAATTTTAATTGAAGCGGGTGGTATAGGCTATGAAGTGCAATTACCCATGACAAGCTTTTACCAGTTGCCAGAAATTGGTCAAGAAGCCACTGTATATATTCATTTTGTGGTGCGTGAAGATGCCCAATTGCTGTTTGGCTTTGCCGATAAATCTGAGCGTGCACTCTTTCGAGAGTTAATTAAAGTGAATGGTGTCGGTCCTAAATTAGCCCTTACTATTCTTTCTGGCATGTCGGCATCGCAATTTATTCAGTGTGTTAGTCACGATGATTTCACTGGGTTAGTGAAACTCCCAGGTGTCGGTAAAAAGACCGCAGAAAGACTTGTGGTTGAAATGCGCGATAGATTGAAAAAGCTCGAAGAACAAGGTGAAGGTAAACATCATTTACCGCCTATGCAGGTGGAAAGTCCACAAGACACCTTAGTGAAACCCACTGACGTAAAAGAAGATGCGTTAAGTGCAATGGTCGCTTTGGGCTATAAACCCGCACAAGCGGCAAAAACCATTAATTCGGTGTATCACCAAGGTATTAGCAGCGAAGAGCTGATCCGGGAAGCATTACGTTCAATGGTTTAACCTTGAGCAGATAAACTAGACTGTACAGATATTACGATTTACTGTATAAAAAAACACTGTTCGTTAGTGAGGTTTAGGTGCTTGCAATAAAAAGGTTACTTGCACGCTAATTACTCTTTTTACCCGATGCTAGAATTTAACCAGAAGACACATTCATGATTGAAGCTGATCGATTAATCCACCCCACGGCAGATACCGAAGATGAAGCTGTGGACCGTGCTATACGCCCCAAGTTATTGGCCGACTACACAGGCCAAGATCATGTTTGTAAACAAATGGATATCTTTATTCAAGCGGCTAGAAATCGAAGTGATGCACTCGATCACTTGCTTATTTTTGGCCCGCCTGGTTTAGGTAAAACAACGCTGGCGAATATTGTAGCCAATGAAATGGGGGTAAGTATTAAGACTACCTCAGGGCCGGTATTGGAAAAAGCCGGTGATCTGGCTGCATTGCTTACCAACTTAGAAGAGCATGATGTATTGTTCATTGATGAAATTCATCGTCTGAGCCCAGTGGTAGAAGAAGTCCTTTATCCCGCTATGGAAGATTATCAATTAGATATTATGATAGGTGAGGGGCCTGCAGCGCGTTCGATTAAATTAGATTTGCCGCCGTTCACCTTAGTGGGAGCGACTACCCGCGCTGGTTCGTTAACCTCGCCGTTACGAGACCGATTTGGCATAGTGCAGCGTTTAGAGTTTTACAGCCTTAAAGATCTCACTCAAATTGTCACGCGTTCAGCAAACTATTTAAATCTCAATATCCATCATCAAGGGGCGTTAGAAATAGCCAGACGCTCTAGAGGGACACCGCGGATTTCTAATCGTTTATTGCGCAGAGTACGAGATTTTGCTGAAGTTAAAGCCGACGGTGATATATCTGAAGCGGTAGCCGCAGAAGCGTTAGACATGCTTGATGTGGATAAAGAAGGTTTCGACTACATGGATCGCAAGTTGTTGCTTACCATTATTGACAAGTTTATGGGCGGACCTGTGGGGTTAGACAATTTGGCGGCGGCCATTGGTGAAGAAAAAGAAACCATTGAAGATGTAATTGAACCCTTTCTAATTCAACAAGGGTTTTTACAAAGAACCCCAAGAGGGCGCATAGTGTCTCAACGTGCGTTCTTGCATTTTGGTAAAGACTACAAACCTCAGAATTAACTAAGCAGGCTAGGTTTCAGGCAACAAAGTCTGAGGCAAAAAAAAGCCCGCGAAATTCGCGGGCAAAGCAACAAGTATTTGGAAAGGAAAATTCCAGGGAACACATCTATCAATAAGCAATTGATACATTTTCTGACTACCGCTTCGAAAGCTCGTCGCCTTAGTCAGGAGAACGAGGCGTATTCTATACATCAGCAAAAAATCTACAATTGAAAAAAATTGTGTTTTCAGATTAGATTAACTAATGATGAAAACTTTGAATGGTTTTCCATTCCTATGTAAATTCCTATATTTGGCAAGTAATGTATCGTGGTTGTTAATTTTGAATGAATTTTTCTTAAATGAAATTGGATTAACAAAACTAGTGTAAAAGTTGAATTTTATGCTGATTTTATGCATGCTTATTAAAAACTAAAACTCACTTTTATGAGGTTAACTGCATAATTTAGCTATTTACCATTAAAATAGTGATTTTAACTGCGACATATTTATCTTGATTATGATGTTTAAATTGAATTATTTTCAAGTCTGCTGGACTAAGCATTAGCGTTATTTAAAGAGGTAGAAAATTCGATGCCATTTCCTGTTCACAAATTTAACGTGCGCGTCTACTACGAAGATACAGACGCAGGTGGTATCGTATATTATGCTAACTATTTAAAGTTTTTTGAGCGCGCAAGAACTGAATGGCTAAGAAGTTTTGGTATAGAACAACATAGTCTTTTGGAACAATCCGTGGGTTTTGTCGTCAAACGGGTGGAAATGGACAATATTGCAGCCGCAAAATTCGATGATTTTTTACAAATTAATACACAAATAATTGAATTAAAACGTGCTAGCATGTTGTTCCAACAACAAATAACAAATTCGAACAACCTAAGTTTGGTTAGTGCGAAAATCAGGGTTGCCTGTGTGGATCTTCAAAAGATGAAACCCATAGCAATCCCTGCGTTCATTTTAGGGGAAATCTCAAGTGTCATCTAATTTGTCATTCTTTGACCTGTTTTTGCAGGCAAGTCTTTTAGTTCAATTGGTAATGTTACTATTACTGGCAACATCTGTTGTGTCCTGGGCATTCATTTTCCAGCGGATAAAAGTGCTAAAGCAGGCAAAATCAGAAACCAAAAAGTTTGAAGATAAATTTTGGTCTGGTGTTGATTTAAATAAATTGTACCAAGAACTTTCTGCTCGCCAATCTGTGCAAGGTATGGGCAGCTTATTTTGTGCCGGGTTTAAAGAATTTGTGCGCTTACGAAAAGCCAGTGGTAGCTCTACCGAAGCGACAATGGAAGGGACATACAGAGCGATGCGTGTTTCATTGTCACGTGAAGTAGATCACCTAGAAGCAAATTTACCGTTTCTTGCCACAGCAGGATCCATTAGTCCTTACATTGGCCTATTTGGCACCGTTTGGGGAATAATGAACTCGTTTATCGCATTGGGTGAAGTGCAACAAGCTACCTTAGCTATGGTTGCTCCTGGTATTGCCGAAGCTCTTATTGCTACAGCCATGGGGCTTTTCGCTGCGATACCTTCTGTTATAGCGTACAACCGCTTTAGCAACCAAGTTGAAAAGTTAGAAAACAGTTACGGTAATTTTATGGAAGAGTTTTCTAGTATCCTCCATCGCCAAACCCTGTCACAACGAGCTGAGAGTGTTTAACGATGGTTGTGTACGAGCGTAAACGCCGACGTCCAGTCTCTGAAATCAACGTTGTACCTTACATTGATGTAATGTTGGTGTTGTTGATCATTTTTATGGTGACCGCACCGCTGGTAACACAAGGGGTAAAAGTCGATTTACCTAAGGCTGAGGCAGAGTCGTTACAAGATGACTCAAAACCGCCCATCATTGCATCGGTAAATGCCGATGGTGAATACTTCATCAATGTTGGGGATAACCAAGAAGATCCAATGTCAGCCACAGATTTGGCGGTAATTGTTGCCCAGCAAATCAAAAAAGAGCCGACTACTCCTGTTGTTGTAAAAGGCGACGGTGCAGTACCTTATGCCAATGTTGTGCAGTTAATGGTGCTTTTGCAGCGGGCGGGTGTGCCGTCAGTGGGTTTAATGACCGAGTCCCCTGAACAATAGGCTTTGCATGTTTAAGTTAAGCCCTATTTCTATCTCTATTGTTTTACATATTATCTTAGGCGGATTGCTGGCGATAAGTGTCGACTTCCATTCGCCTCCTAAACAGATTGATTTGAGTACCGCTACTTTTACGCCCATTGAAGCGACTGTGGTTGATCAAAAGGCAGTAAATGATCAACTCAAACGTATTGAACAGAAAAAAGAAGCTGAAAAGCAAAAAGAGCTGCAAAAAATACGCGATGCTCAAAGACGTAAAGCCGAAGCTGAACAGCGAAAACGTGACCTTGCAGCAAAGGAGAAAAAACGTAAAGAAGATGCCAAACGTCAGAAACAAGCTGCAGCTGAAGCCAAAGAAAAGAAACGCTTAGCTCAAGAGAAAGCGCAAAAAGAAGCGCAACAGAAAAAACAACGAGAGCTAGAACGTAAAGCGGCTGAAGAAAGAGAGCGTAAAGCCAGAGAAAAGCGTGAAAAAGAAGCGCAAGCAAAGAAAGAAGCCGAGCGCAAAAAACGAGAAGAAGCTGAGTTACGCGAACAGGAACGATTAATGCAAGAGCAGCTGGAAATGGAACAAGCTTCGCGGAATCAACAACGACAGCGCCAGGTTTTATCTGAAACAGAAAAGTATACTGCGTTGATCAATGCCAAAATTGATCAAAATACCTATAAGGATGATTCCATGAAAGGCAAGTCATGCCGAATTAACATTCGTTTGTCTTCGTCTGGGTTTGTCATTCAAATTCGCACCTTAGGCGGCGACAAAGTTGTCTGTGTAGCGGGCGAGCAAGCAATTCGACGGGCTGGGGAGCTACCGATGTCTTCAGATCCACAGGTTTACAATAATCTAAAAGATATAACTATTAACTTTGGTTTTTAATGAATGAATAAAATAAACAGTATTTTACTATCGCTCTTTTTCATCTGTTTCTCATTGGAGTCACACGCGACCTTGGAAATATACATTACCGAAGGCGTCAATAACGCCCGTCCCATTGGTATTGTTCCTTTTCATGTTTCTGCTGGAACTGTATTACCCAGTAGTATCGATGAAGTGGTTGCCGCAGACTTAACTCGCAGTGGCAAATTTTTCGCATTAAACCGTCAACAAATGCCCCAGTTACCCAAATCAGATAGCGAAGTGGATTACAGTGAATGGGCTGCATCGGGTGCTGAGGCCTTGCTTATCGGCCATGTTCAGCAACAAGGCGCTGATGAATTCAAAGTGAGCTTACAACTCCTTGACGTGATCCGTGGTCAAATAACCGGTGGTCAAACGCAAATGAGGAGCAATGGGCAATTAGTCACTAACCGTGATCATATACTGGACGAGTGGAGCTGGGTGATCAGTGGTGATGACTTTCGCCAATACGCCCATCGTATTAGCGACATAATATATGAGAAGCTTACCGGTGAAAAAGGGGCCTTTCTGACGCAAATTGCATACATTATTGTCAGAGACTCAGAAACCGAAGCTAAGCCTTTTCAATTAATAGTGGCAGATTACGACGGTAAGAATGAGAATGTTTTGTTGCGCTCCAATGAGCCACTTATGTCACCATCTTGGTCTCCAGATGGCAGAAAGCTAGCCTACGTGTCATTTGAGAACAAAAAACCACAGATATTTATTCAGGATATTTATACAGGCAGTCGTACTATGATCACCGACTTTCCTGGCATAAATGGTGCACCAACGTTTTCACCAGATGGAAATCAGTTGGCAATGGTTTTATCTAAAGATGGTAATCCAGAAATTTACGTGATGGATCTGGCCTCTAAGCGTTTGCGTCAGATTACCCGTAATCGCGCAATCGATACTGAGCCAAGTTGGTCTCCAGATGGTAAACATTTAATCTTTAGTTCAGAACGGGGTGGTAAACCTCAGATTTATCGAGTAAATTTAAATACAGGTAAAACTCGGCGGGTCACTTTTGAGGGAGATATGAACCTTGGAGGAACCTACACACCAGATGGCACTCAAATGGTCATGGTTAATCGTACCCGCGGAAATTACCATATAGCTAAGCAAGGCGTAGACTCAGGTGATATGTTGGTGTTAACGAAAACATTTCTAGATGAATCACCCAGTCTTGCACCGAATGGCAGTATGATAATCTATAGTACTTTGCACGAAGGCAGACAGGTATTATCATTGGTGTCACTTGATGGACGATTTAAGGCAAGGTTGCCGGTGTCAGAAGGGCAGGTTAAGTCACCTAGCTGGTCACCATTTTTGTAACATAAACTAAAAACTGTTAGAAATTTCGAAAACGAGAAGGAATAACGAAATGCAACTTAAGAAAGTATTAAAAGGTCTTGTGATTACTCTGCCATTGGTGACCGTTATGGCGTGTACTTCAACAGATAATGGTGTTGATGAAGCAGCAGCTAAAGAAGCCGCAGCAGCCCAAGCAGCAGCTGATCAGGCAGCAAGAGATGCTGAAGCTGAAAAAGCAGAAATCATGGCGATGCAGCAACGTGAACAAATGGAAGCTGAGCAGCGCGCTAAAGATTTGGCAACATTAGAGCAAGATCAAGTCGTTTACTTTGATTTTGATACGTCAAATTTGACCTCATCTGCACGTGCTATATTGTCTAAGCATGCTCAGTTTTTAGCAGCCAACCCAAGTCAATCAATTGTTATTGAAGGTCATTGTGACCGTCGTGGTACGCCAGAGTATAATATTGCTCTTGGTGAAAGACGCGCTAAATCAATACAAACATACCTGCTAAATGCTAACGTAAGTTCATCACAGATGTCTGTGGTTTCATATGGCGAAGAAAAACCTGTAGCAAATGGCACTTCTCAATCTGCTTTTGCACAAAATCGCCGCGGTGTTTTGGTATATCAATAGAATAGAGTCATTATGATTAAACGCATGAAAGCGATTAGTCTATTACTAGTATATGGAGCCGCAGTTAATGCGGCTCCTGCGCCTGTAACAGACTTAAACGATGGTTCCCTTACTAAACGTGTTGAAGTGTTAGAACGTATCTTAGATTCACGTACAGAGATGCAGCATCGAATACAGCAACAGTTAGATGAAATGCAAAACGAAGTCAGCGAAATGCGCGGTACTTTAGAATTGCATAATCATCAGCTTGAAAAGATTTTGGAAAGGCAACGTGAGCTGTACTTGGAAATTGATAAGCGCATCGCCGCTGTGAATTCTCAGACTACTCAGCAACAATCAACGGCCAATTCAACTACCAACAATCCTGTACAGCAACCTCAAGTAGACATGCCTGTTACTACTAATGTTAGTGAGAGTGATGCCTATGACCGCGCGGTTAACTTGATTTTGCGTGATAAGCAATATGATTTAGCCATTCCTGAGTTTCAGTCATTTATCAAAACCTACCCAAATTCCAGCTATGCAGCAAATGCTCACTATTGGTTGGGGCAATTGTTGTTCAATAAACAGCAATGGGAAAGTGCGGCAGAACAATTCCAAATTTTGGTCAGTGGCTATCCTGATTCATCAAAACGTGCAGATGCATTATTCAAATTAGGAGTGGTTGAACAACGCAGAGATAATTTGGCAAGAGCAAAACAATTGTTTGAACAAGTTTTGTCTGAGTACCCAGATTCTGCTTCCAGTCGTCTGGCTAATTCTCGTTTAAGTGCAATGAATTAATTCTCAAATAGACAATTTAGACCCTAGTTTGAAAAATAATTTGAATTAATTTTAGAGTCGAAAGCGGTATAAATCAGTTTTATGTGAACATAAATCATACCGTTTTTGCTCCCCTTGCTTAGTTTTTCATCGAAAAGACAATTAGTTTAAAAATAACTTCATATTTAGGTTGCACCCACAAGATATTTGAGTATTATATGCCGCCGTTGCAGGAGGTCTGTAACAAAACTGAAAAAGGGTCGTTAGCTCAGTTGGTAGAGCAGTTGACTTTTAATCAATTGGTCGCTGGTTCGAATCCAGCACGACCCACCAATTTCAGTTTAGAATAAATAATCCCTCCGGGGAGGACAGGAAGTCCAAAATAATTCAGTACAATATTTACTGAATTAGTAAGAAGCTTCAATAGATGGGTCGTTAGTTCACTCGTCCGAAGGATTGGTAGAGCAGTTGACTTTTAATCAATTGGTCGCTGGTTCGACAAAACTGTAGGGAACAGTTTTGAACATGCGCAGCATGGCCCCGAAGGGGTGGAGGACAGGATGTCCGGAATAATCCAGCACACATTGCTGGATTCATAAAAAGCTTCAATAGATGGGTCGTTAGCTCAGTTGGTAGAGCAGTTGACTTTTAATCAATTGGTCGCTGGTTCGAATCCAGCACGACCCACCATCTTATTAGTATCCTCAACGTTAAATTCCTAAACATCCAAATTCAAAACATCACGCAAGTCGTGCAGGATGAGAACCAGCCCGTTCGACAAATTGTCGGGAACAATTTGTACAGCCGCAGGCTGCCCGAAGGGTGGAAGGCAGGATGCCTGGAATAAATCCAGCACGACCCACCATCTTATTAGTATCCTCAACGTTAAATTCCTAAACATCCAAATTCAAAACATCATGCAAGTCGTGCAGGATGAGTTGTAGGCGGTGGCTTTAGCCCCGTACTCCTCGTCCCGCGTCCCGCGTCCGCGTTAATTAATTCCATATTCACGGCCTAAAGACCGTGCTACAGGTGTGGGTTGGATGTATTGTCATCCACGGCTTGTAGGCGGTGGCTTTAGCCCCGTACTCCACGTCCCGCGTCCGTGTTAATTGATTGCACATTCACGGCCTAAAGACCGTGCTAGAGGTGGGTGGTGGATAGATTGTCGTCCACGGCCTGCAGGCGGTGGCTTTAGCCCCGTACTCCGCGTCCCGCGTCCGCGTTATTTGGTTGCATATTCACGGCCTAAAGACCGTGCTACAGGTGGGTGTATTGTCGTCCACGGCCTGTAGGCGGTGGCTTTAGCCCCGTACTCCGCGCCGCGTCCCGCGTCCGTGTTGTTTGATTACACATTCACGGCCTAAAGACCGTGCTACGGGTGTGGGGTGGATAGATTGTCATCCACGGCATGTAGGCGGTGGCTTTAGCCCCGTACTCCTCGTCCCGCGTTAATTGATTGCACATTCACGGCCTAAAGGCCGTGCTACAGGTGGGTGTATTGTCATCTACGGCCTGTAGGCGGTGACTTTAGCCCCGTACTCCGCACCCAGCGTCCCGCGTCCGAGTTAATTAATTCCACATTCACGGCCTAAAGACCGTGCTACAGGTGGATGGATTGTCATCTACGGTCTGTAGGCGGTGGCTTTAGCCCCGTACTCCTCGTCCCGCGTCCCGCGTCCGCGTTAATTAATTCCATATTCACGGCCTAAAGACCGTGCTACAGGTGTGGGTTGGATGTATTGTCATCCACGGCTTGTAGGCGGTGGCTTTAGCCCCGTACTCCGCGTCCCGCGTCCGTGTTAATTGATTGCACATTCACGGCCTAAAGACCGTGCTACAGGTGGGTGTATTGTCATCCACGGCCTGTAGGCGGTGGCTTTAGCCCCGTGCTCCGCGTCCCGCGTCCGCGTTATTTGGTTGCATATTCACGGCCTAAAGGCCGTGTTACGGGTGGGTGTATTGTCATCTACGGCCTAAATACCGTGCTACGGGGGCGGCTATGAGACGTTTGCTGATGTATTAGCTCACAGGCTAGATTAATGGCTAAACCTCGTTAGATGAGTGTACAAGCCCAAGTGGTTAGATTGTTTTGGTTACTAGGAATAAACTAAACCGGTAATAGTGGTTGAGCTGTGCCGTTAAGCGCAACCCTCAATAAATAAAACGGCAGGGTAACGGCCTAATCTGAAACTGCTGACTTTATCTTGGTACGTTTCGAAAATAAGACCGTTGCCATTGTCTAAAGTCACTTCTAAATACTCGCCTGCTTCACCAAGATAAGGGTGCACAGAAACTTTTACGTCTTTGTAAGCCCCAACAACATCCGCTTTAGATGAACCTATTCCAATCCCTTCTTGAGTGGTTATTTTTGAGCTTTGCTCATCCACCTCAAAACGTTCCACGGTTCCATCTAAAACCATAATATAGGCTCCGTCGAAATCAGCGGGCGGAATTAAATAAAAACAGGACTGAGCTTCATCATATGAGCTTTTTTCTGGATAGTAATTTTTGAGAAGCTCCAGAGCCTTGTCACCATGGGAGCCGAGTTTTACACCGGCATATTCATCGAGAGTAAAATGATTGGCAAAAGCCACTTGGGACATCAGTAAGCAGATTAATAAGGTAATGCGCATATTCATTCCGTAAACACAAATGCAGTTAAATTAAATCGATATTACAACGATATTCGAAGGTTTAGAAACCAATTAAGTACATGATACTACTTAAATGTTGAGTCAAAATGAGGCAATCAAATATTAGGTTAAACGGAGTTTTTCTTTCAGTTCATCTTTATAGCGTCGCGACAAATTCAAGGTGTTCCCCGATTTCAATGTAATCTTGCCATCGCCACTGGGCTGATATTGAATATTGTCAATGGCTGCTAAATTCACCGCAAAACTGCGGTGGATGCGGCTAAAACCTTTGTCATTTAGGCGCGACGTGGTGTCATTTAAAGTGCCACGTAAGGGGTAGATACGCCCTTGTTTGTGCAAATTCACATAGTTCCCTGCAGATTCTAACCATTCAATTTCATCCACTTTGACCAGAAACTCTTTATCGAGCTTCTTAACTAATAAGAAATCTGGTGCTGCGGCGGGCGAGGGCGCTGATATAGTGTCGGCTTCTGCAGATACAGGTTCTTCTTGGTTATTAACCAAACTCGCTTCACCTTTGAGGCGGGCGTACAATGACTGCATCACTTGATATAGGAGCAGCCAGAACACATAACCCCACGCATCTTTGCGGTATTCGTACCAAAATTCACGCAACCATGGGGAAAAGTCATAATTTCCACCTTCCAAAAAATAGATCCACTCTCGAAACATCACCATCAATCCCACATGGGCTGCGGAAAAACAAATGGTGATCAAAAAGTGGATAAAAAGTTGCCGACCCAGATGGGCAAACCGCAATGGCAAACGACGAAAAAACTGGAATATAACAGGCAACAAAATGAGGGTGCTCAAAGCACTAGAATATTCCCATACATAAGGTTCCCATATTTGAATTTGTACATCACTCGAACGATTATGTTCCATCCAGACACTAGAGGCATTAATGCTGTTGTTGATCAGTAGATAAGCCGCGATAAACAAATAGCTATACAGGTATCTATGTTGATCGAATTTTTCAAACCACGTTGATTTTTGTTTATCCCGTAAATCCACCGCTTATCCCTTTTGCCCTTCGAATGGTCATTATGCTCTGTTTTTATTGAAGTTTTAGGTTGATGCTAAGTCATCCCATTTATTCCATAAGAATCGAGACCCAAGCATGACACAAATATCCTCACCACGTCGATATGATATCGATTGGCTACGAAATTTAGCGTTTTTAATTCTGATTTTTTATCACATTGGTATGTACTATGTTTTTGATTGGGGTTGGCATATCAAAAGTGAACATACTTTCCGTTGGCTACAAGAGGTGATGATACTCACCAATACTTGGCGTATGTCACTGTTGTTTTTTATCAGTGCGATGGCATTGTCTTTAATCGAAAAACGGTATTCCATCGGCAGTTTGATGAGGCTCAGAAGCAACCGTTTACTGGTACCACTCATATTTGGCATGTTTGTGATTGTTGCGCCTCAGGTATATATCGAGGCCCGGGCTCAGAACTTAGTTTCAGAGGGGATGTGGACGTTTTGGTTGGAATATATCAATCCCAATACAGATTTATTAAAAGAACACCAGTCGATTATTGGTTTACTCACCTGGAATCACCTTTGGTTTTTACCTTACTTGTGGATTTACAGTTTGCTCATACTGGCGATTAGGCCATTGCTCACAAAGGCCATCGGCTCGGGTGTTGTTCAAAATATGCCGTTTAGTGCCGCCTTTGTCTGCATTGTTTTAGGGTTATTGCTAGTGTATTTAACGCTACGTCTTGCTTATCCTACCACCCATGATCTCATCAGTGATTGGTATAACCACGGGAAGTATTTTCTGATCTTTGTGTTTGGCTATGTCTTTGTCCAACAGTCTTGCTGGTGGAATACTGTGATTAACAAACGTCGTTGGTTTTTAGGGATGGCGATTTTAGGATATTTATTTATTGTTGCTGACCGAAATGATGGTTTTACCTGGTTGGCTGAGCAATACGAAGGTTCACTGTTGGTTCGTGGCATTTACGGCAGTATTTTTATTATCAATATGTGGGCATGGATATTGACGTTGATTGGTTACGGAGGGCGCTATTTAAACCGTCAAAATAAACTGATTACCTACGCTAATAACGCTGTTTTGCCTTGGTATATGTTCCACCAAACCCTGATTGTTATGTTTGCGTGGTATTTTAAACCCTATGGTTTGCCCACTTTTATCGAGTTCATTGTAATATTGCTCGCCACTATGGTTGGTTGTGGTTTAGGCTACGAAATAGTAAAACGCACCCCCATCACTAGATGGTTATTTGGCCTAAAACTAAATAAATCATAAAAATACTGTAAATAAAAATACTGGGTTTTTCATTCGTTTGTAATAATTGTATAATACGCGGACATCTTAACCCTGTTTATAAGAGACCATGATGACGCAGGTGAATCGTATTGATTCTATTGATTACCCATTTCCGGCAAAACCAGAAGTACTAAATGCAGCACAAAACGCTTTTTACACTGATGAAATTAAACGTTTATTAGTTGAAAAAAACGCCGTTCTTGTTGCCCATTATTATACTGATCCTGAAATTCAAGCACTGGCTGAAGAGACCGGTGGCTTTATTTCAGACTCATTAGAAATGGCGCGCTATGGCCGTGATAGTGACGCACAAACCCTTATCGTCGCGGGTGTGAAGTTTATGGGGGAGACCTCAAAAATCCTCAGTCCACAAAAAACCGTGTTGATGCCAACGCTAGACGCCACTTGTTCGTTAGATTTAGGTTGTCCAATTGATGAATTTAGTGCGTTTTGTGACGCTCATCCGGATCACACAGTCGTGGTGTATGCCAATACTTCCGCAGCCGTTAAGGCCAGAGCTGATTGGGTAGTTACCTCGAGTATTGCCCTAGAAATTGTTGAACATTTGGATGCCATGGGCGAAAAAATCCTATGGGGTCCGGATCGTCACTTAGGCGCCTACATTGCAAAACAAACCGGTGCTGACATGTTGATGTGGCAAGGCGAGTGTATTGTGCACGACGAGTTTTCTGCCAAAGCCCTCAATGATATGAAGCATCTGCATCCCGATGCAGCTGTATTGGTGCACCCTGAGTCACCCGCAAGTGTAGTTGAGATGGCTGATGCCGTAGGTTCAACCACCCAATTGATTAATGCCTCTCAAAAATTAGATAACGAAAAATTCATCGTTGCCACTGACCGAGGCATTTTTTACAAGATGCAGCAATTGGCACCGAATAAAACATTTTATGAAGCCCCAACTGCTGGCAATGGCGCGACCTGTAAAAGCTGTGCCCACTGTCCGTGGATGGCAATGAATGGTTTAAAAGCTGTTTATGATTCGTTGATGGATAATAGTGGACACGAAATTTTTGTAGACGAAAACCTCAGACAAAAAGCCCTGGTGCCGCTAAATCGTATGCTCGATTTCGCCGCAGAATTAAAAATGAAAGTAGCCGGCAACGCCTAAACTGTAGTCGGCGGCTTCAGCCCCGAGAGAGGGATATCCACAACCTGTAGTCGGGTGCTTCAGCCCCGAGAGAGGGATATCCACAACCTGTAGTCGGGTGCTTTAGCCCCGAGAGAGAGATATCCACAACCTGTAGTCGGGTGCTTTAGCCCCGAGAGAGGGATATCCACAACCTGTAGTCGGGTGCTTTAGCCCCGAGAGGACGAATTGTCCCCCCATGGCCTAAAGACCATGCTACAGGTAACGTTGTAGTCGGCGGCTTTAGCCCCGAGAGAGGGATATCCACAACCTGTAGTCGGCGGCTTCAGCCCCGAGAGAGGGTGTTGTCACCCCATGGCCTAAAGACCATGCTACAGGCACCGTTGTAGTCGGCGGCTTTAGCCCCGAGAGAGGGATATTCACAACCTGTAGTCGGGCGCTTCAGCCCCGAGAGGACGAATTGTCACCCCATGGCCTAAAGACCATGCTACAGGTAACGTTGTAGTCGGCGGCTTTAGCCCCGAGAGCGGGTATTGTCATCCAATGGTCAAAAGACCATGCTACCGTTCAAAATCAAAAAATAGGATTACATTATGGTCGATTTAAGTCAGTACAAAGGGATCGTTTTTGATATGGATGGCACCATAATCGACTCTATGGGAACCCATGCCACGGCGTGGCAAAAAACCTGTGAAATCTTTGATATTCCCTGTGATGGAGACTTTATTTACTCCCTAGGAGGTGTTCCAACGCGGGAAATCGTGAAAATTCTAAATGAAAAATATGGATTGGACCGAGATTTAGACCAAGTTGCCCAAAAGAAACGTGAAATTTGGCTAGGTCTAGACGAAACCCTAACGGTTATTGATGATACGTTTCAGATTATGCAACGCTACGAAGGTAAACTTAAAATGGGCGTGGGAACGGGCGCAGATCGCGAAAATGCATTGCGTATGTTATCGGAAACCGGATTGCTGGATAGATTAGAAACCGTTGTCACCTCATCCGATGTTACCTACGGCAAGCCCCATGGTGAGACGTTTCTAACGGCGGCTAAGAATATGGGATTAGCTGCGAATGAATGTGTCGTATTTGAAGACACTAAAATAGGCAAACAAGCAGCAGAGCACGCTGGCATGGACTGCATCATGGTCATAAATGGAAAAGTGCAACATCCTTGATTTTTGAACAAGTATTCATCACTTATCCTAAACTCTATGAAATAACGGCAGATAATAGCCCTACAAACGCCAGATTATTGATTTTTCTACTTGCTTACAGACGCGTATTTCCCTAACATACGCACCCGTCGTCAAGGGATGTCAGATTTATGACTGAATTTCGAAAAACGGTAACGATTTAAAAGTTTTTTCAGAGGTGGGTGAAGCCGGCCTCTTTAGGTGCGAAGCACCGCCCGGCTGAACGGCAGGACATGGATGTACGGACTGGGTGCCGATCATCATGGATGTGTTAACTCTGCGATATATTCGAAGAGTAATTTAAAAGTTTTGGAGAGGTGGGTGAAGCCGGCCTCTTTAGGTGCGAAGCACCGCCCGGCTGAACGGCCGGACATGGATGTGCGGACTGGGTGCCGATCATCATGGATGTGTTAACTCTGCGATATATTCGAAGAGTAATTTAAAAGTTTTGGAGAGGT